>NZ_SWCN01000076.1 GCF_005116575.1 Desulforhopalus sp. IMCC35007 | reverse complement strand
TCTGATTACCACCGAACTTCAGCCATTTTCAACAGTCGGTATGGCATCGGTGGAGTTTTTAAACAGTATTTGAGGAGGGAAGCAACCATATCTGCCAACTTAAATCTACGGTTAAAGCGATAACAATATTCTGCCAAATACCGAGGAACATGTCTATCGCTTATAGCATGATATACACCGCGGATAGCGGTTTTAACATTACCCATAACGGTATTGAGCCATTTGAATATTTTTCGATATAAATCTGTGTTCTTGTTTGCTGCTATTGACAGATTATACGATTTTGCATCTTCGATTGCTGTAAAACAATTCAGGCCATCAGAAACAGTGTAACTCTTAGGGAGTATATGTTTAGAAGCCCATGCAGCAATTTCTGTTTTGGTAAATCCAGAAACTTTGTTGAATTTAATAAACATAGGATGTTTTTCCTTTGAAAGCTGGATAGCGGCAACAAAAGGCGTTTTACCAGATGCACCACGACCTCGTTTGCCACCGTGTTTTTTGCCACCACAGTATGCATCATCGATTAGGATTAATCCTCCAAGAGGGAGGAGATCGTCTCGTTCCTTCATCGTTTGTTGTAATTTATGCTTTATGCGCAAAGCAGCATTTGCTGAAATACCAAGGAGTCGTGCAAGCTTTAGCGAAGAAATACCATCCTTTGATTGTGTTATAAAGAAAATCGCAAGAAACCAAATTGTTAGAGGTAGTTTAGTAGAAGCAAAGATTGTATTGCTGATCACAGAGCGCTGTGTATGGCACTGATTACACTGATATACTTTGCGTTTTTCGATATAACAGTAGCCACGGTGACCACATTCAGGACAGATGTATCCTTCTGGCCATCGTATACGAAAAAGAGCTTCGTAACATTGTTTCTCTGTACCGTACATTGAAAGAAATGCTCCTACACTTAAACCTTTTTGAAATTGAACTTTATTT
>NZ_SWCN01000016.1 GCF_005116575.1 Desulforhopalus sp. IMCC35007 | reverse complement strand
CGTTTAGCAACTCCTTGCCCCCTTTAATGATTTTTGCAAATCATCATAGCAGAGGCCTTGCTTAAGGTGGTCAATTTTCGGTTAGCACAACACCCATTTACTGATCAATTTTAGGTTAGCACAACTAAATGGTGAAAACATCACCTTGAAAAGGCATGTTTCACACTCTGACAAACAATCTATGGACATCTGCTTCTTGCCGTTAGATAGTGCATTACTGGCGACAGCAGAACAATGGAACAACTATCCATATTCCATTAGCACGTCTAGAGAAAGCTTCTCTCAAAAGCTTTTCTCTTTTATGGGAATACCTGAAGCCAAGGCTGATGCGAATAACAACAACATAACAATTCATCAAATTCTGCGGTTGATATACAGTGATCAATCAAATCCTTCATCAAACATATTCAACCTGGAGTCCTTTGATTCTGCCTTTAAAAGAGAATCAATTGGAAATTACCTACTTGGTCTCTATGACAATGAATTGTATGACGCTCGAATTGCCTTAATAGCTGAAAATAAAATTCTAGATAAAGTAGTAATTGAGCTTAAAGCTATCCTTTCATTTATAGGTAAAACACCATACGCGAAAGACCTTGGGAACATAGATGATATAAAAAATGCCCATACAGCCAAGATCTCGGAATTAAAAGCTAAAATTCAAGACATGCAAGACAATGCTGTACTGTCATATGTTCAGGAAAAAAACATCACAGAGAATTACGCTCAAACAGTAGTTAAAACCAAAGAGATACTTTTAGAATGTGAATCCAACATTCAATCATTAAAATATGAGATTGAGGACTCTACTGATTTCATAGGTGAACTTGAAGATAAAATAAATGCGCTAGACGATTCAATTAAAATTGGCAAGATTGTCAATGTTATTAAATTCAAAATCTGTCCAAGCTGCTACAAACAAATAGAAATTTATGATGACAAATTTTGCCACTTGTGTGGCACACAAACCAAGCAAGATAGTAGTGGTGACAATGTTAATTTAACCAGAATGAAAAATGAACTTTCAATACAACTTAATGAATCATCAAGACTCATCAAAAAGAAGGAACAAAACCTAGAAAAATTGATCGACGAAAGGAAGCAGCACAGAACTCTGTTCCGAAAAAATGTAAATAAGGTTGCTTCCACAATATCCTCTCTGAACACCACGGATGACAGTCAGCTATATGAACTATACCATGAAATTGGAGAGATAGAGGAGAAGCTTGCAAGCTTAGACAAAATTGCAGGATTAAGTGATTCTATAAATAAACTCACGGTGTCACGAGACTTTCACCAAGCTGAAGTCAATAGGCTTGAAGATCTCATAAAAATCAAAAGCGGACAATTCAGGAACCGAGAACCTGAGATAAAAAGTGTAATTTCACAACATCTTATCGACATACTCAAGGACGACATTGGTTCTGAAAAAGAATTTCACAACGCTCACACCATAGAATATGACTTTGCATCCAACTCTATATCTGTGAATGGCAAAGTAGCCTTTTCAGAGAGTGGCACTGTATATTTAAATAATGCCTTTCACGTTTCATTGCTTCTAGCATCATTAGAAAAAAAATACGTCCGCTTACCACGTTTCATGATTTTAGATGGAATAGAAAATGGTGGAATGGAGGACGCACGATCAAGAAATTTTCAATCTATAGTCAAACAAAAGCTAAATAATTCTGAAGTATCATGTCAACTTATCATAGGTACAAAAAGTATAAGTGATGATCTAAAAAGTGATGATTTTATAGTTGGAAAAACATTTACCAAAGAAAGTAAAAGCCTAAAGATCAGCCAAAGTGCTGGCCCCGAGATACCAAAAATAGACTTTCGTCCAACGTTCTCAGATGATCAAAAATCACATAACAGTTAGTTTTTTTCTCTTTTGACGTTACGAGCTTTGGTCGTGTATGGGTTTGGACAATCTTTTTTATTATTTGGATTCCAACCATTTTTCAAAACAAAAAAGACTATTCTTTAATGACATTGTAGATTGTACCTCTCGAAACGTTAAACTCTTTTGACAAGTCAGGTGGCTTCTCTCCAGCGGCAATTCTCTTCTGTATCTCTTCCTTCTGATCATCGGTTAGCTTTATGGGTCTACCCAGATGCTTGCCTCTTGCCCTTGCTGCTGCAATACCAGCTACTTGTCGCTCTGCCCGTAGATTAGTTTCAAACTCAGCGAACACACCGAGCATCTGCAAGAATGCCTTACCTGATGCTGTACTGGTGTCTATGCTCTGGTCTAAAATCTCAAGGCTGGCTCCTTTCTCATCAAGGAGCTTCACAATTTTCGTGAGATCATGCATGTCTCTTGCTAATCGGTCCAGTTTCCAAACAACCAGCTTATCGCCTACACCTATGAAATGAAGAATGTAGTTAAGTGTTTCCCGATTGCTCATTGATGTACCTGATGCTTTTTCCTCACTGTATTTTGCATCAGGGTACTTCCCTTTCAGTGCATTCTCTTGCAGGTCTGTCTTCTGATCAAGTGTACTAACCCTTGCATATGAAAATACAGTCATTGCCTCTCCTTTTGTTCCAGACTTATTGTCAATAACCTCTAAGACCTTATTAAAATATATGTCAATAAAACACATACGGACCTTTTTGACACCACTTTTTAACATGTCATAATGGTATACCTTTTTGACACTGGGTACTGATCTTGATGCGTTGTAGCAAATCACTCTGCAAAAGTGTCTTCCAACTCCCTACATTCTCCCCTTACAATTCAAACGAAATAAGAGCATAGCAAAAACCACCTAATATACTGATATTATGCAATATCACTTGAACCTTATATTGCAAAAAACAACCAAGTCTAGGATAATAAGAAATAGGCTTGGAGCAAATTGCTCTGCAAAATAATAAATCCCATAGGGAATAATCTCAGGAGATTGAAATGGATAACTTAATACTGCATGAAAAAGAAATTCGTACCTCTATTGAACTATACGAAAGGTTCAAAAAGAACACGATGAGCAATGAATGGAGAGATGCGTTCTATATGCTTCACCAAGGACGTATATGCGAATATCTGAAATGGGACCAATCCAAACTAAGCAGAATCTGCAACGGAATCGTGGAACCAAATGATCAGGACAAGGAACTGCTTAGAAAGCTCTCTATCAAGCTAAAATTGGCGCAAGTAATGCTGCAAAGCATTAAACTTAAAGGAGATATAGATAATGAAAAATGGAATTGAGACTACTAATAACAGTGAAGAAATAGCCAAAGGGATTGCAAACCTAAAGCAGCTACTTGAAAGCAATGGTGCAAGCCATGAAAGTGCTACAGATATTATTAACCGCTTTAACCCAGAGTGGGATGAATTTCTAGAGAAGACAACATTCAAAGACATGGAGGGAAATGAGCTTTCACCTGAATCTGTTGTCATGATGGCTAAACATGACAGCCCTGACTATTTTAAATTTTATGCAGATGGCAACACTGGAGGACCACAAATCCTCTCTGAGTACTCAGTGCAGCACGTTATAGAAAAATTGGCAAATGGCTATGAGCCAAACACAAGTGAGCTTAAATCTGTATTAAAGGACATCATTAATCGAAAAATTGAGACTGTACAAGATCAAGCCAATTTCATGAAAAGTTACAGATTATGCAGAAAACATATGAAAAATCTATCAGATTGGAGTTTTTTAAAAGCATAATATTTGAAATAAAAAAGCCCCAGCACTTGGAATGCTGGAGCTAAAAAAACGACAACTTAACAACCTTGAAGATATTAATATTATAACATATGTTCAGCTTTTTACAACAGAAAGTTCAACTCGTTTTAGTATATTAATGTCTCCTGCAATCTAAGGAGATTAGTAAATATGGAAGCAGAATGGATAAATGAAAATCTTAAAGCAGATGACACTTTCACCACGGAAAAAATAGAATTACTCTACGGACTAGTCTTTGACAAGACTGTAAATCCAGCCCTTAAAAAACAAATAGCAGAAAAAGACATTCTAAAGGCGAAAACATCCACAGAAATAGTTGTTTGTAACCTTATAAAAAATAGAGAAAAAATAACGATTGTAGACTCCTTCGACAAGCAATTTCCTGCTGGAGCAAGAAGCCCAGCTATGGAACAAAGAGTAATTTATTACCTTGCAGACGAAAAAAGGGGTTTCATCAACCTCGATAAAGCACCCAGCAACAAAGAAAGAAAAGCGATAAGAGAACTTTGGGGTGAGATGGAATTGGAACAATACAAAGAAGAAAATGGAAAATGGAAGAAATCCAGAATTTTCCTAACAGAGAAAGGACTCAAGCAATTTTCTAAATTCAATGACATAGAAGATGATATCATCATTCGTCAAGAGAAAGTTGAAGACGAAATATTTATCAACCACAAAAACGATGATGGAACTGTTAAGCGTGTCCCAAAAATCAGGATACGCAAGGAACGCAAACACTTTACCCCAGAAGAACAAGTACTCTTGGTTCCGATGATCAAAGACCTAGAAGCATATAGGATTCTCCTTTCCAGGTTCAACGCAACATGCACAGATATCGAGACTGGTAAAACCCTAGAACTCAATGACCTTCCCAGAAGAATCTTTAACAAAGATCATAATTACGGACTCACTCGTGGTGGCCGTTATTACTCCAAAGTGGCCAGAATATGGAAGGAAAACCGAAAAACCATGCTGATAAATGGGAACGCAACTGTAGAACTTGATTACGGTTGTTGTTTACCATCAATACTTGCTGCCAATTGTGGAGTTAAACTCCCAGAAGGCTTTGATATATATTCCACCATGCCAGGATATAACGAAACACATCGAGATTTATTTAAGCAAATCGTAGTTATTATGCTTGGAGCCAAGTCACAACAAGGGCTTAAGCAAGCACTATCTCGAAAGTATAAAGATGCAGAAGAAGGCAATCTTGATGAAGATGGTTACCTCGTAGAAAAATTTTATCCTGATGAGTTTACCAAGGATGATATAAAAAAAGCGGCTGATGTTGCTGTTGAAAGATTCTGTAAATATTTTCCTCTGTTTGAGGAAAAATTATTCCGAGAAGATGACCTTATCTCACTTGAACTACAAAATACAGAAGCGAAAATTGCTACGAAGATAATTAACAAGTTTGTGGCAGCAGGAAAACCGATCTTCTGTATCCATGACTCTTTTAGAGTGTTGAAAGATGATGAGAACTTACTCAGAGATACGATGTATGAAGCATATTTTGAGGTAGTCAAAAGGCCACCATTGAGTATCAAGTAGACGATTAAAACATGACATTTCTAATGTTATTACATTATGGTTTTCTGGAGGAAGACAACATCATTTGTTTCTGCAGAAAAGCCCCAGAATCGCCTCTAAACTCATTTTAAACTTTGCCACAAAGGACACTCTTACTCTGAAAAGTAAAGCACACAGCGATTTAGTCGGTCAATTTATAATACTATTATTAGCACTTCCGCATGATTTTAAAGGCAAAGGTTGTGACTATGTCATCTATAGAATATGTTGACAAAAAGTCATAATTATTTTGAAAATAATCGTGCTATATAGATACAAGACGACATCACATGCTTCTAGCATGAAATTCGGACAAATCAAAGATCGTGCTATATATTTACACCATAAAGATCGTGCTATATATTACTTCTCCCCTCCTTTTTTTCTCAACAACCTACCAATATATATAGATAAAATACTTATATCTATAGTAGATAATACTGTCAACAGGTGGGTATAGTAGTATTATTTTTTTTAAAGATTGGAATGTGGCGTAGGCCAAATGAGAATCTTTATTTTCTTATTAAAAATCCCCCAAAGCATATTCTTCTGCAGTAAAAGCTGAAGGCATTAATTGCTTTATCTTGATAATGATATTCGGTGCTATTCGAAAAGGAAAGGAAAGTGCATCATAGCCACTTCTGCATGATATGAATCTTCACGAAGTGAAGATGAAAATCATAAGTAAGGGGCTATATGCCTTTTCCTTATCTATACCAATCTTTCTATCCTCGTTGATACAAGAGAAGAATGGAGGAGAATTTCATTGATTGAAATTTGATCAATTAATAGGTTTTGGCATGTTAGATAATTTTATTGCTGGACCGCACTTATTAGGATCAAGCACAACTTCTTGCTCTTTCCTCTCGTTGTTGTAGTAAAAAATAGCTTCAGGGGATGCTATGCGTTTATATACTGCAGGCTTATCATTTTTACCCCTATCATTCCTACTGCTTTCAACAGCAAACCATGCCGCTACATTTTTATTTAAGGTCCACGAGCATCTGTTTATGCTACTCTTGTCATTATCATTAATTACACCCCTATACACTTCGATGGAATCAGCAAAGGGCAATCTATCACCACAGCGTTGCAGTTTTTCTTGGTCTGCATCTTTAAGTAAGTCCAATAAAACCTTGGCAGGATAAACGCATGAGATAAAATTCATATTCATCCCATTTATAACCATAAATAGACCTATCTCATAAACACCTCTTTTTTTGAAATCGTCTATAAATTCTAAAAAGAATTCCATGCGATCTTCACTTCCAAGAAAGATTAAACAATCTTCAGGATTCTCACTTTCTCTTAGAGATTCAAGAGCTTTCTGTTTCATATTGGCATGTTGATCACTAAAAGGATTGGGAATTCCGACATCATCAAAAAAGGTGAAAAGTTGCTCAATTGTATCTATACGCACCTTTTCAATATTTTTGTTCTTTTTACAATTATCCATATGATTTTCCCTCCATCAATATGCATATTCTTTCCTTTACCGATACGGAAAAATACACCGATAGCATTGATATCGTTTCCTTAAGATCCTTTAGAGCCACACCGTACGGATAAAGGAATCGCCCTAATGTGACAACCGCAGCGTAATCATCAAGCACAAGGTAACACGAGCAATTTTACCTGTCCTGTCGGAGTCAGGCAGTAGTACGCTTCTGACAAGCCACCCTACTAAGTTGCTCTTTGAATTTCAATAGGTTTTACTTTGTCTCGAACGTTATGTAATACTTGATAGTTACATCATATGTGTGGTTTCTCAACAACCTTTTAATGGTATAGAAGTCTGTTCCAATAAGACATAGATCCTTCCATAACTCTTCTGTCTTATGAACACTGTGGAGAAGATGAGTCTCTTAACTTTCTAGGATGCCATTTTCCTTGCTGTAACCGCTTTCGGATATGCTCTTTGTATCTTGGTGGACCAAGCGGCTTTTTCCTTTGGTGACGCTTGGTATTGCAGAAGTGACAAGCAGCAACAATGTTACGATAGGAGTTTTTTCCTCCGTCACATCGTGCCACAAGATGTTCCGCAGTACATTGAAACCTTGAAGCCTCAGACTCAGATATACCACGCTCAATAGCATATTCTTTCTGGTTCTTTAACCACATAGTGCTACCGCAGTAATAGCATTGGCCTGATTGTTTTTTGAATGCCGCTAGGCGTTGTTTAGTGAAATTGCATGACATGTATGGACTCCATAAAGGTTTACGGAAGTCCACTTGGTGAGGTAATTCGTATATGGCAAGTAGACTTCCTATTTCTTTTTGAAGCCTACTTTTTCTGATGGCATAAGACATAGGTAGGCTTCTGTTTCGTTGAAGCCCGCCTTGGCTCATTGCCAGATAACGGGAACCAGTCCATTTCGGATACTGGCCACCAAAGTACCGTTTCGGTAGTATTGGTTATGTAATGAACCAACATTTTTTATGAATGCTGGCCTCCAGGTGCTCTTCAATGAGATACACCCTTCACTGTCCGCTTAACGCTTGAAGCGTTAAATCATTAACTGTGACGCTATGTAATTACTGTGCATATGTCAATTTTTTAACTTTAATATATTTAGTTTACAACATGTTTTATATTAAGTGCAGCTCGAAAAGCTGGGTGTATTGTCCATTGCATTCCATCATCAGGATTTGATTCATATTTGAGAAGTTCTGGTTTTTCATCAAAAGTATAATATTGGTTTTCGTTTTCAGAAGGACGTTGTGCTTGGTAAAAATTAACTTGGAATAAGAAACGAGCTAATTCTAAAGGAGTATATCGGTCAGTACCATCTATAGTAACTCTGAGTCCCTTTTGTAGAGCTACATCAATATGTGCTAACAGTTCCTCTGTCGTATAGCTTGAATTATTATTTGAAAATAAATTAATCATTTCAGGCAAGTTTGGACATTGATGGTTATGTTCACGACAAATATCATCTAACCTTATGGAAGAATATTTTGGGAGTACTTGTGTCATCATACCGATAGTAATTCTTTTAGCCGCATTACTTTTTCCACTTTGTGCCGCCATTCTACATAATTGTAAGACCCAACGAGGTCTACCTGCCCCCAACATGTGTATAAGAGAAGATGGGGGTCTGTAACCAGTTCCCCATGGGTATACATGCCAAAATACTTTGTCTAACTGCTTTTCCCATAATGGTCTACTAATGGTTAATTCAGACATTGCTAATAGATATTTTTGTAGTGCATTACCTGTTAACGGTTTGAGGTCGCCTACTCTTTTTTCAAAACTGTGTATTCTTCTTGATAATAATTTCCCTATATCTGTTTTGGTCCATGTTAAATCAATCGTGTATTGCTCCGCTTTATCGAGAGATTCATCATCTTTTCTGATTGATGCCCAAACATCAGTTCGAATGGTAGTCCTAATTTTTACCCCCTTGTAAGATGAAGCAATTTCTCTGCAAGTTGAAAAAAAAGTTGAAAGCCTGAGACGTTCTTGTTCTGTATTGATGAATGTTGCATCGATATCATCAACCAGTAGCCAAATGTTAAATTTTTCAGAACTTGTTATACGTTCAAGAATTTTGATATCCTCTTGAAGTTTTGGACTTATTAGTTCAGCACTAGGGATTTTTAACTTTAACCTTGATAGCAGACTGCCGAACAAATTTCTTCTCTTGTATCCTGCAATCTCAGATGATTCTACCAACAGAATTTCATCATCATTAAAAGCAAAATCAATTCGACTTCCTATTTCTCGGTTAATAACAAGACATATTCTTTGCATCCAATCATGTATATGTTCGTCTGGTGTCAAGTAATTAACTGGTTGTTGAGCAATTAGATCAGAACCTTTGATGTTTATAACAATATTATGCTTACTTTTGGATAACCTGTATGCAAATTCATTAATAAGAGCTGATTTTCCCATTCCCTTCCTGGCTCTAGTTATCATAAGGCTTTCACTATGGGAAAAGAATGGTTCAAAATCGACATTTGACAAAAAGTATGAATTCAAGACTTCAGGATTTTCATCATCTGCAGCCTCATTACCCCAAAGGCGTCTGTCAAAAATATTGCTCACAACGAATTTTCCTCGGTAATATATAATATTCTTATGCAATAGCCTCATTCAAGGTCATTTATTGATGCTGACATATGACTTAAATATACTACAATACCCTTCCAGATAGAACTATCAATAGATTATCTTATTTCAGAATGCATATAAATTTATTAATTGAAATATTTAATGCATCGCCTGAATAGGACATTATTGTGGCCACTGATCCAACCCAGCTTTCTTAGCTTGCTCAATACCAACAATTATTATGATACTATCCTGCTTCAAGAGCTATCCAATGTGCATCTATCTTTATACTGATTAAATCTAGTGCTAAAAGCACTCTTGAAAACATGGGTGGTGCATAGGACAGATTTCTCTATTTGTAAATTGAATTTCCCTCAATCCGACAGAAGGTCAAAATTCACTCTGCTTTTTGTAATGTTTCCTCATCTGGGGATGATAGACATTGTTTCTCTTGTTCTACTCTATCAACAGTTTTAAGTAATTTTTCATACTGTTTTTCGAGTTGTTTTTGTTTCATAATAACCGACTGTATTTCTTGAACTTTTATATTTAATTTTTCTCTTAATGCTTCGATTTTTTTCAGGTTGAATTTCTTAAGCGTATCACTGGAGAAAAGGTGGTTATTGGATCCAGAAAACAACTCTTCTGGTTTAGAAAGATAGGAGAAAATCGTTTTGCCTCGCTGTTTTTTTGATTCTTGAATCCGTTTGGCAAGTTGACGAGTTGAATACTCATACTTCTCCGTTTCTTCAGCCAGACTTTGCTTTAGAGTCGAATCACGCACGGTCAAGAGTAGGAGTTTATGTGTTGTGTTAAGTTTTCCAAGCGCATGGAAAGTGGGAAACTGCTGCTCTTGTACTGCTAAATTAACTGCGTTATATAGCCAGGACTTTTTGGGCGAATTTTCATTCTGATCATTGAGGAGTTCAACCAGTTGTACATAAGAGAGTTCTTTTTGAGGTTTATTCTGGCGGGCAAGCTCATAATCATTATTGTAAAATTTCTCGATAATATACATTCCCGCATCTAACAAAGCGTTTTGAAGAGCTTCCTGATAATGAGAAACAAAAATTCCTTGTAATTTCGAACGAGCTTCTTCGACAAGAACATTATCAGGTTGTTTTTCAATAATTGGCAGAGATTTGATATTATCGTCTGCTTTCTGCTCCTCTGACTCTATGGTCATTAAGTTGGTGTCAGCCCTGGAAAGGAGGTTGTTTTTATTCATAGTGGCAGATCAATCCTTATTGATAAATAATTTGAGGAGCAGAGATGCTTATGTGTTGGATCTACTATACAAAGATAGAGTTATTCCACCACCAAAATTGACCATTTAGTCCTCCATTTTAGCAATTCGATTGATTTTCTAGCAAAATTTTAGGCTCTTTCTACAAAAGGGCCGTCTGTTCTGTGTAGCAAAAAAAATGGGTGAAGAGGGTGGTGCAAAATTCTCGGATGTATCATGGTTCTGATTTCTGAGATATTTTGGGCTCGAAATTAGACCAAAACATAGAAGCTCCTGAGGAAGGCCACCTTATTATCTCAAGCCCTTATTAGCTATCTATAGCACTCCTCTACAACACCCTAGCAGAAGGCGTTTCCAATAAGACAATAGAAATATATTTCTTTTCCATATCAACACTTCACCTAGTGAGCATATGCACATTAATGTCGTAGTTGATTAAAGATATAGCGTTCTCCAACAATATTGCAGGAGTGTAACGCTTTCCATACCGTCCCATAGTTTCTGAATCTACAGCATGACCATCAATCTCATGAATCATATATGGGTCAACCTGTTTGTGTTTCAGGTGGGTTATAAAGGTATGCCTGAATGAATGGAATGTCTTACAACCTTTGATTCCACATCGTTTTTTGTACCTCTGGAACCATTTACTAACCGTCTGACCATAGCCATCTCTCCTTTTCTGCAACTCAGGAAATAGCCGCCCTTCCCCTTTATCTACTAAACTATTTACATGTTCCAAAATCCCTAACTCAACCAAATGGGGATGAATTGGAATCAAACGCTCACTTGATCGGTTTTTCAGACGTTTCTCACCCTTGTCATTGATATCAAAGACCCACACTCCCTGCTCCTGCCTGATATCTTCAAGGTGAAGCTGGCAGATCTCTTCAAGGCGACAACCACTGTACAGTGCGATTAATGGAGTCCAGTAAGCATAAGAGTGTCTATGCTTACCTTCCATATATTCCTGTGAGCCAAATAGATTCTGCAGATCTTCACCTGTATACTCTTGCCGTTCCTGATCCGCTCTCTTCTGCCTTTTTATCTGAAGCCCTTCTGCTGGATTGGATTGCATGTATCCATTGCGAACAGCATAGTTAAACAATCCGCTCAATCGCCTGATATATTTATTGATAGTATTGGCAGTAATAGTCTTCTCAGGCTGAGTACCGATGATCTCTGCGACAGTCTTTCCTTCATACTTCGATCCCTTGTTCAGATTCGGAGGCAACTGCATCAGTGTGGATTTATATTCTGTCATTACCTTTCTATCAACTTGCTCCACAGGCAAATCACCCACAACTCTCATAAACAAGGCAAATATTGAAAGATTCTCAGCTTTTGTTTTTTCTGTCCAGTTACTTCCTTTCTCGACTTCTAGGATATAACTCTTCTGCACTGTCGTAAAAACACTATTTTTGCCAGACTTGAGACTACCCGAAAGACCTTGAACAGCCTGTCGAGGTTCCTTCGGTGAAGATAAATTTAATCCTTTTTCTACCAATTCATTGCAACCTGCTACTCCTCCCAAAAAGATCTTAACCTTTCGCAAGATATCTTGAACTCTTCCATTACGTAAGAGACTATTTGAGTCAAAATCACCCATAGAATTATTAAGTTGATCTACTTGCATCATAATTTCATCTGCTTCAGATGCTACTTCTTTGTTGGCTGTTTTTGTATCTGGAATTTTAGCATGTTGGAACCTGCGGCATTCATCATTTGCCAAAATCTTACAAATATACTCTTTCGCCAAATTTTGAATTTTTTCTTTTGTAAATAAGGCAACATTGATACGAACATCCATGAATAACTGGCGAAGATAAGCAGCAATGGAATTTGCTCGATGCTTGGCTATTCTTGAAATCCCTGTACGAAGGGAATATCTGAATTCACCTTTACCGACAACTGCTTTCAAATCATTTGGTATACGTATTCTGAAGATGTACCCAGAAGGACTCTGGTACATGTACGTTGGACTAGAAACAGAAAAACCCATCTTTATAACCTCCTCGTTCATTATCGTGTGGATAATGTGAGTGGATAAAGATAGGTTCCAATGCTCTGAAATCATAATTTATGCAATGATTTCAAATACTTGGTGGAGGCGGCGGGAGTCGAACCCGCGTCCAAAAATGCTCCCCTCCCGTATCTACATGCTTAGTTCCGTACTTTAATTTTCGCTTTTAGAACTCAGTCGGAACATAGATTTCTAAAAACTAGTCTGTAAGATCTCGTCCCTTGAAAGACAGCCAACCGTCAAGCGACCAGCCCGTTGAGTCGACGCTCCAAACCCAGCCTTACGGGCGAAGACTGGTGGAACGGCAGTATGACAGGTATTAAGCTGCTACTGCGTAGTTATAATCGTCTGCGATTATATTTATGTTCTATCGGTTTTACGAGTGGATAGAAACTCGGCATGCAACGATGAGCTTACACATCCCTGTCGAATCCGTTTCGCCCCCTTAACTTTTATGGGATTGTTGAATTATATTTTGAACTACATGTGCCTTATCTATCATGGCGCATTGCCCGCTGAATCTCACGATTCGTCTGTTGTTCTTTGAGCGTTGCGCGTTTATCGTACTGCCTTTTACCACGGGCAAGGCCGAGTTCTACCTTAGCCTTGCCATTTTCTATAAAGTATATCTTGAGTGGAATCAGAGCAAGGCCTTTTTCTTTCAGCTTGCCGATTAGTTTCTTTATTTCTCTCTGATGAAGAAGCAATTTTCGTGATCTGAGCGGTTCATTAGGATTGTGGGTTGCAAATGTGTAGAGTGAAATATGCACATTGTACATATAGGCCTCACCTTTTTCGTCAATCTTCACATATCCATCACGAATATTTGCCTTGCCAGCTCTCAGTGACTTCACCTCAGGCCCGGAAAGTACCATCCCGGCCTCATAGGTGGCATCGATATGGTATTCGTGATAAGCCTTCTTGTTTTTTGCTACTATTTTAATCCCCATCAACAATTCACTCTACTTTTTCAGTATATTACGTGACCTATGAATCCGAAGTCACCCGCAACGCCTCCTGATAGGTTGTAATACCAAGTTTTACCTTATCCCAGGCATCCTCGCGTAATGTAGTCATTCCTTCCCGTATTGCAATCTGTCGTATCTCAAGAGAGTGGGAATTGTCGACAATCATTCTTTTAATCTGGGAAGAAAATGGAAATACTTCGAAGATTCCACATCTGCCCTTATAACCGGTCCCCCTGCATTCACGACACCCCTTACCTCTACTCAAGGTGATCGGCCCTTTCTCCACCACTGGAAATCCGAGTTTTTTCAGCTCATCACCTTCCACCGTGAACTTTTCCGAGCAGGCAGGACAAATGGTCTTCACCAGCCTCTGGGCCATACAACCTAAAATCGTGGACGCGATCATGAAAGGCTGCAATCCAAGATCCCGAAGACGTGCAATAGTTGATGTCGCGTCATTGGTGTGCAGGGTAGAAAAAACCAGGTGGCCCGTCATCGCCGCCTGTACCGCATGGGCCGCCGTCTCATGGTCCCGAATCTCACCTATCATCAGAATATCCGGATCCTGACGAAGGATGTTTCGTAAAATCGAGGAGAAGGTGATATCAATGAGCGGCTGAACCGAGATCTGGTTAAACTCTTCATGCACCATCTCAACGGGGTCTTCTACCGTTACTATATTTTTCTCAGGCGTTGCAATCTCTTTTAAGGTCGAATAAAGAGTCGTTGATTTACCACTCCCTGTGGGTCCTGTCACCAGAATAATTCCATGGGGAGAGGCAATAAATGTTTTGTATACCTCCATATCCCGCAGAGAAAAGCCAAGATTTTCAACCTTTTGAAAGATCATCTCCGAGTCCAGAATACGAAGCACTATCTTTTCTCCAAAAGAGACAGGGACAGTGGAAACACGGATCTCCACATCACGTCCACCCTTTTCTCCTACTTTTATCCGGCCATCCTGGGGGCGGCGTTTTTCGGCGATATCAAGACGGGCGAGAAATTTAATTCTGGAGATGAGTGCAGAATGGACAGCTTTGGGAAGATTATAAATGGTATGCAGACTGCCATCTATTCTGAACCGAACAACAGTGGCACTTCTTTTTGGCTCTATATGAATATCACTCGCCCTCTGCTCAAGGGCGTAGTGGAAAATATGATTTACCGCCGATTTAATATGCTGGTCCGAGGAGGTGATCTCTTTTGATGATGAGATTTTGACATACCTCTCCAGATTTCCAATATCAATAGGAGCGGATGCACCCTGCGCGACACCAAACTGATCCTCTGCTGCGCTGATTGATTTCTGAAAACCAAAAAATTCGGCAATAATTCTTTGTATATCAGACTTGGTCGCGATATGAGCTCTGACTTTTGTCTGATTGGCGTGCTCGATATCAGCAAGAGCGACCTGGTTATCAGGATGATATATAGCAACATCAAGAACACCTTCTTCAACCTTGAAGGGCAGAATCAACTGCTTGATGGCAAAGTTGCGGGGGATTGTCTTGGTGACCACTTCCATATCAAGATCAAGTGGATCAAGCTTTTTAAAGGGAAGCCCCTTTTCCTTGGCAACAGCCCGCATGATCAGTTCTTCATCGACCAATCGCTGCTTTTTATGTGCCATTATCAGATTAAAAGCAACAACGATATCAACCATGTCAGGGTAACTGGGATCACTGCTGCCGTCTTTTGTCGCCTGCCTCTGCAGTTTCAGGCGCTGCTTACCCTTTTCCTGGATCACGAATTGACTCTGATCTGGGGTGATCACCTTATACTTCACGAGAACATCGAGCAGCGCATCGCTATTTAAAAACTTCATACAACCACCTTAGGGCTCACAGCACGAGCTGAAACATTCAGCAGCTATCTGCATAAAAACACATTTTATTTCAGGGAATTACCACAGACACGACTGGCAGGATAATCACCCAGATTTTGCAACTGTCATTCATAGTTATTTAGTATCGTACCAGGCAAATCCATCGGACAGCGAATCTACCTGGCCTATCAGGGAGCCATAAAAATGCCCAGCTCCTGACAGAATACTATAAAAGAGATCGAAGTGTTTGTAAATTTTCAATATCTTCGATCAGAGAATCACTTTTCGGGGTTTCCAGAGTCATAGGAAGGTCATTGAATCTCTGATCTGTCAGGAGATTTTTAAATCCTTCAAGTCCAATGGCACCATGGCCGATATGTTCATGGCGGTCCACCCTTGAGCCAAGTCCTTTTTTGGAATCATTGAGATGGAAAAATTTGACCCGATGCAGGCCGACACTTTCATCGAGCTCGGTCATCGTCCGAGCATATCCAACCGCATCCCGCAACTCATAGCCCGCTGCAAAGATATGGCAAGTATCAACACATACTCCAAGATATCTTGAAAATTCAGAGTGTTCTATGATGTAGGATATCTCTTCAAAACGACTCCCCAGGCCTGTCCCCTGCCCCGCTGTGGTCTCAAGAAGCAAGGTTACGGCCCGACCACTGTTCTCATACACACGATCCAGGCCCGCGACAAAACGGCTCAGTCCTGCCTCAATCCCGTCCCCACCATGGGAACCGGGATGCATAACAACATAGGGAATACCAAGCCCATGACATCTCTCAAATTCCAGAACAAGACTTGCTATGGACTTTTCCAGTAACTCTTTTTTATTTGTAGCAAGATTTACAAGGTATGAAGCATGGGAGGCAACGGGTATGTAGCCGCTTTTTCCGTGGGCTTCTTTGAATAAACTAATCTCTTCATCCGTCAGCGGGGCCGGGTTCCATTGGCGTTGGTTACGGGTGAAAATCTGCAAGGATTCTCCCCCTACCTTTTCAATCCGATCAAAGGCACGGTACAAACCTCCTGCGACCGATTCGTGAGCTCCTAAAAGCGGCATGGATCCTCTCAATTCATTGTCTCAATTTCTGCTTGTGGCACACCATGGAGTGAATCTCCGTAGCTCGATGCTAAAAACCTGTGGATCTGCGCCTGATAAAATCTTCTCTTACCCGGATCCACGGCAAGTGCCCGCCTTTCTGTCTGCACCGCTTCCTCCACCAGATCATTAGCCCAGTAGGCGGTGGCAAGTGTATCAAGGATGTACCCTTTTTCCTGGAGGATCACAGCTCCTCTTGCAAGGGTCAATGCCCTTGAGGGATCGCGCAGTTGCAGATTTTCACTGGTTAATAACAACCAGGCAAAGTTGTTCATTATTTCAGCATTTACAGGATCAAGGCTGAATGCTTTTTCATAGGCAGCCAAAGCCTTTTCCTCCATTTTCTTATTGAGCATCAGATCACCAATCAACCTTTGCCACAAAGCCTGGTCCGGCTCCTGGGCTGCACGCTGCATCAAAATTGCTTCCGTAAAGTTTGCTTCGAATCTTTGCGCCAGAAGCTCCGTTGGTATTTGCTGGACACCAACAAAGGTCAACAGCAGAACAGCTACAAAAAACAGCAGACTCCTGCGGACTTTGCGATCGTGCTGCTGAATTATTTTGGGCGACCTGCTGGCGGCTTCAAGACAGTCAATACGCTCACCTATGCCAAAGTGATGCCAGTTGGGCTGCTCCCGGATATTGCCACCCAAGACAGCAATCTTTTCAAAAGCGGAAACGAGGGCCTCACCACTGCCTACGGCCTGAAGACTGAAAAGATCGGCCTGCCTTTCAAAATTGCGGATAAAATATCCGAAAATATAGCGAAAATATAAAACCATTGCGGCAAGAAGCGGCACGGCTCCAACGACAGTGACAAGTGTTTCGGCCTTGATATTTGCCTGAATTATCAGGTTATTGAGAAACCCAAACGACAGTATCAAGTGGATAAGGGGTTCAGCCAGAAGACCGACTAGTAAACTGAAACTCCCGATCAAAAAAATATACAGCAGGAGATGACGTTTTTTCACATGGCCGATCTCATGGGCAAGAATAGCCTCAAGCTCAGTCATTGTCATCGTTTCAATGAGCGCAGGGGTTAGCAGGATGTAGCGCAAACCGGGTACAATTCCCATTACAGCGGCCGTCAATACCCGACCTTCAAAAAGGGGCCAGAGATAAAAATCAGCTTTAAAATTCTGGGTCTGGCAGAAAGCGTCAAGTTTGTTTTTCAGATACCCTTCAGGAAGCTTTCTACAGCCCCATAATGATCTCACCAGAGGCGGAAAAAAAGAGACGATAAAAACCAGAAAAACAGCATAAAACAGGAGATCTCCCCAACTTGAACTGATTATTTTCTGCAACCCAGGAACGGGAAGAAGGGCCATGACATCATACAAAAGGGAGAGGACCATCCAGGGCAAAACAATGGGAAGATTTGCCTTCAGGTTTGAAAGGACAAAAGAGGTTATACTGTATTTTTTGGCAAAGACCTCCTCATATGCGCTACGTCCTCTCGACCACATTATCATGAGAAAGATGACAAAAAGAACCAAACCGCCAAAACCAACCAGAGCAGGAAAAGGTCCAGCAAAAGGCAGCATGGAAAGGTAGTACTTGGGGTCACAGAAATAGACGGTCAGTGAAAAGAAGATAAGGCTTAGGATAGACAGCTGCTTTTCTGTCTTAAAATATCCACTGGATCGGCCTCTTGCCTGTCTATTAAAGAGATATCCTGACAGCCTGCTGAACCCATAGAGAAAACAGACATACAGCAGTCCTGCCTGCCAAGCGGACAACATTGTGGATTCAGGTGTTCCTGCAACACTAAATAAGAAAATAGCGACCAGAAACAGAATAAGGTTTGTGTACATCAAAATCGTTCACCAGTTCGTTCAATTAATCAAAACCGAAATTATTGCCAATACAAAACCACCCCGCCCGACTCTGCAATTAAAATTCACATAACAGGTAATACCTTACCACTCAATAATCCAGCATCATTAACATACATTCACGTTGCTGCTCAGCACAGAGCCCACATACTGCAGCTCTCACATCTGCGATTGAAAAAATAAATCTTATTTGCATGATATTTAAACAAAAAAACACTCCAGAAACCGTAGTATTTCGACTTATCATTATTTTTTTCTTACCAAAAACTTCTTTTTCCCATTGACTTTATCGCTCAAGTGTTTTTATATAAACTGTTTATTCGTGTGATAAGGGCGCATAGCTCAGTTGGTAGAGCCATCGGCTCATAACCGATCGGTCGTAGGTTCGAATCCTACTGCGCCCACCACCATTAAAGCCGTTAATTGAAAACAAGAGTTCCTTGAAAAGATTATTGTTACGCATACAGCCAGGGGAAAGAATAACACCCCTGATCGATACATTACGATTTGGACAACAAAAGTCTAAATGGGCGAAGTGAGCTAAAGGTACATTCCAGTGGAGTGTACCTTTTTTGTTTTATAGCAGTTAGATAATCAATATCATGACAGCAAGAGTAAAAGACATTCTTGACAACCTTGAAATAGAAGCACCTTTTCAGCTTGCAGAATCCTGGGACAACGTAGGATTGCTGATTGGCAACCCGGACCAGCAGGTCACAGGGGTCCTCGCAGGACTGGATGCAACCAATGCGCTCATAGATGAAGCCATCAGCAATGGCTGCAACACCGTTGTCACCCACCACCCGGTCATTTTCAAGCCCCTCGCTGCAATTGACACGGGCACTCCTGAAGGGCAACTGCTGAAAAAGGCGCTACGGTACGACCTTGCGATAATCGGGTGCCACACCAATTTCGACAGTGCCAGGGAAGGTGTGAGTGATGTCCTGGGCCAACTCCTTGGACTTACCGACCTCAGGCCTCTTGTTGCATCCACAAACGGGGCCCAATCCACAGGACTTGGCCGCATTGGTGTCTACGAGAAGGAGCTGAACCCGGAAGAATTTCTTATCCGTCTCTTTTCAGTCCTTGAACTGGACACTGTCCAGATGGCTGGGAAATTACCAGCCTCCATTAAAACCGTCGCTGTCTGCGGCGGTTCCGGTTCTGAGTTTGCACCGGCTGCACGGCAACAAGGTGCAGACGTCTACCTTTCAGCCGAGATTAAACACAATATCGCCATATGGGCCAGGGAGAACAATTTCTGCATCATTGATGGCACTCATTACGCAACAGAAAAACCAGCGGTAGCTCTGCTGGTCAAAAGACTACTACAGGCAAACGAGACAGAAGGATGGAATATATGCGTCAGGCAGTCTGCCAGCGAGAAACATCCTTTTGTTTATATAGATAAAAATCATCAACACCCGTAACATTTGCATAGGAGAATCCCCTTGAACGAAATCTTAACCCAACTCGTCGCACTTCAGGCCATTGACAGCGAAATTGACCAGATCGACGAAGCTATTAAGGTCGAGCAGAACAGCCTTGACGAACGTATTTCCGCTCTTGCCAAAAGAGAAGCAATAATCAGCTCCCTGGAAGAAAAAATTTCCGGTCAGCAAGCGGAAAGCCGCACTCTTGAAGCCGAAATGGCCGACAAGATGGATCACGTTCGAGAGCGTCAGTCTAAAATGATGCAGGTTCAAACCGGTCGGGAACAGACCGCACTGCTCAAAGAGATCGAAGATGCTAAAAAGAGTGCTAAAGAAAATGAGGAAAAAATAGTCACCCTGATGGAGTCTATCGAAAAACTCACCGCTGAGATTGAGCAGGAAAAGAATCTCCTGAAAGGTGAGAAAACGCTGGTTGCCGAAGAAACTGAAAAAGTCCGAAGCGCTATAGAATCAATCAATAAAGGCAAAAAGCAAAAAGACAATATCCGGGTAAAACAGGCCAGCGAGGTCAAGCCAAGTGTTCTCAAGAAATACGATACCCTTCGGGAGCGCCGTAATGGGCTTGCGGTTGTAAACGTACTTGACGGGGTCTGCCAGGGATGTTTCATGTCTATTCCTCCTCAGAAATATAACATGCTCCTTAAAGGAGACCAGATGTTTGACTGCCCGACCTGTCAACGACTGATGTACTACGTAGCGCCTGTTCTTGAAGAGGAAGTATAGGGACGTTTTTCTCATCCAAGAATTGATTGTAAAAGTTTTGGAGTGGGCGCATGATCGCTCCGGCACTTGCCGGAGAGGAAAGTCCGGACTCTACAGGGCAGGATGGTTCGTAACGCGAACCTTGGGCGACCAAGGGAAAGTGCCACAGAAAACAGACCGCCTGTTTTTCAGGTAAGGGTGAAAAGGCGAGGTAAGAGCTCACCGCCTTCATGGTGACATGAAGGGCACGGTAAACCCCATCCGGAGCAAGACCAAATAGGGAGATGTTTGAGGGCTGCCCGTCCGAAATCTCCGGGTAGGTTGCAAGAGGTGTTGGGCGACCAACATCCCAGTGAAATGATCATGGCCCCGCAAGGGGTACAGAATCCGGCTTACAGCCCACTCCATTTTTTTACAACACTCACCAACAACTTAACCGGGGCCTAGCAATACCCGCATGAAACCACAAGCTGCAGTTATTATTCCCGCTGCTGGATTTGGCACCAGAATGCAGTGCGCCGAACCGAAACAGTATCTCCAACTCTCTCATAAACCAGTAATCATCCATACGGTTGAGGCCTTTGTCTTCAATCCTCATATTCATGAGATTGTCCTCGTTGTCCCGGAAGACAGGGTGGAAAAAACAAAAAACCTTTTAGTACAGCACAACCTGTCCGCAGAAAAAATCAAGGTCATTGCAGGCGGCCGCAGACGACAGGACTCCGTCTACCTCGGGCTTTTGGCCCTCTCCCCTGTAAACAATATTATCCTCGTTCATGACGGAGCGCGCCCTCTTATCAGTCAGGATGTTATCGATCGCTGCTACAAGGGAGCGCTTCTCCAGGGGGCGGTAATCGCCGCAGTACCTGTAAAAGACACCTTAAAAAAAAGCTCTGCAGACGGAACCATAACCGCTACCATTAACCGTGACAGCCTCTATCAGGCCCAGACTCCGCAGGCTATCCAGCGGGATCTTCTCCTTCGCGCCTATAAAGAAAATGGAACACTCGATGTCACCGATGAAGCATCACTTCTTGAGAAGGCCGGTATCCCCGTGGTTATCGTTGAAGGTTCTGAAACCAACATAAAAATCACCCGCCCGGAGGATCTCAGCCTGGCTGAAAAAATTCTGCGCAAAAAACAGGTCACCATGCGTATAGGTCACGGCTACGATGCCCATAGATTTTCAAAAGAAAGACCACTCGTCCTCGGTGGAATCACTATACCGCACAGTCACGGTCTTGCCGGCCACTCCGATGCTGATGTCCTGACCCATGCTCTCTGTGATGCTATTCTCGGGGCCACTGGAGCAGGTGACATAGGCAAACATTTCCCAGACAGCGACGATGCTTTTAAAGACATCTACTCCATAAAACTGCTGGAAAAAGTTATAAGCGACACCCGGGAAAAAGGCTATATTGTAGGTAATGTAGACATCACCGTAGTCTGTCAGGAGCCGAAACTTCGACCATATATCGAGGCTATGACCGCCTTGATTGCAGGCTGTTGCGGCGTACCCAGTGAAGAAATAAACATCAAGGCAACCACCACAGAAAAAATGGGGTTTACCGGACGACAGGAAGGCATCAGTTGCCATGCAGTCGTTTTACTCCAACGTACTTTTTAAATACTTTCGCTATAATACCCCAGGAAACAGACGATTATGACAATTACAATAAATAAGGAACGACTTGCTGCAACCTTCACGACACTATGTGAAATAGACAGCCTTTCCCGACAAGAGGGCAGGATTGCCGCCTGGCTGAAAAAGACCTTTGCCGACCTTGACGCCGACGAAATATATGAGGATAACTCAGCCGCCAAAACAGGTTCGGAGTCAGGCAACCTTATCATCCGCTTCAACGGTAATCAGCCCAAGGTTGAAGGACTGTTTTTTTCTTGCCATATGGATACAGTGGGACCAGCCGAAGGAGTAAAGGTGGTTCGAACGGGCGATCTTTTTACCAGTAAAGGGAACACCATACTTGGAGGAGACGACAAATCCGGGATCTCGGCGATCATAGAAGTTATCACACTTCTTAAAGAAAATAACTGTGATCATCCCATGATTGAGATAATAATCACCACCTGCGAAGAGATTGGCCTTCTTGGCTCCAAACATCTCGAATTCGACAAGCTCCAAACCCATTATGGTTACGCCCTCGACTCCAGTGGTATCAATCACGTCGTGGTCGGAGCGCCTGCGGCAAACAAAATCAACATAGAAGTTAAAGGGCAGGCTGCTCATGCCGGACTTTGCCCAGAAGCGGGGATCAACGCCCTGTCCATTGTCGCGGCGGCCCTTAACTCCCTCAAAGCTGGTCGTCTTGACGAAGAGTCCACCTGCAATTTTGGTCTCATTGAAGGTGGAATTGCCACCAATATTATTCCGGACAAAATCTTTATAAAAGGTGAGGTCCGCAGCCACTCTGAAGAAAAACTAGCCGTCTATACAGATGAGATTAAAAAAGCCTTCCAGAAGGCTGTGGACTCCTGGCAGCCAACGACCATGACAGGGGAACATCGCCCTGGGTTAACAATGACCATCGTGGCCGACTATCCCGCACTGTCAATTCCACCCGAGGCTCCCGTTCTTCAACGGCTGAAAAAAGGTGCTGACCTTGTGGAAAAGGAGATCAAACAGATCGTGGCCGGAGGGGGAAGCGATGCAAATATTTTCTGCGGCAAAGGATTGCAGACTGCCATCATTGCAACGGGCATGAATAAGGTACATACTGTCGATGAACAGCTTGACTTAGGTGATCTCACCAGCCTTACTGAACTCCTGTTTGGTATTGTCAGAGCATAATCCAGGCGGGGGCAGGATCATAATATTTCAAATATGTAAGGAAGACAGTTTTTTACTCAGATCTGCTCTTTCCTGTTGAATTTAGGCAATAGTTATTATAGATTTCCTTTTTTGGGTTACCCAAGAAAGGCGCAAAGAACTGATCTTTGTGCCTTTCCCCGTTTTTTGCGTACACAAACGCCAGAATGCTATCCACCCTGACGTGAGGCTGCTTCTTTCAGCCATAAGCAGGGGCTGCCAAGGACACTTACCCGATGTTACAAGATAAATTATTCAATGCAAACGATGGACGCCCCACCCATGAGTGCGGTGTCTGTGGTATTTTTAATCATCAGGATTCATCAAAACTCACCTATTTTGGTCTTTACGCGCTTCAGCACCGAGGCCAGGAAAGTGCAGGGATTGTAACATCAGATGGTACCCACGTCCTCTGTCACAAAGACATGGGCCTTGTGCCTGAGGTCTTTTCCGAGGAGATTTTACAAAAACTTAAAGGGCATATCTCCATTGGCCACGTTCGCTACTCGACCACTGGCGCCTCAACGATAACCAATGCACAGCCATTGATGGTATCGCACAAGGGGACAACTCTGGCAGTCGCTCATAACGGTAATCTGGTTAATTCAATTGAACTTCGAAATACCCTTGAAGAGCAGGGATCGATTTTTCAGACAACCATGGATAGTGAGGTTGTCCTTCATCTCATGGCGCGTTCGGCTCACGAGGGGCTGGACAAAGCTCTTTGTACAACATTTTCCGCTATTAAAGGGGCATATTCCCTGTTGCTGATGACTCAGGATACCCTCATTGCCGTACGGGACCCTGATGGCTTCCGCCCCTTATGCCTTGGGAAACTGAAAAATGGTGGAGAGTCCGGCTGGGTCGTTGCATCGGAGACCTGTGCTCTAGACCTCATCGAAGCTGATTATATTCGTGATATAGCCCCGGGTGAAGTGCTGATTGTCAACAAGGATGGGATGAGATCGGTCTTTCCCTGGCCAAAGCAGGACACTCATTTCTGTATCTTTGAGCAGGTCTATTTTGCCCGGCCCGATTCCGATATTTTTGGCATCAATGTCTATCAGGCAAGAAAAAGAATGGGCGCCATTCTGGCCGAAGAGGCTAAAATCGATGCAGATTTTGTCATGCCTTTTCCTGATTCCGGTAACTACGCTGCATTAGGTTACTCCCAGGCTTCAGGTATCCCTATGGAAATGGGCGTTATCAGGAATCACTATGTAGGAAGAACCTTCATCCAGCCCACCCAGTCGATGCGGGACTTCAACGTAAAAGTAAAACTCAACCCGGTACGATCTTTTTTAAGAGACAAGCGAGTGATTATCGTTGAGGATTCTATTATTCGGGGAACTACAGGCAAAAGCCGGGTACGTGCACTCAGAGAAGCAGGCGCGAAAGAAGTGCATATGGTGGTCAGCTGCCCCCCAACTAGACACGCCTGCTATTATGGAATCGATTTTCCCTCGTCAGCACAACTCATCGCCTGTAACAAAGACGTAAAGGCGATCGGGGAGTATCTGGGCCTGGACTCACTGCATTACCTCAGCCTTGAAGGCCTGGTTAAAGCCACCGGCTTGACGAGAAAGGATTTCTGCCTCGCCTGTTTCGATGGAAAATATCCGATCGCACCTGACCTGACCTTCTGCAAAAATTCACTGGGTTGAAAAAGTCAGCAAGACAAAAGTTACACCTTTGTCACAACACAGTTTTTACCGCTCTGTTTAGCTTCATACATGGCCATATCTGCACGGTTTTTTATGGCCATTTCGTCTTCGGCACGGGAGACGCTCTTATCTCTTTGGCAGGAGACCAGTCCAATTGAGAGGGTTGTTGTACCATAATTACGCTCAAGAAAACTGAGCAGAATACGCTGAACAATCTCCGTCCCCTGATTGGCGGTTGCCTGGGGAAGCAAAACTGCAAACTCATCCCCGCCCAGTCGAAAACAGAGATCTACACTATCCCGGGTACATTCTTTTAGGATATGAGCAAGACTGATCAGCACCTCATCACCTTTAAGATGCCCATTCTGATCGTTATATTCCTTGAAATTATCCACATCTATGATGGCCAGCATCAAGGGATATTCCTGGCGGAACGCCCTCTCTACTTCATTTGGAAAAGACTCATCAAACGACCTTCTATTGAGAATAGAGGTCAAACCATCCTGGCGTGATTGCATTTCAAGTTCACGCATCATACCTCTTTCCCGAATCGCCCGGGCCAGTTTGGCCTCCAGCTCAGCCTGATCGATAGGTTTTTTTATAAAATCAATGGCACCCGCCTTGATCACCTCAGCGTAACTTGCCTTTTCATGAAAACCTGTGGAGATAATAACGTCGGTGGCTTTATATTTTTCCCGTATCTGGGCCAACAACTCCAAACCGTCCATTCCCGGCATTACAATATCAGAAAGAACCAGATCAACAGGAGTTGACTGCAATACAGCTAATGCCTCAATGCCGTCTCCGGCAACCAGGCAATGGTATCCAAGTGAGCCGACTAATACGCTGATAGTCATTCTGACCAGTTCGTCATCATCTACAATCAATATGATGGCTGTATTCTTTACCTCTTCCATCAATCAAAACCTATGTTTTACGGGGGTTATTCTCAGTCGACGATTCGTCCACAATACATTGTACTTACATGAAAATAGTACCTTTAAAAACTGACAAAGTCCAGTTGACACATTTTTTTTGCAAGAAATAATCGTTCAGCAACACCACAATGCAGTACCTCACGCCCCGAAGAAGACAGAAAATCGGTGACATAGAGGAAATAGAAATAATTTTATTCGCAATTTGCCTTATTTGCGCCGTAAATGTAGAATGTTATAGGAGATACGTAAATTTTTCATAAATTTTTATATAGCAGATGAACAATAAAGACCTGTCGAACATCTTTGAAGGAATCCACCAGGGATCTCCTCTGGAAGAAATACTTTCCCTTGTGAAAATCATTGCACCCAAGTTCGATACGGAACTGCTCAGACAGGTGCATGACGATCTGACGGGCTATTTCACCGGGACCCATCCGGATTTCCAACAAAACACCATGCCGTATCACAACCTGCGGCACAGCATACTTGTGGTTCTTGCATCAGCCCGACTCTTTCACGGCCTCCACTGCAACCATGTACACATCTCTGAAGTGACACTCTTCAAAGGTCTCCTTGCTGCCTATTTTCACGACTCAGGGATGTTGCTTCTTGAAAATGATCCGGCAACATCCGGAACAGAGTATATTGCCCAACACGAATCCAGGTCTATAGCCTTTCTCAGCAGATATGCCGTTGAAAAAAATTTCGGCAGCCGAATAATCAACGACTGCGCGACGATCATTAACTACACAAACCTTGAATGTGATCCGGCAACTTTTGATTTTCACAGCCATGAAATCCAGATAGCAGGGCAGGTTATAGGCTCGGCTGACATACTCGCGCAAATGGCGGACCGCTACTACCTGGAATGTCTTCCTCTGCTCTTTATTGAGCAGCAGGCCGGAGGTATAAGTAAGCACCGTTCAGCCCTGGAGTTGATGGAACATACGGCAAATTTCTACCATAATGTTGTACTCAAAAGACTCACCACAACCTTCTCCAACACCTCAAATGCCCTGCGGGCGCACTTTAGCAACCGGCATATGATTAATCGTAATCTTTACACTGAAAATATAGACAAGAACATTATCTATCTGAGGAAAATTATTGCTAAGTGCAACAATATTGAGGAATTAAAACAGTATTTAAAGAGGACACCACCCTCTATTTAGCACGTGGATCCTTTCCGGTTTCAAACATCTCAAACAGATCAAAAAACAACTTGGTAACGGTACTGAAATGAGTGGCAGAGCCTGAACTCGCATACGCCTTGGTGAGTTCCATAGCCTTTGCTATACTTTCCTGGGATTCGATATTACTGGGATCTTTCATCGCCTGAACAAGCTTTTCGCCAATTGTCAATTCGTTCACAAATCTACCTTTATAAATTTTTCAGGATATACGGCCGATATTTCCAGCAAGACTCGACCAGCTGTCAAAGCAGGCCGCTATACCAAATTTTTCTGCCCTTTTATACACCTTGGCAAGCTCACAGTTTAAATTCTCAATCTGCTGAGGCCCCATGAACATAACTTTAATAAACTTTTCAATTTCCCAGTCATTTTGCGAGATAAAACGTCCACATCGGGCTCTTCCCACATCGTCACTGTCGGCAAATACCATAACCGTCGCCAATGCACCGACAATTTTCCCTCGTAACTTGTTCGATTTACCCGGTAATACGCGAAATTGATAGAAAAGGACGTGCATCGTTTTCTCCTCATGTATACAGGTCTAACGAAATAAAATTGTTTTGTCGCAGGATGAAATATTACCACTCAGGTATTTTTGCGGTTGCAAACATTTACAACCTTTCGATTCAAATTTTCTAAAAATTTGGAAAGTTTCTTTTCCGCGTTTTTGATGACACTGGTAATTTTCACATCATCAAGCGCCCCCACTACGGTGCCACATGCAACACACTGGATAAGACAAAATTTCTGCCCGGTTTTCGTTGTCACATGAACAGCTTCGAACTCGTGATATTCACATGATGGACATTTTGACCTGGCCATAAAATACCTACCTCTGAAATCTATGAAGACACTAACAATACGGTTACTACTTTTCTAAGAGTCGCGTACCGCAACATATCCCTGATTACAGGGTTTAAGAACTATTCCATAGCATAACGTTTAAATTAACTTGATTCAAGAAGGTCTTTTACAATCTCACGGGCATAATTAGACATAAATTTTATCTTTTTCCTGTGATTATTGCTACTTGAATCAGGCATGGCCTTTCGGGTTCTTCTAATTAATGGAGGCAACGCAGCTCATAGGGGAGCTAAATCACTTGCACCGCTGCTAGGCGTTACGCTATCATCAAGGAATATTCAAACTCTTTATTTACTTTTTCCCCCTCAAACAAGCAGGTAGGATGCGGATTTCAATTCTTTTTCTCAAGGCATTTTTCAAGATGCTCATTGCCATGACCCCAATTTGGGGTATACTTGCAATCCTTGTTTCGGGGCTTGGCATCTGGGTGGGTATCATAGAAGGAATCGGCTGGAAGGATGGTCTTTACTTTGGCTGGATCACCGGTACAACTGTCGGCTATGGAGACATCACTCCTCACCACTGGCTCGCAAAGGTGCTCAGTGTCATCATCGGACTCATCGGCATTATCAACACCGGCATTGGTGTAACAATAGCAGTAACTGCCGGCAAGGAAACCTTAATCCATGCCACCAGGATACAAGATAATGTAGAGAATGTAAAAAATACCCTTAAAAAAAGTTTTACTGATAAATCATAATCTGCTCAATCACCCTCTGTAGGCAATTACTCCCTGTCATATCGTTTACACAATGAAAATCCTCCATCTCATCAGCCAGCATCCTCAGCAAACAGGCAGCGGTTTCTATGTACAAAACCTGATCAGAAATTGTTCGCGTAAGGGCTATCAAAACCATCTTATAGCGGGTATCAGTGGAAACGTACACCCTGAATTACCGGGCATACCACCAGACAACTGCACATATATTCCTTTTTCCTGTCCCCCACTCGATTTTACAATCCCAGGCATGAGTGACGTCATGCCCTACCCCAGCAGCAGGTTCTCTGACCTCAGCGAACAGCAACTCCTCTGTTACACTTCGGTTTTTGCAGACACAATACGAAAAACCGTACAAGTCTTTTGTCCCGATGTCATACACAGCCACCATCTGTGGCTTGCAACTGTAATTGCCCGTTCAGTCTGCCCCCATATTCCCATGGTGACCTCCTGTCATTCAACAGACCTGCGCCAATATCTGCAAAATCCGCATCTCCAACAAAAAATTTATAGTTTGGAGCAAATACAGACAATTCTGGCACTGAGCCAGACCCAGGCCGAGCAGATTGTAGAGATCCATGGCCTGCAACGGGAAAAAATCGATATTGTTGGGGGTGGCTACGACACCAGCCGTTTTTCTATTGGAAAAAAAGCTGAGACACCGCCCGTACAGCTCCTCTATGCGGGCAAACTGAGTGCTTCAAAAGGAGTTCCCCTGCTTCTTGAGGCCTATGCACAACTGGATGACCCCAGAACACACCTGCATCTAGTCGGGTCTGGTAGTGGTGCAGAAAAGGATCGTTGCATACAGCTCGCCAATAACCTTGGAAATAGAATCTCAGTCCATGGGGCTCTTCCCCAGGAAAAACTCGCACAGCTCATGGCTGAATGCCACGTATTTATTCTCCCCTCTTTTTTTGAAGGCCTGCCTCTGGTACTGCTTGAAGCTCTGTCATCTGGCTGCCGAATCATCTGTAGCGATTTGCCTGGATGCAAAGAGCTGTTGGGTAGTGCTCCTCAAGATCTTGTTGAATTCATTGAGCTGCCCAACATGGTTAAAGTGGACCAGCCCGACCCGAGTCAAATGGATCTCCTGACCCAACGGGTTATCCGTAGCCTTAAAAAAATAACAGAAACAGTCCTCACGTCCCCGCCTCCATCACCTGGAAGCATTGCTAGCATTACCCATACTTATAGCTGGGAATCAGTTTTTAGCAGGATTGAACAGGCCTATAAGAAAGCAATTTCACGATAGCCCTTTGCCCGCAGCAGTCAGCCAGAAACACTGAAGTCATACGTGGAGGAATTCTTCTATCCAGATTATGTCGTGGGGGAGGCGACGACCTGATTTAAAGAAAGTAATTGTAAGGGGACCGGGATGTACTATCAGTAACATCCTGATATAATGATTTTTTAGTTATCCTCCGAAAAATACATTCCATCAGGATTCAGACAAGGTGAGAGGAATTGCCACAGCAGCAATGTCATCGTGCATTTTAAAACGGGGGTAAAGAGACAGCCCTGGATCAGACCCTTGCATATATCTCACGGAATCCCTCACGCCCTGTAAGCCTTTATCACGGTACAAATCCACAAACAAGTCCCAGTCACTGGGGGCTGCAGGGTCTTCCTTGGGCAGATAGAGCCCATCTGTAAAGAGCAGAATATCAGTCACACCCGTCAGAGACTCCAGCCCGTGATTGATAAAATGAACAGCCTCTTTCTCACCATTAAGTACTCCATAGGTCCGATTCATCTCCAGACGCACAGTACGGATCTGTGCATCTAATGCCTTGTAAATGCTATCTTTACGGTCTATTGCTGAGCTGCTTAATTTTTTCCAGAGCAACAGAGTTTCACGATCAATATCGATTTCAGGGGTAAGCAGACGGTAACCTCCATCCTGATACAAAAGCATAATCAGTGCATCCCCTGTCTGGCAGTATTCAATGCTGTTACCCTCGATTTGTACAACTGCAGCACTGGTTGTCCAGAGGGTATGCCGCCTGGAGTAATCAACGCCTGCACAAACCTGAGACCTGGCAATGCGGGAATTCGCCTCCACTGCCGCTGCCAAAAGACTGCCCTGACTATGACGAAAGGTCTCCCTGGCAATCTCGGCTGCGAGCGCTCCCCCAGTGGAGTCCCCCGGAGAGATTTCTTCTCCAAGGCTTGTAGCTCCATCGAAAACACCGTAAGTATTGCCAGCAACAAGCAGCCGGTCCTCATTTACTCTGCTGCTTCCTTTTTCAAAGAGGGTTTCAACACCATCATTTCGTGTCTGTGGTAACCGGGCAAAAGAAAAATCTTCGTTCAAAGAGAGATACATGATAAACAATCCTTTAAATTAGCTGATAATGAGCTAGTATAGGGTGCTTTTCATGGAATACAAATTGTTAAATTCTATGCCTGTCCGCCAAGAGATAGGCCGAACCTATACAAACCGAAATCACAAATGAATACCATTGCCCCAAAAAAGAAGATAGCCTTTCAAGGTATGCCTGGTGCATATTCAGATCTTGCCTGCAGAGCCGCGAGACCAAACTACGAGACAGTCCCCTGTGTCTCTTTCGATGCCGCCTTCAGCGCCGTAAGAGACGGTCTGGCAGACTTTGCCATGATTCCTGTGGACAATACCCTTGCCGGACGAGTGGCTGACGTTCACTACCTCATGCCAAGGGGACAGCTGTTTATAGTGGGAGAACACTTCCAACTCATCAGACATTGCCTCCTCGGTCTTGAAGGCTCCAAAGTGTCTGAGCTAAAAGACCTGTATAGCCATGTCCATGCCATTCCCCAGTGCAGGGATTTTATCAAAAAGAACAACCTTACCAGCCATATCTGTGCCGATACTGCAACGGGAGCCGCGGATATCAAAAAATGGAATGACCCGACCCGGGCGGCGATTGCATCAGAGCTGGCCGCAGAAATCTACGACCTTGAAATACTGGAAAAAGATATTCAGGACGCCGACCACAACACGACCCGCTTTCTCATACTGGCCAAAGACAGTGAGCCCCCACAGTGGCACGCCGGAACCAGATATCTGACCAGTATCGTTTTTGAGGTACGCAATATTCCTGCAGCTCTTTATAAGGCACTTGGTGGATTTGCAACCAATAACGTGCAGATGGTAAAACTGGAGAGCTATGTGGATAAAAACTTTAATGTGGCCCGGTTTTATGCCGATGTCGAAGGACATATCGAGGAGCCCTCTTTACAGCGAGCCCTTGAGGAACTGTATTTTTTTGCCAAAAATGTTATGATAATGGGCACCTATCCTGCCCACCCCTTTCGAAGTGGAATTAAGATGGCTTAACTTTCTGAGCCTGCATGAAATATCACAAAGAAACCATGCTTTCGCAGTATTTTTTGTAGAGGTGGCAAGACCACCTCTACAATTGCCTGAAGGGCCTGTTACGCGACGATTTCCAGTTCTTCCTGCATCATCAGATAATGGCGGTAGCTCACCAGATCCTCAATGGTCAGTACCAACATTTCATGGGACTTGGCAAAAGCGACAACCTCAGGAAGCCTTGCCATGGTTCCGTCAGGGTTGGTCAGTTCGCAGAGCAAACCTGACGGGCTCAGTCCAGCCAGACGCATCAGATCAACGGTACCTTCCGTATGCCCTCTCCTCTCAAGTACTCCACCATCTTTCGCCCGCAAGGGGAAGACGTGGCCCGGACTGCAAAGATCGTCGGCAGTAGATTCTTTGGCCACAGCTGCTCTGACTGTCTGTACCCTGTCTGCTGCTGAAACACCGGTGGAGACACCGTGCTTTGCCTCAATGGATATGGTAAACCCCGTCTCATTTCGACTGGTGTTGTTTGCCACCATCATGGGTAGTTTCAAGGCTTCAATTTTTTCTCCAGTGAGGCAGAGACAAACAATTCCACTTCCTTCCCTGATCATCAGGGCCATCTGTTCCGGGGTAAGATAATCGGCTGAGAAGATAAGATCGCCTTCGTTTTCACGGTCTTCATCATCGACCAGAAGAACCCCACGCCCCTGACGCAAAACATCCAGAGCCTTTTCAACCCGCTGCTGCGGATCACCAAATTGAGCAAGTAGAGACTGATTCATGGTATTTTCTCCTTATTTTACCAGAATCAGGGCATAGAGAAGGACAGACCGTATGTCACATGACACAAGAATCTGCTGGGGTAAATGAGCACAACAGGACATAGTACCGTTTTAGCCTCTCCCATCCGGACTGTAACCGTCGGCTCTGGAGTCACACCAGATCTGCTTGACCCCGCAGCTATAAAACTGCGGGCGCTCGCGGGCTGTCCTTATGAGGGAATCACCGCCGGTGGGGAATTTCACCCCGCCCTGAGAACGTACTGCACGACCCACAATGGTCATGCAACACACTAAAAACGTTTTAATAATTGATCACAACAATAATATTTTCCGTTCCTTGTCCGCAAACAAGGAACGGATATATTTCAACTGTTATATGTACAAAACTCTTCACTAAAGTCAACTCCTATGATGCCTGCTCATCCTTGATGTTTGATAATACAGCTGCAGGCGCCTATGAATCTCAGGAGTATATTTTCCAAACACTTTTTAAATACTGTAAAGAGAAACAGGTTGTTTCTCAGATCCTGTTCAGATCAAATAAAAAAACGCATATTCAGCTTTGCAGGCAGGACAAGCTGAATATGCGTATAAAAGAAATCTTGTGGCAAGAGAGTTCCCCCGGCAGAAAAGGGGATAACCCCAGACTTCGGAGAGACTCTACAACCCCACTAATCTCTACTTCCACCAAAAAAACGAAGAAGCATTAGAAAGAGGTTAATAAAGTCGAGATAAAGGGTCAAAGCGCCCATGATAGATCCCTTGCGGATGGCCTCATTTCCCTGGCTCATAATACCATCCTCACCTATTCTCTTTATTTTCTGGACATCATAGGCCGTCAAGCCGGTAAAAACCAGAACACCTATCATGGAGACGACCCAACTCACGGCAGAACTTTGCAGAAAAATATTCACCACTGATGCGATGATTATCCCGATCAGCCCCATGAAGAGAAAAGATCCCCAAGCCGACAGATCTCGCTTAGTCACCAGCCCATATACCGCCATGGCTCCAAACATCCCGGCGGTTATGAAAAAAGTCGCTGCAATGGATGAGCTGGTATAGGCAAGAAAAATAACTGACAAGGTCAGACCGTTCAGCACGGAATAGCCAATAAACAGTCCAGACGCGGTGGAGGCCTGTATTTTCGAGATCCGGGCTGACAAATAGAACACCAGCCCCAGTTCAGCAAAAACAAGAACATAAAACAACGGGCTGCCAATTATCGAATACGCAAGCCCGGTTGAAGCGGTCAGGTAGGCAACGATTCCGGTTATCGCAAGACCAACCGCCATCCAGTTGAAGGTTTTTGCAAGAAAGACGGTTGACGCTTCCTGTCTGGCCCGGTCAACAGGTATTGATTGTGCATTTTCATACATAGTACTACTCCTCAAATCTCATTAAAATTATGTGTAAAGTGCCATCTTTATCTCTTGATTTGCAAACAAACCAAAAAAAACGAGATAACATCTCGCAAGGCTACATTGTTCTGTGAGATCTTACTTTAATCATTTTCAAAAGGAAAGTGAGTGCTTTTTAACATTTTTATAAAAGCAGGAGAACGAAATCCCCTTCACAACAGCAGGCCTGGTGCAAGGCGATACAATGAGAAATCTATAAAACAACAGAAGCGGAAAGGAACAATATTGTTCCTTTCCTGGATATTATTTCGCTTGGGCAGAACACTGCAGGATATCATCGCGGTAATCTTTATTAATGCTCATACTGCCTTGCATAGTCAGCGTCGTTGTACATCGGTGCACCATGGTCGGCCTCACCATAGGTCCTTATAATACTCTGGCCAGCCTCAGATGAGAGAAAGTCTATGAACTTTGAAGCCGCCTCCTGTCCCACCGTGGCACCTTCGGGTTGGCAGAGACCATGATAGGTATTGATGAGAACCGGGTCACCTTTAAAGAGTATCTTTAAATCTGCAAAGTCCTTTTGACCCACTACCCATGTAGATGAATCCGTCATAAAATAACCGCCAATATCATTTGCTTTTTTCAACGTTGCCATCATGAAATCTTTAGTGACCACGTACCAGTCTCCCTCCGGCGTAACTCCGGCGGTCTTCCAGATATTAAGTTCTTTTTTATGAGTACCGGAGTTATCTCCCCGTGAAAGAAAGGGGAGTTGTTTTGCGGCAATCATTTTATAGGCCTCCGCCGCAGAACCCGCTCCGCGAATCCCCGCAGGATCATCTGCCGGCCCAACAATATAAAATTCATTTGAACCTATGAGAGTACGCTTTATTGCCCAACCATCTTCTACTGCTTTTTTTTCGGCAGCAGGAGCATGGACCATAACAAGATCTACTTCCTTGTTTTTCAGAAGAGCCAGAGATTTCCCCGAGCCGGCCTTTTGCCAGCACATGGACGTTCCATGCTCCCGGTTAAATTCGTCTGCCAGCTTTTCCAGCAGACCAAGCTCACCGGGACTTCCCGTTGCAAGGGTAAACAACCTGGCAGACTGTCCATAGACAGCTTTGCATTCACTTTTAGAAAAACCATCTGAAACAAAAAAGAAAACAAATAAACTCGCAAGCAGCAGATGCCTCAAGGTGACTCTGTTCATCTATCATTCCTCCTGTAAAATTGTAATGTTAACTCTTGTGCAAGAAACAATAATTAAGACTGCACCTGTAAGGATTGCAACTCTTTTTCTTGGTGCTTTAAAGAAAAACCCTGAGCAGTACTCTTCATTGACAGTTCCCGAAGCTTCTGGTTAGCTTGTATACTTCAATAATTCGTTAACAATCACGACCTGTTTAACATTTCAGTGAGATTACAACGAGAGCTGGCGCAATGATGAAAAGAGATACTTTTTAGATGCACAACTCAAAGAACAGAGGATCTTATGACGATAAGTGCTCCCAGGGAAGTAACCACACCTCACCGCAAAATTCCAACGGAAATTCCACAAGGTATTGCTCCCACAGAATTTTTTAACAGTCCATGTAACCTGAGACATCTGGCAAGAGAGAATGGCCTGTTACGCAGCCCGGAGGGTTTCCTTCTCTATCGCAAGGCCATTGGCCATTCCAATCTCTTTGACACCTCTATTATATTCGATACCTCTCAAAAAGTGCTCGATCCTATGGGCCGGCCGGTGAGACGGGACCATCTTTCCAGGGAAGAAAATATCGTCTTCAGCCGTATGACCAAGGTCGTCTTTGACTATATGATGGAAAAATATCCCGATCCTGAAAAGCACCTGATCTTTTGCGGAGAGGCAAGCCTTGATGCGACCTGGCCTCTGAATAAACCCGGTGTCCCAAGTATTCGGATGATCCATAATCACTTCATAGCCTATGAAAAATCTCACTTAGCCGCTTCTCCTCTTGCTTCAGAAGACAACCCGAATCTCACAGACAGCGGCCACAATGGTCTGTTTCTTAATTATCTGAGCGATGTTTATCTGAGTTTTCTGGAAGTCCTCGATCTTGAAATACTCAAGCCAATCTCCCCGGCAAAGTCAAAGCTTGCCATTACCGGTTACCCCCAGGGTTTACCCAGCTGGGAAGTTACCGGAGGATTAGCGTCTCTTAATCGCGGCAAATTCTGGCACGAGTACGATATGATACTGAGAGGATTTTTGGACTTTTACAAGGCGCTCTTTGCATTGGTGGCGTCTGAAGACAATAGAATTCCAGCAGATGCGGCCTTCCCCGATCGCATTGAAGATATCCTGCTCTTCAGCGACCAGTTCCACCGGGCCGCCCGCATGCTTCGACTTCAGGTTCTGGAAGATCCAACTTTTGCCAACGAAATACGCTGGAAGCCCGCCTACAAACAGTTGCTGTACCGTGACGACGAAGGGCGTCTCATCGTCACCATCAGCCAGAACTCTGTAGGTAACGCCATAACAGAACTACTTGGAATCGTGGTAAAAAGAATAGCTGATGAAGCAGCTTACGCACAAGTCGAGGAACCGCTGGTGAACAACCTGATCGAGTTACGCAACCGTATGGTTTACTTCAATCTTGGCGTACCCATTGCCACACCTTCTTGGCCACACGGGCGTTTTGTGCCGCCCCAACAACCTGAAAGGTAGGCCCGCAGATTACAAAATCACAAATCATCCACTGCAGCCTTAACAAGTCAATAAAACATACAGTGGAATAATTCCGTTACGATTGCTACACCTTACCGCAGACCTTCAGCATAATGGCATTTTGCACATGCATCCGATTTTCCGCTTCATCGAAAATGATTGAGGCCTCTGATTCGAGTACTGAATCGGTGGTCTCAACACCCCGTTCTGCGGGGAGACAGTGCATAAAAAAACTTTTCTTCCCTGTCGCCGCCATTAACTCATCGTTGACCTGAAAACCCTCAAATCTTTTTTTACGCTCCTCTGCCTCAGCCTTTTGCCCCATGGATGCCCACACATCTGTATAGACAATATCCGCACCCTTAACTGCCGTTTTAGGGTCATGGCTGATCTCAACCTCAGAAATTCCGGCGGCTTTTGCGTCATTAAAGGTTTTCGCGTCGGGCGTGTAGTCGCCTGGACAGGCACAGACAAAATGAAGAGGGATACGTTCTGCCATTTTTAGCCATGAATGGACGATATTGTTTCCATCTCCAACATAGACAACCTTGAGATCATCAAAATTACCACGGTGTTCAAGAATAGTCAGCATATCGGCCATGATCTGGCAAGGATGGTTATAGTCCGTGAGCCCGTTGATTACCGGTACCGAAGAATATTCGGCCATCGTCAGCAAATGTGCGTGATCAAACAACCGCGCCATAATCACATCATTATAACGGGCAATCACCCGGGCGATGTCCTTTACTGCCTCCCGTTTGCCGATGGCAATATCCGACGGCCCCAGATAAATTGCATGTCCTCCCATGCGGGAAAAGCCCGTCTCAAAAGAGATCCGTGTTCTGGCGGATTCCTTGGTAAAGACCATTGCCAATGAATGGTCTTTAAAGGGTTTATATTTTTCACGTCGTTTGAAGCGCGCCTTCACTTCTTTTGCGATGGAAAATGTTTCGTGGATTTCGTCGGCTGTAAAATCAGTAATGTGCAAAAAATCGCGTTTCAACGTTCTGTCTCCTTACATATGCTCGTCCGGAACTTTTACCTGGAGAAGGTATTGTATTCTGCACAATTCAATGCCTATCTTCTATCTTTCCGGTATTGCTTAGATTAACAATTGGACCGCTATAAAATAACGGTTACCCTGAAAATTGCAGTATTTCGTTCAAGGTCAACTACGGTGGTAATTGTTCAATAACCCTTCTGCTGCTCACCTCATATTGAAGCAATACTCTTTTCGACGGCAAAAGTATATACTCACGCTCGCGCAACCCGTCGCAATGATTAGAATCACGAGTTTTTTTTACACCACCACCTGCGATTCAATGTAAAGAAACACGTTAGTAAGTCAAGAAAAATGCCATTGTCTATGAATTTTTTAAGAATACAACACACCTCCTTTTCATTTTTTCTGTTGTCACATCAGCCTGCGTCCTGGATTCTTTCCGGCAAACGTCAGGTGTGCAGTAAATGTTGATGAATGTTAGTCCCTGTCAATAAACATAAGCCTTGTTTGCGGTAATTCTTCTGATTTTGTTCCTTACTCCTGGAGCCTTTTACCCCGGGCGCTGGAGAAATAGTGTTGCGGAAAAAGGGAACTTTCATTTAACTGTCGGCTTTACAGAATCACCATAGTGGTAAAGTGCCCGGAGATACTTCCAGATTGTCTTTACCCGTTAAATAACATAAAAGAGTAAGTGCTTGGTGGGGGAGTCATTGTTATGTTTGGAATGGTTGTTGCGGCGGGAATTTCTACGCTTTCTGATGTTGACTGGAATCGTCGTAACATGGTGATTTTTGCCATTTCGATCTCAATTGGCCTCGGCTTGCAACTCGAGCCAGGTGCCCTTCAACATCTGCCGGCAACGGCAAAGATTCTCTTGTCTTCGGGCTTACTGCCCGCTGCATTTCTTGCTGTTTTCCTCAATTTATTGCTGCCAGAAGACATCACAAAGGACCAGACCGAAGAAGTTTCCGGCGGTCTTTCAGCGCATTCAGAGAAAAGATAAACCGCAGGGGGAGACCAGTCGTTCCAATAGCTAAACACAACACTTCTTTCCTGAAAATCGAGAGGCATAGAAGTGTTGTGTTGTTTTTTCAATTGTTTTGCAGCAGTAAAAAGAGAAGGGCCATACGAACATACAGACCATTCTGGGCCTGTTCAAAATATCTGGCCCTTGGATCGGTGTCCACCTCGGCAGGAATCTCATCTACTCTTGGCAGGGGATGCATGATGATTGCGTCCTGCTTCATCGTTTGCACAATCTCTGGAGTAAGAATGTATTTGCTGGCCGCAGCCTTGTAATCATCTACAGAATGAAAACGCTCTTTCTGAATCCTGGTCATGTAAACGCAATCGACCTCTTTGGCTACTTTTTTAAGATCAGTCTCTTCATGCCAGTTGATGTTGTTCTTATCAAGATACTCCTTGATATCCGCCTCCATCCTGCAGACAGAAGGTGAGACAAACACAATCTCAACGCCTTCATATTTCGTCAGCAGATATGAAAGAGAGCGAACGGTTCGACCGTAACGAAGATCCCCCACCATAGCCACCTTAAGTCCACTGAATTTTGGAAAAGTGTCGACGATGGTGTACATGTCAAGCAGGGCCTGGGTCGGATGCTGCCCCGCCCCGTCACCGGCATTAATTATTGGAATGCGGGACACTGCAGCCGCCTTCACGGCACTTCCGGCCTCATTGTGTCGCATCACAATCACATCTGCGTAGCCATTCATGATCCGGGTTGAATCAGCAAGACTCTCACCTTTAGACGCACTTGAAAACTCCCGGGCATTCTCCGTCGTAATGACTGAGCCACCAAGTCGCAACATCGCACTTTCAAATGAAAAGCGGGTACGGGTAGACGACTCGTAAAACAGTGATGCCATGATTTTGCCGTCCAGAGCTTTGGCATACTTTCGTTCTCCTAAAAGATCCGCCTTCATCTGATCTGCAACCTGAAAAACTATTTCCAGCAAATTTCGATCGAACTGCTGCGACTCGATCACATGGTTCAAAGGAAGGGTCAGCATAAGTATTCTCCTCACGTTTTTTTCTGTATGTATAGTCCGAACAAGAACTCAAAATTTCCATGAATCCGTTAAAATTTAAACGTGCTACAAACTATTACATACTGTCAAACACAACAAGAATAAAACTCGTCTTCCTGAAAAATACAGTCATTAAGATTTATCGCCTGGTGTTCCAACCAGAACCTTAAGTTGCTTTTCCTGAACTTCCCCGGTTTTCTCTTTTACAACAAGGGTCACAAAGTAGGTTCCCTCGGAAAAAAAGGTATGTGAAGTTACGGGACCTTGGGCGGTTTCACCGTCTCCAAAATTCCAGCTATAGCTTTCCATGGGTCCCACAAGCTGCTTTGAGTCGAAAGTGACCCGAAACGGTGCCTTTCCTTGGTACTGAGCAGCAATTTCCTGCCCCATCTCTCCCGAACCTGCATCCATACCCATACCGATTTTCACAACGTCTACCTGGGAAAAATCATTCTTCCCAACTGCTGTATCTCCTGCAAAAGATGCCAGCAGCGACTTGGGGCTTGATTCAGAAGCAATAGAGATTCGCTCTAAGCATAGAAATCCTGATATCCCAAAAACAACGATTACAGCCATTGTCAGTTTTATAGATCGACCCATTATTCGTTTTTTTCCATTTTGCATTTTTATAATACCTCCCATTGTAGATCCCAGTGATTTTGACACACATCAGCCTTATCATCGGATCTGTTTTCATATAATGAACAGTTACTCTACATATTTTACGCGAACACTTTTACCAACGCGCAATTGTCATACTCGCGTTCGAAATAGCAAATGACATGCCAGAGTAAATCTCATCGGAGTACTCATATCATTACATAACCTTACGCCTCTTGTTGATAAATGGACTCAGCAAATATTGCACCCATGCAATAATGAGCGAGCTATTTTTGCACTTTTTAAAAGCCGCAGGGAAAAAGAAGAAAGAGACAAACTGCTTCAATACGGAGAAAGGGTCTGGGGTATTAGAGAATGATCAAGAGAGCAGAATCAATGCTGCTGTGTATAACACCGAAGAGGTTTTTCAGATTTTTGGCATGAAAACCCGCCTTAACGAGCATGTGATAGACGAGGCTGGTATTGATAGGAGCTTCAATCCCCTTGAAAAATATGGGTGGGGGGCGACGGCACTTTCTAAAACCGGTGACATCACCCTTGAGGTCTCAGAAAAGATTCTTTCTGGCAGCCCGCTAATAGGGTCAGGGAAACCCGTTTATCTAGGAAACTGGAGGCTTCTTATCAAAACGGGCCTCCAGATAGATCATGTCTTTTTCAAACTTGTTTTTCACTTCATAATCGAGGGTATTAAACAGCCGTACCATCCGTTTATTTTCTTTTGAAGTGTAGGCCGTAAGCCCCTTAATTCCGACGTTTTTGGCCGCCTCTGCAAGCTTTTTAATTATAATGGAAGAAAGTCCCTTACCCTGCCACTCCTTATTTACAGAAAAAGCAATCTCCGCCAGTTTCGTTTCAGGGTTGAGATAGTATTCCCCCACGGCCAGGATCTTCTCAAAACCCTGCGGCCCTTCCACAACCACCAGGGTAAGATCATTATGGTAATCGATGATAAAGGTTCGTTCGATCTGTTTGCTGACAAAACTGGTCTTTTCATGGAAAAACCTCGAAACCACATCGATTTTATCAAGACCGTAATAATGTTCCTGAATGGCACGTTCGTCTGTCAGTTTAACCGGCCTCAAGGTTATTTTCTTTCCTTCAATGATTCTGCTCTCTTCAAGGCCAAGAGGATAGATCGATCGAATTTCTTCCCGAAGTGTTCGCTCAGGTCCCAGAAGTCCGAGTTGTTTGGCTTCATCAAAAAGCCAGTCTCTGAAATCCGGATGGGAAATTGAGATGAGTGCCGTCGCCCTTTCCTGGATGGATCTTCCAAACAGATTGACAGAACCAAATTCGGTGACAACATACTGCACCTCACTGCGGGGAACCACAACAGCTGCGTTTTTCAAAATCGGAACAATCCTGCTCTGTTTGCCGCCTTCTCTGGTCGAGGTCAACATCAGAATGGATTTCCCTTCATTTGACATCGAAGCACCCCGGAAAAAATCCTGGATTCCGGTGACGCCGGCAAAGTTATTAAAGGGGAGAGCATCCGCAGTTACCTGGCCGGTCAGGTCAATCTCCCGGCCAAGATTCATCGCCACCATTTTATTATTCCTGGCAATCTGCCGCGGATCATTCACATAATGGGAAGGGTGGAATTCAACGGCGGAATTATAGTCGAGGAGGTCGTAAAGATCCTGATTGCCGATGGCATTACTACAGATAATTTTCCCGTCGTTAAAGCCTTTTACTTTGTTGGTTACCACACCCATGGCCATAAGTTTCATTATGGTATTGGTGACATACTGGGTATGGATACCAAGGTCATTTTTTTCCAAGAGTGCCTGGATATTAGCAGCAGATGTGGCCCCCAGAGACATCTGCATGGTCGAACCATCATCCACAAGCCTTGATACATATCGGGCGATCATTCCGGCGGATTCCACATCGGGATAGGTGCCGATCTCAATGAGGGTCTCGTCATGCTCTACGAAAAAATCTATATCATTGACATGGATGGAACTCCTCCCCAATACCCTTGGCATCTTTTGATTGACCTGAGCAATGACAAGATCAGCCGCTTCAGCAGCTGAAGCGGTAACATCCACGGAAATACCAAGACTCATCCAGCCAAAATCATCGGGTGGACTCACCTGGATGAGTGCCACCTGGATTGGCAGTAATCTCGACTTGATCAGTTTATGGACATCAGAGAGATTTATTGGGGTAATGAAACGCAAATCCCCCTTAAAGCTTTTCGTGTTGGCAGAACCGAGATAGAACGAACGAATGTTGAGGTTCTGGGATTTGGATTTTTCTGCAATTCGTGAAAGGGATGTTGACTCCCCGCTGAACATACGAACTATTTCAAGATCAGTAAACATCCTGCTGGCATCGGCCAGACCTTTCACCAGGTACTGGGGTTCGCCACAGGAAGAGCCTATAAAAATCCGTTGCCCGGAATTAATTTTGCCAATCGCATCCTCTACGGACAACCTGTTTCTCTGGTAGTTATCGGCCCAATACCCTGACTCGCGCATAGTTATACTCCCTGTTCGAGATGAAACTGCACTGTTTGTATTCAGCTTATTTGCTACTCTTCATTTATAGTATTGGTTTTTCGAATATTTCGCAAGGTTACAGAGCGCTCTGAGAAAATCTTCAGCTCCAATTCCTTTTTTACAAAAATACCAAAAACCTTGAGCTGTGAATCGCTTGTTCTCTTTTGCCAGTTCTCCTGAATCCATACCAATCTTCTGCTACATCAAGGAGCCGTTTAACAGGAAATGGGTGTAAATGCTTGCTGCGTAACCCAAGACTATAACCGGAGACCATTTGAGATGGCCGAAGAAGGTATATTTGCCTCTCGCCTGGCCCATAAGTGCAACACCAGCCGCAGAGCCAATGGAAAGCATACTTCCGCCAACCCCTGCCGTCAGGGTGACAAGCAGCCACTGCCCCTGGGACATCTCCGGCATCATGGTCAGAACAGCAAACATAACAGGAATATTATCAACAATTGCGGAAAGAAAACCTACTATGATATTGGCCGTTGTCGGCCCGAGATCAAGGTACATCATATTGGATATCAGCCCGAGATACCCCATAAAACCTAAACCACCGACACAGAGAATAATTCCATAGAAAAAAAGCAGTGTATCCCATTCAGCCCGTGCGACTTTTGCAAAAACATCAAATGGCACAATCTGGCCGATCCGTTCTTCTGCTTTTTTGGGATCATAGGTTAACCGGTTTTTGATATGGGTTTTATTCAGGTAAAAACCGAATATTTTCAAAAGGGACAAGCCCGCCATCATACCGACCACCGGTGGCAGTTTGAGGAAATTATGAAAACTTACCGCTGTGGCGATGGTCCAGAGAAACAGACCTATAATCACGAGGGCTCCTCGCTTGAGCTGCACATCATCAGAACCTGATTCAGGATGCTTGTCCGGTACGGCAAAACTCATTATGGCCGCAGGCACGAGCCAGTTAACAACAGAGGGAATAAATAGCGCAAAAAATTCCTGGAACTGGACAATCCCTTTCTGCCAGACCATCAGGGTGGTAATGTCTCCAAAGGGGCTAAATGCGCCTCCGGCATTTGCGGCAACAACGATGTTGATGCAGGCTAAGCCAACAAATTTTGTATCTTCTTTGCCAATAGCCATCACCACGGCGCACATCAACAGGGCAGTGGTAAGATTATCTGCGACCGGCGAAATGAAAAATGCCAGCAAACCCGTAATCCAGAACAGTTTTTTAAACGAATAACCCGCATTGACCAGTTTTACCCGGAGAACTTCAAAAACCTGCCGTTCATCCATGGCATTGATGAAGGTCATGGCTACCAGAAGGAAAAGAAACAGTTCTGCATACTCGAGAATGTTGTGGCGTATTGCAACCTCTGCAACATGATCAATACCATTCATTGCGTATATCAAACCGATCACACCCCAGATAATACCGGCGGCCAGCATGACAGGCTTGGATTTTCGCATATGCGTCATTTCCTCGAGCATGACAAAAACATAGGCCAGAAAAAAGATGAAGAGGGCAACATACCCTCCCCAGTGCCGGGTAAGATTCAAAGTCTCCTCTGCCCCTCCCGAGGTTGCCGCAAAAGCGACTCCGTTAAAAGCCGGGAAAGCCAAAGCAGCAAGAAAGGCCAGAGATGCTGTGGAAAAGGAAGATCTATTTAATACCGTACTCATTACAAAACTCCTGATATTTTATTGAGGAATCAACTGCGAATTTTTCTGTTTCTGGAGTACTACCAGTTGGATAACGCCACCATAAATTGTGAGAAAACCTTTTATGGGATTAAGATAAAAACGGCTCAAGACTGGATCAGTCTCCTTTCAAGAAGACCTGACCATATTGGGTATTCTGCTATTTTGGGTCTTTTCTGTAGGCTTGATGATCGTTCTGGAAAAACTATAACTAGCCATTTTTACTCATTTTTTCAATGAGCCTGTAACAAGGCCGATTGTAAAACACCTGAAAAAATAGAACAAATAGATAATACAATTTATTCAGTTCGATATTTACGAACTATAGATTATCATGATTCTTTATCAAATTCTCTTAGAGAGCGGTTTTTTCCGATTCAGAGAATTGTAGTTGCAGGACAAAGAACGATTCTGTTAAACAGGGATTCCTGAAGGAATCTCAAGAGAGAACGACCCCAACAGAGAAAAGACCCATGCATATATTTACAATCCTCGGAATAGCAGTGGCACTCTCGATGGACGCTTTCGCCGTGGCTATTGCCACCGGTGTCTGCCTCAAACAAGTCAGCGCAAGACAGACCTTTCGACTCTCCTGGCATTTTGGCCTTTTCCAGGGCCTGATGCCGATCATCGGCTGGACAATAGGCAGTTCAATTGAGGAATATGTGACAACCTATGCCCATTGGGTTGCCTTTATTATGCTCGCTCTGGTTGGCTCCAATATGCTGCGGGAAGCTCTCCAGGCAAACGACGGCGAGGACGCATGCAGGCAAACGAAAGATTCAACAAAAGGTATGACAATGGTTATGCTTTCCGTTGCAACCAGCATTGATGCCCTTGCCGTTGGTCTTTCCATGTCAATGCTGCAGGTATCGATTGCCTATCCGGCCATGATAATCGGAATAGTTGCTGGCGCTTTCACGATCTTGGGCCTGCACCTGGGCAAAAATATCTCCAAGGTCGCCTGGCTTTCTACCTGGGCTGAGATTGTTGGCGGCCTTGTACTCTGGCTCATTGGTTTAAATATCCTCAGAGAAAGCCATGTATTCGACACTCTTATCTAAATGTACCTCAAAAGATCTTGCGGCAAGATATCGGGGCCTCTGGTCCTCTTATCTGAGGAAAGATTATTATAAATATTTACGGTTTTTCCTTGATGGTAGAAGGTTGCAGAGGGTACACTCAAGTATAGTTTACACAGCATACCACAGAAATTTAATCCATCTTGAAATACCGTAACAAAAAACAGGCCAGTAACACATCATACTCGTCTGACAACACCAGGAAAATAGTTCTCATGTGACTTGATTGCACGAAAATCACACTAATCCACCTTAACTATGTTAGGCAATGAATCAGCGGGAAACCATTCTACAGTTCGGCCTGACTGAATCAGAGTCGACACTCGTAAAAAGCCTCACCTCTTCTTTTGAGGTCGATAGAATTTCGCTCACTATCCAGACCACAAGACACTTTCTCTCCGATTTTCCTAAAAGCAAGCTCTGCCTCGTCATCTACCATGTCCAGAACAAAGACAGGGAGGACCGGGTTATCCAGCTTATCCGCGATTTTATTGGCCCGTTGATCCCGATTCTGCTGCTGATACCACCTGAAAAACGCTCCGGGATTAAAAAATACCTCCAGGCGGGAGCTGATGATTTCATCAACCTGCCCCTCAACAACAACCAGTTCTCCATCAGCTTTCTCGTTCTTTTTGAGATTGGCCAGACCATCGCCCAACAACGCCAGCGACATGCGGCAAAGGTGGCAAAAAAAGACCTCCCTGTTTACCCGGCCTGGCATCGGGCCGTTCAATACCTTCAGGCAGGGCTGAGCTATTTTTCCCCGAAATCCTTAATTGAAAAATCCCATAGTGAAAATATATTTGACCGCTGGCAACTCATCAAAAGGCTCGGCCTTGGTGGCTTTGGGGTGGTCTGGCTGGTGGAGGAAATAGGCACGAAACGGCTCGCCGTGGCAAAAATTCCCCACTCGCCCCAGATGAATATCCGGGTACTGAGATCAGCCGCTATTCTAAAACGCCTCGTTCATCATCCAAATATTGTACACCTGATTGAGGTGGTCAAAGAAAGTGGCAGATTCATTCTCATCCAGGAATATGTCCAAGGCCCGACCCTGCAAAAGCTCCTTGAAGGAGATATTTCCCCCCTTGACCGGGAAAGCTACTTCCTCCAGCTCCTCTCAGTTATTTCCTACAGTCATAAAAACAAGATCCTCCACCGGGATATCAAACCGGAAAACATCCTCATTAAGCCCGATGGCCAGCTCAAACTCCTCGATTTTGGTATTGCCCGCGATCTGACATGGCAAAGCGCCGATGGTGCTTCCGAGGGAACGGTAAACTTCATGCCTCCTGAGCAATTTCGGGGAGAATCCTGCATCGCCAGCGATGTCTGGGCTCTTGGTGTCATCCTCTATATTTTTGCAACCAACACCACTCCATACGACCAACAGAACAACGAGTACCCTGTTGATATCGAAACAACCCTGACCAACCGCAGCCCTTCCAGCGCAAATCCAGGTTTTAATCCCCTGATGGAAGCTATTATAATAAAGTGCCTGGAAAAAGATGTGAATAAACGTTATCCAAGCGCCACCGAATTGCTGAGCGATATACAGCGGACTTTTCCTGATTTTGGTAAAGGAGTAACGCTGCCCTTGTTCTCTACAAGCCACTGAAAAGCCGTTGGGCAAAGACTTCGGGCAATCCCGCCTGGAGGATTTTTTCAGCAGCCCGTCCGATATTATAGCTGATTCGATAGAATTCAATCCGACTGTTCAGACTGTCATAGATGAGATACGATGCCCGGGGATCACCGTCTCTCGGTTGGCCAATACTGCCGCTGTTAAAGATCTGACGGTTACGATCGGCTATCGGTACAACGGTGGCATGCTCAGGAGAACGTAAATACACACAAAAGAAATTTCTCCGGGTGATTGCAAGGGGTACATGGGTATGCCCCACAAAAAGAATTTTTGCTTTGGATCTGGCAAATGAGCTTGTGATATAGGTTTTTTCGCTCACATAATACCAGTTCCGCGGCCTGTAAGGATTGGAATGACAGTAGGAGACCTTACCCCGGTGAATCACATCTTCCATCTGAAGAAGATATGCAAGAGACGCACGGGAAAGATGCTCCCTGGTCCAGTTGATCACCTTCCGCCCATCCTGGTTCATATTGATGGGGATGTCCAGTACCGCTGCATCGTGATTTCCAAGAAGAGACAGACAGGAGATAGATCGCAGAATTTCGATGCATTCGTTGGGGCTCGCCCCATAACCAACCACGTCTCCAAGGCTGACATAATCATCCACTTCCCGCGTTTTTGCATGGGACAAAACAGCTTCAAAAGCTTCGAGATTTGCATGTATGTCTGACAATACCGCGGTTCTCATAGGTATTTCCCCATGGTCCCCACCCACACCGGGCCTACCCGCTGCAGGTGTCATTATCCAGAATATTTTAAGGGGCAGCCGGTTTTCCTCCGGGCTGTAAATTTCCCTTTCTTTTGGACCTATTTTTGACTATTGCTGTAACAAACGACCACCTTTCATACTTAACAGGAATTGAAAATCAATGCTTACTAAAGAAGAGACTGCAACACTAAAAAATTACCTTGCCCTCGCACCTAATCCGGAGGAAAGCTTTACCTTCGAGGAGTTGGAAGGCTATCTTTTCGGCCTTGCCATGACCCCGGGCCTCCTCCTGTCAAGCCAGTGGCTTCCTGTAATATTTGGTGATGACATGCCCACTTTTGATCCCCTTGGCCAGGTTGAAGAAATGCACAACTGTCTCATCCAGGTCTACAACCGACAAGTGGCACATTTCCACGACAAAAAGCTGACCTTTCCCTTTAATCTCAATGAACTGGACTCTGCGGCACTTGAGGATCTCTATGCCTGGGTCTCCGGCTTTGAAGAGGCCATTACTCTCTTTGAAGAACTGTGGGACCCAGAAGAATATGACTATCTCTCGGAACAACAGGCCCAACAGCTGTACCACAGTCTTATGACCATCGAGGGGCTTGTGGACCCATATGAAGTCATGGATTTCTTTGAAAATATGCCATCTGAAGCATTTTTGGAGGTTTTCCCACAGGGTGGTGACTCTTCAGAAAACAGAGAGTTACAGATTCAGATGTTTCTTCTTGCCTCGCTGCCTCTTGCCATTGAAACCCTGCAGAACCATAGTAAAAGCCTTGAATCCATAGCCACCAGAGAAGATAAAAAACGTAAAATCGAAAAGGCAAAAAATGCAAGCCGCAAAGGCAAGTCAAATATCATAGAAGTGGATTTCGGTCAGAAAAAATGAGTCGTACAAACCCCGAATTACAACTTGCAGACGCATTTGTGCGGGATACCGGCTGCAATGTTTTTTTAACAGGTAAAGCGGGTACGGGAAAAACTACCTTTCTCCACAATATCAAAAAAGATTGTGAGAAAAGGATGGTGGTCACCGCGCCAACAGGCGTTGCGGCAATCAATGCCGGTGGAGTCACCCTGCATTCGTTTTTTCAGATGCCATTTGGTCCTTTTATTCCCGGCAGTGAGCATACCAGACAGCATAAGTTCAGCCGAGATAAGATCAACATCATCAAAAGCCTTGATCTTCTGGTCATCGATGAAATCAGTATGGTCCGTGCCGATCTTCTGGACGGGGTCGACAGCGTACTTCGCCGCTACCGACGCTCTAACCTGGCCTTTGGCGGGGTTCAACTCCTCTTAATAGGTGATCTCCATCAGCTGGCACCGGTTGTTAAAAATGAAGAGTGGCGTATACTGCAAGCCCATTACGCTTCCCCCTATTTTTTCAGCAGCACCGCCCTTGGAAAAACAGAACTTATCTCTGTTGAACTGCAGCACATCTACCGCCAGGCAGACGATACATTTATTTCTCTTCTCAATAAAGTGCGGGACAACAGGCTCGATCCTGAAAGTCTAAACGCTCTCAATGCCCGTCACATAAAAGACTTTGAGAAAAAGGAGGTGGCAAGTGAGGGCTATATCACCCTGTGTACCCACAACCAGAGTGCTGATAAGATCAATAGTACAAGACTTGAGCAACTCAGCCATAGTGCCCACCGATTCTCCGCAAAGGTGGAAGGTGAGTTTCCTGAACACTCCTACCCTACCCCATCAACCCTGGAACTGAAGGTAGACGCGCAGGTGATGTTCATGCGCAACGATGCCTCCCATGAAAAACGATATTTCAACGGCAAGATTGGCAAAATCACCAGGATTTCAGGGGATCGTATATCGATCAAATGCAGGGACGATAACGATGAGATCATAGTGGAACCTGCAACCTGGGAAAACATAGATTATTCCCTTGATGAAGAAACCATGGAGGTCAGCGAAAATAAGATCGGTGCATTCGTCCAGTACCCTCTCAAACTTGCCTGGGCAATAACTATCCACAAAAGTCAGGGCCTCACTTTTGACAATGCCATCATCGATGCCCAGTCCTCCTTTGCCCACGGCCAGGTATATGTCGCCCTCAGTCGCTGCCGGACCCTGGAGGGGATGGTTCTCAGTACGCCTCTTGCCCTGAACTCCGTGAAAACCGATCGAACGGTTCTACAGTTTACCGAACAAGCCGGACAAAACCTGCCCACAGAAGAGAAGCTCGCCCTTGCCAAAATACGCTACCAGCAGAATCTACTGCTGGATTGTTTTGATTTCCAGCGTCTTAGAAACCTCTTTGCCCGCCTTGTCTCACTTGTGGAAAGAAACCGGGAAATCCTCAGGTTAAAGGGGGCCGACGACCTTGGCCAACTTCAACCTCTCATCACCCGGGAAATCTGTATGGTGGGAGAAAATTTTAAAGCCCAGCTCCGGGGGCTGTTTCGTGACGACCTGCTGCCCTCAGATGATCCTGTGATTCTTGAGCGACTTACCAAGGCGTCCATCTACTTTAAAGAAAAACTCAAGACCCATCTGGCCGATCATCTCGTAAAACTGAGCCTTGAAACCGACAATAAAGAGATCCGCAAAAAAAGCAGAAATACCTTTCAAAACCTCCAGGAAGAATCCAATGTAAAACAGTCTGCAATAGCCTCCTGTGCCAAGGGCTTTGATACAGCCAGATATCTAAGAGCCATCACCAAGGCTGAGATCAAGACCAAAACAAAAGAGGTCAAGCCACCATCCGTTACCTACACAGAAACGGACGTCGATCACCCCAAGCTGTACAACACACTTAAAGACTGGAGAGATAAAAAGGCAAAAGGAGAGAACCTCACTCCTTTTCAGGTTATGCACCTGAAAACCATAATACAGATCGCAGTGAACCTCCCCGATTCCATCGCGGCCCTCAAAAAGATAAAAGGTATTGGAGAGAAACTGACCACGCGGTACGGGGAAGAGCTCATCGATATGGTTCTGGAGTACCGGGTAAAAAATAACATTGAGACCGTTCAGTTACCTGTAGTTCAGGACTTACTTTCTTTTTCTGAACAGGAAGGAAAACAGATAAAGGACACCAAACGCCAAAGCCTGGAGCTATTTGAGTCAGGGTTAAATCTTCAGGAAATTGCCCAGAACAGAGGCTTGTCTCTCACCACAATCGAAGGACACCTCGCCCACTATGTGGCCTGTGGCGAGGTCGATATTGATACCCTGGTTGCAAAAGACAAGCTGGAGGTAATAATCAGCGCCCTAAAGGAGAAAAAAACAAAAAAACTCAACGACATTAAAGCCGCTCTCGGTAATAATTACAGCTATGGTGAAATTAAACTCGGCCTTGCTTATCTGGAGTGTCACCCGGACTAAGCCGCATATTATCTCAATCCATGAAATATCAGACGAAATAAAAGCTTTGAGTCAAAATCAGCGAGGTGAACGAACAATGGAGTTGGTATGTACCAAAAGATAGTTATCCTCACCGGGGCCGGAGTGAGTGCGGAAAGCGGCCTTGGTACCTTTCGTGGTAAGGGTGGGCTCTGGGAAGGCCAGCGGGTTGAGGACGTTGCAACGCCTCAGGCATTTTTAAGAAACCCTGAACTCGTTCAGAATTTTTATAACGCCAGGCGGAGAATGCTTCTGGAACAAGCCCAGCCCAACGAGGCACATCTGTTCCTGGCCGAGTTTGAAAGGCGTTTCACAGAAAACGGCGGCGATTTTCTTCTTGTGACCCAGAATGTCGACGATCTCCATGACCGGGCGGGCTCAAAACATCTGATCCATATGCACGGAGAACTCCTGAAAGCCCGCTGTACCAGCAGTGGTAAAATAAAGACCTGCAGAGAAGATCTTACCGGCACACAATGGCGGCCACACATCGTCTGGTTTGGCGAGGTACCTCTGGAAATGGAGCGGATCTACAGGGCCATTGAAAAGTGTGACCTCTTTGTCGCCATCGGTACTTCGGGGCACGTCTACCCCGCAGCAGGCTTTGTCGAACTTGCCATGAGCACCTGCTCTCACACAGTCGAAATCAACCTTGAGACCAGCGCCGCTTCCTCCCGCTTTCATGAACAGGTGATCGGCCCGGCCACAGTATCGGTGGCCCAATATCTCCAAAAACTCCTGCTGTAACTATGAAAAATTAACCTTGCTTTGAGAGTTCAAGGCTTCAGCGAGTTTCTTGTCAAAAAATAGAACAAAATGATACAATATAAACGCATATATCGCGTTAATAACAAATACATGTAGCCTTTGGTGTGCCAGCTCTAAACCTTCCACAGAGAACATTTGCAGTAAAAATTTGAGAGGGCGCTTTTTATGACAGGCAAGAGAGGCTATGCCTTCCCGGCGATGGATGTCAGCACTTAATAATTGAAAAACATACTTTGAAAGAGTAATCTTTATGCATCCGTAAGCTATTTTTTCGTAGATAAACTCTTTTTAAAAAACTGCGAAGAGAAGGTTTCCCCCATCTTTCTCTCAATAATATTGCGCCTGGAGATAATTGATGAAAGTTGGTATTGGACACAACAACGAGGAAGATGCCTTTGCATCTGGCGTGAAAATTGCTCAGCAGGCATTAAGAGATGGAGCGATTACAAACGCAACTTTTTCCCTGGCATTCTGCCACGGAAATGTGAATGCAAAGGAACTGCTGCAAGGTATCAGATCAGTTTTGGGGACAAAGACCCCGGTTCTTGGCGGTTCAGCCATTGGTTTCATAACAAACCATTCAATTTCTTATGAAGGTTATCCTGCCGGCATCGTTGTCATCGAAGATGAGGATATGCAGATACAGGTTGCTGCGACAGGAGGCCTTGATCATGGAGAAAAAACAGTAGGCCGTGATCTTGTTCGACAGCTTTCTGTTGAAAAGGACGATACTCTCCTGCTTTTTTATGATTCCATTCAACAACCACCAGCCGACAATTCACCTCCAGTGCTTAACTCTTCCACCCCGTTACTCAAAGGAATTGAAAACGAGTTGCCCTTCAATATTCCCATAATTGGAGCGGGAACTGTTGCAGATTTTAATTTTTCACCATCCATTCAATTTATCGGCGACGATGTGAATTCACAGCATGCAGCTGCACTTCTCATACGTGGAAACTTCAGTGTCGATGTGCAGATAATGCACGGATGTTCACCCAAAGATGGCATCTACCACACAATTACCAAGATAGAAGGCTCAATTATCTACGAAATTGATAATCTACCCGCTGTGGAGGTTATCAATGACATCTACGGTGACGAGGAATGGCAAAAGCAGCTTCCCGTTAAACGGTTGACCATTGGTGTCAATCATGGGGAAAAATTCTGGGATCACTTTGCTGAACAGAATTACGTCAACCGTCTTATTACTGGCGTGCTCCCTGATAAATCCGGCATCGTCATCTTTGAAGCTGATTTTGACAAGGGAACTGAATTTCAGTTTATGCTCCGTGACCCCATAAAAATGTTAGAATCAGCAAAATCAAATACAGAAAGTCTGATGCAAGACATCAAGAAGAGTGGAAAAACTCCACAATGGGCCTTTTATATTGACTGCGCTGGCAGAAGTGCGCTGTTTTCAGAAATATTAATGGAAGAAGCGGCCGAAGTTCAGGAGGTTTTAAATCGTAACAACATACCACTTTTTGGCTTTTATTCCGGTGTGGAAATTGCTCCATTTAACAATAAAAATCGTGGGCTTGACTGGACAGGTGTGCTTGCTGTCTTCTCCATTTGAACTCTTGATCAGCAGGAATCCATGCCACATACCATACAATTGCTAAAAGATGAGATCGAGAAAAAAGATGTCGAAATAGCATACTACCGGCGTATTTTAAACCAAGTCAGCAACAGAACTCTGCGGGAATTAGAAGAAGTCTCTAAGGTTGCAGGTCTATTGAAAGAAAAGGAGCAGATCCAGGAAAAACTTCAACGGGCGAAACGCATGGAGTCCATCGGCCTCATGGCTGGAGGTGTTGCTCATGACCTTAACAATATACTTTCAGGTATCATAAATTATCCTGAATTGATTCTTCTACATCTGCCTGAAGAAAGTCCGATCCGTTCACAAGTGCTTCGCATTAAAAAGTCTGGACTACGTGCTGCATCAGTTGTCGAGGATTTATTAACTGTGGCCCGCGGTGTTGCCTGTTCGAAAGAAGTCCACGATCTCAATGAGATAGTTTTTGAATACACTCGTTCACCACAATACGAAGCCCTCATGTCACGGCACCCGCACATTACCTGTGAGAAAAAGATCGACAATCCACCCCTCCCTATTTGCTGCTCACCCGTTCATGTAACAAAATGTATAATGAACCTCGTTGCCAACGCTGCCGAAGCGATTCAAGGGAGAGGGAATATTACAATTTCAACCTTTTCTAAAAACATTGAGTGTGGCCCCGATGAGAGGGTAAACGGAAAATTTGCTATCCTCCAGGTCAGTGACAACGGCCACGGTATGTCGAAGGAATCCTTGAATCAAATTTTTGAGCCGTTTTATACTAAAAAAATAATGGGAAGAAGCGGAACTGGTCTCGGCTTAAGTGTCGTCTGGAACACAATGGAAGATCACCAGGGTTATGTAGATGTCACCTCCGGTGAACATGGCAGTTGTTTCAGCCTTTATTTTCCACTCTCCAAAATTGATATTAAGACACCAGCTTCGTTTTTGACCAATAGTAGACTTCGTGGAGAGGGCAATATTCTTGTGGTCGATGACGATGAGGTCCAGCGAGATGTTGCCGTGGAAATCCTCACCCATCTTGGTTACCGTGCTTCAACAGTTTCCTCTGGCGAGGAAGCGATAACCTACCTCCGGTCAAACTCCATTGACCTGGTATTGCTCGACATGGTCCTTGGAAAAGGTATGAACGGTTATGAAACCTATAAAAAAATATCTGCAATGAATTCAAACCAGAAAACCCTTATAGTCAGTGGATTTTCTGAAAATCAGTTTGTAGAAAAAGCTTGCCGCAAGGGAGCTGGTGGGTTCATCAAAAAGCCCTACACCATTGACCAGCTCGGGTCGGCTGTAATGATGATACTTTCCAAATGATACCCTGCCCCCCAGAAGGCCACAACCATATAACCTGCACCTGACCAGGCTGGTTCCGATAAAATCAGTTTCTGAGGAACAAAATCCAGAGGTACAGTTGTACAATCAGTTCATTGAGCATTGTGCTCTTTCTTACAGCTCCCGGTAAGGCGACATTTCACCAACGGGCAGCGCGTCTAAAAATGGCAATTGACAGCACTGCAAGTCTCATTTATTTTGAATATTTTGTTACCAGATTTCATTGTTTAATTTTCGTCATAATACAGACACTTAAAGGTTAGCGTTGACAAATATCGTTCTTTCCATTCATGGTTTATCCAAAAAATTCTCCAACTGCACAGTCCTCAGTGATTTTTCTCTGGATATCGCCTCTGGAGAATTTATTACCCTGCTGGGACCATCAGGTTGCGGAAAAACTACTCTTCTGCGCCTGATAGCAGGCTTTGAAACTCCGGATTCAGGTACAGTTCTTCTCGAAGGTGTCACCCTGCTCAATCTCCCGCCGGAGCGGCGACAGGTAAATACTGTATTTCAAAGCTATGCTCTTTTTCCCCACATGAACGTCTTTGACAATGTGGCCTTTGGACTCCGTTTAAAGGGTATACAGGGGCAAAAACTGACCAGCCAGGTCGAAAATGCCCTTGCAGAGGTAAAAATGACTGCCTTCACCGATCGTTTCCCAGGACAGTTGTCGGGAGGACAACAGCAGAGGGTAGCGGTTGCGCGGGCTATAATCAATCGCCCCAAGGTTCTTCTGCTCGACGAGCCGTTTTCAGCCCTTGACGCCAGATTGAGAAGAGACATGCAGCTTGAGCTCAAACGCATCCAGCGAGAACTTGGAATCGCCTTTATTCTGGTCACCCATGATCAGGAAGAAGCTCTTTCCATGTCGGACAGAGTCGTTGTCATGCAGGATGGAAAAGTCGCTCAGGTCGGCAGCCCAAGAGAGGTTTACGAAGAACCCAACAATCTCTACGTGGCAAAATTCATCGGAGACATCAACCTTTTCCCCGGCACTGTCACTGAACAATTGGCCGATAACACGTTCACCATAACTCTCAATGGCCAGAATCTCCCCGTCGTGACAAAAAAAGATCTGCAGTCCGGCCAATCTGTTCAACTGCTCCTGCGCCCCGAAGATCTGCGGCTGTCTGGTGAAATAGAATCCGGGATGCCGTTTTTCCATGGCTCCATTGTTGAGCGCAGTTATCGGGGCCCCACCCTCGACACCACTATTTTGCTCGACAACGGCACAACGGTACAGGCCTGCGAATTTTTTGATGAAGACGATCCCGATTTTGATTACAGCGTTGGCGAAAAGGTAAAGGTTTCCTGGGTTAAAGGCTGGGAGGTGGTTTTACCTGATGAAAACCTGGTCTAAATCAAAATTTTTCATCATTATCCTGATTTCATTGTGGCTGGTACTTTTTGGAGTGGTACCTCTCCTGATGCTGATCGTAACGAGCTTTCTGACCCAGGACCCAGTTGAATTTTTCACCCTGTCATTTTCCCTCACTTCCTATCAGGAACTTATCAATCCACGCTATATTGAGATAATTCTCCGTTCGGTGAAATTTGCAGGTCTTACCACCCTGCTCTGTCTGATCTTTGGCTATCCTTTTGCCTGGTTCACCGGCCGCCTCAGGAAAAGATTCCGCACCCTCGTCCTTATCCTGCTGATGGTACCTTTCTGGACAAATTCTCTGATACGCACCTATGCCATCCGCATGGTACTTGGACAAAAAGGACTGGTGAATACCATACTTCTTTCTACAGGACTCATAGACAGCCCCATACGCCTGCTCTATACTGACCTGGCGGTGGTTCTCGGCTTGTTTTATCTTATGCTGCCCTTTATGATTTTGCCTCTGTATGCAAATGTTGAAAAATTTGACTACCGGCTTGTGGAAGCGGCGAGGGACCTGGGTGCCAGCACCTTTACCTGGTTCAGAAGGGTGGTCCTGCCACTGACCCTGCCTGGAATCTTTGCAGGTTGTATTATGGTCTTTGTTCCGACAATGGGGCTGTTTTATGTAGCCGCGCTTCTGGGAGGGGCAAAACAACTCCTCATCGGTAATCTCATCCAGCAGCAGTTTCTTAACGCCCACAACTGGCCACTCGGGGCTGCCTCAAGCGTTGTCCTCATCATAATGATGGCTCTCATGCTGGCAGGCTATGGTCTGATTCTCCACCGTTTTACCGTGCGGAGATATGACAAATGAAAAGTCTGCGACTCGCATATTTTATCGGTATCTTCACCTACCTCTACGTGCCCATAGGTATTGTCCTGGTGAACGCGTTCAACCTCAACCGTTACGGGTTACACTGGGATGGCTTTACCCTGAAATGGTTTCAGGCAATGGCGGGTAACGCCGGTCTCATGGAGGCGGCGCGCCATTCACTTATCATCGCCGTACTGGCGTCCACAGCGGCAACTGGAATCGGAGCCCTGGCAGGCATTGGGTTTAGCCGCTACAGATTTCCCGGTAGGCGTATTCTCCACGGCACTCTGATGACCCTGATGATGGCACCTGACATCATTCTTGCCATTTCACTGCTTGTTCTTTTTGTCACCATAGGAATATCTCTTGGGTTCTGGTCGTTGATTCTGGCCCACATCACCTTTTGTTTGCCGTTCACAGTGGTTACAGTGCACGCAAGACTCAAAGGCTTTGATCCGTACCTGCTTGATGCAGCACGCGACCTTGGTGCCTCGGAGAGCCAGATCCTGAAAAGAATTGTATTTCCTCTTCTCAAGCCTGCGCTTCTTTCCAGCTGGCTGCTCTCTTTTACCCTGTCGCTCGATGATGTTATCGTCAGTTCGTTTGTAACCGGCCCATCCTATGATGTCTTGCCGCTGAAGATCTTTTCGATGGTAAAAGTGGGTGTAAAACCTGAAGTCAACGCCCTGGCAACAGTTATGATTGTGTTGTCTCTAATCTTTGTGCTGATCAGTCAACTTCTTATGAAGGAGAAAGAAAAAAAATGAAAATCCGCCACACCTTGATGCTGTTTATTGCAATGATCCTCTGCCCTCTGACCTCAATGGCCAGTGAAAAAGTATATGTCTATAACTGGTCTGAGTACATTCCGGAAACAGTGCTCGAACTCTTCACCAAAGAGACCGGTATAGAGGTGATCTACTCCACCTATGAAAGCAATGAAACCATGTATGCCAAGCTCAAGCTAGTCAGCGAAGATGGATATGATGTCGTCTTTCCGTCGACCTATTTTGTCAGTAAAATGGGAAGAGAGGGCATGTTGCAGCCCTTGGATAAATCATTGCTGCCAAACGCTGGCGCCCTTGATCCAAAAATGCTTAACAAAAATTACGATAAGGGTAACGTTTATTCCATCCCCTATATGTGGGGATCTACCGGCCTTTGCGTGAACAGTGAGATGATCGATCCCCAGACAGTCACCTCCTGGAAGGACCTTTGGAAACCCGAGTTCAAAAACCAGCTTCTCCTGCAGGATGATATGCGGGAAGTCTTCCATATGGCTCTCAAGATCAAGGGATACAGCAGTAACACGGAAGATCCGGAGCAGATCAAAGACGCCTACCTTCTTCTCAAGGACCTGATGCCAAACGTTCTGGTGTTCAACAGTGATTCGCCGAGGCTGCCCTACCTGGCTGGTGAAGTCAATGTCGGCATGATCTGGAACGGTGAAGCCTGGATGGCACAGGAAGAAAATGAAGCCATCCAGTATATCTATCCCAGTGAAGGAGCCAACCTCTGGGTTGACAGCTATGCTATTCCAAAAACGGCCCGCAATGTCAAGAACGCCCATAGCTTTATCAACTTTATGATGAAGCCTGAAATTGCAAAGATCTGTGTGGAGGAAAACGGCTACGCCACCCCGATTCTCACCACTCTGCCACTTTTGGACGAGAAGGTTCGTACCAGCCAGGTCATCTTTCCTGATGAAAAGACTATCGATGCCGGTGAATTCCAGACCGATGTCGGCAATGCGCTGCCCATCTACCAGGAGTATTGGGAAAAACTGCGAAGCGGCAACTAAAGTATTCAACTGGTATCCGGTTTCTTAACGTGGTAAGAGAAACCGGATATTTCAGTCACAGCGTAGATATTCAGAAATCATTCCTCAGAGGAGATCCAGCTTTGGGCTACAGGGAAATCACACTGCAACTTCCCACCGATTACAGCGATGATGCCTTGAAAGATGCCATCTTGCGGCAACTCAAGATTAAAGACTGCACCTTCAGTATTGAGAGTAAAAGTCTGGATGCCAGAAAAAAAAGCAATATTCACTGGTTGATCAAGGTAGGAGCTGTATCGGAAGAACTCAAAGGGGGCGAACCGGCTCAGCAGCCTATCCTTGAAATTCCCTATCAACAAAGGAGCTCAAAAGCACTCGTGGTAGGTAGTGGTCCCGCCGGTTTTTTCGCAGCTCTGGTACTCCAAAAAGCAGGTTTTCGCACTACCCTGATCGAACGTGGCAGTCGGGTTGATAAACGCGTTCAGGGAATCAGAGATTTCGAATCAACCGGTGTCTTTGATCCACTCAGCAATTATGCTTTCGGAGAGGGTGGTGCAGGTACTTTTTCTGATGGTAAACTCACCGCCCGTACCAAAAAGATTGCCAAAGAAAAACAATTCATCCTCGACAGTTATATCAAAGCCGGAGCACCTGCTGAAATAGCCTATCTCGCCCACCCACATCTGGGCACAGACCACCTCAGACATATTGTGGTCCAGCTGCGCAATGAGTTTGAGGCTCTTGGCGGCGAGATCTGTTTTGAAACCCAGCTCACAGACTTAAACGTTGAAAACGGCAGCGTCACAGCAGCGGTCACCACACAAGGAGAAATCCAGGCAGATGTCCTGCTCATCGCCTGTGGTCACTCCGCCTATGAAACCTACCGCATGCTGATACGTCGAAATGTACCCTTTCGCAGTAAAAATTTTGCTATCGGCTGCCGTATCGAACACCCCCAGGAACTGATCAACACCGCCCAGTGGGGTAAACCCTCTCTTCCTGGAGTCAAAGCCGCTGAGTACAGGCTTACCGCCAATACTGAGGGCCACCTGCCGGTCTTCACCTTCTGCATGTGCCCCGGAGGAATCGTTGTGCCGGCCACGGCCTACGCAGATACCAATATTGTCAACGGCATGAGTCGCTACCGACGAAACGGCCACTTTGCCAATGCGGCCTGTGTGGCTGGAGTCAATCTGGAATCCCTGCTTGGCAAATCCATCGAACCACTGGAAGCCCTTGACTGGCTCAGTGGGCTTGAACAACGTTTTTACAACAGCACAAACGGATATCAGGCTCCCTTTTCGACCATATCAGGCTTTATCCAGAAGAAAAACAGCTCGCAATCCGTCGCTTCAAGCTATCCCCTCGGCCTTACCCCGGCCCCACTCTGGGAACTGCTGCCATCTGAGATCAGTCGTTCCATTTCCCAGGGCCTGCAGCTCTTTAGCCGCAAGCTGAAAGGTTTTGATTCCGGGACTATCATGGGCCTTGAGAGTAAAACCTCATCACCACTCCAGGCGATCCGCGACGAGAAGAAAAGATGCCAGGGGTTCTCCAACCTCTATCTTGCAGGTGAAGGCTCTGGCTGGTCCGGTGGCATCATCTCCAGTGGGGTGGACGGCATACGCACTGCTCTTTCAATAGCTGAAAACACCCCATAATATTTTTTTTAAAGCAACTCCAGATCTACAAATGTTTTCACTCCACTCTTTCTGTGTGTAGAGAAAACCGCAGCATTTTTATGGTTTCTATTGTTATTTTTTCTCTTGGGATTTATGAAATAGATAATGTCAGAAAGATGGCGAGGGTAGACGCACCCTCTTTTTCTGGCAGTCCTTCATAACGTGAAGAAAATGTAAATCCACCGGACTCCCAACATGGTAAGTCTTACCGAGGGAAACCAGTGAGAGGTAAAAATTCATGCACGTTTCGAAAGGGGTTTGAAAGGAAAAAATATCCTGGCTAGCGGACCAAGAGGAGTCAAAAGATGCTCTATCTGTTTGATATCAGATCGCTCTCTGTAATTTCAAGTATCATCAGCCTGATCCTCTGTATTTGCATGATCTATGTGTCTCGGACCCGCAAAATATACAACGGCTTTATGCAATGGACAATCGCCTCCATTCTCTACTGTTTCGCTCTGGCATTTATGGGCTTTAGAAATGTCCTGCCCGACTTCCTTTCAATTATTGTTGCAAACACCCTTCTCATTACAGGTAAAGGACTTATAGCATACGGATTGGAACTTTTTACAAATAGTACCAGGAGAATATGGCTGTTTCTATCCCTTACCCTATCAATGGTTATATTGTTTATCTATTTCACCTATTTCTCTCCAGATGTAAACGCGCGCATAGTTATTGTTTCGACCACTATGGCAATACTCTGTGGATATTCTGGCTATATCGTCCACAAGAATGTTCCACGCTTGATCGATGGTCAAAACAGATTTCTAGTGGCTGTCTTCAGCATCCAGACTCTCTGGCTCATCTTACGCATTGTCCAAACAGCATTTGTGGAGAGTCCCATCGTTGATTTTATCAACGCGTCAGCCTTTCACGGCATAACTGTAATTCTTTTTTTCGGTGGAAACATATTCCTTGTCATTGGTCTTATTGTCCTCAACTTTCAAAGGGTTGAGTATGACTTGTCGGCCGCAATGGCGGAGCTCAAAACATTAAAGGGAATTGTTCCCATCTGTTCATACTGTAAGAACATCAGGGACGATAAAGGCTTCTGGAGTCAGGTTGAAGCATATGTAACCAAACACACCGAAGCTGAATTCAGCCATAGTATTTGTCCTCAATGCATCGCAAAGCACTACCCAGAATATGAGGATCAGATAACGGATAAAGACATATAAGTGGTTGGGAAATTGCATGTTTTCATACTTGTCCAGCTAAGTCTTACATGGAGATTCCTTAACAACTGTGTGCTATTATCGTTCCCAATTTATATTGTTGCCAGGTTGAACACACAATTCATCCATTATCATCGTTTATTATATGATTTTATACAATTTTTCCATATATTACACTATTGGATTTTCCATAGGGGATTATGGAGCAAGAAATCAGGCTACCTCGCCATGCAGTTTTTGCAGGAAATATTCGTGAGGTTTATGAACCCCATTCATGGCATTGTGTGGGAAAAGCCAGCTATCCAACAAGATCCCAGAGCCAATGAGCGGCACAGCAAAATAAGCGTTGGGAATTTCAGGGCAAAGTTGCACATGATGAAATCCGTTTATTATATACAGGGCGCTCTGTATCACACCTTTTCCGCTACGGACAACAAAGCGCTATTTCTGGAATTGGACTGCAGGCGACCAGTTTTTCCAGCAGACCCTGCGGATCGCCCTACCGCGCCCGCTGAACTCAACCTTTGCAGCTGCAAGCAATTTATTTCTAACAAAAAAATATAGAGAACGACATGGAAATTAATGAACTTATAAAATCATTGGAAATTTATGATGAAAATTATAAACGCGATGAAATTGAGGCTGCACTCGCTCAACGTGAAGAGATCACACCTCACTTAATATCAGTATTAGAAAAAGTACTCCAAGATCCTGAAAAATATGCTGATCGCGACAGTGATTATTGGGGTCACATATACGCCTTTATGATATTGGGCCATTTTTGCGAAACTAAAGCCCATGACGTAATAGTTGATCTGTTTAGCCTGCCAGATGATCTGCCCAGCGATTTATTCGGAGATTCTCTGACAGTCGACCTACCCATTGTGCTTCTTCGAACATGTGGAGGCAATATTGAGCGAATCAAGGAATTAATATTAAACGAAAGTGCATATGATTATTGTCGAGGGTCAGGACTTGAAGCATTGTCTTATGCATTGATTGAAGGCTATATAACCCGTGAAGAAATTTTGTCCTTTTATCAGGAATTATTCTCTCTAGAAGAGCCTCCGCAGTCCGCCTTTCATGATATATTGGCAACTTGTGTATACGATATCTATCCAGAAGAATTGATGGAGACAATTGAAAAAGCATACGATGAAGGGTTAGTTAACCCCGGCCATATCCGTTATGAAGATTTCACTGAAGTATTAAAGAGCAGTAAGGAAAAATGTTTAGATAGACTTAAGGCTGAGCTGCAAAAAAGACAATTGGACAACCTCCATGAGAGGATGTCCTGGTGGGCATGTTTTAAACAACCCCAGGGATCCTTATCAGGCAACTCATCAGTCAAATCACTGAAAAACAGTCCAAAACTGGATAAGAGACACAAAAAGTCAAAGAGAAAACAGTCGAAAGCATCGAAAAAAGGAAATCGAAAAAGGAAGAAATAATAACGAATCGCCCAACCGACCAAAGCAGTCAGCAGAAATGAGGGTAGTCGATTTTCGTTACGATTTGGTCATTGATCACATTAAGCGCTATCTAACCGACGCTAAATTCTGTATTGTGATGATTGCGCTCTGAATTTTATGGCACATGACATTTTTTCGCTAACTCAATATTTTATGGTTAAATTATCCATTAATCCTCCTCTTTTGCGGACCCAATATTTATATGAAAACATTTCAATGTAATTGCAAAGATCAGCCAACTTTATTTTTTGAAAGTAACCTTTGCATTGCTTGCGGCAGAACTGTTGGATTTGATGACGAATTTAACCAGGTGGAGCCTTATGAGCTTGATGAAGCAAACGGGCATTTTTTCAAGGCGGCAGATCCTGAGATCCGTTATCAAAAATGTGATAACAATGCTCAATTCAAAGCCTGTAATGGCATGGTTAATTTAAACACCTTTGTACCCGTTGCCGGTAAAGATGAAGTGTTGTGTTTTGCCTGTCGTTTTAACGAAACCATTCCGGATTTATCCATTGTTGAACACATTCCCTTATGGAAAAAAATGGAGGCGGCCAAACGTCGCGCATTATATACCTTAAACGCATTACCCGTCCCGTTGCGAACTATCAGTCAGGATCCAGAAAGCGGTTTAAGTTTTGATTTTATTACCGATCGTAACGTCAAAGATCACTTTGCCAGCAAATTAACACATCATGAAGCGGTGTTTACCGGTCACGATTGCGGACACATAACAATTAACCTCGCCGAAGCCGATGACGTCGCCCGATCGAGTACAAAGATCGCCATGGGTGAACATTATCGTACATTGCTTGGACATTTTCGCCACGAACTCGGCCATTATTATTTTGACCAGTTAATAGCAAACTCTCCGGAAAAACACGCCTTATGTAAACAATACTTTGGTGACGATGAATTGGATTATCAAAAAGCAATGGATCACCATTACAAGAACGGTGCACCAGAAAATTGGCACAAAACGTTTATTAGCGAATATGCCACCATGCATCCCTATGAAGACTGGGCAGAAACCTGGGCACATTACATGCACATCATCGACACGTTAGAGACAGCGCAGAATTTTTCCATCACAGGTTCAACTTCGGGCAATACAGCTGATAATGAAGAAGTTGGCGAATTGGAATTACCTCAAGACCATTACTATTTTTCTGTGCAGACACCGATCTCCAATATTTTGGATACCTGGATGGATTTCTCTGTGATTCTCAATTCATTAAACCGCAGTATGGGGCTGGATGATGCCTATCCGTTTGTGTTAACGCAGCCAGTAAGGACAAAACTATCATTTATTCATCATGCCATTCACAACAGGTTAAATCGGTTACCTGCATTGGTACTGGATGAAGACAATGATTCACCAAAAGATAAAACAAAAAGCTGATAGCAAATAGCCATGGTCACTCTATGCCGGCGTTTACCTCCGGCATTCAGAGAGCACTCATCAAAGCTGAGGGGCGTCGGCTTTTGACGCACATTCGTTCAGCTCTGTCAGGAACCGCACACTCTCTGCCTATTTTTCCTTCTTTATGGCAATACAGACCACTTTCCTGAAAGTATTGAGGAGAAGCCTGTTTACTTTTATTGTGCACAACCCCCCTTGCCAGGGGCAGTCGTCTTTGATGATACTTTCGTCGTCATCCCCTTTGACCTGCAAAAGCAATTACTGAGAGAAATAATTACTTGGGATTGTTTCCAACGGGCCTTGACTGCCTTAATCTCTGTTATACCGTTTTTTTAGATCAACATAGCTGAGTCGAACTTCTCAACAAGGTGCTCCTATGGACGAATCAAACGACCTTGATCACTTGATTTTCTTGAAAGATGGAACGACGACAACAGATCCAAGGTTAGATCGTGTTGATGAAAAAGATCCACAATCACGTCATTTTTCTGTTTCCACAGTTATCCCCGAAAAGAGACGCAATAAACTACGTTCGTATACCTGGCACCCTGGAACAACGTTAAACCAAGGACGCGATGGCGCCTGTGTAGGCTTCGCCTGGGCCCATGAACTGAGTGCGCGTCCTGCAGAAGTAAAAAATATCAGTGTTTTTTTTGCCAAAGAAGAAATTTATTTTAGAGCACAGATGATTGATCGTTTCCCTGGCGGTGCCTATCCAGGGGCATTTCCTTTTGTCGAGGGTACATCCGTGCTTGCCGCAGCAAAGGTGGTAAAATCACTTGGCTACATCCGAGAATACCGCTGGGCTTTTAACTTCCTGGATCTGGTCGTGGCCGTGGGATATATGGGCCCGGTTGTTTTTGGTTGTGCCTGGTACAGCAATATGGACAAACCAGATAAGGAGGGATTTGTAATTCCGGCCGGGAGTTTATCTGGAAAACACTGCGTTTTACTCTACGCGGTAAAAATTATTCGAACCAACAGCGGTGATCTCGATTTTCAAAGATCATATTTTACGTTTCAAAATTCCTGGGGACCTGATTGGGGGCAAGGGGGGACAGGAAAACTGAAGTTTTCTGATGTTCAAAGTCTCTGGGATGGCGCAGAAACCTGCATTCCTGTCGGCAGGTCTCGCAATCCTCACCTGGAAGTCAATAGCAGTCGCTGATATTGATTTTCATAAGTTCAAATACGGAGGAAAAAACATGCCGAATTCAACAACATTCACACCTTTTCCACGTAGGGATTTCATACCCGATCCCATCACCATGCCAAAGCCTGAGAGATTACGCTATCTCATTGAAACACACGTTAAATTAAAGAAAAACTACAGGGATAGCTACAAAAGGGTGGTTGGCATCATCGAAACGGTAGAAGAGAATAGAGAAATCAGTCTGGGTACACTCACACCCGCTCAAAAAACCACCCTATTAGAACGGTTGAAGGAGAGTAGAAATGAAATTGCAAAATTCCACACCCAGGCCTTGCTGGTCTTTGAAAATATGGCCAATGAATTGGCGCCAGGAACCTTTCCGATAAATGATACCCCCACGACTTCAGGTGATTTTTGGTCCTGGGTTGATAGAGCTCTTGAATGGTTGGCAGATTTATTCCGTGAAGTAGGTGATGTGCTTGAACATCTGGGCTGGGAAGATGGTGCTGATGCCTGTGACTGGCTTGCGGACAGAACTGATGATGGTCGACAGTGGATTGACGAAAACAGGCCAAGATAATCTTTAAACCGCATTGAAAGTTCACCCTGTATACCTTATGGGAGGCGAGATGGCTTTTACTGATTTACATAACAATTATACCCTGTACCTGTCTCCCTCCCTGCGGGGTGCTACGGATACCATTCGCGAACCACTCATGGCGTTTCTTGGCGAATCCAGGTTTGTCCACTTGTGTAGCCAGCAGGTTGCCGATAATAAAATTGTCGACGCACTGGCAGATCTGGAAAACAAACGAAATGGCAGGGCCAAAGTGCTGATAGAATCGGATTATATCTATGAACGAAAACCCTTAGCAGGATCATTGATCTGGGAGATGCAGGGGGAAAGGGAGCAAAACCGTCAATGTCTTCTTGCCATGATGCGAGGTGGGGTTGAGGTGCGAGCTGACCAGATCAAAGGTGCTTTGCAGCATACCAACCTCATTCTTTCTGAAAAAGAGGACGGAGGCAAACTCATCTTTGTCACCTCAGCCAACTTGTCACCTGGCAGCATCGGTACACATTACAACTGGGGTATTGTCCTCAATAATCCTCCTTTTTTTGATGCAGCGCAAAGGTTGTTTAATAACAGTTGGGATGGGGATTTCCGAGATGCATTTTTTTCCCATGAAGCTAAATTTGCAAAGGAGGTCCTCGCCTGTGCCGCCGGAGCAAACGGACAGGCGACAGACCTCGCAGAGGAATGCATTGACAAGGCAGAAGAATATATTTGTTTTGCCTATTTTAATCTTTCGACAGATTCACGGGTTGATAAAGCCCTGAGAGGAGCCATTGAAAGGGGGGTACGAGTGTATGGAGTGGTTGATGGTGATCAAGCCGGAACCAGTTGGGATGCCGTTCCCCAACTCCGAAAAATCGGGGTGGATGTACGATATTACCCTGGGGTCTTGACTGGAGCGCTAGGACGGATGCATTATAAAATGCTTTCCGTTGACGGCAAACTCACTCATGTCACTACCGCAAACGCTTCCCACGCAGCAGAAGATTCTTTTGAATTCGGCTTGACTATAATAAGCCAAATTACCCAGAACATTTCACATTTTATCCAAAGCGAAATCGATCGTCTCATGCAAAACGCCAGAGTTCCACAGGAGGACACATGAGTCAACACTCTTTAATTTTCTGGAATATCCAACGGTTATTTGGCTCTCAAGGCAGCCCTATTGAGCACGCCTTATCCGGCGGTGAGGCTGCTCCTGCCGACACCTCAAAAAAAATTACAGTCATTGCTGCCGTAATCGATCAGATCAGCCGACAGTCTGGCACACCGCTTCTTATTGGATTTGCAGAAATTGAAAATGTTGAGCTGTGCCAAAGGATCGCGGACAACCTTGCAACCGCGGAAATGACGGCTGTAGAATTTATGCGCGAAGATGAAACAGGGTTTGCTCTGGATGGTCTAAATATTGGGCTTCTCGTAAATAAAGCTGTGGTAAAAGGAGTCAGCAAACTTCGCTCCCACGTCATCGACCGCAAATATATCACGCGCGACATACTTGAGTGTGATTTACAGCTCTCCCATGACAAAACACTGTCCGTTCTCGTCAATCACTGGCCGTCCCGAATGGTGAGTGAAGCATCAGGGCAGAGAATAAGCGCGGCAATCTATGTAAACAACCTCATTCGCGCCAAAGCGAGATTCACTCTTCAGGAAATGTGGGATCCCCAAACGAAATCTCTGACGGTGCCAAGCGATGCCGATATCAGCAAGCGTGCTTTGACGCCTGTTGTTGTTATGGGTGATTTTAACGATGAAATGTTTGATGCGTCTATAGAGCTCCTTGGGTCGACAAATGACACAGAAGTTGTGCTGGCAGACGAAAAAGTCAGAGGAAACACCAAAAAAGCAAGATTTCAATCATATATGAAACACTCACCTGCCATCTTTAATCCCTTCTGGCAGCATATTGGAGGAGTAGGTTCCTATTACAGAACACCTCGGTGGAGATTTTATGATCAGATTATGATGAGCAAGGGATTACTCGATTCATCATTCAAACCGTTTTACGAGACGGGCTCGTCAACCATATTTAACGAACGAACCACGCAACTTCAAGATGGCAGTACCTATGAAATCACCAACAGAAATGGGAAACCCATCCCTTTTGACAAGGAAAAACAGCGGGGTTGTTCCGATCATTTTCCCGTTGCAATCAGCATCGAATTATAGTCGCAGCGCTTTCTCTATCTCCCGGAAACAGGGATGAAGTTTACAATACGTATAAAACTGATACATTTCATTAACCGATCTCAGACCAACAGTATCAGTCTCTACCGCTCCTCACTCATATCCCCTCAATGATAAAAATCTTGAGCCTTATTCTGTGGTGAACTACACTCAAAGAATATTCATTTTTGTCTGAGCATAAGGCAGGGACAGAAGTGAGACAGACCAAGGCATAGTAGGGCTCAATTGGATCATTATCCTGTGACTGATGGCATATATCATTTACTTTGGGATTTGAACGCTGGGAAATGGAACATATAAAACACATTATTTTTGATCTTGGGGGAGTTATTATCGAGTTGGGTGGCACACCTCTTCCTGAAGATCTTTTCCCTCTGGGTATCAGGGTGTCGGTGCACGAATGGTTCAAGCTGCCCATTGCCCACGAGTTTGAAAGAGGCCACGTGAGTTCTGAAGAGCTGGCGGCAGAATTTATCCAACATTTCAGGTTAAAAATATCCCCGGACGAATTTATCATTAACTTTGCCCAATGGCCCAAAAGGGTATATCCGGGAGCCATTGATCTGTTAGAAGCATTGAAAGAAAAGTTTACACTGTCTATTCTTTCCAACTGTAATGAGATTCATTGGCCAAGAATGAAAAATGATTTCGACATCCTGAGATATTTTGACCATGCTTTTTCTTCCCATATTGTGGGATTAACAAAGCCAGACATCAGGATATTTGAATATGTCGTCAAACAATTAGATGCTGATCCGGATCAGGTTCTGTTTCTAGACGATAATGCTGAAAATATCCAAAGTGCTCAAAAGACGGGCATACACGCTGTACAAGTAAAAGGAATCAAAGGTGTGATAACAAGCCTGAGGTCGTTACATTTATACGAATAACATTAAGATTTAAATGGCTAACTTCACAGCACGCCATCAGCCTTGCAAGCTTTTTTCTGTCAGTCAGCAAGGGCACTTTTACAAAGATGACTGCGCTTTTATTTTGACCATAGCTTCAATGGGTAAAAGATGATGATAATCCTCAAAGCGTTGGGCATTTGGGTGTTGATGGCCATTGCTGCCATTGTAAACGGGGGACTCAGGGACAGAGTTATTGCAAAAGTTATCGGAGACCACATTGCCCTGCCACTCAGTGGCGTATCCCTCTCGATAATTATTTTAATTATTGTATATTTTACAATTGCAGCTTTTGGTACAATATCAGCTACTACCTATAGGATGATTGGTTTGTACTGGCTGATGATCACAGTCATTGTTGAGTTTGGCTTTGGTCACTACATTGGTGGCAGGCCATGGAGTGAGCTGTTTCAGGTATTGAATATCACAACAGGCAACTTGTTCCTGCTGGTCCTGATTGTAACAACTCTATCGCCCTGGCTGGTCGCAAAACTGAAAGGTCTTATTTGAGAGTACCATAAAGCGTAGAGTATACCAGCTTCTGCCATGTTGTTGATTCCTCAAGGACAGGTAGTGAGCAGGTTCATACAGGCCTCCAGGTTCACCATGACCTTCAGTGGCCCACCCCAATGAGTTGTTTTACGTGTTCAGGAGGATCAAAATATATGAAATATCCAATAGAAGGCTCCTGCCAATGTGGTCAGGTCACATATAAACTGCATGAAGCCCCCAAAATAGTCATGGCCTGTCACTGTACCGAATGTCAAAAACTCGCGACAGGTCCGTTCAGTGTTACAGCGGTCGTAGCAGCTGGTGCTATAGAGTTTAGTGGGGACCTCAAAGAATGGAGCAGAATCGCAGATAGTGGAAACATAAACATTGCCAAATTCTGTCCTGACTGTGGAAACAGAATTTATCATTATAATCCGGCTGATACAGCGACGGTAAAACTAAAACTCAAGCCGGTGCACATAGAAGATGACACCATCTTCCAACCAACTGTGCATATCTGGGTATCTGAAAAACAAAGTTGGTATGAGATTCCAGAGGGTGTGAAGGTCTTTGATAAAGGGCCTTGAGTTTCATATAGGAAATCTGGTCGACCTACAGCCACACCCCATTCCAGATCTTTTTATTTGCTTCTACTGCACATTGTTCGAAATCAGGGTTAACCAGAGAGGCAGGTAGCCTGACAAGTAGCGAAAAACATCGCCATCTATCTGTAAATAAGGAGGAAATATGCATCAAGTCATGATACATCCGGCAACATACGAAAACTGCCGGGAAGCTGTAGACCGGGCCTTTGAACTTTTCCCCCAGAATATTGCCGGAAAAAAGGTTGTCATCAAACCAAACGTACTCCGGACATCAAAAGCCGAAGAGCATATCGTCACAAACCCTGCCCTCTTACGTGCTGTTATTGACAAGGTCGAAGAGCTCTCCCCGCTTGAAATTATTGTAGGCGATAATCCCGGCTTGTTTAATTACGGTGATAATGAAAACAGCTTTAAACACACCGGCCTGATGGAGGCTGCAAAAGGGTATTACAAAAACCTTGGCGACTCCACACAACACCTTGACTTTAACCCTGATTTCATGGCTGAGATAGGGGTTTCAAAAGCAATTATGGACGCGGATATCCTCATCAGTCTGCCCAAATTCAAGACCCATGGTCTTACCGTTTTGACTGGGGCCATCAAAAACAGCTATGGCATCCTGCCTGGCGGCCAAAAAGCACGACTACACCAGCTTGCAGGTACACCGGAGCGTTTTCATGAGGTGATAGTTGAGGTTTTTCGCCTGCGGGTCCCGGATCTTTTCATCATGGACGCCGTGGTGGGAATGGAAGGAAATGGTCCAGCTTCACCTGAACTGAGAGAGATCGGCCTGGTCCTCGCCGCAGCTAATGCCGTGGCCCTTGATGCAGTTGTTGCCCGGATGATGGGTGTTGCCCCGGAACGTCTGCGTTTTCTGCAAAAAGCAAGAGAGTTTGGCCTGGGTGATTTTGCCTCTGATACGATTGAAATTGTTGGGGAAATGCAGGTTCTCTCCAACTTCAAGCTCCCACCCTTAGGCGGTGATGCTATTGCAGGAAACCAGGCAATTCAGCAATTAATGAACAGCAAGGCCAATGTTACCCCCAAGGCCGACCCGGAACTCTGTACAGCCTGCGGCGCCTGCGTCGACCACTGCCCCGTGTCTGCACTCACCATGCAGGAAACCGTTCCGGTGGTCGATGCCAACACCTGTATCGCCTGTTTCTGCTGCCAGGAAATCTGCCCTGAAAAGGCAATGAGGCTGAGTTAAGGTATCAGCATTGCCGGGAAAAGTATACAGGATCGGTAAGGAAGTTTAGCAGCTCATACAAAGCCGCTATGGTTACCCTTTTTAACTCAAACAGGGAAGATTTATGACCCACAAAGAACAATGTGAAAAACATGGGGAAGTCTGCGTCTGGATCGTCTGTAAACATGTGGGCTCTGGTACTGCCGATACCGTTGTGTTCAGCGAGAATCAGGACGCCTTATGTTTTGAATGTGCTGATAATTTTCAGGCACTCACCGAGCAGAACGTGGTTGCCATGTGTGAAGAATGTCTGAAGGATTTCACGGCAAAACTGATGATAAACTCAACCAGCTTTGCCGATTTGAAAAACCGGATCGCAGGCATTGAACACCTCAAGAGAAAAAACGGCTAACCTCGGCCTTCTGAATATAACCCCTATTTTTTCTGATCCCATCATGCCATCCTCTCCAATCCGGCGATTTTTCTTTCCTGCGTTGACTAAAAGATTTTTTCTTCGCCTTCTTTTACTCAGCCTTGCCTGCTATATAATTTTTGGCCATATCCTCATTCCTCTTCGGATACAGGGAATGAGCATGGAACCGACCTACCAGGACGGATCTTATGCCCTCTGCTGGCGGCTGCAATTTCTATTGTCACCACCCAAACGTTTTGATGTGGTAACGGTACGCTTTTCCGGCAGACGGGTGATGTTACTCAAACGTGTTGTTGCCCTTGTAGGAGAGACGGTAGAGTTTCGAAACGGACTCTTGTACGTCAACGGAAATCCGGTAGAGGAACCTTACGTCCACTATCGTTCTGACTGGCAACTCCCTCAAAGAACGGTGGCACCTGGACACATATATGTTGTCGGTGATAACCGCGGAACACCCATGGCCCGCCATCAGTTTGGAGAGGTAAATATGAACCGTATTGTCGGAGGTGTATTACCGTGAATAATAAAACAGTGGTTCTCATTCTTGCTATCGTCCTCATGGTTGGTGGCGCAATCTTCTTTCTGCCCAGCGATGAAAAAAAGATTCGCAACAATCTGGACTCACTGGGGGAGTACTGTTCAACGGTGAAAGATGAGCCACTTCTGGACGCCCTGCAAAAAGTGACTTTCGCGGCAAAACTCTGCACAGATCCCTGCAAAGTGCATATTGAATCATCTCAAATCGACCATGAATTCGGACAAAAGGAGATCACTGACCGCCTTCTCATGCTCAAAAAGAGATTATCCAACACAACATTCAGTTTTGAGGATACTTTTGTAGATATTCCAGGTGATAACAGGGCTGAGGTGACGACCACCCTCCGTCTCAACGGGGAATCCGTGAACGGCCGGTTTACTGACGCCTACGAAATACAGATCTCAGTCGAAAAACAGGATGGCGACTGGCTGTTTTCCTCTTTTACTGTGGTCGAATTTATGAAAAAATAAAGAGAAAGGCTTGATAAAGTCATTTGTTGAAATCGTGTTTTCTTCTCATGGCATAATACTCACCAAACCAGAACATAATGATACGAATGGCCTGCTCCCAAGTTTTATTTCCACTCAGAGACATTATTCTGAGTTCATTCTTATTCCAGAAAAAACCTGTACTTCATTTTTAGGCTCTTTTGAAGCTGGTTTGTTCATTTGTTCGTTGTGAATAGAGTTCGTTAGGAGTATCTTTCCTGAAAAATCTTATCCCGTTGACTGGGGTACGATATTGAGGACACCAGAAAATTTGTGGATTATTTTCAATATCTGAAAAACTCGTTGAGATTATTTTTGGGCATCTGGTTTTTTTTCAGAAGCCCAGATCCAGAAAAGAAAATACAATTCCAAGCCCTTAAATCTTTGCGATGCCAATTTACTCTATCTTTCTCAGTAACCCATAAATTTAGACGAGAGGACCACCATGCCAAAGTATTTAATCGAACGAGAAATCCCAGGTGCAGGCAAACTAACACCCGCAGAATTGCTGGGTATTTCACAAAAATCATGTGGAGTGCTGGAAGAAATGGGCCCACAAATTCAGTGGGTAGAGAGCTTTGTTACAGAGGATAAAATCTATTGCATCTACATCGCTCCAAACGAGGACATGGTGCAGGAGCACGCTCAAAAAGGAGGGTTCCCAGCAAATCGTATCAGTGAAATTAAGTCAATGATTGATCCAACCACCGCTGAAGGCTGATCTTTCCACTACGACAATGAGGTGTACAGAAGTATACCTCATATAAAATGCTGCATCTCTCCTGCTGGGCCTACAGGCCCATTAAAGACAAACCTTATCCCATATTTCATGACGCAAAGCATAGTCCCCGACGGCAGGCCTGTCCCTACCTGCCCACGTTGAGTAACCCGAAAAATTCATGGGAATCTGCGCTCCTCAGCCTCTCTTTATCTTATCTTCACCTGAGCAATCTATAATACGAACCATCTCACTGTTTTTTTTGCTGCAATTATTGGAAAGTATTTTATGTAAAGGACGTAATAGCCATGTTAAACAAGGACCTGCTCACAGGCCTCGCCTTATCCACGCTGCTCTGCTGTCAACCCGCCAATGCCACTGAACTTCAGATGGAGGTCCACGGCCAGCCAAATCTTCTTTCTGCCAAAAGTGCCGATACAGCTCCCGTCTCCCATACAGAAGTTGCCGGTCCTTCACCGGAAAATAGCAGTTGGTGGACAGCACAATCAAAAGAACAAAAATTACTTTACACAAATCTCACCGCAGCTACTGCCATAGGAATATGGGGGCTGGCAACATGGGATTATGGCTCTGCCGGATTTCATAAATCCCATGAAGGTGGTTTTGAATATACTTCTAAATATGGCGGTGCTGACAAACTCGGCCATTTCTGGGCCACCTACACCTTTTCAGATGGACTGACCGGGCTCTATAAAAACTGGGGCTATAGCTCAGCTAAAGCCAACAGATATGCCGCCTTATCAGCATGGACTGTTCAGATGTTTATGGAACTTGGTGACGCAACCAGCGAAACCCAGGGTTTTGACTGGGGCGATGTTGCTATGAATACAGCAGGGGCCTTGACGAGTATGTTGACGGAAAAGTATCCGGAACTTGACAGGAAGATCGATTTCAGAGTTGAGTATATATTTAATGTGCCAATTAATGGAATCTTCGATGACTACTCAAATCAGTATTATTCCATGGTGCTGAAACTCGATGGTTTTGATCTGTTTCAAGATAGCTTTCTCAAATGGGTTGAGATTTCAGGGGGATATTATACAAGAGGATATGAGGACGAAGATGAAGAGAATACAAGATCACTCTATGCGGGTATCAGCCTTAACTTTTCCAGACTCTTTGAACAACATAACTACCATAAGACAGCTCAGGTGCTTGAGTATATACAGATTCCATACACCGTCCCCAAACTGTCCCATGATTTAGACTGAATGCAACCTGAGATGAGAACCATCGCCAATGGTAACCAGGTTATTCCTGTAGAATGCAATTTCAGAATTACCACACCACATTACGACCCTTGCCTAAATAGAGCCATGTTTTAATTGGCCTAAAACTATGCACATACTTTTAGTAGAAGATGAACCGGAACTCCTGGATAAGCTGCGGAGCCTGCTGGAGAGTGAAAATTACACCGTCGAATCAAGTATGGACGGTGAGGATGCTCTTGACAAGATATGGAATGAAAACCACGACTTGATCTTGCTCGACATCATGCTTCCACACCTTGACGGGTTAGAGGTTTTAAAAAGTATCAGAGAATCAGCTATCAAGACCCCCGTTCTTATGCTGACAGCCAAAGGCGATGTGGAAGACAAGGTTCGAGGCCTTAATCTGGGTGCCGACGATTATTTAGCCAAACCTTTTTCCGTAGCTGAACTGCTTGCAAGGGTAAGGGCTCTTTTGAGAAGAGGGACGGAAGCCAACCCCATTATCGAGTGTGGCGATATCACTCTGAACACCGTAAACCGCGTTGTGACCAAAAACGGCGAACCGATAAACCTTACCTCAAAGGAATTTTCAATATTGGAGTTTTTTCTCCACAATCGGGGAAGGATTCTCTCCCGCTATGTCATTGCAGAACACATCTGGGGCGAAGACTTTGACCCCTTTGCAATGTCCAATGTGGTCAACGTCCATATTAAAAATCTGCGGAAAAAACTCCAGCCAGAGGGGCAGGAAAATATTATCAAAACCGTGAGATATGCCGGATATATAATCGACAGATAACAATAAAGGATGAAAGCCCGAACAAAAATCACTCTCTGGACCACCTCCTTTGCCCTTGTGGTCGCCATTGCTTTTTCAGGTTTTGTCTTATATGAACTCATGGAACAGCCATTTCGACTTATTGACAGGGAGCTGGCCGACGTTCGCGATTTTACGACCCCATTGCTTACAAAAACAGCATCTCCCCCGGAACAGCCGATAACTATCGATCAACACCCGTTTGACAGGTTCTGGGTTACAGTGACAGATGAGCAAAATAGACCACTGCTCACGACAGAGATGACACAATTCGTCACAATTCCAGCAAAGAGCAATGAACATTTCTATTTTGAAAAAAAGCCACTTGCCCTGGAACATATCTATATGGCTGATGAAGATAAAGAGGACGTTGACGACCTCTCCAATGGGTTGGTCACCTTTCGGGTAATGCAGGAAGATCTCAGGGTAAATGGCACCCTCTATCACATACTCATCGCCAAGCCAATACCAATTCTTGTACACGAGATCTATGAACTCGTCATAGAAATTTGCTGCTGGTTACTCCTCTGCACAATAGTTGCAGTGGTGGTAAGTTATTACCTGGCCGGAAAAATATTGGAACCGCTTGCCCAAATCAATACCCTCATCAAAGAAATCAGTGATGTTTCATTGCACAAAAGAATTCCTCTTGGAAAAAACCAGGATGAACTCCAAACGCTCTCATCGTCCTTAAACAAGATGTTTGATCGTTTACAATTCTCCTTTGACCGTCAGAAAGAATACATTGGCAACGCTTCACATGAACTCAAAAGTCCCCTGACAATTCTTATGCTGGGTCATGAGAAACTTCTCTCCGAACCACTTTCTGAAATAGCCCGGTCTGGCCTAGAAAAGCAGCTCAACACCCTTCGTCGTCTGTCAAAACTGGTACGCAACCTCCTTGAAATTTCCCGTCTTGAACAGCAGGATTCGTTCACCAGGGAACAGATCAACCTTGAAGAGCTCGCTCAACATCTGATCGTTGAATTTGAGGAAATTATAAACGACAAAAATATCACCCTTCATTGCAATGTACAGCCCGCCCGGATTATCGGTGATTCCGAAAAAATACTCAGGATGCTCATCAATCTTCTGGACAATGCCATAAAGTATAACATTGCAAACGCAGGAGAAATCTGGCTCAGCATAAAAACTATAGAAAATACAGTCCAAGTGACAATCGTAAATACCGGTGCCTCCATTCCAAAAGAGAGTCTGCCAAAAATTTTTGATCAGTTTTATCGTGTTGAAAAATCTCGATCAGTAAAATATGGCGGTGCCGGTTTGGGCCTTACAATCGTGAAAAAAATAGCCGATCTACACAAGGGCTCTATTACAGTATCCAGTACTCCGGATGGTCTCACAGAATTTTCCATCTGCTTTCCTGCAACACATTTATAATTCCCCACTCTTTTTCTGTCGCTCCCACTTCTGTTCTTTATCTTATCTTCACCTTCCTCAGTTATTGTAAGGCCGAATATAGGGGAATTTTGGCTTCACACCCGGTTTTGTGCTGCAAACCGATAACTGTTTTTTAACGATTGGAACGTATTTGAGATGGAAAATAACACACTATTGCTTGCGGTTGGCTTTGTTGGTCAGATCTGTTTTTCATGCCGCTTCATTGTTCAATGGATCGCCAGTGAGCGGGAAAAAAAATCCATAATTCCAAAATCATTCTGGTATCTCAGTGTGCTTGGCGGCTCAACTCTGCTGGCATATGCGATATTTAAAAAGGATCCGGTATTCATTATGGGACAATCGACAGGTCTGTTTGTCTACTTCCGCAATCTCTATTTTGTTCAACGGAAAACAAATATTGTCAGCCATGCTTGAAAAAAAATTAATCGAGAACTGGCAATGGGTCTGTATGTGGTTGCTTGTAATCCTTGCTTCAATTTACGCAAGACCACCTATCCCCATTGATGAAACCCGCTATCTTTCTGTTGCCTGGGAAATGTGGCAGAACAATGATTTCCTGGTCCCCCACATCAACGGCCACCCCTACAGTCACAAGCCGCCCTTACTCTTCTGGCTGATTCATCTCTTTTGGTTACTTTTCGGAGTTGGGGAGTGGTCTGCCAGAATTGTCGCACCCCTGTTTGGTCTGGGATCTTTATTGGTAACGGTGAAACTTGCAAAGCTGTTATGGCCGGAAGACAGAGCGGTGGGTGCAGCAACGCCGTACCTCCTTTCAGGCTCGATCATCTGGACCATTTATGGTTCTCTTACAATGTTCGACACCCTTCTTACCTTCTTCTCGCTTCTCGGGCTTGTTTGCATTTTTAAAGCACGACAGAGAAAATGCATTCTGCCATGGATTGGACTCAGTCTTTCTATAGGATTTGGAATACTTGCCAAAGGGCCCGTGCTGCTGCTCTACCTGTTACCCTCTCTCTTTCTTGCACCCTGGTGGTCTTCCAGCGAGACATTTTGCTGGAAAAACTGGTTCAACTCTTCTCTCATCGCCTTTATTTCAGGCCTTGCCATTGCTGCCTGCTGGGCCCTGCCAGCAGCCCGATCAGGCGGACCAGAGTATGAACAGGCAATTCTATTGAGTCAGACGGCCGGACGCATGGTACACGCTTTTGCCCACGACCGGCCTTTTTACTGGTATCTGGCTTTTATTCCACTTCTTTCTTTTCCGTGGCTGTTCTGGCTTCCTGTATGGAGAGGATGGAAAGGAAAACCCGCTGAACAATCCGCACGTTTTTGTATAGGCGCTCTGCTCCCCTCTTTTTGCATCCTCTCTTTTGTCAGCGGAAAACAATTACACTACATCCTGCCACTTCTCCCTGTTGGAGCAATATATTGTGCACACCTTGTCACTTCCGTAAAACGCCAAAATGCCCATGACAACGCTCCGTTGATCATCATTTTCTGTATAATATCCCTGGCACTTTTTTTGATTCCAAAGTTATCTCTGACGGGTGGAGATAGAGAAATATTACAATATATTCCAAGCGGAATTTTTATTATTCCTTTAGGTTGCGCGACTGCTTTAAAGGTTATTCGTCCGGTAACTGTTCTTGGATCGATCAAAACCATTTCATCCTGCATGCTCATTTTTGTTGTTTTCCTTCAGCTGGCCCTGTCTGATCGTCTTCACACAATGTATGACCAGTCGACAATCGGAGAGAAACTCAACACAGTCCAGAAACAGGGACGACTGGTCGCCGTTTTCCCCCAGAAGATGTCAGATCAGTTTCAGTTTTCCGGTCGCCTTACTCACCCACTTCAACCAATAGATTCGTATGAGAACCTGGCAGGATGGGCTTTTAACCACCCACAGCAGTATTGTCTGCTGTTCACCAAGAGTGAAAACTACAGAATATTGATGGGAAAAGGACTCGCCAGTAGCTACCGGAATGGCTGGCTGATTTTCCGCCCGGCAAAGGGTTTTTCTGCAGATTATAGGGATTGGCTGGCACATTCAACAAAAAATACTGCCACACCTGCAATCGAAATTGCCCACGCATACGGGCAAACATTTGCTCGGTAAATCAACGACCACAGAACTGTCCGAGGGAAGTGCCTCCCTGTCTAGCCCGGAATTATCATCAATAAAGTTTTTCGCAGGTCGAGACATAAGCCATGAAGCAGGTAGTTGGGTTTGCAATCAAAATGGTTCATGAGAAATATGGGGTAAAGTTCCCTTGATCTCAAGCGCAGATAAAAGATTGACAGATATGCAGAGCGGCCCACGACACGCTTGTCTTCTCCACACCCTCACAATTACTCTTCTCCATGCTTGTAAGTGCCTTATTTATGTGCTAATTTAATTTTATTTCTATTACTTACATCAACGTTAACAAAGACAGCAATACATAAAAATACAGGCGCAACGGTTCGTTTTTTTTACCAATAAACAACAGTCGTTTTCCTGATCTTCCAATTTGGTTCAAAGAATTAACCCTGCCCACGCCAACGATTTCTTCACACGAATTGAACAAAAAAATAACACTATTTTGATCAGTTGTAGCTGTTTTTCGTGTCTTTTTTGTTGACATTGTGGGATGCTTTTTTTAAATGCCAACTCTCAATGTCGGGTGGCCAGAAAAAGAACAACTATAAGGTGACTACAATCAATGAAGTGGACTATCGAAAAAGCAACTGATCTATATGGTATCAAAAGATGGGGTGCAGATTATTTCTCAATTGACGACAATGGCGATGTTGTTGTATCGCCATTTGGCTCTGATATCGACACTAAAATCAGTCTGTTAGAGTTGATTCATGAGATTGAGGAACGTGGTCATTCCATGCCTGTTCTTTTGCGCATTGAGAATATTCTTGGCTCTCAGATTAAGCTTCTCCACGAAACCTTTCGCAAAGCCATAAAAGAGAGCAACTATAACGGCTCCTTTAAAGGCGTCTTCCCTGTCAAGGTAAATCAGCAGGAACAGGTTATAGAGGCCATTTCACAATTTGGCAAAGACTATAACCATGGGCTTGAGGCGGGCAGCAAGTCAGAGCTTATCGCCGCCATCTCAATGCTGGATAACCGCGATGCCTGCCTGATCTGTAATGGGTACAAGGATGAGGAATTCATTGATCTTGGTCTTTTTGCCATCAAGATGGGCTATCAGCTCTTCTTTGTCGTTGAGGTACCCGGAGAAATCGATCTCATCATCGATCGTGCCAAATTACACAAGATTACTCCCAATCTGGGCCTGAGGATAAAGCTTTCCACCCAGGCAGAAGGTAAATGGTCAGAATCAGGAGGTGAGTCCAGTGTTTTCGGTCTTACCATGAGTCATGTAGTCAATGTTCTCGACAAATTAAAAGCCGAAAACATGCTTGACTGTCTGCAACTCCTCCATTACCACATCGGTTCACAGATCCCCAATATCAGTGACATTCGTGCCGGTGCAATGGAAGCAAGCAGACTCTATGAAGAACTGGTCAAAGAGGGTGCACCCATGGGTTTCATCGACCTTGGAGGCGGTCTTGCCGTTGACTACGACGGCTCCAACAGCAACACCTCGTCCAGCCGCAACTACTCGATAGAGGAATACTGTACCGATATCGTTGAATCAATTATCACAGTGCTCGATAAAAATTCCATCGCCCATCCAACAATTATTACGGAATCGGGCCGCGCCATTGTCGCCTACTCATCAATTCTTCTTTTCAATATTCTGGACGTAAGCTCCTTTGCACCGCCAGCAATTCCAGAGGTATTGCCAGAGTCTGCAAACGATCTGCTGGAAAATCTTCTGGCCACCTACAATATGGTGTCGGTCAAGGACCTTCAGGAGTGCTGTAACGATGCCCTCTATTATCGGTCCCAGGCCAGACAGCTTTTCAAACACGGGCAGATATCAATCAGAGAAAGAGCCTTAGCAGAAAATCTGGTCCAGCATATCATGATCAAAATGTCTCAGATTGCCAAAGATCTCGAACACGTTCCCAGTGATGTGCAAAAAATCACCAAGCTTGTTTACGATATTTATTACGGTAACTTCAGCCTCTTTCAGTCTCTGCCGGATGTCTGGGCAATAGACCAGATCATGCCCACCATGCCCGTGCATCGTCTCGGAGAAGAGCCGACGCGTTCGGCCATAATTTCCGACATTACCTGCGATTGTGATGGCAAGCTCGACAACTTCCCAGATATCTTACAGCAGGCAAACACCCTCAGACTTCATCCTTTAAAAGACGATGAAGAATACTATCTGGGTGTTTTCCTTGTTGGCGCCTATCAGGAGACTCTCGGGGATTTGCATAACCTTTTTGGCGACACCAATGTTGTCTCAATCCATGTCAACGAGAACGGCAGCTATAATATTTTAAGAGAAGTTGAAGGTGATTCGGTGGAAGATGTCCTCTCCTATGTCGAATATGATATACGGGGGATTAAGACCCGACTAAAAGACCTCGCTGAAGATTCTGTTCGCAGAGGCTTCATCACCGCCCGGGAACGTAAATCTATCCTCAACACCTTTAACGAGGGACTACGGGGTTACACCTATTTCGAAAAAGAATAAATGAATCACTTCAAAGTGATTATATTTGTTTGAAATTGAGCAAACTGTAATAATTCCAAGTGGCCATAAAAAGAGGTGGCACACATGGTGTATCAGGGAGAAAACTATGTCACGTATATTGATTATTGGAGCAGGTGGAGTTGGTAATGTGGTGGTTAAAAAATGCGCCATGCACAGCGAAGTATTTACCGATATCTGGCTTGCAAGCCGAACACTCTCCAAGTGTGAGGACGTCCGCCTCGAAGTTGAGCAGCTTCTCGGGGTAAAGATTAAGACCGCCCAGGTTGATGCTGATGTCGTGGCTGAACTGGTAGCACTCCTGCAAAAGGTTCAGCCTGAGCTGGTGATCAATGTTGCCCTGCCCTATCAGGACCTGACCATTATGGATGCCTGCCTTCTGTGTGGCGTCAATTACCTCGATACCGCCAACTATGAACCGGAAGACAGCGCCCACTTCGAATACAGCTGGCAATGGGCCTATCAGGAAAAATTTAAGGAAAAGGGCTTAATGGCCCTTCTTGGCTGTGGTTTTGATCCCGGTGTCACCAATATTTTCTGCAGCTATGCTCAAAAACATCTGTTTGACACCATAGAATCCATCGACATTTTGGACTGCAATGCCGGTGACCATGGTCATCCCTTTGCCACCAACTTCAATCCGGAAATCAATATCCGGGAGGTGACCCAGGTTGTACGTCACTGGCGGGATGGACAGTGGATTGAGACACCGCCAATCCTTGAAGATGACTGTGTACATTTCAGCTTTGACTATCCGGTGGCAGGCCCCAAGGAAAGTTACCTCCTCTACCACGAGGAGATGGAGTCTCTGGTCAAACACATAAACGGCCTCAAAAGAATCCGTTTCTGGATGACCTTCGGTCAGCCCTACCTCACCCACCTCAAAGTTCTGGAAAACGTGGGGATGACCCGGATTGACGAGGTAGAGTTTGAGGGACAGAAGATTATTCCGATCCGCTTTTTAAAGGCCCTGCTGCCCGATCCAGGTTCTCTTGGCAGCAACTATAGCGGTAAGACGGTCATCGGCTGTATCCTCAAGGGGAAAAAGGACGGAAAAGAACTGCAGAAATATATCTACAATGTCTGCGACCACGCAGAGGCCTTCAAGGAGGTACAGTCACAGGCGGTATCCTATACCACCGGTGTCCCCGCCATGATTGGAGCAATGATGATGGTCAAAGGCGTCTGGAAGCAGGAAGGCGTCTATAATGTCGAGCAGCTGGATCCGGATCTTTTCATGGAAGAGCTGATGAACAACGGCCTCCCCTGGCTTGTCACCGATTACACCGGGAAGCTTCCAGAATAAGATGACCGGTACACCTTCACACGCCCTGGCCATCGTTGATTATCCTAAAGCCTTCACCGATCAGGTAGAAACACCCTGTTATCTGATCAGTGAGGATGTCGTGCAGCGCAACTGTGAGCTACTGGCTGAGATCCAGCAACAGACCGGTGCCAAGATACTGCTTGCCCTGAAGGCCTTTGCACTGCCAGCCCTCTTTCCCCTCATAGGCAAATACCTTAAGGGGATCTGCGCCAGCGGACCCATTGAGGCGCAACTGGGTTTTGAAGAATTCAAGGGAGAAGTACACACCTACGCCCCTGCATTTTCAGCTCGACAGATGGAACGGGTTATCCGCTTTTCCGACCATATCGTCTTTAACTCCACCAGTCAGTATCTCACCCATCTCCCTGCAATTGTGCAAAGCGGCAAGAAGGTGGATATCGGCCTCAGGGTCAACCCCGGTCATTCAGAAGTAGAAACAGATCTTTACAACCCGTGTCTGCCGGGATCGCGATTTGGCATTGCGCCTGAGGCTCTTGAAGGTTTCGATCTCAGTGGTATTTCCGGCCTGCATTTCCACGCCCTCTGTGAACAGGGTGCCGATGTGCTGGTTCGGGTCCTGGAAAGTTTTGAGGCACGCTTTGGTTCCTACCTGAATCAAATCCAATGGGTCAATTTTGGTGGAGGGCATCACATCACGAAAAGTGATTATGACGTAAAGCTGCTCTGTGAGACCATCCACGCCTTTATAAAGCGGCACGATAATATTGAGGTTTACCTTGAGCCTGGTGAAGCTGTCGTTCTCAATGGCGGTGTATTTGTCACCTCTGTTATTGATGTGATAGAAGGTTCCCCCCATATTGCCATCCTGGATTCGTCAGCAGAAACCCACATGCCTGATGTTCTGGCCATGCCTTACAGACCGGAAATTGTAGGTGCAGCCCCTGCCGGACAACTCGACAATACCTATAGCCTGGGTTGTATTTCATGTCTGGCCGGCGACAGCATCGGCACCTATTCCTTTGAAAAACCATTGCAGGCCGGAGACAGACTGGTGCTGACCGACATGGCACTCTATTCTTTTGTTAAAAACACAACATTTAATGGCGTCGAGTTACCATCTCTGTACCGATTTTCCTTAAAAAACCAAAAACCGGAACTGATACGCAGCTTTGGTTATGAAGATTATAAAAGCAGGATCGCCTGATGAAAACACCAACCCCACTCCATTTCCATGGTGACGATGTTCCACCTGCAAACCCTGCAAGTGCACTTTTTCATGTGATCCCTGTCCCAATGGAACAATCCGTTTCCTATGGCAGGGGCACGGCAGCAGGCCCGGATGCTATACTTGCCGCCTCCGGCCAGCTTGAGACACTAGCCTGTGGAGTGGTTCCAACGGACAGGGGCATTTACACAGCACCCGCAATTGATTGCACGGGTGCACCGGAAGCTATCCTCAAACGGGTGAAAGAACAGGTCAGTACTACCATTGCTACACCTGCCATCCCCGTTGTCCTTGGAGGAGAACATACGGTTACCTGCGGCGCCATTGATGCGCTGGAAAAACATTACACAGATTTTGGGGTCATACAATTTGATGCTCACGCAGATCTGCGCGCAAGCTATGAAGGCTCCGGCTACAGTCACGCCTGTGTTATGCGCCGGATACACGAGAAAAATATTCCAATTTTCCAGCTTGGCACCCGCAGCTACTGCATAGAGGAAGACAACTACAGAAAACTCCACAAGATAGCATATCTTGACGGTGAAACCATCTGGAGGCAGGGGCCCACGCTGACCCTGCCTGAAGATTTTCCCGAAAAAGTCTATGTTACCTTCGACCTGGATGGACTGGACAGTTCAGTATTGCCGGCAACAGGCACACCGGTGCCGGGTGGCCTCAACTGGTATCAGGCAATGTGGTTGATTGAACAGATTATGGAGAGCAGGGTCTGTATCGGCTTTGATGTCGTCGAACTCGCCCCCATAGAAGAACTTCACGCCTCATCTTTTCTGGCAGCCCAACTCACCTACAACATGATGGCCTATCTCACAAAAAGTCAGCGTAACAGGAACTTCTGGGGAGAATAGCCTGCCCCAGAACCATTCCTCGGTAGACTGCTGCCCCATCCTGTCGATTATCAATGTATTCCTGTAAGCTGCCACAGGGAAATACCTGATACCGGAGCGATGGAGCTAGCAGGTATGTTCAATACGGGGGTTAGACGAGGCGTAATGAAATTTGTGCTTTAAAAAAACGAAACGGATTCATCCTGGCACCAAACGGTTTGACGTCCACCCCGCTGGTGCTCAATAATCGTTTAAAATCGGCGGCGGGGGTTACCTCAGAAATTTCACCCTCAAGGGACGCCCCATACGAGCCAACCCGCTTGTCTTCTCCAGACAGAGGCAGAGGATCTGTTCCCGGCAGCAATGCAATATTCCGTCTGGCTGCAAGGTCAAACTGTTTTGGTGCTGCCCAAAAAGTAGGTCTGCCGCCATTATCACCGACAAAGAGGGAACCGGCTTCACCACTTTCGATAATTTTCTGAATGACTTCACCCCGGGCACCGAGCCACTTACCAGCGCCCCACGGAAGAACAGCAATTCCATTCTGACCATGTACAGCATCTATGGCTTCCTGGGTGCTCAATCCGTCGGAAATCTTGCAGGCGGTTGCAAGTGCCAGCACTTCCAGCCTTTCACTGGTCACAATCTGGCGACCGGCAAAAATATACAGTGGAAAGCCTGGCCAGTCGGCATGACTGAGCCGTAAAGACTCCTGTTCATCCGTCTTATTTATAGACCACTTTTCAGAAAGCAGACCGGATCTTTGCTCTGATTCTAAGCGGATCCTGCTAAAGTAGTCGGCTGTTTTACTCTCGGTAAGCAGGAGGACAAATGAGGCTTTATCCCCATTATTCATTATTTTCTGCTGTCTGGAAAAATTCATCAGACTCGTGGTCAAGAAGTCATCCAAGGAAAAACGATCGTGAATATGAACATGTGCGTCAAAGAAAATCATTAAAAGCTCAGCTCTTTTGTTAAAATTTGGTATTTGTTATCAACAATATGGTTGTAATGTTGATCTCTCGGAGGTAAATTAGCACCATTATACTTAAATAATTGATCAAATAGTGGGAATTCTTTGTTGTATTCAGACTCTATTACAGAATGACCGAACTCTGAAGGTCCGTTGCCCGTTACAACCAAAGCTACTACAGCGCAGTCTCATTAAATACCCATTGTACGGTGACCATGTAACCACCATAATTGGATTGATCTAACTTTTTTAAGAAACGCCCGCTTCTCCTCCACTTGATCAGAACCGGACCGGATTTTTGTATATACAAACATAAACAAATTTTTCTGCCTGCTAGCTATTAGGGAGTATTTGTATGAAGATTCTGGTGATTGCTCCACAACCCTTTTTCACCCCCCGGGGTACCCCGTTCAGCGTCTATTACAGAACACTGGTAACATCACAGCTCGACAACAATATCGACCTCCTGACCTATGGTCAAGGAAAAGATGTTGCTATTCCTAACCTGAGAATTATCAGAATTCCAGGCTTTTCTAAATTTGGCACTATTAAGGTCGGCCCCTCAGCGTATAAACTGTTTCTCGACGTCTTCATGGTTGCATATGCCACAGGCTTATTGCTGACAAATAGCTATGATGTGGTGCATGCTCACGAAGAGGCTGTATTTTTCTGCCGTTTCCTCAAACCGATTTTCAGGTTCAAGCTCGTCTACGACATGCACTCCAGCCTGCCGCAACAGCTGACCAACTTTGAGTTCACCAAGTCAAAGCTGCTTATCCGGATGTTCAAATTCCTTGAGGACTCCTGTCTGAAAAAAGCCGATGCGATCATAACGATCTGTCCGGATCTTGCTGGATACGTCGGCAAACTTCTGAATAACCCTAAAAAGCATTTTCTCATTGAGAACTCTATCTTTGAGCCGATTCGGCTAAAAAGTATCGATGACAACACTGATATAACCACTGACAATACATGTCCTCTGGCTGGATCAAACCCTTATATTATCTATGCCGGAACTCTGGAAGCCTATCAGGGGATAGATATCCTCATTCCTGCCTTTAAGATCTTTCAGGCCCAACATCCGGATTACAGGCTGGTGATTGTCGGCGGAAACGCCAAACAAGTACAACTGTACAAAAATTTAGCACAAGAGGTCGGCATCACAGACAGCTGTATCTTTACCGGTCAGGTGAGCCAGGCGGAAGCAAAACAATACTGTTCCTGCGCCTCCATACTCGTTTCACCCCGTAAAAGCGGAACGAACACCCCCCTCAAAGTCTACGAACAAATCGCCAGCGGCATACCTCTCGTTGCAACTCGTATCTATTCGCACACCCAGGTCCTGGATGATAACGTTGCCTTCCTCGTTGACCCGTCGCCTGAGTCAATGGCTGAAGGTCTTGCCGCTGCGACAAAAGAAGACGGCAGAGATAAAGCGGAGAATGCTAAATCCCTGTATGTTGAAAAATATTCACGGGACGCTTATCTCGAGAAAATGCAAAATCTTTTTGGCCATCTGCAAAGCCATCCCAGGGTATAGAAAACGCCAGTGTTTGATCCATTTTCGAGGTCTAGAATATAATGTGCGGCATTGCCGGTATAGTTTCGTTTGTAAATGACGGCCATGGCCTCGACAATCTGCCGGGTCGACTTCAGGCAATGTGTGATGCGATAATTCATCGCGGTCCGGATGAACAAGGCTCTGCGATCAACGAAGGCGTCGGCCTTGGTATGCGTCGGCTTTCCATTATCGACCTCACTGGCGGCAGCCAGCCGATCTACAATGAGGACCGGAAAATCCTCTGTGTCTTTAACGGTGAAATCTATAATTACCGTGAACTGCGTGAAGAGCTCGAGCAAAAAGGACACAGGTTTTCCACCAATTCAGACACCGAGGTTATCGTCCACGGGTACGAAGAGTATGGAGATGACTTCCCTTCGCGGCTTAACGGTATGTTCGCCATCGCAGTCCATGATACAGCGCGGCGACGGCTCCTGCTGGTACGTGATCACATGGGTATCAAGCCTTTGTATTACTACAAAGGTTCAAAAGGGCTGGTGTTTGGATCTGAGATAAAATCTCTGCTCGCCTCCGGCCTGGTGAAGCGACAGCTTGATGTTGACGGCCTTGGCCAGTTCCTCGCCTGGGAATATGTTCCAGGCAACCAGACACTGTTTCGTGATCTGGTAAAACTTGAACCCGCACATCTTCTGGCCATCGACCTGGATTCTCCGACTTTTACCCCACACGCATACTGGGATATTCCGGTTTCAGAACCTTCACAACTCTCACCAGGAGAATGGGAGGAACAGGTTGACAGCCTGCTCAAAACCTGTGTCACCCGCCAGCTTGTGAGCGATGTCCCCCTTGGGGCCTTTCTCTCCGGAGGGGTTGACTCGTCTCTTATCGTTGCTGCCATGGGTGAGGCCAACACCTTTAGCATTGGTTTTGATGACCCATCCTACAACGAACTTCGCTGGGCTCAGGCAGCGGCCCGTCACCTGAACGTTAACCATACCGATGAGATTCTCTCTCCTGACATTCTCGACCTGTTCTGGCGCCTGCTCCATTTTATGGATGAACCGATCGGAGACTTCTCCATTTTTCCCACCTACCTTGTATCCGCGCTTGCCAGAAAGCATGTCACCGTTGCTTTAAGCGGAGATGGCGGAGACGAGCTCTTTGGTGGATATGAAACCTATATTGCAAATCAGAGAGCCGCTCAATATATGGTGTGTCCTTCTCTGATACGCAAAAAAATCCTGGAACCTGCGCTCAGGGCAATTGGCCCCCAGGCCGCCAAAAAAGGACTGATCAACAAAGCAAGAAGATTTATTGAAGGCATTAACCTGTCACCCCATCTTCATCACTGCAGGTGGCGGATATTTACCTCCGAAGCAATGCTGAGCCAACTGCTGACCCCTGAGGCAAGCGGGCAACTCAGAACGCCTGTGGATGCCCACATAACAAAGCTGTTTGCAAAGGCCCGTGGCCGAGACCCACTCAATCAATGCCTCTATGTGGATGCCAAAAGTTACCTCTGCGACAATATTCTTACCAAGGTGGACAGAATGTCCATGGCGGTGTCTCTTGAGACCCGTGTACCCTACCTGGACCCCGAACTGGTCAGTCTCGCATTTAGTATTCCACCTGAACTAAAGGTGGCAGGTAATGAAACAAAATCCCTCCTGAAAAAAGTCGCGGCCAGGCATATCCCGAGGGAATGCGTATACCGGCCAAAGGAAGGATTCAGTATACCGATTAAACACTGGCTCACATCAACATTGCGGCCACTAATGAACGAACTGCTCGACGAACAACAGATCCGTCAGCAGGGAATATTTACATGGGAAACCATATCACGACTTAAAAATGAACACCTACAGGGAAAGGAAAATCACAGCCATCAGCTATGGAGCCTGATAATGTTTCATGCCTGGCAGAAAAAATGGCTGGAAGGAAAATAGAATTATGGAAAACATACTCGTTACCGGGGCAACAGGTTTTACCGGAACCGCCCTTTGCCGGCGTCTTGCCGCCGAAGGCAACACAGTCAATGCATTTGTTCGGGAAAGCAGCCAGACCAAAGAACTCGAAAAGATTGGGGTCCGATGCATAGTCGTCGACCTGACTGACCCCGAATCGGTGCTGAATGGTTTCGACAATTTTGACAAGGTCTTTCATATTGCTGCAGCCTACCGTACGGAACACAGTACAACAGATGAATTCACCGCAGTTAATGTTGAAGCAACCCGTAATCTTCTTGAAGCTGCAAAAGTAAAGGGCATCAAAAGATTTATCCATTGTTCCACTGTGGGCGTTCAGGGTGAAATAGATGATCCGCCTGCAGCAGAGGATTACCGTTTCAAACCTGGGGATCATTATCAGCAGTCCAAGCTGGAAGGAGAACTACTGGCTCTGGAATATGCAGCTCAAGGGTTACCCGTGGTTGTTTTTCGCCCTGTCGGTATCTACGGTCCCGGTGATACTCGCTTTTTGAAGCTTTTCAAATCAGTGGCAAAGGGTGTTTTCCTGATGATCGGGTCCGGCAAAGTCCTCTATCACATGACCTATATCGACGACCTAGTCGACGGTATTATCCTTTGTGGTACTGTCGATGGTATCAATGGCGAGGTTTTCACCCTGGGTGGAGAAAAGTACACCACCTTAAAAGAACTGGTCGCGGAGATAGCAGATGTTCTCGGCAAGCCCTACCCTAAACTGAGAATTCCGTTTCTGCCGGTATACTGGGCGTCGATAATCTGTGACAAGGTCTGCAAGATGATCAATGTAAGCCCGCCAATCTATCCAAGAAGGGTCGAATTTTTCTCTAAAGACAGGGCCTTTTCCATCGAGAAAGCAAAACAAAAGCTCGGTTACCAGCCCAAAGTCTCCCTTCGTGAGGGTCTCGCGCGTACCGCAGACTGGTATCGCAGCAATGGATACCTGCCATAAACCGGATTAACCACACATAGAATCAACAGATTCACTTTTTATAATCTTAGATAAACAGAGTAATATTAACAATGACTGAACAGACACGTGATTGCCGTAAAGCGGCAAATACAGAATACGATGCCATTATTGTTGGTGGCGGCATTTACGGAGTTACCCTGGCACTTGAGGCAGGCAGGCGCGGGCTGAAAACCCTGCTGCTGGAGAAGGGTGATTTTGGCGAATACACAAGCTTTAATAGTCTGAAAATCGTCCACGGTGGTTTGAGATATCTGCAAAGCCTTGACCTTCCACGCTTTAAGGAATCCATTACAGAACGGTCCTGGTTTCTAAGACATTTTCCCAGAAGGGTTGAACCCCTGCCATGCCTTATGCCCCTGTACGGACGCGGCATGAAAAGGCCAGCGGTGTTCAAGATTGCCCTGTGGCTGAATCATCTGCTGTCCCTTGAGCGCAATAAGGGGCTTGACGCCAATCGAGTTCTGCCAATGGGAGGTATTGCCTCTATTGACGAAACGAAAAAAATCTTTCCTCTGGTAAATCCCAAGGGATTGCAAGGCAGTGCATTATGGTATGACGCCTGTATGCCGGACTCTCAGTTGCTGATTATGGACCTGTTGCAGTATGCCTGTGAGACCGGCACCACTGCACTGAATTACTGTCAGGTTACATCCATTACAACCGGCGGCGGAGGAGGGGTCAAAGGTGTCGTGGCAACAGACAGGACAACCGGCGAGAACCTTGAATTCCGTGCAACAACGGTAATCAACAGTTGCGGCCCCTGGAGCCCTGAGACGATTTCCGGTCTCCTCGGGGAAGAAAAGGCCCTGTATCAGCCATCCCTTGCCTGGAACGTTTCCTTTAACCGTCCTTCGCTGTCTGACCACGCACTTGCTGTTCAGGGGCCGGCCTCGGGAAGCAGAATTCTTTTTGTCACCCCTTGGAAAGGGCGGATATTCGCAGGATGCGGCCATGAACCATGGCTGCGTAATCCAGAAAAACCAATGCCCAATGAACAGCAGATGAACACATTCATTGGTGAAGTCAATGATGCTGTACCTGGCCTCAAGCTTGGTCTTAGTGACGTACACAGGGTTTTTGCCGGATTATTGCCAACAGTAGAAAAAGGCAGCAATGTCCTGACCAAACGGGAAGTGATAATTGACCATGGGGCAAAAGGTGGCCCAGCAGGTCTTTACAGTATCGGCGGCATTAAATTTACAACAGCACGACTGGTCGCCGAAAAAATCTGGGGCATGGTCGGAGGAAAGAATCCGGCATTTTTGTCAAAGCCTGCGCCGATGCCTGTGGTCAGGCAGAGTTTTTATGAAAGCGGTCCCATGACGACGGAGGCTATTGCAAAGCTCAAAGCAGAAGACCCGACTATTGTTCATCTTGATGACCTGTTACTGCGTAGATCGACACTCTACGAAGACGCTGATCATAATGAAATGCAAAGAGTCGCTATCGCCCTTGGTCTTGAAGAACCGGAAATAGCCGAAGAAATAGCGCGTTGCACCCCCAAACTCCAACACCTCGCTCTAGAGCAGAAGTAAGTGTTGAGCTGAACAGACAGATTATGAGGCACCCACAATGATTTCAGGCATATTTAGGAGTTCAGGCGGATCAGCCGTTGCCGATAAGGCGTTTGCATTTGCCAGGACAGCGAGTTCCGGCACGATGGTCTTCACGGATGAAAACCTTCTGCTTTTTGACGCTGCAGACCCGGATAAACTTGGTCAATATCCATGTGAAGTTGCAAGGGACGAACAGGCCCAGACAACGGTTCTTTTTTGTGGCAGATTGTACGATACAGATACTCTCCATGATTACACTGGAAAGATCGCAGATAATTCTGCTGAGCTGGTTGCCGCTTTATATCGCAAGGAAAAGGAACAGTTCGTACAGCGACTCAACGGTACCTATGCGATTGCCATATACGACAGGAATGAGAAAAAACTGCTGCTATACAGAGACCGTTTCGGTGTTGAACCACTGTACTATCAGGACCAGCAGGGTTATCTCGCTTTTTCCTCCACGATCAAAGGAATAGCCGGGCTGACGGGACAACAGGGAGAGCTGAATAAACAGTCCGTCGCCAAGATTCTGCTTTTTAACTATAACCCCGGCTGTAACACCATTGTAGCGGGCGTTAAAAGTGTTCCTCCAGCACACTTTCTATCACAGCTGGAGGACCAGCAACCTGTTTTGCAGCGCTACTGGAATGTCAGCTTTGAACAATCCGCCATGACGGAGCAGGAGGTTAGAACCGAACTCCTCAATAAGCTTCGTTCCGCCGTAGGACGCTGCACAGGCAAGGACGAGAAGGCTGGGGTATTTCTCAGTGGAGGTATGGACTCAAGTACCGTCCTTGCTCTCTCGGGCGAGAGGAAAATGAAACTTGATACCTTCTCGTACAGATGCCGCGCCGCATCTTTTGACGAATCACATTACGCAAGAGCCATGTCAGATTTTGTCGGCACCAGTCATCATGAATGTGATTACGGCAGTGCCGAGGTGATGCTCATGCCTGAAGTCGTCAAGGGCATGAATGAACCTTTCTGCGATGTCGGCATTAATATTGCCACTTTTCTCCTGGGAAAAACCGCTGCTGCAAGCAATGCATCACTCATTATGACCGGCGATGGAGGGGATGAACTCTTTGGTGGGCATCCTGTCTATGAGGCGGATAAAATTGCGGCATATGCCGACGCGCTGCCAGGTTTTCTCCTTAAACCTGTTCTTTCACTCTGCAAAAAATTACCGGATTCCGATCAGAAAAAAAGTCTGCCGGTTAAGCTCAAAAGATTTGCAGAGAGTATGAGCTACCCGCGCGAGTTGCTGTCTCATCGATGGAGAATTTATTACGATGCAGCAGAACTGACTGCTTTGGCTACCCCCTCATTTCAGGGGGATGCCCAGTGGCAGAGTTTACTTGGCGACATTCTCACCATCAACAGTGAAGTCAAGCAGTGGGATATGCTGTCAAAAAGCCTGTACAGCGACTACCAGACCGTTGTTGACTTCTACCTGAGACGAAATGATCTGGTCCGTCGTTTTGGCCTGGAAATACGCTACCCGCTCCTCGACCATGAACTGGTCGAATTTTGTGCCTCCATGCCAACAAACATGAAAATTAAAGATTGGTTTGACACAAAATATATCTTTAAAAAAACCATGGAAGGCGTGCTTCCCAATACAATTATCTACCGTAAAGACAAGCTCGGACACTCCATTCCTCTGAAGAACTGGATCCGTGACGAGAAAGCAGTACGGGAAATGATCCTCGATCATCTATCAGAAGAAACGGTACTCAGAAGAGGAATGTTTAATCCTGGCTATATCGCGACTCTGGTTAACGACCACCTCTCCAAAAAACGCAACAATTCACATCGCCTCTGGACCCTTGCTGTGCTGGAAATGTGGATGCGGGAACATATGAACTAAAAAATCTGATCTTGCTGATGGCTCGTCTTACCGGTACTCGCATATCGGTAGCGGTAAGACTGAGAATTTACAAGAAAAAAAACGAAGTATGAGCAAATGTGCTGGCTCCTGCATGGTCAATTAGATATACCTCTGGAGATTTTAACCCAGCTGCCTGAGCTCTCTCGTCATGGTCGAAAGTGACACCGGGCCCTGAGCTGTTATGAGCACATCATCTTCAATCCGTACCCCGTTTTGGCCCGGAAGGTAGATGCCCGGCTCCACCGTATAGGTCATACCTACTTCAAGGAGCTGGCCATTGCCCTGACGCATGTAGGGATCTTCATGGCATTCAAGACCGATACCATGGCCTGTTCTGTGGGTAAAATATTGCCCGTACCCACCCTTTTCGATCACCTCACGGGTCTGTCGGTCCACTTCCTCGCATGCCACTCCAACACCACCTGCCAGACGGCCTGCTCTGTTTGCCCTATGAACAAGACCATATATTTCTTTTTCTGTGGCCCCCGTATCCCCTATGCCAAAGGTTCTGGTAAGATCCGAGGCGTAGCCATTCCAACAGGCTCCCCAATCGATAATAAGCAGATCTCCATTCATGAACTTCCTCGAAGATGGGGTCGAGTGTGGATTGGCGCCATTGGGACCTGCTGCCACAATGGGTGAAAACGGCAGGGAATTTTCTGACCCATATCGCATGAGCTGTAAAAACAGTTCTGAGGCTATTTCCTTTTCGTCAACCCCTACTTTCACAAGAGGCAGGGTCGCTTCGAGTGCATCTTCGGCAATTTTTACCGCTTTTTGCATACATGCGATTTCCTCCTCACCTTTCACTGCCCGAAGTGCAGCAAGAACGGGTGTGCCATCGACAAAATCGGCGGCGACCGCCTGTTTCAACAGCTCATACTCAAGAACCCGGAGTTGTCTTGGCTCAATACCAATTTTCTGCTTTCCAAGATTCATATCCTGTAATGCCTCGCAAAACACCTGCCGCCAGGAATCTGGGTTTTCACCATAGGAAAATACCTCTGCATCAAATTGCAGCTGGTTCAGTTTTGTTTTTTCCAGTTGCGGTAGAATAATCACCGGTTTTCCCTCGCATGGAAAGACAATGACCACCGGTCTCTCCATAAGGTGAAAATGAAGTCCCGTCAGATAGGTAAGACTTGGGCCTGCATTGACCGCAATAGCTGCAAGCGCATGCTCATCCATAAAGCGTGTCAGTTTTTCTCTACGCATAATTTTCACTAAAATAAAGTAAGAGTATCTCCCCAGCGCAGCTCTCAAGCCTCAGCTTATACAGCGGCGCTTAAGGCACCGATTACCGGCCCCGGATAAAGCCAGTCCATCCACTAAAGACAATCAAACAGCCGAAACAAACACTGCCGGCTGCTTGACTATATATCTACTACATCAGACCAAAAAATTGAGGAATAAAAAGAGAGAGTGATGGGAAAATAACCACAACCACAAGCGCGACCAGCATGGCAATAACCATGGGCCAGACTGCTTTAAACGTTTCTTCCAGTCGAATATCAGCCAGCTGGGTGGTAACATAAAGATTGACGGCCACAGGTGGGGTGAACTGGCCGATTGCAAGATTCAGGGTCATCATAACCCCAAACCATACCGGGTCCCAGCCATAATGCGCCATTATAGGAAGAAAAATTGGCAAAAAGATGTAAAAAATCGAAATGGCATCAATGAGCATTCCGCCAACAAAAATAAGCAGGTTAATGATAAACAGTACAACCCATTCGTTGCTGCTGATGCCCATAACAAGGCCTGCCAGAGAATCCAGTATGCCAACTGTTGACCCTGCCCAGGAAAATAGTCCGGCAAAGGCCACAATGAGCATTACAATTGCCGAGGCTTCACTGGCGTCGACTAAAATTTCATAAATTCTCTTGAAACTCAAGGTTCGATAAATAACAACTCCAAGAAAAAGACTGTAGAAAACTGCAACGACGGCAGCTTCTGTCGGAGTAAAGATTCCTCCATAAAGACCACCGAGAATGATAACCGGAGCAAGAAGACCCCAAAAAGCCTCAATAAATGAATCCTTAAGGCTTATCTCGTCTTCCCCCTCCTGTTCAGAGCCGTAGCCCCTCTTTCTGGCAATCCAGATTGCGGGGATGAGCAGTGACATTCCTGCCAGAAAGCCAGGTATGGCCCCCGCCGCAAAAAGTGCTGGTACGGAGGTGTTGGTTATTGCCCCATAAACAATCAGAGCAATAGATGGGGGGACAATGATGGCGGTCGAGCCCGCGGCTGCTATAAGGGCAGCACTGTAGCCCTTGCTGTATCCCTGGGCAAACATGGCGGGAATCAGAATCGCCCCGATGGCCGCTGAATCGGCAGGCCCTGAGCCGGAAACTCCCCCAAAAAAGACACAGACACCAATGGCTACGATGGCAAGGCCACCTCTCCGCCTGCCCACCAGGATGTTGGCAAATCTGATAATACGCTGGGAAATACCGCATCTTTCAAGAATAAACCCGGCAAGAATAAAAAGTGGGATGGCAAGCAGGGGGAATTTGGCAATCCCTGAAAAGAAATTCGGGGCAATAACCGCAGTTCCCAGATCAGCTCCCCAGATAACCAGAAAAGAAGGTACTGCAATGGCAATAGCAATGGGAACACCAAGAATCAACAGCGCAAAAAAGCCTATAAAAAGAGCAATACCCATTACAGTTGCTCCTTTATTTCCCTAAAACTTGCCTGGATAATTCTAAAAACAATCATAGAACAGCCAACGGGAATGCCGACGGTATAGTACCATTGCGGTATCCCAAGAGATTCAGAGGTAATTTCAAGAATTCGTTCATCGACGATCTGCAGATAACCTAAAAAACCAAGAGTAGTAAAAAGACCTATGCCCATACAAGGAATGAGAACCTTTAACGCCCGGCGAAGAGAACCGGGAAGCTTATCCTGGAAATAGAGCATGCTTAGGTGCTTGCGCCTTCTAAAAGCAGAAGAGGTGCCAAACATGGTCAGCCAGACCAGGGCATTGACTTCTAATTCCTCTGTAAAGGCCAGGGGATACTGAAAGACATATCTCGTGATAACGTTTGCAAAAGCAAAACAGGCCATGACAGCCAGCAGTGATGCTCCGAGCATTTCTTCGATATGCTCTATAATCCAGGTTAAATTAAACAACGTTTCCTCTCTTTGCGGTTCTATTGTCAGGTTATTTTTTTTGAATGGGAAGCACAAAATGCCCGGGATAATACCTCATCCCGGGAAATGAGCATTAGCGGGTCGTAGCAATGGCCGCTTCAGCTTTTTTAACGAGATCAGCTCCAATGACCTCTGTCCATTTTTCATACACTGCACTGGTTTTGGCCCTGAAGATATCACGGTCTGCCTGACTGAGCTCAACCACCTCCATACCATTTTCACGCAGAGTATCCAGAGCACTCAGGTCAGGTGCAATCAAACCTTTACGGACGATACCTCGCTGGGTCGTTGCCGCTTCCATGGCTGCCTGACGAATAATTTCCTGATCTTCAGGAGTAAAGCTTGCCATCACCTCATTATTAACGGTGAGCATCAGGGGGTCGATAACATAGCGCCAGATGGTTGCATACTTGTGGAACTGCCAGATTTTAACCGGAATTTCAATGGCTACGACTGGGTTTTCCTGACCATCAACGACTCCTTGCTGAAAAGCCACCTGAGCATCACCCCAATTCATATTCACAGGATTGGCCCCCAGTGCCTGCATGGTTTCTATAAAAATTGGCGTACCGACAACACGGATTTTTAAGCCTTCAAGATCCGCTGGCGTTTTTATAGACCGCTTTGAATTTGTAATTTCCCGAAATCCATTCTCACCCCAGGCAAGGACAGTAACGCCTTTCTGCTGGAGCATTTCTTCCAGTTCCTTCCCTGGCTGGCCTGTGATTACAGCATCAAGAGCTGTATAGTCTGGAAAAAAGAATGGAAGATTAAAGAGATTCAGAGGCTTAATGGTCGTTGACCAGTTGATGGTCGAGGCGAAACAAAAATCCGCAACACCCTGTCTATGCAACAGGAACTCATTGGTCTGTTTGCCGGCCATGAGTGCTGAAGAAGTGTAGACTTTTATGTTAATTCTGCCATCTGTCCGCTCACGGACGAGGTCCGCAAAGGCTGTGGCCCCTTCACCCCATGGAAGTTTGGGACCCACCACCACACTCATTTTATATTCATCTTTATACTTTGCCTGTGCAAATACAAGGCTTGGCAGTAATACCAGACATGCCATCAAAGTGAAAAGTGACAATCGTGTTTTCATACTTCCTCCAGAATTGTGTGTTTACGAAAAAATTGAGCTTCTCCAGGACAGTCATCGCACATTCGTGCTGTCATAACCTCAAAACCAGATCATAAATAAAGCAGATCCAGCTAAAAACCGTAGAAAATTAAGACCCAGGCATAATAGAGTATAAGGTCTATTCGGTCAACCAGTTGTGACAGGATAAAACACTGAAAAGTGTCAGCAGAAACTGCTGCAATCGCCATCAGACCATTCAGGGCACCATGGATCAGCTGTTAACACCGATATCTTTAAAAGATGTAAACCTGCTTTTTTCTACCTTTTCGGTAGCTCACCAAAATAAATCAGTTGAAAATTTGATTTTTCCATTAGCGCAGAGATATACTTCAACAGAATTCCTCTCTCAGATTTACCGTATAACCTTTGTCTTCAATTGAATGTAAAAATATAACCGAAGGAGCATCTATGCGCTGGAAAGATTCATCTATAAAAACCAAACTCTTCATAGGTTTTGGTCTTATCTTAATTTTCCTCACAATTATAGGGGGATTTAGCTGGTATGGTTTTCACACTTTCTCAGAAGAAATCGCCCATGAGAAGGCGCATATCGAGGTGATGAAAGAGATGGGGGAAAGAGAAATAGACCATCTTGTCTGGCAAGCTTCCATATCCAAACTCTTTATTGATGAAAACACTAATAGTCTCACAACCCAGGACGACCACACTAAATGCGGTCTCGGAAAATGGCTCTACGGGGAAGGACGTAAAACTGCTGAAAAAGACATCCCCGCAATTGCCAGGCTCATAAAAGAAATGGAAGCACCTCACCAGAGACTCCATGAAACCGTAACAGAGATGAAACAAGTCATCGCACAGAACAATGGCAACCGAGAGAATTTCCTCGCATCGGTAAGAGATATTTATAACAACAAAACCCTGCAAGAACTCGATACAGTAAGGGGTAAGTTACAATCAATCGCCTCAGAAGTTGATGGTGAAGTACTGGGCCTTCAACAACACATCGTCAATCTCTCCGGGAAGATGCAACAATTGATCGTTGTTCTTTTTGCCATTTCTCTTACCATTGGAATTGCTCTCAGCTTTTTCATAAGCCGGATGATCGTTAAAATCCTTGGTCAGGCGGTGAGTTTTTCGCAGAGAATGGCAGATGGAGATTTTTCACAGAAACTCGAGCTTCAACGTAAAGATGAATTTGGCGTCCTCGCCCAGGCACTCAACGAAATGAGCACTAAAGTAGGGAATATTATAGGGAAAATGAACGACGAAGTTGTAACACTTTCCTCCACCTCCAACGAATTGTCCGTCATCTCACAAAATATGACAGAGGGTGCAAACGAAGTTGCCAATCATTCCACCAGCGTGGCCGCCGCAACAGAGGAGATGAGTTCCAATATGAATACAGTAGCAGCCGCCAGTGAGCAGGCTTCTACAAACGTCAATATTGTGGCGACCGCCTCAGAAGAGGTTTCATCTTCCATCGACATCGTTGCAGGTAAAACCAAAGAAGCACGAGAAATCACCCACGATGCTGTAAATCTCGCCAGTAGTTCTCAGGAAAAGGTTGACGCTCTTGGCAACGCTGCCAACGAAATCAGCAAAGTTACTGAGGTCATAACCGAAATATCAGAGCAGACCAACCTGCTGGCACTCAATGCGACAATAGAAGCCGCGCGAGCGGGTGAAGCGGGGAAAGGCTTTGCAGTGGTCGCAAACGAAATAAAAGAGCTGGCCCGCCAGACCGCAGCTGCAACCGGTGAAATTCGTGCCAAAATTGATTCCATCCAATACTCAACTGGCGCGACTGTTACAGAAATTCGTCAAATTACTGCGGTTATCAATAAAGTGGATGCCATCGTCGCAGATATCGCTATCTCTGTTGAAGAACAGAGTGCCACGACCTCAGAGATTTCAGAAAACGTTCTCCAGGCCGCTCAAGGGATAAGTGAGGTGAACGAAAACGTTGCCCAAAGTTCAGCGGTAGCTGATAAAGTCGCAAAAGATATTGCAGATGTCAGTCAATCTGCATCGGCTCTTGCAAAAAATGGTGAAGACGTCGAGGAGAGTTCTAAAGAGCTGCAAACCGTTGCGAACCGTCTTCAAGCTATGATCAGCCAATTTAAGATCAATGTAAATAATGAAATGCCCGCTCAATCCACAGTACATATTCCGGACCTGATGCCGTGGGGAACCAACCTGATGATTGGAATCAAGCGTGTTGACGACCAGCACAAAATTCTGGTTCGTATGATCAACGATCTGCATAAAGCCATGAAAACACGGCAGGGAAAACCCGCTCTCGAAAAAATTATGGCTGAACTTGTCGACTACACAGTGATGCATTTTGGTATGGAGGAAAAAATCTTCGCTCAGTATGGATATGAGGAAGAAACACAACATAAGGCTATCCATAAAAAGCTTGTGGATCAGGTTCTGGATTACCAGAAAAGACTTATTGCGGGTGATCCCACAGTCTCTATTAACCTTATGACCTTCTTAAAAGATTGGCTCACCAGCCACATTAAGGGAATAGACACCAAGTACGTGCCGTTTATGAAAGAACACGGCATCAAGTAAGATTAGCCAGATACGAGTAATGCAGGTTCCGCTCCTCTCTTTAAGACCATGGTATGGGAATAAAGGGAGGAGAACAGAAGATTTCAAAACTTATGGGATGAGAACAATCTTCCCCCCATTGCCATCTTTCATGACCTGTACATGGGCTGCAGGAGCATCTTGTAGAGAAAACTCCCGGCTGATCTGGGGAGACAAGATCCCATCTGCCATCGCTTTTGCCAGACCATCATGAGTTACTGCCAGCTCTGCCCTGGTTGCATTAAAGAGTGCCAGCCCTCTGATGTCGCTTTCCTTGCCCATGGTGGCCCTGGGATCTATTTCAATACGCCCTCGACTTCCGATAATGACAACCCGGCCTCGCACAGCCAGCATATCCAGATCCTTTTCAAGATTTTTATTGGCCAGCATTTCCAAAATAAGATCAAAGCCTTTTCCGGAGGTTGCTTCCATCAGCACCTTTTCATAGCCGGGCGTATTATGATTACAAGAAAGTGCCCCAAGCTGTTCCACCATCCGACAACCTTCAGCCGACCCTGCTGTACCAAACACTTCCATTCCAGCAGCCCTGGCCAACTGCAGTGCCGCCTGACCAACAGAACCACTAGCCCCATGGATCAGTACCCGCTCCCCTGTTTTTGCTTCTCCACGGAGAAACAATCCCCGCCATGCTGTAGCCGCAGGAACACCTAATGCAGTCCCCTGAGCAAAAGAGATAGTCTCAGGTAAAAAAAACACATCATCGCTTTGGCAAATCGTTTTTTCTGCATAGGCCCCGGTAACTGTTGCAGCGCTGTACACCCGGTCTCCTGCTTTAAAACTGGTCACTCCTTCGCCACATGCTTCAATCGTACCAGAAACATTACCACCCGGCGTATACGGGAGTTGCGGTAATCTGGGGTAGGTCCCTGCACGGATATAGGTTTCAACGGGATTTACTCCAATCGCTTCGACTGCGATCAAAACCTCGCCTGCTCCTGGCGCTCTCAGCTCACAATCAAGGACCTTCATCACCTCAGGGGAGCCAAATTCTTTTACAACTATAGCTTTCACAGCACCCTCCATGTATAAAACTTTATATCGAATGTATTCTCGCCACGACCCAGAACAGCCTTCGATGAAGATGAATTGCTCTCCTCCTCACAATTACAGTCCTCCGGGTTCTCTACTGCTTGGCTTTCTTCCAGCTTTTTTCTTTGCCCTGAAGCAGCCGGCCAATATTTTCGTGGTGTTTGATCCAGATAAGCAGTGCCACCAGGAAGGCTGCCAGAATTGTCGTTTTTGATGCACCAAGGAAATACAGCCAGAACGGGATCAAGCCTGAAGCCAAAAGCGAACCAACGGAGACAAAACCGCTGAGAGCAACCGAAGCCACAAAGACAACAAGGCTGAGAACTATTGCAACAGGAGAAAGATAGAAGAATACCCCCAGCCCCGTGGCAACACCTTTGCCGCCTTTAAACTTGAGATATATGGGAAACATATGGCCGACAACAGCCATAACACCGGTGATTGCCATGACCATTTCCCTTGATTCACTTTCCGGAAGCACGTAAGAAACCAGAGCCATAGGTATAAATCCCTTCAAACAGTCGCAGACAAGCGTCAGAAACCCCAGCTTTTTGCCGAGCACCCGGCTGACATTCGTCGCACCAATGTTACGACTTCCTTCCTGACGAACATCGGCCCCAACCATTTTGCCAATGACCAGACCAAAAGGAATAGAGCCCAATAAATAGCCAATGACAGGAAATAATATTTGCATAATCGTTCAATAAAAAAAATTTCTCTAATACAACCTGATATCAACAACATGATCGATTGCAACACTCTGGAAACCAACACCCAACAATGGCCTTTTATTGTTGCCCACAAGCTTTAGTCCATAAAGTACTCCAGCGAATGAGAGACAGTTGAACAGGCCTGTTCAACTGTCTCTCATTCTTCCAACACACCGAACGGAAAGGATCTTCTTGATCACTCTTTTTCCCGCTGTTTTTCAAAATTCTTGCGTAAACGCAAGGCAACATCATCTCCACGATAAGAGACAAGAGTCACCGGACATTTTCGAAACATTCTCTCTGCCACAGATCCTGTAAAAATATGACTGAGGCTATTGCCCTTCACTCCCATGACAACCATGTCAACATTCCGATCAACGACCAGTTTCAATAATTCATTTGTTGGCTCACCCACGCAAAAGGTGTAGGTCACTTTATTATCTGCCAGAGTAAGGTCGGCAAGCAGCTTATCAAGTTCCTCCTTACGCTCTTTCTTAATGGTTTCAACGTAATGTGCGACATCTACCTTGTAACCGTACGAGGTGATTTTATCGACGGCTTCAAGGTCTCTTTCGTTGATGACATGCGCCACAATAAGTTCAGCTTCGCTAAATTTTGCCAATTCTGCGGCATAGTTCAAAATACCTTTCGAGTACTTTGTAAATGCGATCGGAACCAATATTTTTTGAACCATGAAGTAATCTCCAGTAAATTTTCATGCAAAAGGTGGTTCTGGTACGAAATTGGAAAAGCCTGTTTCGAATGATTTTACGACCTTCCCAGTTATATTTATACGACTGCTGCTTCGTGTTTTTTTACTCTGGCTTTCTGTAATCGCCAGACAAGAGCAAGAAGAAGTAATGCCGGGATAAACATAAGTTCTTTATTGGGTCGGTCCAATGGCATCTGGATACTTAAAATTTCCTGGTCAAAATCAATCTTAGCCTTTTTTGCAGGACTGCCAAAACCCACCATATCAACAAAGATCCGACCATCTTCATCTCTTGTCTCTATCCCGAGGCCACTGAGCTTCTCAGCGCCTGTCGGCTCATTACCTACAGCTAACATGACAGTCTTCTGATACTCGTCTCCCCTCATATTTTCGCCTTTCAGTTTCAACCGAAGCTGGGAGCCAGGCTCAAGCCTGTCAAGCACCTGAACCAGCTGCAGGGGAGATTCATCGGTAAGAGGTGGATATATTTCATCCCAGAAAAAACCTGGCCTGAAAAGAGTAAAGGCGATACACAGCAAAGCAATTGTTTCCCACCAACGAGACTTTGTCACAAACCAGCCTTGGGTCGCCGCGGCAAAGACCAGCATCGCAATAATGGCACCAACAACAACCACCACGAAGTGAAACCAATTATCGATACCGATCATCAACAGTTCGTTGTTAAAAATAAAAATAAAAGGCAGAATCGCTGTACGTATATCGTAGGCAAACCCCTGAATACCCGTACGAATCGGATCACCTCCCGAAATTCCTGCAGCAGCGAAAGCGGCAAGTCCCACCGGCGGGGTGTCATCTGCCAATATTCCAAAATAAAAAACAAAGAGATGGACCGCAATTAAAGGCACGATCAAACCATTCTGGGCACCCAAACTTACAATAACGGGCGCCATCAGAGTTGAAACAACGATGTAGTTTGCCGTAGTCGGCAAGCCCATTCCCAGGAGAAGACTGATGAAGGCGGTAAAAACAAGAATCAACATCAGGTTACCGCCGGAGATAAATTCCACAAACTCAGTCATAACCAGACCGATACCTGTAAGGGTAACCGTACCGACCACGATACCAGCCGTCGCTGTCGCAACTCCGATGCCAATCATGTTTCTGCCACCGGAAACCATTCCAAGTATCATCTCTTTCCAACCTCTGGAAAAACTGTACTCGCTTCCCTGAATTTTTCTAAAAAACCCTTTTAAAGGATGCTGAGTCAGGACAATGACTATAAGCAGCACAGTCGCATAAAAGGCAGAAAGTGCAGGGGAGAGTCTCTCTACTACCAGACACCACATCAAAACAACGATGGGTAGCAAGTAATAATATCCGGCCTGTGCTGTGGAACCAAGATCGGGGAGTTCTGTAATCTCTGTTGAAACCTCAAGATCGGGCACTTTGCAGGCAAGATAGATGAGCAGAAGATAGGCCACTGTCAATAACGCACAAATAATCCATATGGCTTTGTCACCTGCAAAGGTTTTTATCCAGCCGAGCCCGTAATAGGTCACGCCACCCATGACTATCAGGCTGAGAACAACAAAGACGAAAGTAAGAAGTGACTGCGCCAGGGTTTTGGTCTTCCTCTTTGGCAGCCCTTGAAGATCCATCTTACACGCTTCGAGATGAACGATATAAACAAGAGCAATATAGGAGATAATTGCTGGGAGAAAAGCATGCTTGATGACTTCAATGTAGGAGATACCTACATATTCAACCATCAAAAACGCTGCGGCCCCCATAACCGGAGGAGTGAGCTGCCCGTTCGTTGAGGAAGCGACTTCAACGGCCCCTGCTTTTTCGGCTGAAAAACCGACTTTTTTCATAAGGGGGATGGTAAAGGTTCCTGTGGTTACCACATTAGCAATAGAAGACCCGGAAACAAGGCCGGTCAGAGCAGAAGAGACCACCGCCGCCTTGGCAGGCCCCCCTTTCAAGTGACCAAGGCCCGCAAAGGCTGTCCTGATAAAATAGTTTCCAGCACCAGCTGCCTCAAGCAGAGAACCGAAGAGGACAAACATAAAGACCATCCCCGTCGACACCCCAAGCGCCACGCCATAGACACCTTCTGTTGTCAGCCAGTAGTGGGACATTCCCTTTACCAGGCTGGCTCCCTGGTGGGCGATAACCTCGGGCATATAAGGCCCGGCAAAGGTATAGATGATAAACACGGTCGCGACAATCATGAGCGGTGGCCCAAGAGCCCTTCGTGTCGCCTCCAACAAGAGGATAAGCCCCATTACCGACACAACAAGATCTATGGTCGTTGGTCTTCCTGGTCGTTCTGCCAGCCCTGCATAAAATATAAAAATATACCCGGCACAAAACGCTGCGATAAAGGCTACCACCCAATCCTGATACGGAATATGTTTTCTTGGAGATGATTTAAATGTAGGAAATGCTGTATAGGCCAGAAAAACTGCAAAAGCCAGATGAATAGAACGGGCTTCAGTGTCATTAATGACAAAAATATTCAGCATAAAAGGTAAAGGAGATGCATACCAGAGCTGAAAAAGTGTCCAGACCAAAGGAACAAAAAATAATACATTCCTCGAAATCGCTCCCTGGGGATTACGCCCACCAGTATCAACTTCTGCGACCAGGTCCTCCACCAGATCTCCAGGGACCGGGTTTTCTGTGGCTTTTGTCATATCTACCTCTTCTCCTGTGAATATCTGAACAATTAGGTTAAATAACTGTAGCAGGCTCTTCCCGCCTCACAGTCTTTTCGACTCTATTCGAGATCGTTTCCGCTGCACTTCAAATAAAAAAACACATATTATTTTATATCGTTAAGCTATTAGCAAAGTTGAAAAACCTGTGCTCCGCAACTCAATGCTAACATAGGAAGGGAAATAATTTGACCCTGGTATACGCATGCAAGTTCACCTTTTTTCCCTAAAAATGTCAAGCTTTTTGAGCATTTGGACAGGAATTTATGGCTTCAGGCAGCTCGCTTTCCTGTTACCTGAACCCCAGTCCGATAACCGACCGTTCCTGCAGATAGCCCATCAACCATTCTACTTTGCTGTTAACATATGCTCATATTATGCTTATCCTCTGTATGCGTGGCAGAAAAAATACTGTTGTGGTACATTGTTTTCGTTTTTTAAACAATTAACATCCAATCAAATATACGTGAATTAAGAGTAAAATGAGTATTCTAAAAATATATGAGTACCCCGAGCCGGTACTGCGCCAGGAAACAAAAAAGATCACCGAATTTGATGAGAATCTAACCCAGCTCGTAAACGACATGGGAGAAACCATGTACGATGCACCGGGGATTGGACTTGCAGCACCGCAGGTTGGAAAGTCTGTTAAGTTGATTATTGTGGACACCTCAAAGGACCGTGAAGAAAAAAAAGAATTCATGGCCATGGTTAATCCGGAAATCATTAGCCATGAAGGAAAACAGCTTGATGAGGAGGGATGCCTCAGCGTTCCAGAACTCACCGCAAACGTCAACCGCTACAAAAGGATCACAGTTGCTTATCAGGACCTTCAGGGAACACCACATGAGCTGACAACAGAGGATCGATTCGCTGTCGTTTTACAGCATGAAATAGATCATCTCAATGGTATTCTTTTTCTTGATCACCTGAGTAGCCTGAAAAGAAACCTCTATAAGAAAAAAGTTAAAAAATGGCTTAAACAGTAAGAGGAGAAAAATGTCGATGCAACCGCTACGCATTATTTTCATGGGTACGCCTGATTTTGCAGCAGCAACACTCCAAGCGCTCATTGATGGTCCCGATGAAGTTGTCGCAGTTGTTACTCAGCCAGACAGAGCCAAAGGAAGAGGTAAAAAACTCACCCCTCCGCCAACTAAAATTATTGCCGAAAAAGCGGGAATACCTGTTCTTCAGCCCACAAAAATAAAAACAGAAGAATTTAAAAACGGACTACTTACTTACCAGCCCGATCTGTTTGTCGTCGCTGCCTATGGCCGAATTCTACCTCCTTCAATACTAGGCCTTGCCCCCATGGGCTGCATAAATGTGCACGGTTCCCTTCTCCCAAAATACCGCGGTGCCGCACCTATCCAGTGGGCAGTTATCAATCGGGATAAAGAAGTTGGTGTTACCATCATTCAGATGGACGAAGGTATGGACACCGGTGACATACTTCTCAAAAGTTCCATAATCACAGAGCCTGACGAGACTGCAGGCTCTCTCTTTACCAAACTTGCACAACTTGGCAGTACCACGCTTTTAAAGGCTGTCAAGGGCCTCAAAGAGGGAACGGTAATCCCAATACCTCAGGACCACTCAGAGGCAACCCATGCACCGATGTTTAAAAAAGACGATGGCTGTATAGACTGGCACAAAGATGCGGAACAGCTCGAAGGACTTATCCGTGGCCTTGATCCCTGGCCAACCGCATTTTGTTTTTTAAACGGCAAACGGTTGCGCTTGTTCAGTCCGGAAGTCGTTTACAAAGACTCTGATTTTGATCCAGGAGTAGTCATCCAGGCCGACAAACGTGGCATTCTGGTATCCTGCGAAACCAATTGCCTGCAGATCCGCGAAATACAACCGGAAGGCAAAAAGCGCATGCCGGTGGATGCCTTTCTCTGCGGTTGCAGCATCCCACCCGGAACTCAACTCACCTAAACGCCGACCAGACACTTAATATTCTATGACACCTAAAACAGCCTATCTGGACTGCTTCTCCGGTATCAGCGGAGATATGCTCCTCGGTGCCCTGATTCACTGCGGCCTGGAAAAAAAAATTCTTGTTGAAGAACTTGAAAAACTCCAACTGCCCGGCATGGATATTTCTTTTATGGAGCACAAGGAGTGTTCCATAAATGCATGCAAAGTATCCATAGACCAAACAAAACGGCAGGACCTGCGCACACTGCCTGCAATCGAAAAACTGTTGAAAGCAAGTGAACTCAGCACCGCAGTTATCGATCGATCCCTGAAAATTTTTAACCTGCTTGGCCTGGCCGAGGCAAAGGTTCACGGGATAGCAATAGACAAGGTTCATTTCCATGAAGTGGGGGCACTCGATACTATTATCGATATAGTCGGTGCGGTTGTTGGCTTTGAACAGCTGGGGATTGCCAGAGTGGTCTGCTCACCTTTGCCAAGCGGACATGGCTTTGTCGAGTGTGACCATGGCATGCTGCCGCTCCCTGCTCCCGCGGTTTGTGAGCTGCTGAGCGGGCTGCCGACCTATGGCGTTGACCTGCAGCAGGAACTGGTCACCCCAACTGGAGCGGCACTCATCCGCGGCCTTTGTGACGATTTTGGAGCTACGCCCCCCATGACTGTGGAAAAAACCGGCTATGGTGCCGGAAGCCAGAAACTTGCGAATGGCCAACCTAATCTGCTCCGCTTAATCCTGGGTACTGAACTGAATGTAGCTGAAAAACAAACGGTTGAAGTCATAGAAACCAACCTTGATGACTGGAGGAGTGAAGGCTTTCCCTATCTCACGGAGCTCCTTTTTAGAAGAGGTGCACTCGACGTCACTCTTACTCCAATACTGATGAAAAAAGGTCGTCCCGGATATACTCTCCAGGTCATCACCTCCCCTGCCTACAGACAACAGATCCAGGAAACCATCTTCAGTGAGACCTCGGCAATTGGTGTTCGGTTCCGGACAGAATCCAGACGGACTCTGCAACGAAGGCCTGTGACTGTTGAGACCCCCTGGGGAAAAATTATGGCAAAAGAGGTCATCGGCACAGACAGGGTTACAATCTATCCGGAATATGAGGAGTGTCGTAAAATTGCAGATACATATAAAGTATCCCTTCAGGAAGTATATCACGAAGTTCAGACATACAGGGGTGGTAAAAAATGAACCAGTTCATCATGGCAATTGCCACCGGACTCTATGCCGGTAAGATGAAAAAGGCACCGGGCACCTGGGGTTCTCTCGCGGCATTTGTACCCTGGTTTTTTCTCAAGGATCTTTCTCTTACCAGCTACCTGGTCATGCTTGTCTGCGTTTTTGTTCTCGGCTTTTTCGTTTCCGGTTCTGCCGAAAAAATTCTCGATACCCCAGATGCCGGCTGTATCGTCATCGACGAGATTCTGGGCATGTTTATCACCCTGCTCGCGGCACCCGCCCATCCCATCGCCTGGCTCTTAGGTTTTGCCCTGTTTCGGCTCTTTGATATCTTCAAGCCTTTTCCGGTATCCTGGTTTGATCAGCGCATTCATGGCGGCATTGGTATCATGATGGACGATGTTGTCGCAGGTATTTACGCACTCATCTGCCTGCAGGTTCTCTGGAGAACTGGCGGTTTCCTTCTGGCATAGATCTGCAAAGGATGATTCCTCCTTTTGAAAGGCAAAAAAAAGCCCCCTGTCTCTATCAAGAAAAGACAGGGGGCTTTTTGGGTAGCGGGCTTTATAGGTTATCTGTTTTTTCCAGTACAACCACCGACAATTTATAGGTGGCAACGATCAGAACAACCCAGCCTATGAGCAACACTGCATTCATCATAATAAACTCCTCTAATAGACAGAAATATCTTAATATTTGATGTCATCTGTATCTAGCTTTCTAAAATCCATCACATGCCACACATAGGCAATATAGCCAACCACGACAGGGATCACCATGGCGACATAGGTCATCGCCGTCAAAGTATAGTGACTTGAAGAGGCGTTATAGATAGTCAGACTTGACTGCAGATCCACTTTTGATGGATAGAAAGCGGTGTTGTTAAAGCCGGCGGTAAACAAAATTGCAAGACCGACCAGAACAGTACCAGGACCACCAAACCAGATACCGGTGGTACCATTGCCAAGACCCGTTCTGGTAACACCCAGGATAACCAGGACCAGACCGACAAGCAGCAAGCCGAGAACAACAGGCATGGCAAGCAGGTTGCCGATGTATTTATTGGCAACCATAGAGACAACTCCATTGGCATCGGTGCCATAACCGTCAATAAAGATGAGGCTTACAACAATATACAACAGAAATGGCAGGGCACAGAGAAAGCTTGTTAAACAGGATTTTCTCAAACGAGCTTCCAGCTCAGGAACCCCATTAAAATTAATGTTGTTCACAAGATACATCGCTCCCAGCGCCCTCGCATTAAATACCAGAAAGAGCCCCATAGACAGATTGAACAGCGAAAATGCCGCCTCAACTCCCCGCAACGGATTGGTCCAGGTAACGTTGTTAAAATCGTTGAGGGTAAAATTGGAGCCGGTGAAAAAGGTTCCAATCGCTGCGCCAATAAGGAGAATACCGACAGAACCATTGATGAACAGGAACGATTCATAGGTTTTTGCACCGAGAAGATTATTTGGCTTCTTCCGGTACTCATAGCTGACCGCCTGGATGATAAAGGTAAAGAGGATCAGCATCCAGACCCAGTAAGCTCCACCAAAACTTGTAGCGTAGAATTTTGGAAAGGCGGCAAAAAGAGCCCCGCCAAAGAGTACCAGGGTGGTGAAAGTGAGCTCCCATTTCCGTCCAAGGGAGTTTATAACAAGTGATTTTTCTGTATCACTTTTAGCCACCTGCCACAGAAGGGTCTGTCCTCCCTGGACAAAGTTAAGAAAGAGAAAGAGGGATCCTACCACTGAGCAGAGGATCCACCAGATCTGCTGTAGTGTTGCTGTATCGAGATTTCCGATCATATCAGACGCCCTCCGGACCAATGTTTATTTGTTTGAGCATAATCTTTACCTCTGCAATCATCAGGACTGTGAAGAGTGCAAGGAAAATAAAAAAGGTTGCAGCTACGTTTCCTGAGGCAATATTAGTCGTTGCCATCTTCACCGGCAGCATATCCTGAATAGCCCAGGGCTGTCTCCCCACTTCAGCGACAACCCAACCAAACTCAGAGGACAGCAGCATCATAAAAAACGAAAAGACCCCGAAGACCTGCAGCCATTTCTGATCAACAAGGGTGTTTTTCAGGGTAGAACGAAGAAGAAGCAGCATCAGCAGGATAATTGCTGTTCCCGCATACACCATATAATGGAAAGAATAGTAGATGGAAGCGACAGGCGGAACAATCTCTTCGGGACTGTCCATATAGCCAAAGCCCATATATGGCTGATTGACAGTAAAACGCTCAAGGGCCTCAGCTTTTGCCGTTTCATCACCTGCTTTTCCCGCCGCTTTATAGGCAGCGAGATCAGCTATCGCCAGCTTGCCTTTTGCAATTTTTTCAGCAGCAGGCATTATCCCTTCTTCTTCATTGCCATAAACAAGATCTTCAATACCCGGAACAAAAGCGTTCAACTCACGTTTGGCAAGAAGAGACAGGCCTTTTGGCAAGGTTATTTCAAATGCAAAAGGCTCCTGCCCATCACCGACTTTCTTGCCACTAGTCAACACCCCCAGGGCAACGATATCAGCGCCTTTAGAACCCTTGTACAAACCCTCGTAGCCTGCCATTTTCATTGGCTGATAATGGCCATTGGCAAATGCGGATTCATCACCTGTGATGGCCGTTGCAATACCTGAAAGCAGACCGAATACCGAGGCGACCGCAATGGATTTTTTCGCCATATCTACATGGCGACCTTTTAAAAGATACCATGAGGAGACCGCAATAACAAAACAGGAACCAACAACAAAACTTGAAGTTGTCGTATGGGTGAATTTTGCAACCGCCACCGAGGAGAAAATAACCTCCCAGATGTTCTCCATCTCAAACCGTGCTGAGTCCGGATTAAATGCCATCCCAACAGGCAGTTGCATCCAGCCGTTGGCAATCAGGATCCAGAGGGCCGAGAGATTTGAACCTATGGCAACCATCCAGGTGGAAAACAGATGGAAACCTTTCGATGCACGTTCCCAGCCAAAAAACATCACCGCAAAAAATGTTGCTTCCAGGAAAAAAGCGACGATACCCTCGATAGCAAGAGGAGCACCAAAAATATCACCAACCATCCAGGAATAATTCGACCAGTTTGTACCGAACTCAAACTCCATGATTATCCCTGTCGCTACACCGATAGCAAAATTGATACCGAACAGGGTCATCCAGAACTTGGTCAGATTTTTCCATTCCTGTTTTCCTGTGCGCACATAAATCGTCTCAAAAAATGCACACAAAAAAGAGAGCCCGAGCGTTATCGGGACAAACAGCCAGTGATACATCGCGGTCAGAGTAAACTGCGCTCGTGCCCAGTTTACAGTGCCCAGATCTATTTCACCCATTACAACATCCTCCGTAGTTAATTATTTTTCACTGACCCGGTCAGCTGTTCGATGACATGGTCAGCCCTTTGTTGATCATTTGAAAAATTGGTTTTTAGATAATTGGGAAAAAAGAATAATTTTAATACGGCAAACATCACAAACAGTTTTATTAAAATAATTTTCCACAGCGTCCGGCCAACAGTCATACGCTTAAAACCGTCACGATAAAATCGATATATACGTAACGGTGAGTGCAGTGTCATGGCTACTGTCCTCATCGGTTAATTGTAAATTCAGAGCATTTGTACTCTTGTCATTATAGCTCTCAATACAGCAAAGTACAGACCTTGCTGTAAACTCTAGGAACAAGCCTGTAAAATACTTAAATTGCGCACAGTTTGTCAAGAATAATTATCATTAGCAGTGGGTCTATATAACTAAAAAAACCCTCTGTCACACATTGCGTGGAACAGAGGGTTTCTCTAAAGAGACACCACAAAATACTGAGGGTCTATCCTGTCGAGGCAGGGCGACAGGGCATTTTCATCACGACAGACAGGGGAGGCCTGTGCGAGATGAATGAGTGGGTACTACAAACAACACGCCTTAAATGGCATCTTTCCCTCTCTCTCCAGTTCGAACCCGCATCACGTCTTCAATAGGCAGAACAAAGATTTTACCATCACCAATTTTTTCGGTATTAGCTGCATTGCGAATCGTATCCACGACCTTATCAACCAGGTCTGCTGCTATTGCCAGTTCAATTTTAATTTTAGGGTTAAAATCCACATTATACTCAGCACCCCGGTACATTTCTTTATGTCCTTTCTGGCGCCCATATCCCTTGACTTCTGATACCGTCATTCCGGTAATACCAATTTCTGTTAAAGCCTCTTTCACAGCCTCAAGCTTAAAGGGCTTAATGATCGCTTCTATTTTCTTCACAAGTATTCTCCCTTATCAATCTTTTGTAAATTCTGGATATGCTGCAAGACCACATTCCGCGACATCAACACCTTCAAGTTCTTCTTCCGCACTCACTCGAATACCCATTACGGCCTTGATGATCAGCCACAATACAAAGCTTGTTGCAAAAACCCAACAAAAGATAACTCCGATCCCGGTCAACTGCGCAACCAGTGAGCCTTCAGGGTTGGTAAAAGCTACGGCAATCAACCCCCAGATACCACACACTCCATGTACAGATATTGCACCAACCGGATCATCAATTTTCAATTTATCAATAGTGATGATCGCAAAGACAACCAAGAGACCGGCAACCGCACCAACGAGTGTTGCAACAAGAGGGCTTGGGGTCAAAGGTTCGGCTGTGATTGCCACAAGACCGGCCAGGGCTCCGTTTAAGATCATGGTAAGGTCAGCCTTGCCAAACCAGATCTGCGACAGGAAAAGTGCTGCAACAAGACCACCTGCTGCTGCTGTATTTGTATTCACAAAAACCATTGATACTGCATTCGCTTCTTCGATATTGCTGATCTTCAGTTCCGATCCTCCGTTGAATCCGAACCAGCCGAGCCACAGGATAAAGGTACCAAGTGTTGCAAGTGGCAGATTAGAGCCTGGGATAGCTTTAATTACACCTTTTGAATATTTCCCGGTACGAGCACCAAGTAAGAGAACTCCCGCCAGAGCCGCCGAAGCACCACAGAGATGAACAACACCAGAACCAGCAAAGTCCAAAAAGCCAAGAGCATCGAGAAAACCTCCGCCCCACTTCCAATAGCCCTGCACAGGGTAGATAAAACCGGTCATCACGACAGCGAACAAAAGAAACGCCCATAGCTTCATACGCTCAGCTACAGCACCAGAGACAATTGACATTGCTGTTGCAACGAAAACAACCTGAAAGAAAAAATCTGACATGTTTGAGTAATATGTCTCTCCAGCACTTTTCAACACCTCGTCGACCGTATTGTCCCCTCCCAGTAAAAAACTGAGCCCAGGGATGAAGCTGTTTACCGCATCACCATACATAATATTGTAGCCGACAATCATATACATAACACAGGCAATCGCATAGAGTGCTATATTTTTCGTTAGAATTTCTACGGTATTCTTACTCCTGACCAAACCGGCCTCCAGCATTGCGAAACCCGCCGCCATCCACATGACCAGAGCGCCTGACATCAGAAAATAAAAAGTGTCAATGGAATAGGCTAACTGAATCACGGTATCACCAACACTCGCCTCTTCTGCCAGGGCAGGAACAGCAACAGCGGTAGCGCCAAGAAAAGCGGCCATCCCCCAATACTTTCGGTACTTCATTTTATCCTTCACTGTATTCCTCCGTTAAGGTTATTTCCACTCTGCAACGCAAAGTCTATTAAGTAGCAAACTGCTCACCTGACTCTTACATTACAAATCTGGTGCCACTTCAGAGAAATTAATATAAAGATATATATTATCGGGATGTTACATACGTAAAAGTTAATTTATTATCATAATTCAAGGTAGGTTTATTTCATTTTTGCATGTTTCAAGCCATAATTTTTTACATAAATGTAATTTTTATTGCAGGCTTGCGTTAACCTGATCCTCGTTTTTTCAGCTCTCCAGTTTGACGGAAACCGACTTTCTGCGCTATGATCCATCAATGGCTTCAAATATGACTCCAAAACCGGATAAAAGAGGAGGGAATGGACAATATAACCGGACAAAAAACGACCTCAGGACACCTTGAATATCTCAATAGATCGGGGAAAAGTCTCACCTGTAAGAAAATATATCACAAGTATACACAAGGTATAGGAACCTGTATTTCCCACGGATGTTATATTTCTTGCTTCGCACAGGAACAGGGCCGATAAGAAATGAAGGTGGCCTGCAATGCATTCATCTTACAATAAAGGAAAATTATGCTACGGGATTTAGCTCTCGCTGCAAAAGCATCATGTAGCCGTGAAGATCAGGAGTCACTCGTCGATCTGGTTCTCCAGCTGAAATATTTATCAGAACTGGTAACTAAACAGGGACTACTGGCCCTTGAAAACGAACTCTCCACCATCAGAGATCCCTTTTTAAATCTTGCTGTTCAACTCATCATTGACCGGGTAGAGCCGGCAAACATAAAAGACATTCTCGACTCAGACATTTATTATAACGAATCAAACGGCAGGGAATTACTTAAAAAAGTAATAATTAGAGAAGGATTGCTCCGTATTCAGGCTGGTGACACACCTCGAAATGTTCTCATTTGCACAAAGATATTTCTTGGAAAAGTCGATAACTCCATGTTTCGTAATTAAAATAGGTCCGGTTCTTTTCCTGAGGTGTTGGCGAGAGACAATGCGTCAAAGAGAAGGGCAGAACCGGTTATCTCAGTTTTGCGTGCAGATAGTGTGCTGCACAACTGGCACCATCAATGTTCACACCAACCTGCCTCACTTTGCTCACTGAAAGATTCTGCAGCAGAATTGCTTTAAGCGACTCGACCCCGACCTCAGTTTCCGGCACACTTGTCAGGAGTCCAACCAGCTTGGCCTCAAGATGCTCGACGTGGATCTGTTGTTCCTTGTCCTGCATTTCACGCAGGAGAACCAGAGTCGGAATACCAGCAAAGAGAATATCCACAAGACTATTATAACCACCATAGATAACCGCACTCCTGGCGTTCATCAACGCGTCTCCATATCTGTTACCAGGAGTTTCAAGCTGGCAATGTTCAAGCTCAAAAAAAAGTTCTTCTACTGCGGTTTTCATCTCCCCCACATCTGGATCAATAAAAAGACACCAGCTCCCATAAGCACCGGGAATTTCAGCTAGAGCCGCGGCCAGACATCTCAAAAAAGACAGGCTCTCTTGTCCGTGCCATGGCACTGAAACAACCCCGGCCCATTTGTGCTTTGCGCTTTTTCCACCATTCCACTCCCTGTATTCCTTAAGCCTTGAGACATAGCCACATTCGTAAGGTTCAAGACAATACTGCCGGGCCAACAGCTGACAATGTTCGTCTCCCAGGACTGCCCTGTCCCCATACCAGAGCAGATCACTATAATATTTCTTGAAAATACCCTGGGTTACCTCTATTGCCGCCTGCTTCACAGTCCCCACAACTCCCCGGACCCCCAACACCCATTGACAGTCATCACCTGCTGTTTCAAGAGCCTGTAACAACTCCCTGTGTTTGCCCTGGGGGGTATGATCCACAAGCACCAGCCTCGGCCGGTAAAGCCCAACGAAATGAGCAAGATCCTGGCGGCGCATCTCCCCTAATTCCTGATCCTGAAGCATTGAGTTTCCTGAAATCCCGCGAGAAATTCCATTGACCACCTCTGTCTTATAAGAAGGCAACTTCACCCAGTCCAAAGGAGCTCTACCAAGCAATTCTAAGGTGAAGGTGCTGCCGGAGATAAACAAAACTTTGAGCTCAGGATATAGTCTCCGAAGTGCCATGCCGATACCAAGACTACGGCTTACATGGCCAAGCCCCCTTCCATCGTGGGCATATATCAGGATATCCAATCGCACGACGTCTTCTCCTCTCCAAGTAATTTTCTGTCTGTGTACAAGGTCATTGGCTCCCTAAAAATGAGGAAAAACTCTAAACCAGAGAAAACCGGTGCAAAAGACAAAAATATTTGTTTTTCTGTGCCTCTACAATCAGTTTCACCTGCAATCGGAACAATCTTTAGTGAAACATAAGCCAACCGACACTTCCATGAAAATTGCCTATTATATGCCTTTTAAAACCATGGGACACCCCAATCCATCCGGAGATCTGATTATCGGAAGTGAACTATACGAACACCTCAACAAAAACAATAGCGTCGAGCTTGTAAGCCCTCTCCGGGCAAGGTGGATCTACTTCAATCCCCTGCGCCTCCTGCAGCTGTTTTTTGAACGGCAAAGGATCATCAATCGCCTGAAAAACAGTCCTCCGGACCTCTGGTTCAGCTATCATTCCTACTACAAGGCTCCGGACTTACTCGGTCCCTACTGCAGTAACAAACTCAAGAGACCTTATGTGATCTTCCAGGCAATCTATTCGACCAAAAGACGAAAAAATTTATGGACCCTGCCAGGATTTCTTCTCAACAAGGCAACCCTTGAGCACGCCACCCATATCTTTACCAATAAACGGGTCGACCACAAAAATCTCCTGCGGCTTATCCCGGAAGAAAAACTCACCTACATAGCACCGGGAATTCGTCCTGGTGATTTTGAATTTTCAGCTGAGAAAAGAAAGGAATTACGACCGCAATGGGCCGCAAAAGATGAAGTCCTGATTATAACGGCTGCAATGATGCGCCCCGGGGTAAAAACTGATGGAATCTCAAAGGTAATCGAGGCCTGCTCCAGCCTGCAAAAAAAAGGGCACCAGCTCAAACTCCTCATCATAGGTGACGGGGAAAGCAGAGCAGGACTAACAAGACAGGCAAAACAACTGCTCCCCGGCAGGGTACATTTTTTAGGCAAAATACCAAGAAAAGAGTTGTATCAATATTTTAGCTGCGCTGATATTTTTGCCTTCCCAGGAATCCAGGAATCCCTGGGGATGGTCTACCTCGAGGCCCAATCCTGCAGGTTACCGGCGGTAGCGTTTGAAGACTGGGGTGGCAAGGAAGCGATAGTGCACAACCAGACAGGACTTCTTTCCCCCGCCGGAGAACCAGAGCGTTTCAGAGATAACATTGAACGACTCATCGTTGACTCGAAATTACGTCACACCCTTGCAGGCAAAGCTGAACAACATATCAGGGCCAACCATAACCTTAAATATAATTACAACACCCTCGACAAGAAACTTCAGGAGCTGTGCGATGCAGCGAAAAATTAATATGAGTTCCCACTGTTACAGGGTAAACATTACAGGCCGTCTTTTTGTGACCTCAACGGATTAAAGGGGAGATGAAAATCTTTTCCCATGCTTTTTCCCGTTCCCACCCAAAAAATTAACGCGCCGGAACAAACAAAACGAAACTATATTCCATCGGTTATAACAAGGATCTCCACACGTCGATTTTTCGCCCGCCCTTCTCTGGTATTGTTGGAGGCAATAGGCTCTCGGTTACCCATCGCCTCAATTTCCACCTGCTCCGGATCAATGCCGTCGGCAAGAAGCATCTTATAGATACTGAGTGCTCTCTCTTCTGACAGCTTGATATTTTCAGCTGAATTTGTTTTTGCAGAGACAAAGCCTTTGACAAGAATCGTTGCCTTTGGATAAATCTTTAACTTTTTCACAAAACTGTTCAATGCGGTTTTACCCGCTTTAGTCAGCTCGAGAGAATTCGGCTGTAATGGCAGGATAACCTTTCTCGGTTCAAGGGGAGGCAACTGAACCGCCGGTTGGACGTCCACCGTCGGGCTCTCCACTTCAGGTTCCACGAGCACAACATCTGGTTCCGAAGAGTTCAGACTACCTGCCTGCTGCGTTTCCTGTGCAACAGCCGCCTGCCCTTCTGCGCTTGGAATGATTGTATTTTCTTGCTGGTTTTCAGAAACGACAGCAACGGCCTCACTTGTCAATACAGGTTCTGGTGTGGCCTCCTCGGTCCTGGTCACACTCTGAGCATCAGCCCTGACCTCTGCCACAGCTTCAGATGCAAGCTGGCCTTCCCCTGCAGCTGCAGTCTCCGTAACCGCCTCTTGCGGCTGCACCGGATGATCTTCATTGTAGGCTTTTTCAAGTATTGCAGATTTCAGTTCATCAACCTTGACCTTATTGATTTCCTCAGAATTTTTTTCCAGCATCGTAACAGCAGGGGATGTTGAAACGGAAGACAATTTCCGAGCAGGTGCCACCTGCTCCACAACAGGGGGAGGTGTTTCTCTAGTAGCTTCCTGGGTAAAATTGGATTTGAAAAAATAGCCTCCCACAAGCACTAGAGCAAGAGCGGCAAAACCAATTTTCAACCACCCGCTTTTTCGTTCCGCGTCAAGATTAAATCCGGTAATTTGAGAATCCGGACCATCGCCAAGCTTAAACTGAGCGAATTGTTTTAATGGGGGGATTTCCTCAGCATGCACTTCAGTTTGCACCTCGGTTTCGGCAGAGGCGGTCGCCATATCGACCTTGTTGAGACAACGTTCAATGATTGCTGGAGAAATAGTGGGTTCCTCTTCGCTTGCCCCCAATTTTAAGGCAGCATCACATATTTTGTTGATCTGTAATGGTACACCAGCTGCATAGAGATGCACTTTCTGGCAGGCCTTGGAGGTAAATATCTTCTCCTCTGCACCGGCAACGCTTAATCTGTGACGGATATAATCCTCTGTTTCATTGGCAGTCAGAGGTTTCATATCAGCGGCCAGTGAAAGACGCTGACGAACCGCCCTGTTTTTAGGCAAGCTCAACAGCTCATTGAAACTGCTCTCACCCACAAAGAAAATGTTTATCAGCTTCGTGTCCGCTTTTTCAATGTTGGAGAGCAGGCGCAGCTCTTCAAGCATCTCCTGACTGAGAAGATGGCACTCATCGACGAGCAGGAGAACTTTTTTATTCTCATCATCTGCCTTGTGTAGAAAATGGCTGAACTGAATGAGAAACTGGACCTTTGAGGTAAACTTCTTGTCTATCCTGAAATTTCTGGCAATGTCGTTATAAAAATCGATGCGCTCAAGGCTAGGATCGTCAATTACCGCCCAGAGAACCTCTGGGCCAAAGCCTTTGGTCAAAGTTTTGATCAACGAGGTCTTTCCAACCCCGGATTCGCCGGTCAGAAGTAAAAAGCCTTTATTGTCAAGAATACCGTATCGAAGAAGTGAAAGAACTTCTTTTTGATTGTCTCCAACCCAGTAAAACGACGGGTCTGGTATAATTTCAAACGGTTTTCTGTTCAGATTATAAAATGTTTTATACATACAAACCTTCAAATGAGAGCGGGAAAATCAGCCAAAGAATGCTTCTTTGACAATCAAAAGTGTACGACCACTTTTTCCTAACACTAACTAACCAATATTGCAATTATTTTGCGTAACCATTATGATGGTTGCAATTTTTTGACAAATCCGACAAGGTTTGTCGAGGCTAGAGTATACTACAATATCATTTTCAGTAAAAACAATGACCCAAATATTGGGTAAATATTTCCAAGACCCCACCAGGGTATTCTTTTCTCTTGAAACCCAATGGATATTTGTCTTTTGAGATATCAACATACACCTACTAAAAAACTGTGATAGCTATGACCAGACACTTCATTATTGCAAACATCCTGATTTCATTTCTATCTTCTACAGTGGTAATGGCGGACGACACCGCTTCGTCCTTTAAAAACTATCTCGAACAGGCAAATGACTATATTAAATCATACCGACACTATGAAGCCAGTGATGCCTTAAAAGAAGCCACAAAACTTGGCGGCGCAGAACACCCTTCACTGCATATGAGGCTTGGAATTCTCTACTACGGACTTGGTTTAATCCCTGAAGCTATTGAACAGGGAGAAAGAGCAGTTCATCTGGCTCCCGCTTCCAAATGGTACAAATTCGACCTTGCCAAATTTTATTTTGTCGACAAGCAGTTTGATAAGGCAGAGCAGCAGTTCACAACCCTGTTAAGAATTGACCCCGGCTTTACCTTCGCCTATTATTATCTGGCTGAACTCTACTTTAAAAATCAGAAATATGACATGGCATGGCTCAGCATGCAAAGGGCCTATCAACTTGGTTACAAAGGCAGGCATCTCGAAGATAAGATTGCACCGCTATCCTCTCAGCCGAAAGAAAACCTTGATCCACCGGCAGAAAGCCCAAAGCTGTTTCGCTTTATTAAACTGGCCAGCGCAGAACAGGCTCAAAAAATCAATGATGAGATCTGGAACGGAAAACTTTTTGAAAATGTCGAACTCGAACTCAAAAAAGAACAATCCCCTTCTGCTGAATTCGGCATCTTAACCCTTGATGAATTAAGAGCCAGTGTTGCTGACTCGCTCCGCGATAAAAAACCGTACTCCCGGCCTCTGATCATCCAAACCGGTCCGGACTATCGAATCCTCCAGCGAATCCTGCCATTTGACCCAAAAACCTGGCAGGAGACTCTTATGGAAGCGCCTCCAGTTCAACGCACAAATGCAACTACCAGCAAAACGGAACAACCAGACCCGCGTCAACAAAACGTGACCGCAACAGCGAAACAGCCAAATGCCGATATTCAGATCTCCAACAAACTGGCAGCATTTTACGCCCTTGAAGCCTGGAAAGACGCCTGGGAGACCCAGGATGCCAATTCCTACCTTGGTGCGTACAGCAAAAATTTCACCCCGGAAGATGGACTCTCCCTCAGTGTCTGGAAGGACAAACGGACCAGAAGCATTTACAGGCCCAGTTCCATAAAAATCGATATCGAAAACCCTGTGGTTGAAACATTGGAAGAGAACCAACTGCTCATCACCTTCAAACAGAGCTATACTTCCAATAGCTATCATGACATCGTCATGAAAGCTCTGACCATGGAAAAAGAAGAAAACGGCTGGAAGATAATCAGAGAAAGGGAGATAAAAAAGTTTACCGATTGAAACGGGTTAAACTTCACTGCATAAAAGCCCAAACATCTAAACATCACTCGCGAAATCGGCGTGATTTATCTCAGAGTTTAACGTGCCAGGGTTCGTAGCGAACCCCAAGCATATTATCACGCTGATAGCGGTATTCCACATATCCCTGTGCTGCGAGCTTTTGAAATACCGGGGTGCCTATAAATTTTTCCGAAAAATTATTATTGCCAAAACCGGCCTGACCAATATCAAAATCTCCTGTTGCATGATAGGAATATCCCGGTGGAGCGAGAGACCTCGAGGCCAGAGAAAGGTTGCCATCATGACGTGCAACTTTATTGAGGTAGAGATAGAACTGTTTCACCAGCCCCCGAATCCCTGAGGTAAGCAGCACCTCTTCGCCAAGGTCTTTCTTTATCTCCTCATATTTAGCAAAAGAAGACCCTTTAAAGAGATAGTTGCCGCTGTACGGAACTTTGTAGATATCCTTTTTATTGATATGCTGGGTAAGTTTCACCACCCGCTTCTCGCCATAAAAGCCATAATCCCGAGCATTTCGGTAGTATATCATCTCAAGGAATTCAAGTTCTGCAGGTGTGAATTCCCCCACAATCGGGTAGTCCCTGGCGATTTTCAGGGCATTGTCAAAACTAACCACCCCAAAATTTCCATACCCTATGTTTTTATAGAGGCGCTGAAACCGGGCAACAATTGTAACCAGCAGCTGATTGTCTTTTTCGGCAAGAATAATATCGGTAGGATGCAAAATATCCGGATGACGGATTTTGCTCAGGTAGTCTTTGATTTTGTCATCAGTTATCTTTTGGGCAGGTACCGGAAGACCTGAAAGATGAACATCCTGTGTTGGCAGAACGGGATTTTTTTCCTGATCTGTTGCAAGCAAATGCAGAGCAGCAGAAACATCCATGGGATAAACACACGCTGTCAACGCTGCCAGTTTACAAAAATTTCTTCGGTTCAAAACAATCTTCCTCTGCCACCCGTTTTTAAAAAACGAATTTTTTCCGCCCTCACCTGTCCTTTTCTGCACCATCAGTCTGCCAAAGTACCGAAGCCTCATGTTGTTGTCAATCTTCAAGTGGTTGGCTATCTGTTCGCCACTTTGAGGGATCACGATTTGGCCAAAAAGTTGCCGTTAATTGTTCAGGAAAATCGGTTTAAACGAGGAAAAACCAAAATAACTTGAGTTTTTTTAATGTTGCTGGTAGATGTATGAGGTTGTTTTCTGATAAAAACAGACCATTTCCACGGAAAAAAGGCTAACCCTCCGCCTGATATGTTCGTATATGACTGATGACCTGACCATTATTGTGCCAGTTTTCAATGAAGAAGAGAGCCTTTTATCCTTCTTTACGGAAATGGACAAATTTCTCAAGATAACTCCACTTGCCACAAAAGTGCTTTTCGTCAATGATGGCTCATCAGATGGCAGTCTGGATATTATACGTAAGAAATGTTCGATTTCAAGCGACTATCAGGTTATCAGTCTCGACAGGAATTATGGTTTGAGTAGTGCTGTAAAAGCGGGCATCGACCACTGTACGACCTCGCTTGTTGGTTATATCGATGCTGATCTACAGACAGATCCTGCCGATTTCATGAGCTACTTCCCTTATTTTCCTGAATTTGACATGGTGAACGGTATTCGGGCAAAACGGCAGGACAGTCTTGTGAAAAGAATTTCTTCGAAACTTGGCAATGGTTACAGACGGCTCATGATAGACGATGGCATCAAAGACACCTGCTGCCCGCTGAAAATCATGAAAACAGAATTTGCGCTCAGGATTCCGTTCTTTCACGGTATGCACCGTTTTATTCCCGCGCTCATTCAACTGGAGGGAGGTAAGGTTAAACAACTGCCAATCTCTCACTATCCCCGCCGGGCAGGAACCAGTAAATACCATCTCTGGAACCGTCTTGTCGGCCCTTTTTTTGACACACTTGCCTTCCGCTGGATGCGCAATCGCTATATCCGTTATAGCGTTATCGACTCGATTTCATGAACCAAAACGTCATATTTGCCATTGGATTTTTAGCACAAATCCTCTTCTCGGCACGCCAGCTTACCCAGTGGATATCTTCGGAAAAAGCAGGAAAGATTCTCTCCCCTCTGCTTTTCTGGCAACTCAGTATCTTTGCCTCATTCCTGCTCATCGTCTATGGCATCTTACGTAATGATCTTGCCATCATTATGGGCCAGGTGATTACCTATGGTGTTTATATCCGCAACCTCTACTATTTTGGCTTCTGGAATAAAATTCCCCGGTTGGTGCGAATTCTGGCCTACACTTTTCCTGTACTTGCGGCAACCATTCTGCTTATGGGACAAACCCATAATTTTCAAACGGTTTTAACCAACAGCGACATCTCCAGGACACTCATGGTCTGGGGGGTTATCGGCCAGGTTGTCTTTACCTTTCGTTTTGTCTATCAGTGGTATTACAGTGAAAAACGGAAACAGTCTATCCTGCCCATGGGATTTTGGCTCATCAGTCTGACCGGATCTCTTATGGTCCTTAGCTATGCCATCGTCAGACGGGATCCGGTGCTCTTTACAGGCCAGGTCTTTGGCCTTGTTGTCTACAGCAGGAATATCATCATCGGCCTCAGACAGAAAAATTCTATTCAGGATGAGGACCATGCAAGCAAACAACACAGATAATGGTATTCAAGGTCTAAAGTTTCTTCTGATTCTTGCCTGCTACTTCGGTCTGCACATACTCCTTCGGGTCACAATCTCCGACTCTCTCGATTATGACGAAGCGGAGCAGGCCTTGCTTGGCCAGTGGCTCCTTGCGGGTTACACAGAACAACCACCGCTCTACACCTGGGTACAGCACTATCTTTTCCAGGTCTTCGGCGAAAATGTTTTTTCTGTCAGCCTGATGAAGAATCTCCTCCTCTATCTGACCTATGTTTTTGTCTTTCTCAGCAGTCGAATTATTCTCAAAAACACCCGGGCCGCTATTCTCGCCACCTGTTCTCTGCTCCTGATTCCCCAGATCGCCTGGGAGTCCCAGCGGGACATGACCCATACTACCCTTGTGGTATTGGCGGCTGCGGCAAGCCTGTATCAGGCCGTTCGGCTGATGAACAGGCAGTCCTGCCTCAATTACTTATTCTGGGGCCTCTGTATTGGTGTTGGTTTTATGGCAAAAGCTAATTTCAGCCTGTTCCTTCTCGTCCTGCTGCTTACCCTTGCAAGCCTGCCGGAGGGGAGGAAAATTATCTTCAACTGGAAGTTAATTTTCTCTGTAATTGTCATTTTCGCCCTCGCTGGTAACTATTTCTACTGGATGCTCAACAACCAGGATATTGTCTTTTCGGCCACCAATAAATTTAAAAGAGCCATAGATAACTACTACGTGGCTGGAAGCCTGAGCATGCTCAGAGCTATCTTTCTTTTTCTCACGCCTCTCTGGTTCTTTTACCTGATCCTCTTCCCCTCAGGATATGATGCAAAATGGTGGGAAGAACGGACATTACAGCAGAAATTCATTGGCCGATATATAGCTTTATTTTGCATCGTCCTTCTTATATTCGTACTCCTGTTTAAAGTCACTTACGTGAAAGACAGATGGCTGCAACCCCTGCTTTTTGCCGTACCGATCTTCTTTTTTTCACGGGTTCCCGTTGAAAAAATAACACGAGGACGCGCAAAAGCTTTTCTGTCAGTAACTGTCATTGCTGCAATGGCTGTCTATATCGCCTTTACGCTTCGCGTTACTGCGGCAAGCTATATCAACGAGTTCTGCCGGATGAACTATCCTTTCTCAGCAATGGCTGAAGATATCCGTCAAAACGGCTTTGACTCAGGCCTCATCATCTCTGACAACCGGTTTCTTGCAGGTAACATGCATTTCCAATTTCCACAAAGCCCCGCCCTGATACCTGAATATCGGTTTGAAAATCTGCCGGCGACTCAGGGTTATGACAATGGTATTGTTATCTGGATGGCCGACAAATCTCCTGCCATCCCGGAAAATCTTTCACTTTTCCTCAGCGAAAAATATGCGGTCAATGTAAAAGAGCATGATATTAAATACTTCGAACACAGATATAAATTCGGCAGAACCGAAACAGTCAAACTGGCCGTAATGCCAATCCCTCTCTCTCAGCCTTAACCGTACCCCTGTGACAATTGATTTACTCTCAACCTAGAATGAATATAATGTGCTCGTTGTACACACAACTATTACATGAGCGCTGCAGAACTGCTATACTGATCAGATGATACCTGCATCCAAAATTATTTTTTAAGACCACAGTGATAACTTGAAGTACACCACCATTGAGAGCACCGATGCAAGACCTTCCCACACCAAAAAGAAACCGTAATCTTCTCATCCGTCTGCGTCCAGTTTTGCGCTGGGTGATACGTTTACGCAGCTCTCCACGGGCCATTGCTGGGGGACTTGCCATCGGGACTTTTATTGCCTTCACACCCACGGTTGGTGTCCAGCTGATCCTTGCATTGTTTGCAGCCACGCTGTTTAATATGAACCGCCCCGCATCAATGATCCCGGTCTGGATCACCAACCCACTCACTGTTGCTCCGATTTATACTTTTAATTACTGGATCGGTTTGAAAATGTGGAGTGGACCTCCACTGCATGAAGTCTCCGGAATGTTCATTGACATCGGTAAAACAATGGCCAAACTGGAATTCTGGAATATAAAAGATCAATTCATGGCAATCCTGCACATGGGCTGGGAGATCCTCATTCCCCTCATCCTTGGCAGTATTGCAGTGGGTGTGGTCAGCGGAATACTTGTCTTTATCTTCACCCGTAAACTCCTCTCCATTTTTCTGACCAGACGTGCAGAAAAACATCTGTTGAACCCAAGAAAAACGAAAGCAAAAGCAAGCCCTAAAAAGTCAGATAAGTAGTTCAACGATTACGCTGTCGACCCACCTTACGGCTTTCAGCCAGCAGTTACGTTTGATAGTATTTGCGGCTTTAAAAATCCACATGCGGATAGTGGTGTCTTGCATGAAGACTAACATCTTTCCTCAAGGAAATATTAAAGAAAATCTGGACTTAGCTTGGAAATAAGTAAGGTCGGCAAAGAGTTGCGTTATGAAACAATTCATCGACGATCGTCAGTTACTATCTTGAAGAGTGCCCGACAATTTTGAGCCATTATTCTTTCAGTGCGTAGATAAAAATATCCGAGGTGATTGATCCATCCTGCTCTAAATAATCTTCCTTGCTTATCATCTTTGGAATCAAATCATTTTCCTTCAATAGTCCCAATACATAATCAAGCTGATAGTAATTGAAGTAAATCTCCTCTGTTGAAAAAGATGTTGTTTCAAAACCGGATACTGTGCCTTCCATGAAACTTAAATAAAGAGAGCCACCTTGCACAAGACTTTCGGATATGAATTTCAGAACATTTACAGTTTCTTCATTGTCCAAATGAACGATACAAAAGGATGCAATAACCGCTTCGTACAGTTCAAGGCCCTTCGCACTTAGATCACAAATATTCTGATTAATGAACTCACATGAAGGGTGAATCTTCTTTGCAATGGCTAGAAGACCCTCAGAAAGATCTATACCAGTAAATTGGCATGAATCATCGAGGGATTTGATGGTTGTAATGTTGTTTCCAGGACCACATCCCAAATCTAATATCCTTGCACCTTTTGGTATGAATTGATCTTGGAACTCTATGATTTTTTTCTTGTATGGTGAAAAATCATTGAATTTTTCTTTATATTTTGTGGCATTTTTATTGTATGCCTGAATTGTCTTCTCTGTTTTCAAAATTGTCATTGAAAGCCTAAATATTGGAAAATTGTGTATCTGATAAAGTCAGACTGCGGTTAAGGTAACGCTACAACCAGCCCGCAGGGAAGGAAAAAATAATCCTGGATGAATCAGGTTGTGTAGTCTTGGTTCATTTTAAAAATGAAAATATAAACGAAATGTTGCTTCATTCAAAATACTACCGGTGCAGGATAGTACTTTCCATTCCAGGGTATCAGCTGCACAAAATAGTTAAACTCTATTATCTACAGACAACAGGTAAGGCACATAGTTACACAAATACACGTCTTTTCCAGATGCCACTAAACATTTGACTTTTACCTCTAAGTGGGTAAAAAGTGAGTGATATCGGTTCTATTACTTTCCTGCAACGACGGACTAACCCCCATAAATCAGCAGGCAATTCCAGGGATACCTCAATGCTTACTTACATTGCACCGTTTGCCCTCTACCTCATTTTCAGCCAGCTCCTTCTCCAGGTACCGCAATACTATTCAGTGCTATACCCGGCCGCTGTTGCGATAACGGCAATAGCCACATTTATCTTACTGCGAAATAAAAATATCATCCGCATCCACCTCAATGTTGGACCAGGCCTTATTGCAGGTGTGGTGGGCATTGCATTATGGATTGGGGTTTCCGCACTGCAACTTGAGCAAGTGCTGGCAGGTTTTCTGCCCGAATGGCTCCAGCCGGAATCCCGCGCAGCATTCAATCCCTTTACCGCCATTGACGGTCGATCAGCTCAGTGGACTTTTATCACCATGCGAATGCTTGGTCTTGCCGTACTTGTTCCTGTAATCGAGGAGGTTTTCTGGCGTGGCTTTCTTATGCGATGGATTATCAATCCTGACTGGGAAAAACAGCCCATCGGTCAATTTACACCCGCATCTTTTCTCTGGATCACCCTGCTGTTTACCCTGGCCCATCCGGAATGGTTTGCTGCGGCAATCTATTGCATGCTCATAAATCTCCTGCTGTACTGGAAAAAAGATTTATGGAACTGTGTTGTGGCCCATGCAACAAGCAATCTACTTTTAGGAATCTATGTCCTCTACTTTGAAACATGGGAGCTCTGGTAAATAATGAGTTCGCTGTTTTAACAACCTCGGATCTGCAAAAGAAAAGACCACATTAAAACAGCCTGACGCCCCCAAGCCAAAGGGCTATGATCACTGCAAGACAGCTTGATTCCCTGAAAAACAAGAAACCAGGCTGTAACGTATTAATCCGCTTCCCTTTTCTGCCACGAATGCATTATAGTGGGTTTTCATTGTCATAATTTTCTCTGATGGAGCCCCAAGGTATGCCAATCCTCAAGTTATGTTGTGCAGACTGCGACGTAGTTTTTGACAAAATCCTCGTCTCTTCAGATATATCAGGGGTGTATTGCATCAAATGCAACTCCACTGCCATCAAAAGAGTAGTACCCGACCAAAAAGATAACTTTCAAACCGTATCCTCAAGCATTCCTTCAGGAGCGCTTTCTGGTGGTTCCTGTTCCTCAGGCTTTTCGTGACGCTGACAGACATCCTCAGGGCTTGAGGAATTACATTCAGGGTTTTTTCAGCCGAAGCTGCATTTCACATTTTTTACAGTCAAAATCCAGGGCATACTCTCCGGTATTATCCGCCAGGAGAAGAGGTCTGTCCATGTCTCTGAGGCTTCCTTTTATTTTCGGACATCTCCCGAGCTGGGCCTTGATACAGTACTTTGTCGTCATGAGTGTTGCATCCTTTAACTCTGCTGCTGCAACCAACGCAGAGGAAGTCTCTGTCACTCCATGTTTTTGGTAAAACTCCAGGGCTTTTGTATTCCGAATATTGTCGAGATAATCAACATGATCTACCGGCCAGATTCCCGTATCTTTTCGTGGTGGAGCAGGCTTGCTTCTAAAATGGGCGATGCGCAGTTGCTGATGGTTGTCAAAGGCCTTCCTGCGGAGGTCGTTGAAGACAGCACTTGCAAAAAACAGCTCAGAAGGCAAATTGACCTCAACATTATTTACCGTAAAGACAGTGCCTCCAGACTTTTTCAGCTGTTTCTCGGCAACCTGCCCGATGGTTCCGGGATTTTTTGCCCGCTGTCCAGCAACTTCCAACCGCGTTTCAGATCTTACACCATCGCTATCCCAGGCGGTCAACAACAGCCCCCCATCAATATCAGAGACGATGACATCAAGAGAAATTGTTCTGCACTGCTCACTGCGATTCAACTGTTTATTAAAGGCACTGTCTGAGTTTCTATACAGCTCCATCCCGACCCTGAGGCCAAGACGGGCCACCTCATCCTTGGGATAGAGAGTGTTGCCGTCAGCTCTATTTACCCGTATACCCACAAGGTCGTTTTTTCCGCCATAAAAACAGAGACCGTCACCATTTGCGATATTGTGCACGGTATCAACGGTAAAGGAGCTTTTATCCACCCGCAAGACACGTCCGAGATATTGGCCTTTAGATTTTGGACTTCTCGGATCTCCGACTACATTTCTTTGGTCCTGGATAAAATAATCCGTCTGCCCCCGGTTAAAAGATTTCAAGGGATCAGGGACAAAATCAAAGTTGCATCTGCCCGATGCGGCAGCGACAAGATCAGACCGCTTGCCGAGAATTAGATCGAGAGTTCTCCGATAATGGGCGGTTACATTTTTTACATAATTTTCATCTTTTAGGCGACCTTCAATCTTCAGGGAACCTATCCCCGCATCGATGAGTGCCTCCAGATGAGAAGAGAGATCAAGATCTTTCAGGCTCAGGAGATAACTGTCTTTTGCGAGGATGTTCCCGGTATGGTCTTTCAGATCAAATTTATGCCGACAGAACTGAGCACATTCACCTCTATTGGCACTGCGCCCAGCCATCACTTCACTGATATAGCACTGGCCACTGTAAGAAACACAGAGCGCCCCATGGACAAAAAACTCAAGTATCACAGAACTTTTTTCCCGAATCTTGCGTATCTGCTCAAGACTCAGCTCCCGGGCGAGCACCACCTGTTCAAATCCCACATCTTCCCAGAATCGCACCCTCTCCGGAGTCCGGTTATTCATCTGGGTGGAGGAATGCAGCGGGATAGGTGTCAGGTCCGACTGAAGAAGACCGGTGTCCTGAATAATCAGGGCATCGACACCCGCGTTGTATAAGCTGTGACAGAGCGTCACCGCACTAGCCAGTTCAGAGTCAGTAAAAATTGTGTTGAGCGCCACATACACCTTGGCCCCGAAAAGATGAGCATGGCGCACAAGTTGGGCGATATCTTCGATGCTGTTTGCTGCAGCGGCCCTGGCACTAAAGCCCGGACCGCCGATGTAGACCGCATCCGCGCCGTGATTGATCGCCGCGATACCGCAGGAGAGGTTCTTTGCAGGGGCAAGAAGCTCTATTTTCCGAACTGCACTCTTCATCTACAAACCAAGCTCTTCGTCAATCAAGATGACTGTAATACGATTTTTAGGAAAGGATTTTTCGGTGATTGCCCAGGAATTACAGATTCTGCCGGGGCTCTTACAGTCAGCACACTCCGAGGTTTTTGCGCAAGGGGTCTTACAGTCAAGACGCATAGCGTTGGTGGGTGCGGCATAATCCTTGATGCGGTACATGGCCGACTCCAGGTCTGGAACAATCTTGTTGCGGCCGATAAGGACTACCACTTTTTTGGGCCCAAAGGTGAGCGCTGCCACCCGGTTACCGATCATGTCCAGATTAACCAGATGGCCGTCTTCTGTAAGGGCATTGGTTCCAGTCAGGTAAAAATCCACGAGTAATCCCTGCCGTCTTCTCTCGAGTTTCTCCTCCATGGAAAGCTTTGGATCATCAGGAATAATCATTTCAACGCCATCAACTGCTGCAATGGCTTCTAAGACTCCTGTTGCTTTCAGCGTCATGGAGCCGCCGTAGGAAACACTCTTGGCTTTACAGGCCGGAAAAATCTCATGTATGATGAGCTGTGCCGCTTCTGCTTTATCTTTGACGACAAACGCTTCAAAATTATTTGAATTCAACTGCGCCTTCATCTGTTCAAGACGCAGCTTCCAGAAATTTTCACTTGGGTTGTCCACTCACTCTACCTCTTTAAATATTTTTTTTATAAACTAAAAGCCCGGCAAACGTTAATTGAGCCAGGACAGGCACATACAGATTCATTGCTTGTTTTCCAGGCAATGAATCTGTGGGGAATTAAAATGAAATTATCTCATAACCATCGGCTACAAACTGATCGATAGAGGGATGGCCCTGCATATCACCAACGATAGTCAGGCCCTGTCTTTCAGCCTCATCAAAGGTACCCATTTTCTGGGAGCAGGCCTTACAGATACAGGTCAGTAGCCCCTTTTCTTTAACCAGCTTATAAATATTGGCAAAAGGCGCATCCGGTTTTGCCAACTCGGTGATGAGTTTTGTGGCCGAACCTTCAATTACAACCTTGACCTCATAACCTTTTTTATCAAAATCGAGTGCATAGAGCAGCACATGGGCAAAACACATCAGCTCTCCATTATAGGCAAGCATTGCGACTTTTTTCATTGTCTTCTCCTTCGGTAATTTTTTATTGTCACTCAACGTTCAATCCCATTTAGTGAATTTGGTGTGCGTCTTCTGCACTCAAACGTATTTCAAAAGATCTCGGATCATGAAAATCGGCGGCCTCACCAGGGTGGGATAAAGCCCAGTAGCCCAGTTTTCCTTCCAAGCTTTCCACAACACAGCTCACTCCAGCGTCAATGGCGGCGGCTTCAGAAATAAGACCCGCTGTCTCAATTTCTGCTTTCAGAGAAAAGATTTTCCCCGTTTTTACAACTGTTATCTCAGGGGCACGGACAAGTTCTGCCGGTTCCATCTCTTTTCTGTAGGAAGAAAACCTGTATACATTCCAAGTCCCTGCAGGGGAAAAATTACATTCAAGATAACTTGAGCTATGGTCACCGAGCTCTTTTAAAAATATTTCAAAACAGGTATGGAGCCATAATTCGTTACATCTCTTGTCTTCACGTGCAGTGGTAGCCGGTATAGCAAGATATTCGAGTGCGCCATAGAGGTCATACTCAACGGAAATACAGCCATCTTTTCGTCGCACTTCATACTCAATACCTTCAACAGCATCAACCTCATTGCCTTTATGTGGCCGTAACGTCCTTTTCATCGGTAACTTCTCCTGATATCCCTCATGTATCCTTCATACCTCTCATGGATAATTGTTTCCATCCTCAGGGCAACTTCATAGATTTCAGAGCCGTAAAGCAAACCATCTCACGGCTCAAACGACTCTTACCACGGCATCAATATAAATGTCTTCTCACTATCATAAAAAACACACCCGTAAAGGCATGGCCTGTGAGATCTACACAACGATACTCTGACCGTGAAGCGGAACAACGACATCAAACCCATTGCTCTTGAGATGATCCTGAAAGGCGAAGGTCTGTTCCTCTTCCCCGTGAACCAGCGCTATTTTTTTAATATTCAGATTAGACTCTTTTACCACCCTTGTCATTTCGTCTCTGTCTCCATGGGCCGAAAAACCGCCAAGGATGATAACATGGGCATTGAGGGGGTAATCCTTATTATAAAAGCGAACAGACGGTGGTACTCCTTGGCGGCCTCTGGCGGCATAGGCCTCGCCCTTATCCTGAAGCTGCCGGCCAAAGGTGTTCTGCCCCATGTAACCTACCAAGAGCACCGTATTACGCGGGTCATGAATTTTATGCCGCAGATGGTGCAATACACGGCCACCCTCACACATCCCCGACCCGGCAAGAACAATATGGGGTGTGGTATCGCGGTTTAAGGCCATTGACTCTTCAACACTTTGGACAAACTTCAAATGTGCGAATTTAAAGGGATTGAGCCCATTACGTAAAAAAACCTGATGGGTTTCTTCATCGTAGGTTTCCGGATGCTCTCCAAAGACATGGGTAATATTGGTTGCCAGAGGACTATCCACCCAGACAGGCATGAGAGGGACATCACCTTCAAGATACAGTTCATGTAGGAAATAAATAAGTTCCTGGGTACGGCCATAGGCAAAAGCGGGTATAATTATTGATCCACCTCTATCGTAAGTCTCCAGGATTACCTGTTTCAGCAGGGGTTTCATATTCACGACCGGCTCGTGCAACCTGTTGCCGTAGGTGCTTTCCATGATCATGAGATCAATGTCCCGATGCTCTTCTAAAAACTCCAGCGTCGGATCGTTTATAATGGGTTTATTAAAACGCCCCAGGTCTCCTGAATAGAGCACCGTTTTGCTCCCGCCTGGTCCTGTGTATTTTAACACAGACATGGCAGAGCCCAGAATATGGCCTGCCACATAAAATGTGCAGGTCAGGTTTTGTCCGATGGTAATCGTCTCTTTAAATGGAATACCACGGAAATAGTCCAGGGATTCTTCTGCTTCTTCGATCGTATAGAGAGGTTCTACGGTCTTTAGGTTTTCTTTGTGCAGCAGCTTGTTGATCACTTCATCCCGAAGGTCATAATCTCCAGATTTCAACATCGATCTGATCTCTTCCGCTTCGGCCGGGGTCACTTTACTATCACCACCTCCGGTTTTCAGTTTGCCGAGAAACGCCTTGGCTGTCTTATAATTCAGATAAGACGCATCGCCTTCCTGAATCTTTGCCGAATCTTTGAGGAGATATTCACAGGCCGCAGCGGTGGCTCTGGTGCAGTAAATATGGCCATTGAACCCACTTTTACAGAGTACAGGAATACGGCCGGAGTGATCGATATGGGCGTGAGAAAGAACCATATTGGTAAGGATTCTCGGATCAACAGGTAATGCCCGGTTTTTGATTTCCGTCTCTCTTCTTCTGCCCTGAAAAAGCCCGCAATCCAGAAGAATATTATCATGATCCGTTGTGACAGTGTGAAATGACCCGGTAACCTCACGGGTTGCCCCATAAAATGATACGTGCATATCTACTCCTTCAAAAGAATCTCATTTGCTTCAAACGTGCCGGAAGGCACCGCATAACTCCTGTTGTACATAACAAACAGGAGGGTAAATCTCAACCGCAATGGCCGGGAGAATGCCGCTTCATTTCTTAAATAATCCGGGCATCAACGCAGATCCTATAGGTTTTGGGGCCACAGTGCCCACAACGTATCACCCGGGCCTCCAGCAGAGTTCTCCCCGCATCATCACAGGCCCTTGTCATCTCGGATACAGCATCCTCAAAACGACCGGTCTCGGCCATAGCATAATAATGAATCCAGCCACCATCCTTTTCCAACATTGTAAGTGCCACCGGTAAAAATTCTCCTGCCATTGTCGGTAGAGGCATGGCAATGCGATCAAAGCGCTCAGCAATAAAAAAGGGAAGGTTACCCGCATCTTCTAAATATAAGCGTACATTATTTATTTTCTTATTGAGTTTCACATTAGTTAAAGCATATTCATGGGCGAGAGGATTTTTTTCCACCCCCACAACCCATGCGGCTTCACTGTGCCTGGCAATCAATAGTGGATAAGGACCAACCCCTGAAAACATGACAAGCACCTTCTCTTTTGCCTTCACAAGAGAGGCGATCCGCCTTCGTTCATTACCACTTCTCACACTGAAATAGGTTTTTTCGACATCAAGGTGTAAACGAACCCCAAATTCAGTTACCAGAGTTTCCGTGCGATGTTCGCCTGCAAGGATTTCCAGAGCAATAGTTCGAAATTCCCCGTCGTAATTTCCTGCCCGCTTTGCCACGACATTCACCTTTGTATTGTTGGTAAGCAGCGTATCAGCAATAAGACGCTCTCTTGCCTGCAACTCTTCCGGGACAATGATTACAGCAATATCACCCACCACATCATAGCTGGAGACAAGGAGATCAAGCTCGCCTGCGCTCAGAACGGATGACAGGAGATCTTTAAGTTTACTGGTCATATTTGCAGAAGATCTAAGGGATGCCATTAGGCCGGATATTTTATGAATGAACGACAGCCATTTTAAAATGCGATACTATTCCAGGATCTTACCCATTAGTGACGGTTGGGATATCAAGGCACACAAGATAATCACCATAGAAACTTTCACCGTATTTTTTTGCCACCCTGGGGGCGATTCTGATCCCAACAAAATGAGCGAGCAAAGGGTTGCAGTAGATTCACCCCCCCTGACAGCTTGGTCTTCATCGATCCTAAACGGACCAGACCTATGGAATGTAGTGGTTAAATAAAAAAAGCGTCGTAAGATATGTCTTGTAGACCACTCACGACGCTTTAAGTACCGTATCCCCTCTACTACATGAAGATGAGAGTTCTTTGGCTGCGAGCGTTAGCCCGCCCTGCAATAAAGCCTGTTACAGTGTAATTCTGGTTATATCTTTTTCACATTCTCGGCGGCTGGACCTTTCTGCCCTTCGACCAGATCGAAGGTAACCCTCATACCTTCTTCAAGGGACTTAAATCCCTCCATCTGTATGGATGAATGGTGTACAAATACGTCTTTTCCACCATCCTGCTCAATAAAACCAAATCCTTTTGAATTGTTAAACCATTTCACCGTTCCTTCTGCCATTATGTAACTCCTCTGGTACAAAAGTGCATCTCTATGACCTTCCCGGGAAAAGTCACTCCGTTTTTTCGTTATACCTCTAGGGCCATAAATTTCAATGAAAAACTGACATTCAGATCCATAGTTCTAGAGGAAGAGTTAGAATTCCAGTGTTACAGCTAGCATCGAAGATTTTTTTGTAATCGATGGTCATATATGCTATAAAATAGTCTCAATCTTATCCTCCCTCATAGAAATGATGTGTATAAATACTTATAAAACACCACTCATTTCTATAGACAAATGACACATCTTAATTGTATTAGCATTTGTTAGAATGCAGCCCCTGGATCACCCAACTGTATAGTGCTGCATCGCGAATATTTTTTATATGTCCTATTAATTTTACCTTGAGGTCAAGGTTACAATGACAACTGAAATCGAACACAAATTACAAGTTAGAAATCTCACCCTTGATGACTACGAAACAGTCCGTGACATGAGTCTGCGGGTCTACAAGAGTGTTGCAAACCTTCAGTGGCCAGAAAAGACTTTTCGACTTTTGATCGAAACTTTTCCGGAAGGTCAGGTATGTATTGAAGACCATGGAAAACCGGTTGCGGTCGCCTTTTCTCTTACTATTGATTATAGCCTTTTTGGCGACAGTCACTCTTACTCACAGATAACTGCAGATGGCAACTACACCACCCATGATCCCGAAGGTGACTACCTTTACGGCATTGAGGTTATTGTTGACCCCGAATATCAGGGCATGCGTCTTGGACGAAGACTCTATGATACTCGCAAGGAACTGGCGAAGAACCTCAATCTCAAGGGTATCCTCATTGGTGGACGTATTCCAGGATATCACAAGTATTCCGAGGAGATATCACCCGAAGAGTATATCATCAAGGTAAAACAACGGGAGATTTATGATCCTGTACTCACCTTCCAGATGTCCAATGACTTTCATGTGCTCAACATTCTTGATGACTACTGGCCTGATGACCATCATTCCCGCGGAAATGCCGTATTGCTTGAGTGGATTAATATTTATTACAGGAAAAGAACAAAACTGATCGGCCGCACCCAGTCTATTGCCCGAATTGGTGTCGTCCAGTGGCAGATGCGTCGGTTTGACTCCTTTGAAGACTTTCTGCAACAGGTCGAATTTTTTGTCGATACCGTCAGCGATTACAAAGCTGATATCGTGCTTTTTCCCGAACTATTCAATGCGCCACTTATCCATACCTATGAAGGCAACAATCCGATGGAAGCCATGCGCATGCTCGCCTCTCATACCGAGAATCTGCGTCTGGCGATGATTGAAATGGCCTTGAGCTACAATATCAACATTATTACCGGCAGTGTACCTGAACTGCGTGACGACGGTAACCTCTATAATGTCAGCTATCTTTGCAGACGTGACGGAACCTGGGATTATCAATCAAAGCTTCATATTACCCCCGACGAAGATAGCCATTGGGGCTTTAGCGGTGGCCATGATCTCAAAGTTTTCGATACCGATGTCGGTAAGATTGGAATTTTAATCTGCTATGATGTCGAATTTCCTGAACTGGCCCGAATTCAGGCAGAAAAAGGCATGAAGATGCTGTTTGTCCCCTTCTGGACAGATACCAAGACGGGATACCTCAGGGTCCGCCGCTGCGCTCAGGCGCGCGCCATTGAAAATGAGTGCTTCGTCGCCATATCCGGAAGCGTCGGCAATATTCCTAAAGTAGAGACCATGGGAATCCAGTATTCGCAAGCTGCGGTTTTCACCCCATCGGATTTCTCGTTTCCCCACGATGCAATAGCCTCTGAGGCAACACCTGGAATTGAGACAACACTCATCAACGACCTTGATCTTGATCTGATAAAAGAATTGCGACAGAAGGGAAGTGTGCGTAATGCCAAGAGCCGTAGAAATGATCTTTACGAGCTCCGCTGGAAAGGCAACAAATAAGACCTCTACTCAGCGGGCTGGCCACCTGGCCAGTCCGCTGTATTTTTCATTATATTTTCAGCTGCCGATCAGTTTTGGCAACACTGCTGCAGCAAAGCTGAGTACAAAAAAGAAACCGCACATATCAGTTACGGTCGTCAGTAATGGACTTGAAACCAGAGCCGGATCCAGTTTGAATCGCTTTAAAATAAGCGGCAACACCCCGCCAAGACAGACTGAAACAATGGTATTTGCTGCAAGCGCGCCGCCTACCACTGCACCAAGCCAGGGATTTCCCTGCCAGAGATAGGCAACCCCTCCAAGCATCACACCGAGCACCAACCCGTTGATCAAACCAACCCGTATCTCTTTGGCAAGGACCCAGAACAACTCATTGGGCCGCACCAGCCCAAGAGAGAGCTCCCGCATGGATACTGCCACAGCTTGATTTCCCGAACAACCACTCATATCACTGACCATCGGCAGAAAAACTGCAAGAGTGATAGCCGCAGCCAAGGTGTCCTGATACATGGCAATTACGCTTGCCGCGATGATATTAAGCACAATATTCATACTCAACCAGGACAAGCGTCTGCCGGATCGCGACAGCAGTCCCATGGTCCTGAATTCCTCTCCGCCGATGATACCACTGAGACGCAGAAAGGTACGGGTTGTCTGTTTAGATACCTGCTCTTCAACAGCACTGGCGAGGACCACCCCCACCAGCCGCTCTTTGTTATCTAGTACCGGAACCCCCAGAAAGTTATGTTCTTCAAAAAAGATCCGCAACTCTTTTAATGTGGCCTGATCCCGTACCGTCAGTGGCCCCGGAATCATCAGCTCGGACAGACGGGTGTTGCGCTTGGGAAACAGTATATCGTGCATGCGCAGAACACCGAGCAGGCGATCATCGGGGTCCGTCACATAAAAGTATTGCACATGATAGTCACTATATTCTTCACGGTTGGCATGAAGGTCGTCCAGTACATTCTGAACGGTAGCGTCAGCCTGATAGGCGAGGAACTCAGAAATCATCAAGCCCCCGGCACTTTCAGAGGGATATTCCAGCAACATGCGTGCCTCAGTGGCATCTTCATGCCCCATCTTCCTCAGAATGGCCTGACTGGCTTCCTCGTCTATTTCGCTGAGAACATCAACCAGAAAATCGCTGTCAAGTTCTTCCATGATCGCGGCAGCCTGACTGGAGTTCATCTCCTCTACAAGCTCAACTGCGTGGGCCTCTGGAATGTCTTCTATTATATCGGCAGCATCCTCCGGGCTGAGCATCGAGAGCAATCGAAGCTGCTCTTCAGAGGTAAGACGTGAGATAGCACGGGCCGTTTCCGGAGGCGTCATGCTGTCGAGATATTCAGTCAATTCAAGGCTGTTACCAGCTTTGATTAAATTGCTCAGTACTTCCCATGAAGAGGTGTTGGCGTCCATATCTGCCTCAGAAAAAGATTAAAGTGTACTTAAAATATCTGTATGGTCAGGAAAAGAGTCAGGTAGAGAAGCAGACAGGCCCAGGAAGATACCAGGGCCATAGTATTCTGGTCATACAACCGACATACAAAGCATCGTAAACCTTTACAAAACCTACAACAGAATATAACTGACTTTTTAACAATCTATCAGCTAAGGGTGAATAGTACTTCTCTCCTCCCTTCACTTCAAGATCCATTATTTGACTTGAGAATTAAATAAGGATAAACCTGCGTGTTACAATTCTTTGATCTATGAGATAGAGTCGCTGTGCTGTCGATACCCTGATAAAAAAACAAAACAGGGACAACACTTTTGCCCGGCTTGCAGAAAAACACCACACAATCTTGTTCTTCTCTCAGCTCCACAGCAGAAAGAGGTGAAAACCAGATACAATCAAAAAAACACGCAAACGCCCTTGCAGTTGAACAAACAGATAACCCCTGCAGACCATAAAATTAACAATTTAAAGGAGTACGTAAAAAATCATGTTTCTCATTTCATGGCAGGAATGGATACTTGCCGGTTCAGGCGCACTTTTAGTTATTGTCTACCACATCTACCTGTACCTAAGAGTCAGACGTCATCCACTGTCTACTTCAATTGGCATCACCAATCATGCACGTAAAATCTGGGTTGAGGAAATCAGAAAAGACAGACGTGATATCCTGGCGGTGCAGACCATCCGGAATCAGATGATGGCTGCGACCTTTCTGGCCTCAACATCCATCATCATCAGTCTTGGAGCATTCGGCGCCGCATTTCGGCCGGGAACCTTTCAGGAGGTTTCCCATTTTCTTAATTTTTTTGGCACCAAAACCGAATCTCTGTGGATGTTCAAACTGATGTTGCTTGGGATACTGTTTTTTTATGCTTTTTTTAATTTTACTCTTTCCATACGCTACTACAACCACACAGGATTCATGATCAATACCTATGCACAAAATGATTCCACCGTCTCAGATAAAGCGATAACCCAAATCATCAATCACGGAGCATTGCATTATACTATCGGCATGCGGGGATTCTACCTGTCGATACCAATGGCGCTCTGGATGTTTGGACCAATCTGGATGCTGTGTGGCAGCATTGCTATGGTCATCACTTTATATCGACTGGACCAGGAGGCGTAACTCCGCTATATCGTGAAAAATGGGCGGGCTTACTGGCTCCGGAAAGTAGAATCTAGTCGGATACTCTGCGCTCTGTTGATAGAGAAAAACAAATGAATACCGCCTAAAAACCAAGCGGCCAGGCGCGAATTACTAATGTATATAACCACCAGAAGCAGCACTGTGAGGGCTTGATGTATGAAAGAAATCAAAGGTATCGTCAGTTTCGCTATAGTCCGGAAATGAAACAGCTCCTATGGTGGGCACCGGTCGCAGCGGTGCATTATTTGGTTATTAAAAATTTACCCCATGATGCAAAAGTCGACCAGACCTGTATTGACCTTTTTTCTTGTTTCCTGTTGTTATAAGGAGTCTGCTCCATGAAGGGGATCTCCCTTGTCGTTGTCCTATTTTTCAATGCGCAATCCGTCACAGAACAATCGAATTGATCGTGTCATTGCATTGTCATCGTTATCACTTGGGAGAAACCTACGGTAACGGAAGTGTTTTCAGCATAGCTAACCTTGCATTTTTCAAGATCCCTTTCCTCCGGCCTTTCAATTTTCAATCCTCAAAGGGCTGCCATTTTATAAATATCATTGATATCAAAACGATACAGAGTGGCATAAGATTTGCTCAAGAAGCTGTGTCGGCTGGTGTAGCATAACCGGCAGCTTGGAAGATATAGACCTGATTTTTAGCAAAAATACATTTAACGGCAAATAATTCCGGCATTTTTGGGTGATCGTTTAAGAGATTCAAAATTATGTTTTAAAAGGAGTAGACATGCTTACTATCCTGGTCATTGTCTTTGTGATTGCCTATGCGTCCATAGCTCTTGAGCATCCGCTCAAGGTTAACAAATCAGCTTCGGCACTCATTGCTGCCGGACTGCTGTGGACAGTTTACGCGCTGATGGGAGGTGATCATCATCTCATTTCGGAAAATCTCAATGAATCGGTGGCAGCTACTGCCCAGATTGTTTTCTTTCTTATGGGCGCCATGACTATCGTTGAGGTTGTTGATGCCCACAACGGTTTTTATGTCATTACCTCCCGCATCAAGACAAAAAAACTTACAACACTGCTCTGGCTGGTCGGTTTTGTCAGCTTTTTCCTCAGTTCGATTCTTGATAATCTAACCACCACTATCGTCATGATTTCGCTCATGAAAAAACTGATTGATCCGCACGATGATCGTTTATTCTTCGCCGGCATCATCGTTATTGCCGCCAATGCCGGTGGTGCGTGGACGCCGATCGGTGATGTAACAACAACCATGCTGTGGATCGGCGGTCAGATTACCACGCTGAATATCATGCAGGGAGTCTTCCTGCCATCAATTGCCTGTCTTATTGTCCCCTTAGCCCTGATGTCTTATGTCCTGCGTGGAAAGATGGTCATAGAACCGAAAAAGAACGGTAACGGCAAAAAAATCCAGACGACTCTGTTTGAACAGAATTTTATGTTTTGCATGGGAATCGGTACCCTTGTTGCCGTGCCGATTTTCAAGTCTATAACCCATTTGCCGCCTTTTTTGGGAATACTGTTCGGCCTTGGCGTTCTTTGGCTGGTCGGCGAGATACTGCATCGCAATAAACTCGACGAATTCAAAGAGCATCTCACGCTCGTCGCCGCATTAAAACGCATCGATATGAGCTGCATAATCTTCTTCGTCGGGATTCTGCTGGCGGTTGCCACCCTGGAACACAGTCATATTCTCGCAGCTGTCGCACTGTGGCTTAATAATACTGTTGGCAGTATGGGTATCATCGTCACCCTCATAGGTCTCGCCAGCGCGATTGTCGATAACGTCCCCTTAGTCGCTGCTTCAATGGGTATGTATAGCATGCAGACCTATCCCACCGACAGTTTTCTCTGGGAGTTCATGGCGTACTGTGCCGGAACCGGTGGCTCCATCCTCATCATTGGCTCTGCTGCGGGGGTTGCCGCCATGGGCTTGGAAAAAATCCATTTTATCTGGTATGCGAAAAAAATCGGTGGACTCGCAGCTCTGGGTTATTTTTCCGGAATTGTAATATATATATTGCAATACAAGATGCTGCATGCGGCCGGTTAGAGACAACCAGCAAGGGCAAAGCAGGTTCTCGACAGATTATCGTCTTGTGAGAATGAGTAGAGCAGAAAAAATAAATATGCTAATGTCCAGAGGTGGTAAAGATATCTTGTAAATGTAAGTGTGTATCGGCCAGTCTCAGCGCGTCTCATTTCTTTCTCAACTTGTAGCGGATCAATGACATATACACAGGGAGTTCTCAATATACTGGTTGTTGATGATGAGAAAAATATCCGCAAAACTCTCTCGTATTGCCTCGAAACCGAGGGCCATACGGTTGTTGCCGTCGCCAACTCCCAGGAAGCCCTCAAAGAGGCAAGAAGATGCTCTTTCGATATAGCCTTCATTGACCTCAGGCTCGACGGAGAAAACGGGATGGATCTTATCCCGCCGCTGTTAACCGAATTACCCTGGTTGAAAATTGTCGTCATCACCGCAAATGCGACAATTGAGAGCGCTGTCCAGGCGATGCGGCGTGGTGCATCCGATTACATTGAAAAGCCCTTTACCAGTGCCCAGGTTAAGCTTCTGGTGCGGACACTGGGCCATATCCGGGATCTCGAAAATGAGATAACTGTTCTGAAAGAAGACAGCCGGAGGTTTGCGCCCGAAGCATTGTTACAGAGCAAAAATCCAGAAATGTTCCGAATACTTGAGATGCTTCGAAAAGCAGCTCTCTCTGAAGCGATTATCCTGCTGCGGGGTGAAAGCGGCACCGGAAAATCCATCTTCGCCAAGACCATTCATAATTCGAGTCCAAGAGCGAAGAAACCGATGATGATAGTCTCATGTCCTGCGGTCCCCAATGAACTTCTCGAAAGTGAATTGTTTGGCCACGCCAAGGGGTCATTTACCGGGGCAGTGAAAGAGAGTCCGGGACGCATTGCTGCATGTGAGGGCGGCACCCTGTTTTTGGATGAAATTGGTGATATGGCCCTGCCTATTCAAGCAAAATTACTGCGCTTTATCCAGGATAAGGAATATGAGCGTCTCGGTGAATCACTGTCCCGAAAAGCTAATGTGAGGATCGTTACCGCCACCAATGTCAACCTGGAACAACGGGTAGCTGAAGGGTTGTTTCGCGAAGACCTGTTTTACCGGATAAATGTTATCAGTGTAAACGTCCCGCCTCTGAGAAAGAGGCAGGAAGATATCATGGCCATAGCCCAGGACTTCTGCGCTTTTTTTAGTCTTGCCAACCACAAGAACATTACCGGTTTTGATGAAAGCGCTGAACGAGCACTGCTGGATCATTCATGGCCTGGCAATGTAAGAGAGCTTCGAAATGCTATCGAACGGGCGGTGATTCTAGGAAGCGGTCACCTGATAACCGCCGATGATCTGCCGGAAAAGGTTGTTCCATCTACCAATTCCCCTGTACTTGGTGATCTTTTACCCTTATCGACTATTGAAGAACTCCATATCAAAAAAGTCTTGAAAAAAACCGCTTCAATCCAGGAAGCAGCCGATATTCTTGGTATAGATCAGGCCACTTTATGGCGAAGAAGGAAAACATACGGAATCTGAACCGGTTTCCGCATGCAGCATGCCTTGCATTTTTCAAGGATCTTTCCCACCGACCTTTCATTATTCAATCCTCAAAAGGCTGATTTTTATGAATATCAGCTATTTTCGTACAACCAGGAGATGGCATAATATTTGCTATTTCGCTTATGTCGGCTGAAACGCCGTCATTGACAGGACAAAGGATGGTGCGATGAATTTAAAAAAGAAAATATTAGTAGGCTATGGGGTGGCTTTAACCCTGATGGGTCTTGTTGTTACCTGGGCGATCCTGAATTTATGGTCCCTGGGGCAAACGACAGACGCTATTTTACATGATTACTATCGAAGTATCCTTGCTGTTGAAAATATGCAAGATGCCCTGGCAAAACAGGACAGTGGCATACTGCTCATGTTTTTGGGGGACATGAACAAAGGTATTGCTCAGTACCGCGACAATGAACAGCTTTTTCTGGAAGGTCTTGAACGGGCAAAAAAAAGTATCACCGTCCAGGGGGAGTCGGAAGTTGTCATTGAAATCGAAAAACTTTACAGCGACTACCGCAGGCAGTTTGTGCTCCTAAGCGGTGGGCAGGATCAGCATAGTCCGATATACCCCTTGACCCTTGAAACCTATAACAGGGTCATTTTTCCGGTATTCAGCCAGGTCAGGGCAACCTGTATGAAGCTAAGAAACATGAATGAAAAGACCATGTACACGGTCAGTGAAAAAGCGGGAAAAATATCTCGACGCGCGATCTGGTCAACACTGGCAGTCGCCTCAACTGCCTCAATTATCGCCCTCATTTTCAGCCTTGTTTTTGCCGAAAAGCTGGTACTTCCATTGCGACGCTTTGTGGATGCGGCCAAGAAAATAACTGCCGGTGAATATTCGATTCAGCTTTCCGTCCAAACAACGGATGAACTGGGACACCTTGCTGTGGAATTTAACCGGATGACCGCTCAGCTCCGACAGTATCACGTAATGAACGTTCATCGAATCATTGCTGAGAAAAATAAGGCTGATGCGATCCTTGCCAGTATCGAGGACGGCATGATCGTCTTTGATACGGAACATAAAGTGACTGGTATCAATCCGGCCGGTCGCCGCATCCTCAACATAGATTTCAACGAGAAGGATGTTCTGTACTGTGAACAGATTCTTTCTGAACAAAACATCTGTGAAATAATCGCAGAAACAATAACAGCCGGAAAACCACCCGATATTCCAGAGGATCTCAGGATAACCACCTTTCAATTGGATGAGAGTACTCGTCATTACCTCTTTTCGGTAACGGCCATTGGGCAAAGTCCTGAAAAACTCTCTGGAGTCGTTCTGTTGCTAAAAGACATTACCCAGTTACGCGAGGTCGAGAGGCTTAAAAACGAATTCGTCATGGCTGCCTCACATGAGTTGCGCACCCCTCTTACCAGCCTGGGGATGGGAATTGATCTTCTTCTCGAACATGCTGTTCAATTTCTCCCTGACAAAGAAAAAGAGCTTCTTAAAGCCGCCCATGACGAGGTTCATCGCATGAAAACAATGGTCCACGACCTGCTGGATCTGTCAAAAATTGAGGCGGGCAGAACTGATCTGGAATTTGAAAGTATCCCGGTTGGTGCGCTGTTTGAACATGCACGCCATACTTTTAAAGGCCAGGTCAGTATGAAGCATATCCATTTGCATATTGACGATACGGAAAATCTGCCATCTGTTCGGGCGGACGCCAGCAAGATAGTCTGGGTTCTCTCGAATCTTGTGTCAAACGCCCTCAGGTATGTCGATCAGGGGAGCTACATACGGCTTACCGCCAAAAGAGTGGGGGCTAATATCCACATTTCCGTCGAGGATGATGGTATAGGCATACCGCTTGAACATCAGACTCGAATATTTCAAAAATTTGTTCAGGTCAACAAACAGGAAGGCGGGAGGACAGGACTTGGCCTGGCTATCTCAAAGGAAATAGTTCGTGCGCATGGCGGCACAATCTGGGTTGAATCCAGCCCGGGAAAGGGAAGTGTCTTCACTTTCACCGTACCGATATACCAGTGTTAAATGACCAGGGTAGACACGTTCAGAGCTTACAAATACCGGCTGGCGTAACCCCGAAAATTTTAATGATTGTAACCATCAAGGTGCGTTGTCAATACACGTACCTCTAACATCTGCTCTACTGAAAAAGGATTCTAAAATGGCGGAAATTTTAAAGGCGAAGGTGCTGCTGGTTGATGACGAAGAGTTGTTTTTGGCGGCACTGGCAAAAAGACTCGAAGTGCGTGGGATGCAGGTCAGCACAGTGACAAGAGGAGAAGATGCGGTGGCCATAGCCGATAAACAGGCGTTTGATCTCGTCGTTCTCGACTTGTCTATGCCCGGCATAGACGGTCTGGAAACCTTGAAACGGATTAAAGCCAGGCAGCCGGATGCTGAAATTATCATACTCACGGGGGAGGGCTCCATCAGAACCAGCATTGAGGCGATGAAGGCAGGAGCCGAAGACTTCTTGCAGAAACCGGTCAGCATTGTTGAGCTGGTTAATAAAATCAGTGAGGCCAAGGATAAACGGACGCATATCCTGGAAAAAAAGAGTGTCAAAGAGATCGAACAGATTCTGCAAACCAAGGCCTGGTAGAGACAAGAGCATTGCAGCCGTCAACCAAAATTGTGAAATAGAGCGATTGAGCAGAAGGAGACAACCCATGAAGAATGAACAACAAACTATTCGAGACATCATGATTCCTTTGACAGGGTTTCCCTGTTTAAAGGAGAGTAGCACGGTCCGGGAGGCGATCCAGCAACTGCGGTCGTTCTGTCCTATCGGCAGTTCCGCGCCCTGTGGTTTCAATGAATTGATGGTAGTAAACGACCAGGACAGACTTGTTGGCCGGGTCACCCAACAGGGTATTTTAAAGGTGCTTTTTGCTACCCTTCTCGATCCAGCCGGCATTAAACCCTTTGAGGGGAGGACCCTGCAGTACAGCGACCTGTCAACCCTGCTGAACGGAGTTCTGATCAGAGAAGGAGTCAATCACCTCGAGGCCAGCATCTCCTCGGTAATAGAAAAAGACATCAGAGTACTGCCCGTATCCTTCGACCTGATCCAGGCCATGTCGGTCATGGTAATGGGGGAAGAAACCGTTCTCCCGGTTGAAGAACAGGGTGTGCTTTGCGGAGTTGTCAAGTTAGCCGAGATCTTTTACGCCATCGGTGACACGCTTTTATCAATAAATCATAAATTGTGAAGGAAGGACAGATACTATGTCATCAACATTAAGCGCAGCAGTGGAAGTGACAACCCCGTTTGACTGGAAGAGGGTATTCTTTCTCTTTCTTGGAATAGCTTTGTTCAGTATCGTTTATTATTCGCCTCCGTGGCCGGATGCTATCGATCCGATGGGCAAGCATTTCACCTTGTCCCTGCAGGGTAAGGGGGCACTGGCGCTCTTTGCCCTTGCCGCCACCTGGTGGATTTTTGAGGTTCTGCCTATTGGTGTTACCGGAATTGCCATTGGGGTAATACAAGCCATGTTTTTAATCCGAAAGCCAGAGGTTGCCTTCAAGGATTTTATGGATCCCTCGGTCCTTTTTATCTTTGGTTCAATCGTTATTGGTCTGGTATTTACCAAGAGTGGACTGACGAAAAGGATGGCCTATAAAATGCTGTCGGTTGTCGGAGAGCGGACCAGCATGATCTATCTCGGTTGTTTCGTCATGACCGTCGCCCTGACCCACCTGATGGCCCATACTGCGGTGGCCGCCACCATGTTTCCGCTTTTGATGGCGATTAACGCCCTCTACTCCGAGGACGACAAGCCGACCAAGTTCGGTAAAGGTCTTTTTATCGGTATGGCCTATGTGGCCGGTGCCGGCAGCATCATCACCCTGCTGGGTTCTGCCCGCGCTGCTGTGGGTATCGCCTTTTTTAAGGAGATGACCGGCGTTGAAATCAGTTTTTTCCAACTCACCTACTATTTGTTCCCGTTAGGCTGGATTATGGTTGGTTTGTTATGGGCAATGATGATGGTTTTTTTCAAGCCGGAAAAAGCAGTAATCCCAGGACTCAAAGAACGCGCCCAACTGATGTATACTGAACTGGGTAACTGGAGCAGAAACGAAATAATGACCCTGGTAATCGTTCTCTCTGTCATCGTACTGATCGCCGCAAAAAACTTTGTCCCGGCCCTGAAGACGATTGACAAAACCGCAATCCTTTTGTCTTCAACCCTGTTGTTCTTTGTATTCAACATCCTGAAGGTCGAGGATCTTGAAGATATCCCATGGAATATCATCCTGCTCTTCGGTGGGGCGATGTCTATCGGTTTCTGTCTCTGGCAGACCCATGCCGCCGAGTGGCTGGCGGTTAACTGGCTGGGGCTCTTTAAAGAGGCACCGGCAATTTTGTTCATTCTGAGCATAGCCTTTTTTGTTATGGTCATGACCAATTTTATCATGAACGTGGCGGCGATCGCTATTTCCCTGCCGGTGGCCCTGGTTGTCGCGCCATATCTTGGTGTTGCTGGTGACGTTATTTTCTTCTCAGCTCTGGCAACTGCAGGAATGCCTTTCTTTTTGTTGATCGGAGCCGCACCCAACGCCATCGCCTACGGCTCGAAACAATTCACCGCCGGCGAATTTTTCCGTTATGGTGTTCTGGCAAGTATTGTACTGATGTTTGTGGTATGGGTGATGGTCACGGTTATCTGGCCGATCATGGGGATGCCTATTCTGCTGGCAAAGTAATTCTTCTGCAGGGAGAACATCAGTAGTACACGAGCCTGTTTGGCACGCCTGCTGATGTTCTATTGATCAGAGTACTATTCACTGGACTGAGCTCACCACTGAAGCAGATAAATGAATCCTCTCTTTTCTTCTTGTATTATCGGGTTGTAAAGCGGAACTGCCAAAAATCCCGTTATCCTCACTCCAATCCTACGATGTATCGCCCAAGGTATTTTGAGTCTGTAATTCACCTGAAAATCGTATAAAGCGCACACTTTAAGCCCAAGAAACAACCCTACGAGCACGGTTTAGTTGAAAAACCGTGCTTTTTTCTTGCCTTTTTTGCGTGTACGTATTAAGCTTATACGCACACTT
>NZ_SWCN01000015.1 GCF_005116575.1 Desulforhopalus sp. IMCC35007 | reverse complement strand
ACCGGAGTTGCTGAAAGGTTGGCCTGAACACCACCGCTGAGATAACACCCTGTCTCAGTTCTTTTATATATATCGGGTGGTCAAAATTCGGTGATCACGGGTGGTCAATTTTAGGTTGTCATTTCTAACCATTAATTTTTAATCCGACATAAACAGTGTCACATTCTCCAGCTTCATCTTTCCAGTTGTGAACTTCATATCCTAAACCATAAACTAACAGTTGAATAACAGAAGTCTTGCCGCCACCATTGCAACCTGAGAGAACATTGATCCCAGTATGGAAAGTTTCATCGTAGACTGTTGAAAAATCCTGTTTTACTAGTAACCTGTCGACATAAACACATGGTTTATACTGCATCATATCTGTATTCCATTAATGTGCTCGCAAATTTCAACCCTGATGGGCCAAGAAGATCAAAATGCGTTAAGTGTTCCCTGATAAATGATATCGCATCTTTTGGCATACTATTGGTTTCGGAACTAATTATTGTCGATAATTCAGGAGGAAGTTTGTTGATATTTACTTTGTAGTGTGATGTGTTTTCTAGTGGAATGAGGCAGTTCATTTGAACTAGACTGCAGAAGACAGCTTGTTGGATAGGTTTCATTAGTTCAAACAGAATAAATGGATCGTATGTATTATATCTGTTTTTATAGATTTTAAATTCATTTCTTTGTTTCATCAATCCAGATCCCAATTTCATTGTTGAAATATGGAATGGGTTTGCAAGTAAGAAATCAAAAATTCTCAGTCGATCTTCTTCTATTTTGTCACGCTTTAACGCAGTGAGAATTGTACTGGTTCTCAGTAATGCATGGTTAGGATCGAGAGCTTTGTTATATAGTAGCATTTACTTCCACTCCAAATGACAATTTCCTGTCAGAAAGTAAACCATTCCTGCAACTTGTCGATTGTATATATCAAGTACATTTTCACCGAGCTTCTCTTGTATCTCACCTTCCAAATACTCTCTAAATAATGCTTTTACTTGATGTTCTTCTGTAGTGCTCTGAAGCTTAGGTTTAATTGTTGCATTGAAAGTTGATTCAATATCCGCCAATAAAAAAGTGATAATTTTCTGCGCAGACTTATAGTGTTGGTTCTTTACTATTAACTTTGCAACTACTTCTTTTAACTCCTCAGCTTCATCAATTAGGTAGTCAAAACCAGCTTCTGATAGTTTTTGTTTTAAGTCACGAACATCTGATCTGGTATTTTGATAATGGGTTAGTTCATCAAGTATGTCATACGTTTTATTGTCTTCTTCTACGTCTTCTTTGAACTGGGTTGAAAGAAGATCAAGTGGCCGAGGATGTGGCAAATAAAATTGATTTTTATCACGGCCAACAACATCATTACCAGCCTTTATGTCCCTCCAGTCTTGATTCATTTGGATTTGGTTATTTTGTCGCGTCCAACAACATCCCCACCTGCCTCAATATCTCTCATGGTGATTTTGTTTCCACTTCTAAATTTTATGACGACCCTGATTCCAAGTGTTGTTATAGCTATGACAGCAATAACAATTATTCCAATAATCAATAGTTCATTCATTAATTCATCCGTAATATTTTGTTAGATGTTGGCAACCATATGAGCAAAATTCTTTCTACCTGAAACATGAGCAGTCAGAGAAGCTCTGTCAGATAATTATGAGAACTCAGCTACTTCCGCATTAATGATTAAGAATTGTCAATGACACTATGGATACAACAAAATGATATTTTAATCCAACTTATTATAAATACTTACAGTATTTGTGCTCCCTGAATCCTACTTTGTAGGGTGATTAAATTTGAGAGAGGACTTCTATCGCCTCTGGTGACATTTGATCTCTTCTCCAAAGCTGGAAAAAAGTAAGTGCAATTCGTTTTGTGGAACAGTATGTTTTATCCACAGGCTTTATCCACACGTGAGGAAGGTAAAGTTGGGTTATAGTGACTACTAACTGTTTAGTTCTAAAAGCGAAAATTAAAGTACGGAACTAAGCATGTAGATACGGGAGGGGAGCATTTTTGGACGCGGGTTCGACTCCCGCCGCCTCCACCATTTAGAAAAGACAAACCCGTCTCTCTGGGGTCATTCTCCGGGGTGACGGGTTTTCTTTTTCCCCTTGTTTCTAAAGGGTTTGCGCCCGTTTCACATCTTTCCAAAGCACCTCTCCGCACCATCGATTCTCCCCATCCTCTAGCCTTTCTTTCTCTGTTTGGCCCCTGATTCTCTGTTTTCTCCGGACGAAGTCCGAAGCTCGTCCGGAAAGCTACATCCTTGATTGATATGGGTTTGCTGCTAATTGCCGTTTTTGGCGGTTGTCTTAGGTCATCGCTCGATGCCGCTACCGGACGTTTTTTTCGAAATCACCCGCTTCGCCCATGAAAAGAAGCGTGGTCAATTCCGATTTCCTGCCACTCAAAGTAGAAAAGCCGACGCTGATGGTCGGCTCTCTGGGGTGGTCTCCGGTCCGGTCGTCAGTCGGTGGCGAAGCCGAACTGGCGGCGCTGCTCGGCCCAGTCCTCGGGAAAGGTCTGGGTCAGCTTGGCCAGCGAGAGCCCGTTGGGTTCCTCGCCGTTGATCAGGGCTTCGACGATGTCGGGGGCCAGGGTCGTCAGTTTGAGAATGCGGGCCACATACGAGCCATCGACGTCGAGGGTACGGGCAAGCTCGCTGATGGACTTGATCTGGCCGGATTCGAGGATGTCGGCCCAGGAAAAGGCCCTTCCCAGCGCCTGGAGGATGGCGGACTGCACCGGTTCCTGCGCTCCGGTGATTTCTCCATCCAGGGCGTGGGGAGCGATGACCGTCTTGCGGCCACGCATGCGCCGGATCAGCATCGGGATGTGAATCTGCAGGTTGCCGTTGTCGGCTACGGTAATGGTCGGCTTCATTTTCATCGGCTTGCCCTCCGTTCGGTGACTTCGCATGCCAGACCGGCAAGCTCGGCGATGAGCGTTGTCAGCCCGTTGGTGCGCAGCTCCATGTCGATTCCGGTCTCGCGGATCTCGACCTTATCCACCAGGAGGCGGATGAGCCGGTTTCGCTCCACCGGGAAAAGGTCTTCCCAGAAGCCCTCGACATTCTGGAAGGCCTCCGACACATCCTGTTCCGTGATGCTGTTCCCCTGGTAGGCTCTGCATCGCTCGCTCACATGGGTCAGTTGTTTCGATAGCTCGACCGCCTGGCGATTGACCGTCGTCAGCATCTCGGTCTTGCCCGGCTGATCGTTGCCAGGTTTCATCAGTTCGAGTGCCTGCTCCCGCGCCTGCGACAGTTCCATCTCGAGTTGGGCTTTCTGCTTGAACAACCGCTCCCGCTCTGCCTGCTCGATGTCCCGGGCCGCGAAGTAAGTCTTGGCCACCAGCGTCGGTGTTCGGAACACGGCGCTCAACTGCTCGATCACCGCCTGCTCGATGTCCCCGGCGGGAATCCGTTTAAGCGGGCACCGGCTCACGGTTCGCTTGCTGTCTTTCTGGCAGATGTAATAGGTGTAGTGGCGGCCGTTCTTGCGGGCGTAGGTCGGTCCCATCGCGCATCCACAGTGGCCGCAGCGGATGACGCCTTTCAGCGGGGCGACCATTTTGGTTCTGGCCATGGAAACCTTGACCGGTTTGTTGTCCTCCAGGATGGCCTGCACCTTGTCCCAGGTCGCCCGGTCGATGATTCCTTCGTGCTCACCGGGATAGCTGCGATCCTTGTGGGCGATCTCGCCAATATAGATACGGTTGTTGAGCAGCCGGTAGATGTGGGCAGTGTTCCATTCGGAGCCCTCGCGCACTCTGCCTTTCTTGGTGGTCCAGGCCTTGGTGCGGTAACCCTGTTCGTTCAGCTCTTGGCCCAGCTTTTTGGCCGAGCCGATTTGGATGAAACGGCGGAAAATGTATTGCACCGTCCTGGCTTCATCGGGATTGACCAGCAGCTTCTTGTTCTCCCGGTCGACGTCGTATCCGAGGATGGGTACGCCGCCGCAGTATTTCCCCCGGCGCTTGGCTGCCGCCACCTTGTCCCGGATACGCTCGGCTATGACCTCCCGCTCGTACTGGGCGAAGGTGATCAGGATGCCGAGAAACATCCGGCCGGTGGGGTCGGTGGTGCTGAAGTGCTGGGTGACCGAGACGAAGCTGACACCCTTCTCGTTGAAGAGGTCGATCATCTTCATGAAGTCCAGCAGCGAGCGGGACAGCCGGTCGACCTTGTAGACCACGATCACGTCGATCTTCCCGGCGTCGATGTCCGCCAGCAGTCGGCGCAGCCCCGGGCGCTCCATGTTCCCACCCGAGAATCCACCATCGTCGTAGCGATCCGGCAGAGCCGTCCAGCCACGCATCCTCTGGGCTTCGATATAGTGTTCCGCAGATTCCCGTTGTGCATCCAACGAGTTGAATTCCTGTTCGAGCCCTTCCTCGTGGCTCTTGCGGGTGTAGATGGCACAGCGCAGGGTCTTGTTTTTGCCCGGCGCGACATTGCTGTTATCAAGCATCCGAACCTCCCTCGGCTTTTCTGCCGTAAACCTTCTTCAATCCGAAAAAGACCTTGCCATTCCAGCGCGTCCCGGTGATCTCCCTGGCCACCGCGCTGAGCGACCGGAAGGTGCGACCTTCAAACTCGTAGCCATCGGCAAGGACGATCACCTCATAACGCCGGTCGTTCCAGACCCGCACCAGCCTGGTTCCAGGCAGGATCGCCTCGTTCGATTTCCGCTCTTCTGGGATGCGTCGATTGACAGTGGCAACCGGGTCCTCCTTGGCTGCCTGCTGGAGATGGACGTTGGCCTGCTCGGACAGCCCGCCGTAGAAAAGCTCCTGGATGCGATAGGCCAGCCGCTTGATGAGGAATTGCTTCTTGTAATGGGGCGGCTCTTCGCCGTAGAGGTCGAGCCATTTTTCCCGGAGCTGCTCCAGGGACATGGATTGCAGCAGAGCCATCTGCCGAAGGACCGAGTTTCGGGTTCGGTCCTGATTCTTGCCGCCCGTGGCGGCGTTCTGTAACTCATTCATTTTCAACTCCTTATTTTAGTTTCCGGACGAGTTGTCATGAATGAATGCTCTGTTCCGGCAATGAATCAAGTCCTTCTCCGAGCACAGGGGAAGAATCTTCGAAAATCTCTAACTCACTGCCTACACATGCTTTTTTGGCCTTTCGGCGCAGGATCGCAGTGGCCAGAATGGAAGCGGCTGACTGGAGCCTCGCCTCACCCGACAGGCGACCGGGTTTGCCGTTTTCGCCGAGACCTTCCGTCCCCGGCACATCATTCATTTCCTGTACATCCAACATCGAACACCTCCGGTGGGACCGGGGGGCTGGATGGTGTGGATGCCAGAAAACGGCGGCGGTCGGGATGCGCGTTCGATGGCACCCACAACCGCCTCAGCTCCGCCTCTGGTCAGTTATCTGGTTTCTAACTGCTCGTCCGGTTTCAAACCGGCATTCTTCAGGCCTTACCTACCGAGGGGCTCGTGGAAGTGTCGGAAATCAGGTATGAGATTATTTCTTGACCTGATATGCATCAGGTTTATATTATTAGGGTTTGCTGGCGCATTGCGCCTTTTTGTCTTTCAACAGAAATGGAGACGCCATGGGCAAAGCGAAGACGGATGAGATAACGCCGTTGCAGCGGAAAACGCTCGAAGCGATATGTCGTTTTGTCGATGCCAAGGGCTTCCCTCCAACGGTGAAGGAACTGAGCGAGATCTTTGAAATCAGCCCGGCGAGTGCCCACGACCGGATCAATCAACTGGTGCGCAAGGGATACCTGAAGCGGGAAGACGGGAAGTCGCGAGGCATTGCGGTCGCCCGCCGTCCCAGCGAGATGGCCGCCGCCCTGGTCGCTGTACCGATTGTGGGTGTGGTGCCCGCTGGCAGCCCCATCCTGGCCGAAGAGAACATCACCGGCCAAGTGCTGGTCGAGTCAGCCGTGGTTCGTTCCGGAAAGCACTTCGCACTCCGTGCGATGGGTAACAGTATGGTCGGTGCCGGTATCAACGATGGTGATTTGATCATCGTGCGGCAGCAGCCCATCGCCGAGGACGGAGACATCGTTGTCGCCCTGCTCAACAACGAGGCGACCGTCAAGCGGCTGAAAATCAAAGACGAGCTCATCGAATTGGTGCCCGAGAACCCGGAGGTAAGAAAGATCCGGATCAGGCCGGAGGATGACCTTCGAGTTTTAGGCAAGGTCGTTGGATGGAAACGGAATTAACCGAGACAGACATGGACGAATAACGACAAAACGACAGGAGTATTTGATGGCAACTTTCAACCTACGCCGCTTTTCGAAGCCGGAGATGCTCCGGCGAATCGACAGGAAGCATCTCATTGCCTTTCTGGAGCCTCATGCCGCCTATTTTTCAGCTCGCGGCGTAGAGTTGCCACCAGTCCAGCAGGAAGATGGCCTGGACTACAACGCCCTCAGCCACCTTTTGCTGACGCCGGACAGTACGACCCCGGATGATCTGGCCGAGGCGCTGTTTTATGTGAATGAAGTTTCGACCCCCGAGGGTTTTGATTCCATTCAGGATGAGATCGCCGGAACGGACATCGACGTGGAAATCGGGGAGAACGCCGCACCGGCAGACTTGGCGATCCAGGTCTGGATGGCTGACCGGGAAATCATCGAGAAGGTACACGCCGAGCAGTTCTTCATGAACGTCAGGTCCTTCGAGTATTTCAAGACCAAGAAAAACCCACTGCCGGATTTCGTGCTGCCATCCGAGGAAACCCTCGCGGCCCTCGAGGCCGATCTCGACGAATGGTTTTCCAAGAAACGTCGGGGCAAGTATTCCAAGGTGTTCGTCTATCCCAAAGAGGGTCACACATGGTTCCTTGTGCGGCACGGCAAGCCCTATGCCCGTGAGGCGGTCATCGAGGCTGGGGAGTCCACCAGCCAATACTTCCGTCCTGAAAAATTCGACGTGCTTGCCTACAACCCCGTGATCGGGGAAATCCGCATGAACGCCGAAACCAAGGGGGAGAAGGAACTCTACCGCAAAAAATTCGGATTCCACCTGTTCGGAGACGAAGAGTTTTTCAACGAGCGCAGCCGATTTGACCTGGAACCTTTGCGGCAAATTGGTGAGGACGCGCTCCTATGTGACGACGTCGATGGCATCGAATATGTCAGGCTCAAGGAAGTTCAGGTCTTTTGGGGTGGCGCTCATAAGGACGTAGAAATCCGCAGGTCTGAGGACATTTTTGCATCCCTTCGTGATCGAGGCGCTTCACTCCCGGGCGGAGGGAAAATCATCAAAGCAAGCTTCCAGATTAAGTTCGAGGAGTCCAAGACTCCAAGATCTGTGATCTTGAGTTCAGGCAACCGGGCGCAATTCAAACGTGATGGTGATGCCGAGGTTATCGAGCGTTGGCTTGGACTCAGGGGGTTCATCGTCGGAGCCGGGGGCGTTTCGGATGAGTGATCCCGTCTGGGCATATCTGGAGAGATTGCCTGGAAAGTCGGCGGCGCTGTTCGATTGGGATAAGGCGCTATCCGGCTGGGATCGGTATCCGTTGTTTCGTGATCACTTCCTTCAACTGACCAAGGATCATGCGACCGCCGTGGATTGCCCGACGGAATGTGGCCTCGGTTGCCCACGGAGTGTGGTTACCCATGCGAAGACCAACATCCGGGCCATCTGCAATGAAAAAGAAGGCCCGGCCATTCAGCTCTCTTCAAGGCAGACGCTGATCTATCGGCTCAAGCAGTCAACTATCAATGGTGCTATCTGCGCGGCCTTGGGAATAGAACACCGAGAGTCGAAATACGATGGCCTGCCCCACACATGGAGATTGGGCGATTTCATACCCACAGCGGGGATGGACTTCCCGGTTGTACTGACGATGCAGGACAGCAAGGATGCGCTGATCGAGGTCGTGCGATCATTATGCCTTTCGACCCCCAAACCCTTTGTCCTAATCGCGCCCACTCGCCTTCATCTGAGTCCTGTAGTTGAAACACTGCTGGCGCAGAAAGATAGCCTTTACATTGCGCTGGACGAAGATCTGTACCTGGGTGATGCTCCACGATTCCTGACCTGTCGGGACAGATCTGAGATATTCGCGGCCCTTATCGGCCAGGTGCCTGAGTCGGATTCAGGCGGCACTGTGTTTTTCCCGACACCGCCGGGCACCACATGGTCGCAACTCAAGATTCAGTTCCGCGATGGTCATACCGTCACAATATGGGCGGGAGATCAGAGCGGTCGATACACCTATACGCAAATGGGAATGGCGAGCAGGAAGAATGGCAATCCTACCGAGCAATGGAAATTGCTTGAGGGGTTTGCCAACTCCCGTGGCGAGATCGACTGGCACAGCCGATACGCCTCGGACAAGCTGAAGAAACAAAAGCAGGAGTTGTCGAAGCACCTGCGCGAATTCTTCCGGCTCGATGACGATCCCATCGAATGGGTCAAGGACACAAAGACTTACCGGTGTAAGTTCCGCATCCTCCCGGAAGGTGCCGAGGTCTACTGACCACCCTTTATAGCCCGACAAATCTAAAGCCCCGATTCAGGATTCTGGATCGGGGCTTTTTGCGTCTTGGAGGCCCGCCCGGTGAAATTTCACCGGGGCCGGGCAAAAAAAGTTAAAAAAGTTTTCCTCTGTAAAACCACCATCAACCAAGGCCTTACGGGCTTTCCTCCTCCTTGAGCCAGGGCGTTTTTCGGGGTCGCAACGAAAATTCGCCAAAGCAGGGTGACAGGTCTGGTGAACACAAAAAGTTCACGACCGCCACCCGGGAAATTCATGCCGGACCTGTCTCCCGGTCGGTCCAGAAATGAAGGAGGTTCGGCATGAACCAGACAAGTAAAGCACACCTCACCCCACCGAAGCGGCGACTCATCGAGTTGATGCAGGACATCAACTTCGGCCGCATCACCAACATTCCGGTCCGCGACGGCGAGCCGGAACTCACCCCTGACACGGTCATCGAGCGCGAGATCAAGCTGGGCGGACAGAGCGGTCCCCGGCCCGAGCGCGACCAGGATGACTTCACCCTCAAGCAAGAGGTCGTGGCGCTGCTGGAGCACCTCGCGCAGATGGGCAGCGGAAAAGTCTGCCTGCTCGAAATCAAGCACGGTCTCCCGTTCCTGATGCGCATCGAGGAACGGGCAGCCTGAACACGTAACGACCTGAACCCTTAGACACTGGACAACAAGCTGGACGCATGGCGGAGGCTGTTGTGGGTGTCGCCGAGCCGAATACGGCAATTGGCGGCGTACCTGCGACCCCTTCGCCCACGCGACAGCTTTGTCCTGTGATCTGGCCCGTGCCGACACCCACGCGGACCTCCTCCTCGCTCCGAGGAGGCCCCGATGGTTTCACAGAATTCTTACGACGGCATCGACAAGTATGCCGCCGACCTCATTCGGCACAAAGCACGGCAACTCGTAGGCAAGGCCGGATTCACCGAGGACGACAGACCCGACCTCGAACAGGAACTGATGATCGATCTGCTGCAGCGGATGCGGCATTTCAATCCCGCCAAGGCCAAGAAGACCACCTTCATGGCTCGGATCGTTGAACGTCACATCTCCACCATTCTGGAGGCCCGGTTCGCCCAATGCCGGGACTGGCGGCTCTGCCAAACCTCACTCAATGAACACCTCGACAACGGCGAAGGCGACACCACCGAGCGGATCGACTTCCTGGACAGCGAGGGCTCTCTGGGAAGCGGCACCCGCGAGACAAGGGAGCGCCTCGGCCATGAGATCCGCATGGACCTCGACCGGGCCATCGCCTCGCTGCCGGAAGAGCTCCGGGATCTGTGCGTGCGCCTGCACGACAGCACCATGGCCGAAATCGCCCGGGAGATGGGCATTCCCAGAACCACCCTCTACGACCGGCTGAGCAAGCTGCGGGAGGCTTTCAGCGAGGCTGGCCTGAACGACTACCTGTGATCTCCGACGCATCGACTCCGGCTCCGGTAAGTAAGCACCGTGCCGCATGGTGCGGCTATCCGGGGCCTCGGAAATCAGAACCTGAACAAAAGAGGAGTTCAACCATGACTCATGACACCTACAAGTACCGTTTTGACGAGTCGGTCCCGGCCCAGGAACTGGAAGACACTTTCATGCTGGCGATGCTGGCCGTCGAAAGCCTGCACGGCCGTTCCCGTGTGCGGATGGAGAGCCGGTTCAATCTGGACAAGGCCCGACGCACCTGCGTGATCGACGCCTCCACCGATGTTGGCAGTGATCTCGCCCGCATCTTCACCGGCTTCGCCACCAAGGAGTACGGCGAACGCTCGGTCCTGATCGAACGATCTCAGCCGACGGGCTGCGCCTGCGCCTCCAAACATCGCGCAGCGCCCGCCGCCGCTACAGCGGGGGTGGCGGTATGAGCGAGCTGATGACCACCACCTATTCCATGTGGCGGCTGTTCCGAAACTGCCGCATGGCCTGCAAATGGCGCTACATCGACGAGCTGGTGCCGCTCGAGCGCGACCCCAATCTGGTCTTCGGCTCGGTCATTCACGACTGCCTGGAGTGCTGGCACGGCGAGCGGGATCTGGCCAAGGTACTCGACCACATCGACCGGACCTATCCGAACCGGGCGCAGGACGATCATCAACAGGCCGACTGGCATCTCGCCCGAGCCATGATGAGCGCCTATGCGGAACACTACCCGGCCGAAGACTTCGAGGTCGTCGCGCTCGAAAAGACCTTCGAAGGTCCCATCGTCAACCCGGCGACCGGCGCAACCTCGCGCAGTTTCATTCTCGCCGGGAAGGTGGACGGCATCGTCCGTCAGGATGGCCAGTACTTCCTGCTGGAACACAAAACCGCCTCGCAGATCGATGCCAGTTACCTGGAGCGGCTGTGGACCGATTTCCAGATCATCCTCTACGCCTGGTACCTGGAGCAGACCCTCGGCATCACGGTCAGCGGCATCATCTACAACGTCCTGGTCAAGGCCAAGCTGCGCCAGGGCAAGGGTGAAACCGAGGCAGAATTCGAGGCCCGCCGGGCGGAGCTGATCGCCAAGTCGAAAACCGGCAAGAGCAGCGCCAAGCGCAAGCTGCCGGAGGATGACGACACCTTCCAGCAGCGGCTCCAGGAGAAGTACCTCGAGCCGGGCATGTTCCACCGTGAGGTGCTCTACATCTCCCGCGACCAGTTCGAGGAACTGCGGGCGGAGCTGTGGGAACTCTCCAAGGCCATGCTCGACGCCCGTCGGCGCGACACCTTCTACCGCAACACCAGCTACTGCTTCCAGTACGGAAGGCCCTGCGCCTACTTCCAGCTCTGCCGCTCGGGCGGCAACCCCAACGTCATCGAAAACCATTTCCAAAGGATCGCCCCGCACGAAGAGCTGCGGGACGGAGCCGGTGAAGACGCCGCTCCGGTGTTTTGAAATCCCAACCATAAGGAGACGAAGCCATGCTTCCCAAGACCAAAAGCAAACCCAAACACACGCTCTCGGACCTCACCGCCCTAGTGTACGGCCCGAGCAAGATCGGCAAGAGCACCTGGTGCTCCAAGGCCGATGACGCACTGTTCCTGGCGACCGAGCCGGGCCTGAACGCCCTGGAGGTGTTCCAGACCCCGATCACCTGCTGGGACGACCTCCTGCAGGCCTGCGCCGAAATCGCCGAGGGCAAGCACGAGTTCAAGACCATCGTCGTCGACACGGTGGATAACGCCTACAAGATGTGCTCGGACTACGTCTGCAAGAAATTCAAGATCGAGCACGAGTCCGACCTGGGCTACGGCAAGGGCTACGCGCTGATCAACAACGAGTTCCAGCGCGTCATCAATAAGCTCGCCTTCCTGCCCTATGGGCTGATCCTTATCTCCCACTCCCAGGAGCGGGACATCGAGACCCGGACCGGCAAGCACACCCGCATCGTGCCGACGTTGCCGGAGAAGGCGCGGAAACTGGTCACCGGCCTGGTGGACCTGATCCTGTTCTGCGACCTGGACATGAAAACCGGCGAGGACAGCAAGCCTGTCTGGCAGCGCGTGATGCGCACCAAGCCCAGTCCCAACTACGACGCCGGTGACCGCACCGGCCGACTCCCCGAAGTCATTCCCCTCGATTTTCCGAGCTTCATGAAAGCGTTCAACAACACGGCAGCCGGAGCTGCGGCGAGTGCCGCCCGGCCGAAGCCGGAGCCGACCGCGAGTGCGGCGGCGAAACCCCAACAGTAAGGAGATCCGACCATGGAACACTACGAAAACCAATCCAACAGCAACCTCGACCTGGCGCAGTTTGATGACGCCTTCGAAACCGCCGAAGTCGAGGAGCGTGAGTTCGAGACCGTCCCCGACGGCAAATACCAGGTCAACGTCGACCGGGTCGAACTGACCCGCGCCCAGACCTCGGGCAACCCCATGCTCAAGTGGACCCTGCGCATTCTCGCGCCGACCCACAAGGGCCGTCTGCTCTGGCGCAACAACGTCATGGTCAGCAACGAGAACATCAAGTGGCTCAAGCAGGACCTCTACACCTGCGGGCTGCAGCTCCAGAAGCTCTCCGACCTGCCGGGCCACCTCGAGCAGCTTCTCAACATCAAGCTGGAGGTGACCAAACGCACTCGCGGTGAAAACGAGAACATCTACTTCAACCGTCGCATTGTCATGGCCGACGATGCCGGGGCTCCCGGCGCGGCGATGGACGACATGATCCCGTTCTGATGATGGACCGGATCACCGTTGTCGTCGACACCCGCGAACAGGAGCCCTACAGCTTCGATAGCGACAAGGTTTCGGCGGTTCGCAAGGCGCTGCCCGCCGGTGATTACTCGCTGGTCGGCCTTGAGGAACGGGTGGCGGTGGAGCGCAAATCCCTGACAGATTTCGTCTCCACCGTCATCCGGGGGCGAAAGCGGTTCCATCGCGAACTGGAAAAGCTCTCCGCCTACGAATCCGCCTGCGTGGTTGTCGAGTGCAACTTTCGCGATCTGGTCGATGGCCGCTACCGCAGCGATGCCCACCCGCATGCGCTGATTGGAACGGTCGCCTCCATCGTCGTCGACTTCGGTGTCCCCGTCTACTTCTGCTCGGACCGGCAGGCCGCCTGCCGTTTTGTCGAGGAGTACCTGACACGTTTTCACCGGAGGATCGCGAGATGCCAAAAAGAAATGAGAGTAACCCGGCGCGACTCCGGGGAAGAATAGAGCGCGTTTACTATGCCGGACCCAAGTTCTCCGCAGGCCGACTGCTCACCCCGACCGGTGAGGAAGTCCAGTTCGCGGGCAATTTGTTCGCTCGGGAAAATCAGCCTGTGGTCCTGCTCGGGTCGTGGGCCACCCATCCCAAATACGGCCGTCAGTTCAAGGTCGACGGGATGGAGCACGACCTCGAACTCGATCCGGAGGGGCTGATCCACTATCTGGCCAACCATCCGGAGATCAAGGGCATTGGTCCGGCCAAGGCCAGATTGATCGTCGAGAGTTTCGGCGATGCCTTTGAAGAAACCCTTCTGAATGACCCCGAACGCATCGCCCTCAAAGCTCGACTGCCTCTGGACGCGGCCCGGCGGCTGCGTGACGAATGGTTGAAGAACCGCAGCGTCAACACCGTCATGGCCTGGCTGTCGGCATTCGGCCTGACCCATCATCAGGTCGCCACCCTGGTCGAAAGACTCGGCGGCAACTGCCTCGATATCCTGAAGGAAGACCCGTACATCCTCATTCGGGAGATCCGGGGATTCGGCTTCAAGAAGGTCGACAAGATTGCCCGCAAGCTTGGCACCCCCAAGGACCACACCCCTCGTATCCGCGCTGGGTTGAATTTCTGCGTCCGTGAAGCCCTGGACAATGGCCACTGCTGGATCGAATACGAGGATCTGGTGGACCAGGCCAATCTGCTGCTGGTCATGGATGCCCTGGACAGCCGGGTTCGTATCGAAAGCTCCCTCGATGCGCTCATCGAAGAACAGGCGCTTGCCTGCGATTCCCACGGCGGACGGTTCGTGGTCGCTCTGCCGGAGATCGTCCGCATGGAGCGGGAGCTGGCCACGCTGTTCGGCCAGGCCGAAACACCCAACCCGCATTTCCAGTCCGTCAAAAAACTCGATGCCCTGATTCGGCGCTGCGCCGCCACTCTGAACGAGATGCAGCTCGACGCGGTTCGCTCGGCCCTCAAGCACAGCATCAGCCTGATCTCGGGTGGAGCCGGTTCGGGCAAGAGCTACACCATCTCGGTCATCAACACCATCTGCGAAGAGAGTGATCTGGAGGTCGTGCTCGCCGCGCCGACCGGCAAGGCGGCCAAGCGCCTGGAGGAAGTCAGCGGCCGCAGCGGCACCACCATTCACCGCCTGCTCGGCTATGACGGCAAGGGCTTCTCGCGCAGCAAGGAGAATCCCATCGATGCCGACGTCCTGGTGGTCGACGAGTTTTCGATGGTGGACGTGCCCCTGGCCTGGCACCTGTTCGAGGCGGTCGACCTGTCGCGGACCACGGTGCTGCTGGTCGGTGACCACAACCAGCTTCCGCCGGTGGGACCCGGAAACATCCTGCGCGATCTGATCCAGACACGCGCCATCCCCACGGTCATCCTCGACAAGGTCGTGCGTCAGGCTGGCGTCCTCAAGGAGAACTGCACAGCCGTTCTCAAGGGCGAGGTGCGCAAGACCAGCGAGGCGTCGGTGGCCGGATGCCGGGATTGGTATTTGGTTGATCAGTTCACCGATCCGATGGCGGCACGCTCGTTCCTGCTGGAGTTGTTTCAGGAGCGGCTCGACGCCCTGGGTTTCGACATCATCAAGGACGTGCAGGTGCTGACGCCGACCCACAAAGGACCGCTCGGTACCAAGGAACTCAACGAGGAACTGCAGCGGCTCATCCAGCGCAAGCTCTGGAACACCGAGGTCCCGCCGGTCGCCATGGGCCGCCGCGCTCCGTTTCTCAAGCACGACAAGGTCATCCAGACCCGGAACAACTACGACCTGAACGTGATGAACGGTGCCATCGGCTATGTGGTCGATGTCCTCGCGAACGGCACCCTGGTCATCGACTTCGACGGCATGCCGGTGGAGCTGGAGAAGGGTTCGCCCGACCTGCAGGATCTGCAGCTCGCCTATGCGCTCACCATCCACAAAACCCAGGGTTCCGAGTTCCCCTGCGCCGTCGTGGTGGTCCACAAGGCGCATTCCTTCATGCATCACCGCAACCTGCTCTACACCGGGGTGACCCGCGCCCGGCGCACCGCCATTGTCCTGGGCGACCATTGGGGCATCCAGAACTGCGCCAAGCGTTGCCAGGTGGATGACCGCCGGACCTTCCTGCCCCTATTCCTGGACGCCGCCCAGCACGCGGAAGACGACTTCGCCCGTGTCGCGGAGGCCGAATGAGTATGGGCGGAACGGATAACGTCAGGGAGTATTACCGGCTCGTCACCGAGATGGACATCGGTGAGGTGGCCCGGGAACTCCTGCCGGGACGGATCACCCAGGAGACCGGCCAGCGCTTGATGTGCGACTGTCCCAACCATCAGAGCCAGTCGCGCCTGTCACTGCATGTGATGCTCGACAAGCAGGGCTGGTACTGCTTCGGCTGCGGGGTCGGCGGCGACGTGCTGCAGCTCGTGGAGTTCATTCAGACGGGCTCGGTAACCGCCGGACAATCCGGTCCGATGCCGGACAGTCACCGTCAGGCCCGGGACTATCTCGCCAAGAAGGCGGGCTTGCCGCCGCTGTCGCGCTATGGTCTCAGTCAAGAGCGTCTGGCCCAGACGGAGGCGGACCGCGCCTTTGAGCTGCGGGTCAAGGACGCGCTGACGGCGCTGGCCAGGCTTTACCACGCCCGGCTCAAGGAGTCGCCGGAGGTCCTCGACTGGCTGAAATCCAAATACGCCCTGAGCGAGGAGACTATCGACGATCTCCTGATCGGCTACGCGGACAACGCGTCCGGCGCGGTCGCCCAACTGACCGGGGGGGAAGACGGCTTCTCCAAGCGAGAGCTCGCCGCTACCGGTGCTTTCCGCCCCACCAGCCAGGACGGCCTGACGCCATTTTTCGAGCGCCGGATCGTCTTTCCATACTGGAGCCGTGGCCGGGTGGTGTTCATGATCGGCCGCAAGACGCCGTGGACCCCGGACGCGGGCTGGGAGCAAGGGAAATACAAGAAGCTGCCCGTTCACGACGAGCACCAGCGGCCTTATGTCGCCGATTTCATCAACAACGCGCTGCTGTTCAACGAGGACTGTCTGCTGGCCAGGCCCGGCAAGGTGATCATCACCGAGGGGGTGACCGATTGCCTGGCGCTGATGCAACTGGGCCTGCCCACCGTATCTCCGGCCACCGTCCGCATCCGGGCCGCCGATTGGGAGCGCCTGATCCCCAAGCTGCGCGGCGTCGAAACCGTCTACATCTGTCAAGACAACGAGCTCTCCCAGGCCGGTCTCAAAGGGGCGCTGCAAACCGCCCGCACCCTGGCCGAACACAAGATCGACACCCGCCTGGTGACGCTGCCCTTGTCGGAGACACAGATCGCGGCCCGGCAGGAGCTGACCGAACGCTTCAGCCTGACGGCGAGCGTGGGGCCGAAGGAGCTGGCCAAGCTGCTGGCGGGGCGTTCCGCCCAGGAAATTCAGGCGGCCGAAGCGCTTCTCGCCACCGCCAAGATCGACGTCAACGATTACATTGCCGCCGGGCATACCCGGGAGGATTTCGAACGTCTGCTCGCCGAGGCCAGCACGCCCATCGAGTTCGGCGTGCGCTCGCTGCCCGAGGGCGCTGAAGAGGAGGAACGCAACCGCCTGCTCGAACCGATCCTGGGGGAGATTTCCGAGCAGTCGCCGCTGGAACAGTCCCGCCTGCTGAAGCTGGTGCAGGAGCGCATCGGCGGTGGCGTTTCGATGGCCACCCTGAAAGAGCAGATCCGCGCCATCCAGAAGGACCGCAAGGTCGAGTTCCGTAACGAAAAGAAGAAGGCCAAGCGGATGTCCGGCGCGATGCCCGGATCATGCCGCGCCCGGGTCGACGAGGTGCTGATCGACACAGAACTGGAGAACGGCGCTCCCGACTACACACTGGCCGCCGAGGCCGCCTACGACTGGTTTACCGCCAACGGTGCCCAGTTCTTTCACACCCTGCAGGGCGAGCCGTTCATGTATTTCGATAACGCCATCTACTGGATGGATTCACCGGACAGAGGCCGCAAGCGCCATTACGCGGCCATGCTCTACAAGCACACGGGCATGGTGCCGACTTCCAACGGCGGTCGGACATTTTTTGAGGTGCTGCCCAGCCTGGCCATGATCCGTGGCCAGGTGCGCGACCATTTTTCCTGGCTGCACACCGATGTGGCCTCGTACACCGTCTATTTCAACCTGAACAATCCGGAGCACGAGATCGCCAAGATCACCCCGGACGAGATTCAGATCATGAAGAACGGCGGCAACGAGGACGGCATCATTCTGGACGGCTCGCGCAAGATGAAGCCGCTGAAATTCCTGCCAGACGCCGACCTCGAAGAGGCGGACCGGCTCCTGGTCGATCTGCTGGTGGGCAACATGACCTGCCCGCAAGGAGATCGCTTTCTCATCCTTTCCTGGCTCTCCTGCTTCCTGCTGATCGACTTCGCCGGGACGCGGCCCATGACCCGTTTCGAGGGTTCGGCCGGATCGGGCAAGACCACCGCCAGCAAGATCACGTCGACGCTGCTTTTCGGCGAGCCACAGCACAAGAAGGCAACCGACGCGGCGAACTATACCGATGGCTCGCAGAACCCGCTCATCGTCCTCGACAACATCGAGGTCAAGCAGATGACCGAGGATCTGACCACCTTCATGCTGACCAGCATCACCGGCATCGCCAAAGAGAAACGCAAGAGCGGCACCGACAGCGAGACCATCACCGAGCGGACCAAGTGCCTGCTGAACACCACCGGCATCGAGCCGCTGTGCGGGGAGCTTTCGGAGATCCTGTCGAGGTCCTTCGTCATCAACTTCGACCTCGCCAACCAGGCCAGCGACTGCTTTCTGGAGTCGGAGGTCATCTCCGCCATCCAGCAGAACCGGGATCTGATCATTTCGGCCATCATGAAGCGAACCAGCCATGTGCTGGCAATGATCCGGGACGGAGCCCAGAAACAGGTCATGCGCCTGCTGCACCGAACCATGCCGACCCATGGCAAACGCCGGTGCAACGATTATCTGAGCCTGATGTACCTGATGATGCTGGCCGGGTCCGAGGAACACGAGGTGACCACCGGACTCGAGGATCTGAGCCCGCTGTTCATCGAGCAGATCCATTCCATCAACGACACCAGCCAGGAGATGGCGCGGGAGTCGAACCCCATCGCAACGGCGCTGGCGTCGCTCTTCCACGCTTATCAGAACGCGGTGGAGCTGGATGAGAAGGCCCGCTACGGCGAGGACGACCGGGCAAACCATGTGGTGGGGTTCATCGAACGCTACCAGGTGAGGTTCGAGAACGAGAACACCATGGAACCGGTGTCGGCGGGAAGACTGCTCGCTGCGCTGCGCAGGGTCGGCCGGGAATTCAACCTCGAGTTCGAATACAAGAAGCCCGCTCAGCTCGGTCGGCGCATCAGCAACGACCTGGACGTCATCCGGGACGCCGGGTTCGACATCGACCGGCAGCGCAACGCCCACACCAAGAACTTCGAGTACCGGATCTGCCACAAGAGCAGGTAAATGGAATTTTTTTGCCCAAACTGGATGATATGACGACACTGAACTTTATCAAAATCAAAGGCAAAACTTGACGCCATCATCCTGTGATGCTAAGTTAGAAGTAAATTTATATGGAGGTATACCCTTGAGAATCTAACGGAAACGAGCCTTCACGAAATTTTCGTGTTCCCATTTTGGATCGTTAAATTATCCAAAAAATGGCGTTCTGTTTCCGTAGATCTTGGGTGGCTTCAGCGTTTATGATTTGAATGCCACGTTTAAGACGTGGCATTTTTTATTTTAGCTGATTCCATGGGAATGGGACGTCCAGTATGTTTTGTTACAGCATGCTTGGAGGTCAACAATGTCAATATCTTTTCAAAACGTTACCTTTTCTTATGATAGTGCAATATCCTCATTGCTTGAGGATATCACAGTTCATCTTGCGGAAGGATGGACAGGAATCGTAGGGCCAAACGGTGCAGGGAAAACGACTTTTCTGCAACTTGCGGCAGGACATCTACAGGTACAGCAAGGGACTATCAAACGGTCCGGACATATAGTTTTCTGCCCGCAGCGCACTGACGATGTTCCGGCACAGCTATCACTTTTGATTTCTACGGTTGAAGCAGAGGCATGCGTACTGCGTGGAAAGCTAAGGATTGGCGATGATTGGGTAAGTCGCTGGCAGACACTAAGTCATGGCGAGCGTAAGCGTGCTCAAATTGCTGTCGCTCTCTGGCAACAACCGGATGTCCTTCTTCTTGATGAACCGACCAATCATATTGATATTACGGCCCGTGAGCTGCTTATAGAAGCGCTTACATCATTTCGTGGTATTGGTCTGCTGGTTAGCCATGACCGAGATTTGCTTGACCTTCTTTGCCAGCAATGTATTTTTCTCGACCCCCCTCAAGCCATAATACAACCTGGCAATTATACGAAAGCTGCCGCAGATGTTAAACGGGAAGAATCAAGTTTGCAGGATAGACGTCATAGTTTGCAACAAAACCTGGAACGATTAAAGGACGAGTCGAAACGTCGCTGCGCTAAAGCCTCACGCGCCAACAAAAAGAAATCGAAACGTCATTTGGCACGTGGTGACAGCGATGGGCGTGCCAAAATCGACCTGGCTCGTGTTTCAGGACAGGATGGTCATGCCGGGCGTCTTGCTAAGCAATTAAAAGGTCGTATAAAGCATGGGCAGGAACAAATTTCTGAGATAAAAATCAAGAAACGCTATGCAACTCATTTCTGGATCGATGGTTCCGTCTCTCCACGTCGAATCCTCTTTACTATTCCTGCTGACATAATCGCTCTCGATGAATCAAGAAAATTGCATATACCAGAGATTTCAATGCTACGTGACGATCGTATTGCTATTACTGGAGCAAATGGAATGGGAAAGACAACTTTTATTCGACATATTCTTAACCACATAGATATTCCTAATGAGCATTTGGTATATTTACCGCAAGAGATTGACATGATGAAAACCCGAAAAATCATGGCAGATGTAAATCACCTTTCCCATGAACAACTTGGTAAAATCATGACAGTGGTGAGTGCTCTTGGGTCACGCCCTGAACGACTGTTACATAACCTTGATATCAGCCCAGGTGAATTGCGCAAGGTGCTATTGGCGCTTGGAATTATTCGTCAGCCGCATTTAATTGTTATGGATGAACCGACAAATCATCTCGATCTTCCAGCAATCGAGTGCTTAGAGAATGCCCTGAGAGATTGCCCCTGTGGCCTGTTGCTGATCAGCCATGATTTGCATTTCCTCCAACAGGTCACTAGTAAACGGTGGCACCTGGGTCAACATGAAACGAACGTTATGATTTCTATAGATAATCGAAAGACAACGGATTGAGTATTCGCAGCTCCGGTTTTGCGGTGGTGCGGTGAACACCGCTGTCCCTTGCGGTGGATAACCACCGCACACCAAACCCTTGCCAGACAAGGCTTTCATGGCCTTTGCGGTGGTTGCGGTGGTAAACCCAGAGGTCTCACCCCCTATGGGCTGAAATATTTTTTCTACCTACCAACCCGACATCCCACGCCAGGGAAATTCCGGCCCAGCGTGAGAGACATTTCCCAAATACCACCGCAACCACCGCACTCTATCTTCTCTTTCTTCATAACTATCTAAAAACAAATAACAAACAAAGAACTACCCACTGCGGTGGGACGAGAAAACCTTCCACCGCACGACCACCGCAGCCACCGCACGTATCCACCGCAGCAGATGGTCTCCGACGGTTTCAGGACAGCTCCGGTAAGTAACGGGAAAAGCGATTAACCCGTATTTCTGGAGCCTGAAGCCATGAGCCTTCTGAAAACCATGATCAAGCACACCGCCGGTGGGCAGGACGCCTCGGCAGGATGTGAAACCCCATCATTACCACCGCAACCACCGCAGCCCGCCATCTATGTCTCCACAGGGCTCGAGGTCCACGAGATCGAGGACGCTCGCGACTGGCCTGAAGACAAGGAGATCGACGGTACGCTGTGTCGCCGCCTGTCGCCTGAATACTTTGCCTGGCTACGTTCCCGCATGGTTACCGCCCAAGCCGCACACAAGGCAGGAAAGCTCCCAGAGGATGCCTGGAACACGCTGCGGCTGCGATTCAACGCCCTGCAGGAGCTGGCCATCCGGGAGTTCGGCAAGGATAGCCTGCAGGAGGTCCTGCACTCTTTTTCCCCGAAGAACTACCGGCCACCCACGCTTCGTCCCGAGCCCCAGGAGAAACCTGTCGAAGCTCCCAGAAAGGACTGGATTTATCCCGGCAACCAAGCTTGGAAATGTAAGCAGCCTGTGACTTCCCAGGCTGTCGCCAAGGTCGACGCCATCCGTGAGGAGGCCATGGCCAAGGGCTGGTCCGAGGCACGCCTCTATCAGAACCAGGGCCGATTCCGGTTTCCCTGCGGCGAGGACTACGGCCTGGTCTGTTTCGTCGATGGCGATCAGGAGATTGGCGAGGTCACCGAGCGTTCTATCGAAATTATCCACGGGCCGAAGTCCGGGCGTCCCAGCACGCTGCGGTTCTACAACCCGGACGTGCCGCAGCCGTGGATGAAGAAAGTGGAGGATTGAGCCGTGAAGAAAAAGAAGCGCTACGCCAACGCCAAGGATGTCCTGCCCGAGGAACTCTTCGAGCAGATCCAGAAGCACTACACCGGAATTCTCTGGGTTCCTGCACCGAGCCGCTTCTACCAGGAACGCCGCGACCTAGTGCTTGCCCTTCATCTGCAGGGGATCAGCAGCCAGGAGATCTCCAACCTCGCCGGAGTGACCACCCGCCGGGTCAACCAGATCATCGCCGCCGAACGAAAACAGGGTCGGGACCGACAGTTTAGCGCCGCTTCCGGTAAGTAACCCCTGAACCGGCGGGAGCGCGTTTGGAGGCTAAATCGGCCTCCCGCCCCGTATCCCGGCTTGGGAAAACAATATTCGGCAGGATTTCCACGTGGCACTGAACAAACCGGACAAAGAGACGCTGGACCGCTGGCACCGCAACGAGGGCAAGACCGAACCGCCCCGGCGCGGGCCTGGTGCGCCCGAGGGCAACCAGAACCGGCTGCGTCACGGCATCTTCGCCGACCGTTGCCTGACGCCGGAAGAGAAGGTCATGTTCGACGCGATCATCGACCGCCTCAACCAGGACTTCGAGTTCAACAAGTCCAGCGACTTCCTGCAGGTGGAGCTGGTGGGCGTCTACTCGGTGAAGCTGGTCCGCGCCCAGATCGAGGGGAACACCGACGCCGCCGAAAAGCTCGACCGGATGATCCGCTGCCACATGAAGGATCTCAAGACCACCAAGATCGCCCGTGAGGGTGAGGAGCCGAAAGGCCCGCAGACCTCTCCGGCGGAATGGGCGGCGGCGCTGCTCGAGAAGGTGGCCGAGGCCGCCAACGCCCCGGGCACGAAACCCTCCGGCCGCAAGAAACGCGGAAAGAATTGCGGATAACACCATGGAGGGATTTTCCGATGACCCCGGCACACGGCGACTTACGGCAGACAGCTTCACCAGGAATTGCGGATAAGACGTGTTCCTTGCACTTTCGGAATCGGCATTCTCCTGCTGCCGATCATCATTTCCACTCCTCGATTTCTTCCTGCAGCTCTCGATATCCGCTTGGCATGTGTGCGCATAAGCCGAGCCGCATAACCCAAGTAGATATTGGCATGTTCACGCCGGAGCTCTCTCACACAACCCAGGTAAATATTGGCATGTCGAGCCCCAGGCAGAACCAGCCAAGCCCCGCAAACAGCCATTCCTTCGGCAACAGACCTCGCATATGCCAAGCAGATATTGCCATGTGTGTTCCGCGCCCGGAGCGCATAAGCCAAGCAGTTATTGGCATGTGCGGCCGACAGACAGCGAAGGAGAAATTCCGGTCAACAGATATTTCCCGTCCCACCCGGGAGGTTCAGGTCCGTCGTCATGATCATTCATCATCGGCGGATGTGTTCTTCTGCGGGCACTGTCATTCACTGTCTTCGACACTGTCTCGCCCAACGAAAATAGGAGCAGCCGAGGCCGCTCCCATCGTCGGGTCCGGAAGGATCAGAGTCGTTCGAGGGCTTCCTCGAGCTGACCGTCCACGAGGTGGGTGTAGATCTGGGTGGTGGACACGTCCCGGTGCCCCAAGGCCCGCTGCACCACGAGCAGGTCATTGGTCGCGCCGTAGAGGTGGGTGGCGAAGGTATGCCGCAGCCCGTGCGGCGTCAGCTCCTTTTCGATCCCGGCTTTCCGCAGCCAGTAAGCGAGTCGGTTGGCAATCTGCCGCTGGCAGAGTCTGCCGTCCCTGTTCGACAGGAACAAGGCTTCCATTTCCGGGTGGCCGTGTCGACGGCGCTCTGCCAGGTAACGGCGCAGCAATGTGCGGAGGTCGGTCTTGATGAACTTGACCTGCGGCACATTCCCCTTGGCCCGCACCCGCAGATGCTTGGCGTCGAGGTCGATGTCATCCATGTCGAGTGCGGCCAGCTCGCCAAGCCTGATCCCGGTGCCCAGCAGCACCTCGATCATGGCTCGGTCGCGCAGCGCGGAGAAGTCGGTCCGTCCCTTGAGCTCCTTGAGCAGACGCTTCTTTTCGGCGGCGGTCAGGAACACCGGCAGCTTTCTCGGCAGCCGATGCATGCGGATGGACCGGGCCGGATTGTCATCGACCACGCCAGCCTCGGAGGCCCAGGCGAAAAAGGCCCGCACTGCCGCCTTCATCCGATGTAGCGAGGCCGCTGAGCGTGGGCCGCGCTCACTCTCGGTGACCGCCCCGGCGGAGAACACCTGGTCGAGGAGCCCGGCCGTGACCGCCCGACAGACGATACCCGGGGCCAGCTCATCGGCCACGCGGGCCACCAGGGCAAGATCCCGGCGGTATGCGGCTATGGTCGCAGGGGAGCGTCCTTCGGCCGACAGGCGGGCACAGAACGCCTCTGTCGCGCCCGTCAGGTCGAGGTCAGCCGTTCGGTTGCTCATCGCTGGACTCCTTCACCCGGCTGTGGCCCATGGGTGTGCTCTTGGGCAGCGGCAGCTCCGCGATGCGCCCCGATTCCCTGGCCCAGACCATCATCATGCGGAACACACGGACGGTCTTGGCGACGGTGCGTTCAGCCCGCTCCTTGCCGTCGGGGAGTTTGAGCAGCAGGTCGGACTTGTAGAACTTGCCGACCTGGGGAAGCCGGATCTCGGCGAGCTGGCGATCCGCGCCGAAGAAGGCCTCAACCGCGTCGAGGTCCTTCCGGTAGGTGTAAAGGGTCCGCTCTTTCTTTCCGGATTCCCGCAGGTAGCCGATGAAAGCCTCGGCGGCTTGATGCACGGTGCATTCGGTCATGTCGATGTCTCCTTTGTCGGTGGCCCGGTGTGTTTAGGACAGGAACTCGTCCAGCTCCCGCAGCAGTTCCTCGACGTGACCGAGGGAGCCGACGCTCGCCCAGGTGATGTCCGGCTGTTTCGCGTCCGCTTCGAGCTTGCCGCGAATGCCCTCGATCAGCCGGGCAATGTTCTCCTGCTTTTCTCGGTACGCCTTGAGTGCCTGCTGGCGGTTTCTGTCGTAGGTCATGGCCTGCCTCCGGTTCCGGTTTTCTTGGATGCGGGACCATCCCGCGTCACATCCAATGACGCTTCTATTTCGTTGGAAATCAAGTGTTTGCAGAGATCTTTCTGCATGTGCCCCAAACCCATAAACCAAAGGAGATCAACATGTTGAAGAAGACACTCGAATGGACCATCCCGCTGGTCCTGGCCGGGATCATGACCGGCTGCGCCACCTACCGGCCTCCGGCCCAGATCCAGTCGGCAGTGGCCACCGTCAACCGCCACACACCCGAGTATGTGACCGAGGCCAACAAGGCGCTGCGCGAGGTCGGCCACCCGGACGCCGAGCGCTTGACCGGTGTCGGCCTGCGCTTGCAGACCGCCGTGGACGCCCTTGACCAGTGGGCCAACGGCTCGAACCAGGAGGCAGGCCAATGAAAGAGATCCTTCAGGAAAACAGCGATGCCGTCCGCCAGGCCGGTGAGGCCCTGGTCGAAATCGGCACCGAGCTGGCGGCGGGACGGATAGAGAACGCCCTCGGCCGTCTGGAAGCGGCCCAGCAGCAGTACCTGGCCTGGGCGGAGTTGGACCAGGCCATCATCGACATTCAGGAAGCTGTCCACGACCGGAAGAACACCCTGGCTGTGCAGCAGATCCTGACGGAACTGGTGGGCACCATCCTCGGCAACGCCTTGAGGACAGGAATGCACTGATGGCGGTAACCGACAAGGAGCGCAAACTCGCGGCGACCCTGAGCGATCCCGTGTTGTGGGGGCAAGCCTACCTCTACAACCGGGATGGCTCAGGCCGCGACTACTGGCCGCACCAGGTGGAGGACCTGCGCTGCCCGGCCAAGAACATCATCCACCTCGACGGCCGGGACGTGGGCAAGTCCATCGTGCTCTCGACCGACGCGCTCCATTACGCCTTCACCACCCGGGGCGGTCAGGGCCTCATCGCCGCTCCGCACCAGGGACATCTCGATACCATCATCGAGGAGATCGAGTTCCAGCTCGACACCAACCCGGATCTGATGAACAGCATCGCCCTGACCAAGTACGGCAAACCCAAGATCCACCGCAAACCCTACTTCCGGCTGGAGTTCACCAACGGTTCGGTGCTCTATTTCCGCCCGGCCGGGGCCTATGGCGACGCCTTCCGGTCCCTGCACGTGGGCCGCGTCTGGGTCGATGAAGGAGCCTGGTTGACCGAACGGGCCTGGAAGGCGCTGCGCCAGTGCCTCAAGGCCGGTGGGACGCTGCGCATCTACTCCACGCCCAACGGCCTGCGCGACACCACCTATTACCGGCTCACCTCGTCGGAGCAGTTCCATGTGTTCCGCTGGCCGTCCTGGCTCAATCCTCTGTGGACCGAGGATCGCGAGGTCGAACTGCTGGAGTTCTACGGCGGCCGCGACAGCTCCGGCTGGCAGCACGAGGTGGCCGGTGAACACGGTAAGCCTTCCTATGGGGCCTTCAATGTCGAGCAATTCAACCTCTGTCGGCAGGATCTGCTGGAGTACCAGAAGATCGTCATCACCGATTCCGAGCTGCGCGACTGCGACACCGAGGAAGCGGCCCACGACCGGCTGGAGATGCTGCTCAACCTCACACCCCGCAGCGGACAATTCTGGGTCGGCGGCGACCTGGGCTACACCAACGATCCCACCGAGATTGTCGTATTCCAGGAGATGGAGATCGGTGAGCGGACGCTGCTGAAGATGATCCTGCGCGTGCATCTTGAACACGTTTCCTATCCGCACATCGCCCAGATCATCGCGCTGCTGGAGCGTTACTACACCCCGGCGGGCATCGGCGTGGACAATGGCGGCAACGGTCTGGCCGTGGTTCAGGAGCTGCTCACCCTGGACAAATACAAGGGTCTGGAGCTGGAAGGCAGGCTCAAGGGATACGATTTCGGCGGCATGACCCGGCTGGCGGTCCGTGACGGCAAGGAAGTCAAGAAGCGGACCAAGGAGCTGATGACCAGCCTCATCAACGGGGCATTACAGCGCAAGCAGCTCATTTTCCCCTCGGACGACCTGGAGGTGGAAGACCAGTTCACCACCCACACCTACACCCTGCGTGACGGCAAGATCATCTATTCCAAGGGCAACGACCACATCATCGACGCGGTGCGCTGCGCCATGCTGATCCGGGAGGAAGGCAACCTCGACCCGGTCGGCGAAGAGGTGGTCTCGCTTAAGCCGATCCTCACTAACCCGGTCTTCATCTGACCGCATCCTCCGACGCTTTCCACCCCGCTCCGGTAAGTAACCGGCATCGAGCCGGGTTCGGCCCACACGGGCCGAATGTGCGGCTGTCATGGCCGAAACTACCGAGAGGATCACGTGGAAAGTACCGCCCATCAGGACGAACAACCCGAAAGCCTGGATACCACCGGCTTTGTCATCGCACCGTTGGCCGCAGCGGCAGCGCTCGACTCGGCAGCCTTCGCCAAGGTGAACGCCGCCGAAGCGATTCCTGCCACCTGGGAAGAACGCGCCCGTAAGGCCTGGGAATACTACGTCGAGGAGCCGCTGGTGAAGAACTGCGTCAACTCCTGGCGCACCTTCGCCGTGGGCGACGAGATCAAGATCACCAGCGACGACGAGAACCTCAAGGAGCAGTCTCTGGAAGCCGCCTGGCGGCTGAACGTCTCGCAGTTCATCAAGGACATGGTTCTTCAGCTCCTGGTGAAAGGCGACGCCATCGGCTTCAAGCGCTTTACCAAGTCTGGCCAGGACATCGAGGAGCTGGTCTGCGTCAACCCGGTTTCGGTCAAGGTCAAATACGCCCAGGGCGAACTGATCGAGGCCCGGCAATTTCCAGAGGACACCCCCGGCGGCGGGGAATCCATCCCGCTGCCCGTCGAACAGGTGGTCCACCTCAAATGGGATGCTCCGGCCTTCTCGCCCCGGGGCAACTCCCTCGTGCTTCCCGCCTTTCAAGCCATCGAACTGCTGCGCGACTACCGCCGGGCCGAACAGGCCATCGCCAAGCGCTGGGCTACGCCCTTTCGCCTGCTCAAGGTGGGCGGCGCGTTCGGCCAGAAGATGGTGATGCCGGACCAGCGGATGCTCGAACAGGTCCGCGACATGGTCAACAAGATGGACATGAAAAGCGGCCTGGTGGTCCCGTTCTACGTCAATGTCGAAACCCACGGCACCGATGGCCAGGTCCTCAACGTCGAGGACAAGGTCAAGGAGGTGAAGGAAGACATCGTGGTGGCCCTGGGTCTGTCACGCTCGCTGGTAACCGGCGACGGCCCGAATTTCGCCACCGCCTCGGTGAGCATGCAGAAGATGATGGTCATGATCCGCGAGATCAAACAGGCCGCCCGCAAGCTCCTCGACTGGGTGTTCGACGACTGGATGGAGCTGAACGGCCACGGCGACAAAAGCATCCAGTTCATCTTCAACGACCTCGACCCCAGCGACGCGGTCGATTTCAAGAAGCTCCTCATCGAACTCTACGACCGCAAGCTCATCAGCCGCTCCAGCCTTCAGCTCAAGATGGACCTGGACCCGGACATCGAGGCCGCCAACCGCGAGACCGAACGTAAGCAGATCGACCTGATGGACGAGAAGCAGGTGAAGCCGGTGGTGGATATGGTCGTCTCCGGGATTCTCAGCGTGCCTCGCGCTCGGAAGATGCTCGGGATTCCGGCCGAGGACGATGAACCCACGGCGGAGGCGGCATTAGTCTGGTCGGGCGACCTGGAGTCCACCGGCAACGCGGCCGTGTGCGACGAGTGCAGCCACTTCATTGCTGACACCAACCACTGCCGGGTCCACAACAGCGAGCGCACTTTCGACGCCCCGGCCTGTCGTTTCATCGACCTGCGGGGGGAGCCCCGATGATGCCGTCGGACCTCAAGCAGCGCATCCAGTCGGCCACCCTGAAGAGCCTTACGGCCCGCAACCGCTACAACGACCAGGTCACGGCCCAGCTAACCCAGGCGCTGAAACAGGCCGAAGACGAGGTCGCCCGCGCCATCCTCCAGTACCGCTCCCTCGGCTCCCTGCCGGACAACAAGCTCGCCGCCCTCAAGGGGCTGGAAAAGCTCCAGCTCGAACTCGACGACACCATGAAGCGGCTCAAGCGGGAGCAGACCCTGGTCTTTCGCAAGACGACCAAGGACTCCTTCAAGCTCGGTATCCAGCAGGGAATCGGAGAACTCGCCGACGCGGCGCTGCCGTTCTACGCCGACCTGAAGCCCGAAGGCATCGACAAGCTGGCCACCAAGGTGTTCACCATCGTCGACACCAATGCGCTCGACTTCATGGCGCAGTACAACCTTACCCTTGCCGGTGACGTCCACCGCGAGCTCGCAGACGGCATCAAGCGCACCATCCTGAACGGCGTCGCCACGGGCAAGGGGGCCGACGACATCGTCCGGGACATGGGCAAGGTGATCGTCAACAAGGATTCCTTTCGCCAGGCCGGAAGCCGGGTGTTCAGCAAGGCCCAGTACCGCATAGAGATGATCGCCCGCACCGAGGTTCTCCGCGCCCACAACATGGGCAGGCTCAAGTTCCACGAGCGGGTCGGTATCCAGAAGCTGGAATGGCTGGCCATGGAGGACGAGCGCATGTGCCCGGTCTGCGGCGGCCTGGACGGCAAGACCTTTCCCATCGACAAGTTCCCCCAGCAACCCGCGCATCCGTACTGCCGCTGCACCAACATCGTGGCCTGGCCGATGACCGTATGCGGTAGCGAGATGGCCGCCAAGGCTGCCGCCCAGGCATCGCAGGGGGACGCCTGCATTCTCCCGCCCCATGTGCTGGAAGGCATGGCCGACGCCCAGGCCAAGGAGAACGCCAAGCTCAAGAGCGCCTTTGAAAACGGCGACATCGCCGACCTCGGCTCGCTGACGGTCAAACAGCTCCAGACCTTGGCGAAACAGAACGGCGTGGCCATTGCCCGGACCAAGGCCGATTTCATCAAGCTGCTCGATCTGGCCGAACCGGGGATCGATCACGGCGACCTGGCCGGAGCGGCGCTCAGCGCCAAGCTCAAGGAACACAAGATCGGTCTGCTGCGGACCAAGGAAGAACTGGTCGAGCTGCTGGGACTGAAGCAGGCGGAACTCAAACAGGCCAAGCTGCTCGCCGCCCAGATGGCGAAGATCCCTCCCGCCGAGGGGCTGGAGGGCATGACTGCCCAGCAGCTCAAGGAGATGGCGAAGGAGAACGGCATCTCCCTCAACATGACCAAACAGGAGACCATCGAGTTGCTGGATAAGCTGGAGCCCGGTGTGGACCATAGCGGCCTGATGGGCAAGGAACTCGCGGCGGCCAAACAGAAGCACGGCATCGGCATCCTCAAGAACAAGCAGCAGCTCGTCGAGGCGCTGCAGAAGAAGGCCGGTGCCGACATGGCCGAGTCGGTCAAGAAAAAGGCAGTCGACGAGGCTAAACAAAAGCTGATCCTGAAACAGAAAACGGCACTCGAAGACGCCGCCAAGGCCGTGGTCGTTCCCGACACGCCGACCGGCTACAAGGATTTCCTCGACGCGATTGCCAAGGCGGAACAGGCGGTTTCCGGTGGCACCGATTTACCCCAGGATCTGCTGGCGGCCTACACCAAGGAAATCGCCCTCAAGAAACAGCTCTTCCAGGACCAGGTCGGCAAGCTGAAATCGACGGAGCTCAAGACGCTCGCCAAGGAGACCAAGGTTCAGTATTGGCAGTGGGCCAACAAAGACGAGCTGACCACGCTCTTCACCGAGACCGACCCGGCGAAAATCAAAGCGGTTCAGGCCAGCATCGACACCAAGCACGCAGCCTGGGCCGAAAAACATGGAGGCAAGAAGAAAACCGCACCGGCCAAGCCAGCCACGCCGAAGAAAGAGCCACCGAAACCGGCTCCGCAGCCAATCCCGGTCAAGCCGCCCGAGCCCAAGATCGGTAAGAAAGGCGCGGAGTTCGCCACCGTCGATACCGCATGGCAGCAGAAAGGTCTGCCGTCAAAATTCAAGAAAACCGGCAAGGCCGCTGTCGGCGGCGCACACGAAAAGGAGTTCTGGACCGATGAAAACGGCGACAAATGGCTGTTCAAACCCATTGACCGCAAGGACGATGAGTTCATCGCCTTCGGAGAGGAAGCAGCCTACAAGATCGGCCGCCTGATCGACCCTCATTCCATAGAGGTGCGCACCATCCAGTTGAACGGCCGCACCGGCTCCATCCAGAAATGGCGTAGCGATCTGCGGGACGATTTCGATTTTCGCAACATTCTGCCCCAGGATCTGACCACCATCGAACTGGAGCAGATCCAGCGCGAGCATGTGGTCGACTGGCTGATCGCCAACCACGACGGACATTCCAAGCAATTCATCCGTGCCAGGGACGGTCGCGTCTACGGAATCGACAAAGGCCAGGCCTTCAAGTTTCTGGGCCAGGACAAGCTCTCGCTCGACTATCACCCCAACGGCGTCTGCGGCGAGGAAGAGCCGTTTTACAACAAGGTCTTCCGGGCGGCCAAGGAAGGGAAGGTACGGGTCGATCCGAACGCGACCCTGCGCTACATCCAGGAAGTCGAAAAGATCGCCGACGAGGATTACCTCGATCTGCTGCGGCCCTACGCCGAGGGACGGTTCGCCAAGGACCCGGCCAGGCTGCGGCATTTCTACGATCTGGCTTTGGAGCGGAAACACAATCTCCGGCGGGACTTCGAGGGTTATTACGCCGATGTGCTGGGGGATCGGGGCTTCCGTTTCGACAAGCTGAGTACCGCCACCGGCAAGAAAAAGCTGCTCTCCTCCGCCGAAGAGACCCTGGTCGAGGAGGCCCGCAAACTCGGCTGGCAGGGCAAGACGCTGCCCTTCGACAGCGGCGACGTGGAGGACCAGAACGCGCTGATCTTCACCGAGAGCTTCAAGGGGAAGAAGCGCACCGTGGTGAAGATGAAGATCCGGCCGGACACCGACCGCCGCATCGACGAGGTGCTGCGCAGGTATGTGCAGACGGCGGCCGGGGAAAAGGGACAACCGCTGGTCGAAGACAGCTTCTTTCCGACAATTCTGGACGCCGTCAAAAACGTCAATTTCCACGTGGGCGACGGCAAGTACAACCGGACCAAGATCGACAAGGCCCTGCGCCTGCGCAAGAAACTGGAGACCCTGCAAAAGAGCGCCGACCCCAAGGTCAAGGAGATGGCGGACCATTATCTGAAATGGGTCAAGGAGATCGAAGAATCCGTCGACTGGGACCGGGCCACCAACGGCGTTTTTGAGCAGTATCTGCCCAAGCTCGACGCGCAGAAACCCAAGGAGAAACCGCCGTTCAAGGTGGAACGCGGCAAGGTGACCCACACCAAGCGCAGGATCGGTTCCGGCACCATCACCGTCGAGGCCGACGACATCGACAACCGGGCGCTGTTCAATCACAACTCCCGCATGCAGGACGGGCACCAGTACACCGTCACCTTCGAGGACGGCACCCGGGTCCGCTATCGTCCCTGGTCGGACACCAACCTCTATGCCCAACGCGGCGAGCTGGAAATGATCCTGGATGGCGATGCCACCCCCGGACGGGTCGAAGCGATGCTGGAAAAGCTCGAACAGCTCGGCATCGACACCCGGGTGGCCACGGCGGAAAACGCGGAGCAGATGTATCTCGAAAAGCTCGCCTACATCCGCAAGACCGACAAGAGCGCCGATTACAAACGACTGCAGAAATCCCTCGACGACCGCAACGCCACCACCACCGAGCGGGTCCAGGCCCTGCGCGGCTATTGGCAAAAGGAACTGGGTGTCCAGGACATCACCCAACTTTCCGGATACAACCCGCTGGGCGAATACCAGGCGGGTTTTCTGGACCGCGACGCAAAGGGCGGATACCGGCACCAGTTCCGGTTCGACATCACCGAGGAGGACCTGGAAAAACAGATGAAGGGCTATTCGCTGGTCCACGATCTGACCAACGGTGAGAGCATGTCCGGCTTCATCGACTTGATCATGGAGAACAACGGAGCCATGGTCAGCACGGTCGAGAAAATGCGCATGGGCGTGGCTCCGGGAGGAATGTCCCCGGTGGCCGACATGCAGACCGGCGGCGCGAGCTATTTCTTCACCCGCATCAAGAAGCAACCGGCCAGCGACGCCTCACCGGCCCTCTACTTCAAGAAACAGATGCTGCGCCGCATGGACGCCATCAGTTATGACCATGACGCCTACGGCAAGGTGATTGACGACTACGTGCAGCGCAACCGGGGAGCCAGCATCGACGACTGGAAGCGGTTCTCGCAGCGCCATGGCAACGAGACCATCTTCAAATACTCGGTGACGCTGCTGGACAACATCGAATTCATCGTGGCCAGAAGCGACAACGAACGTCGGGAGATCATCCAGAGTTTCACCCGGCGCGGCATCAAGAAACTGCCCGACGGGCGCAAGGTGGAGGACATCGTCCATACCCCGCAAAGCTGGAGCAAACGCAAACAATGACCATGAAGGACTTTATCGAACAGGAGAAACGACGGCTGCAGGAAGCGCTGCACTGGTTCAACAACCGGGGCAGTCGCATGACCGTCAGAGAATCCGGGGATCTCTTTCTGGACGCCCTGGTGGACAGCTTAACCGTCACCCGGATCGCTCCCCATTTCGACACCGCTGGAAACCATCTGCGCACCGATTTCTGGCTGTTTTGGAAGGCACTCGGTTACGACGAGGGCTTTCAGCACGCCCACACCATCAAGGTGGTCGATGTCCGGGTCGAAGACACACTGATGGCCGAACATGACGGCAAGGAGGCCGAAGGCTGGCTGATTGTCGAGCTGACCGACGATCTGGGCCGGATTCACCATGTCGAAATGATCGAGCCGGTCTCGGAGACCGAGCTCGCGGCGGACTGGCAACGCTGGATCGCCTACCGCCAGAAAAGCGCCGAAAGATTCCGCCGGATCGACGCCCAGCTTCTAGCCGAACATCTACGGATCGCGGAGGACTGGTCATGAAACTGCGCTATATGCTCGACTCGATAATCGCAGACCGGCAAGCCACCGCCCCGGAATACGTGCCCGTGGGCGTCTGGGTTCAGGGGCCGGGTCCCGGTCTGGATGTGGAGATGTACTATCTCGACCGTGGGCCGAACGGGCTTGCCGACCGCAGGGACGAGGCCGCCTGGGTGGTCAACCGTCTGGTCGAGGCCGGGGCCACCTCGCTTCCGGCGGATTTTCTCGAATACCACCGGCTGTCCCGCTCCCCCTATGACGGGTTCTTTTCCGAGATCACCGAGAGCGACGAATACCCCTCCCTCGACGCCTGCGGCAAGGCCGTTCTGACCCGTCTGAACCCCGCCCGCTGAAATTCGCCGTCACCCTCCGACACATCGCCGACGCTTCCGGTAAGTAACCGCTGAATGCTCCCCGCAGGTCGCGGAGAGCACAGCAAACTGACCGGAGACGTTGATGGAACTGTTCGCCACAGACCTGGAAAGGCTGGCGTTTCTACTGGAGGCCGATGCGGCGCTGACTCTCGATCCCGACACGCTCGGGACCGAGGCCGCCGAACAGTCCGCTCCTGAAGAGCTCCCTCCCGAGAAACGCCCCAAGTACATCACCAACTACATCGGCAGTAAGCAGAAGCTCGTCGACTGGATCTGGAAGCATACCCCGGAAGGCACTGGCACGGTGCTGGACGCCTTTTCGGGGTCTGCGGTCGTGGCCTACATGTACAAGACCAAAGGCCTCCAGGTCATCGCCAACGACCGGCTCCGCTACTGCCATCACGCCGCCAAGGCGATCATCGAGAACAACTCGGTTCGCATGAGCGAGGACGAGATCGAGGCGCTCCTGGCCGACAACGCCAAGGCGGGCAGCTTCGTTCAGGACAACTTCAAGGGCATCTTCTTCGCCAAGGGCGTCCATGCGCTGATCGACACCATCCGCGCCAACTGCGACAAGCTCTCCGGCTTCAAGAAAGACATCGCCCTGTTCGGCCTCGGCAAAACCTGCATGAGCGGCAAGGGTGGCTTCGGCCACTTCTCGTCGTCCACCGATTATGGCCGCCGCCAGGACACTCCCGACGAATTCAAGGATCGCCTGCGCAAGAACCTGCAGCGCATCAACGCCCTGGTCTTCGACAACGACAAGGAGAACAAGGCATACCGGCAGGACATCAACGATCTGCTGCCGAAAGCCAAGGCGGATCTGGCCTACTTCGATCCGCCTTACGCCACTGAGTTTTCGACCACCAACTACGAGCGGGCCTACCACTTCGTGGAGGGGCTCATGACCTATTGGGAAGGGCTCGAAATCAAGGCCGACACCAAGGTCAAGTATTACGAGACCGACCACAAGACCGTCACCAAGGCCAACGCCAACGAGTTCTTCCAGACCTTTCTCGGCAACGCCAAGCACATCCCGCACTGGCTGATTTCCTACCGCGATCACGCCTATCCCAACGAGCAGGAGATGAAGCGGATCATCGGCTCCTTCGGCAAGCAGAGCCGGATGAAGTCCAAGGATCACCACTACGCCATCACCTCCAAGCACGGTGAGGCATCCAACGCCAAAGAGCGTCTGTTCGTCTGCGCTCCCGGGGCCAAGGCCAGCGCCGAGCAGGAGGAGAAACCCGTTCCGATGGCCGCCGCCGCGAACTTCCACACCAGCATCCCCGTGGACATCCGGCTGGGCGAAGGCGAACGCCTCACGACCGAGGCCATGGATGTCGGCTCGGCGGGCGACCCCCAATTCAGCTTCGTGCTCTGTCGCACCGGCACCAACAAGAACGGCGATCACTTCACCGCCGAGGAGTTGTCCGGTCGGCACATGACGGCCGTGAACAAGAAGGTCGATCTGCAGCATTCGCAGGAGTTCAACGACATCGTCGGTGGCATCGTCGCCGCCGACTACCTGGAGGACGACAACGGCGGCCGCGTGGAATGCGTCGGTGAGCTGTACGTTCACGACACCCCGGCCGCCCGGCTGGCCTACAAGCTGGTGAAGCGCGGGATCATCTCCCAGGTCTCCATGGAATGCGACTACCAGGAGGGCGAATGCTCGGTCTGCCACAAGCGCTTCCAGAACAAGGCCGACTACTGCACCCACCTGCGTAAATTCAAGGGCCGTGATTTCAACGGCCAACCCGTTTTCGAGATTCTGCACGGCGTCACTTTCACCGGACTGGGACTGCTCGACCGCAAGGGCGCGGACGAGAACGCCAGGATTCTGCAGGTGGCGTCCCTTCAGAGCCAGCCCGACCAATCCCAACCCGAAGGAGATTCCACGATGGAAGACAAAACCAAACCTACCGATGAACCGGCCGTCGAAGCGGCCAAGAAGAAACCGGCCCAGCAGGAAGGCGATCCTGCCCGCGTTACCGACCTGGAAAAGGAAAACCGGCAGCTCAAGGCCCAGGTCGCCGAGCTGCAGAAACGCGTCCAGGAACTGGAAGCCGAACAAAAGGCGGCCGCCTGCCGCTCCCGCGCCAAGAAGCTGCTCACCCGGCTGGAGAAGCAAGGGCTCTCCTTTGCGTCCGATGAGGACCGGGAAGCCGAGCTGAAACGCCTGGCCGAACTGTCCGACGAAGCCTTCGCCGCCACCGAGGCCGCTTACGAACGCCTGCCCAAATCGGCCAAAGCGGACAAGGACAAGGAAGAGAAACCAGCCGACAGCGACCAGGGCGGCAAGCCCGCCGCCAAGGCATCGACGGAAACCCCGCTACGCAGCGACGCCGGTGTCCGGCCCCACGATGTGGACGACCGCAAGGTGTCGCTCGAAGACCGTCTGCGCGACGGGTTCATGGCCGCTTACCGCAACCGTGTCGGCGAGGACTCTCCCGAACACTCGCAAATCAACGCATAAGGAGGAAACACCATGTCATTCATCAATCCGTGTCACCGCAGCCTCGCCTATGGCGACGGCCACATCCAAGGCGACGGCCAGCTCGGCCAGGTGGTCCGCGTGGTCGGCGACGACCTGTTCGCCGTCAACACCGATCCCACCAAGCGCTCCTTCGGCATCCTGATCAAGGACTACGCCGGTGGCGAAATGCCCGGCATCTACTGTGACGGCGGCGTCTACGAGACCGACGCCTTCGAAGGAACCGTCGTCGCCGGAGACGACCTGAAAGTTTCAGCGGGCGGTCGCCTGACCAACGGCGTCGCGGCCGGAGAGCACGTCGTCGCCCACGCCATTTCCGTACAGAGCGGCGTCCTCAAATTCCGCCTGCTCGTCTAACCCAAGGAGCCAACGCACATGAAAACCAATCAGTTGAAGATCCATTCCCAGGAGTACATGGAAACCATGGCGCGGCTCATGAGCGAGGCTCTCGAGTCGCCCGAAGGCATGCGGGCGCTTGCCGCCGCCATCGCCGCGCCCATCGAACAGGAGATCAAGCGTAAGGAGATCTCCTCGCTGCTGCTCACCAAGCACACGCTGCCCAAGGGCGAACGTCCGGTCTATCAGAAGAAACCGACCGTCAAGGCCCATTGGATCAGCAAGGACGGCGACGCCCAGGAGCAGGAGGTGGGCAAGGACGAGGTCGAGTTCCCCACCAACCGCATCCACTCCAACCCGATGGTGGACGTTTCCGTCCTCAAGAACGGCAACATCGGCACGCTGATGGACATCCAGACCAGCGCCGCCGACGCCATCCGCAAGGAGATGGATCGCCGCACCATCTCGGTGCTCTCCTCGGCCATCCCGGCGGCCAACACCATCGAGGTCACCGGCGATTTGCTCACCGAGGAGGCGCTGAACGAGGCCATCTCGATCATCGAGGACCTGGAGCTGTCGGTGAAGTACATCGTCATGCGCGGCCGCCGGTTCAACGACATGCGCGGCTGGAACCTCGATCCCCAGACCAAGCTCGAGCTGCGCCAGAAGGGTGTCATCAAGAACTACGGCACCGGCGGCATCCTGTTGACCGCCTCCATGCCGCTGGACGAGATCATCATCGTCCCGGATGAAGAGGTCGGAAAGATGCCGGTGCGCGAAAACCTGAAGACGGAGTCCATCGATCAGAAGACCCGCTTCAAGACCGGCTGGCTGGTGTGGTCCGAAATCGGCCAGGGCATTACCCGCCCTGACATCATGGCCAAGGTCAAATTGGTTCCGTAATCCGGGAGGTGACGTGAGATGAATCGAATCAAGAACATCCGTCCCGGCGTTCTGGTGATCCCCGACGCCGGGCTGAAACTCAAGCCCGGCCAGGTGGTCGAGGTGGAACGCCTTACCAAGCAGATCCAGGCGGCGCTCAAGAATGGCCGCCTGGCTATGGCCGACAAACCGAAGCAGGAACCGCTCGCCCCTCCAGAGCCCGACCAGGACGCGGAACCGGTGGACCTGAGCAAACTCTCCGCCACCGACGCCATCTCCAGGGTCAACGAGGAAGCCAATCCGGAAACCCTCAAAGGCTACATGGACACCGAGAAACGCCGCACGGTGATCGACGCGCTCAAGAGCCGTTTGGAGGGTCTGCAAGGTGTTGCTGAGTGACCTGATCGCCGACCTGCGGCTCGACTTGTCCGATCCGGGCGCATCTCTCTTCGAAGACCAGACTCTGGAGAGATGCGTCCGGAAGGCCGTTTTTCGGGTCGGCCGTGACCTCGACCAATCGCTGACGATCACGGCCGGAGAGATCACCCCCGATCCCACCGGCGAGGTCCGCGAGCTCCTGGTGATCATGGCGCAGATCCACGCCTGCCAGGTCATGCGTTCGGCCACCGCCAACGCCTTCTCCTTTTCCAGCGGCGACAAGCGGGTGGACAAAACCGGCCAGCCCGGCCACTGGGCCAAGCTCGAGGCCGATCTGCTCGCCGACTACCGGCAGCGGCTCACCGAGCTGCGTCCGGCCACCCAGCTCGATCAGGAAGCCTACATCCTGACTCCGAGCGGTCTTACGCCGGTCATCTACGAACAAGGGATCGATCTCGATGTTGTTGAATGACCGGGAACGCGCCGAAGCCGTGGCCGACGTCGCCCGGCTGATCCTCTCCTCGGGCCAGACTGCACGCGTCCTGCGCGTGGTTCCCGGCGAGCGGCTCTACGGCACCGACGATGCCGAATACACGGAAATCTGCGTCATCCCCCTCGAACTGAACGAAACCCCGCCGGAGGAGCTGAGCGGCAAGATCGATGCGCTCGCCTGCGTCCTTCCGGATGCCGACGTCCAGGGTGAAGACCGCCTGGCCACCGACAGGGAAACCTATCGCATACAGAGTGTGGAGGAAGAACACTTCTTCGGCACCGTCACTCACAAGAACCTGCAACTGGTGAAGCTCAATGGGCGTTAGGCGAACCGGTGACTGGGACAAGGCCCGCGCCAAGCTGACCACCGGCATGGGGCCACGCCTGGCCACGGCCCTGCGTCAGGCCACGATCCGCAACGCCCTTTTTCTGGTGCGCGAGATCCAGCGGGGGATTCGCTCCCAGGCCCCGGGCGGGCAGGCCTTCTTGAAGCTCGCCGCAAGCACCATCGAGCGCAAAGGCTCCAGCAAGGCGCTCATCGACACCGGCTTTCTCGTCAACGCCATCACCCAGAAGATCATGGCCGACAAGGCGTTCGTCGGCCTGCTGCGCGGCACCGTTAACAAGGACGGGGAAGACATGGTGAACATCGGTGCCGTCATGGAGTACGGGGCCACCATCAAACATCCGAACGGCGCGACCATCGTCATCCCCGCCAGACCCTTTCTGCATCCGGTGATGGAGAAGTACCGCGAACAGATCCTCCAGAACTATCGCGAGGCGATCCGCTCCGCGCTTTGAGCCTCCGACACATCGCCAGCGCTTCCGGTAAGTAACCAGGCAGAAAACGGAGGCGTCCTTTGAGCACGATACAGACCGTCACAGAAACACTGATCCGCCTGGCCAAGCAGGCCATCCACCCGGACACCGTGCTGGTGTTCCCGGATGACCTGTTTGAGATCCAGCGTACCCCTAGCGTCATCCTCCAGGGGCCGAAGCTGGCGGAGGACCGTTTCCGCCGCAGCCAGAGCCGCCTGTTCGAGAAGAATGTCGCGGAGCTGAGTTTCGAGGAGTGCCGGTTTCCCCGTCTCTATCACCTCGATTTCGACCTGGTGGTGACCGTGGACCGGGAGGCCGAACTGCTCGGTTTTCACGAATCGGTGTCGCGGTTCCTCCAGCTTTACCCGGAGATCGCCATCGCCGACCAGGGCAGCCTGAACCTCACCGAACTGGTTCCTCTGGGCGGCCTGGCCCGGGTGAACCTCTCCAACCTCCGGCAAAGCTCCGGACGCATCCGCATCGAATCCTGCCCGGTGTACGACGGCGACCTGCGCGACGGTCGGCTGATCCGGGACCGAACCTTCCAGTTTCACGGCGACGTGACAGAGCAACGAACCATTCAACCGTAAAGGAGAACTACCGTGATCGAGATCAGAAACCTGCAGTTCCAACCCCTGACGTTCAACCTCTCCGGCCAGGGAACCCTTCACCTTGGGCCGCGAGAACGCAAGAGCATCGCCCGCAAGGACCTCTCCGCCGAGCTCAAGACCGCCGGAAAACGCGGCCTGGTGCGCATCACCGACCTGACCGGCGGCGTGGAACCGGAGCCGGAAAAGCCCACGGCAACCGATGACACCGCAGCCGATGAGGCCAAGACCACCAGCAAGCGGAGGAAATAACCATGCCGACCTATCTATCGCCCGGTATTTACACCCGGGAAACGGACTTCAGTTTCTATGTGAAGCAGATCTCGACCTCGTCGGCCGCCATGGTCGGGGTGGCCGAGAAAGGTCCAATCAACAAGCCCGTGCTGGTGACGAGCTGGGAGCAGTTCATCAACCGTTTCGGCTCCTATATCAACGAGAGCTATCTGGCCTACGCCGCCCGGGCGTTTTTCGACAACGGCGGCTCGGTCCTCTACGTCACCCGCATCGCCCATCTCACCGACTCCACCGACCGGGACACCCTGACGGCGCTCAAATCTTCCATCGTGCTGCAGAACCGGGAGGCGACGCCCACCGACGCCCTGCGGATCGAGGCCGTGAACGAAGGCGTCTGGGGCGACCGGCTCTCCGTCTCCATTGAGGACGGCTCCCTCGATCCGGCAAACCATTTCAACCTGGTGGTCCGGCATAAAGGCGATGTGGTCGAGGTGTTCAAGGATCTGAGCATGGACGAGACGCTGCCGAACCACGTGGAGCTGGCGATCAACGACCGTTCGGATTTCATCCTGGTCCAGGATCTGGCAGCAGCGTCGGGAACGCCCGGCGACCGTCCGGCATTGGGCGTGTTCACACTCGGCGGCGGTGACAACGGACTGACCGACCTGGCCGATGCGGACTTCATCGGCGATCCCTCGCAGCATACCGGCCTCTATGGCTTTGACGAGATCGACGCCCTGAACCTGCTGATGGTTCCCGGCGTCACCACGGTGCCGGTAATCAACGCCGGAATCGCCTATGCCGAAGGGCGCAAGGATCTGCTGTTCATCGCCGACACGCCCATGCATCTGGAGCCGCTCGAGGCGGTCGATTTCCGCAAGGGACAAGGGATGTACAGCCACGCGGCCTTCAACTCCTCCTACGCGGCGCTCTATTACCCCTGGTTGGAGATCAGCGATCCGGTCAACTCGCGCAAGAAGCTGGTGCCGCCCTGCGGCGCGGTGGCGGGTTGCATCGCCCGCAGCGACCAGAAGACCAACGTCTGGAACGCGCCCGCCGGTATCGACCGGGGCCGCATCTTCAATACGCTCTCCCTGGCCTACAAGACCAGCCGTGGCGAGCGCGATGTGCTCTATCCGGAAGGGATCAACGTCATCGCCGTGTTCCCCGACACCGGCATCAACATCTGGGGCCAGAAGACGCTGCAAAGCCAGCCCTCGGCCGTGGATCGCATCAACGTCCGCCGCCTGATGATGTACATGGAGGAAGCCATCTCGGAATCCTCCCGCTTCGTGGTGTTCGAGCCGAACCATCCCCAGACCTGGCGTGCCCTCGGCCGCCTGATCAATCCCTTTCTGCAGGACATCAAGGACAAGGGCGGCCTCTACGACTTCGCCTTCCAGTGCGACGAAGAGACCAACACCCCGGCGGTCATCGACCGCAACGAAATGGTGGCCCGCGTGTTCGTCAAGCCGACCAAGACGGCGGAGTTCATCGAGCTGAACTTCATCCTGACCAGCACCGGCGCGGACTTCAAAGAAATCATCTAACGGGAGAACACGGCTATGAGAAGCGGAAATATGCCCAAAAGCCTTTATCAGAACTGGCAGTTCGCCATCGAGGTAAACGGCTTCGACGTGGCCCTGTTCCACAAGGGACAGGAGCCCAAAACCGAATTCGAGGAAGTGGCCTTCGCCCCGGCCGGTTCGATGTTCGACCAAAAGGTGGCGGGACGGGTCAAGTTCGAGGACATCACCCTCGAGAAAGGCGCACTGCAGGACGGCTCCGACGAGGCTGCCCGCGAATGGATCAAGAAACAGGTGGACGTGAACGCCGTCACCGGCGGCCTTCCCGCCGACTACATGCGCGACATCGACGTTGTCCGCTACGACCGCACCGGAAACGAGACCCGCCGCTGGACCCTGCATGGGGCCTGGGTGAAAGCGCTCGAATACGACGAGCTCGAAGGCGGCAACACCGAGAACACCATCGAGAAGCTCACCATCTGCTTCCAATACTGGACCTAAACCGGAGGATCGACCATGTACAGCTTTGAACTGCCAAGCGGCACTGAACTCGAGCTCCGGGAAATGACCGGGGCCGAAGAGGAACTGCTCACCAACCAGCGCCTGATCCGCTCCGGAGAGGCGATCAACCAGGTGCTCCGCAACTGTTTCGTCCGGCTGGGCGAGAAGACCGATCCCGATCTCGCCGAGGTGATGAACCTGCTCTCGGGTGACCGGCTGTTCGCCCTGGTCCGCCTGCGCCAGATTTCCCTGGGGGACGAGGTGGAGCTGGAGCTGAGCTGCCCGAACAGCGCCTGCCGCATGACCAACTTTGTGACCATCAATCTCGAGGATCTCAAGGTCACCCCCTACGGCGAGGAGCGGGAGTTCTCCTTCAAGCTGCCCGGCTCGAAGAAAACCGTGCGCTTCGGATATCTCGATGGCCACAAGGAAAAGCGTCTGGCCAGCCTGCGCGAGCCCAACATCACCTCGGCCATGCTCATCCGCGTCCTCGACATCGACGGCAAGGCTCCCTCCAAGAAGAGCCTGGCGGAAATGTCGATGCGCGACCGCAACGCGCTGCGGCAGGAGATGTCGCGGGTCGACGCGGGAATCGACACCTCGGTCGAGACCGAATGCGATGGCTGCGGCACCAAGATCCGCACTCGCCTGGAGGCCGAACCGGCTTTTTTGTTCCCTGGAGTTCGCTTGTAAGCGACGCATTCTTTCTCGCTTACGGCGGACTGCACTGGGGCTGGTCGGAAACCCGCTCGCTGCCGCTCAGGGTCCGGCGTCAGTTCGTCGAGGCCCTCGAGCGGCAGCTTGATTTTGAACGTGAGCAAACGGAACGGCGATAGATGAACGGCGATCTCGGACTGGGCATAGTGGTATCGATGAAGGATGCGTTCTCGCAGAACGCGCAGCGCATCCGTGGCTCCATGATGGACCTCGATTCCACCGTCGCGGATGCCAGCGAGCGGATGACCCGCAACCTGGACCGCATCCAGCAAGGCACCATGATGCTGGGGGCGGGTCTGGCCCTGATGGCCATGCCCGCCGCCCTGGTCGCCTCCACCGCCGCGACCCAGAAGGCCCTGGGAGAGCTGGCGTCCTTGGGCGTGCAGGATCTCCGTGCCATCGAGGACGCCGCCGAATCCTTCACCAACCAATGGTCCGGTGCCGACAAGGCCGCCTTCATCACCGCCACCTACGACGTGAAATCGGCCCTGTCCAACCTCAGCGACGAGGCGGTGGGCGTCTTCACCTCCATGGCCGCCATGACCGCCAAGGCGACCAAGGCCACCACCCAGGAGATGGTCGGCACCTTCACCACGGCCTACGGGATCTTCAAGCCCATCATGGCCGACATGAACGACATGGAATGGGCGACCGCCTTTTCCGGAGCCATGGCGCAGACCGTGGCCTCGTTCAAGACCAACGGCACCCAGATGGCCGACGCCATCAAGAACATCGGCGCGGTGGCGGCGGCGAGCAACATTCCCCTGAATGAGCAGCTCGCCGTGCTTGGCCAGCTTCAGACCACCATGCCCGGCTCCGAGGCGGGCACGTTGTACAAGGCGTTCATCATGAAGGCGGCCGAGGCCGGTGACGAGCTTGGCCTGTCCTTCACCGACACCAGTGGCCGTCTCAAGGGCGTGGTTCCCATCCTGCAGGAGATCAAGCGCCAGTTCCCCGATCTCTCCAACGCCGCCGCCCAGGTGAAGCTGAAGAAGGCCTTCGGCTCCGACGAGGCGGTCAAGTTCCTGCTGCAGATGTCGGCGGGCATGGAGAGCCTCGAAGGCAATATCCAGTCGGTGGGCCGGGCCATGAAGACCGGCACGGCGGTCACCGAACAGATGGCCGACGCCATGAACCAGGACATCGGAGCCCGGTTCCTGCTCCTGCGCCAGCAGGTGGCCAACCTCAGCGAAATCCTGGGACGCACTCTGCTACCGGTGGTCACGCCGGTGATCAACGGCGTCTCCCGCTTCATTCTGTTCCTGCAACGCATGGCCAAATCGATGCCGGGCGTGACCCGGGTGGTCCTTGGACTATCCATGGCCCTCGGCACCATTCTGGTCGTTGCCGGAGCCGTCACCGCAGCCGTGGGCATGGTGGGACTCATGCTTCCAGCCATCAAGGCCGGGTTCGTGGCCATCAGCGCCGCGCTCGCCGGGGTGGGTTCGGCGGTCGCGACCTACTTTCTGCCCGTCACCGCGATCATCGCGGGCGTGATCCTCTCGGTGTATCTGCTCAAACGCGCATGGGAAACCAACTTCGGCGGCATTCAGGAGATCATCACCGGGGCCTGGAACAAGGTCTCGCTGGTCTTCCGGGGGATCAGAGAGCTGGTGGGTTCGCTCAGCGGCGGCGTTGGGCAGATGTCGGCCGAACTGGCCCAAAAGCTCGAATCCGCCGGACTGCTGGGCTTCGTGGTCACCGTCTTCAAGGCCTATTACCGCGTTCGTGAGGCCATGGCCGGATTGTGGGGCGCGTTCTCCCATGCCTTTGGCCGCATCCGCGCCATCCTCGAACCGACCGTCCGCACCCTGATGAGCGCCTATGCGGCACTGGCCAGCGCGGTCTTTTCAGTGGTGGAGATCTTCGGCGTGGCGGCCAGCGCCACCGACGGGTCGTCCTGGCGCACCTTCGGCACGGTTATCGGCACCGTCGCCGGTGTGCTTCTGCAGGGGCTGGCATTCGCGCTGAAGATCGTGGCCTGGAACCTGTCGCTCATCGTCCGAGCCCTGGCGGTGGTGGTGCGCAGCGTGGTCTGGGTCGGCAAGATCATCGTCGGGTCCCTGATCGGAGCGGCCAAGTTCATCTACAAGTTCCTGCTGCCTGTGCGCATGATCGGCGAGGCCTTCGTGGCCGCCGGGAAGATCGTCTATGCGGTCTGGCAGGTGCTGACCGGCGACATCTCCCTGCTGGACGGTCTCAAGGCCATTGGCGGCGCGGTCTACGATTTTCTTGCCACCCCGTTCCGCTGGGCGCGGGATGTGGTGGTCGGGGTCTGGAATTTCATTTCCGGCATCTTCACCTCCATCGGACGCCTGGTGGCCGACGCCGCCGGACAGATCGGCCAGGCGATTCTGAATCTGCCGATCATCAGCACCCTGCGGGAGATGTTTGCCACCGTGCGTTCCTTCTTCGCCGGGGACACCACCTTCTTCGAGGCGGGCAAGAAGCTGCTCGTCACCTTGGGCGAAGGAATCTGGTCGGCGGTGACCTATCCCTTCACCATGCTCAAAAACGCTCTCGGCAAGCTGCGCAATCTACTGCCGTTCTCCGACGCCCGCGAGGGACCACTCGCCAGCCTGACCGCTTCCGGCTCCGCGTTGCTCAAGACCCTCGCCGATGGCATGAGCCTTACCCAGTCGCTGCCCGCGAAAGTGTTCGGCTTCGCCGCTCGCGGGATTCTCTCGGCCGCTGCGGGAGCCTGGCAGCAGATCAAATCGGCGGGCGGAAACCTCATGGACGCCGCCTCAGCTCCCTTCCGCATGGCCGGAAAACTCTGGGACGGTCTGACCTCCGGGGCTCAAAGCGTCGCGGCCAAGGCCGGTGCCATCTTCGGCGGTCTCAAACAATCCCTGTTTGGCGACACGCCTGAGCTGGCAATCACGCCGCCCCAGGTCAATGCCTGGGACGCGCTGGCCACGGGAGCCGTCACTGTCCGCGACCGGATCGTTGCCACGCTATCGGCCGTGCCCGGCGCTGTCGGTCGAATCTTTACCAGCGCCGGTGCCGAGGGGCAGTCCCTCTGGCAGCGGCTTTCCGGCGGCGCGAGCGCGGCCATTCAGGCGATCAAGGATAGAAGCGCCGGGATCGCCAACGGTTTGCTCTCCTCCGCTCGCGCCATGCTGGGAATCCAGACTCCGATTCCGCAGGTGGCCGAACAGAAGCAACCGTTCAAGGCCGCGCAGCCCGCCGAATCGATTGGACAACGCATCATCGAAAGCGTGCTCAGTCTGGTGCCGCGTCTGGACGAACGCCTGGTGCCCAAGGCCCTGAGCGCCATGCTGATGCTCCAGCCAGTCATGTCCACGGCCGCGCCACCCCCACAACCGATGAACGGCACCGTGCAGACCGTCGCGGCGGCCGTCGAGCCGGTAAGTAAGAGCTACATCCAGCCGTTTGCGCTGGAACCGGCACCGGAAATCGGAAGTGCTTCTCTGGCTCCGGCCGGGATTGAACGGCCCAAGACGGCCGCACCGACTCCGATAGCGAAGCCCCTGCAATCGGGACTCGCCGAGACGGTGCCTTCCGAGCGGTTGATCGCTCCGGCCCGCATCGCTCCAGCGACACCCATGCGCGGAGAGGAAGCCGGTCCGGGTCTGCGCGAACTGCTGGAATCGCTGCTCTCGCGGCTCGATGGTCTGGCCGACCGCCCGGTGGAACTGAGCGTGACCACCAACATCGATGGCCGGAAGGTGGCCGAGGCCGTCTACAAGGATCTTCGGGAGCGGAAGATCAGAAACTACGAAACCCTTTGAGAGGACCGATGAAACGCATCTTTGTCTGCAGCCCGTTCGCGGGCGACATAGCCCGAAACGTCAGGGTCGCCGAGGCGCTTTGCCGTCGGGTTATGAGAAGCGGTCACGCGCCGTTCGCGCCGCATCTGCTGTATCCGACCTTCACCGACGACAGTGTTTCCGAGCAGCGGGAGACGGGCATCGCCTGCGGCCTGGCCTACATGGAATGTTGCGACGAGGTATGGGCGTTCACCGGCAACGGCATTTCCAACGGCATGCGGCGGGAACTCGACCGGGCCGGACAACTGGGCAAGCCGATCCTCGAGATCGCCGAGGTGTAAGCAATGGCCTGGGATCAACAGCCCATCAAGGGATATCTGGTGGACGCCGACACGGGGGAGCGGCTCGAATTCCAGTACAACCCCAACTCCATCAGCGACGAGAAGTCGACCGACTACGCGACGATCAAGATCCCCGGCATGAGCCACCCGCGCTACCAATACGTCGCCGGGGAACCGCGCCGGATCGCCTTCAAGGTCGAGCTGTTCAAGGGGCCGGTCAAACAGAAGGTCGACTGGCTCCGCTCGCTGCAATATCCGGAACACGCCGGAACCATGCTCAAGAACGCACCGCACCGCGTACTGCTCATCTTCGGCGATCTCTACCCGGGCGTGACCTGCATCGTCCGGCAGGTGAAGGCGCGTTTCTTCGGCCTGTTCGACCGGGACAACCTGCTGCCGCAACGGGCCGAGGTGGACATCGTCCTCGAAGAATATGTGGACCGTTCCATCAACTGGTCGGAGGTACGTTCATGATCGGCCGTGATTCCCGCTACGCCCACAGCATTCTCTACCGGGACAGCGACGGCACCTCCGTCGGCATGCGCCAGCGCATCGACACCACCCCCAGACACGACGACCGCCTGCACACCGTGGTCGAGGGCGACCGTCCGGATCTGCTCGCGCACCGCTATCTGGGCGACGCCCGGCTCTGGTGGATCATCTGCGACTACAACGATCTCTTTTTTCCATTGGCGCTCGATCCAGGTCTGGCGCTGCGCATTCCCTCCCGCGAACACGTCCAGATGCGCCTGCTCGACTGAAGCGTCCGACACCTCGCCATGCCTTCCGGTAAGTAAGCAGGGAACTGCGAACCACCGGAGAAACGCATGGATCTGGATACCTTCAAACCGACATTTCTGATTCAGATCGAGGGGCAAGACCTCTCGAAGGACATCACCCAGGAGATCACCTCGTTCGTCTTCACCGACAACGAGGAGGAACTGGATGTCCTCGAACTGTCGGTAACCGACCGCAACCTGCAGTTCGTCGACGATCCGCTGTTCCAGGAAGGCAACGAGATCGTGGCCCGCTTCGGCTACGTGGGGAACCTCTCTCCGCGCAAGAAGGCGGTCATCAAAGACATCGATTACGACTTCCCGGAAAACGGCGATCCGACCATCCGCATCAAGGCCTACGACAAGGGCTTCAAACTCGCGGGCAAGGAGAACCAGAAGGTCTGGCAGAAACCCGCTCCCGGCATCCTCTATTCGGAAATCGCCGAACAGATTGCCGACGCCAACGGCCTCACCCCGGTGGTCACGGCCACCAAGGGGACCCATCTCCGCGTCACCCAGAGCAACATCTCGGACGCCCAGTTCCTCAAGGAGCTCGCGGAAAAGGCCCGCGACCGCGATGGCGACGGCGTGAGCGGCTATGTCTTCTACATCCAGGATGACGAACTCCATTTCCATCCCCGCGAGCTCGACCAGACGCCGCTTCTGACCCTCGAATATTTCACCGACACCAAGGGCCTGCTGCGCTCGTTCCGCCCCAGCACCCAATCCCAGGGAGCCAAGGGCGCGGGTGTCGAGACCAAGACGGTCGGCATCGATCCGCGCAAGAAGGACGTGGTCGAGCACAAGGCCAACAACGCCAGTACGCCCGAGCGGACGGCCCTGGGCAAGCAGACTTATCTGGTCGACGGCAACACCGGCGAAGGCAGCTTCAAGGAACAGGAGACGGGGCAGATCGTGCCCAGCTTCGACCGTTCCGAAGGCTTTCACGAAGAGCCGCGCCAGGAACCCGCCCAGGACAGCGCCGAAGGCAAATTCCGCGAGGCCGAGCTGCGGCAGGTCGAGGCGGACGCGGCCACCATCGGTATTCCCCAGCTACGCGCCAAGAAGAACGTCGAGATCAAGGGCGTGGGACGGAAGTTTTCCGGCATCTATTACTGCCACTCGGTGCGCCACAGCATCAGCGGCGCTGGCTATCTCTGCGAACTCAAACTCAAGAAGAACGCTCTCGGCAAGGGCGCGGGCGACAAGTCCGCCGAGTCCCAGGGCAAACCCAACGACAAGGAGGCCCCGCCCACGCCGCAAAACGAGCCGCCAGCCATGGTGACCATCGACGCGGACTCCGGCGCGGTCACACAAGGAGGCGGCAATGGGTGATCTCAGCAAGAATTTCAACCGTTCGGAATTCGCCTGCAAAGGCACGAACTGCTGCGGCCATTCGGCTGCGGTCCATCCCGACCTGGTCGACTCCCTGCAGACGCTGCGCGACCACATCGGCAAACCGCTGTCCATCACCAGCGGCTTTCGCTGCAACAGGCACAACAAGGCGGTGGGCGGCGCGGAGCAGAGTTTCCACACGCTGGGCATGGCTGCCGACGTGATTTGTCCCGCAGGCGTTTCGCCCGAGGAACTGGCAGTCATCGCCGAGGAGATTCCGCTCTTCAGCGAGGGCGGCATCGGCGTCTACGCCTCCTGGGTCCATCTCGACGTGCGACAGTCGGGCAAGGCGAGGTGGCGGTCATGAGCGCCGAAACCAAGACCCTGTTTTCGGGCACCGCGCTGGGACTGTCCGGGCCTCTTCGGGTGGAGATCCTGCCCAATGGAATGACCGCGAGGCTGACCCAGCCGTTCCGTGTCCGCACCGGCGCTGGCCGCATCATCGAAGTGCCCGCCGGGTTCGAGACCGACTTCGCCTCGGTGCCGCGCCTGTTCTGGCGCGTGGTGCCGCCTTGGGGACGATATTCCCCGGCGGCCGTCGTTCACGACTACCTCTACCACACCGGCAAGGTCTCGCGGCTTGCGGCCGACCGCCTCTTTCTCGAACTGATGGCGGCCCTGGGCGTGCCCCTGTGGAAACGCCAGCTCATGTATTGGGCGGTTCGCCTGGGCGGCTGGCTGGCCTGGGACGCCAGTCGAAAGCGGGAGGCGGAGCATGCTTGAAACCCGCGACCGTCAATCCGAAGAGCGCTACCGCAACCGCTGGTACGGCAAGTACCGGGCCTTCGTGCGCGACAACAACGACCCCGAACGCCTCGGCCGGGTCCGCCTGGAAATCCCCGCCGTGCTCGGCAGCGGGCGGGAGAACTGGTCCGAATGGGCCGCGCCCTGTTTTCCCTACGGCGGCAACGATGACACCGGCATGTTCCTGATCCCCGAGGAAGGAGCTTCGGTCTGGGCCGAGTTCGAGGGCGGCGTCGTTCAGTATCCGATCTGGATCGGGGTCTGGTTGGCCAGGAGCAATCCCGGCGAGCAGCCCGAGGAATCCAAGCGCACCTGCGCGAATGCCTTCTGCCATGACTGCGAGGACAAGGTCGAGCATCAGGCCAACCGGCATGACGATCTCGAACACAAGAAGTACCACGGCCATCCGCCGTATTACTGCCCGCGCCTGAAGGTCCTGCTCAAGACCGAAACCGGCCACACCATCCTGGCCGATGACCGCGACGGCGACGAGCTGCTGCGGATCATCGACCGCGCCGGACAGATCCTCACCATGGAAGGGAAGGTGAAGCCGGAAATGCAGAGCGGCAACGCCCTGCGGCGCGGCACGAAGGACGCCGAGAAAGGCGACCAGCTCGACATCGCCTCGCAGATCGTCGGCTCCCGCGCCCGCATCCAGCTCACCGACCTCTGTCGCCAGCAGGTGATCCTCGAAGCCTGGCAGGACAAGGAGAAGGTCCACATCCTCTCGTGCGACAAGGGCCGCTCCCGCTGGCAGAAGATCCTCATCGATACCACTAAGGGCCGGGAGAAGGTTCACATCTGGGGACTCAACGGCACTCAGGAAATTCTCGTCGATTCCACCGCCGCCGCCGAACAGATCCGGCTCACCGACAAGGCCGGTCAGGTGGTGCGCATGAACGCCACGCCCGGTCAGGAGAGCATCAGCGCCACCGACAAGTCCGGCAGCCTCGTGTTCATGGATGGGGTGGCCGGAAACATCATCATTCGCTCGACGAACACTGTCTTGATCAACACCTGAAGGAAGCATCGCATGGGAGAAAGAACAACAACGCCCTCCGGACTTTCGGCCAGCGAGGAATTGCTGGCCCGGACCTTCGATCATTGGCGGGAGGAATTCCGCAGCATCCTCGAAAGTCACCGCCGGGAAATCCAGGATCGTCTCGAGAAGATCGAGCGCGAAATCGAGAAGAGATCGGACAAGGAAAACGTCGAGGTGCTGGTCCGCTCGATCTATTCCGATCTGCACCGGCACGCCGAGGAGATCGACCGGCTGCATGCCCGGGTCGGCTCCAAGATGGGGACCGAGACCATGTGGAAGATCGTCGGCCTAGTATTGACCATCGGCAGCACCATCGGCGGACTCGTCGGCTTTCTGATCCATCTGTTGCTGAAGGTGAACCCATGAGCTCCCAGGCGCGACTCGGCGACATCAGCAGTCACGGCGGCGTCATCATCACCGGGGCGAGCCGGACGCTGGACAACGGCATGCCGGTCGCCCGCATGGGTGATCTGCACGTCTGTCCCATCCCTGGGCATGGCGTGACGCCCATTGTGACCGGCAGCTTCGACACCATCACCGAAGGATTGCCCAACGCCCGCATCGGCGACATCACCGCCTGCGGAGCCATCATCGTCACCGGCAGTCCCGACACCATCGACAACTGAGGGGGCCGCCATGAACAATCTCGAACAGCCGCAGGAACCGCAATACTGGGATGTCTTCCCGAAACTGATCCGGGTCTCGCGATCCCCATTCGTCCAGCGCATTCCGCTCTCGATCCGTGGTCTACCCGAAGCGCCGGTGTTCGAATCGTCCAATCCCGACGTGGCCAGTGTCGATGAGGACGGCAATGTCGAGTGCGGCTTCGTTCCCGGGGCGGCCATGATCCTGGTCTGGGATTCGCCCGAGCGGCTCAGCCTGCGTCACGTCCAGGTCGAGGTCTATGGCGGCGGCGTCTCCGCACCGGTGGAGGTTCCTTCATGACGGATACCGCGTCAGCCTATAACCACTGGGAGGTACAGCCTCGCTCCATTCGGCTCTCCGCTGGCGAGTTCGAGCAACGGGTTCCGCTCTCCCTGCGCGGCGACGTGGACGCCCCGGTCTTTGCCTCCAGCAACCCGGAGGTCGCGGAGATCGGGCCGGACGGTGTCGTTCGCTGCGGCTGGACCATCGGCAATGCCGTGCTCATGGTCTGGCGATCCTCGGTCCGGGACAGCCTCCGTCATGTACTGGTGGAGGTTCGCGATCCGTCCTGGTTCGCCGACCATCCGGACTTTGCCAGCGGAGCATCGGTCTTCCTCAGCGGCATGGTGGTCAACGCCCTCAACACCAGCGGTGTCGGCAACGCGCTGATCGAATTCCGCCGCTCGGAAACCGGCCCGGCGGCGTTCCAGACCTTTGCCAACGCCTATGGCAGGTTCGAGCTGTCCGTGCCCGAGGGATTCTATTACGTGGAGGTCACCGCGCCGGGATACATCGCCTGGCATGGCTGGGTGAACGCCGACCCCAACACCTCCGGCGACATCCAGATCGTTCTCTCGCCCGAACTCGACGGCCAGGTCGCCCGCATCGTGTTGCAGTGGGGGCTCAACCCCCGGGATCTTGATTCCCATCTCACCGGACCGACGCCATCGGGCGACCGCTTCCATGTGTTCTATTCCCACACCATCGAAAACGAGGCGGCGGAATTGGACGTGGACGACACCAGTTCCTACGGGCCGGAGACCATCACCATCCATCGGCTCATCCCCGGCGTCTACCGTTACGCGGTCCACGACTACACCAACCGCAACGCCAATCCGAGTACCGGCCTGGCGCAGTCCGGAGCATCGGTGAAGGTATTCCTGAGCGATGGCCGTGAGCAGACCTTTACCGTTCCCAACGCCCCGGGCACGGTCTGGACTGTCTTCGAAATCGACGGCACGACCGGGACAGTGACGCCGGTCAACGCCATGAGCTATCAATCCCAACCCGCCAACGTCGGCATGTAACGGAGGCTGTCCATGATTTCCGAAGAACCCGCCGACTTGCAGGCCACCATCGAACAGACCGATTCCGGAGAACAGCAGTATGTGCTACGGGCGCTCTGCGATCACCTGTCCGGCATCCGTGAGGAGCTTTCCGGCATCCGCACGCTGCTGGAGGCCAGTCACGCCGCCTCGGAGGCGATGCGTGGCCAGGCCCAGGCCTATCTTGAGGCCCAGCAGGCCAGGACCCAGGAGTACCTGGAACAGGTACAGATCGAGCCGGAGCCCGATTTTTATCCCTTTGTCGAACTGCCTGTGGGCACCGAACCCCGGGATCTGCCGGATGGCAACCGGCTCTTCACCTTGCCGGACGGCATGATCCTGCGGACCACGGACGACCAGCGCATCTGCGTTATCGACGGAGGAGAACAGCAGGTCATCACCCCCGGACCCGGCACGGCCACCGAGGTCGCCCCGGGACGCCTTTACACCCTGGTCGAGTCCTATCTGCGCTCGACCCAGGAGGCAGCCGGTATCAGCGGACTGCCTGCCGGAATCGAGCCGACCGCCATGGGCGCGGAACGCTTCGCGGTGGATCTACCCGAGGGCATCCGCCTCGACGTCGATCACCGGAAGCGTTTCATCACCCTGATCAACCCGGCCGGACCTATCGACATCATCGGTATCGGCCGCATCGAGGGCATCGGCGAAACCATCGCTGCCCGTCTACTCTCCGGCGGAGCCAAGGGATTCCAGTGCGGCCAGTCCGGCCACGGTGGGCTGATCGAGGCGGACGGCACCATCCATCTGGGGCTCAAGAGCGGACTGGATCTGGTGATCCGGTTCCAGGGAGAACCTATCGACGACGACGCACCGGAAAATGGCTGCTCGGGACAGTGCGGCATCGACTGCGAGGAGCGTACCTGATGAGCTACGATTTCCTCGGCAAGGGATTGCGCTACCCGTTCCGGTTTCAGTCGGTATCCGGCGGCACCCAGATCTCGACCGCCACCTCGCGGGAGCACGAGCATATCCGCGAAAGCATCCTGCAGATCCTCGGCACCCGGATCGGCGAACGTTTCATGAATCCGGAGTTTGGCTCCCGGCTGAAGGATCTGGTGTTCGAACAGAACGACGAGGTGCTCAAGGGCCTGCTGCGCCATTACGTGATCGACGCCATCAAGCGCTGGGAAAAGCGGGTGATCATCACGGAGGTGCGCTTCGACGACCGGCCGCTGAACATCGACGGAAACCTGCTGCTGGTGCATATCGCCTACCGGGTGATCCAGAGCCAGGTGGACGGCAACCTGGTCTATCCCTTCTACAGAGAAGACCCGAACAATCCCGCGCCCAGCTATCCCCAGCCGGAACCCGAGCCTGAGCCGCCGCCGGTGCGCAGCGTGCGCCTGTCGCCGGACGTGCGCTCGCTGTTCAATCTGCTCTGGTTCGACGCAGCCGAGATGAGCCCCGATCCAGATGATTCCTTCATCTGGCCAGCCGGGGAATACGAAGTCGCCTACATCGAGGGAGCCTATCAGGACCGCAACGGCAAGTGGATCGTCAGCGATCCGGGTGACAACCACGGCCATTACCTGACGTTCGAGGGAGCGCCAGAAACGGAAGCGCCCCAGGCCGAGCACGCCCTCTATCTGGCCGCGAGCGGTCTGGGCTTCGACACCCAGAGCCAGGCGGAAGACAACGCCGCTGGCACCGTTCACCGGATCACCACCCTGGAGCCGGGCCGCATCGGTCTGTTCTATTTCGAGGGCAAGAAGGAATCCCACTACCTCAACAACACCTCCGGGCAGCCCAATCCCGTCTGGCAACTGCGCGGCCCGCTCTGAGGCATCCCGCCTCCGACACATCCAGGCCCCTTCCGGTAAGTAACCGGCGTGGCGAGAGCATCAGGCGCTCTCGCATAACCGCCGAAAACCGGAGAGAACATGGGCCGCGCAAGCATCGGATACATCAACAAGGATTACGAATCGATCCGCCAGGAGCTGCTGGCGAAGATCCCGCAGCTCACCGACCGCTGGACCGATTTCAACCACTCCGATCTCGGCGTCGTCCTGCTCGATCTGTTCTGCGGCGTGGGCGACATGCTGGCCTACTACCTGGACGCCCAGGCGGCGGAGGCCTTTCTGCCCACGGCCCGCCAGCGCCAGAACGTCATCAACCTCTGCAAGCTCATCGGCTACCGGCTGGACTCGCCGGTGGCCTCCACCACCACGCTGCGCTTCCGGCTCTCCGCCCCGCTCGGCAAGGATCTGACCATTCCGGCGGGGACGGCCTGCCGCGCCTTGCTGAGTGACTGCGAAGCGGATTTCGAGACGGTCGAGGACGGCCTGATCCCACGAAGCGTGCTCTCGGTGGATATTCCGGGTCGGCAAGGCGTGCGCCGCACCGAGACCTTCACGTCGACGGGACTGCCATTCCAGCGCATCCGCCTGACCGGCGACGTCATCGCCCAGGGCACCATCACCGTTAAGGTGGGGGACGACGCCTGGAGCGAGGTCGATCACTTCCAGGACAGCCTGGCCGACAGCCGCCATTTCATGGCAGATCTCGACGCCCTCGACATCTCCACGCTGATTTTCGGCGATGGACAAAGCGGCGCTGTACCCGCTCAGGGAAGCGCCATCGCCGTCAGCTATCTGCAGACCATCGGGGACCAGGGAAATCTCGGTCCGAACCGGATCACTCAACTGCTGAGCCCGATCTACCTCGACGGAGGCCAGGTTCCCCTGACCGTAACCAATCCTGTGCCCGCCACCGGCGGCGCTTCGCGGGAAGCCCTCGAACACGCCCGCCGACAGGCACCGGCGGAGCTGCGCAGTCTCTGGAAAGCCGTCACCCTGGAGGATTACCAGGCGCTCGCCGAAGGTTACCCCGGCGTCGCCAAGGCCAAGGTGCTCGACACCAATGCCTGCCAGAACATCCGCTATTACAACGTCCAACTGGCCATCGCCCCCAATGGCGGCGGCATGCCCTCGGCGCTGCTCAAGCGAGACCTCGCAGAGTTTCTTGAACGCCGCAAGGTCATCACAGTCGAGATCAACCTGTTCGATCCGATCTATCGGCCCGTTTCCATCGACGCCGAGGTCTACATTTGGCCCGGTGAACCGCTGGAAAACGTGCGCAGCCGCATCGAAGCCGCGCTCACCGATTTCTTTTCTTTCGACCGGGTCTCCTTCGGCCAGACCATCCACTTCTCCGACCTGGTGGCCCTGATCGATGGCGTGCGCGGCGTCAGCCACATGCATCTCTACGCGCCCCAGCAGGACATCGAGCTGCGCCACGGCGAAATTCCGGTTCTCGGCAGCGTCAACCTCGATCTGCGGAGGGCCGGTTGATGTCGGATTGGTTCAAGGACAATCTGCTCGGCCTGCTGCCGCCGCTTTACGAGCACAACGACGAGGCCGGTGACCTGCGCACATTTCTGAGCCTTCCAGCCGGAACGCTGGACGAGCTCAAGCAGGCCATCGACGACTTCCCGACCATCTTCGATGTGGATCATTGCGACGAGCGCTTTCTGCCGCTGCTGGCAAGGCTCGTCGGCCTCGAAGTGGACGGCACCTGTTCGCCAGACTGCCAGCGCCGCCGCGTGCGGGAGGCGGTCGAAATCTATCGCCGCAAGGGCACCATTCCGGCCATCGAACGCGACTTTAACGCGCTCGGTTGGCAGGGGGAACTCCAGGAAACCTTCCGCTCGGCTCTGCGTCTCAATGCCCGCTCCAGACTCAGCAGCGCCAAGCTACCTGGGCTGGTGTTCAGCCTCGGCGTGTTTCGCGTGCTGTGTCTCAACCAGACCGAGGGACTGCGCGACGCCCTGGTGTTTCACCACCCGGCGGGCACGCGCTGTTTCTGGCTCCAGTTCCTCCTGGAATGGATCGAAGGCGGCGCGATGCTCGACTTCGGGCATGCCAACGCCGTGCGCCGGATCGTGCTGGCGTTTCTCGACGAGACCTTCGTCCTCGGACGTTCCTCGCTCGGTTCCTGCCGTCACCTGACCAACAAGCAGAGGGCCTGGGAGCTGCTGCAGCTCACCAGCACCACGGAGATGATCCCGGAGATCGACCGGGCCGCCGTGAAGGTCTCCCGTTTTCACGGCCGCCAGAACCGGATGCGCCTGAACCACAAGGCCCTCAACGACTGGCGGCTGCCGTACACCCGTGTCGGCGAGGACCGGGTTTCCTTCTGCACGCCCATCTACACCGGCCGCGATTTCGAAGGGGATGTGCTGGAAAGCGGTTTCGGGCTGGGCGAGAGCCATCTCAACCGCAAGCCGCTGACCCATGGCGAGACCGCGCTGCGCTACTGCTTCCGGCAGAAGGATTTCTTTTTCGACACGCAGGCGGAACCGGTCGAGCGGGCGGAGGCCAAGTACGACCTGCGCCTGCCCCTGGAATCCCGACACCGCCTCTGCTTCCAGCTCGGCCGCGCCAGGCTCAACGCTGGTCTCGACCTCACCGCCAACCAGGGCGGCACCAGCAATTTGCTGCTCGCCTCCACCGCTGGCTGCGACGCGGACGTCACCTTGGCCGTCGACCGGATCGACCGATGGCGGCGGAGAGGGCCTGTGTTCCAGCTCAACGCGAACACCCTGAACACCCGGTATCTGAGCAATGCGAATCTGACCGGCGAACGGGCCTCGCTTGAAGTCTACGTGGACACGGGCTCTCTCCAGCGCCATCGGGTCGAGACCATGAAGCTGGGCGCGAGTCCGCTCAACACCACCGGCCTGCGTCTCTCCGTGGACCGGACCCGCCCCATGCGCGTCAGCCGCATGCGCCTCAACCAGGCCGGATTCCGCTGGTCGCGGCCTTCCTACCGCTGGCTGTTCCGTCAGCAGGATCTGCACGCACCGACGCAGGCCGGGTTCGAGGCCGCCACCAATAACTATCGTGCCACCCAGTGGCCCACCTGAAGGAGAACCCATGGCGATTCACCTCTATCTTGACGAAGCGCTGACCCAGCAGATTTCCGAGGGGGATTTCAGCAGCCCCGAGGCCGAGAGCTACAACGGCACCGACGGCGACATCAAGGATCGGCAACTCTACGTCGCCAACGAGCAGACCAGCCTCGCCTCGGCCATCGACGCGGCGCAGCCCTCCATTGCCCTGGCCGAACCGCGCTTTGCCGACGGCGAACTCATCATCATCGACGGCGAGCAGATGCTCGTCGAAAGCGGCGGCGGCACCGCCAATCTCACCGTTCAGCGGGGCGTGGCCAACACCGCTCCGGCCGCGCACGACGCCGGGACGACTGTCTATTCAGGCTACGACTACACCGGACTGGTGCTCGATCCCATCGACGAAACCGGCACCGACGAAGCGGTCTGGTACCGATTGGCCCTGACCCAGGCCGGACTCGACACCGCCACCCAGGGCGCACCGCTGAATCTCGGCGACAAGGCCTTCCAGCAGACGCTGTCTTTCTGGCGGCGCTGCACCGTGCTCCCGGGCACGCCGGTGCAAAACAAACTCGACATCAAGCTGCGCCTGACCGGCACGGAAAACCCGATTCTCTAAGGAGGCCGCCATGGCATACCACAGCATTCAAGGACTCGCCCACGGTCGGCTCGACCTGCTCAATCAACTGCGGACCTTTCTGGTGACCACCACCGGATGGACCCTGCACGACGATCAGTCGGCCGACCCGCAGCCGTATTTCGTCTTCAAATCGCACGGGGAATCCGGAGCTGAGGACGTCTATCTGCAGTTCCGTATCAGCACCACCTCCGGGCGGATTCACGTCGCCGCATTCCAGTATTGGAACGCGACCGCCCACACCGGCATCAACGAGGCTTCGCACACCAGTTACACCTATCTGCGGGTGGAGGACAGCGCCGACTTCATCTTCTGGCTGTTCGCCGATCTGGACCACGTCTTGGTGGTGACCAAGCTCGTCTCCACCTACTACGGCCATTACAGCGGACTGCTGAAACGCTTCTGGTCCGGGGCCGTCGCGCTCACGCAGGCGGCGGTCACCGCCGGAAGCGGCGTGGTGCTTCAGGTCAACGACGCCACCGTGGTCACCCCCGGACAGGACTATGTGATCAAGGACGACGCGGGCATCGAACGTGTGCAGGTGAGCGCCATCGACACCGCCGCCACGCCGAACACCATTACCGTCGAGACCCTCGTTCGGGATTACGCCTCGGGGGCCAAGATCGGTGAGGACCCGCAGCCGGTCATAAACAGTTACTACAACGCGCCGGGCACTTTCTACGCCGTGAACAAGTTCGACGGCTGGACTTCCGCCTCCGGCCAGCAGGGCCGCTGCGGCGCGGCAAATGGCGGTCTCCAGGGCGAAACCGATCCGGAGATGCGCTACGGCACCACCATCCTTTTTCCCTGGCTCGCCTCGATGTCCGGTTCCGCTGCCTACCAGGAACTGCGCGGCGAACTCATCGAGATCTTCTCCGTGGGCGGCGGCAACGTCGCCTCGGAAGACACCATTCAAATCGGAGCAGACAGCTACCGCGTGTTCAACCTGACCACCGGCGGCTGGTGCGCGGTGAAGGAGTAACGCCATGGCAATGCATAGCGGAAAGCTCAAACCCATCAGCACGATCACCGGCCAGCGTAGTCCGGAAACGCTTATGTCCATGAACCGTGGCCAGGCAATCAAGCTCAGCGGGAGGATTCGCCGTGGCCGTGCATAAGGGACAACTGGCATCCATCACCACCCGCAGAGGCACGCGGCTGCCGGAACTGCTCTCCATTGGAGCGGCGCAACCCGGAGCGCTCTTCGAGCTGTTTTCCGGGGCTCCGGCTAGGCGCACGGTGATGGTCCGGGCCGACAGCGCAGTACGGGTCGCCCATCGGCTCGAACGTCGGTCCGACCTCGCGCTTCGCGTGAACAACCACCTGAACCGGAACACCGACCTGTGGCTTGTCGTCCATGGCCGTCTGGGCGTCGATGCCGACACGGCGGTGCGGGTGACGCGCCCCTGGCTGCGGAGCATCGACACCAGCGTCCGTACATCCGGCGCACACATCAGCCTATCGGACACCGTTCAGCGCATCGCGATCCCGGCCGGGCTGCTGGCCGACACGCGCCAGATCCTGTTCGCGGTGCTCATCGATCAAGACCACGAAATTCAGACCTAAAGGAGAACAGCAATGGCACTGGGACTCATCGTCAAAACCGGCCGGATACTGACGGCCAAACTCCTCCTCGGCCAGGCCGTGGACGGCATCACCCACTGCGCCATCGGCGACGGGGATGCCAGCTTTACCGACCCGCAGAATCCGCCCGCGCCGGACATCGGCCAGACCGGGCTCAGAAACGAACGCGCCCGCAAGCGCTACTACAAGCGGACCTTCCTCAAGGAGGACGCCGAAGGGGCGCTCCTGGTCAACGGCGTGCGCTACCTGGAAACCGGCGAGGAGACCAACACCATCGGCATCTTCTTTCGCTTCGACGAGGCCGAGGCCAACGGTGTCACCATCCGCGAATACGGCTTCTTCGGCGGCGATGTGCAGTACGTGCAAAGCGTCACCGGGGATCTCGCCATGGGCGGCGTGTTTCATCAGGACACCAACCCGACCGGCGAGGTGCTGCGCCCGGGCTACCTGTACGAGGTGAAGAACATTCCCGACTTCAACAAGATTTCCGACACCCGCGTGGAGCTGGTCGGGATCATCAAGATCTAACTGGAGGATTCAAACATGAGCATCTCACGCGAGACATTCGACCCGACCAAAAACTACAAGCGCATCCGTTACCATCAGGATCGCGACCTGCTGGATTCCGAACTCAACGAGCAGCAGGACATCATCAACCTGGAGCGGCGCAAGATCGCCGACATCCTGTTCAAGGAAGGCTCCATCATCATGGGCCTCGAGGTCAGCGCGGCCACCAACGTCCTGACCCTGGCCCCGGGCGTGGTCTACATCGACGGCCATCTGGAACAGGTGAGCGGCGCGACCCTGACCTATGATCCGGCCACCACCAGCGGGGCCGATTACGTCTATGTGGAACTGCTGAAGTACAACTACGGCTACACCCAGGACCCGGCCCTGATCAATCCGGCCACCGGCGAGCCCACCGCCGAACGGGAAAAATGGGTTCTCTCTCTCAAGGCGACGGATACCAGCGGCCAGACGCTGCCCAACAACGTGGCCGAGCGTCGGGTGATCCCGATCTACAAGTTCGACCGCGAGAGCGGAGACGTCACGCCCACGGTGCAGGAGAAGTCCAACCTCTACCTGCGGGATCTGTTGGGCACGCTGCCGGGCAGTCGGATCACCGTCTCCTCGATCACCGAGGATCAGCTCTCATTCGCCGCCGCCGAGGGGCTCAATTCCCTGATTCAGAATCTCGCCGAGCGCACCTTCGACCAGGCAGGAAGCTATCTGGTGCGGGGTTTCGACACCTTCATCGGCGGGGTCGACGACGACAGCGTGGAGGCGATCACCAACGCCGGACGCGCCTACATCCAGGGTTTCCGGCATCAGCGCGATCTGCCCACCTCGACCCTGGTGCCCAAATCCATCGCCACCAAGTCGGTGCGCGGCGAGCAGAAGACCTTCGACATCAACAAGCGCCGCTATCCGGTCAACTCCACGCCGCTCAAGGAGACGACCCAGGTGGAGGCCATCGTCGAGATTACCCGCAACGTCACTCGCGGCTCGGTGGGCGGCGGCGAAGACCTGCTCGACCCCAATCCCGTCGTGGACATCCTCGAGGTCAGCCAGGGAGCGACCATCTTCCAAGAGGGCGTGGACTGGCAGCAGTCGGGCAACCATGTCGACTGGCTCGGCTCCGGTAACGAACCGGCCATCGGCACCACCTACACGGTGCGCTGGACCTACACCAAGCAGATGGTCAAGGGCACCGACTACGTGGACAGCGGCTGGTTCGGACAGGCCAACCATCCGGCGGCCGGAAACTATTTCTATCTGGTGACCGCCTACAACGCCACCGGCGAGACGGCCTTCAACGCCGCTGCGGTCGTGGCCCGGGCCACCACCGCCGGGGAGATGAACAAGCTCTCCTGGCTACCGGTCAGCGGCGCGACCGGCTATCGCGTCTACCGGGCCGCCACCAACGGCGCACGCACCGACTACAAGCGACTGATGGAAGTGGGCAGCGAGGCGCTCTCCTACGTCGACGACGGTGTCGAGGAGATCGGCACCGCTTCGCCTCCCGCCACCAACACGGCCGGACTCACCATGTCGCCGGTGCAGCTCGAGCTGGGCAACCTCAACGTGATCAACTTCGGGCGAGGCAGCCTCGGCGACCAGCCGGTGAACGGCTCCAACTGCAGCCTGGACTACGACTATTACCTCGGCCGTCGCGACATCGTTTACGCCACCACAACCGAAATCAAACGGCTGGAAGGGGCTCCGGCCGATTTCCCGAAGCTGCCCATCGTGCCGGAAAACGCCCTGGGGCTGTGCAGCATCGACTGCCCGCCCAACTCCACCGACATGGAGATCCGCAACTTCGGCCTGACCCGCATCACCATGGACCAGATCCACGACATCATTCAGGACGTGGAGGACTTGAAGTACAACGATGCCCAGTACCAGATGAACAACGAACTGCAGAACCGGGACGCCCAGACCAAGAAAGGCATCTACTCGGACGACTTCTCGAACACCACCCAGTCGGACATCTACCACGCCGAATGGGACGCCCGGGTGAACGAGATCGCCCGCTTCGTCGCTCCGGACCGCATTCCGCACTCCACTGTGCTCTCGGTCGATCAGGCGGGCAGCAACGCCAGCTTCTTCGGCAGCCTGGTGCTGCTGCCGGGCAACGAGACCGTGCTGGTGGAGCAGAACGATTGGTCCGAGGAGCGCAACATCAACCCCTACGCGGTGTTCGACAAGCCCCCGGCCATGCTGCAGATCACGCCCAACCTCGGGCGGCGCGGCCAGACCGGCATTGCCGTCACCGGCATCAACTTCACCCCGAGCAAGTCCGGCATCGTGCTGCGCTGCGACGGCCAAGTGATGGCCAGCAACCTGATCAGCGACGAGGCCGGTCGGGTCAGCGCCTCCTTCACCATTCCGACCAACGCCCGCAACGGCAACCGGATCGTGGAGATGGCCGACGGCGTCTACTCGGCACGCGCCAGCTTGCAGATCAACGATCCGCTGGTCATCACCCGTATCGAGCGCATCATCGAGAACCGCATCATCCGCGTGCCCGTGGTGCAGGTGGTCTGGCGCACCCAGACCATCTTCGTACCCCGCGATCCCCTGGCCCAGACCTTCAGTTTCACCCAAAATCAGGTGATCTCCAGCATCGGACTGCAGTTCACCGCCAGGGACCCGAGCATCCCGGTCACGGTGCAGATTCGCGGCGTCACCACCGGTCTGCCCAACGGTGTGGTGTTCGCCGAGAAAGTGCTGGCCCCGAACGAGATCAGTCTGAGCGGCGAGACCCGTATTCGCTTCGACGACCCGTTCTACGCAGAGGCCAACACCAGCTATTCCGTGGTGCTGCTGACCAACAGCACCAATTACAAGGTGCGCACCGCCACCCTCGGCAAGATGGGCCGCTGGGGCATCATCACCCGCCAGACCTACATGGAAGGCGTGCTGCTGGAGAGCTCCAATGCCGAGACCTGGACGCCGCTCAACGGCTCCGACCTGGCGATGAAGATCTACGGCTACAACTTCCAGTCCGAGGGGATGATTCGCTTCCAGCCGATCACCGGCGTGCAGTTCTCCGACATCAACCTCGACGAATACTCGGCCATCCCCCAGGGCACCGGCCTCGACTGGGAATACTCCACCGACGGCGGCGTGACCTGGGATGCCATGGTTCCCGCCGAGGAGGAACGGCTGCCCAACCTCGCCACCCGGGTCCAGATCCGCGTGCGTCTGAGCAGCTCGCTTTCCAACGACACCCCGGCCATCAACTTCCGCGACGTCAACCTGGTGGGCTACCTCAACAAGACCACCGGGGCCTACCTGACCCGCGAGAATGAGCTGACCCAGGGGGTGGAATCGACCAAGGCCTATGTGCAGATGCAAATCCCCAGCGGCACCACCCTGCAATGGTTCGCCAGCAACGACGGCGGCCTGACCTGGGAGGCGATGACCATCCAGGAGACCCGGCCCATCGACGAGAACTGGACCGAGTACACCCTGGTGCGAACCTTCACCGACAACACCGGCAACAAGGTCCGCTACAAGGCCGAGATGACCGGCACGCCGCTGATCTACCCGCGCATCCATTCGCTGGGCGCGACCCTGAGCTAAGGAGGCACGGCCATGATCGTTCGACGCAAAGGCGGCCTGACCGAGTTCATCCCCACGCCGCAGGAGAAGCGCGACGGCCTGATCCGCGACCACGCCCTGGGACTGCTGGAGAACCTGCACCAGCGCCTGGCGCGGCTGGAACGGGCATCAAAGCTCCCGACCGACGAAGCGGAAGCCTTCACGGCGCTGCTGGCGCGGATGCGGGCCGATGAGTCGCGCAACCTCGAGCTGCACGCCAGCCTGATCACCTCTGACACCGCCTCCGGCTGACCGGCTCACTGCCACCGCCAACATAGAAACCCCGGATACGGCCAGCCCGTTCCGGGGTTTCTGCCGCCTGTGCGCCGCCCAATCCATCCAAGCTCGCAAGTTATTGAAAATAAACGTGTTAAATGTCGTCTTCGGCTGTTCTTCTACTTGATTTGTGTCCGGAAAGAAGCATTCATTCATGGTGTAAGCGGAGGCTAAAAAGCCTTGCCTGACAACGACTTAGAAGCGCCATGAACGACGGAGGCACGCATGAACCTGAAAGAGATCCACTACGGGATCGAGATCGAGACCGTAAAACGCACCCGGGAGCAGATCGCCTGGGCCATCCACTCGGTGGTGGGCGGCACGGTCCGCCATGTCGGCATCCCCAGCAGCTATGACCCCTGGGAGGTCGAGGACCTGCGCGGCCGCGTCTGGAAGGTGGTGGGGGACGCCTCCCTGACCAGCGTCCCGGCCCATCTGCGGGCCGAGGTGGTCAGCCCGGTGCTCGGCTACGACGACATCCCGCAACTGCAGGAGGTGGTCCGGGCCATCCGCCGCGCCGGAGGCAAGATCAACAGCCAGTGCGGCATTCACATCCATATCGACGCCGCGCCCTTCGACGGCAGACACCTGGGTAACCTGGCCAAGATCATCTACAAGCAGGAGCCGCTGATCCTCCACGCCCTCGGCATCAGCCGCGACCGTCTCAACCGCTACACCCGGCCGGTCAGCGACGAGCTGATCCAGCGCATCGAACAGCATCGCCCCCGCACCAAGGACCAGCTCAACCGCATCTGGTACGGCTACCACAACCGCCAGCCCCAGCACTACGACAACAGCCGCTACCACGGAGTCAACCTGCACAACGTCTGGTACCGGGGCACGGTGGAGTTCCGCTGGTTCGAGGCGACCCTCCACGCGGGGCGGATCAAGGCCTACCTGCAATTCTGCCTCGCCGTCGCCGCCAAGGCGCTCAACGGCCGGGCCGCCTCCAGCCGCAAGCGGGACTTCGACCCACAAAGCGCCAAGTACGACTTCCGGGTCTTCCTGCTCCACCTCGGCCTGATCGGCGACGAGTTCAAGACCGCCCGCAAGCATCTGATGGCCAACATGCCCGGCGACGCAGCCTTCAAGAACGGACGCCCCAAACCGCAGGAGGTCCTTCCGGACGAAACAACCGCCACTCTCACCAACGAGGCCGGGCAAGTTCCCGGCCTCACTGTTTAAGGAGGTGCCCCATGAAGATTCTGATCCGCTCCACCACACTGGACGGCGAACCGATTCCCGGCAGCGGGGAAACCCTGCAAGCCGACGACTGCCTCGAAGTTGTCGAGCTGATGCGCGGCCAGACGCCATTTACCGCCAGCCGAGCGCCCCGGGATTACATGACCGAGGTGCTCTCCGGCATCGAAGGCGGGCCGACCCAGCCATTGCCGGAGGATGTCGCCGCTGCGGCCGCCGAGTTTCTCACCCGTCTGGCGCGGCACGGCCTGATCGAGTTTCTGCCCGACGACAAGGCCAGCGATCCCTGGCCGGAACGCTTCCTCGAAGCCCTGGAGACGGTGCGGCTCTCCGGGCGCACCAACATGCTCGACCACCCGGAGGTGACCCGGCTGACCGCCGAGATGGGCTACCCGGAGGTGGCCGAGTGGCTGGCGGACCACCGGCGCGAATACGCGGCCTTCGTCCTCGAAGGGACGAGACCGCTCGGCAAGAACTTCGGCGGCAAGGAGGACCCGGCTCCATGTGCGGACAAGTAGGCATCATCTTCGGCCGCAAGCGCAGACGGCCCGACGAGCGGGATTACCTGCGCGAGGTCTTTATCCGCATGCTGCTGCACAGCGAGGAGCGCGGGCCGCACGCCTCCGGTCTGGCCTGGCTCAAGACCGACGGCAGCCACCGCATCTTCAAGCGGCCGATGCGGGCGCACGAGCTGGTGTACGAGAAGCCTTTTCAGGAGCTGCTCGGGCAGGTCGACAACGAGACCACCGTTCTCATGGGCCACACCCGCTGGCGCACCCGGGGCAACGAGTTCAACAACCGCAACAACCATCCCATCCGGGCCGGAATCGTCATCGGCACCCACAACGGCACCATCTACAACGCCGACTATCTGTTCCGCCGTCTCGGGCTGCCGCGCTACGCCGAGGTGGACAGCGAGCTGATCTTCCGCCTGGCCGACCGCTTCGCGCCCGAAGGCCCCATCGACCAGGATGGCCTGAAAAAGGCGCTCGCCCTCTGTCGCGGCCAGATGAGCGCCGTGCTGGCCTCACGGCTCGACCCCGGCACCATCACCGTACTCAAGGGCAACAAGCCGCTCTGCCTGCGCATCCACCGCCAGCACCGGGTGGTGCTTTACGCCTCGGACGACGCCTTTATCGACTTTGCCGTGGCCAACGAGAAGGGCTGGCGCGAGCTGGAGGTGCCGCCCATGACCATGCTCACCATCCACCACGAGGATGTGCGGTCCATCGAGAATAGCGAATTCCGCTTCATACCCCAGGAGCGCAAAGGGACACTGCCCGAAGGAGTGGATGCATGAACATTGGAGAATCCTCGAAGCTGAACACAAACCCGGAAGACACTCCCGAGACCATCCTCCGGCTCTTTGTCTACGGCACCTTGAAACGGGGCTACTGGAACCATCAACGCTTCTGCCACCAGGCCCGCAGCATCGAACCGGCCGTGGTCTGGGGCAGGCTCTACCACCTCCACGCCGGATTCCCGGCGCTCGAGGTGCCGGAAGGGCTGATCATCGCCCGGGGCACTGCCGATCCACTGGCCGACGCCCGCAGACAGCAGGAGATCGGCACACCGCGCTTCGGCCGCCCAACCGGCGACTGGGATCTGATCCATGGGGAACTGGTGACCTTCACCGACCCGCAGCGCGACCTGCCGCCCATCGACCGGCTGGAAGGCTTTCGGCCCGGCGGGCACAGCATGTATCAGCGGGTGATGGTGGCGGTGCTGTGCGGGCGCACCTCGATTACGGCTTGGACCTACCGGATGCCGCGCATAGACACCGGGAATAGGCTCGGAACAGGCGTCTGGCATCGACCTTGTTAGCAAACAATCGGCTCTAATCGGTAAAGATCGTTTGACATCCGGCGGCCAAATCGTATATTTTCAAGTGATTTAATCGGGAGAACTCCGCCTGTTTTCCCTTACTTCGCCTCTGGCGAGCGCATGGCTTAACCCCAATCGCCCACGAGGAGCTTGAGAAATGGCCGAGATGGAAGACCGCTGGTTATCGATAAGTGAGATCTGCAAGTACCTCGGGGTCAGCAATGACACCGTGTACAAGTGGATTGATAAACATGAAATGCCCGCGCATCGCATGGGCCGCCTCTGGAAGTTCAAGAAGGATGAGGTGGACGAATGGGTAAAGGCCGGTGGCGCTGCCGAGCATTACAAAAAGGAATCCTGACCAAGAATGAGTAACGATAGATACAGCATGTCATTTACAACGGGCAGTCTCTTCCACCGCGAATCGGTGGAGCTGGCCGCGCTGTATCTTGATCTTGGCGACTGGAACTCTGTTCGAGACAAGGTCGTTGCAGAAAATTTATTGCAGACCAGAACGCTGAATACGCTCAAACGAGTCTGCCGCGAGGTCATCTCTCGGCTGCGGACGTTGAGCCCAGGCGAACTTGATTTCTTTGTTGAGGGCAGCCACCAAGAGCAAGCCTATCTCCTGTGGCTCGCTGTTTGCCGCCGATACAGATTCATCGCCGATTTTGCCGTCGAAGTGCTTCGAGAGCGCTACATCACACTGAAAAGTGATCTGACCCACGAGGATTTCGATTCCTTCTTCAACCGGAAATCCGAGTGGCATTTGGAATTGGATGAGATCACCCCGGCAACGCGAGGCAAATTGCGGCAGGTACTGTTCAAGATGCTTCGCGAGGCTGATCTTCTAACTGCCAACAACATGATACACGCAGCCATGCTCAGTCCGAGACTATTGGATCTGATCCATCAAGGCAGCCACAGGGATGTTTTGCACTTCCCTGCATTTGAAACCGATCTGAAGGGGATGAAGCGGTGACAGCAGATATAGCCAGAATGCCGATGCAGGACAGATTTCAGCATCTCTTTGCAGTGATCTCGGGCCAGCGTTTTCTCAATAAGCAAGGACTCGGCAACGAGGTCCCGTTCTTTATCTGCCCTTACAAGCCTGAAGAGTCCGTTGAAATGGAGCGGCTCCAGCGTCAGCTGGTTAATCGCCTTGAGCAGGCCGGTGTCCGGATTCTGGAAATCAATCTGTATGACCTTTCGATAGAAATTCTCAAAGAGCGTGACATCTGGGAGCAGATTGTCGAAATGGAGGATTCCGTCTCCAAAGAGCAGCTCAAGGAATTGTTGCAAGGCGTGCTGGACCCCGAAGCGCATCTTGTTCCTGCGATTGCGGCCAAGCTGGCGAGCACCGATTTCGAGGTTCTTTTTCTGTCCGGCGTTGGCGAGGTGTTCCCCTATATCCGTTCGCACAACGTCTTGAACAATTTGCAGAGCACGGCGAAAGAAAAGCCGACCGTCATGTTTTTCCCGGGAGCCTACACCCACTCCCTGGAGTCCGGAGCATCGCTTGATCTCTTCGGAAGGCTGCATGACGACAAGTACTACCGGGCATTCAACATCTTTCACTGCGAAGCATAAACGAGGGAAGCGTGATGACTCTTAAGACCATTTTTAACAAGCCAGTTGATCGCCCGATTGAAGGGGTCATCAAAGCTGACGATGAAGCCAGCCTTCGCCTCGAGATTGAAGAGTACGTTCTGACCAACGAAGTCGAGAAGCGGCTTGAGTCCTTTCTGGATGCCTACAACAACTATGAAGGTGCCAATGGCGTTTGGGTTTCCGGCTTCTTCGGGTCCGGTAAATCCCACCTGTTGAAGATGCTGGCGCTCTTGCTCGAAAACCGGCAGATCGACGGTGCCTCTGCACTTGACCTGTTCCTTCCCAAGTGTGGCGACAACGAGATCCTGCGTGGTGATCTCAAGCGAGCCGTCGCCATCCCGTCGAAAAGCATTCTGTTCAACATCGACCAGAAAGCGGATGTCATCAGCAAGACCCAGATCGATGCGCTCCTCGCTGTCTTCGTCAAGGTCTTTGATGAAATGTGCGGTTACTACGGCAAGCAGGGGCACATCGCCCAATTCGAGCGCGACCTCGACAGCCGTGGCCTCTATGAACAGTTCAAATCGGCCTATGAATCCACTGCGGGCAGAACATGGCAAAAGGGCCGCGAGCAGGCCCTGCTTGAAGCGAAAAACATTGCCAAAGCCTATGCCCAGGCAACCGGTGGCGACGAGGCATCGGCCATGGGGATACTCGATAAGTACCGCAGCCAGTACCGTGTCTCCATCGAGGATTTTGCCGAACAGGTGCATGCCTATATCGAGCGGCAATCGCCTGATTTCCGTCTGAACTTCTTTGTCGATGAGGTGGGTCAGTACATCGCTGAAAACGTCAAGCTGATGACCAACCTCCAGACCATCGCCGAGAGCATGGCCACCAAATGCCGAGGCCGTGCATGGGTCATCGTGACCGCCCAGGAGGACATGGGAACAGTTGTCGGCGAGATGGGCAAACAGCAAGGCAACGACTTCTCAAAAATTCAGGCCCGGTTCGCCAATCGCATGAAGTTGACCAGCGCCGACGTGGCTGAGGTTATCCAGAAGCGTCTGCTGATGAAAACCGAAGAAGGCGTTCGTCTACTCTCGGATATCTATCACGCGCAGTCCAACAATTTTAAGACCCTGTTCGACTTTGCCGACGGCTCGCAAACCTACCGGAACTATCAGGATCGGGATCACTTCATTCACAGCTATCCGTTCATCCCGTACCAGTTCGCGCTGTTCCAGTCGGCGATTCAGAATCTGTCGCAGCACAACGCCTTCGAAGGCAAGCACAGCTCGGTGGGCGAACGCTCCATGCTTGGGGTATTCCAGCAGGTTGCGATCCAGATCGGGGGGCATGAAATCGGTCAGCTGGCGACCTTCGACCTGATGTTTGAAGGCATTCGCACCGCGCTGAAGTCCAATATCCAACGGGCCATCATCCAGGCCGAAAACCATCTGGATGGCCCCTTCGCGATCCGGCTGTTGAAAACGCTCTTCCTGGTCAAATACGTCAAGGAATTCAAGCCGACTCTTCGCAACCTGTGCGTCCTGATGCTGGACGGCTTCAACCAGGATCTGCCCGCGTTGAGAAAACGGGTCGAAGAAGCCCTCAGCCTCCTTGAACAGCAGACCTACGTGCAGCGCAATGGCGAACTGTATGAATACCTGACCGATGAGGAAAAAGACGTCGAGCAGGAGATCAAGAACACCGAGGTGGAGTCGTCAGACGTTGCCGCCGAGCTTGAGAAGATCGTTTTCGACCATGTCATCAAGCACCGGAAGATCCGCTACGACGAGAATGGCCAGGACTACCCGTTCTCCAGAAAGCTCGATGACCGTTTGCACGGGCGCGAGTACGAGCTGGCCATCCATGTCATCAGTCCGTTCCATGAAAACGCCGAAAGCGAGTCCATCCTGCGGATGCAGAGCATGGGTCGGGACGAACTGCTGGTCCTGATGCCAGCGGATGAACGGCTCGTTCGCGACATCCTCATGTACAAGCGGACGGAGAAATACATCCGTCAGAACATCTCGATTACGCAACAGGAGGCGGTCAAACGCATCCTGACCGACAAGGGCTTTCAGAACCGGGAACGGTATGCCGAACTGCAGCAGCGCGTTCAAAGCCTGATGGGCAAGGCCAAGCTGTTCGTGGCAGGAGGCGACATCGAGATCGGTTCCGAGGATGCGCAGACCCGGGTGTTGCGCGGATTCCACGAGCTCATTTCCCGTGCCTATCCGAACCTTCGCATGCTGCGCGGCATCACCTACACCGAGAATGACATCGCCAAATGTCTTAAACACTCGCAGCAGGGGTTGTTCGGCAACGACGCCACCTCCCTGGCCGAGTCCGAGCAGGAGCTTCTGGCGTTCATTCAGAGCAACAACCGGGGGGGCGTGCGTACCACGCTGAAAAACCTGCTGGAGAAATTCGAGCGCAAACCCTACGGCTGGTACTACGCCGCCGTTCTTTGCACCCTGGCCAACCTGTGCGCACGCGGCAAGGTCGAAGTTCGCACCGACGGCAATCTGCTGGAAGAGGACGAACTGGAACGGGCGCTGCGGAACACCCATGGTCACGGCAATGTGGTGCTGGAACCCCAGGTCGAATTTACCGCATCGCAGGTCCGTGCCCTCAAGGAATTCTTTGAGGACTTCTTCGATGCCCCGCCCCGCTCCAGTGAAGCGAAGGCGCTCGGCAAGGAGACCGGAACCGCGCTCCAGGATCTCATGCATCAGCTCAATCCGCTGGCGGCCCAGGCATCCCAGTATCCTTTCCTGAATGCGCTGACGCCGGTGCTTGAGAAGCTCAAGGAGCTGACCGGCAAGCCCTACACCTGGTATCTGACCGAGCTTACCCGCCAGGAGGACGCGCTGCTCGATATGAAGGAAAGCGTCATCGATCCTGTCCGCAAATTCATGAGCGGCCCGCAGAAAGGCATTTTCGATAACGCCCGCAAGTTCGTTCAAAGCCAGGAGCCCAACTTCGCCTACATCGATGGCGATGAATCCGCTCAGGTAGTCGCCAGCCTGACCGATCCTGAATGCTTCAAGGGCAACCGCATGCAGCAGGTGAAGACGCAAGTTGAAACCCTGCAAGAGAAGGTCACTGCCCAGATCGAGGCCGAGATTGCCAAGGCCAAGGAAACGGTCGCCGCCCTCAAAGGCCGCCTCTGCGGCATGGCCGAATTCAGCGCACTGAACGGCGAACAGCAGGAGCAGGTCACCCGGCCGTTCAACGAATTCGACTCAGGCATAGAGCGCCAGAAACTGATCGCCGTCATCCGCGACACCCTGCGCCGGTTTGAGGAAAGCGACTACCAGCGGCTGCTTTCGCAGATGACCTCCTGGGCGCAACCGGCACCGGCACCCGAGCCTGCGCCGGAACCCGGTAAAACCGCCACGCCGGATGCAGGTACGAAACCCACGCCACCCGTCAAGCCGGAACCGCGCATTGAGTACGTGCCCAGCCGCTCGGTGAAGGTCTCTTTCGACAAAGCCTGGTTGGCCGACGAGACCGACGTGGAACGATACCTGGAATCCATGCGCGAGGCGCTGCTGGATGAAATCCGCAAAGGAAAAAGGATTCAAATATGATCGAGCGTCTTGAACTGAGAAACCTCACGGTCTTCACCGGCCTGACACTGGAGCTCTCGCCAAAAATCAACGTAATCATTGGCGAGAACGGCACCGGCAAAACGCATCTGCTCAAGGCGGCCTATGGGCTGTGCGCCGGTGCGCCCCTGTTTAAGAACAAGCCCGATACCGGTGACGATGAACTCGAAGCGGCGCTGACCGCCAAGCTGTTGCGCCTTTTCATGCCCCTGGACGACAAGCTCGGCAAGATGCATCGCCAGGGCGCGACCGACCAGGCCTATCTGTCGGCGAAGTTCGCCGGGGGGCAGAAGATCGCCGCGACCTTCTTCAACAACTCCAAGGCGCTGGCCGTTCAGGATCGCGCCAACTACGAGAAGTACCAGGCCGAGGCGGTATTCATCCCGACCAAGGAAGTCCTCTCGTTCATGAAGGGGTTCAACAGCCTGTACGAGAAATACGGGCTCTCCTTTGACCAGACCTACCAGGATATCTGCCTGCTGCTGGATCTCCCCGAGGTCCGCCCGGAAACCCTGCACGAAAAGTCCAAATGGGCCATGGCCGAGATCGAAGGCATCTGCGGCGGCCGCTTCGTTTTCTATGGCGGCGGCAAGGTCACCTTCAAGACCGAGACTGCTGAATACTCCGCCAACTCCATGGCCGAAGGCTTCCGCAAGGCGGGGATACTCTCACGCCTACTCGAAACCGGCGCGATCCAGCCCGGTGTCAGTGGCCCGCTGTTCTGGGACGAGCCTGAATCCAACCTGAACCCCAAGCTGATGAAGCTGCTCGTGCAGATCCTGCTGGAGCTGTCACGCAACGGCCAGCAGATCATTCTGGCGACCCACGACTATGTGCTGCTCAAGTGGTTCGATCTGCTTATGGACAAGGGCAAGGATGACCACGTGCGCTTTCATAGCCTGTACCGTGACGCGGACACCTCCGAGATCAAAGTCGCCTCCACCGAGGACTATCTGAAAATCACGCCGAATCCGATTGACGAGGCCTTTGGCTTTCTCATCAACCAGGAGATCGAAAACGACATGGGAGGCCTCGGTAAATGAAGATCGTTGAGGCTGACGGTTTCGAATTCCGTTTTGAGGATGCCCTGGACGCATTCGTCTTCGACGAGACGGACAGCACCAAACCTACATTCCACGGAGCGCCCATGAAAGGCGTCGACATCGTCGCCGAGTTCGCTGAGGCCTATGTCTACGTGGAACTGAAGGACTATGACGACCCGTCGATTTATGACGTCCTCGGCGCGGCAAACGATGACGAGACAAGCTCGCGGCAAGCCAGCTTCAAGTGGTTGAAGAACTACCTGAAATACAAGTTCCGGGATTCTTACCTCTACCGGCATGCCGAGCAGAAGGTGGATAAGCCGGTTCACTACGTCTGCCTGATCACCTTTGACAACGCCTTGAACAGCCGGATGCAGAAATCCCTGAAACAGGAGCTGCCGGTGGGCAGAGCATCACGCCGCTGGGTCCAGGCCCTGGCTACAAGCTGTCATGTCGTCAACCTGGATAAATGGAATGAAAACTTCCCCAAGTGGCCGGTCACCCGCCTGGCCGCTGCAGCAGCCGGAGGAGCCTGAATAGATGGAAACCGCAAAACTAAAAAAATTCGCCCAGTTCGCCCGGCGCACTCTGCTGGAGCAGGTCTCCGCCAAGCTGAAACTGGTGCTGGCTGAAAACAGCGCCGCCCGGCGGGAAAGCACCGAGGCGATCAAGAAGCTCGAAGAGGCGATCAAAAACCACGGCAAGGAACAGGTCATCGAGCGGGTGGCCTACATCTGGTTCAATCGCTTCTGCGCCCTGCGCTTCATGGACGTGAACCGTTACACCCGTATCGGCGTGGTGTCGCCCTCCGAGGGGCAGTTCCAGCCCGAGATTCTGGCTGAGGCCAAGATGGGCCACATCGACGAAGAGATGGTCCACGACAAGGTCCGGCAGCAGATCTTCGCCCTGCTCGATGGCAAAGCGCCCAGCCGCGACCCGCAGGGTGAGGCCTACCGCCTGCTGGTGGTGGCCGCCTGCAACTTCTGGAACAAGGCCATGCCGTTCCTGTTCCAGCGCATTGACGACTACACCGAACTGCTCATGCCCGACGACCTGCTTTCGGGAAACTCCATCCTCGCCTACACTCGCGAGGCGATGACGCCGGATGCCTGCGAGGATGTCGAGGTGATCGGCTGGCTCTACCAGTTCTACATCTCCGAGAAGAAGGACGAGGTGTTCGATGGTCTGAAGAAAAACAAGAAGATCACGCCCGAGAACATTCCCGCCGCCACCCAGCTCTTCACCCCACACTGGATCGTGCGCTACCTGGTGGAAAACTCCCTCGGCCGACTGTGGCTGCTCAATCGTCCCGGCTCGAAGCTGGCCGGGCAGATGGACTACTACATCAAGCCCGAACAGGCGGAAACCGACTTCCTGCGCATCGCCAAGCCGGAAGAGGTCAAGATCTGCGACCCGGCCTGCGGCTCCGGCCACATGCTCTCCTATGCATTTGATCTGCTCTACGCCATCTACGAGGAGGAAGGCTACGAGCCCGCCGAGATCCCGGAGAAGATCCTCACGAATAACCTCTACGGCATCGAGATCGACGAACGCGCCGGGGAACTGGCGGCCTTTGCACTGACCATGAAGGCCCGCTCAAAGCAGCGCCGCTTCTTCAGCAAGGGCGTCAAGCCGAACATCTGCGTGCTGGAAAATGTCCACTTCGACGGCAATGAGTTGAAGGACTACATGGATTTTGTCGGCCGTGACCTGTTCACCGCGCCGCTGCAAACCACCCTGCGCCAGTTCGAAGAGGCCGACAATTTCGGCTCCCTGATCCGTCCGGATGTCACCGACGTGGACGGCATGCTCAGGATTCTGGAGTCAAAGAACGTCTCCGGGCAGCTGTTTATCAGCATGACCCATCAGAAGGTGCTGCAAGCCCTGCGGCAGGCTGATTACCTGAGTCCCAAATACCATGTGGTGATTGCCAATCCGCCGTATAAGAAAAAGGCGGATTTAAACGACAATCTTCAAGGCTGGCTTGAAAGCTCCTTTGTTGACGGCAAGTACGACTTATACCAAGCCTTTATCCTCCGAAACGCCAAACTTGCTGTTGGTGATGGGTATGTGGCGATGATCACTATGCAAGGCTGGATGTTCGCACCAAGGTACGAGGCGATCCGTTCTAATATCCTGACTAATTGCAGCATCCTTTCTATGGCGCAATTAGGTGAAAGGGCTTTTGACTCTATCGGTGGAGAGGTTGTTTCAACGACTGCGTTTGTCTTGTCAAATAATCGAAGCCCAAGCCTAAAAGGCCAATTTGTAAGATTAACTGAAGGAAAAAATGAAGATGAGAAGAACCAGGCTTTATTAAGCGCCGCTAAAAATCCTAATAGCGACATCAGATTCTCTGCTAGCGACGATGATTTTCTAATAATCCCTGGGCAACCTCTAGTTTTTTGGGCCTCAGAACAAGTCCGTTTAGCATTTCATAATTACCCCACCATCTCTGAATACATTGTGACTCGTGAGGGACTCACGACTGGCAGCAATGCTCTATTTCTTCGTGAATGGCACGAAGTATCCCAGAGCGAAGTGGCATATGGAATGGACAACGAAGCTTCAGCTCAAGAGTCGAATAAGAGGTGGTTTCCCTATGTCAAGGGTGGTGGATCACGCCGATGGTATGGAAACTTTGAACACTTTGTTAATTGGTATGATGATGGAGTCGAACTAAAGAATTTCAAGGATGAAAAAACAGGGCGGATCAGGTCCCATAACTACAATGGTATTTATGGGTTTAGAGCAGGGTTTACTTGGTCTGGTATTTCCAGCAATGACTTTGCTGTTAGAGATGTTCCGGTCGGTTTCATGTTCGATGCCAAAGGCCCGATGGGGTTTGTAAACAGCTCTGTTTCTTGTGAAGTAATTGAAGCATTTCTAAACAGCAAGGTGTCGAGTAGTTTCCTGCGAATGCTAGCGCCAACCCTGGATTTCAAATTAACGCATGTGCTTAGCTTGCCATTAAAGCAGGTTGACGACCCTGAACTTTCAGTTCGTACAAAGAAAAGCGTGTATTTGGCAAAAGTAGATTGGGACTCCTTTGAAACCTCATGGGACTTCATCAGCACGCCTTTACTTAATCCTGACTGCCGCCAACCAACCCTGAAAGCTACCTACCAGAAGCTCCGAGCACATTGGCGGGAGATGACGCTGGAGATGCAGCGGCTGGAGGAAGAGAACAACCGCATCTTTATTGACGCCTACGGTCTGCAAGATGAGCTGGATGAAAAGGTTGACCTCAGCCAAATAACTCTGACCTGCAACCCGCACTACCGCTACGGTAACGACAAGAGCGAGGGCGAGTTGGAGGCACTGCTGCTGGCCGACACCATGCGCGAGCTGGTTTCCTACGCCGTCGGCTGCATGTTTGGCCGCTATGCACTGGACAAGCCGGGGCTGATCCTGGCCAACCAGGGCGAGACCATCGAGGACTACCTGAAGCGGGTTCCTGAGCCCAGCTTCCCGGCCGATGACGACAACGTCATCCCCATGCTCGACGGCGACTGGTTCACCGACGACATCGCCGAGCGCTTCCGCAAGTTCCTGCGCGTGGCCTTTGGCGAGGAGCACTACGAGGTCAACCTCAAGTTCGTCGAAAAGGCGCTGGGCAAGAATGGCAAGGCCCGCGATATCCGCGATTACTTCCTCAAGGATTTCTACATCGATCATGTGAAGCGCTACAAGAAGCGACCTATCTACTGGCTGTTCTCCAGCCCCAAAGGCAGCTTCAACGCGCTGATCTACATGCACCGCTACCGCCCGGATACAGTCAGCGTGGTGCTCAACGACTACCTACGCGAGTTCCGCACCAAGCTCACCTCGCACAAGAACCACCTGGAGGCAGTCAGCATCAGCGCCAGCAGCAGCCAGGGCGAGAAGACCAAGGCCCTGAAGGAGATCGAGAAGATCACCAAGATGATCGCCGAGATGGAAGAGTACGAACGCGATGTGCTTTACCCGCTGGCCACCGAGCAGGTGGAGATCGACCTCGACGACGGCGTGAAGGTCAACTACCCCAAACTTGGCGCGGCCTTGAAGAAGATCGTCGGCCTGGATGCGAAAGAGGATTAAGGAGCGCCATTGATGGAAAACCGCATAGCCCAGGCCCTGACTAAACTCTTCGACCGGCACCGGATCGTCTTCTGGTACGACGCCAAGCTGGAGTTGCGCGACGACTTTGAGGCGCTTCAGCTGCCCGGTGTCGAGAAGCTGGAGCTGACCAACAACGAGTACGGCATCAAGTACAGGCTGCTGCGCGAGCAACCGGAACAGAAATTCCTGCTCTACCGCGAAGGGCCTCAGCCCGCAGATCTGGATAACTGGCTGCTGGATGTACAACTGGCCCACGGCGAATTCCGCACCGATCAGGTGGCCATCTGGCTGTCCGAACTGGAGCTCGGCCTGGAGTTCACGGATGTGGTGCAGGCCCATGCGGAGTTCTTTCAGGCGATCAAGCGCAAGGACGCCCTGAAGAAACTGCTGAAAGCCGACGACACCGCCGGACAGATTCGCCTGAAGATGCTGGCGGTATGCACCGGCAGCGAGCCGCGCATGGATGCGGTGGTGGAAAACCTGCTGCAGGAGCTGGCCGACGGTCGCGACGAGAAGATCAAGCTGGTTGGCCGGTGCAGCCTGGACGGTTTCCTCTGGGAACAGATGACCCGCTGCTATGGCTACAAGTCTGACGAGCCGGGCATCCGCGACTTCGCCATCGAGCTGTTCAAGTCCTGCTACGCCATGGGCACCGACGGCCAGGTGAAACTGACAGGCGACGCCCTGGTGTTTCTCAAGCGCTGGAAGGATAGCCGTCAGTTCGAAGGCGGCTTTGAGACTCTCTCGGGGGAATGCGCCGAGGTCCTTGGCATTGAGCAGGATCTGACCAAGCGGGATTTCCGCGAGTTGATCGAGCTGGACTACTTCCGCCTGATCGACCAGAAGATCATCAGCGACCTGGTGCGGGCGGTGGCAGCCCGCACGGCCTCCAGCGGTGACGTGGCGATCTGGGTTCGCCAGCGGCGGCAAGGCCACTGGTATCGCGAATACCGGCATTTGTACGAGGCGGTCGATTACGCCGCCCAGTTTACCCATGCCCTGGGTGAGGCCAAGCTCGCCATGGACAGTCTGGCCGAAGGCGTGCAGCGCTACAGCCGTTTCTGGTATCTGCTCGATCAGCTCTACCGCAAGTTCACCTACCATGTGCGCATGTCGGGACAGGCGTCGCTGATGGGCAGCCTGACCGATCAGGTCGAAAACCTCTACTCCAACAACTACCTGTTGAAGCTGGGCGACCGTTTCCAGACCTTCGTGGATGCGGCATCGAAGTGGGAAGCCTTCCCAGTACGCAAGCAGAAGGAGTTTTTCGAGCACTGGGTCCGGCCGTTCCTGCGCAAGGACAACAAGGTCTGCGTGATCATCTCCGACGCCATGCGCTACGAGATCGGCGATGAGTTGCTGAGCCTGATCCGCCAGGAGGATCGTTACAGCGCAGAACTGGAACCGGCGCTTTCGATGCTGCCCAGCTACACCCAGCTCGGTATGGCGGCGCTTCTGCCCAACAAGGCACTGGCAATTGCCGACAACGAAACCGGCACCGTGCTGGTGGATGGCCAAAGTTCCCAGGGAACGGCCAACCGCATCAAGATCCTTGGCCAGGCAATCAGTCAACGGGCTACCGCCTGTAAGGCCGACGAGCTGATGGCCATGAAGGGTGATGACTGCCGGGCGCTGGTGCGCGACCATGACGTGATCTACGTCTACCACAACCGCATCGACGCCACCGGCGACAAGCGGGAATCCGAGGAGCGGGTTTTCGAGGCAGTGGAAGAAACCCTGCAGGAGCTGATTCGGCTGATCAAGAAGCTGACCGGTGCCAACGCCAACAACTTGCTGGTGACCTCGGACCATGGCTTCATCTACCAGAACCGCGCCATCGACGAGAGCGACTTTTCCGGGGTCGATGCCGAGGGTGAACAGATTCTGTTCCGGGACCGCCGCTTCGTGCTCGGCAAGGGGCTTGCCGAGGCATCCAGCCTGCACAAGTTCACCCCCGAGCAACTTGGCCTGGCCGGTGAAGTGGAGGTGCAGATTCCCAAGTCGATCAACCGCCTGCGCCTGAAGGGCTCCGGTAGCCGCTTTGTGCATGGCGGCGCATCGTTGCAGGAGGTGGTGATCCCGGTGCTCAAGATCAACAAGAAGCGCCAGAGTGATGTCACTGCCGTCGAGGTGGACATCCTGCGCGGAGCCAGCTCGGTGATTACCTCCGGGCAACTGGCGGTGACCATGTACCAGGCCGGACCTGTGACGGACAAGATCCAGCCGCGAGTGCTGCGGGCTGGCATCTACACCGAGGCAGGCGACCTGATCTCCGACAGCCACGACCTGACCTTTGATCTGAGCTCGGACAATCCCCGGGAGCGGGAGCTGCAGGTGCGCTTCGTGCTGACCCGCAAGGCCGACGAGGCCAATGGCCAGGAGGTCATTCTACGGCTGGAGGAAAAACACGCCGGGACTTCACATTACAAGGAATACAAGTCGCTCCGCTACCTGATGCGGCGCTCATTTACCAGCGACTTCGACTTTTAAAGGACGGGTGACCGATGAACGAACTTGACCAGAAAATCAACACACACTTCCCGGGACTTGTTGTCCGCAAGGATCTCGTCAAGACGGTCAAGGGCAACGCCATCGTTCCCTCCTACGTGCTGGAATACTTGCTGGGCCAGTATTGCGCCACCAGCGATGAGCCGACCATTCAGACCGGTATCGAGACGGTCAAGGAGATCCTTGCCAAGCATTATGTGCACCGGAATGAAGCCGGATTGGTCCGCTCGAACATCAAGGAAAAGGGGCGCTACAAGGTCATCGACAAGATCAATGTCGATCTGAACGACAAGAAGGATGTCTATCAGGCGCAGTTCTCCAACTTAGGGCTAAAAGAGGTTCTTGTTGATTCCGGAACGGTAAAAAAACACCCCAAGCTCCTGGTCGGCGGCGTGTGGTGCATCGCTGATCTGGAATATGAGTTTACCGAAGACAAAAGCGCCAGCCCTTGGATCTTGTCGACCCTCAAGCCGATCCAGCTCTCCCATTTCGATTTCGACGGCTATGTTGAGGCCCGCAAACAATTCACCACCGACGAGTGGATCGACCTGCTGGTGCAAAGCATCGGCTTCAACCCGGAGATGTTCGGCAAGCGCAGCAAGCTGACCCAACTGGTCCGCCTGATCCCGTTTTGCGAACGTAACTACAACCTGATTGAACTTGGCCCCAAGGGAACCGGCAAATCCCACATCTACTCGGAGTTCTCGCCCCACGGCATCCTGATCTCCGGCGGCGAGGTCACGGTTCCCAAGCTGTTCGTAAACAACTCTTCCGGAAAGATCGGTCTGGTCGGTTACTGGGACTGCGTTGCCTTCGATGAGTTTGCCGGAAAGCAAAAGCGCGTCGACAAGGCCCTGGTTGATATCATGAAAAACTACATGGCCAACAAGTCCTTCTCGCGAGGCGTCGAGACGCTGGGCGCGGAGGCCTCCATGGTGTTCGTGGGCAATACCCAGCACACCGTGCCCTACATGCTCAAGCACTCCGACCTGTTTTGCGAACTGCCCGACAAGTTCTACGACTCCGCGTTTCTGGACCGCGTCCATTTCTACATCCCCGGCTGGGAGGTCGACATCATCCGGGGCGAGATGTTCTCCAGCGGTTACGGTTTCGTGGTGGACTACCTGGCCGAGATCCTTCGCTCGCTGCGCAATCACGATTACTCGGACCGCTACAAGGAGCACTTCTCCCTCTCCTCCGATATCTCGACGCGGGACCGCGATGGTATCAACAAGACGTTCTCCGGCCTGATGAAAATCCTTTTCCCGCACGGTGGGTCAACCAAGGAAGAGGTCGAGGAGCTGCTGCGGTTCGCGATTGAAGGCCGCAAGCGCGTCAAAGATCAGCTGATGCGCATCGACTCCACCTACGGCAACGTCCGCTTTACCTATCAAGACACTGATGGCCGGGCCAAGCCTGTCACCACCCTCGAAGAAGAGGAATACCCCGGCTACTACCACAAGACCATCGCCGAGGGTGAAGACGGGGAAATCTTGGAAGCTGCGCAAGCGGACTCGCCCCAAGGTCCATCCGAACCCCTGGCTCCGGCCGAGCCTGTCCTCAAGGAAAAACACCTCACATTCCAGGAGAACCAGAAGGGTCTTTCGTTCGATACGCTGCTCGGCCCCTACCTCAAGGGCGCGACCGTGATCACGGTCACTGACCCGTATATCCGCCTGTTCTACCAGGTGCGCAACTTCATGGAATTTTTGGAGACCGTGGTCAAGCACAAGGCCCCGGATGAGGAAGTGTCCGTGCATCTGGTGACGACGGAAGACGAGTTCAAAGGCGAACAGCAGAAGGACAACTTCGAGAAGATGAAGGAGTCCGCAGGCAGCGTGGGCGTGAACTTCACCTGGGAGTTCGACGGCACTGGCACGATCCACGCCCGCCACATCGTGACCGACCACGGCTGGAAAATCTCCCTGGATCGCGGCCTCGACATCTTCCAGCACTACGAGATGAACGATGCCTTCACCTTCGCCAATCGCCTGCAGCAATACCGCCCATGCAAGGCGTTCGAGGTGACGTTCATTAAACACAAGCGGGAAGCTGAGGGGGAATAATATGAGCGGGATATCGGCATCACTGACCAAATGGTTTTCAGAGCGCCCCCAGTGGCTCCAGATCGCGGCTACTCGGCTACTCCAACAATCTGAGCTTACCGACAAAGATGTCTCTGAGCTCGCAACCCTATGCCAGCAGGAAGCCGAAGGTAATCTGCCCAAAACGACCTGTTCCTTTCCTGCTACCGCGTTCTCCCCGGGCGCAGCAGGCTCCCTGCGTTTGTGTTCAATCAGTGATGTCGAAGGAGTAAACGCCCTTGCTCCGAAAAAGCCACTTGAGTTTGGCAAGGGCAATATCACGATTGTTTATGGCAACAATGGGTCAGGCAAATCCGGTTACGTCAGACTCCTCAAACATGTATGCGGAGCCCGCGAGACGGGTACCCTCCACCGCAATGTCTATAAGCCCGGCTCTGCCGTACAGAAAGCCTGCATTTCGTTTGAGCAGGACGGCATTCCAAAAAGTCATACGTGGTCGGGACAAGGGATCTGCGATGACCTCAACAGTGTTGATATTTTCGACACTTCCTTTGGCAAGGTGTTTGTCAGCAGCGAAGACGAGGTGAGCTACGAGCCGCCGGTTCTATCGTTTTTCAGCTCGCTCATCCTCGCATGCGAAAAGGTCGCATCGGCCCTGGATGCCGAGACCAACCGGCACCAGTCCAAAAAGCCGAATATCCCGACTGACAAGAAGGTAACTCCTGAAGGCATCTGGTACGAAGCCATCAGCGCCAAAACCAGCACCCAGGACATCGACAAGCATTGCACATTTGGCAGCGCTGACGAGACCGAGATGCAAACGCTGCAGCAGCGACTTGACCAAAAGGCACCCGCAGAAGAAGCGAAGCGGCTGAGAAATCAGAAACAGCACATCGACACTCTGGTCCAGGATGCCCAAAAGTATCTGGAGCAATTATCGGACGAGAATTACCGGCGGATCATCGCTGCCAAGAAGAAGTCGATCCTTAAAAAGACTGCGGCAGATACGGCGGCGCAAAAGGTGTTCTCCGGCAGCGAGCTGGAAGGCATCGGCTCTGATGTCTGGAAAGAGCTATGGGAAGCGGCCCGGAACTACTCCGTATCGGCTGCCTACAAAGAGGCCGAGTACCCGAATGTTGCTGATGGCTCCCGTTGTGTCCTATGCCACCAGACCTTGACCCAGGAGGCCAAGGAGCGGTTGATCTCCTTCGAAAACTTCGTGAAGGGCGAAATGCAGAAAGCCGCAACGGATGCGGCCAAGGAATACGATACCGCCAATCAAACTATCGAGGCGCTACCGACATCGGATACGCTGAAGACACGTATCGATGCGGCTGGCATTCCACAGGATGAAGTCGCCAGCCAGGTGACGGATTTCTTTGCTCAATTACAGGCCAGAAAAGACCTGCTCCCTGGGATCGATTCCGAAGAAGCCATTCCCAATCCGCTACTCTCACCGAAATGGATCGAAGAAGCCAACGCCCGCTCGAAGAGCCTCGGTGAACTCGCGGCAAAATATGACGAAGACGCCAAAAGCGACAATCGAGAGGAGATCAAGAAAAAGCTAAACAGCCTGCAGGCCAGAAAGTGGTTGTCTGAGCACCGCGCCGCTATTGATGAAGAAGTCACCCGATTGAAGCTACTGAACCAGATTCAGGAGGCCAAGAAGTCGACCAACACCAAAGCCCTGTCCCAGAAGAAAGGGGAGCTGGCAGAAGCCTTGATCACGGATGCGTTCGTGCAAAGATTCAACGCGGAGCTCAAGGCCCTTGGCGCGTCTCAGGTGAAGGTTGAGCTCGTGAAATCAAAAGTCTCCAAGGGCCGAGTCCTTCATAAGCTCCAGCTTCGAGGTGCCTCTCAGAGTGGTCTCGCCGATGTCCTGAGCGAGGGAGAAAATCGGATCGTTTCCATTGCGGCATTTTTGGCCGACGTCACAGGCAAAAGCAACCAGGCCCCGTTTGTCTTCGACGATCCAATATCCTCGCTTGACCAAAGCTATGAGGAGGCCGTGGTTCAAAGGCTGATCGAGTTGTCTCAGGACAAGCAGGTCATTGTCTTTACTCACCGCCTGTCCCTGTTGGGAACGGTCAGGCATTTTGCCGAGAAGAAGTCCGTAAAGCCCGATGTGGTAAGCGTCCGCTCTGCTGACTGGGGTACCGGAGAGCCAGCTCCCATTCCACTTTCACAGAGTGACATCAAAACCGCCCTGAACACTCTCATGAATCAGCGGTACCAGGACGCAAAGAAGGCGAGTGAAAACGGCGAATTCGAACATGCCGAAATCTTGCTGAAGTCGATATGTAGCGATTTCAGGGCATTGGTGGAGCGTTCTATTGAAAATGATCTGCTGTGCGGAGTGGTTCAACGATTCCAGCGTCCAGTCCATACGTTGAAGCTCAAGGATCTGGCTAAGTTGAAAGACGCGGATTGCAATCTCCTTGATTCGCTCATGACCAAATACTCCGGGTTCGAACACTCACAGCCAGCAGAATCACCAGTGGAGCTGCCGAAGCCAGACGATCTTCTGGGCGACATGACTTCGCTAAAAAACTGGCGTGAAGAATACGCGAAGCGCCCCGCCTCTGCGGTGGCCGGGTAACAGTATGAAAGTTCTTCACACATCCGACTGGCACATTGGGCGCACTCTTTATGGCAGAAAACGCTACGAGGAGTTCGGAGCTTTTCTGACCTGGCTGGCTGATACGATTCAGCAGAATGAAATTGATGCACTGCTCGTGGCAGGAGATATCTTTGACACCAGCGCTCCGAGCAATCGCGCCCAAGAGCTCTATTACCGTTTCCTATGCCGGGTGGCCGCCTCATGCTGTCGGCATGTTGTTGTCGTCGCGGGCAACCACGATTCACCGTCCTTTCTCAATGCTCCCAAGGAGCTGCTCAAAGCCCTTGATGTCCATGTGGTCGGTAGTAGCACGGAATCCCCGGAAGACGAAGTGCTTGTGCTCCGCAATGATCAGGACACTCCGGAATTGATTGTCTGTGCCGTGCCCTACCTTCGCGACCGGGATATCCGCGTGGCGGAAGCAGGTGAGAGCGTCGAGGACAAGGAGCGGAAATTGATTGACGGCATCCGCACTCATTACGCCACCGTCGCCGCCTTGGCCGAACAGAAGCGCGAGGAACTCGGGGCCAATATTCCCATCGTTGGCACGGGGCATCTGTTCACCGCTGGCGGACAAACCGTCGATGGTGATGGCGTGCGCGAACTCTATGTCGGCTCCTTGGCTCACGTGACGGCCGGGATTTTTCCAGCCTGCTTCAACTATCTGGCGCTTGGTCACCTCCACATCCCGCAAGAGGTGAACGGCTCCAAAACCATACGCTACAGCGGCTCACCACTGCCCATGGGGTTCGGAGAGGCAAAACAGCAGAAGAGCGTTTGCCAGGTTGAGTTCCACAGCACGGCTGCATCGGTACAGCTGATCGACGTACCGGTGTTTCAGAAACTCGAGCGCGTCAAGGGTGACTGGGACGGCATCTCAAGCCGCATCCTTGAATTGACGGCAACGGACGACCCCAATCGATCAAGGGCCTGGCTCGAAGTCATTTACGACGGTATTGAGGTCATTGGCGACCTGCGTGAGCGCCTGGAGGCAGCTATTTCCGGCACCCAAATGGAAATTCTCCGGATAAAGAACAACCGCATCATCGACCGCGTTCTGGGGCAAATCCATGAAGAGGAAACGCTCGACGATCTGAACGTGAACGACGTGTTCGAACGATGCCTCGCCGTCCATGACGTGCCCGAAGAGCAGCGGCCGGAGCTGCTTCGGGCCTACCAGGAAACGGTCTCGTCTCTCTATGAAGACGATGTGCAGGCGGAATAGAGAGGCTGTCGATGAGAATCCTGCAGGTACGCTTCAAGAATCTGAACTCACTGGTCGGCGAATGGCAAATCGACCTGATGCATCCGGCCTTCGCGTCTGACGGCATCTTCGCCATCACCGGCCCCACCGGCGCGGGGAAGACCACCATCCTCGATGCTATATGCCTCGCCCTTTATGGGCGGACGCCTCGCCTGAACAAGGTCACCAAGAGCGGAAACGAAATCATGTCCCGCCAGACCGGCGAATGTTTTGCCGAGGTGACCTTCGAAACCCAGACCGGGCGTTACCGCTGTCACTGGAGCCAACACCGGGCACGCAAGAAGCCGGATGGCGAACTCCAGGCCCCGAAACACGAAATTGCCAATGCCGATTCCGGCGAAATCTTTGAATCCAAGATCAGAGGTGTAGCCGACCAGATCGAGTCGGCTACCGGCATGGACTTTGATCGTTTCACCCGATCCATGTTGCTGGCCCAGGGCGGCTTTGCCGCGTTCCTTCAGGCGGCACCGGATGATCGTGCTCCGATTCTGGAGCAGATAACGGGCACAGAGATCTACAGCCAGATATCCATCCGTGTCCATGAGCGCCAACGTGAGGAGCGGGAAAAACTGAACCTGCTCCAGGCTGAAACGGCAGGTATCGTGATTCTTGACCCGGAGCAGGAACAAGAGATCGGGCAGGCACTCGAGACAAAGCAGAAGGAAGAGACAGACCTTGCCGCCAAATCCGCTGACACCGGGAAGGCCATTGCCTGGCTCACTACCATCGATGGGCTGAAGAAGGAAATCATCAACCTGGCCGATGAAGCGAGCAAGCTGCAGGGCGATATCGAGGCATTCAAACCGGACCGTGAAAAGCTGGACCGAGCTTTGAGCGCCGCCTCACTGGACGGCGCATACGCAACGCTCACCGCCACCCGCAAACAACAGGCGGATGATAGAGCAGGCTTGAAAGCTGAGGAAGAGGCTCTTCCTGGACTGGAATCCTCCGCCAAGGAACAGGCCGAAGTACTGAAATCGGCTGAGCAACAAACCGCTCGGGCAAAAGAAGAGCTGAAAGCGGCCACGCCTACATTGCAGAAGGTTCGCTCCCTGGATCAGAAACTTGCCGATCAGAAAAAAGCTGTTTCGGAAGGTGATGAGGGCTGCAAGAAGGATGCGGCCAAGATTGACGCTGACAAAAAAGTCCGGCTTGATGAGCAGGTAAAGCGATCTACGGCCCATGAGACGCTGGAGCTTGTAGGCGGCTACCTCAAGGAGAATGCACAAGATGAATGGCTGATCGGCGGTCTGGCTGGCGTTGAAGAACAGATCGGCGGCCTGCTCTCCAAACAAAATGAAATCGTTCAAAAGGAGGCCGCTCAAGAAACGGCCACGACGGCTCTGGAACTGGCGGCAAAATCACTCGAGGACGGTCAGAAGCAATCCGGCATCCGGAAGCAGGAGTTGGAGGACGCCTCAAAACAGTTTCAGCAGGCGAAGGATGCTTTGAGCCAGCTACTGGGGGACCGCTTGTTGCGGGAATATCGCACCGAGAAGGAAACTCTGCTGCGAGAAATGGCCTTCCTGACGAAAATTGCGGAGCTTGAAGATCATCGGGCAAAACTGGAAGACGGCAAGCCTTGTCCACTCTGTGGCGCGACCGAACACCCCTTCGCGGAAGGGAATGTACCCGCCCCCGATGAAACCGAACAAAAGATCGACGCACTGACCAGACTGATTTGCAAAGCCGAGGATCAGGAAGCCGCCATCAAGAAACTCGAAGAAGCAGAAAGCCTTGCCCGCAAGAACCTGACGGAGGCTGAAAAGCTGGAGTCAGCAGCGGCTAATGACAAGAAGGCTGCCGAGAAAGCCCTGGCCGAGGTGAAGGACGGCCTGGTGAAACTCCGTGCCGATTTTGCCGAACGTAGACAGGCTGTTACTACCAAGCTCCAGCCGCTTGGTATTGCGGACATCCCTGAAACCGACATTTCATCACTGATCGAAACCCTCAAGGCGCGGCTGAAGGCGTGGCAGGCCCAGGTCAAGAAAAAGGCGGACATCGAAAAACAAATTTCCGACATCGACAGCGAGGTGAAGCGGCTGGATGCGGTTATCGAAACTCAAAGCACTGCCCTGACCGAAAAGCTGGAACGCCTGGAGACCTTGAAAAAGGAACTCGTCGCTGGAAGTGATGAGCGCAATGCACTGTACGGCGACAAGAATCCGGACGATGAGGAGCGCCGGTTAAACAAGGCGATTTCGGATGCCGAAGGTGCCGAAAAACAAGCCAGAGACCGGCACAATGAGCTCCAACAAAAATGGAATACCGCGAAGGCCCATGTCGAATCTCTGAAGAAACGCATCGACCTACGAGAGCCGGAACTGAGAGGTCTTGAAACCGAATTCTCCGCAGCGCTCGCGCCTGTTGGCTTTTCAAATGAAGAACAGTTCCTGGCGGCCATACTGCCCACTGAAGCTCGGGCTGAGCTGACAGCCACGGCCAAGGATCTGGATGAGCGTCAAACGGATCTGAAGGCCAGACAGAAGGATCGGGAAACGCGCCTGGCCACGGAAATGGCCCGCAAGCTCACCGACAAGTTGCTGGAAGAGCTCGATCCCCAATTCAAGGAACAAGAGGAGGCCCTGAAAGAGCTACGGGACATCATTGCCGGTCTGAAACACAAGTTGAGTGAAAATGCGGCTGCAAAAGAGCGGATAAAAGAAAAGCAGACAGCTATCGAAGCTCAGAAAAAAGAGTGCCGCAGGTGGGAAAACCTGCACGAATTGATCGGCTCGGCAGACGGCAAGAAATACCGCAATTTTGCCCAGGGGCTGACCTTCGAAATGATGATTGGTCACGCCAACCGGCAATTGCAGAAAATGACCGACCGCTACTTGCTGGCTCGTGACGATGCTCAGCCCCTGGAGCTCAACGTCGTCGACAACTATCAGGCTGGGGAGATTCGATCCACGAAGAACCTTTCCGGCGGCGAGAGCTTCATCGTCAGCCTGTCCCTGGCGCTGGGGTTGTCTCATATGGCCAGCAAGAATGTCCGGGTGGATTCGCTGTTCCTGGATGAAGGCTTCGGCACCCTGGACGAGGAAGCCCTCGACACCGCGTTGGAAACCCTCGCAGGCTTGCAGCAGGACGGCAAGCTGATCGGCGTTATTTCACACGTACCGGCCTTGAAGGAACGAATCAGTACGCAGATCCAGGTAACGCCTCAAACCGGTGGCAGAAGCCAGATATCCGGGCCTGGATGCGGCAGGCTGGGCGCTACAGAGTTGGCCGTAGAAACAGGTTGAATTGAAGATGTCGGACGATCTCAAAACAGCAAAAACCGCTCTCGCCAAGCTCCATCAGGACATGGAGGCCATTAACAGGCTGGCCAAGGCGCCCTATCTGAGTGTGATAGAGCAGATGGAGCGAACGCTGGAACCGATCCGTCGTCAGCAGTTGGAAATCACCCGCGCTCTCGAAATGGCTGGAGCAGCGACCCGGATACAGGAAATCGTCGGTGCTAATCAACACTGGCAGGAGTTGATAAAGCAGGCATCCGCGACAAGTCGCATTGCCGAGAGTCTTTCGGCCGCGCATCAGTCATGGCTTGATACGATCAAACCTATCCAGCACGACTTCTCGCACCTTTCCCAGCTTCAGGCATCCGCCAAGCTCGCTCTGTGTGATACATCCTTGCGGCTTGCCGCCACGGAACGGCTCATGGCGGGCATCGATTTCGAGGCGATAAGGGGTCGTTTCCAGATCGAGATGCCGGTCATCTCGGGACTGGAGAGTTCGATAGCCCATGTGGCAGCCTCGTATGGGAATTTGGCAGAGTCACTGCGGGAGATCTCGGACATCACGCGGCTGCCAGCCTTCGTTTTACCTGGGGCCACCCGCGAGATCTATACCACCAGCTTCGCGCTCGAAACCCTTCGCCCCTGGGATGAACGGGATGAGGACGAGGCCGAAACGGAAATTCAGTTTGTCGCCGAAGCTGAGTTGGAAACATCGGGCTGCATCGCTCTTCTGCAGCAGGTCGATCCAGGGCTCGCTCGGCCGTACATCGGCGCTCGTGATGCCCTGTATGGTAACAATGCCGACCGGGCAAGGCACATTCTGAGCTCGCTCAGGGAGTTGTGGAACCATCTGCTCAGGCGATTGGCACCCGATGATCTCGTCGCCGCGTGGATTCCTGGGGTGTCCAATCAGAAGGACCTGCTGCATGACGGCAAGCCAACTCGTCGAGCCAGGGTACTTTATGTCTGCCGGGAGCTGAACAACGAGCCGCTGACCGACTTCCTGATGCACGATACTCGGGCGCTGGTGAAGCTGATCGAGCTATTCAATCGGGTTCACGAGTTGGAGACTGCGCTGACCGATGAACAGCTCAGGGCCATTCTCATCAGGACCGATTCGTGGCTTATGTACATACTGCAAATCTCGTCGGGAAATTTTCACAAGTAGACAGGAGGCAACCATGTCAAAGAAACCAGGATCACATCATGTAGTCCCGAACGCCGATGGCGGCTGGGACGTCAAGAAAGACGGTGCGACCCGTAGCAGCGGCCACTTCGATAAGAAGCAGGAGGCCGTTGATGCCGGGCGCAAGATCAGCCAGAACCAAGGCACCGAGTTCTACATCCACGGCAAGGACGGGAAGATCCAGAACAAGGACAGCCACGGGAACGATCCATATCCGCCGAAGGGGTGATGCCCGGGCCAATTCGATTCCCGTTTTTGGAACCGAACCGGCGTCCGAAAACCGGATTCGAAGTTGTTGCGGTTCAGCGCCAGGTATCCGGTTTTACTGCAAACCCGTCACCCTCGTCCGGTGCCGGGAAATCAGGGGAGAAATTCGTTTCTCTGGTCGGGTTGTCGGGAAGTGGTTGTGTGAGATGACTTCGGCGTTTATTATCAAGGAGTTACGAGGAGCGCGGGCTTTGAGACTGTTTTGCGGTAGGTCGTCGTTCCCTCCGATTCTGCCGGTCTGAGAGCTAACGCAAATCGGACTCACCTCGAAACCGCAAAAATTATTCACCCGGATTTCCCGCGTTTCCGACCTTCCGCTGAAGCCGCCTCTCGTCGAAACACCGAATTTTCAATGGGTTGAGCATCAAGAACGGTTCAAGACGAGTTCGAGAGATTTTTCGGTGGAACAGAGAAAACGCACGTCCGAAAGCGACCCCGAAAAGGAAGCGGGGTTGAAACGGCATTTCCCGCCCCCGGAGAATGCCCAATCCGGGCAGCGGACCGAAACCCTTTGATAACAGGGGCTTTCCGGCAACCGAAAAATCGGAGCCGTGGTTGTTACTTTTTTCCGCTTTAGCATATGCGTCGCAACGTCGAACGCTCGTCTGAGGAAATCGAAGTGGCCGTTCAGGAAATCCGCTTGATTTTTCCTTCCCGGTTCTTTATTTTAGGATATGCTGTGAAAATAAAATAAAGACGAACCTTATTTTAGGTTCGAGGCAGGCAGGATGAAGCGAGAACTCCAAGGTAGATACGTGACCATATCGACGGTGGGTGAGAAGGCCCAGGCCTTCGTGCCCGCGCCGCTACCGCCACGTCCACCCATCGACTGGACGCCGGAGCTGCGCAGCAAGTTCGACCAGGCGCTGCTGGCGCTCGGGCGTCTGGACAGCGTCTCGACCTTGCTGCCGGACACCTCGCTGTTCCTGTACATGTATGTCCGCAAGGAGGCAGTGCTCTCCTCCATGATCGAGGGAACCCAGTCATCCCTGTCGGATCTGCTGCTGTTCGAGCTGGATCAGGAGCCCGGCGTCCCGCTGGATGACGTGCGGGAGGTTAGCAACTATGTTGCGGCCCTCGACCATGGTCTGCGCCTGCTGGAGGAAGGGCTGCCACTGTCGCTGCGGCTGTTCCGCGAGATCCATGGCGTTCTGCTGACCAAGGGACGTGGCAGCAATCAGACCCCGGGCGAGTTTCGGCGCAGCCAGAACTGGATCGGCGGCACCCGGCCGGGCAACGCGGCTTTCGTTCCGCCTCCTGCCGAAGAGGTGCTGGAGTGCATGAGCAAGCTGGAGCTCTTCCTCCATGACCAGCCGGAGCCGACCCAAGTGCTTCTCAAGGCGGCGCTGGCCCATGTGCAGTTCGAGACGATCCACCCATTTTTGGACGGTAACGGCCGTCTAGGGCGTCTGCTGATCGCGCTGCTCCTGTGCGAGCAGAAGGTGCTGCGGGAGCCTATGCTCTACCTCAGCCTCTACTTCAAGACGCACCGCCAGTATTACTACGAGTTGCTCAACAACGTGCGCATGACCGGCGACTGGGAAGCCTGGCTCGACTTCTTTGCCGAGGCCGTGATCGTCACTGCCACCCAGGCGGTCGAGACAGCACAGCAGCTTCTCGACCTGTCCAACCAGGATCGCGACAAGATCAGCGGCCTTGGACGAGCGGCGGCATCCACCCTGCAGGTCCACCGGGCACTCATGGAGCATCCCATCGCCACCTCAGGCTCGCTGGTGGAAAAGACCGGCATCACCCCAGCCACGGTCAACAAGGCACTCGGCCACCTGGAACAGCTCGGCATCGTCAAGGAGCTGACTGCCCAGAAGCGTAACCGCCTGTTCAGCTACGCGGGCTATATCGAGATCATGAGTCGCGGCACGGAGCTGCCGGGTAGGTAGGCCAGTTCGATTCCGGTTTTCGGAATCGAACCGGATGTACGGAGAAACAGGACAGGGTTGTGGCGAGGCCCTTGGTATCCGATTATGCTGCAAACCCAGCATCCTCGTCCGGAGCTTGGAAATCGGGAGAGAAAAGTTGCTTCCCGGGCGGGAACTTGGGGCGTGACTCGGCTTCCTATGTGAAGCCCTTTGTTTTCAATGTGTTACGTGGTGGTTTGCGATCGGAGACTGGGTTGCGGTCGAGAGCTGTTCCCTCCACCAATTGGTAGTTTAAAGAAGTCCAGTAAAGACCAAAACCCCGAGAGCCAGTAAGGCTTTCGGGGTTTTTCTGTTTTATAGGGTGTAACAAAATCCATTGACATCTGACGGTATGTGACGGTAGATTTGACGGTATTCTATGATACCGTCAAGTCAAATACCGTCAAAGGGGGATACCGTCATGTCACTCACTGATACCGCCATCCGTAATGCGAAGGCCAAAGATAAGCCCTATAAATTATCTGATGGGAGAGGTTTGTACCTGTTGATAAATAAACAAGGAAAATATTTTCGATGGGATTATCGATTTGGTGGAAAAAGGAAAACTTTCTCTTTTGGGATTTACCCTGATGTCAAACTCAAAGAGGTTCGAGAGAGACATGAAGACCTAAGGCGACTTTTGGCTCGGGATATAGACCCTATGGAGTATAAAAAAGAAATTAAAGTCAAAATCCAGAATGAGGCTTTGCATTCTTTTGAGGCTGTAGCACGCGAATGGTTTGTGAAAAACAAACCGGTGTGGACGAAAAAGCATGCACAAACCATAATCAGTCGTCTTGAGAATAATATTTTCCCTTGGCTGGGGAATACTGAAGTTTTTGATATTTCTGCACCAATGCTGCTTGAAACATTGAGGAGGATAGAAGACAGAGGAGCTATAGAAACGGCCCATCGTGTTAAACAGATCTGTGGTCAAATCTTTAGGTATGCAATAGCAACCGGAAAGGCTGAGCGTGATCCGACTGCTGATCTTAAAGGTGCTCTGCCCCCGACTCGGGCAAAAAGTATGGCGACAATCACCGATCCAAAGAAAATTGGTGGGTTAATGAGGGTGATAGCTGGTTATGAAGGAAATTTAATAACCAGATGTGCCTTAAAGTTGGCTCCACTAGTTTTTGTACGTCCCGGAGAATTGCGGCATGCAGAGTGGGATGAAATAGATCTGGATGTAGCGCAATGGAAAATTCCTGCCGATAAAATGAAAATGCGGCAAGTGCATATAGTCCCCCTTTCAAAACAGGCACTCGCTGTTCTTGTTGAAATAAGTGGTCTTACCGGTACCGGAAAGTTCGTCTTTCCGAGCCTGCGAAGTGGAAGTCGGCCGATGAGTAATAACACTATTAACGCAGCGCTACGAAGAATGGGATACGATAAGGATGAGTTGACGGGCCATGGGTTTAGGTCGATGGCATCGACGCTTTTACATGAAAATGGTTGGCAGACAGATGTTATTGAACGTCAGCTGGCCCATGCAGAAGGGAACAGTGTGAAGGCGGCATATAACCATGCTCAGCACTTACCGGAGCGTAGAAAAATGATGCAATGGTGGGCGGACTATTTGGACGATTTGAAGAATATGTAAACCCCTTTGGTAAGGGTCTGGTAGAGAGCTTGGAACGGAAGCATTTAAACCGGTTTATTGTTGATTGAGTTTCGACGAATCGAATTAGCTTTTCACGACTATATGCCTCTTTGCACTCATCAGCTTTTGTGAGAGATAAAAATGGTTGTAGCAGGGAAAAACTGTCTTTAATAAAAGGGCCAAGTATAATTTTACCAAGTAAATGGTTTCCCTCCGAGATTCAAATACCATCTGTGTTACCGGCGATTAAGCCGTTGCCAGCTTCAATCTGGCAAGAACAAGAAGATTATACGATACTATGTTGCTCCATACATACTGTTTTAAACCTTGCCAACCAGACCAACTGCACCTGCTAAGGCCATATTCTGTCTTCCGGTTGCCTTTGACAATAATATCGGTATGCGTTTCAAAAAAGGAGACAACCTTTTCCGAAGCAGGTACTTTTTCATTATGGATTACTCGGCGCTCAGTTTGATCGATAACTTTTTTCAAAAGATTGAAGGCTCTCGCCAGTTTCTCGGCAAGATTACGGGCTCGAAACATGTCTAAAACAACGTTCCCTTCGTAAGAAAAAAGCTCTTCGGCGGCTGGTTCTGCATAACCACACACCTTCGAAGCATACAGCAACATGTCTTTGTAGGCGGCGTCTCGAGTTGTTTTCTTTTTGGTGTTTTGAATTTTAAACAATCGTTTCTTTACAACTCTGCGATGGTCCGAGAAAAAATAAAGTGGTTTCGGCGAAAATTCTTTCTCCTCGAAGAGCCAACGGGTGATGACTCGAACGCCATCCCAGAGTAGAGTTGAATCGCTCGGCGAGTGGATATCTGATTCAACGACAGTTGAATCAAGCCGGATCTTCCGACCATTCCCGAGCTTTTCATCATTGGCGTAAGCAACGATAAAATGATGGATAGCGACCCAGGTATCTTCGCTGAGGGGCTTGATATTGCTTTGCAGGACTGATTTGCTGGGGTATTGACCCATTTTAAATTTAACAAAAGCTCGAAAAGAGAGCGAATCAGCAAGATAATATTCCAGGTCATCGTAGGTCAGTTCGCGGAGTTGCTTTAAGATAGCGCAACGTAAAACTTGTTCAGCGGTCATGCCATTTCTTCCTGTGTCCGTCCTACGGCCTTTTGTGAGATCTGCAAAAGCCAGGTTTAAGATCTCAGGATTGGCCTCAAGAATAATGGACATCTGTTCAAGTTCTTTTGGTCCAGGATTTTTACCGAGGACTTCGAAGATTGTCCTTTGTGGATTCCGTTTTTTGCGCATATTGACATTTTCCCCCTATGAACTATTTGAACCATTTCAGTAGGTTGCTATATGCATCTTACAACAGTTTACAAAAATATCGACGTTTTTAACGACTTTCATGTGTGATTTCTGACTCTTATGGTTTCAGGATGGAAACTAGGTAGGATTTCTCCGGAGGAGTACGTTTTCCGTCTTGGGAAGTCCCGAACCGGCCTGTACAATGCTGGAGCTCATTATGTAATCGATACTATGAAAGAACTTCCAATTCTTATTGAAAACATAAACAGACGACTGACAGTCGGTGATAAGCCTTAGAATACCTGATTTTAGGCTTGTTGATGATCAAAATAGTAGACAGTGATTTTTTCAAGATTAACTCCCCACTCATTCATCACATCTGTCTGTAACAAGGCGTATTTATTGACGGGCAACAAAAGTAGATATTACACAAGCTCCGGTCACGGACTAAGTTGATATTGTCTTTTTACATTGCCTGATCTCCGCTCATTGCCTATACTTCTCTTAACACATGGGTAGAATATTAAACAATTGCCCCGTTTAACCATCATATGGCAAAACAATAATAAACCACAAGAAGAGTTGGTGCAGGAGATAGAGCAATGGATATAGATGCAGGACAGCGGTTACGAGCAATCAGGGAGATGTACGGGCTTTCTCAGCGGTCTCTAGCCAAAAAAGCTGGAGTAACCAATGGGATTATTTCCATGATCGAGCAAAACCGAAACAGCCCGTCGCTTGCCACTCTCAAAAAAATACTCGATGCTATACCGATCTCCTTTTCTGATTTTTTCACCATCGATTTTGATGAAAAAAATCAGATTGTTTATAGAGCGGAGGAACTTCTGGAGATTGGCAGTTCTGGTTTCTCATTTCGACAGGTAGGACGAGATCTGAAAGAAAAAGCTATGCAGATTCTTCACGAACGCATTGCCCCTGGGGCAGACAGTGGCTCGGAAATGCTGCGGCATGAGTCCGAAGAGGGCGGAGTCGTCCTACGCGGCATTTTGGAGCTTACTGTGGGCGGTGAGGTGTACACTCTTGGTGCTGGTGATGCTTACTATTTTGATAGTCGTATCCCCCATCGATTCCGCAATCTTGGTGAGGAGACTGTAGAGATGGTAAGCTCCTGTTCACCTCCAACCCTCTAGGTTTGTTTCTTGTGGGTTGGTCCCACCTTGGTGCTCATTCTCTCTTATGGTCACCGGACTCTGCAATTCTGAAGGGAATATTTTATTCTGACCCACTGATCTTATAAGCTCCTCTTTTCACAAACCGAAAATCCTGTAATTTCCTCTTTTTAGCCGTGCTTGTCCTGGTATCGGCAAGCACTGTGTCAAGTTGTGTTTAGCTCTTCATTTTATGCCAATTATAAGAGTAAAAGTGCTTAGTGCTGTTTAATATATGTGCACACATCCTTACAAATGGCTCGTTACACTAAATGTAAATGCCAAGATGTGCTTGTGAATATTTCGGTTGTCTAATTTATTAAACGCTGCTAGAGTGAAATCAGAGTCCATTACAGGGCCTGGAAATATAGTGATCAATGAACTCGAAATTAATTCGCAGATGCAAATTGCCATGTGAGAACATGACCCAGTGGAGGGAAAATGAAAAGTATTGTCGGACATTTAATAAATGGTGAGCTCGTGCCCGATAACGGAGATCGTCTGCAGGATGTCTATAACCCTGCAACTGGCGAGGTAGCTAAACAGGTCGCTCTGGCATCAAAAGCCACGGTTGAAAAGGCTATTGCTGCAGCTGATGCTGCATTTCCCGCCTGGAGAAACACCTCACCTGCCAAGCGATGCCAGGTCATGTTCAGACTTAAGGTTCTCCTCGAGGAACACAGTGAGACCATCTGCAATATGATTACGGACGAGCATGGAAAAGTGCACCATGACGCCATGGGAGAATTGACCCGCGCAATCGAGAACGTGGAATTTGCCTGTGGTGCTCCCCAATTGTTAAAAGGAGAACATAGCAAGAACGTGGGAACGGCCATTGATTCCTGGAGCGAGTTCCAGCCTCTTGGTGTTGTCGCCGGAATTACTCCTTTCAATTTTCCAGCAATGGTACCTTTCTGGATGTGGCCGTTGGCTATAGTCTGCGGTAACACTTTTGTACTCAAACCCTCCGAGAGAACACCTTCTGCATCACTTTTCATGGCTCAACTCGCCCTTGAAGCTGGGTTGCCGGCAGGAGTGCTCAATGTGGTGATGGGAGACAAGGAGGCGGTGGATACCCTGCTTAACGACAAGCGGGTTCAGGCTGTAAGTTTCGTCGGTTCAACACCTATTGCCGAATATATCTATACAACGGCTACGGCCAACGGCAAGCGGGTCCAAGCCCTTGGTGGAGCAAAAAACCACGCCATTCTCATGCCCGATGCCGATATGGATAATGCGGTCAGTGCAATTATGGGTGCCGCCTATGGCTCCTGCGGTGAACGTTGCATGGCGCTTCCCGTAGTAGTAGCTGTAGGGGATGAGGCAGGGGATGCCGTTGTGGAAAAACTGAAAGCCGAGCTGTCGACGATGAAGGTTGGGCCTGGTCGCGACAACAACAACGACATGGGTCCATTGGTCAACAAGGCCCATTTTGAGAAAGTGAAGGGATATGTAGATAAGGGAGTTGAAGAAGGGGCAATACTTGTCGTCGATGGCCGTGACACGGTTATCAAAGGATACGAGAACGGATTCTTTCTGGCGGGTTGTCTGTTCGACCATGTTACAGCTGAGATGAAAATATATAAAGATGAAATTTTCGGTCCGGTGCTCTGCATAGTGCGAGTCAAGAGCCAGCAGGAGGCCATGGACCTGATCAATGATCATGAGTACGGTAACGGAACCTGTATTTTCACCCGCGATGGGGAGTCAGCACGTTACTTCACTGATAATATCAAGGTGGGCATGGTCGGGGTGAACATACCGCTGCCTGTGCCTGTTTCGTACCAGAGTTTTGGTGGTTGGAAGCGCTCTCTTTTTGGCGACCTGTCAATGTATGGGCCGGATGGTGTCCGTTTCTGGACCCGACGCAAAACCATTACCCAGAGGTGGCCTTCGTCGCAAATCAGGGAAGGAGCCAAATTCTCCTTTCCCAGCAATAATTGACAACTCTTTCCTCAATTTCCCCTAACATCAAGGATATGAAATGACGACTCAAATTGGAAAATTGGTTGAAAAAGACAAGGCCCATTTGTGGCATCATATCACCCAGCATGCCAACTTTAAAAATAATGATCCCCTGATAATTACTGAAGGTAAAGGGATGCGGGTATGGGATATAAACGGCAAGGAGTATCTTGACGCACTTTCAGGCGGCGTCTGGAGTGTCAATGTCGGCTATGGCGAAAAACGCATTGTCGATGCCGTCAGCGAGCAGATCATGAAAATGTGCTATTTTTCTGGAACAGTAGGTACTATACCAAGTGTGGAATTAGCCGAATCCATAGTAAAAAAAATGGACGGTTTAAGTCGTGTGTATCTCTCTCCCTCAGGATCCGAAGCCAATGAAAAGGCTTTCAAAATGGTTCGCCAGCGTGCGGCGTTGAAATTTGACGGCCAAAAATATAAGATCCTTTACCGGGACCGTGACTATCACGGTACGACCATAACTGCGCTTAGTGCCGGTGGGCAGGAGGAACGGAAAATGCAGTATGGTCCGTACACCCCTGGTTTTGTCGAGTTTGAACATTGCTGCTGCTATCGCTGCCCATTCGACAAAAAATATGGTTCTTGTTCGATCGAATGTGCAAAGACAGTTGAAGAAACCATTCTGCGCGAAGGTCCCGAAAACGTCGGAGGAGTGATCATCGAACCGATTACCGCTGGTGGCGGCATTATCGCCCCAGTAAAAGAATATATGCCGATGGTTCGAGAAATTTGCGACAAATACGATGTCTGGCTCATTATTGACGAGGTTGTCTGCGGTCTGGGCAGAACCGGTAAATGGTTCGGCTACCAGCATTATGGTATCATTCCAGATATCGTAACCACAGCAAAAGGTCTTGCCAGCTCGTATGCCCCCCTCGCTGCAACCATTACTACAGAAGAAGTATTCAACGAGTTTGTCAACGACCCGTCCGATCTTGCATCCTATTTCCGCGATATCAGCACCTACGGAGGATGTGCTGGATCGGCAGCTGCCGGTATGGCAAATATCAAGGTCATTGAAGATGATAACCTGGTGGAGAACAGCAGGATTGTTGGGGATTACTTCCTGGAACAGCTCAAAGAAAAACTCGGCTCCCATAAAAATGTTGGTGATATTCGTGGAGTTGGTCTTTTTGCCGGTGTGGAGCTGGTCGTCGACCGTGGGACAAAGGAGGCGATGTCAGAGAAAACACTGGCAGAAATCGTTGGTCATTGTATGAAAAACGGCGTTATCATCGGTCGGACAAACCGAAGTCTACCCAAATTAAATAACACCCTGACATTTTGCCCCGCGCTCATAGCGACAAAGGCCGATATTGATCAAATAGTAAAATCAACTATGGAGGGGATGGCAGCAGTACTGGGCGAGTAGGTTTTCACCCAGACAGAAATTCCCTGAGTAAGTACATTCATAACTAGCCGCCACGACAGATTAAAACCTGTTTGGCGGCTTTTTTTGTGGCGATACGCTTAATTTTTTCACCGTCGACGATCTGACGAAAATTGGGCTTTTAAAACCCTGAGCTTGCAAACCGCCATATGTAGATTATGTACGCGTTCTTTGCACTTCATTAGCCCTTCGTTATGCTTATGTTGCTATAAAATCGGTTTTTTAGGATTTTTGATGAGTTCACTGGAACTGTAGAAAAAGTGAGATGGAAAAAGAATAGGTATGGAGGAAATCTATTGACACGTGTCTGGTGTCTGGTGTATCAGATATTTTATAGATAGTTCGGATGCACCTGCGGACTCATGCAGGTAATTCTCCCTGAACAGGGAATACAAAATACAAATGGAGAAAATAATGGCTAAAATGAAGATGACCACAGAAGAGGCGTTCATCAAAGTTCTTCAGATGCACGGTATTGAGCATGCATTCGGTATCATTGGATCGGCAATGATGCCTATATCCGATCTGTTTCCTAAAGCGGGAATAACTTTCTGGGATTGTGCCCACGAAGGTAATGCAGGTATGATGTCTGACGGATATACCCGTGCCACCGGTAAGATGTCCATGATGATTGCTCAGAACGGCCCTGGTATCACCAACTTCGTCACCCCTGTAAAAACGGCGTACTGGAACCACACACCCCTCCTGCTGGTGACCCCACAAGCTGCCAACATGGCCATGGGCCAGGGCGGTTTCCAGGAAGTTCCTCAGATGGCGGCATTTGAGGACATGGTTGCCTACCAAGAGGAAGTACGTCACCCTGCACGCATTGCTGAAGTACTCAACCGTGTAATCATTAAAGCCAAGCGAGCTTCTGCCCCTGCCCAGATTAACGTCCCCCGTGATTTCTGGACTCAGGTTATTGAAATTGAACTTCCGACCATGATCGAATTCGAATTACCAGCCGGTGGTTCTGGTGCCATTGCCAAAGCAGCTGAACTTCTTTCCAAGGCAAAATTCCCGGTCATTCTAAGCGGTGGTGGTGTAGTTATTGGCGGTGCCATTGAGGATACTAAAGCACTGGCCGAACGCCTTGATGCCCCGGTCTGTTGTGGATATCAGCACAACGACTCCTTCCCCGGAAGCCACTCACTACACACTGGCACCCTTGGTTACAATGGTTCCAGGGCTGCTATGGAGCTCATCTCTAAAGCTGATGTTGTTCTTGCCCTCGGTACCCGTCTCAACCCTTTCTCTACCCTGCCCGGCTACGGCATGGAATACTGGCCAGGGAATGCAGATGTCATTCAAGTTGACATCAACCCCGATCGGATAGGTCTGACGAAGAAACTTACCTTGGGTATCGTGGGTGATTCAAAGAAGGTTGCTCAGTCAATCCTCGCACAACTCTCTGCCACCGCAGGAGATGCTGACCGCGAAGAGAGAAAGGGTGTTATCGCCAAGACCAAGGCCGATTGGGCCGCCGATCTTGCAAAAATGGATCATGAAAATGATGACCCGGGTACCAACTGGAACGCACGTGCCCAGAAAGCAGACCCAAACAAAATCACCTCCCGTATGGCATGGCGTGCAATCGTCAAGGCACTGCCCGAGGATGTCATTATTTCTGGTGATATTGGAAACAGTTGTGCCCTCGGTGCCGCTTACCCAACCTTCGAGAAAGGTCGCAAATACCTGGCTCCAGGCATGTTCGGACCTTGCGGCTATGGCTTCCCTGCTATCTGTGGTGCTAAAATTGGTCAGCCCGACGTCCCGGTTGTCGGTTTTGCAGGCGATGGTGCGTTTGGTATTTCAATGAACGAAATGGTCTCCTGCGGTCGCGACTCCTGGCCACCAGTAACCATGGTTATCTTCCGCAATTACCACTGGGGTGCAGAAAAGCGTAACACCACACTCTGGTACAATGATAATTTTGTAGGCACTGAGTTGGACCGCAACGTGTCCTATGCAGGTATCGCCAAAGCATGCGGTGTTGAAGGTGTTCAGGTGTGGTCCATGGACGAACTGACCGAAACCCTCAAATCCGCTGTTAAGGCACAGATGGAAAATGGTAAGACCACCTTTATCGAGGTTATGACCAACATGGAACTTGGCGAGCCTTTCCGTCGTGATGCCATGAAGAAACCTGAGATCGTGGCAGGAATTAATATCGATGACATGTGCCCTCAAAAAGGAGCATAACACTCTCACTATCCCCAGGGCAGTGATACAAGCCGCCCTGCTACATTTAGCTTGCAATATATAGCCGTAGCTCCTGCACTAGTTGCGGTGAGCATTTCAATCAAAACGGAACTCAACCAGCCAGGTCCTGGCAATAACCATTGCAGGTATCTGGTTGGTTTATGTCAACTAAGAGGAATAGAGGTCATGGGAAATACAAAATGGCTTGAATACGATGCGGATGAAATGGTTAAGGGCGACAAGGATTTTCTTTGGCATCACTTGAAGCCGCACAAGGTCTTTGAATCCAGCGAGCAGATGGTCGTTGTAAAGGGTGAGGGTATTACCCTTACCGATATTCGGGGCCGTCAATTTACTGATATGACCTCAGGTGGAGTATGGTCTGTCATGGTCGGGTATGGTCGTGAATCGATCGCCAAAGCCGTTTATGATCAATTGGTTGAAATGCCCTATTTTGCGGGTGTTTTTGGTAATGTTCCTGCTATCAAGTTTGCAAAGAAACTCCTCGAGAAACTGCCCCGTATGGGCAAGGTGTATTTCTCCAACAGCGGCTCTGAGGCCAATGAAAAGGCGTTTAAGATCGTCCGCCAGGCTTCGCGCATTGCTCCCGAACGTGCAGGCAAGTACAAGATTCTTTACCGAGACCGGGACTACCATGGCACCACCATTGCTGCCATGAGTGCCACCGGCCAGATTCAGCGGAGAAAGGATTTTGGTCCGTTCCTCGATGGTTTTGCAGAATTCCCGCATTGCTGTTGTTACCGCTGTCCGTTTGACAAGACGTATCCGGAGTGTAACATCGATTGTGCCCATGCGATTGAGGATGTAATCGCTAAGGAGGGTGCAGATACCATTGGAGGCCTGATCGTCGAGCCTATCACCGCGGGTGGTGGGATCATACCGCCTGTAAAAGAATATTATTCTATCGTCCAGGATATTTGCAAAAAACACGATATCTGGCTAATCATGGATGAGGTTGTGTGTGGGTTTGCCAGGACCGGTAAATTCTGGGGGCATGAGCATTATGATGTTGACCCGGATATCGTGACCATGGCGAAAGGCCTTGCAAGTTCTTACGAGCCACTGTCTGCAACGGTTGTTAAGCAGGAAATCTACGACCTCTTCATCAACGATCCCAGTGATCCTGGAACACGACTCAACTACTTCCGCGATATCTCCACCTATGGAGGTTGTGCCGGTCCAATGGCCGCAGCCCTGGAGTCAACCAGGATCATCGAGGAAGAAAATTTAATGGAAAACAGCGCGGAAGTCGGCGCCTATCTCCTGGAAAAACTCTTAGAACTCAAAGAACTCCCCATTGTCGGAGATGTACGCGGCGTTGGCTTGTTCTGTGGTATTGAATTCGTTCGAGACAAAAAGACCAAGGAGCCGGTATCCGAAGCGGAGATGGCCACTATTATGGGTAATGTTATGGCCGAGAGAGTCATTGTTGGTAGAACCAACTCAAGCTTTGATGGCTTAAACACCGTAATGAACTTTGCCCCTTCTCTGATCATCACCAAAAAACAGGTTGATCAAGTTGTAATCGCCGTTCGTAATGCGATTGAAAAAGGCATTTAACTGGCGGTCCAGTTAACACTCCAATGATTATAGCTGAGTAATGCCGTCGTCTAGATCGAACGGCGGCAGCAAGAATATTATTCCAGAGTCCCTCGGAGAGAAAAGATGAAAGTAGGAATTTTAAAGGAAATCAAGGTGCTAGAAAACCGTGTATGTATGGTTCCTTCTGGTGTTGTTACTATGATTGCTAACGGACATGAGGTAATTGTTGAAAACAATGCCGGAGCCGGCGCAGGATTCCCCAATGATGATTATATTGCTGCAGGTGCTACAATTGTAGAGACTCCTGCCGAAGTTTATGGATCTTGCGATATGGTTATGCATGTCAAGGAACCCCAGCCTTCTGAATACGATCTCATTCGGGAAGGACAGATCGTATTCACCTACCTTCACCTGGCAGCTGATGAACAGCAGACGAAGGCGCTGATGAAGGCTAAGTCCATTAACATTGCCTACGAAACCATTGAAAAAAGTGACGGTTCCCTTCCGCTGCTTGTACCTATGTCTGAGGTAGCCGGTCGTATGGCTGCCCAGGAAGGTGCAAAGTATCTCGAAATGCCTCAGGGCGGACGCGGCATTCTACTTGGCGGAGTTAAAGGTGTTGCTCCTGCAACTGTCGTTGTAATTGGTGGTGGTGTGGTTGGTCTCAATGCTGCAAAAATGGCTGCCGGTCTTGGTGCTCAGGTATACATTCTTGACACCAACCTCGAGCGGCTGGCGTATCTGGATGATGTTATGCCGGCTAATGTCTTCCCTATTATGTCCAATCCCGCTATACTGAGAGAATATGTAACCAGGGCGGACCTGGTTATCGGTGCTGTCCTTATCCCTGGTGCCAAGGCTCCTAAGCTGATCACCCGCGATATGCTCAAAGACATGAAAAATGGTTCCGTCATAGTCGATGTGGCTATCGACCAGGGAGGTTGCATTGAGACTTCAAAGGCGACCACTCATGCCGAGCCTACATATGTGGTTGATGGTGTTGTACACTACTGCGTTGCCAATATGCCAGGTGCCGTTGCCCGTACATCCACCATTGCCCTTACTAATGCTACCCTTTCATACGCTGTTGAAATCGCTAATAAGGGCTGGAAGAAAGCTATGCAGGAGAATGAGGAAATCAAGCTCGGGGCCAACGTGATTGACGGTCAGATCACCTACAAGGCAGTTTCCGAAGCATTTAATCTCGGCTACACACCTGTGGACAATTTTCTCTAATAGAGCTACTCTATAACCGACAAGATGTTTACCCGATCACATAATGCGATTGGGTAAACATAATAGTATACACTTAATCTATGGGCAGGTCGGATGAGGAGTGCATTTGAATTTTCATCTCTTAGCGAACAGGTATACTTATATCTGCGCAGGCAACTCAGTGAAGGTCTACTGTTACCGGGTGAAACAATCCATCTCGAGAAGCTTGCAGCCCAACTTGGTATAAGTAAAACGCCGCTTAGGGATGCTCTTATCCAGCTTGAAAGTGATGGTTTTGTAACAATTCTTCCCCGTCGGGGAATAATGATCAACAAATTATCCAAGGAAGACATCAGGGAAGCCTACGAGGCAGTTGGCTTGATAGAATCCTTCATTATCTCAGAAGCTATAGCAAAAATAACACCTGATCATATTCAACGTCTTGAGGAGTTGAACGCAAAAATGAGCAGTGATCTCTCCCAAGACCATCTAAAAGATATCTACGATGATAATCTTGACTTTCATTGTGTCTACACCGATCTCTCAGACAACAGTTTTCTGAAAAAATTTCTGTCGCTGACTAAGCTGCGTTTAGACGATTTTAGGCGGCGGGCTTATGTCAGAAGATGGGGTGAGAAGAATTGCCATGAACACGCTATCCTTATAGATCTGATCAAGAAGAAGGATTGCTTCGGTTCGGCGACATACCTGCAGGAGGTGCATTGGTCGTTTGCTGCGGAAAAGCCCTTTGTTGAAAAGATTCTTCTCTCAGAAGATCTCGCGAATTCCAAAACACAGGATCTGGGAAATACAATCAAACAATAATCTATCTTGTGCCTTCTTGTTGTCCATATAGTTACGTTAAAAAACCTGTGCATATATAATCTCCCGAATATTCTTGACAGCTTTGCCGGGGAGTGTAAGCTATATGGTTTGCATAATTGAACTATAAACACTAAATAAATGTCAGGTAAAAAACATATTATGGTCGGAACGCTTGAATATTCTTCTCTGAGCGAGCACGTATACCTTCATCTGCGGCGGGAGATGAACAATGGAACCCTTACTCCCGGATCCACGATCAATATCAGCAAGATCGCAGAGGAGCTTGGTATTAGTAAAACGCCCTTGCGTGATGCCCTGATCCATCTGGAATGCGAAGGATTCGTAACCATTCTTCCCCGCAAGGGAGTGCTCGTCAACAAACTGTCTATCGAGGATGTGAGAAAAGCATATGATGCCATCGGGCTTATAGAGGCATTTGTCATACGCAAATCCATCGACAAAATCACCTCAGCCCATATTGAAAAGCTTGAAGCAATAAACCAGAAGATGACAAACGAGATTCAGGCAGGTGACTTCACAAACCTTTTTGAAAGTAATCTGGAGTTTCATAACACCTATCTTGAGATTTCAGACAACGACATGCTCAAGAAGTTAATTCTGCCGATCAAGCACCGCCTCTACGATTTCCCAAGGCATAACTTCATTCCAGAATGGGAGTTGAGAAATGGCGAAGAACACACTCAGTTTATTGAATGTTTGAAAAAAAAGGATGGGAAAGGGGCCGCATATATCTTGCAGGACATTCACTGGTCGTTTGATGTCCAAAAAGAGTTTATTTTCCCGTTTTACAAAGTGAGTTGACTGTTTTTTTATTTATCTCCTCTTTTAAAGATAGGGCTGGGAACTCAAACCTTGCCCTTTCTTGACTTCTACCGCTATTTCACTGACTTTTTTCGCGAAACAGCTGTCAATTTTCTCGGCATTGGTTCTCAATTGCTGAACATCCCGTCATTTACAATGATTGGTACGGTGAGATTTTTTCTGATAACATATCTGTAACATTCCCCCAATAAAGCTCATTCTGGCCTAACTATTTTGTAATACTATTTCAAGAGACATTGCCTATCTTACGAGGTGGCTTGTTAAATTGTCACCGAACACCCGCAGTTGAGAGGCTTAAACGATAAATGGCATGATGCTTGCTTAATTAAGCGGACTGGTGGTTAACCTGGTTTCAAACAGCAAAGTATTTTACCTTCGCACTTGTTTGTAGATTGAGTGAAAAACGTCGTACGGCATGTTGAATTATCTACTTCGATTGCATAGTTCTACAAAACTACCAGTTAACATACCAAGTGAGATATACTTATATGTGTTTAATATCTCTTTGAATATACGGTGTATTAATGCTTTTAGAGGTTGAAATGAGAGTTCAAGATTACTCTTGACACGCACTATGATATCTGATATATCATGGATCAGATCGTAGGATTTAACGTAATCTTAATGTATCGCTTGACCCTTGGAGAAAATTTCAGCAATGATTATCCACCTGCTCATATCATCTTTTTCCCCACTCTTATTCCAAGTGTCTTCTATTCTCGACCTTTTTTTATACCGCTATTCTATAATTCATAGAACAAATCCGCCGCTTTTAAAAGTCTAGGATCTGTGCCCTATGTATGATCTAAGCAAAGGAAAAACCATGACGGACGATATGAAAAACCTCGGTCATTGTTTTCTTTGCTATTTTGATATCAGGTTATTGAGGTATTCCATTGTAGGAGTCCTAAAATGTTTTTGAATCAAGATAATTGATGAAGTCTAGAGAGGAGAGACCGTGAGTATTGAGTTAATGACCTTACTGTATTTCAGTTGCCTGTTTTTCGGGCTTTTTCTCGGGTTACCGGTAGCCCTGGGACTAGGCGGGACAGCTGTTCTATTCGCTGCTATCTTTGAGCCCCGCTCCCTCTTGGCGATCCCCAGCGCTTTTTATTATACGCCCTGGAATGGTGTACTGGTAACGGTACCACTCTTTCTTTTTATGGGAAGCCTCATCCGCTTCTCCGGTATTGCAGAGGCCGCATATGACGCCGTCTATAAACTGATCGGCCACATCGCCGGCGGCCTTGCCATGGGAACAGTGATGGTCTGTACCATTTTTGCTGCCATCACAGGTATTACACCTCCTGCCACAATCACCATGGGCCAGATCGCGTACCCGTCAATGATGAAATACAACTACGATAAGGCCATCGCCATTGGCTCGATCGGAGCTGGTGGTGCACTGGGTGCACTGATTCCTCCAAGTGTACCTTTTATTTTTTATGGCCTGCTGGCCAAGGTCTCCATCGGTGGACTGTTTCTTGGCGGACTCATTCCTGGTCTGATGCTAGCCTCTTTTTATATTATCTACATCGGAATCCGTTGTAAAATGCAGCCACACATTGGGCCTGCATTGCCAGCTGATGAGAGCTTCTCCGTGAGGGAAAAAATGCTGGCGCTCATGGGGATCTGGCCGTTCCTTCTCCTGATAGTCATGGTACTTGGCGCAATTTGGGGGGGTGTTGCAACTCCGTCTGAGGCCGCTGCTTTCGGTGCAACAGGTGCTCTTGTTATCAATATCATCTACCGTAAGCTGACGTGGCAGGTAATGAGAAATTCCCTTGAAACCACAGTTAAGCTTACCGGTATGGGGCTCTGGATCCTGATTGGCGCCAATATCTATCTCAATATCTTCAACTCTCTTGGGTGCCAGGAGCTTGTAACTTCACTCGTTCTCGGTATGCCTGGTGGCGAGCACGGAATCCTGTTAATGATGATGTTCATAATTCTGCTGCTCGGAACTGTTATGGACGACTGGGCTATCATCATGCTCTGCACCCCGCTTTATATTCCGATTATAAATGAGCTGGGTGTCGATAAGCTGTGGTTTGGTGTGCTTTTCATCGTTAATATTCAGATTGCATACCTGACGCCACCTTTCGGTTTTGTTCTTTTCTGGCTGAAAAGCGTCCTGCCACCCGATGTCAGCATGGGGGATGTTTACAAATCTGTGGGGCCGTTTATTCTGCTCCAGCTACTAGGTCTGACGCTCGTATTCTTGTTCCCTGAGATTGCGACTTGGCTACCTTCCAAATTGAACTAGCGAACAGATTAGATACAGAAAATTAACAAACTATCAACGAACCGCTTGAGAGGATAAAATGAGAATTTGGGCTATGATACAAAAAGTGATCGACATGATCTCTGAACTGTTTGGACGGATAGGCTGGATACTCCTGCTCTACTGTATGTTTCTTGGAATTACGGACGTTTTTCTGCGCTACGTCCTTGATTCACCTTCACAATGGATTTCAACGACTGTACAGGTAGCGATGGTTATGATGGCCTGTGTCGGAGGTGTTTACGCCTTAAATGACAACGCCTTTGTTAAACTGGATTTGTTCTACGCTAATTTTTCTGACAGGAAAAAAGCTATTTGTGACATTATTACCGTTGTGTTTACATTTATGTTTCTGATCGCTCTTGTATGGAAGGGATATCATGCGGCAGTTATGTCAGTTAAATTAAAGCAGGTAACACCGACAAGTATACCTATACCGATTTACCCGCTGAAGATATTTATTCCCATCTCCGGTGTTGTTATGATGCTGGTGGTGTTAAAAAAACTGGTGAACGATATCATTACTGTTGTAAGGGGGAAAGCCCCCCAAGTTGACGTGAAATAGCGTCGTCCATAACAGGTTGTAAGCAGCCCGGGCTTGCCGGGTATTTAGAATAGTAAAGAAAATGAAATCACATGGTTGTGGTTTCTGTCTTACCCAACTCTAACCCAAGATATTTAGGAGGGGACTGTAATGAAGAAATTTACGATGGGACTGGCTACCATAGCTCTAGGTTGCTCCATGCTCGTAGCAGGTTCTGCAATAGCTGCCGAACAATACGGTAAGCCGACCAAAGTGACCGAATGGATTTTTCAGCCATGCTTTGATTCTTCCGACGCTGGCTGGGGCAATGGGGTTGTGCCCTGGATCAAGGCCGTTGAAGAAGCTACAGAAGGTACCGTAAAGATTAAACTTGAGCCTGCTGGAGCCATCACTTCAGGATCAGAGGCTTTTGGTGCCGCCGCTGCCGGGATGATTGATGGTTACGCCGGTTGGGCCACCGTTTACGGGGGTGATATGCCTGAAGGTATGCTGGCATTTGGTATGGCTATGGGCGCTGACAACTATCGAGACGCCTGGGCTGCAATGTTTGGTGATCCTAAGTACAGAATTGGCGAAATTGTTAAGAAAGCAGCCAATGATCGTAACCTGCAGTGGGTAGGTTGGACCAGCCAGGGGCCGAATGCCATGTTCACAAAATTCCCGGTGCACAAATGGGAAGATCTTACAGGTAAGAAAATGCGCGCAGGTGGTCCCCAAGCTTTGTTTCATGCTGCAATGGGCGGTGCTCCTGTTTCCATGGGCGGCGGAGATATTTATACAGCAATTAAGCTCGGTACAATTGACGGTACCTACTGGGATACCGGTGGTATCGATGACATGGCATTCCAAGAAGTCATTAAGTATGCGACTATGCCCGGCTGGTGCCCCTCTCAGCATCAGGAAATATATGTTAACCTTGATAAATGGAAAGCACTGAACCAGTGGCAGAGAGATAAAATTAACAGCATATTTGAGTCAACCTATTTCGAGACCTCCAGACTCCATGCAGTAGGCGTCAAGGACGCTCTTGATATCCTTGTGAAAGCTGGTGGCGAAGTTATTACCATGTCAGATGAAGAAGTAGCCAGAATGCGTGAAAAGGCGATCAAGGAAGTTTGGCCGGCAGTGGCCGAGAAATCTGAAGGTAACGCCAAAGGTGTTGCACTCTGGAAAGAATTTCTACAGGATATCGGTGAATTGTAGGCCGACTGTATTTTTCTTTCGTAGTTGATAGCAATATAAGCGCGTCCGATTTCTCAAAAGGATTGGACGCGCTGTTTTTACGAAAAATTAGTAAAAGTTCATCGTACAATCCAGGGTTAGGGGGTAATAATCTGCCCGGATGAAAGCCTGTTCTATGATCTGGTTTCATCGGTCGTGATATGGCATTTTGTTGAAAGAAGTATTTTAGTGGGATGCGAATATGCAAACGTATTATTGCTTAACACAAGGAGTTAAAAAACATCAATGCAACTAATGTCCTAGTATCCTAGTTGACTGTTGATGAGAACTCAATCAGAATTACAAGGGTCTTGGAAGACAAAAGGGCCGATAAAATCATCTAGAGGAGTTAAAAGGCATGAGCAATGTGAATTTTACCAGAATCAAGAACTTCATCAATGGCGAGTGGGTTGAGGAAAAGGGTGTAGAGTATGTTCCTCTTTATAACCCTTCCACCGGTATAGAGATCGGCGATGTACCACTCTCTTCGGAAGAAACCTCTCTGGCAGCCGTAGATTCAGCGTATGCCGCTTATGATGGTTGGAGAAAATTTTCTGTAAGCAAACGGATGGGGTATCTATTCGCCATGCGGCAGGCCATGGTAGATAAAGAAGAGGAACTTGCAGTTTCAATCGCTGTAGATCAGGCTAAACACATAAGTGAGGCCCGCGGTGAAATCCGAAGGGTTATCGAAATTTTTGAGGCAGCTTGCTCCATTCCCACCCTGATGCAGGGGGAATTCCTCGAAGGGATTGCCCATAATATCAGCGGACGTGTGGTCAAACAGTCACTGGGTGTGTTCGGAGGCGTGGCCCCGTTCAACTTTCCCGCCCTCGTTTTTGGCTGGTTTGTCCCTTATGCCATCGGCGTAGGAAATACATTTATCTATAAACCTTCAACCCAGTCGCCACTATTCATGCAGAAGATGGGGAACATCTTCAATGAAATCGGCTTGCCTCCTGGAGTTATCAACATAGTACACGGTAACCGCTCTATCCCTGGAACATGGTATGAGAATCCTAAGATGAGCGGTGTATGTCTCGTTGGTTCAACACCTACGGCCAAAAAGATGGCTGAAGCCTGCGGTCGCGGCGGAAAGCGCTCTATGCTTCTTGGTGGTGCCAAAAATTTTCTGGTAGCCATGGAAGATCTCAACTGGGATGTATTCATCGAAAACTTCAAGCATTCCTGTTATGGCTCAGCTGGTCAGCGTTGTCTTGCTGGTTCCATAGTTGCGGCAGTCCCAGAAATCTATGACGAATTGATTGCGCGGGTTCTCAAGGCTTCTGAAGAGATCACCATCGGTGATGCCATGAATCCGAATATCTATATGGGCCCGGTCATTTCTGCTAAGGCCAAGGCAAATATAGAAAATTATATCGAAATCGGCATTGACCAGGGCTCAAAACTGTTGCTTGATGGTCGGAATCCTGAGGTCCCCGAAGCTAACAGGAACGGCTATTTTGTTGGGCCTACAGTATTTGCAGACGTGACCCCATGTAGGAGAATTGCCAAAGAGGAAATTTTCGGGCCGGTGGTTTCCATTATGAAGATCCGAGATCTCGATGATGCCCTCCAACTGATCCGAGAACAGAAATTTGGCAACGGGGCGTGCATCTTTACCCAGAACCAGTATTACACCGAAAAATTTATTTCTGAGGCCAATGTCGGCATGGTCGGTGTGAATGTCGGTATCTGTGCACCTCATCCTTATCTGCCTTTTGGTGGAATCAAAGATTCCCACCTCGGTACCGATAAGGTCCAGGGAAAAGACGGTATTGACTTCTTCACTCAAAACAAAGTTGCAACAATTCGGGTCGCCCCCCCTGAAGGCGTGACTGAGGATGGTGCCAAAAAGGCCGTAGACAAATCTGTTCGCAGCTGTGTCGCCTCTTAACTTAGAATATCTCAACGTGTTTTTAAAACAAGCCTTAAATATCCCGCAGGCAGACCGCTACCTGTCTACGGGATATATCTTAACATGGATGTGAGGTCGCGATTTACAGGTCTTGCTGGTTATTTTTTAGCGGTGAGCAGGAGTGCGAGAAAAATTCTCTATTTCAATAATCATACGTACGTCATTTACAGTCAAACAACTTAATACGGGGGAGAACGGAATGCTCAGCGGAGCACGATCAGGCCACCAGCTGCTCAGGGAGCAGGTTTATACTTATTTACAGGAACAGATGCGTGTTGGTGCTTTGGAGCCCGGAGCTGCAATTAAGGTCAGTAAATTGATCACTGAACTTGGTATCAGTCGGACTCCATTGCGGGAAGCCTTACTTATTCTTCAAGAGCAGGGCTTTGTAGTCATCAAGCCTCAACGTGGGGTGGTAATCAATGCTATTTCCCTAGGTGACGTAAAGGACATTTACGAAATTCTCGGTGGAATTGAGTCGAGAGTGTTTCTTTCTGTCTTTGACAAAATTGGCCAAAAAGAGATAACCCGCCTCGAAGAGTTCAACAAAGAAATTGCACACGCCATCACTGTCAATGATATAGCCAGGCATAACCTGGCCAATATCCAATTCCATGATGTATTCCTGCAGCTTTCAGAAAATGTGCGACTTCTTAAATATGTTGGAAATCTCAAAATGCAGCTTTATGATTTTCCCCGCCGGAACTATGGCAAACAGTGGAATGAGCAAAACCTTGATGAGCATAGGAAGTTTCTTCAGCTGATCCAGAATGGTTGCTCTCTGGCTGCGGCAGATTACCTCAGGGATGTCCACTGGGAATTCAAGTATCCAGATTCGTTCACCATTATACCAAGTTAAAAGGACTTGAAGGCGCTTGGTACCTTTTCCTTTTTCGGTAATCAGCCTGAGATAATTGCCATTGCATTAGGCACACAACGGCAAATCAGTATAGAAAGGTAATACATCAATAGCCTTAGGCAGCTCTAAACAAATGTATGCATTGATAATACAAAGAATTAGCTGACGACAGGATAGTTCCATCCATAGTAAACGGACAATGGTGAATTTTAAGTAGTAATCTTTCCTTTGAATCATACGATTCATGTTGTAATTAGTCGGCTCTATTTAAGATTGGAATGGTGTTTTTCCCTTAACTACTAATGGTTACCTCATGACTGTAACTGCCATGATTCTAGTGATTATTTCTGCATGTATGCATGCCAGTTGGAATCTATTTTCAAAGAGACAATCTCCGACTATCGGGTTTTTCCAGCTTGCCACATTGGGGACTGTAGTCTGGTTTTCACCCATATTTATTATTACAACCGATCTTGTGGCTGAAATTACATTTTCTCTTTGGACCATTTTGCTTGTCGCAGGTTTTTTTCAAGCTATCTATTACACTGGCCTTGCCAGTGCTTATGCGCGTGGTGCGCTTTCAATTGCCTATCCACTTGCCCGGTCATTCCCTCTACTTATTCTTATGGCACTTACGCTCATCACTGGCCGTGGAAGCGATCTGTCCACATTGGCTGTAATAGGTTTTATTGCTATTGTAACAGGAGCGCTTCTACTGCCTATGAATAGTTTCGCCGATTTTAGGTTGGTAAACTATTTCAATTCCTCCTCTGCCTTTGCAATTCTTGCCGCCATAGGTACCGCTGGGTACTCATTTGTAGATGATATCGGTATGAACCAGCTTAAACTTGTACCCAACGAAGCGGAAGGTTGGGTCCGTGCAATGCTATATCTTGTTTTGGAATGCATATTCACAGCCTTCTGGTTGCAAATACTCATGCAGTTCACTAAAAAGTCCACCGCCCACTTTCTCTCCAGCTGGCGTAGTCTGCTCAAACCTGCGCTCTTGGCAGGATTTGCTATCGGGGCGACCTATGGGATTATATTGCTTGCCATGACGCATTCTAAAAATGTGAGCTATGTTGTAGGGTTACGCCAACTTTCGATACCAATTGGCACAATAATGGGTGTGCTTATTCTTAAAGAAAAAGGGTCCGCTCCTCGATTTTTTGGAGTGGGGGTTCTCTTTATTGGTCTCGTTCTTGTTGCAATAGGATAAATAAAGCACCATATTGGCTTAGCCTCTATTACTCGAGATATGGGGAGAGGTTTTTTAAAAAAAGAGGGATCCCGTGGCAAAGTTAACGGAGTATATCATTGCCTTATTTGACCTTTAGGAAGTCAATAATACCCTGACCAGAGAAAAGTATTTTTTACACCATATGGTTCCAGAATCAATGAAAGAGATTTTGTGCGGATACGTAATAGTGTAGTTTTTTCTGTTGAGAGAATGGGCCCTTCAAAAATGCTCGTCGGAGCGGAAGAAATATCTTGGGCGGATTTCAGCACTGCTCCTTTTTTTTGCTGAAGGAGAATCGTCTGATTTCGCGTCGCGTTAGATTGCCAAGCAGTCAGCTTTTGCTGCCGTGGCCGATGGTCATCGCCACCGCGAGAAGTCACCTTCCCGATTCGCCCCCAAATTTCAGCGTGGGACTGTTCACCGCTGCTATGCGCTGCAACATCTGTGCAGACGTTATAGGTCAAGATTTGCCATGTAGGCTGGCTCTATGGGCCGATCCGTGTGTCATCAAGGACAAAGCGTCACGGTACGCGGTTATATCTAAATATTAATTCAGGCTATTGGTCTCGGTCAATAGTTATTCTTCGCTCGATGGTTAGACTTGTTCGTCAATCTCCTTATTTTCGCTTTTGCCTTTATCAGTTCTTTTTCAGCAGATGCTGCTTTTTGCCATAAATCTTCATTGACCTGGGCTTGCTCTTTGGCAGACTGCCTCATGATAAAAAGATCACCTCGCATCCTCTTTACTTCTTTTTTCAATTGATGTGACTCAGTTTTTAAAGCGTAGGTATTTCTTATCATTGCCTCGGCACTGCACTCCTTTACAATTAGATCAATTCTATGTCTCTGGTATTCGCTCTTAGCTTTTTCCAACGCTTTTTTGATTGCAGCTTGACGACCGGCAAGCTCACTGAGGGGCCAACCGACCATAACACCAAACAACAAACCCAGAGCGACGTATTGCCACGCCATCCAGATTCCAGACCAACCAATTTTTAACATTTTAATTGGTAAAAACATTTCATCTTGCTGACCTGCTGATAGGGCAAGAGAAATTAATGTTGGAGTGGGGGATGGTTCAACTGATGACACTTGAAAAATTCCAAAAGGGAGGATTGTTCCCCAGAATAGGATTGTAAATCCGGCTATTATTGATGCTGCTGCAAAAAATCTGATTAACCATGGGCTTAAACATTTCATCTGAGATATGCCTCTGTCGTTTTCTTGTCGAAATGACCCACTTCCTGAGCGACTGTTTTTCTTGCTTGATCGTATTGCATCCCGCTTCGCTGCAGCTCTTTCATCCGGTTCTGGGCATAACTGTGCCGGAGGCCATGTGCTCCATTGGAAAAACCAAGTTCCCTTTTGCTTGCCGCAGAAAAACTCTGGCTCCATGTTTGGCCACCACCAACATCGTATCGTTGAGTATAGTTTACTCCTCTATCTGTTACCTGGCGTGGTTCGACAAGCCGCTTTTCCTCCAGCCGAGATGCCAGCTGTTTCGTCAATATGATCTCGCGTATCAGGCCACCCTTACCTTCTACGGTGTATAGCACACCTGTCCTGCCACTGAACCGGTCTGTGCTCCACTGACGATGGTTAGAAGCCTGACGTTCTCCAGCCGGACGGAGTGTCAGTAGCTCATGGGCTCGCAGGCCGGCATAACTCGCAATTTCTGTAGCCAAACTGTTACGCTCAGTTTGAGCGGAGGCTATCCGGTCAACCTGTACAGGGGTATAGCTCCGGGTGGATAGAATGGTCTCTTTCTCACTCTTCACAACTTCAAGGGGAATCCCCAAATGCAACTGAATGGCCTGGCGGTCAAGGTCAAGGGTTTTCTGGGCGACTGTTTCCGCCCGACTGGCAAGGTACTCTTGAGCCTCTTTCTCAGTTGCACTTTGAAGATCACCCTGGCGATTAGCCTGTAGGTACTCAGCAAAACCCTTGAGTGCCTGTTCATAGCCCCGTGCTGTCCCAACACTGTGGATATACCCGTCGTTTTGATGGTCATGCCTGCCACTCCCTAAGTTTATCTTCTGCGAAATGGCGTACTCGGCCTGCGCTCTTGTGGATCGAAATCTTGGCAAATTTGTCCTCTATCATTTTCGGCTATGATGAATTTTGTTCAGTTCTTCCTCATCTGCTTATTCTCGTTCTTGAAGTTTTTTGAGATAGCGATCGATGGAACTGCGGTTGATCTTGCACCGGTGACTGACTCGCAACCACTCGGCAAGGTCGGCGCAGGAAGCACCAGCCCGTTTCATTGCCAACAATTCACTTTGATACCTATCGAGGCGGCTCTTGCGGAAAAGTTTCCGTCTTGCCTCTGCTCGGCGTGAGCGAATGCGTTCGACTTCCGCTTGCGCGTCAAATGTCTCGTTTTCATGGCTCATATAATTGCCCTCCATGCATTGTCGCGTCAAACGCGACAATGCCGCGTAGATAGTTGTTCCGCGCTGTGTCTGCCTATGCTGACACAGCGCGGAAATTAAGTTTGTATTCAAGCCCAAAAGGAATATGCAGAAACTGAACAGGCTCTGATTTGCATACGGCGACACCCAATTTCCGCCCTCGCGCAGTAGCGCGAGAATCTTTGCGGAAGTCTCTCCGCAGAGATTCCTCTTCTTCACAACACTCTCACCTTGCATCAATTCTACATAATTTTCTCATGACTGCAGGATGCCTCCTGGAAAGCCAGCAATTTGGCCATGATCATTGTTATCGTCATGGATGGCCGTATGCTGTCAGGAAAGCTGGCAAGAGCTTTCTTCTGGTACTCTTCATGTTGCTCTGATGATAACGAATTCCACAACGTGTCCATGGCTTCATTTTTTGCTTTTTCCTTCGCTCTTAATGAGGCTTTTTCCATACTGTCTATCTTTTTACGGGACAGTTCTTCTTTTGCTATTGCCATTCGTTTCTCATATGGCACATACCAATCCGGCAGCACTAGTGATGCGCACAGGGAATGGAGATAACCTCCAGGGTTGTGCTTATCTTCCCGGTTCCGTCGCCACGTCTCGGCCGCAATATCTGCGGCTTGCAGGAGCTGTTCCGAACCGTGCCTCTTTTCCAGGCACTCCAGTTCCTGATTTGAGATCTTTGCTATAGATGTACCCGACAACAACAATCGGGCTTTCTCTGTTGTTGTCTTTTCTTCTCTACTCTTGTCTTGTCTGTTCTCCTGCGTGACGTCACGTGACATGATAACGTTATTGTCACGTGACACTTTATTGGGGGAAGGTAGAGATCGCAATCTTTCCCGCTCTTTTTCCCTGTGCCGTTGTTGCCGAAGCCGATCCTTTTCCCGGCGAGCCTCTAGCTTGTCTTCACTCTGGTATTTTCTCCAGTTTTTAATAAAGATCGCACCGTCTTTACTGTCGATCATATCCAGGTTGGAAAAGATTGAAAGTCCGAGCTGAACAGTTGGTAGTGGAATATCCGTTATCATGCTCAAGGTTTCTACCGTGTATGAAAGACTGTCTGATATGAGCAAATAACCTCCTCGGTTGCATTTACCCGCTTCGGTGAGTAGCAATAGCCATAAAAGGACAAGAGTATTGCCCTCTGGACTTTTTCGGATCATTTTGATTTTTCGATGATCCAGGATATTGCACATGATTTTTATCCAGTCCATCGTTGTCACTCAGTATCAGTTGTATCTTGTTCATTCTCATGTTTGATTACCTGGCTCCTGGATATGAGATTTAGAATATCCTCTACCCGCCAGGCTGTGGTGCGGGGACCGAGTTTTATTGGTTTGGGGAAACGTCCAGATTTTACTCCTGCCCACCAGGTACTTTTTGAAACCGGAATGATTGCAGGGATTGGTGGATTAGTTTTTGAGTTGCCGATTATGTGTGATAGTCGTACAAAACCGGATGCTGGTAAGATATTTGATGTCGGGATGGATTTCATATAATGACCTCTTGATAGGTTCAGATTAAGGAAATGCTAACCTCATGAATTGTCCGTGGATTTGTAGCCGGGTTATTGTTCAAGACCGTATGGATTATCTGGGAATTCTTTTGTTTCACAGACAAGTTCTGGCCCGACTTGTCCTGTCTCGATCCTGTTCAGTTCGTGCCCTATGTTGTCCAGCTGGATATTGAACCACTCCTCGAAATCATTGCTGAAATTGATGACAAGGCCAAGATTTTTGGCCCGAACCTGGTAGGATGTATAACGTTCATGCAGCTCACAAGACATGGTGAACTGTATTCGGTGACGTCTCTTATTTTTCTTTGTAATTAATGCCATGTCGTTCGTCTCCTGTTGGAACTGGTTGGAGATTCCCAATCTAATATTCAGCAGACATTGCCGGTATCAGTCTTGATCCGAATGGCGGGGGGTGATAATAACGCGTATTGGGGCTAAGGCATGTGCGGTTAAGTACTTAATCCGCAGAGTGTGATCAGACAGCGTAGAGTCTTTTCCTGCATGCGGATGACTTGTTGGCTGTTTGATGTGAGTTGATGTCCCCTGGATACAGTTTCCCTGTTCGCTGCGTACCTGTACCGTAAGAGTAATCTATAAAGATTACTCTACAGTACAGGCCCCAACGGGAAGACTATATTTCGGAGACTTTTAGATACCCGATCCGATGTCACTACGAAAAAGGGTAAGAGTTACTCTGCCCCCATGCGGGGAGGTGACGAGTATTATTTCCGAGAGTTGCATCCGCCCCAAGTCACATTGTATACCGGATGTCTGGGTAGCTCTGTCATCTTTAAAGATACCAGGTGAGCAGCTTTAATTCCCTCCCAGCCAGCATGGCGGCTAAGGACGGTGGATTCGTATACCTTGATTGTGTCCGATACGAATCTTGTCATCACGTTCGCTTTGGCGGGACAGCGCTAAAGACAAATCGCGGACCAGATGTTCTTCTGTTGCCCGAAGGATCCAGTCTTGTCAAAATGTCCACCATCTGAAGGCTGGGCATCGCCGTTTCAGATTGAATGTCATGTCTTTTATAAGTCTCTTAATTTCTATGGGCCTTTGACCCCGCCAAATCGAACGGAATCACTATATACGACAATATTACACCGAGATGGACCAAAACGTCAAGGGTGAAATTTTACTTTTGTTTATAAATAACAGCATCTTGAGTGCTCCACTCTGCCGGCTGATCGCCGACCACTTGCCACCAGTGCGGAGGCAAATGATCTTGTTTTGTTTGGTGTAACAATTCACCAACACTAACACCAGTAAATGATCAACCAATTGTCCAGTTTTTAGTATGAAAAACTGGACAATTGAAATTTGTAGTGATGTTCTGTTTATTGCGTTTTCGACATGGAGTGTTGTTGATGTTGTCCAGAAAGAGTTCATTGTTCTTAATAGCACTCTGATGAAGAAGCGACACTCTATCTACGTAATTGCCTTGTGACGAGTGGTGGTGCGATATCTTACTGTAAAGACTATATTTATGGCAAAAGAAAGATAATTTGGATGTGTGACATGGGTACAAGAACCATTAAGATATATTCATATCTCTGGGGAGAATAATCTCCATCAATCTCAACACCTATTTAAGGAAGTGTACAATTCAGGAGCGGCACTTGACAATAGATACCCGTTTGGCTATTTTAGATTAAGGCATAAACTGAAATAAGAAAACTGTTGATTCAAAAAGTGAAATAAGAAATGAAACGAGACCTGCAAGGCCATTACATTGCTATTTCAACAGTTGGGGAAACAGCAGAAGCTTTTATTCCAGCACAGTTGCCGCCAATACCGCCGATTGAATGGTCATCTGAACTCAGGGAAAAGTTTGATCAAGCTCTGCTGGCCCTTGGACGTCTTGACAGTGTATCAGTCTTGCTCCCGGAGACATCACTTTTCCTTTATATGTATGTGCGCAAGGAAGCAGTTCTTTCTTCAATGATTGAGGGAACCCAATCATCCTTATCTGATTTGCTGTTGTTTGAATTTGAACATCAGCCGGGAGTGCCACTGGATGATGTTCAGGAGGTAAGTAACTATGTGGCAGCTCTCAACCACGGGTTCAATAGGTTGAGTTCAGGTTTTCCGCTTTCACTTCGTTTGCTGAAAGAGATCCATAGTGTGTTGCTGTCGAAGGGGCGGGGTAAAGAATGTGATCCCGGCGAGTTCCGCAGAAGTCAGAACTGGATTGGCGGAAGCCGCCCCGTTACAGCTGCATTTGTTCCACCGCCTCCCGATCATGTTCAGGATTGTATGGGCAAGCTTGAGCTTTTTCTGCATGACCAGCCAGAAAGGACACCGGTTCTGATCAAAGCGGCATTGGCGCACGTTCAGTTTGAAACCATTCACCCCTTTCTTGATGGTAACGGGCGGTTGGGGCGTTTGATTATTACTCTTTTGCTCTGCTCCGAGAAGGTTCTCAAAGAACCGATGCTCTACTTAAGCTTGTATTTCAAGACGCACCGTCAACGGTACTATGAACTGTTAAATGAAGTTCGGCGGACTGGCGACTGGGAGTCCTGGCTTGATTTTTTTGCCGATGCCGTGATCCATACAGCAACTCAGGCGGTGGAAACCGCTCAACGGCTGATGACACTTTCGGCCGAAGATGGGCAACAGATTAACGGGTTAAAACGTATTTCCGGTTCTGCTCACCTCATTCATAAAGCGATGCTGGAACGTCCAATAGCTTCACCGAACTGGATACAGGAAAAGACGCAGTTGTCACCTGCCACCGTCAATGCCTGCTTGCGTGAACTGGAACGAATTGGCATCGTTAAAGAGGTTACTGGACAGAAGCGAAACCGTCTTTATTCTTACTTGGAATATATTAGGATTATGAATGAAGGCACTGAGTTGCCGACCTGATTGTGACGTTGATGTAATGGCTACCAGCTCTTTGGTGATGAGTTGAATAGTGTCATTGAACAGTTAAATGAGGGATTGGTTGCTTAACCCCGGTAAACGGAAAACAAGCCGGGATAAGTGCCTTGGTAAGTATATTGACGTTAATAATGTTAAAGGTACTATCCCTTATCTTGTTTCTTATGAAAGACATTCAAAGGTAAGGCACTAATATGCAATATAAACACGGTGAAATAGTATTTTATCAGGCCGACGATGGTGGAAGTTCTTTCGAGGTAAGCCTTTATAAAGAATCTGTCTGACTTTCTCTTAACCAGATGGTGGAACTGTTTGGTTGCGATAAGTCATTTGTTTCCAGATATTTGAATAATATTTTCAAATCTGGTGAGCTGAAGCGTGATGCAGTTGTTGCAAAAAATGCAACAACTGCCGCTAATGGAAAGACGTACCAGGTGGACTACAAAGAGAAGGGAAGAGCAGCAAAACGCAAGCGACAATTCTGCCGATAAAAAGATAGCATAATATCTGGCTTTAATTACGAAAGCGTAATTAAGAACCAAGCCAAACTAACGATGACATTCTGAATGGCAAGAAAAAATACAATGCCTGCTAATTCCAGACTAACGTCTAGATAGTTCGGTAATTGAATTTAGATGAGTTGTAAGAATGGAAGAATAAGATAGAAAAAAATCGTAACTTTATAGATAAGAAAGCAGCTTTTTATATAAAGAAAGTAGACATTAGTATTGTGTGATAAACCAAATATCAACTTGGGAAAAGACCGTGGCAAGGATGTGGAATCTGCACCATGGTATCATCTCTTTAAAGGTGACCGCATTATTGATCATCACCTCACACGGTCCGATAAAAAGATGTTAAAGTAATTCAGTAACATAAAAATTGCACAGTAACATTGAGTGTGTTACTGTGCAAAAAACATGTTATTGATAGGAGCGTCTAATGCGAAGTCTGGCACACAACTTTGAAAGCTATCTTTTAGAAAACTTGGGTATCTCATCTTCTCTTGAGCCGTGGTCGAAGGAGAATGGGCTCCCCATGTTTTTACGGAACCTGTATCGTTTTTACACCTGTAAGCTGCTTGAGCAACCCTTTCTGGTCATGGCTGCACGGGATGAAGATGAGGTTACTCCGGTAACCATACGCAAACACATCGAGCGGGTAGGAAAGATATGGCAGCATGAGGTCATTTATCTGCACCCTATACTTTCTAGTTATAACCGTAAGCGGCTTATTGAACATAAGATCTCGTTTGTGGTGCCTGGTAACCAGATGTATCTGCCGCTTCTTGGTATGGATCTGCGTGAGCATATTCGCAGCATACGTATAGCAAAGAAAAAATTCAGTCCTTCCACACAGGCTGTTATCCTTTCAATCCTTTATAATTGGAAAGAAAGAGGGATAACCCCTTCACAGCTGGCAAAAGATCTTAACTACACAAAAATGACCATGACCAGGGCTTTTGATGAAATTGAAGCTGCTGATCTGGTCGATGTGAGTATGGAGTGGCGTGAACGAGTCTTACGCTTTGATGGGGATAGAAAAAGCTTATGGGAAAAAGCATTCCATCAACTACGGACACCCACCAGTCAACGCGTCAAAGTCTTAGGGTTTCACAATTACGGTAACTTTCCCATGCTGCTTGCGGGTGAATCCGCATTAGCACGTTCCAGTATGTTGGTGGAACCTCAGAATCGCATCTATGCTGTGAGCGCTGAAACATGGAAGGCCATGCAGTTGTATGAAGGAATGATCAAGCTGGCAATTCATGAACTGAATTCAATAGAGATTGAAATTTGGAAATATCCTCCAGAACTGTTTGCTAGTAATGACACTGTAGATCCATTCTCACTTTTCTTAAGCCTCAACGATACTAAAGATGAGCGGGTTGAAATGGCTCTTGAAGAGTTGCAGGAGAAATTCCCATGGTAAGAGGACTCGATAGGTTTAAAGCACACTTTGAAGGGTATGAAGCTAACTATGTTTTAATTGGTGGTACTGCCGCCTCGCTTGCCATGGATGAAGCAGGTTTGCAGTTTAGAGCCACAGCTGATCTTGATATTGTTTTATGTGTAGAGGCTCTTGACCTTGATTTTGTCAGAAAGTTTTGGGAGTTTGTTCAGGCAGGTAACTACCAAAATAGACAAAAGAGCATTAGAGAGAGGCAGTTTTATCGATTTTACGATCCGGAAGATCATAGATTTCCGGAAATGTTGGAACTCTTTTCTAAAAGGCCTGATGCATTGGCTTATGAAGGTGAAGGACATCTCACCCCAATACCTATGGGTGAGGAGGTCTCAAGCCTCTCAGCCATCTTATTGGATGAATCGTATTATGAATTTCTTCATGCAGGAAAGCAGGAGTTAGATGGATTGTCTGTCCTTGGCCCAGAATATATTATCCCGTTGAAAGCTCGTGCCTGGTTAGATTTGACAGCCAGGAAGGAGCAGGGGGATAGCGTCGATTCTCGAGATATAAAAAAGCATAAGAATGATGTCTTCAGGTTGTACCTGATTGTATCTCAAGACACCAGAGTAGAAATGTCAGATCAGGTTATTGCTGATATGTCGCGATTTGTTTTAGCTATGGCGGCTGAAACTATTGATTTAAGACAACTTGGTCACCGGCGGGGTACCCCTGAGCAAGTACTTGAAAACTTGAGGAGTATTTATGGTCTGGCAGGTAAGTAAGGAAATTGAGTTACCACATTTAAAAGCTTGAATCGATATTAAATCTGATTTTTTATTGAGTAAATCTAAGCACAATAGAATTGAGAAAAGAGAGCTAATGGCAAAGAAGATAAGTGGTGCCGAGTACCAACTAGCAAAAATATTCAGCTAAGATTTTGATTATGTTATTCCGTCCTACCAACATCCATATGCCTGAACCGTAGATCAGGCATATGAACTCTTCGATGATTTATATGATTTTTTCGAAACCGGAACCTGAAGACCTGCTTTCTGGTTATGAATAGAGCATTTCGAAGAGCAACTTACCCCTCACAACTGAAAATATATTTCTCAAAATATCCCATCTGAAAAAAGTCAGGTAATTATCTATTCATATTTTACGACATAAGCGACTGTCCAGTTTTTAGTGTGAAAAACTAGACAATTGAAGTTGGTGCTGTTGCTCTGTTTATTATGAATATAGCGTATATCATAAGGTATAAGGTGGAGAGATTCTCGAAGTTACATGTCTTTAAAGACATATTCTGTTTTTATTGCTTTTTCGACATGGAATGTTAATATATCGAAAAAGACAAGGAGTTGATATGCAAATGTTACTCGTTTCACCTAAGGATATAGGTGTTGCACTGCGGACTCTTCGTAAGGAGAAGGGGTTGAGCCAGAAAGAGTTGGGTCAAAGAGTTGGGCTTGATCAAAAAAAGATATCGTTGCTTGAAAACGGTAACGCGAACTGCAGAGTTGACAGTCTGTTTCGTTTGCTCTCTGCCCTGGAGCTGGGCGTTGTTTTGCAATCGAAATCTAACTCTTCTACTTCAAATCAGGATGACTGGTAATGTCCTCAAAAAAGAATGTTTCACTGCAAATATTGATGAATGGGTATTTGGTTGGTCGCTTGCATTCTTCAGCTCAAGGAGTTTTGAGTTTTAATTATGAAAAATCATGGCTTGATTTTGACAATCGAAGACTTTTATCTCTTTCATTGCCTCTAAGCAGTCAAAGCTACAGTGGCGTTATTGTCGAAAATTACTTTGATAATCTCCTTCCTGATAGCCTGGCAATTCGTAGCAGGTTGCAGGCGCGTGTGGGAGCTGAGACGACCCGGTGTTTTGATTTACTTTCTTACATTGGTAGAGATTGTGTAGGGGCGTTGCAGCTGGTGGCAGAAGGAGCCCCTGTTGATATTCGAAAAATAACAGCGACGCCTTTATCCGATGTTGAGATTTCAGATATACTTCAGAGTTATCGAACCATGCCTTTGGGCGTGAATATTGAGGAAGATTTTCGAATATCAGTAGCAGGAGCCCAGGAAAAGACAGCATTCTTAAAACAGGATAATCGTTGGTATAGGCCAAGCGGCGCGACACCAACCAGCCATATTTTTAAATTACCCATAGGCGAACTGGGAAACACCGGTATCGATCTTGGGGATAGTGTCGAGAACGAATGGATCTGCCTGCAGTTACTTGCTGAATTTGGAGTACCGGTAGCAAGTAGCGAAATAATGCAGTTTGGTGAGCAAAGGGTGCTCGTTGTTGAGCGTTTTGATCGTCGTTGGGCAAAAGATGGATCCTGGCTCATGAGATTACCACAGGAAGATATGTGTCAGGTTACAGGTGTGTCCGGTAACTTGAAGTATGAAAACGATGGTGGCCCGGGCATGCGTACGATTATGGATATCTTGCTGGGGTCTGAGCGTAGTTATGAGGATCGTCGGGTATTCATGATGGCCCAACTGCTTTTTTGGATGTTGGCTGCCATTGACGGTCATGCTAAAAATTTCAGTATCTTTCATCTGAGAGGTGGTGTGTTTCGTATGACTCCTCTTTACGATGTTATTTCGGTTCATCCATTGGTTGCAAACGGGCGGTTGGCAAGTCAGCGTGTACATATGGCGATGGCGGTACAATCGAAAAATCGACATTACCGCAGAGATAGGATAGTTCGTAGACATTGGCTAGAAGCGGCAAGGAAATGCCGCTTTTCTGTTGACGAGATGGATAAAATTATTGAGGAATGCTGTGATTCAGTTGATGGTGCAATAGAGCGTGTTGCCGCTCGAATTCCAGGTGGGTTTCCAGAAGTGATAGCAAAAGCCATTTTTAACGGTTTACGGTCATCGCGAGATAGTTTGGTACGATAAGTAAAAAGCGATATGGTTGATTAAATATCCAAGGGTTAACCCCATAAATAAATCTGTTGATTTTATCTAAAAGCATTATATCACAAAATCATTTCCAATATCTGAACATGAAAGATAGGTATTTTCTCTGTTCCTTTATTTTGGGAAAAGCCAGTATTTTTTATCTGCAGAAGAGTGTAGTCCCCGGGATGCTGCTCCCAAACCATTGCGGATCAGGTTCCCGAGGTCGGTTATTACGCTCCGTTTCTCAGCAAAATATCCATGGCCAAGGCTGAGCAGGCTCGTATTCAGTTCTGACGCATCGATAGTTTCCAATCCGTCAAAATTGTAAAGTTCTCCATTGGAGATACCAATCCGTCGGGCTTTGTGCAGTAGCGACGAAATCTGCAACGCCCGGTCAGATCTGGAGACATATGAACTATATCTTCCGGCCTTTTCTCTGATCTTCGGAAACTTCTGTTCAAAGACCTCCACGTAAACATCACCGGCAACAAAGACAATCTGGTTCAGCTTGCTGTTCGGCCAATCCGATCCTGCTAACCCCAATAGCATTACGCGGTTTCCCATACTGTGAGCAACCACATGCACCTTTGCCCATGGGCCCTCTTCAAGCCCCTTGAGAAACCTGTTAAAGCAATCTGCAGCGAGAAAGGCTCGCTCCTCATCTGCGGGATATCCCATAGTTCTGCCAAGAGACGGCCAACTGTAGAGGATGATTCTCCCCTTAAATTCCATGTCATAGGCAAACTGGGCTGCACGACGGGCTGCCTCTTCAAATGTGACGTTGTATCCATGTAGAAAGACGAGCAAGTCAGATGCGGTATTTGCATCAGCAACCAACTTTTGGCTGAACGCTCCCTGGTCAAGGGTCTCAATCTCACTAAGTACCATATACCGTCGTGGATCGTTCTTGTCGTAGAAGAACTGCCACCAGGGCCGCTGCTCTACCTGACCGATCCTATGTCTATTCACAGGTATCGTTACGCTGGCGTTACCATAGATGATGGTATCCTGGTGGTCCCCTGTGAAATATCCTTTTTCTTTGGTCGTGGTTTTACGATTGGTCGCGAAGTACACCTCAACCTGGCATGGGGAGGTCTCACCGGCAATGGTCCGGCCAAGATCAATACCAGATGCTATGGTTGACTGTGAGACTGTCGCAGCATACTCAGGTGTTGAGACGGTTGTGGCAAAGTTGCTGCGGGTCCTGCATTCTGTTTCATCAATTCTTGCGCGTGCAATCAGCTCCTCCACATAACTGTAGGCCGGTGTCTCTTCAACCAGGTCAAGTAGATCCTCGAGCAACAGGGCGATGTCATCTGGAGAGACCGCAGAACTCAATTTTCCTGCAATTACTGTCAATTCTTTGCTTAGGGACTTGCCCGCCGGCCCAAGGCGAACCTGTATCCCATCCCAGTTATTTAGCAATGCATCAAGTATTGAAAACTGCTCAAGAAGGTCTTTCATGATTCACTCCTTACCGGAAATGGTGAATGCAGCCCAAAAATAGGGTTCTGCAAATGGACAAGCCTCACTTGATTCTACCCGCAGTGCTGTGCGGAGTCTTGCGGCTGTAGGACCGGCTGGCGGTGGGGCATCTTTTAATTCACCGAGTAGACGACGCAACTCCTTTGCAGTCACTTGGCGTAACCATATTTGCGCTTCCCGTAATGCCCGAGCCGGAGACATATCTCCCTTAGACAGTTCCCAGTAGAAACGGCTTACCAGTAGTGCAGTTGCCTGATCATCCACTGGCCAGAGGGTCGAGAGTACAGTGCTGGAGCCGCCGTGTAAAAATGCTGCTGGAAAACCCAATGATTCATCAGGAGTCGATGTGACTCGAGCCATGCCGGTTTCGCAAGCGGACAGGACAACCATGGCTGGAGCATCGGATTGAAGTATTGGCATCAGATCTCTTAATGAGAGCCGGGAATTGTGTGCAAGCAGTAATGACGAATCGAGAGGATGATTCAGATCGAAAAGGGCATGGCTTGAAAAATGTACAACCTTCTTACCTGCAATTGATGCAGATACAGCCTCTGTAGTGGCCTCCTCTCCGTGAAGCAGTTGGACGCTTTTCCTGGACCTGATGCGCATTACCCAGGCGCATTCTATCTCGCTGTATTCCAAGTCTCCCATGGGATTAGAAACCATGAGCATGTCATCACAGTCGTTCTTTGCAGGTGCGTGTTTCAATAACAGTGCCCGTACCGAGGGCGCATAGCGAAGGGTGAACTCATCCAGCAGCCAGAATCTTCCCTCATCGGTGTTTGTCTTTTTCCAGGCTGCATGCATTGGGAATACATTGCTGCCACCCTGGGGAAACCAGACCAATTCTGCCCCGGATGTAATACCGAGCTGGCTCAACTGGTCAAGGATCGGTACCCAGAATTCTTCATAGAGCAAGCCGGCAGTTTCATCAATGTGTTTTCTCCACGCATCAGGCTGGGAGTTGCGAAAGCAGTAGGCATGCAGCCAGCCCCCTAGTTGCAGCCCATCAACATTCCCGCGTTGCAATTCCATCACCCTATTCTTTCCGAACTGTGGTAACCAGACGATTTCTGTCCTCTTTTCGACAACCACGACTACAGCACCTGGAGTTGCAGCGAAATTTTCGAAGAGCAACGCACCATTGGAAGGAACAAGACTGTATAACTCTGCCATAGACCACGGTTGAATATCTTTACTCCAGAAGCGATCCTTTCCTAAGTCTAGCTCAAGCAGTGCTTCTTCCACCTGTCCCAGCTTCAGCAGGCACCAACACAGCAATGCAGAAGAGTCCCGGAATTCCCATATCCGCTCCATCCTCGCGGATATGGTTTCAGCACTGCCAAGTCCGTGCTCGGCCTCTGTCAGTGCCTCCTTAAGTAGACCTGCAGCATCGGCAAAATGTTCAACCACAAGGAGCCCCTCGGCCGCCGCTTGGAGAATTATCCGTCTGCTGCGGATATGTTCTTCGCTTGAAAAGGACCTGATTGCATTACGGGCATGGGTTAATAGCTCATCAGCACGCTCATGTTGGCCGAGCTTAATAAGCCCGAGGAGGAGCATAGAACGTTGGGATTCGATGTTCCCAAAATAGGTGTGGTGTGTAGGCTGGGACATATCGATCAGACTGGCGGCTTCTTCGCAGTGCTTGAGCCCCTGCAGCAGGTCTTCAGTTCTACCATGTTTTTTCGAAACCGAGAGTATCCTTACTCTACCGAGCAGTGCAACTATCTTCAGTGTGACGTCAAATTCATCTGTCCAGGCATCAAGGGCTTTACGATTGAACTGTTCTGCGAAAAACAGGTCTTCCTCAGGGTCTTCCCCTAAACGAAAGAGATAGCATTCACTCAGGTAGAGGTGTGTTCGTATCCAGGTCGGGTTGATGCTGTTGCCAAGCGCGGCAAGTGCTTTGAGGTGGAATTTGAATCTCTTTTCCAGGGCGGTGTAAAAGTTTGCATCCGGCTCCTCTTCCATAGCTATGCCTAACTCGTTTTGGACCCTTGCCCATCGAACCGGATCTTCTTCCTTTGGAATACTCGTTGCGTCGATTTCAAGGTACTCAAGTCTTTTTTTCCAGTTTTGCCAGGGATCACCGGCAATGCGGAACTGATAAAGAACAGCCAGCCAAACAGCGACATCCGGGTAAAGGGTGACAGCAGCCTCCAGGTGTGAGATCGCTTCTTCCTGCGCATCTGAGCCCAGGTTCCCCTGATGTATCATGAGTATGCCGATAGCCCTGTGACAGTCAGCCAGTAACTCCTGGTCCTCCTTTGGATCTAAGAAATCAATGGATTCCCTATAAGCTGCCAGAGCTGCTGAGGGATCGACTTCTTCGGAAACCTGTGCATACCTATAGCGAAAAGCAGCCCATTTTTTTGGCTGAGCCTCCCTGTCTATCAACCCTGCCCCTTCCTCCATAAGCTCACGAATGCGCACAGAATCACATTCTGGATCAAGAGTTTCATATTCGGCTAATAGGGATTTCAACCGTGTTTGCGAATCACCGTGTGTCATAGCATTAAAAAGAGATGAACCAACATAGGGATATAACTATTTACCCCAGAAAATTACTCCATTCTGCTCGTCTCGGATGACTGATACAGCTTTCTTACACTTAAAAGTTCCGTTCTTCCTTTAAGTATTGCTGCATAGCCTGAGTATATTTTCTCATATTCAGAAACTTTAAGTCAAATTCAATTATTTGTTGAAACTTATGAGACCATAAAAAAAATGGCAGGTTTTATCTCAGCACTATCGCTGCAAATACCAGCTTGAGTGGTCTCTGAACTCAGGTAAAAGTTTGATCAAGCTCTGCCGACTCTAATCTTCTCATCTGTTCAGGTTTCAGAGGGGCACCTGATAACTGACACAGGAGGGGATAGGTTTTTAGATCGATTATGCTTACCATTGCTGTTTAGGTGGCTCACATTGTCACGATTCACCTAGCTAGGTACCAGTGAGTGGATTCTGTTCCCGGTTGATGCCTCTATTTTCAATAAAACTTAAGTACATGGATAATAATATGACTGCAGTAATTGGTATTGATGTTGGTACAGGCAGTGTACGGGCCGGTGTCTTTGATCTTTCAGGAAAGATGCTTGGAGTTGCCAGCCGAGATATCCAAACATGGAAAACTGGATCTGATTTTGTCGAGCAATCTTCAGATAACATATGGCAGGCCGTTTGTGAGGCAGTCCAAGGTGCGATGTCTTCTAGCGGTCTTCTGGCAAGCGACATTAAGGGGGTCGGTTTTGACGCGACCTGCTCTCTTGTGGCCGTTGACGAGGAAGGACGCCCCGTCACCGTCAGCCCAAGTCGAGACGATGCACGAAATATCATTGTTTGGATGGATCACCGAGCAACGCCCCAGGCAATGAAAATTAACAGTTCCCCACACAGGGTGCTCCAGTATGTTGGCGGCACAATATCCCCGGAAATGGAAACCCCAAAATTGCTTTGGCTGAAAGAAAACATGCCGGAGACCTGGGCGCGCACAGCCCATTTTTTCGATCTCCCCGACTTTCTTACCTGGCGAGCAAGTGGCCAAACCTCACGTTCTCTTTGCTCCACCGTCTGTAAATGGACTTATCTTGGGCATGAACAACAATGGGACAGGGAATATTTCGAGTCCATTGGCCTTGGTGATTTAGCCCAGGAAGATTTCACCCGTATTGGTACTGACATTCGTCCCATGGGAAGCCCCGTAACAGGAGGACTTTCGCTGCAGGCAGCAACGGAACTTGGTCTCTTGCAAGGCACACCTACGGCAACTTCTATTATTGATGCCCATGCCGGTGCTCTCGGAATTATTGGCGCGTCTCTTGATAATCAGCCAGTAACACAAGACATCCTCGAAACTCGCATGGCCCTCATCTGCGGTACCTCCAGTTGCCATATGGTGGTCTCTCAACAGGCCCATAATATCGCAGGGGTATGGGGCCCATATTTCTCGGCCATGGTTCCCGGGATGTGGCTCAATGAAGGCGGCCAATCCACCACTGGTGCTCTTATCGATCATATAATTTTTAGCCACGCTCGTGGACAGGAGGCTAAAAAACAGGCTGAATCCGAGGGAAAATCTATCTATCAATTTCTCAATGAAAGGCTTAATATTCTCACGACAGGGCTATCTTTCCCCGCTCTACTTACCAAAAACCGGCATATCCTACCGTACTTCCATGGCAATAGATCTCCCCGGGCCAACCCCCTGCTGCGAGGCACTGTTGCAGGGCTGTGCATGGAAAACAGTATTGACGACCTCGCCGTTTCTTACCTGGCCACCATCCAGGCAATTGCCTACGGCACAAAGCACATAATTGAGAGTATGAACCAATCGGGGTATACCATACAAACCATCTTCGCCTGTGGAGGAGACTGTAAGAATTCTGTCTTCTTACGTGAACATGCCGATATTCTTAACTGTCAAATAGTTCTTGCCAAGGAACCGGAAGCCGTTCTGCTTGGGGCTGCGACCTTGGCAACTGTTGCAGCCGGAATCCAGCCAAATATTTTTGCTGCAATGTCCGCTATGAACCATGCTGGCGCGGTTATTCAACCTGCGATGGGAACGCAACATTATCACCTGCAGAAGTATGCTGTCTTTAAGCGCATGCATGATGATCTTGTTGCATATCAAGCTCTCATGACAACGGCAGGCTAGTTTCCATAATAGCCATCTTGTATTGATAATTTAGCAACAAAAAACTTGGCTTTTCCTTGTTTTTGTGAGATATTGAACAAATTATTGATGGAATTCTATCGGTGAGGGGAATTTGTCTCAAACAAAAGAAAAGCGAAAAAACAATCTAGTCGATCTCCTCAGTCAGGAGGAGATGATTCATCTCACTGAAATATCGCGACTTTTAGGTGTATCTGAGATGACATGTAGACGCTATATCTCAGAGCTGAGCCCTACAGTACGTCTTATTGGCTCCCACGCCATGCTTCAGCGGGACACCGCAACTCACGAGCAACACACCTATCTTGTAGATATTGAGACTGACCGCAATAGAGACAAGAAACAAAGCATTGGTAGAGCTGCAGCCGCTCTTATAGAAGAAAATGATGTTATCTTTATCGATTGCGGAACCACCACTCCCTTTATTGCCCATTACATTGACAACAACATAAATTTCAAGGGAATTTGCTGTTCTCTTAATATTTTCACCCTGCTCAATAGGAAGAAAAAAGGCAAAATACTCTTAACAGGTGGAGCCTTTCACGAGAAAACTCAAGTTTTCACCTGTCCACAAGCAATTGATATGATAAGACAACTTCGTATTACTAAGGCATTCATCTCTGCAGCCGGAATTAGCAGGCAACTCGGACTTACCTGCTTTAATCAATATGAAATCGAACTCAAACGTGAAGTGATGAAGGTCTCGCAGCATGTGTATATCGTAGCAGACAGCAGTAAATTTGATCAAGTGAAAATGGCATATTTCGCTGATGTAGCTCAGGTCGACACTGTTATTACCAATGACGATCTTTCCCATGCCGATGCCTCATGGCTGCGTCAATTGGATATTAATTTGATCACAATTTAACTAAAAATTGCCTTCAATGTTGACAGCAATCACTAGCTTTTAATATTTATGACCTGAAAATGTTAAAATAATAACAAATTCTCCTGAATTTTTCTAAAGGAAAGTATATGAATTCAACAATTAGCCCAAAAGAAGTTGCCTCGTACATCGACCACACTCTGCTTAAGCCTGAGGCAAGCCCCGAGGCCATTCGCACCCTGTGTGCAGAAGCCAGAGAATATTCTTTCAAGACTGTCTGTGTTAATTCAGGCTACGTGCCTCTCTGCGTTGAAGAGTTAAAAGGCAGTAATGTTGGGATTTGCTCTGTGGTAGGTTTTCCGCTTGGAGCAATGCTGAGTGACGCAAAAGCCTATGAAGCAAAACTTGCGGTGACCTCCGGTGCCAGCGAAATTGACATGGTCATCAACATAGGTCTCATGAAGGCAGGAGAACTCAATGCGGTCCGAGCAGACATTGAAACAGTCTTTACTGCCTGTGGGAAGGTCCCTCTCAAGGTGATCATCGAAACAGGCCTTCTCACCGACGAAGAAAAAAAGAGTGCTTGTCAGATATGTAAAGAAGTTGGTGTTGCCTTTGTTAAAACCTCCACAGGTTTTGGCCATGGTGGTGCAACAGTTGCCGACATAAAACTTATGCGATCCGTTGTTGGTACCAGTTGCAGCATTAAAGCATCTGGGGGGGTACGAAACCTCGACGACGCCCGCGCCGTAATAGCAGCAGGTGCTGACAGGATTGGGGCAAGCTCTGGTATAGCAATAGTCACTGGAGAAGAGGCGTCTTCTTCATATTAACCCAAGTAAACAGTAGAAGAAGCAAAAAGTTCATTTCTATTCAATACGTTGGAATGAGCTTTTTATAACTAAACGTCATTACGTCATTGGCGTTTATTCTTAAAAAGACCAAACAAGGAGTAATCATGAAAAAGCTTCTCATTAGTCTCATAACATTATTTTTCGCATCAAGCGCTTATGCGGAACCTGTTGTTAACACACAAAACCTTATTAAGGGGATCAACAAGGCCGATACAAAGAAAGAATTTGTTATCGCTACAGTTGTTAAAGTAGATGGCATTGCATGGTTTGATCGTATGCGGGATGGTATCGAACAGTTTAAAAAAGATACCGGTCACGATACCTGGATGCTTGGCCCCAGTCAGGCAGATGCTGCCTCTCAGGTTCAGATCGTTGAAAACCTCATTGCTCAGGGTGTTGATGCTATCTGTGTTGTTCCTTTTTCAGTAGAGGCTCTGGAACCCGTATTGAAAAAAGCACGAGAGCGCGGCATCGTCGTTATCGCCCATGAAGCTTCTAATCTTACAAACGTTGATTACACAATCGAAGCCTTTGATAACTTTGCCTACGGTGAAGAGTTGATGCGCCATCTTGGCAAATCCATGGGCGGAACCGGAAGCTATGTTGCAACCGTTGGCAGCCTCACCTCTAAGTCTCAAAATGAATGGATTGACGGAGCAGAGTCTTACCAGAAAGCAAACTTCCCTGATATGAAGCTTGTGACCAATCGTCTCGAAACTTACGACGATGCCAACACCGATTACAACAAACTCAAAGAAACGCTGCTTACCTACCCGGACCTCAAAGGTATCGTTGGTGGTCCAATGCCTACCTCTGCTGGCGCTGGTAAACTCATCATGGAAAAAGGCCTGAAAGGAAAACTCTTTTTTGCAGGAACCGGTCTTGTTTCTGTTGCTGGCGAGTACTTGAAAGAAGGTGCTATTGAGTACATTCAATTTTGGGATCCAGCTGTTGCAGGATACGCCATGAACACTCTTGCTGTTATGGTTCTCTCCAAAAGATCTGATGAAATTAAGGCCGGTCTTAACCTTGGTATTGACGGATATACTGACTTGATTGCTCCGAATGCCGACAGACCAAACCTGCTCTACGGAGCTGGCTGGGTAGGTGTAACCAAGGAAAATATGGACAAGTATAACTTCTAAACCCAAAATACACGGGAAAGAAGTCGGGATTCTTGCAAGTGCCCCCTAGAAGAGTACTCCTGAGGGGGCCTAAGAACCGTGGAGACCATTTGAAACTTCTCGTTTCAACCTATTCTCCGGAGTTGTTACTTTTACGACAGGCATTCAGGAGTAAGGCACTGCGTGTGCCATAAGGTTATTGGCATGAATAAAAAAGAAGATTTCATCTCTCTTGAGCATGTGCATAAGAATTTTGCTGGTGTGCATGCACTCAAAGATCTTTCCCTTTCTATTAAAAAGGGGGAGATTCACTGCCTCGCCGGGGAAAATGGTTCGGGTAAATCGACTCTTATCAAGGTCATTTCCGGTATCCATGTGCCAAGCGAAGGTGTGATTCGAATCGGTGACAAAATTCTTAATCGCCTCACTCCAAAGCAGGCAATTGCTCTCGGAGTGCAGGTGATTTATCAGGACTTTTCCCTCTTTGCCAACCTCACGGTTGCAGAAAATTTAGCACTCAATACCAATCTTGCCCAAAATAAAAAATTGGTCAGTTGGAAAAAAGTCTACCAACTTGCCCGAGAGGCAATGGACAGATTGCAAATTGATATTGATCTTAAGCGAGAGGTTGGAACTCTTCCTGTTGCCCAAAAACAACTTATTGCGATCGCCAGGGCTTTAATGTTTAACGCTCGCCTCATTATTATGGATGAGCCGACGACAGCCCTTACGGGCAAAGAAGTACAGGTGCTCTTTGACATTGTTAGGCAGATTCAAAAAGAAGGTATATCCGTGCTTTTTGTCAGCCATAAAATGCGAGAAATGCTTGAAATTAGCGAGAAAATTACTGTGATCAGAAACGGTAGTAAGGTCGCTGAAGGACCTACCACCGATTTTGATGAAAAACTTCTCACCTATCATATGACAGGCCAGGAGTTTACAGATGAAAAATATATAATCACTACCGAGTCCAACGAGACACCACGTCTCCAGCTTGGAAACTATTGCGGCAACGGATTTCAAAATATCGACCTCTGTCTGCACAAAAAAGAGGTGATCGGGATAACAGGTCTGCTTGGTTCCGGCCGTACTGAATTCGCCAAAGCGCTCTTTGGTATGCAAGCAGATACCACAGGAACATTGCGTATAGACGGCGAGCCAGTTCAGCTCTCATCTATTACAGATGCCATTAAACATGGTATCGCCTATGTTCCTGAAGATCGTCTCAGTGAAGGGCTTTTTCTCTCACAATCCATCAAGAGAAATATTCTTGCCACCACCCTCGATTCAATAGGAAACAAGTTTTTTCTGGACAAAATAATTCTTACTGAGCGGGCTACGCAGACGGTGGATGAAATCGGAATCAAAACTGACAATACGGACAATGCGGTGAACACCCTGTCCGGTGGCAATCAGCAAAAGGTTGTGCTTGGTAAATGGTTACTCACCCATGCAAAAATTCTAATTTTAAACGGGCCGACGGTAGGTGTTGACATAGGCTCGAAGTCTGAGATCCATAAACGAATCCGAAACATCGCCCGGGAAGGTGACCTCGCTGTTATTATGTTTTCCGACGATATTAATGAACTCGTCCATAACTGCAATCGCATTATTATTATGCATAAGAGCAAATTTGTAGAGGAAATTCCTGCAAGTGATGCTGAGGAAAATGACATCAATAACCGCCTGAAGGAGCTCGCATAAGATTATGAAGTTTTATCTCCGTTCAGAATTTATTATCGGCTCAGTATTGTTCATGGCAATGTTGATTATCGGCACTATCAACCCTGCGTTCTGGAACCTTGACAATATTTTCAATCTCTTGCGCAATAATATTGTTATCGGAATCATGGCAATGGGAGTGTTACTGATCCTCATCTCGGGAGGAATTGATGTATCTTTTCCGGCTTTTGCCGTGGCGAGTGCCTACATCACTGTTAAACTCGTTGTCCTTTGGCAGCTGCCTGGTGTACTCCTGCCAATCCTGATATCAATTTTTTTTGGTGCTCTTTTTGGCCTAATCAACGCCTTTTTTGTCGCCAAATTTAAAATGATTCCTCTGATTGTCACTCTGGGAACGGGCGGAATGGTGCGCGGGTTCCTTCTCGGTTTTGTTGGTACCAGCATGATCAATATCAATAAAATGCCCAAACCCCTCATTGAACTCTCCAAGTTTGAAGTAATCAGCGGGGTCAATGCAGATGGAACCCAATATGGTCTGACCGTATTGGTATTATTTTATGTTTTCACCGCCCTTGCCATCCACTTTCTCTTAAAATACACCATGCTTGGCCGAAGTATTTATGCACTCGGAGGTGATCCGGTGTCCACCGAACGGGCTGGATTCAATATTCCCGGTATTCAAACTTTCATCTATTGTCTGGCTGGGGCTCTCGCTGGTTTTGCGGGAATCCTTCACAACTCTCTCATCTGGCTTTCGAATCCTCGAGATATGATGGGCTTTGAACTGGATGTTATCGCGGCGGTGGTACTCGGTGGTGCCAGCATCTTTGGAGGTAAGGGCACTGTGTTGGGAACCGTGCTTGGGGTTTTCATGCTGGTTTTAGTGAAGAACAGCCTCATTATAATGAAGGTTGATACCACCTGGCAAAGGGTGGTTGTCGGCATCATTATCATCGCAGCTACGGCAATAACAGCATACAGGGATAAAAATGCCAATGCATAGAAACTCACAACCTAACATTCGAGACTTTCTTAACAGAAACAGTAATCTTCTCCAGCTTATCGCGATTACCGCACTGATCTTTATTGTAATGAGTGCGCTGAACCCGGCTAAGTTCTTGAGATATTATAATTTTGACTCAATTGCCTTTTCCTTCCCCGAGCTTGGCCTTCTCTCCATCGCCATGATGATTGCCATGCTCACAGGCGGCATCGATCTTTCTGTGGTAGGTATTGCCAATTTTACTGCAATTCTCGCAGGAAAGCTCTTCCAGGCTGCTCTTGTAGGAAAAGACCTCCCGCCGTCTGCCACCCTGATGTATGTACTTCTGGGGATTGTCATTGTCCTTGTGGTGGGGACTTTGGCTGGAATGTTTAATGGATTTCTTATAACAAAGGTTGGGATTACTCCAATTCTTGCAACCATGGGAACGGGGCAACTCTTCGTCGGTCTCTCTTTGGTGATCACTGGAGGACCAGCTATTGTAGGTTTTCCTGAGATGTGGTCCATGATAGGTAACGAAAAAATTCTAGGTATAGCTGTTCCCTGCTGGATATTTCTCATCATTGCCAGCTCCATTGCTTACATACTGAACAAAACAAGCTTTGGTATCAAGCTGATGCTTATCGGTACTAATGCCAAAGCCGCAGTCTATTCTGGCATCGACAAAAACAGTATTATACTTAAAAGTTATATGCTTACCGGTGTTCTCTCTGCAATTACCGGCATTATCATGTCCGGACGCACCAATGCGGCAAAATCAGACTATGGTTCTTCCTATGTACTGCAAGCTGTACTCGTGGCAGTGCTTGCTGGAACCAATCCTGCCGGCGGCTATGGTACTGTTTTTGGCGTCTTTATTGCCGTTATCGGCCTCATGTTTCTGTCTAGCGGCCTCATGATTATGCGTTTCAGCAATTTCCTGGTGGACTTTATCTGGGGGGCATTCCTGCTCCTTATCATGGTGGTCAACTATTATAACAACCGGCGACAAGCTGCTCGAAAATAACTCTTTCGTACCGGAGCCTACTATGCACGGAAAAATTGTTCTCAAAAAAGGATACTTTACAGAAGTACGTCACCGCATCTATGAATCGGGTGAATTCTTTGCCGAAACATGGCGCTACCCCAGTGGAGTTGAAGCTCTCACTCTCGGTAACTCTCGAGGCCATATTACAGTATTACCGTATATGGGCCAGATGGTTTGGGATGCCGTCTTTGATGGTGTTGATCTTACCATGAAGAACATGTTCAGCCAGCCCCTGCCTGCTTCAACCATCGTTGAAACCTATGGCTGCTACCTCTATCACAGCGGCCTCCTGCGCAATGGTTGCCCAGGTCCTGAGGATAACCATCCTCTCCACGGCGAGATGCCCTGCGCGTCTATGGACAGTGCAGAGATTATTTTTGGCAGCGATGCAGATGGTCTCTATTGTGGCATTGCAGGCAGCTTTGAGTATGTGATGGGATTTGGCGATCACTACCGGGCGGAGCCCTCTCTTCGTCTTCGAGCAGGCAGTGGACTTTTTGATGTACGGATGGCGGTGACCAATCTCGGCGGTGCTGAGATGGAACTGATGTATATGTGTCATATGAACCCACTCTTTCAAAGAGACGCTGAAATCCTTCAACCGATGGCGTATAGCATAGAGAATGTTATCACCAGGACTTCAATACCTGATCACGTTAAACCCACTCCTGAATGGCTGGAATTTTTGAATAAGGTTGCAGATAACCCGGGTGAAATGGCACAACTGACTGAAGAGGAAAAATACAATCCAGAATTTGTCTTTTTTCTGCGTAATCCTGGTATTGATGCGTCAGGGCAGATACATTTTTTGTTAAAACTTAAGGATGGTAGTAGTTGTTATTGTGGCTATTCTCCTAAGGAGTTTGACCACGCCGTCCGCTGGGTTATGGCAAATCCAGACCAACAGGTTGCCGCATTTGTCCTGCCAGGTACCTGTGAACCTGAGGGCTACAGTGCAGAAAAAGCCAAGGGCAATATCAAGATACTGCAACCTGGCCAATGCCGGGAATTCCATGTCCGTACCGGTCTTTTGGCCCAGGCCGAGAGCCTTGGCATGGAAGAGATTATTCAATCATTATCATAGGTAAAGATATGAAAAAAATAGCCGTTATAGGTAGTAACATGGTCGACCTTGTCACGTATACCGATCGTATGCCTATACAAGGAGAAACTCTTGAAGCGGGCAATTTTGACCTCGGTTTTGGTGGTAAGGGTGCAAATCAAGCCATTGCCGCTGCAAAACTTGGGGCTGAAGTGTTGATGCTGTCCAAGGTTGGGGACGATATGTTTGGCCCGAATACCAAGGAAAACTTTATCAACAACGGTATTGATGCACGCTACGTAGAAACAGCACCTGGGATTTCAAGCGGGGTTGCTCCCATCTTCGTTGACTCAAGCGGGCAAAACGGTATCCTCATTATTAAAGGTGCAAATAATCACCTTAGCTGCGCCGATGTTGACCGTGCCATTGACGATATCCGTGCCTGTGATCTCATTGTTACGCAGCTGGAAATTTCACTTGAGACCGTTTACCACGTCATCGAACTTGGTGTGCGCGAGAACATTCCTGTGCTTCTCAATCCAGCCCCTGCGGTTGCAGGACTTGATATGGATAAGATACGCCTGCTTGATATGCTCGTCCCCAACGAGACCGAGCTTGCGATCCTCACCGGCCTTCCTGTGGATACAGAAGAGCAGATTGCAGCTGCAGCAAAATATCTGGTTGGCCAAGGGGTCAAGAAAGTTATCGTTACCATGGGAAGTAAGGGTGCCCTTCTTGTTACAGCAGGGGAGATGACCCTTATACCTTGTCCTGAGGTTGACGCCAAAGATACCAGCGGAGCAGGGGATGCATTTATTGGTTGTTTTGCTAAACACTATGTGGAAAACGGAGAGCTTATTCCTGCAGTGCAACAGGCGGTTACCTATGCATCCCTTTCAACGACCAAACCTGGCACCCAAAAATCCTATGCCGATATCGACCAGTTCGATGCATATAAGAAATCCCTCTGATGTTCAGCCTTTCCCTCTTCAGGTGACCTCTCTGACTTGAAGAGGTCTTAAGAGCACGAGCCCCGCAGAAAACCACCTCCAAATGGACGACATCTTGAATTTGGAGGTGGAGGTGTAACCCTTTACTTTTATCGTATATTTTTATTTGAAGAAGGTCCTGCCTGGGTAGAAGAACGTCACATACCAATAATTCTGTATAGTGAGGAAGTTGCTAAGCTCTAGTATCTTAAGGAGGGCTTGCCTCTTTAATGGATGGTGTTTGGACAGCCGCGCGAAGAAGAACTAATGTTCAGCTTGATCAAGAATTGTAATTTTGAGTTTTCGAATTTGGATGCTTGGCTAATTTTTCTAAAGTCACCTACAATATGTCAGGATGATAATAAGAAAGATGAATGATATAGGCATGAAAAACGACGGTATTTATGACGGTATCATATGTGCTCTTGTTTTTTAAAGTATAATATATACGGAGTGTTAGGCTCTTTTTTAGATGGACGCCGCCTCCACCAAGTTTTTGTAATAACGAGATAAATCGATAGTATTTAGTTTCGAGACCCGTTTTTATCCACTTCTGCTATCCACAAGATAGCAAAAGAGAGGTTAAAAATGGGTTTTGTTGTTTCTGCTGCACCCGCTTATTTGTACCAGAGTCCTTCTGGTTACATCATCCGATGAAGACTACCGAGCGATCTTAAAGAGATTGTAGGTAAACATGAGTTTAGGTATTCTCTCCGTGCTGGGGTGCTCGGTATAAAAATAACCGAAAATATACTTCTTTTATTTTTCCAGGATAGTCTGGTATTACATCTCAAGAGTTGGCAGGCTATCTGATTCGAAGTTTTGACCAGATCCAATGAGGTTTAGAAGAAATTATAGTAATATCAAAAGTTAACTGAAGATGCTCAAAGGAAATTTTACATCAACGTGACCTTATGAAAATACTAAAAGTATGTTTTGTCATCTTGCAGATGGCTGTTTTCTTACTCACAATATCCTGTTCAAACTCTGAAGATTCCAGCAAAAAGAGTGTTCTGAAAGAAAAACAGGATAAAGTCGCAGAAAAGATGACGACCTCTATAAAAGACCCCATGGAAAAAGCTCAAATGGTGAACAAACTCATGGATGATCGTAATCAGCAAATTGAAGAAGGAGCGAAGGAGTGAAGTACAATCTCCGGTTTTTTCCGAGATGGCGTGTGAATACCAATATTTCTAGGTAGGTTGGGGGGGACTCCCATCTCCAGCAATTGCTTTTAAACAAGCCGATTCTGTTGCCGACTTCGCCCCCCTATCAGGTTTATCAGAAATTAAATGGTCGGGTAGGTTTGACCGCTCAACATCTTTTAATATGTGCAAGTTTCACCAGCCGACCAATCAAGAAATTGAAAGCATCAGCTCTGATGTGAATTGTCGTAAGGCGGCAACGAGGCCTCAAAAAAATGGTGGATAACGGATCTGTGGTTTTTCTTACTGATGAAATGAGGGGGAGAATAATTGAGGAAGACTGTGATTCTACTGCTCGCATTCCAGACAGATTCCCCAATCCAATAGCGCAGGCTATCTTTGCGGGTTTACAGTCATCACGAGACAGTTTGCTGCGGTGAGTGAAAATCAATCCGGGGATTTCAAAGAAATCCCCGGAATAATCAATACTACTCTTCTATTTTGCCGGTCTTCAGGCGTTTTTCTGCAATTGCTTTCAACTCATACAGATCCTGCTGCACTTCAAAAACTCCATGCCAATGGGCATAATCGGGTCCACCCATTGCAGCACCCTGACGCATACGACGACCTTCGTGATGCCAGAGGTGATAGAAAATTTTCTGGAATTCATCATCCCAAGGATTTGCCTTGAGCAACTTCTTCTCGGCGAGGTCATTCTTTAAAGCCAGTGCAGGTTCCCAGTAACCTTCATTATAGAGCTCGATATGGGTGTCTGCCTGCTCAAAGAAATTATCTGTGTGCAGTGAAGTATGGCAGTTGCTACAGACAGTCTTCATCTTCTTACGGCCTTCAATACCTTCACCGGTAAGTGGGCTTAAAGGATCGGGAGAGTTACGAACAGCTGATTTTGTTGCCCAGAGATTCCAGTGGAGTCTCTCAGAGATATTATGGGTAGTCTGCAGTTCTCCGATGCCGCTCATATGACAAACAGCACAGGTAGGTGCACGGTAATCACCGGGCTCCCAGGCGTCTGGGGCACTGGTATAGTTCCAATCACCGCCCTCTGCATTATAAATGTGACCATGTTTGCTGTTGTTATAGATTTCGATATCTGGATGATCTGGCCCAAGGTGACATGATGCACAGGCGGCTGGCTTTCTTGCTTCAGCAATACTGAAGGAGTGCCTGGTATGACAAACGACACAGTTACCAACAGAACCATCAGGATAGGTTGAACCGACACCGGAGTTTGGCCAGCTGTCTTTGGTAGGTCTGCCGTCAGCACCGAGCTTCACATCCGCGCCATGGCATTGCATACAGCCTGTCATGTCAGCAGAATTTTTAAATTTTTCGATTCCCTGGCCTTCATGTGTGGCAATAAGACTGGTCATGGCGTCAAAGTTCAATCCATCTGGTGAATGGTATTGAATGCTGGCACGTGCATGGCCGCTTTTGCTGAACTGATCCACCTCAGCAGAGTGGCATCTACCACAGGTCTTAGGAGTCACAACGACAGTCATATAAATCTCGGTTCCCTTAACACCGGGACAGCTCTGGGATGCCATCGGAGAACCTTTGTCAACGCCATGACAGTCAATACAGGATACATTTACGTGGCCATGGCGACTGTTCTTCCAGTCAGCGACAATCCCCGGCTGCTTTTCTGCATGACACTCTATACATTTTTTTCCTTCATCAGTCAGGCCCCGCTCAACCTTGAGCGTCCTTACATCGCTTTCCATTGCAATGGCTGATGAAAAAGACCCGGCCATAAAGGCCACCACCAACATTAATCGTATCATTCTGCCTCCCTCTTGGTTTGTGTAACCAGAAAATCTTTGATATTCTTGTGACCTACATTTTCATGACATTTCACACAGGATGGAACCTTTCCCGATAAAAAGTCTTTATGCGCTAAATAAGCTTTAGGAATTTCATACTTGACAACACTGAGATCGTGACACTTGACACACCCGGAGGTGTAGGTAAATTCTTGCCTGTGCTCAAGATTACCGACCCAGTCAAACGAATCAGCCCAGAAGAGTTCTCCCAGGACGTCTTTTGCACCTGTATATGCCTTTGCGGTCACATAACCGAAAACATTGTCATGGGGAAGATGGCAGTCTGCACATTTTGCCTTAAAACCATGCTTATTCATCCCTCCGTGAATATCTTCAGCGTAGGAACGAGCAACCCCTTTCATGGAGTGGCATGAAGAACAAAACTCAACACCGGACGTATGTTCAATCATTTCGGCGCTGCCAAGCGATATAACAAGGCCTAGAATAACCCCGAATGACAACACTAGAAAAAAAATCTTCTTCATGGATCTCCCTGAAAATTGATGGAATAGAGAAGCAAAACACGATTAATTAGGCGCGAAAATAGCCGCTTTTTACCTGTCGACTCTGGTCTTGACTCATCTCAACGTTTTATTTCTTATTTTGTACCTTGCAGAGGTGTTTTCCCATTTTTGGGCAAGAGGTTTAGCTGTTTCCAGATACTTATCCTGCGTATCCCGGCTTATTACCAAGCTACCAGGCGTGGTTCTTGTGACTTAAGTATTTCATCAGTAGCAACTTTCATTCCAAAAAAACTATGACCTGTTTACCTGGATTTATTGGGTGTTGCGCTCCCGTTAGTTACCGGATGGTAACAAAGGGGGAGAGGCGCGATACCTTATGGTAACACTTCATTTTCATATTACGGTAGCAGATAGATCTTTATATAGCTTGTGTTCTGACACGCATCAATAACTATTCATCTGTTTGTTTTTCCTGGACAAACCCCCTTCTCTTCCCAGCAAAAGTGCAGGGCATCGTGGCGACAGCTATCAAGACATTCGCCACAGTTCCAGCAGTAGGCGGATGTTCCTTCGCCAACGTTTGGCAAAAGGCCCATGGGGCAGACTTTTTCACACTTTCCGCAGTTGGTACAGCTCGTCGGGTCAACATGCACCTGCAGACGCCTTTTCTTGCCGATAAAGGCAAGCAGTGCACCAAGGGGACAGAAGGTTCGACAGTAGAACCGCCGAGTAAATAGTTCCAGTGCCAGAATCAGCAGGAGTATTACTCCTTCAAGGGCAACTGTATGAAAAAAGGCCAGCATCATTATTTCTCGCCCAACCAACCCTGGCGGAGAGAGGAACACAAAAAATGGAGCGCCAAAGATCATGCTCAATACCAACTCCGCTATCAGAGTAAACCAAAGTGCTTTTTTCGTAATGAGCAGTGTGTTTTTTAAATATTTTTTTTGGCTGATCAACTTCCTCAGCCGATCAAATATCTCAAGAATAAAGGACACTGGACATAGCCAGGAGCAAAAGACCCTGCCTAAAGAGAGTGCGATGAGAACAGGCACCACCATACCAATAAGTGATGGAAGATACAACGATTTCGTAAGAAGCAGACTCTCCAGGCCTTCCAGCGGGGATACGAACCAGAGGTTGCCCAGGGCAAAAGACTGGTACCAGCCCTGGATAAAATTGATATGCCAATAGTAGTTGAGAACTGGGTTTATAAAAATGAGCAAAAAAGCACCGGTGAGAACAGTCAATCGTAACCGGCCATAGTGGTTCTTCTGTCTGCCCGGGAGGTGCTGACCATCTGTCTTTTTAGCTCCAAGAGTGGTCTCGGCGGTTTTCATCCGGTCACCTTTGCTCTGGCATACAGCGGTTCAATATTTATCGCCTTTCTATCTTCTGCTACCGTAACCGGACAGGCGTTTGTGCAGATACCACAACCGGTACAGGCAGATTCATCGATCACAGGTCGCAGTTGATCAAGACGAATCGCTTTGTCCGCATAAGGGCATTTATCGTAACAGGTTCGGCAGAGTATCGTGCCAATCCAGGCGGCACAATGAAAGCGATTGATAACCGCGAGCCCCATCCGGGTTTCTTCCTGCTGAATGCGCCTAAGGCTACCGGTGGGACAGACGTCAACACACTTCATACAGAGATAACAGGGTATGTTTTCTGCTTCAATAAGCGGGGTTCCGGCATGGATACCGGCACGGATGTCGAGCATGGTAATTGAACGATACGGACAGACCTCCACACAGCGTCCGCAACGTATACATTTGGCAGGGAAAATTTCTTCGGGTACAGCACCTGGTGGCCGTAACCTGTTGGTTGTTACCGGTGACTGCAGGAGCTTTGCACCAGCAGGTCCCGGGAGAAGCGGCAGACAGGTCAGCCCTGCCGCAAGGATCTTGAGAAAGGAGCGTCGTTCCACTATCGGTTACTTTCGTCAGGTAAAGGTTTTCGGAAACCAAACGGTTTCTCCAGCTTTTCTCCACTGGCCATACGCTCCGCCTCATCTTCGGTGTTAAGATATGTCAGGCCCACATGGAGGACATTCCGGTCCTTGCTGATGCGGTCTATAATTTTTTCCATTTCCTCTGATGATTGTGTTTCCAATACTGCTACGATGTTGCCTTTTTCATCGTGGCCATGAACTTCCACTTCGGGGATGGTGGCGAGGCAACATAAAACCTCTTTTTTTTCGGTAACTCGGCTGGATATGACAACGCCGCTAATAGGCATGCTTACTCCTGTGGATTTTTCCCTTGAATGGTGCAGCAGTCCTGAATTTCACTGCTGCACCAGGTTGTGTTATACAATATAAGGCTGAAGAGGCTGTGGTCCGGAAGCACGTTTTACCTGAACTGCACATATTTTGAATTCCGGTTCTTTAGAGCCTGGATCAATAGCATCCTTTGTTACCTTGTTGATCATTCGATCCGGATGCTGGTCATGCCAATAGGCAAAGACCATACCTTCAACCGGTCCCTCGTAGACCTTGGCCGGTAGCAGATTAACCCCGCGTCGTGATTTGATTTCTACCATGTCTCCAGGTTTTATGCCCAGACGTTCTGCATCCTTTGGGTTCACCTCAATGTAGGCATAGGGGTTGGCTCTCAGCAGTTCGGGAATGCGGCCGGTCATAGACATGGTATGCCAATGGTCGATGATCCTGCCCGTTGAGAGATAAAACGGATAGTCCGCATCCGGGATTTCTTCCGGATCAGCCTGTTCACGTTGCCAGATCCACAGGGTCCGATCAGGATGTGCGGGACCATAGAACTGGTATGGAAGATCATTTTTAGATTCGGTGGTTGCCATCGGATCACGACCTTTGACGAATTTTTTCACCGTCCCGCCGGTAAGGGCGTATTCTTCAGTCGGGGCAGGCCACTGGACACCGTCGGCCATTTTTTCAAGCACCGCATAGCTTGCACCACGCAGATCGTTGTCCCTGTTGGCGGTCAATTTCTGGGTGTATTCCTCCCAGATTGCTTTGGGCAATTCGTAACCTTCCTCTAACCCCTCAAACGGCTTAATGCACTGGGTGATTACTGGGTCATTCATCTTTTCAGCGAGTTTTTTCGCCCACTCCCGGATAATCCAGACTTCGGGCATTGCTTCCCCTGGAGAGTCTATGGCTTTTCTGGTCAGCTGAGACCTGCGCTCGGTACAGCCGTAGACACCGGATTTTTCAAAGTGAAAGGAGGCTGGCAGTACCAGGTTGGATTTTTCGGTGGTGAGGGTTGGAAAGATATCGGTGGTAACTATGAAGACATCTTCCCTATCCATTCCTTTGTTGTAAAGATTGCAGTTTGGCAGACTCTGGACAGGGCTGGTGCAGTTCACCCAGATGGCTTTGATTTTTCCCTCATTGATTGCCGAAAACATGGCCATGGTGTGCAGGCCCGGTTTTTCTGGAATACGACCTTCGGGAACCCCCCAGGCGGCCTCAACCTGACGGCGCATCTTTTCAACCTCCACAGGCCGATGGCCAGGGAGAATATGGCATAAGCCGCCACCTTCCCGGACCCCGCCACAGGCATTGGGCTGGCCGGTGAGGGAGAGACTGTCGGCCCCGTCTTTGAGGAGCTGGCCGGTGATAATATGCAGGTTATGCACCAGATTATTGGCCCAGACCCCTTGCTTACGCTGGTTAAGGCCCATGGTCCAGAGACTGACGGTACCTTCTGACTTGGCAAACCATCGGGCTATTGTTCTGATATCATCAGCCTTAAAGGTTCCCCCGCAGGCTTTAGCTGCCATTTCAGGTGTGTATTTGGCAAGCCCGGCTCTGAATTCCTCAAGAGTGATCTGTTCTGCTTTGTCTTTTCGAAACGTCGCATAGTTTTTGATGAATTCTTCGTCGTAGAGTTTTTCTTCGAAAATGACATGGGCCATGGCATTGAGAAGGGCCAGATCGGTGCCAGGTTTGAACTGCAAGTGCATATCAGCGATTCTGGATGTCTGAGAAATCCTGGGGTCAATGTTGATCACCTTGACCGTATCAGGATTATCGAGCTTTCGGCGCATGATCCTCCGAAACAGAACCGGATGTGCTTCAGCAGTATTTGAGCCAATAATGAAAAAACAGTGGGCGTTTTCAAAATCGGCGTATCCACCGATGGGCTCATCCGCACCAAATGAGGTGAGGTAGCCGCCAACCGCACTGGCCATACAAAGTCTTGGGTTGCCTTCAACATTATTGGACTGCAGGCCACCTCGCATAATTTTTTGGAAGAAGTAGGTCTCTTCGGTCTGTGATTGTCCAGAGCCATAATAGGCAACGGCGTCACCGCCTCCTGCCTTATGTGCCTTGGCAAACTGATCGGCTGCAATATCCAAGGCCTTGTCCCAGGAAATTTCCTGAAATTTGTCGGTCTTTTTTTCCCGATACAGTGGCTTGGTCAAGCGGTCGGGATGCCGCATACATTTCCAGAAATGCATGCCTTTCATACAGACGTAACCGTAATTGGTGCGCGATTCCGAGACTCCGCGAAGCCCCATCGGCACACCATTTTTTACGCCAAGTTCCACTCTGCAGCCAACCCCGCACAGACGGCAGCTGCCACGGTGCCAGATAATTCCCTCATCAGCTTTTGCAAGGTTTATCGAATTTATGGGGAGATTCATGCCTACGTAGGATGCGGCTGAAAGTGCAGCCGCTTTTTTTATGAATTCACGCCTTGTTTGTGTCATTGTCTTCTCCTCCTTCTCTGTCAGTTCAATGGGTTATTTATTTCTTTTCCTTAAATGAATGAGGAACATGACACTCCCAGCAAGGTTTGTCCTTGGAACATTTTTCCATCATGTCGAGATGACAGGTCGCACAGTTTTCCCTGCTTGGTGTTACGACAAAATCTCCAAAGGTGCCGTGACACTGGTAACATTTGACCATGGCAATCCCGTGCAGTGAGTTGAACCACTCTTTTTCAACTTCAGGCGTTGCTTCCCGGTGACAGTCGGCACAGGGTGTGAGCATCTCCTGTTCGGATAACTCCGGATGCATGACTTTCGCTGTGTCAGCTGCAATTGCCAGCGTGGACAGCAGTAACATCCCGAGAATTGCGAGGGTAAGACCCGCATAACGTACCTGTCTCTGTTTTTTCACATTCGACCTCCGTAGATGATATACCAAACTTTTTCTCTATCTCAGCCTTCATGCAATAGAAGACGGCCGAAAGAGAAAAAACCAAACTACTAACCATCCTGTTATAATTGCAAACTCTATTCCATTATAAATATTTATAAATATCAATACATTAAGCAGCAAGCCTGACAAAATATGTTACCATTGGGTGACACTTGCTTAAGTCTTGTGTTACCTGGGGGTAACGGGCATAATCTGTAGGTGGTGGATAAAAAGATGGAAGAAACAAGAGAGAATCTGATGAGGTTGTTCCTTGACCTGGCCAGCCAGTCAGGTGTGCTGCACTTGTCAGCATCTGCACCTTCAGCCTTTTCTTCTGTTACGCCACTGGTTTTTATATTAGGATCTTCGAAAAAGGGTTTCGGTTTCACTATTTTTAATCCAGGCCCTTTCAGGCAGAGCCGCGCAGTCACTTGCCATTTCCTTGAGATCAGGTGACAGACATGGAACGAAAATTGCTCAGCATGAATAGGTGGGATTGCCTTTCTCATCTTATGTAACAACCGGCTTGTTCAGATATTTTCTTGAGGATACGTATTCAATGACCTGGAGTTTTCCTGCACAGATTTCCTTACGGACAAAATTTATAATTTTCATTGGTGCAATTATCTCGGCATTTTATCTGTATATGCTCTACCGGACCTCTGCCTTTGACGAAAAGATGATCTTCAAACAGGCGGAACAGCAGGCTCGGATGTTGTACAAACAGATTCTTCTCACCAGGCAGTGGGCATCAGATCATAATGGTCTGTTTATCCTGGAAAAAAAGGGTACAGAAGCCAACCCGTACCTTGAGCTTCCCACCGTGAGCGATGCACTCGGGCACACCTATTTTTTGCGTAATCCGGCGATGATCACCCGGGAACTCTCTTTTTATGCTAAACGCGATGGGCTTGGCTATTTCCGCGTCACCAGTCTCAATCCGATAAATCCAGAAAACACCCCGGATCAATTTGAAAAGAACTCCCTTCTTGCATTTACCAAAGGTACCGAAGAGGTTATCGATATCAGTAATTCCGATATGGGTCGGGTGGTACGCTTTATTGCCCCTTTACGGGTTGCCGAATCGTGCCTGGGCTGTCACGGTCAGCATGGATACCATCTCAATGATATTAGGGGCGCTCTTTCCATCAGTATCCCTATTGATTGGGCTGATGATCTTATTAAAAGAAATAGCCGAGCTCTTTTTTTGATAGGTGCTGTGAGTATATTTTTCGTTACAGTGGCCCTTTTTCTGATGTTTGAATCACTGATTGTCCAGCGGATAAGACGACTTACCCAGGCAATGGACAGCTTCCCGGAGGATCCACCCGAGAAATTTTTACTGCCGTCGTTGTTCAGGGACGAACTAGACAGTGTAAGCGATAACTTCGTGCTCTTTTGTGATCGCTTGAAAAGATCCCAGGATGAGCTCCTTAAAGCAAAGGCACAATCGCATCTTAACGAAAAAATGGCCTCGCTGGGTATTCTTTCAGCGGGCATAGCCCATGAGATAAACAACCCTTTGGGTGGCATGCTGAACTGTGTCAAATCAATGCGAGAAAACCCGGAAGACCGTAAACTGACAGAACGGTATCTGCCTCTACTCGACAAAGGACTCCGGCAGATTGAAATGATCATGCGCCAACTGCTCAATTACGGCAGGACCGAACCGTTGAAAGTCGGAAAAACCGACCTGCTGAGTCTCATCAGCGAATGTACCCAGTTGCTCTCCTATAAGCTGAAAAATATAGTGCTGGACACCAATATTCTCATATCCAGTAATTATTTACTGGATGCTGAAGCCCTGAAACAGATTATTATCAACGTTGGTTTAAATGCTATTCAGGCCATGCCGGACGGCGGGAAACTTATCATTGAATGCAGGGAACAGGGGGAGGAGCTCGTTTTCACCTTTCAGGACACGGGCGTTGGTATAGCAGAAAACAACCTGCCTTTTATCTTTGACCCGTTTTACACCACCAAAGGGGTGGGTGAGGGGACTGGACTTGGCCTTGCCGTCACATACTCCCTGGTCCAGCGTATGGGTGGTCAAATCAAGGTTGAGAGTAGTCCCGGCAAGGGCACAGTTTTTACTATTACGATCCCAAAGAACAAAGAGATAGATTATATCCCTGAACCCGGTATAAAGACTTAATAATTCTAAAAAAGAGACAACTATGCCTAAGATCCTCCTTGCCGAAGATGACGAAATCATGCGGATTTCCATATACGATTCGTTGAGAAAACACGGGTGGCAGGTAGATGAAGCATCGGACGGCCTCAAGGCTATGGCCCTGTTTGAAAAACAACAGTACCATCTGATCATATCTGATATCCGTATGCCCGGTCTTGATGGCCTCACTTTGTTGCAAAATGTGCACCGACAAAGTCCTGAAACCGATGTGATTATCATGACTGCCTATGGCTCGGTCGATGATGCCATCGGCTGCCTGCGCCAGGGAGCCAGCGATTATATACTCAAGCCTTTTAACCTCGATGACCTCATAATACGGGTTACCCGTATCTTTGAAACCCAGGCGGTAAAGGCAAAATGTGAACTTCTTGAAGCGACCTGCCTTCGCGAGCATGATCGCCAGTTATTTGGGAAATCCCCGGCAATGCAGCAGGTTTATTCCCTTATTGAGCAGGCAGCACCCACCAATGCCACGATTCTCATTACCGGTGAGTCGGGAACCGGCAAAGAGCTTGCCGCCCGGGCAATACACAAAGCCAGTAACCGGCATGATAAGCCGTTTGTTTCCATTAATTGTGCTGCAATTCCCGACGGCCTTGTGGAATCGGAGCTTTTTGGTCATGAAAAAGGGGCCTTTACCGGAGCTGATCAAAAAAGAATCTGATTACCACCGAACTTCAGCCATTTTCAACAGTCGGTATGGCATCGGTGGAGTTTTTAAACAGTATTTGAGGAGGGAAGCAACCATATCTGCCAACTTAAATCTACGGTTAAAGCGATAACAAT
>NZ_SWCN01000014.1 GCF_005116575.1 Desulforhopalus sp. IMCC35007 | reverse complement strand
GTGCTTATGTATATAAGAGCTCTATTTTCGAATTACGAAAACTTGCTCCATTGTAGTTCGCTAAAACTACGTTGGGCCCGTTTGCTTATGTGTTGTTATTTAGTTTTCAAGGATCGTTTAACACTCCCAAACTCCCGAAGTGTCCCGCGCTTTATGTCGCGGCGAGCGGCTAACTCTAATAAACTTAAAACCTTATGTCAATAAAAAGTTTATCTTATTTTCGTTTGTGAGAAACAGATTTAAACTCTCAAGCCGTTCAGGCTGGTTGCTTTTTCCCGTTGCTCACGAAGGAGCGGCAAAATAGCTGATCACTCGCATTAGGTCAACAATAAAATCACCTCACCGCTATCTTTTTTGCCGCCGTTCTTCTTAATATCTACCATTCTCATTTCTATGTCGCTGTTCTTTGGTGAATAGCTGGTGGAAAACAATAATGCAGAAAAGTTCTTCTGTAAGGCAATTTCACAGGAAAGGTATGGAACAAGTTTTGCTAAAATAGAAATGGCCACTGAATCTGAGATCCGGTGGCCTTTCTATGCACATTATGTGGTGAGCTTGATTGACGTGAACCGCCTCTTCATCTCTGATTATTGGAGCAGTAAAATTAAATCAAACAAGGATATCCTGGAATGATTATGATCTGTTCTCGTTGCATCTATTTCTTCTTTGCTCGAGATCTGGTTGTTTTGGCAGGAGTAGCTGCCTTTTTCATATTGGTTTCAACCTCAGTCAGTCGAGCGCCAATTGTTTCAAGTTCTTTTTTAGTAGACGTTTGCAGTTGTTCAAGAGCACTGATCTGATCTTTTAACTCTTGATCACTGTTGTCTTCTAATTTGCTTGAAAGTTGAGCTACGACTTCATTGATTTTTGCTTCAGATTCCTGCAAAGTACCAACAGTAGCCATTAATTCGTCTACTTTTGCTTTAAGGGTAGTATTGTCTGCATCCAACGAATTGACGTTGGTTTGCATTTCAGCATTACCAACCATCATTGAATCCAGCGAAGCGTGGAGCTGCTTGTTCTTTGCTTGTAGTTGGAAAAGTTCTTCTTTCATTGCTGCATATTCCTCCTCAGATACGCCGGTTGTCGCATTGTTTTCATTACAAGATGAGCAACTAAGCGCTAACAGGCTGGCTGCGAAGTTTTTTTTTAACCCAGCATACATTTTTGCAGCCTCAGCGGAGTCAACCATAGCCACTGCAGCAAGGAAAATGCCTATGAGGATCGCTATGGAAAGCGCCAGAGCGATAGCCATTCCGATAGCAAACAATATGCCGTTACCTATACCACTAAAAAGAGCGACGATACTGCCTCCAGCGGAACTTGACCCAGACGATCCGACAATAAGGACCAGTGCGATAACAGCCCCAAGAACCGCTGCTGATTGGAGGAGAGGGGTTTTGAACTTGTTGTTTTGCATTGTTTTCTCCTGAAGTATGGAAAATAATTTTAACTGGAATAGTTAAGTTAATGGTCATTACGCTAAATTATCAATCATAATAACAGAATGCCATAGTGAGCACAATAAAATCAACCCACTATTTCATGTACAATGTTGAAATTCGTTATCTGGACTGGTTAGCTTGTCACCCCCGGTGAGAGTCTATTAATTCTCTGCAGCAATGGAGGATGGCTGTAATGAAAAAACACGTACAAAGGATGAGGCGTTAAATTGCTGAGATTGGCACGACTGAGTTTTTTAAGACTGGTTATGAGTTGGGAGCTTTGTCCCGTTGTGGCAGATGCATATGCATCAGCTTCAAATTCATGTTTTCTGGAGAGGATGTTGGCGGCGATTGAAATGAAAAGATTTATCGGACTGTAAAGAAAACCAAAAAATACAAGGCTGGCGTAGATACTGGGTTGTTCGAGCCTGAAGGCCTGTGACACCTCAGGCATTGTTAAAAACAGGGAAAGAAGAAAAAACATAAACCCTGTCTGAATGATGGAAAGACCCATCATTTTGATGATATGCTTCAGTTTGAAATGACCCATCTCATGGGCTAGCACGGCTACAATTTCGTCTGGGCTGAGTTCTTTTGTCAAAGTATCAAAAAAGACTATCTTTCTAAACTTTCCAAAACCTGTGAAAAAGGCATTGAGCTTAGTAGATCGCTTTGATCCATCCATTGTGAAAATGCCATTGAGTTTGAACTTTTCCTGTTCACTGTATCCTAATATCTTGTCTTTTAATTCTCCCGGTTCAAGGGGGGTGAATGTATTGAATAGGGGCATGATGACGACTGGTGCAATAAATTGAATTCCAATTGAAAAAGCAACAACACCAATCCAGCAATAGACCCAGGCATAGACGCCAGTTGCCTGAAAGAACCAGAAAATGAGGGCGAGCAGAGGACCTCCAAGGATAATTGCCAGCAAAGCCCCTTTTAGTATGTCCAGAACAAAAGTCTTTGGTGTTGTTGTATTAAAACCAAATTTTGTTTCGATAACAAATGTAGAATATATTGAAAAAGGAAGTGTGCTCAAAAAAGAGAGGAAGATCAGAATAGCTGTGAAGATCAGTCCTGTTATGATTTCACCGTATCCACATTGACGTGCAAGCTTGTCTATCCAGTTAAATCCCCCACAGAGGATAAAAGTGACGATTAATAGAGTCGACCAGGTATTCTCGATAATGCTAAAAATAGTCAGATTTTTTGTATATTGTTGAGATTTCTGGTATTCGGCATGATTATAGACAGTCTCAAATTCTTTTGGCAGGTCAGGAGATAATGCTTTTATGTTGAGCAATGAAAGGCTGGTCTCAAATATAAATGAGAATATTATTATAGCTAAAACAATGATAAGCCAGATATTCATGTCGGGTTGCAGAAAAAATATAAAGGATTGAGTGGGAAACAAAGAAGGCTCGCTGAAAAACATCTCACGAGCCTTGTTTGATGTGGATTGTAAATCACACTATTACATCAGAAGCTTGACGGACTGAGAAGCCATAGAGATGAAAGTTGACGGGAAAATACCCATAACTACTATAACGACCATGAGAAATATGGCGAGACCTCTTGTTGGTAGAGAGGTTGTCATCTTGTCTTTTGTCAATGGATCGGTACAAAAGGTTAAACGTACAATCGAGAGATAGTAGTAAATAGCAATTGCTGTATTAAAGGCTGCAAGAATAACAAGGATGTAATAGCCCTTGTTGAAGGCTCCGAGCAGAAGCATAAACTTTCCTGTAAAGCCGACGAAAGGAGGAATACCACCAAGGCCAAATAAACCTATCACGAGGGTTAAAGAGAGAAGTGGAGCCCGATTGTAGAGTCCTGTAAAATCTTCAATTACCACATTCTTACCATTTTCTGAAACTCTGCAGATGACGAGAAAGCAGGCAAGATTCATAAAAAGATAGCCTGTTATATAATATATTGCTGTGGCAAAGCCGATGGAGTCAAAGGTAAGAAGACCAACGAGGACAAATCCTGCATGGGAGATACCTGAAAATCCGAGAAGTCTTTTGACGTCTTTTTGTACGAGAGCAGAAAGATTGCCATAAAACATAGATGCAAGAGCACAGACCATTAGGAGATTGACAATAACCTGACCGTCCACGCTGATCAGATTGACAACTCTGATGAGTATTGCAACCGCTGCAAGTTTTGGTATGGCTGCAATGAAAGCTGTGGTTTCGTTGGACGCTCCTTCATACACGTCTGGCACCCAGAAGTGCAGAGGGAAAAGGGCGAGTTTATAAAAGAATCCTGCAAGGGTCAAAGCAATCGCAATAATTGCAGCGGGTTGAGTGTAAAGAGGTGCGAGACGCTCAGCAATAAGAGGAAGCTGGGTTGTGCCAGTCAGGCCGTAGATGTAACTCATGCCAAAGAGCATAAGCCCTGTGGCCATGACTCCAAACAAAAGGTATTTGATACCGGCTTCTATGTGGGTACCGTTATTTTGAGCATCCTTACGCATGGGTACCATGATGTATACAGCAAATGATGAAAGTTCCAGTGATATAAAAATTGCAAGTAATTCAACACTGGATACCAGCATCATGAGCCCGAGGACGGACATGAACAAAAAGAGATAGTACTCTGACTGGGTCTTTTGTTTGACGCCACTGTCTCCTGCGCTGAAAATTAGAATAACACAAGTACCAAGTGCTATCAGCACCTTAAATATCTGGGAATACAGATCCACTTTATAAGCCGAGTAGAAAAGAGTTCCTTCACTTTTCAGGCAAAGCAGCGAAGCAATGAGAGTTATAGCGGCAAGTGTTGTTGCCACTGTTTTGACTCTACTACTGCTGGGTTGTCCTAAGCTGAGAAAAAAGAGAACCAGCCCAGCGCCTAAAAGAGTTAATTCAGGTAGAAATAGCATCGTGTTACCTTTACGAGTTCTTATTTAATTAGAATCTCAATGTAATATTGACCCAGCTGCCGCCACTGCCTGTCCGTGGTGGATATCAAAATGTTGGAGAAGCTCATATACACTTGTATGGATAAGGTCTAAAAACGGTTGTGGTCCAAGACCTATCCAGAAGACGAAAAAAAGGAATGGTGCAAGGGTTACAATTTCTCTCGTATTGATATCGCTTAACCATGATTGGTCAGGATTGTCAGTACCACCCCAGATAATTTTCTGGAGCATCCGCAGCATGTAAGCTGCGGCAAGGACAGCTCCGGGGATTGCCGCAAGGGCAAGATACGGAAAGTTGTTTTGTGAAGTGGAAAATTCAAACGCTCCGGCTAGAATCATGAATTCTCCGACAAAACTGTTTGTCCCGGGAAAACCAAATGATGACAAAGAGAAAAAGGCAAGAAAGGTAATGTAAATTGGCATATACTTGCCAATCCCAGTGGCAGATCGTAATTCTCTACTGTGTGTTCTCTCATAAATCATACCAACACAGAGAAAAAGTGCACCCGTTGTAATGCCGTGGTTGATCATCTGCAGGATGGCACCCTTCACACCGTCTATGTTCAGAACGAAGATACCTAGAGTAACAAAGCCCATATGACCGACAGAAGAATAGGCGATTAGCTTTTTCATATCAGACTGGGCAAGTGCGGTAAAACCACCATAAATGATTCCGGCAATGGATAGCCAGAGAACATAGGGCATGAGCAGAACGGTCGCCTCAGGGGTAATAGGCAGGGCAAAACGAAGAAAACCATAGGTTCCCATTTTCAGCAGCACACTTGCAAGAATGACAGATCCTGCAGTTGGTGCCTCTACGTGGGCTGCCGGCAACCAGGTGTGGAAGGGGAACATGGGTACTTTGATGGCAAAAGCGAGAAAAAAAGCAATAAAGAGATATACCTGTGAGGACAGGGCATAATCTTTCCACATCATGTCCGGGATAAAAAAGCTATGATCGTTGACGGTGTAGAGCCAGATTATTCCGACCAGTAAAAGGATCGATCCGGCAAGTGTATAAAGGAAAAATTTAATGGAAGCGTATATTTTCCGCGGCCCGCCCCAAATGCCAATGAGCATGTACATTGGGATGAGCATGGCTTCCCAGAGAACATAGAAGAGAACGAAATCAAGGGCTACAAAGACACCAAGCATCGCGGTTTCCATAATGAGCAGACAGATCATAAAGGCCTGAACCCTCGTTTTTATGTATGACCAGGAGGCGAGGACACAAAAAGGCATAATAAACGTTGTTAGCAAAATGAGGAGAATGGATATACCATCAACCCCTAGAGTGTAGTTAATATTAAATGCCTCTATCCAGCTCTTGTGCTCCACAAACTGGAACTTTGCTGTAGTCGTATCAAAACCGAAAAGTAGACGAATGGACAATAGGCCGACTACAGAAGTTGTAGCCAATGCAATATTGCGGCAAAGAGATTCACTCTTTATGAACAATAGTACGATGGCACCTATGAGCGGGAGAAAAATAAGCACACTCAAAATTGGGAAGCCGGAGTTAATCAATAGTTGATCCATTACCAGTAGTCCTTGAGTTCAAAAAATTATAACCAGACAAAGGAAATTAAAAGTATGGCTGCAAAGGTGATAGAGATATAAATTGTCTGTTGAATCTGACCCCTTTGTAAAACCACCGTTACTCTTTGGCCAATCGCTCGAACGCAACGGGCACTGCCGTCCACCACACCATCTATTGCATGCCAGTCAAACCATGACCAGAACTTAGCGGTTGTCATAAGTGTGTAGAGGCCAACAACCCGGTAAGCCATGCCCCACATAGTATCCAGCCACTGAATAGGATTTTTGGCAAGCCAGAGAAATCCGCGTCCGCCGAGCCGGTAAAACCAGTCAAGATCGAGACTGATCGTGGCTTTTGCACCGATTTTTTCTTTAAGAAAATAAAAGGCAATTGCTGTGAAGGCGATAATCTGGAATGTTTCACTCAGATGGTACCCTCCATAAGGGTTGTAGGTTACCTCAGGGTTTGGCAACATGTTATAGAGAAATGGTAGATAGGTGCCAACAAAAAAACAGAGAAAGGCCGCAGCTAACATAGCCATATGCATGTTCCATGGTGGATCTTCAGCTTTTGCAAGTGTTTCATCGCTGCATCTGCTTTCTCCAAAAAAGATCAGGTAAGGAAGTCGTAGTCCGGCCACGAGAAAGGTGCCCACGGACACCAGAGTGAGCAAGAAGCCAACCCAGAGAAGATGAGATTCAAAACTTGCACTGATGATCATGGATTTGGAGACAAAGCCTGAAAAAAATGGAAATGCCGAGACGGATATACCACCAATAACCATAAAGAACAGGGTGTTTGGCATTTTTTTGTATAAGCCACCCAGTTCGGTGAATTTCGTTTTTCCGGTGGCATGAACCACTGCACCTGCGGCCATGAACAGAAGACCCTTGTAGAGTATGTGGGCAAAGGCATGGGCACAGGTACCGTTGATTGCAAGAGCTGTTCCGATGCCAACCCCGCAGACCATGTAGCCTACCTGGCTTACAATCTCCCATGCCAGCAGTCGCCTGATATCGTTTTCTCTCAGAGCGTAGACAATACCGTAGACCGCCATTACAACACCGAGCACTATCAGAATATCAAAGCCTGCAAAGGCTCTGGCTAAGGTGTAAATTGCAGTTTTAGTGGTAAAGGCGCACATAAAAACAGCACCGGTGACCGTTGCTTTGCTGTAGGCATCAGGGAGCCAGGAATGCAATGGCGGGACAGCCGCATTGAGCATGAGACCCGCCATAATAAGCCAGGTATAAAGATGGGTGTTCTGTTCGTCAAGCTGGACAAAAGAGAGATCGCCCACAGCCTGGTAACGCAAAACAAATCCAAGTAGCAGGATGACTCCCCCAAAGGTGTGAACTAGAAGATACCTGTATCCTGCAGCCAGAGCCCCTTTTTCCTTGTTGAACCAGATAAGAAAGGTCGAGGCGAAGGCCATCATTTCCCAGAAGAGAAAGAGGACGAGGTAGTCTCCGCAATAAATTGCACCAAGACTACCTGAAACATAGAACCAGGCTGCGATATGTTGCCAGTTGTCTTTTACGTGTAATCCATAAAAGGTGCCGATGACCGCCATCAGGGCCATAATAAAACCAAATATTATGGAGAGACTGTCAACCCTGCCAAAAGTCAGCGTCCAGTCTCCGCCCATAAAGCTCACAACACCGTGGACGCCGGGATTCATGTTGATGAAGACAACGGCCAGTAGTGCCAGAGACGGTACCATGGTCAGATACAGTTTTCTAAAAGGCTCCCTGATGAAAGGGAGGATGAAAGCTCCAAAAATGAGGATGAGAGATGGGTGGATAAAACTATTTGTCATAGTAATCCTCCCTTGTCTCTATACCACTTTTACCGAGCCACCGGGAAAAGTAGATAAGGACAACACAGGATATGAGGGTGAACAGAGACCAGAATCCTGGAATATGTACCTCCATCCAAGTGTGCGCATGGTGGGTATCCACTCCGAGAAAAGACCACACAAGCATTATGGCGATTGCTATAATGCAATAGACTTGCACTGCCTGCTGATGTTTTTTCAGGAAATCGATGAGATCTACTATCATCCTGTCACCGCCTTTACAAATTGCAACATGAAGTTAGGGAAAATGCCAAGAAGTACCGATATTGTACAAGCTATCAGTATTGGAATAAGCATGGACAAGGGTGCTTCTTTTATGCCGGTAAAGGGTTCACCCTCCGGGCGTTTACCAAAAAAAGCCTTATAGGTAATCGGCGCAAAGTAGGCCGCATTGAGCATGGTGCTGGCGATGAGGATGAGCAGAATCCCAAGTTGGTGCGCTTCGACTGAACCAATAAGCAGGTTCCACTTGGTGATAAAGCCCGCAACTGGAGGTGCTCCAATCATAGAAAGAGAGGCTATGCCAAAAGCTGCAAAGGTAAAGGGCATAGTTTTTCCAAGGCCCTCCATTTCAGAAATATATTTTTTGTGCGTGGCAACGTAGATGGCACCGGCACAGAAAAACAGGGTGATCTTGGAAAAGGCGTGGTTGACAATGTGAATGAGACCACCCTGTATCCCGGGATCGGTGAGAAGTGCGACACCCAGGATAATATAAGAGAGTTGACTCACCGTAGAGTAGGCAAGCCGTGCTTTAAGGTTGTCCTTGGATAGAGCAATGATGGAGGCTACCAGTACAGTAAAACTCACAAAATATGCAGTAGGAATACCAAGGTTGAGAGCATGCATTGTATCGGTGCCGAAGGTGTAGAGCATCACCCGGGTGGTACAGAAAACGCCGACCTTAACAACGGCCACTGCATGTAATAGCGCTGATACGGGTGTGGGAGCAACCATGGCTCCCGGCAGCCAGTGATGAAACGGCATAACACCGTTTTTGGCAAAACCGAACAGACAAAAAATATAGAGCATAGTCACCAGGACGTTACTTACCCCTGCTGGAAAGATTCCTGAATGGGCGTTTGAAGCAAAATCAAGGGTGCCTGTGAGCACATAGATGAGAATCATCGCGGGAAGCAGGAAGGCCTTTGCCGTGGTTGTCAGGTAAACTATGTATTTCCTCGCCCCGTTGTATCCTTCTTCATCCTGATGATGGGCAACGAGTGGATAGGTGCAGATCGAGACGATTTCATAGAAGAGGTACATGGTGAAGAGGTTATCTGAAAATGCTACCCCGATGGCACCAAAAATGGCAAGAGCGAAACAGGCATTAAAGCGGGTCTGGGCATGTTCATTCAGGCCACGCATATAGCCCATAGAGTAGAAAACTGCTATGGTCCAGAGGGAGGAGGCAACGAGGGCAAAGATCATTGACATTGCATCTGCCCTTAGTGTGACCGTAACCCCAGGTAGTATGGTGAACATCTGCAGGGTGAGTGTCTTTCCACCGAGAACTTGAGGGACGATGGAGCCGACAACACACAACAAGAGAAGAGAAGATACACAGGAGATACCCTCTCTCAGGTTTTCGTTGTCACCTTTGTACATGACCCCAATGGTTCCAAGAAGTGGAATGAGCAGGGCTATCAGAAGTTTGTATTCCATGTAAATTGGCTCCTCGACTAACCTTTAAGTTGAACAACGTCTTCTGCGTCAATGGAATCGTATTGACGGTAGATGGCGATGACGATACTGAGCCCAATGGCCGCTTCTGCTGCGGCTATTGCCATTATAAAAAGAGTAAATATCTGGCCTGTTACCGGGTCCGGTGAGGTGAATCTGTTAAAGGCCATAAAGTTCAGCGCTGCTCCTGCCAGGATCATCTCTGCTGCGATAAGCATTGCAATAAAGGTTCTCCTGGCGATAATGCCATAAATTCCCATGGCAAAGAGAAATGCCGCTATAATAAGATAGGTGCTGAGATTATTATACAGTCCAAGAATTGCCATCTGTTGTTAATCCTCCCGGCGAGCCAAGACAAGCGCTCCTAAAATTGCAATGAGTAAAACTATGGAAATAAGTTCAAAAACCATGGAATGTTCAGTGAGTAATCTGATACCTATTTCTTTTATGGAGCCGTCATTGGTTTTTGCCATGGCAGGCCACTTGGTTTTAAGTACAAGTACAGAAAATCCACCGGCAAGAAGGGCCGCTGAGCCAAAAGCAAGGGGACCTTCAAGGGGCCCGGTAGGGCCGAGTTTCTTTTTCTCTTCAGGGGCGGCGAGCATCACGGCAAATGAAATTGCAACCGCGATCGCTCCAACGTAGATGAGAAGCTGCATCATCGAGACAAAAGGAGAGTTGAGAAAGAAATAGAGCCCGGCTACTCCGACAAAGCAGACGATAAGGCCTGCGATTGCCCGGACTACCCTTCTTGAAGTGCAGGCAATGAAGCCACCTGTAAGGGTGACAAATATGAGGATGAGAAAGACAACACCAGCCATTCCTTCAACCGTAAATAAATTGGGGTGGGTGAGCATACTTTGATTCATCTGTTTCGTTCCTCCAGTCTGCCCAGAAGGTCAAAAATAAAATCTTCTTTTCTCCTGCTTGCGAGGTTGTATTCTTTTGAAAAGGTCAGGGCATTGAAGTTACATGCCTCAACGCAGGACCCACAAAGAGAACACCTGGTGAAATCAAGAACATATTTTGTGAGCACCTTTTTCTTTTCACCTTCGGCTTTTTCACCTGCAAGTGAGATGCAGCCCGAAGGGCAGGCGCGCTCGCACAAGCCGCAAACAACGCAATTAGGTTGCCCCTCTTCATTTTCGATGAGTTCGACATGTCCTCTGAACCTGTCGCACATAGGGAGCGTCTCGTAGGGGTACGAGACCGTGACGGTGGGCTTGAAAAATTCCTTAAATGTGATAACCATCCCTTCAAGAAGACTGATCAGGCCGTAATAAATTTCACTAAAATAAGCCACCATCTAGAACACCTTTAATAGTCCTGCGGTAAAGAGCAGGTTGAAAAGAGAAAGTGGAATCAGGATTTTCCAACTTAGGTTCAAAAGGCCGTATATCGTTGTGCGTGGGAAGGTCCAGCGGATCCAGATAAAGGTCGCAATAAGGAGGTAGAGTTTAATAATAAACCACCATACCCCTGGAAACAGGCCGAAAGGGCACCCCCAACCACCCAAGAAAAGAATGGTTGTCATGCAGGAGCCGATGACGATATTGGCATATTCTCCCATGAAAAATAAGCCAAAGCCCATTGAGCCATATTCTGTGTGAAAACCTGCGACAAGCTCACTTTCCGCTTCACCGAGGTCAAAAGGTGCGCGGTTGGTTTCAGCAAGGGTGCAGGTGAAAAAGATCAAAAATGACATGGGCATCAGAATATTGTGGGACCGTCCAAATAAAGGAAAGATATTCCAGCTCAAAATGGACCCACTCTGCTGATGGACAATTTCCATGAGATCCATGGAGCCTGCGATCATGACAACTGTAATGGTCGTGATCAACATAGGGATTTCATAGGCAACCGTCTGGGAGACAGCCCGGATTGAGGCCATCATTGCATACTTGTTTCTGGAACTCCATCCTGCAAATAAAAGTGAGGTGGAACCGAGGGCGGCAAAGGCAAATATCATCAGGACACCGACGTTCATGTTTTTAGCGACAATGTTCTCACTAAAAGGGATCGTCACGAAACTCATGATCGCTGGAAACATAGCAAGAACAGGTGCTGCTATGAACAGGATTTTATCGGCTCCTCCAGGGATGGTCAGTTGCTTGGCCATTAACTTTATGCCGTCAAGGGGCGGTTGCAAGAGGCCAAAGGGACCGTTGATGTTGGGTCCCGGGCGCCTTTGGATACGAGCAGCACCTCTTCGTTCTGCCCAGACAAGGTAGGCCGCATTCACAGCAGCAAATGCAATGGCAATTATGACGGCAACAACGACATTAAAAAGTGTTAAGCGCATAAAATTATCCTTTTACCTGTCTATCTCAGGAATAACCAGATCGAGACTTCCCATGAATGCAAGCGCATCCATAATCAACATCCCTCTGCAGGATTCATCAAAAAGGTGCATGTTGGAGTAGGTTGGCGAACGAAGTTTTAAGCGGTAGGGTGTTTTTCCTCCGTCGCTTACCAGCCGGACACCAAAGCTTCCCCTGGCCGTCTCAACAGCCTGGTAGTAGTCTCCTTCAGGAGGCTTGATTATCTTCGGCTTTTTCTCAGGCATGATCGGACCACCCGGGAGCTTGTCCAGACCCTGCTCTATGATGCGAAGAGACTGTTCAATCTCATCCATTCTCACGTTGTAGCGGGCAAGTGAGTCACACTCGTGATAGACCGGGATATCAAAATCAAATTCGGGGTACACCGAGTATGGTTCGTTTTTCCTTACGTCAAAATTAATTCCGGACCCTCTGGCAACGGCACTGGAAGCTCCGTATTTACGACAGGTCTCCTTGCTGAGAGGAGCTATGCCTTCAAGTCTTTTGCGGAAAATCACATTACCAGTTACAAGTTTGTGATATTTTTTGAGGGATTTTCGCATCCTGGGGATGAATTTTCGGGCTGATGCTACAAATTGGTCGTCCACATCGTTGTACAACCCGCCGTAACGAAAATAACAGTAGGTGAGGCGAGAGCCAGTGACAGCTTCGAGCATGTCGAGGATGTGTTCACGGTCCTGCAGGGCGTACATAAGAGGAGAGAAGCCACCGAGGTCCATGACAAAGGCACCAAACCAGAAAAGATGTGAGGCAATACGGTTGAGCTCCACCATAATTGCACGGATATATTCCGCGCGCTCGGGCACTTCGATACCAGAGGCTTTTTCAACAACCAGGACGTGGCCATGGGAGTAACCGAGTGCACCGAGATAATCCATACGGCTGAGGTTCATGAGAAACTGGGGATATGTCTTGAGTTCCCCCATTTTTTCATGCATCCTGTGGATATAGCCGATAACGGTTTCTGCATTGACTATGTACTCACCATTCATTTCCATCTTGACCCTAAGGACTCCGTGGGTCGCAGGATGCTGTGGACCGACGTTGAGAATAAATGTCTCGTCAGGTTTCAGTTGTATAGGAGAACTCATGCTTTGTAATCCTTTAATAAGGGATGAAAATCCGCATCTTCAGGAAGGAGGAGAGGGATGAGATGGGGATGTCCGATGAATTTGATGCCAAAAAAATCATGGGTTTCACGCTCATGCCAGTTGGCCCCCGCGTATATTTCGGTGATGGTGGGCACCTCGGGATTGTTGCGGTCCACACGTGTACGAATGACAACACGGCAGAGGTCGAAATCATATCTGGAAAAATCGTAGATAACCTCAAGCTGATTGTCTTTTATCCAGTCAACTCCAGTTATGCTTTCTATGAAAAAATCAGCCTTATCAAGGATTCCTACAGCTTCAACGACCTGATCTGCTGCAACCTGTGCGTCAAGGTGATAGCCATGGACGGCATAATCCCGTTCAAGCAGGCCGTTTGCGCGGGGCACAGGTTTTTTCGCTTTTTTCTCAGAGTCATCTACTGCTTCCTCTGGTGTTTCAGCGATGACCTCATCTGCAGGAAAAAGTTTTTGCAGGGCACGTTTTGTTTCTTCACAAATCATCTGTAATTGCTCCAAAATTCCTTAACAAAAAACGGGAAAGGCGGGTCAGACAATTCCTGTAGTTATGCAGCCTCAGGATTTTTCCATCTTTTCCAGTCAGAGACAAGGTGTTCAAGTTCGATTATTCCCTGCAGCAGGGCTTCAGGACGAGGAGGGCAGCCTGGAACATATATATCAACGGGGAGAAACTCATCGGCCCCAAGAACAATACTGTATTGCCCTTCAAAAGCAAATGGTCCTCCTGAAATAGCACAGTTGCCAAGGGCCATAACCCATTTGGGTTCAGGCATCTGATCGTAGAGAGTCTTAATTCCAGGCATCATCTTTTTGGTGATGGTTCCCGCGACAATCATGACATCGCTCTGTCTGGCTGAAGGCCGAAACACTTCTGCCCCAAATCGGGACATATCAAACCTGGCACAGCCGGTAGCCATCATTTCGATAGCACAGCAGGCTATACCAAACGTCAGGGGCCAAAGAGAATTGGCCCTGCCGATGTTGATGAGTTTGTCTGCGAGGGCGAATTGAATTACCGACGAAGGTACGTTTTCCGTTCCCACTTAAATACTCCCTTAATCCATGCATAGACTACTGCGAGTGATAATATTCCAACAAATAGAATTATTTCGATAAAGTCCCGAATTGAGGAGGCAAACATAACATCGTCATATGCCAGGGCAACGGGAAAAAGAAACAGTACATCGACATCAAAGGCTAAGAAAATGAGAGCGTAAAGATAAAAAACAACTCCGTAGCGGATCCAGCTATCTCCAATGGGATCCATTCCGCATTCGATAAACTGATCAGCTTTGTCAGAAAGCTGTCGCGTTTTCAACGGCATAAAGAGGTAGACAATGGCGATTGGACCGAGGGCAAATGAAAGGCCGCCAATGATGAAAGCAGCAATCCAGAGAACATGCTCCTGGTAAAGAAATGCGGTGATCTGAGGCTCCATTTTGATTCCTTTCAAGCTAATGAGTGAGTGGTATGACGCTCAGACAAAATGGCTAATCTATAATAATTATCTTTTATTTAATCGCGACTTATATTAAATAATTGTTATATGCGTGTCAACGATAAATTGATGTGTAATTATTTCAGGCATGGAATTTTGGTGAACCTGTACCTGCTTGAAATAGTTGCGGTTTAATTGGGTCTCTGATTGATGATATTTATGAATGGTCCTTCAGTATTAACACGGGGTGCGACGAATAGATATCATTAAAAATGAACATAGAGGTGGAGAAGTTTAATGTCTATAACTCTAAGACAGCTCGAAATATTCATTGCAGTTGCTGAAACTGCACAAGTAACCAAAGCGAGCAAGAAATTATTTGTCACTCAATCTGCTGTCAGTATGGCCCTAGCGGAACTTGAGAATCAGTTGGGTGGCTCCCTGTTTGACAGGCATGGTCGAAGCCTGCTCTTAAATGCCCGTGGGCGTTTTCTTCTGCCTTTGGCCAAAGATATAACCTGCCAGGTGACCAATATTGAAACCATTATGTCTGAAAGAAATGACACGCTTGATGGAACAATCAATATCGTGGCGAGCACCACACTCGGGAATTATATCCTGCCGTATCTGATCGGGGCGTTTGAGCGTGTTCACCCAAATGTGCACGTCAATCTTCTGGTTTATAATACCCGGTATGCTGAACAACTGGTTTTAGAGAAACAATCCGAGGTCGGATTTGTCGAAGGACCATTGACAAAAAACGATGAGATGCAATGGCGGCCGTGGTTTGAAGATGAACTCATCGTCCTCTGTGGTCCTACGGATCCTCTAGCTCACAATGAGACCTTTGATATCACGCGTGACCTCAAAGGGAAAAAGTGGATTATGAGAGAAACTGGTTCCGGAACGGTTGCGACCATTCGGGAGAAGTTTGGAAAGTACATGGATGATGTGAATATTGTCATGGAGATGGGGCACCCAGAAGCGGTAAAACGAGGGGTGGAGTCTGGCGTTGGTATCACCTGTCTTTCTTCTTTGAGTATCTGTAGAGAAGCTGAGAATGGTTGGCTGAAGGGGTTGAAAATTGACGGTCTTGATATGAAGAGGCAGCTGAAAATTATTCAGAGGACAGACCTGGAAATATCCGATGCCATGGCCGAGTTCCTCTCTTTCTGTGATGTTATGAGTATTTGCGATGATTCCAGAGTGTGCCTTTCTTCTCCGTGGAAACTACAGTCCCTTTTAGCACGGCATTCAGCACAAAAAAAATAGTTGGAAGTCACCTGTAGTAGACTTCCACAAGGGTGAGGCCGTGGGCTGGAGCTGTCGCCATGGCTTTTGTCCTGTCCTTTGCCTCAAGTATTTTCTTGAAGGTAATTGGAGAAAGCTTGCCTTTGCCTGCATCCAGCAGTGTTCCAATAAGATTTCTCACCATATTTTTTAAAAAACCATCACCTGTAAATTCGATGATGAGCAGGTCTTTTTCTGGTTGAATCAACACCGCACTGTAGATTGTCCGGATTGCACCGCGCCCTGTGGTTTTCGACTTATCCCTTGATCCGGTATTTTCAAACGAAGAAAAGTCATGGGTCCCGATGATTACATTCAGGCAATCCTGCATGAGACCAAGGTTGAGGGGGGCCGTGACGTGGAGGCTTGTAAATCTGGAAAAGGGAGGTTGAATTTTTCCAGTGAAGATAGAATAACGATATTTTTTGCCGACGGCGGAAAATCTTGCATGAAAATGCTGATCGACCTCCGTTGCCTCCATTATTCGTATTGCACCGGGAAGCATTGAGTTTGCTCCGCTCTGAAGAGCCGTGCTGGAGATTTGTGAGCGGCAATTAAAATGTGCGACCATAGCGAGTGCATGGACACCGGCATCGGTTCTGCCTGCACCATGCAGGGGGATCTCCTCTGTTGTCATAGTGGCGAGACACTGCTCGATCTCGCCCTGTATCGTCTTTCCATTCTTTTGTTTTTGCCAGCCACAATAGTCGGTGCCATCGTAACTGATGGTGAGCTTGATGGTTCTAAGTGGTGTTGACATCTTGCAAAAAAATCAAGGAAATAAAGGTGCTGACAGGAGACCGGTTTCTTCCTGGATCCCACACATGATGTTCATATTCTGCACAGCCTGGCCGGCGGCTCCTTTCACGACGTTGTCAATTGCCGACATCACGATAATCCTGTTGGTCTTTTGGTCAATTTTACAGCTGATATCACAAAAATTCGAGCCCTTGACATATTGGGTTGCCGGAAAGCTGTCTTCCTTGAGAAGACGTATAAATGGTTCATCCCTGTATTGGGCCTCAAACAGTTCTCTGATACTCTCCGGTTTCTGGCCAGGGGTAAGTGTTGCGTAGATTGTACTGAGAATGCCCCTTGAAATAGGTAGAAGATGTGGGGTGAAGGTTAGAAAAACGTCAGTTTTTGCAAGAAGAGAGAGTTCCTGCTCAATTTCAGGTGTGTGTCTGTGAGCCCTGCCGACTTTGTATGGGCGGAAACCATCATGCACTTCGCAAAACAGGGTTCCGGTCTGTGCAACCCTTCCCGCACCAGATGTACCTGATTTAGAATCGGCGATGATGGTTTCAGGCACAATAGCACCTGCTTTAAGAAGTGGGGCAAGGCCTAAAATAATGGAGGTCGGGTAGCAACCTGGATTTGCAAGAATCCGGCAGTTTTTTATGGATTGTCGGTAAAGTTCGGGAAGGCCATAAACAGCTTCTGCCAGAAATTGGCTAGAAGAATGTGGCTGATACCAGTTTTCATAGGTTGCGAGATCACGAAGTCGGAAGTCTGCTGACAGGTCGATGACCTTTTTCCCAGCGTCCAGTAGTACGGGAACCAGGTCCATTGCTGTTTTGTGCGGAACTGCAGTAAAGAAAAGATCAGCTTTTTTCGCAAGATCTTCTGCTTTAATATTTTCACAGATAAGATCAACCTTGCCCCTCAGATGGGGGAAAACCTCAGATAAGGCTATTCCTTCATATTGTCTTGAGGTGGCCATAGCCAGTTCTACCTGAGGGTGGTTGCAGAGGATTCGGGTAAGCTCTGCGCCTGCATAGCCTGACGCTCCAATTATTCCAACTTTAATCATGATCTATAGTTCCTGTAGTGAGGGGAAAGGAGTAGAAACTCTTCGTTGAAAGGTAACCCGTGAAAATATTTATGCCTGATCCCGATCTAATGCGACAGCGCTGAAAGGGCATGGGCGTTGTTACTATGTGCAAAAAAAGAAAAAAGGGGAATGACAGCAAAACTGTCATTCCCCTTTTTAACAACAATGTACATCTTGATTGTCCAAGATGTGCTGTCTGTTCCGTATAAAAAACGCTGGATATTAACGTTTGGAGAACTGGAACTTTGCCCGAGCGCCTTTTTGACCGTATTTCTTTCTTTCTTTCTGGCGTGGGTCACGAGTCAGCAGACCGGATTGTTTGAGTGGTAGCCTGGTATCAGGGTTACTTTCCAGCAGAGCGCGTGAAATACCATGGGATAGCGCATCAACCTGAGCAGATTTACCACCACCTTTCAGGGTTGCCATGACATCGTATTGATCGAGTGTCTCGGTAACCTTAAAAGGCTTAACAATTTTTTGACTTTTGAAAATCTGACCAAAGTAGTCGTCAGCTTCCATTTTGTTTACAATTACTTTGCCGGTACCTGGGGTAAGCCAAACTCTGGCAATGGCATTTTTTCTCTTACCTGTGGCATAAAAACGATCTTGAGCCATTTTTTTATTCTCCAAGATTAAATATCTAGTTCAGCTGGCTGTTGTGCCGCGTGAGGATGCTTTGTGCCGGCGTATACTTTGAGCTTTTTCAGTTGAGCACGTCCCAGTTTGTTTTTAGGAAGCATACCTCTTACCGCTTTGATGAGAAGATCTTCTGGATGTTTCACCAATAGGTCTTTGGCAGAGATCTCTCTAATTCCACCCATGTAACCGGTATGACGATAGTACTTCTTGTCATCTAATTTGTTTCCGGTAAGTGCAATTTTTTCTGCGTTCGTAACAACTACAAAATCACCATTGTCGATAAAGGATGAAAAGGTAGGCTTATGTTTTCCGCGAAGTCGGTTAGCAATTTCTGTCGCCAAACGGCCCAGAACCTTGTTCTCTGCGTCAACAATATACCATTTCTTCTCAATCTCGTTGACTGGGGCAAGATAGGTTTTCATTATATCCCTCAACTGGTCAAACAATTAATAAAAAAAGGTCCGAACGTCGTCGAACCTTTTATAATTTATAGTGGAGCGGGAAACGAGATTCGAACTCGCGACGTCAACCTTGGCAAGGTTGCACTCTACCACTGAGTTATTCCCGCTCATTTTGTTTTTGTGTGTCAAAACTGCGGTGTATATACTAGGTCTACAACTGCGTGTCAATTAAAAAGTTAATTGAGTTAAGTTTCTTATTATAGTTTTTTTCTTTAAAACTGTCACGAAAAATAGGGAATGAGATATAACTTTAAAGTATGATATTGTTATAAGGTTCATTTAATGGTATGGATTTCTTAAATATATTTTTACTACTTTTTCCTCACAAAATCTATAACTGATACCAATATGGCAGAGAACAACAAAGCACGAAAAAGCAAAATTCAGAGAAAAACCGCAGAGACGGATATCAGCCTTGAGCTTGATCTTGATGGAAACGGAGTGTATAAAATAGAGAGCGGTGTACCGTTTCTTGATCATATGCTGACACTTTTTACGGTTCACGGTTTTTTTGATCTGACGCTACATGCAACAGGTGATACAGCTGTGGATGATCACCATACCGTTGAAGATATAGGCATCTGTTTAGGTAAGGCTATTGGAGACGCACTGGGAGAGAAAGGCGGTATCGCCCGTTACGGGAGTTGTTATCTTCCAATGGATGAGACTTTAGTCAGGGTTGTCGTCGATATCTCAAATCGACCATACCTCCATTATGAAGCTGGAGTAGTGGAACAAAAACTTGGAACGTTTGATACGGCTCTGGCAAAAGAATTCTTTCGTGCTGTAGTACAACATGCTGGGCTGACTCTGCACATTGATCTGTTGCACGGTGAAAATGGTCATCATATTATTGAGGCCGTGTTCAAAGGATTTGGACGGACCTTGAGAGGTGCTTGTCAGAAAATTGATATTGAGGGTGCTCTCTCTTCAAAAGGCTCCCTTTAACAAGGAAAAACAGTTTTAATACACAGATCTGAATATAAAAAAGGTGAATACGTGATAAACACATTAAAAATCTCCCTGTGTCTTTGCTTTCTGGTGTCCTCCCTCTCATCTTGCTCTACCATGAAGGGTAAAGAAGTACAGGAACCGCTTCAACCACTTTCGTGCATCGCCGTAATTCCAGCGGTCACTTCCGTTGACAAGGATGAAAGCATCACTTACGAAGCGGCCCGCATGCTTGAACGAGGCGCGGCTCATGCAACGGCATATATGGGAGCGGAACTTTCGCAGAACCCCAAAGTGCGCATGATCAACTCTGCCCAGATGTCGGCTGCTGTCGAAGAGGTCTCCGGAGGTTTTTCCGGCACTATCACAGCCCTGGGGAAAAAGGTGAACTGTGATGGTGTGCTTATCACCATGGTGAGACGTTTTGTCCAAAGAGATGGAACGGAGCTTGCCGTGGATGCCCCGGCATCTGCCGACTTTCATATGGTCTTGCGCCATGCACCCACCGGTGCAATGCTCTGGTCTGCTGATTTTCAGGAGACCCAAGAAGATCTGCTGAGCAATATTTTCTCATACAGCAAGATGCAAAAACGTGGATTTCACTGGGTCACGGCAGAAGAGTTGCTGGAGCAGGGAATAAAGCAGCGTTTGGATGAATGTCCGTACCTGAAATAAACTGTACGTTTTTCTCCGTGCCCACCCGCAGTCCTTTTCTATGAGGTCTGCGGGTTTTGTCGTCTTAGGACACTGCAGTACATTTTTAGCTGATGAGCCTGTTCTGATGAAAAAAATTCCACAAATACCAGCCCGGTTAAATAAAAAAATTGGCCAGGCAATGCACGATTATTCAATGTTTGAAGACGGAGATCGTGTTCTTGTGGCCCTGTCCGGTGGGGTTGATAGTCTTGTCCTTGTTTGCCTGCTCAAGTTGTGGCAGAAAAAAGCGCCGATAACATTTGAATTACAGGCTCTTCACATCGATCATGGCTTCTGGAAAAATCAGAATGAAGGTCGGTCTCCTGCAATAACTATTGGTACACAACTGGGCAGATATTCAATTGAGTTGCTGGTGGAGGATGAATGGCAGGAAGAGCAGGAAAGGAGCTGTTATCTCTGTTCCAGAAATAGACGTAGTCAGCTTTTTGATTTTGCAAAGGACCATGGTTACAATAAAATTGCCTTTGGACACCACAAAGATGACCTGATAGAAACTTTTATGATCAATGCCATATACAGCGGAAACATTTCAACCATGCTTCCCAAGCAGGAACTTTTCAAACAAACTCTTTCTCTTGTTCGGCCAATGTGCTATCTGGAAAAAATAGATGTTGTCGAGATAGCCGGAATTTTTGATCTTTATCCGGTTGAAAATAATTGTCCGCTTTCCGCAAATACCCGTAGAGAAAAAGTACGCAGTCTGCTTGCAAATCTCTACGCCACAGAAGACGGCGCCAAAAGCTCTCTTTTTGCGGCACTCTCTAATGTGAGGACAAATTACCTCTTATGAAAACGAGTATAGATTGCCTTCCCTGTCTCCTGCGGCAAACACTCCAGGCGGTAAGATTGTGTTCTTCTTCTGAGGAGATGCATGAGCAGGTTGTCAGAGCGGTCTCCTTGCAGATTGCTACAATGAAAATAGATACAAGTCCACCTGTTATTGCCGCCAAGGTCTATGATACAATCAGGCAGCTCACCGGAGTAGATGATCCCTATAAAGAAAAGAAACAGGAAAGCAACAGACTGGCGCGTGCTCTAATGCCACAGTTACGCGAGGAACTTGAGGGGAAGCCTCCGAGAGAGCGTCTTGATCTTGCCATACGATTTTCCATTGCCGGTAACATCATAGACTATGGTGCCAATGCGGATTTTGATATTCTCAGGACCCTTAAAAAGAGCAGGGAAACAGTTTTTGTCATTGATCATGGCAAGTCCTTTTATGCTGCGGTTGCCAACCTAAACGAGGAATCGAAAATTCTTTATCTTGCCGATAACTGTGGCGAGATTGTCTTTGATTCTCTGCTCATTGAGCAGCTTTTTGCAACGGGGGCTAAAATTACAGTTGCAGTAAAAGATGGTCCGATTATTAATGATGCGCTTGTTTCTGACGCCTATTATGCCGGTCTCAACAACTATGCGGAAATAATCAGCAATGGTGGGCGTTATCCGGGAACCAGTCTGGCCGATGGATCGGAGTCTTTTTTAGAAAAATATCGGAGTGCTGACCTGATTATTGCAAAAGGTCAGGGAAACTTTGAAAGTTTATCGGAGTCGGATGAAGAACTTTATTTTTTGCTCACCGTAAAGTGTCCTGCCGCTGCAAAGCATATGCAGGACATTTCAGGTTATCAGGGAGCGGGCTTAATCGGTAAGGGCGAATTTGCTTTACTCTATTCTCCAGCAAAGAGATAAAAAGGGAATCTTATGAAATCACGCGTTAAAAACATTTTGAAAACGGAGCCCGCAGATCAGGCATTTACCGTTTGCGGCTGGGTGCGTACGAAAAGAGATACAGGAAGTTTTTCCTTTGTTGAGGTCAACGATGGGTCTTGCCTGAGTAATCTTCAGATCATTGCAGACCAATCACTTCCCAACTATGCAGCAGATATTAAAAATATCAGTACTGGGTCAAGCGTCGTCGTTCACGGTATTCTCAAGGCTTCACCAGCCAAAGGTCAGGCCGTTGAACTCCATGCGGAAAGTCTTGATGTTGTAGGAGAGGCTGACGCTGAGGTCTATCCTTTACAGAAAAAGCGGCATACTTTTGAGTTTTTACGTGAGATTAGTCACCTGAGACCTCGCACCAATGCGTTGGGGGCTGTTGCCCGGGTTCGCTCGCGACTCTCCTATGCAGTTCACCAGTTTTTTCAGGAGCGACGCTTTGTTCAGGTACACACTCCGATAATCACAACCAGTGATTGTGAAGGTGCCGGAGAAATGTTTCAGGTTGTAACAGGCCAGGAAAAAGGGACGAATGACCATTTCTTTGGCAGGTCTGCAGGCCTTACGGTCAGTGGACAGTTACAGGCGGAAGTGTATGCCCTGGCCCTTGGAGACGTTTATACCTTTGGGCCCACGTTTCGGGCCGAAAACTCCAACACCTCACGCCACCTGGCAGAATTCTGGATGATTGAGCCTGAAATGGCCTTTTGTGATCTGCAGGGGAACATGAAGATGGCAGAAGAGATGTTGAAATATCTTCTGCAGGACGCTATGGATAATTGTCCCGAGGATATGCAGCTTTTCAATAATTTTATCGAAAAGGGACTGCTGAAAAAATTGCAGACAGTTGTGGATAAAGACTTTGCCCATATCACCTATACTGAGGCCGTTGACCGGTTGTGCAGCTGCGGGAAACAATTTGAATATCCTGTGAGATGGGGAATTGACTTACAGTCAGAGCATGAGAGGTATCTCACTGAGGAGGTCTTTCAGCGTCCGCTGATTGTTACAGACTACCCGGCAAACATAAAACCTTTTTATATGCGTCTGAGCGACGACAGAAAAACGGTAGCAGCAATGGATATTCTGGTGCCCGGCATCGGCGAGATTATTGGAGGCAGCCAGCGGGAGGAACGCCTGGAAGTTCTTCTGTCCCGGATGGTTGAGGCGGGAATTAATCTCGATGATTATAGTTGGTACACGGATTTAAGACGCTACGGCTCTGTTCCACATTCCGGTTATGGTTTAGGCTTTGAACGTCTCGTTCAGTTTGTGACAGGTATGACCAATATTCGTGAAGTTATACCATTTCCAAGAACGCCGGGATCTGCTCCATGTTGAATCGGGCGACAACTTGACAAATGATGCATGTTTGTAATGGGGAGCATTTTTCAGCTTTACCAGGGGTGTGGGGAGCTGGTTATTTCTAAAAGGAATCAGACATGATGGTTTGTGATTGTTTTATGTGGGGGGCGCGTGGGTAAAGGGCCTGGAGTTCAGAAGATGTTTGATGATATAGCCGGACGTTATGATCTGATGAACCGGGTCATGACCCTTGGTCAGGATCAGAAATGGCGAAGGTTTGTCGTTGCCCGGTCGGGTAATCCTGAAAATGGAACGACGCTTGACCTCGCCTCCGGTACCGGAGATATTGCCGATTTAATGGAGCAAACCTACCCGGGAGCCAAGGTATTAGGAGCAGATTTTTCTCTTAATATGCTGGCTGAGGCCAAGCGTCGGTTTACAGGCCGTAATATCAACTGGCTCGCATGTGATGCCAATACGTTGCCCTTTGCATCGGACACCTTTGACGCGGTCACCTTTGGTTATCTTTTAAGAAATGTGGACGACGCCCTGGTAGTCTTGCGTGAAGTACACCGGGTGTTAAAACCCGGAGGTAAGGTTGTCTGCCTCGATACGACACCTCCTGAAAAAAATCTACTGTACCCGTTTGTTCGATTATATTTTCGTTTTGGGATACCTGTTCTTGGCAAAATGATCGCCGATGATGAGGCGGCTTATGCATACCTCACAGGCTCCACGATGGATTTTTACTCTGCAACTGATCTGGCTGAGCTTTTTACCTTGGCCGGTTTTCAAGATGTGCAGTTCAAGAAGTTTATGTTTGGTACCATCGGTGTTCATTGGGGGGCAAAATAATGACTGAAAATAGTATGTTCCAAATCTCGCATCTCCCTGTCTACAGTACTCAGGAAACGCTCTTTACCTTTTTTGTAAACAGTGTTCGAAAATACAGCGAAAACACTGCGTACATTTATAACGTGGGTGATGAAGAGCACCGTGTCAGCTATGCTAAATTGTTTGAAGATGTTCTCTTGCTGGCGAAATCTTTCAGGCGGCGGGGGATAGGTAACGGCGATAAGGTCATGGTTCTCTCCGACAACAGATACGCATGGATTGTCACTGACCTTGCCCTTATGTCCTTTGGGGCGGTCAATGTTCCTAGAGGTTCCGACACCCCAACTCAGGAACTTGAATTTATCATTGAACATTCGCAGAGCAATTTCCTCATTGTGGAAACGGATGCACTTTTAGAGCGGCATGGCGAATTTATCCGTGGTTGCAGGCAGCTCAAGTCTGTCTTTGTCATGACCGGTGGCGCGAGGCACACACTTTTCAATCATCTTTTCTCCTATCTGGATCTCCTTAAAGATCGTTCATACACCCCCAAGGATATCGAACAATTTCTTGAGCTTGGCCAGCAGATAACCGAGGATAATCTCCTGACCATCATTTATACCTCCGGTACGACCGGCATGCCAAAGGGTGTGCAGCTCACCCACGGTAACATCATGCACAATGTCAAGGTGGTACCGGTGGTGATTCAGCTCACTGAACATGATAACTGGCTCTCCATACTTCCCAGCTGGCATATCTTCGAGCGGACGGCGGAGTATGTTGCCCTCGCCCGGGGAACGACTCTGGTGTATTCGTCGATCAAGAATTTTGCAAAGGATCTGGAGAAATACAAACCGACACTTGTCGCAACTGTCCCGAGAGTCTGGGAGTCCCTGTACAGTAAGGTGCAGGGGGCTGTGAAGCAGAAAGGGGCCACGGCACAAAAAATATTTGATGCCCTGGTCTGGGCATCTGCCGCCTATCGACGCAATAAAAGAAAAGCACTAGGACGGCTTCCGGTATTTGAACGAAAGCAGTTTCTGGTGAATTATTTTGGAAAAAGTATCGCATCTCTGAAAATGGTTATCCTGTATCCAATTTATAAGTTGGCAGATAAAAAATTGGCCATGGTACGGAATCGTTTTGGCGGGAGACTGCGTCTTGCAATCAGTGGTGGTGGAACCCTGGCAACCTATCTTGAGGAATGGATAGATGCGGTTGGAATCCGTATTGTCAACGCCTACGGAATGACAGAATGTTCGCCGGCAATAGCCGGAAGGGGGGTGACCTGCCGAACCTATGGTACCGTAGGGCCACCTGTACCCATGACCGAGCTACGGGTGGTGAGCGAAGAGGGGACGACTCTTCCTCCTGGGAGCGAAGGGGCAATTGAGGTTCGTGGAGCGCAGGTTACCAAGGGTTACTATAATGACGAACTGGAAAACCAGAAATCTTTCACAGCGGATGGATTTTTCAAGACTGGTGATCTGGGCAAGATGACACTCAATGGTGAACTTGTTATAACCGGGCGGGCAAAAGAGATAATTGTTCTTTCCAGTGGAGAAAACATCGATCCGACGAAGATCGAGAATGTACTGACCATGTTCCCCTTTATTCAGGATGCTATTCTGGTGGGCCAGGACAAGAAAGGTCTTGGGGCCCTTCTGGTGCCAAACATTGAAGAGTTGAAAGAGTATGTTGCCACGAAGATGAGCGATTTTAAAGAAAAGGGTGAGCTTATCACCGATGGCAGGGTCCTGGATTTTATTCGTAATGATATGAACCGTATTCTCAAACCAAAGCAAGGTTTTAAGCCCTATGAAAAGCTGCATGGGATCATGTTTCTCGATAAAGAGTTTAAACTCGGGGACGAATTAACCAACACCTTAAAAAAGAAGCGTCACGTCATTGAGAAAAAATATAAACAGCTGATAAACGACCTACTTCATTAAGAGCACCTTAACGGTTTCGTGTATTTATGTAGCTTTTGATGTGGAGCCGTTGTCTTAGTGTACCTAAAAACAGAGAGCATTATATTCTATTGCTCTGATTGCAGGTGGTTTTTGTCTTCAGGCTGACCACCTACAAAAAATCTTCGCTATCGTTTAAAAATTGTTTTCAAGAACCAATCATCAAGCCGCCAGTTTTAGCGGTGCACGCCATGTCTTTCTACGTTTGTTTTGTAATACCGAAACTTTGGCGGATCTCCTGTCCCTTAAGCCTCTGAGAATCGAGTTTACAGATGCAATGTCTGTACTCTAATCGCCTCTTTCCCTAACGTATTATTTCTTTTAAATAACTGTTGCAGGTAGCTGATACCTCAGTCATTATAATAGCCCCCCTGGTTGTTCTAAAAAATACAATAAATATAAATGGATATCTGTATTATTTTCGGTTTTTCAATATGTCGATGAAGCTAAGAGAGCAAAAGATACCTGTCATAGATAAGGCAAGTGTCAATCCTCTTTACATGCTGTTAAGGATTTGGACTAAACGATCATTTGAAATAAAACAGTATCTGCTATCTCTATCTTCCCTTCCTTCTATCTTTAACTCTTAATATCCTGATTTTACATATAAAAAAATAATATTATGGAGTGGTCTCCTCGTGGCACGGCGGTTGCGTATCCATTCATGAGAGTATAACGGTGTAATTATTTATTCAGGTGTAAGCGGGGTCTTTAATCATGATGAAAAGATGGTATCACAGCGCAAACTCCTCTCCCCTGTCTTTGTTGGTTTACACACAGATTTACGTTCGGAATCAAGCACGTTGCTACTCACTTCATTTTGCAAACTTTGCTCACTGACAGAGGCAGCCATGGAAAGAAAACGGAATTATTACACAACAATCACCAAAAGGCTGCTCGTGGCCTTCTTTTGTCTGAGTGTTGTACCAATTGCCTGTTTTGCCTGGATAATGAAGGGGTCTGTGGAAGAAACCAATATTATCAAATTAAATGAGCTTGCCACCAGTACCATTGAACATCGGGCAGAGGTAATTACGCAGTTTTTAAAAGACAAAATCAATACGCTGAGCATGCTGGTTACACTGTACTCTGAAGACTATTTTTTTAATAAGGAAAATGTCGAAAAGGTCTTTCTAGCCATGAATAGTAAGGGGGATATTGTAGACCTGCAGGTCATAGATGTTACGGGCTTTCAGCATGCGTATGTTGGCCCTTACCGGGCAAAAATAGAAGGGAAGAAATATGATGATGCACCCTGGTTCAGAGAGACTTTGATCAGTGGAGTGCATGTCAGTGATGTTTTCATGGGGTTTCGCAACACTCCTCATTTTGTGGTAGCGGTTACTGATCCGCTGAAGAATTATGTACTCAGGGCAACCATTAATTCAAGTATTTTCAATTCATTGCTTCATTCAGCCCAGCTTGGTCCTCATGGGGATGCCTTTATTGTCAACCGCGTGGGAGAACTGCAAACTCCGAGTTTACTCGGTAAAACAGATCTTTCAGAAACTGACAAAACACTGCTTGCCTTTGAAAATAACTCATCATCAATCATCACATCAACCGATATTTCCGCGACGCGCTCAATAGACAATGGGCACTGGCAGTTGGTGGTTACAGCCAACATAGCCGATTCCCTTCACTACTATCTGCGCCTTCGGGACAAGATAATTTCCATTGTCATTGCCATTTCACTCATCTCGATGATCGCAGCAACCTTTGTCAGCCTTGTTCTGTCAAAAAATATTGAGAGGGCTGACAAGGAATATGCAACATTAGGCCTGCAGTTTGTTCAGGTGGAAAAAATGGCAACAGTGGGCCGATTAGCTGCGGGTATTGCCCATGAAATTAATAACCCCCTGCAAATGATCACCAACCAGGCGGGGTGGATAAGTGAGCTTCTGCCAGATGAGGATCCGACTCTGGTAAAAAATCTGGGTGAATACCAGAAGGCTGTGCAACAGATCAAACACCACGTTCAACGGGCAGGCACTATTACCCACAGGCTGCTTGGCTTTTCGAGAAAAATGTCCAGCCAACAGGAAAAGGTGCAGGTTAACGAACTCCTCTTGGAAACGGTCTCCTTTGTAGAACGTCAGGCCGGATACGACAATATCACCATAGTTAAAAATCTGGACAACAACCTGCCCGGAACTATGACCGACGGCCCACAGTTGCAGCAGGTATTTCTCAACCTCATCAATAACGCAATTGATGCGGTCGGTCATGGTGGGAAGATCGAGCTGAGTTCAAAAACGAGCCGTGATGGCAAGCTGGTGTTGGAGTTTGCCGATAGCGGTCCGGGGATAAAACCAGAGAATATAAAACAGATCTTTGATCCCTTCTTCACAACCAAAGATCCAGGTAAGGGAACAGGCCTGGGGCTCTATATAAGCTACGACATCATCCAGAAACTTGGAGGATCGATAACGGTTGCAAACAGAAAGGGTGGAGGGGCCATTTTTACCATTGTTTTGCCGGTCATCAGCTTTGGTGAATCGAAATGACGGAAACAGTGACCTCCTGCCAAATATTATAACGTTGAAGGAGAATAAACCATGAATGAGTTCTGTGTACTGGTTGTTGACGATGAAGATGAATTCAGAGAGATGACCTCGAAAATTCTGACGAAGCGTGGCCTGATCGTGATGAGTGCAGAAAGTGGCGAGAAGGCTTTAGAGATTCTGGAGCATAAGCGTATAGACGTGGTGCTGCTGGATGTAAAAATGCCGGGAATGGATGGTATCGAAACCCTGCGTCAGATTCGCAGTCTGAAGCCGCTGGTCGAGGTGCTGCTGCTTACGGGGCATGCTTCAGTGGAGTCAGGTATTGAAGGAATGAAACTTGGAGCCTTTGATTATCTGATGAAGCCCATTGAAACAGATCCGCTTCTTGAAAAGCTTGAAGAGGCCTATGAAAAGAAACGTTTGCACCAGGAGAAGATTGACCAGGCCCTTTTGAAAAAACATATGTCCATGCCTCTTTGATGCGATGCAAAGGGGCATGACGGAATATTAACAGTTTGCAAAGATAAATTTTGGAAAAAGGAAAATTCTATGAGCTACGGTAGAGATTTTTACCAGATGATGGTCAGAGGGTCCGAGGCTTATGCGCGCTGGGATCTGGAAGCGTCAACCAATATTTTACGCAGCCGAAAACGAATGACTGTGCTCTTTCTGCTGCTCCTACCAATCATTCTTGGCGGAATTGCCCTCGCTTCAGGAGACGGAACCTTGCCGAATTTTCTTGGCGGCAAGACTGCGTATATGCCTTCGCATTACACTAACCTTATTTTCTTCGCCTCAATTTTTGTAGGGGTTTGTGCAGGGTTGATTACCGGCTGTATCGGTGCGGGTGGTGGATTTATTATTGCTCCGGCATTGATGAGTGCCGGCGTCAAAGGTATCCTGGCGGTGGGAACCGATCTTTTTCACATTTTTGCCAAGGCGATCATGGGCAGTGTCCTCCATAGAAAACTCGGCAACATCTCTGTTTCCCTTGCAGGAACCTTTTTGGTTGGTTCTATTGCCGGCGCGACCCTAGGTGGTATGCTGAACAGGTATCTCTATGATTTGAACCCTGTACTGAGTGATCTGTTCATTACTACGGTCTATGTTTTCATCCTTGGTTTTCTCTCCTTTTATGCCTTGATGGATTATTTTAAAGCGAGAAAAGGTGAGGCCGGGACAGAGAAGAGTTCCGGGCGTGCGGAAGCGGTTCCACCAATGGGTAAGCGTCTGCAATCCATTCACATTCCACCAATGCTGACCTTTGATGAGGGTGTTACTCCTGGTGGCCGTAAAATTTCGGCGATATTTCTCGTGATCAGTGGTCTGCTCGTTGGCCTTGCAGCCTCCATCATGGGTGTTGGTGGTGGTTTTCTCACCTTCCCAATCTTTGTCTATGGTCTTGGTGTCTCCTCCATGACCACTGTCGGTACCGATATTTTCCAGATAGTTTTTACCGCTGGCTATAGTTCACTGAGTCAGTATGCCTTCTATGGTTTTGTTTTCTATACCCTGGCAATGGGCATGTTGCTTGGTTCTTTGATCGGTGTTCAGGTGGGATCTCTCATAACTAAAGTGGTCCCAGGTATTATGATCCGTGGTTTTTTTGCCCTGGCGGTTACTGCCGGTTTTATTAACCGTTTTTTCGCAATGCCTGCAAAATTACAAGGCCTTGGTTACATTCAGATCACCAAAAGTATGGGCGCAATGATTAATACCGTAGGCAATGTGCTGTTTTTCCTGACCATTGGTGCATTCGCGGTTTGGGTATTCTATGTATTTTTTACACATCTCAATGAATTACGATCCGAACATCCTGCCCCAAACTATGAAAAATCGGATTTCAATGATTCCAACCTGAAAGAAGTAAGATCGGAGGGCAACTGATATGAGCATGCAGAAAAAGTTGAAAATGAGAGGTATTATAATGTTATTGGCCTTTTTTGCCTTACTGTTGGCAATATTCAGCCCCATTTTTCCCGGTAAGGTAAATGGGCTCGATTACATGGATAATATGTTCAATATGATTTCCAAGGGTTCGTCGTACTTTATCCCTGAGTCGATCAAAGCCACTGAACAATATGCAGGTAAGATGATAGATGTTAACATTAAAATGGAAAATGACCAGCAGGCTACGGATACGGCAAAGCTATTTCAGGCAAGCGGTGCAGAGGTAACTGTTTCCGGCAATGAATTGGCGGTTAAAGGTGATATGGCAGGAATCATGAAAGCCAGTCTTGAAGATGCTGATCAAATGTTTCACAACAATGGCTCAGTACTTGCTGACAAGTACGGTTACGGCGAAAAACAGGTGCTGTTCAACTGGTGGACGGCATTTAAATCAATGGGCAAGGATTTGACGAAACAGGAGAGTTTTAAACAGGCAAAGACCATTACTTCAATCCAGTCAAAAGCGTTGGAACCTGCATATAACTACTACGGTGTCCAGGCTGGCAGTTACAAGGACAGCTTTTTGTTGATTTTCGCGGCATTGGGCTTTTATGTTTGCTATACACTTTGGTATGGCTTTGGAATCATGTACCTTTTTGAAGGATTAGGTTTGAAGATCGGCCATTGATCGTGGCGAAAATCGGCCAACCTTAGCGGCGTGTGGCGGGAGTAATCCCGTCATACGCTTTTATGGGTAGACAAGGATTGTAAACTATGCAGAGGATCTTCACCCTTTTAAAACAGCGTTTGTTCGGCCAGTCCAGGCCGAGTATGAGTTCTGAAGAGCTTCGTACAGATTTTACCAGACGATATGCTCATTTCAGAAATCTACTGACGGCCAACAACAATGCTTTGCAAGCCATGGCAGAACTGGAAAAGGTCTACTATGGTGGTGGGAGTTACCGGATGGCTTTTGTCCGGTCGAAGATTTCCACCATTCTCATCAACGTCTATAAAATGATCAGCGACATCCTTGCAATGTCCGATGGAAAGTATGCCGATCTCGAAACAACATTTGAAAAAATCAGCAATGAATTGGATAAGATCGTTGCCAGGAAACACGATTTTGTTCAGGGACCTTTAATCCTGACTTTGGATAAGGTCAGAAGGTCTGACAGAGATCAGGCTGGGGAGAAAATGGCCAACCTTGGAGAGATTAATGCCCTTCAAGGTATTGTCGTGCCTCTAGGTTTTGTAATCACCGCCTCAGCGACCAGACATTTTTTGACGACAGAGCATATTGCCGAAATCAACCGGCTCCTGCAGGTCTTTGACTCGGAGGATCTCGATGATCTCTACAAGACCTGTGAAGAAATGCAAAAGATCGTCATGGATGCCCCTCTGCCTCCTGATCTTGAAGAATTGCTTCACGCTCATTTCAATCGTCTTGAAACAGAGAGTCATTCTGCCTCCAGGGTGGCCATGCGCTCAAGCGCCTTGGGAGAAGACACTGCAGGGGTTTCTTTTGCCGGCCTGTACAGCACGTTTCTTAACGTTGAAAAACATGAGATTGGTGATCTGTACAAGAAGGTTATTGCCAGTAAGTATGGACCAAGGGCGATTGCCTATCGTCGAATGAGAGGGTATCGCCATGAAGATATAGAAATGTGTGTTGGCTGCCTGGTCATGGTTGATGCACTGGTCAGTGGCGTCATCTATTCCAGGGACCCTGGTGAGCAAGAGAGTGAGGTGATGCGTATCAATGCGACAGCAGGCATCGCCAGGGGAGTGGTCGACGGGACGACTGTCACTGATCTATTCCTGGTTGGCCGTGAAAAACCCTTTCCGGTTGTGTTCAGTGAAATCCGCCAAAGTCAAGACAGTGGCAAGGAGCAGTTGTCGGGGAGCGCATCATTGACGTATAGCCAGATCAGAAAGCTTGCCGAGACAGCACTTCAGCTTGAAATCCATTTTGGTCAACCTCAGGATGTTGAATGGTCCTATGATCACCAGGGGGTTCTCTATATTCTCCAGAGTAGACCAATTGCAGCAACACCTGCCGGTACAAAAGAAAAGTCCCGGAGTATGCAAAAAGTGGCTGTACCGGGTGAATCCGTGGAAAAGCCCTTGCTTTTCGGCGGGATATCCGCCAGTGGTGGAATCGCCTCCGGAGAGGTTTTTCTGGTTGATTCAGACAAAGATATGCGCGAGTTTCCAAGAGGTGCGGTTTTGGTGCTTCGGCATCCACTACCGGAATGGGCACCACTTTTGGGCAGAGCCACGGCGGTGATTGCTGAAAATGGTACAGAAGCCGGGCATCTGGCAACTGTAGCCAGAGAGTTCGGAATCCCAGCGTTGTTTAGCCTGCCAGGCGCGATGTCTGTGCTTACCAGCGGTCAAACAATAACGGTAAACAGTTCAGGTCGAGCGATTTATCAGGGGCGAAGGGAAGAGCTGCTTCGTCAAAATGTTGCCAAAAGGGATATTATGGCGGGAAGTCCGGTGCAGAGGATTGTCACCGAGGCCTTGCAGTATATAACGCCCCTTAATCTCAACGATCCGACATCGTCCCATTTCAGGTCAAACTGGTGTGAAACTCTGCATGACATTACCCGGTTCTGTCATGAAAAATCTGTTTCAGAGATGTTCAATTATGGCAAGGAACATCGTTTCGATAAGGGAACAGCCAAAAGACTGGTCGGTGAAGTCCCTCTGGAGTGGTGGGTTATCGATCTGGCTGATGGCTTTCGGCAGGGGCTGGACAGTGGTAGTAAAATGGTTCGTATCGAAGATATTGTCTCTCTTCCCATGCAGGCGATCTGGAGAGGTATCTCCGCGTTTCCCTGGGAAGGACCACCGCCGATCAGTGCCAGAGGTTTCGGTGAGATTATTTTTCAATCAACCATGCGGCCTGACCTAGATCCTTCGGTCGCCTCAAACATGGCGACTAAAAATTATTTTCTGATTTCTAAAAACTTTTGTAATCTCAGTGTTCGACTTGGCTATCATTACGCAATGATTGAGGCCTACCTCAGTGATCTTTTGACCGAGAGTTATGTGACGTTCAGGTTTAAAGGTGGTGCTGCCGATATGAGGCGCAAAGCTGTGCGGGCCAGACTTCTTGCCGACATCCTAAAACGTTATGACTTTCGTGTTGAATTACGTTCAGATGCACTTCTCGCCCGGGTCAAAAAACAGCCAGTAGAGTACCTTGAACAGCGTTTAGAAATTCTGGGTTATCTCATAACCCATTCACGACAATTGGACATGGTCATGACTCAACCACATGCGGTTGAACAATACAGAGAAAAATTTTTAAAAGATATTGAAGAGATGCTTTCTCTAAAAGAATCAACCATCGGGGAATCTGTTCATGAATGAAAAAAGAAAAATAATGATGGTGGACGACGAGGCAGATTTTCTCGAACTTATGGCTAAATTTTTCAAGCGACGAAACATCGACTTCGAAACGGCAGGTGGCTGCATGGAGGCCCTGGATCGGTTGGGACAGGGGAAATTTGATGTGGTGATTATGGATGTCTGCATGCCGGGCCTTGATGGTCTTGAGTGCATGGCTGAAATGAAAAAGGTCCAGCCGGAACTGGAGGTTATCGTTCTTACCGGTCATGCCTCGCTCAATGTTGGTATCAGCGGCATGAAAAAGGGTGCCTTTGACTATTGCATGAAACCTGTGTCTTTTGACGAACTACTGGAAAAAATCGTTCTGGCTAAAGAAAAATTTTCTAAAAAAAGTGACTGGTAGACTCTTTCATCATTTAAAGACTTTTGATGAAAAATGAATCAGTAGGTGCGTCAAGAGAAGGGTTACAAGACCGGCAATAATAGACGGTGCTTTGTCTGCAGGTGTATCTGTTCGGACCGTTCTCTTGCAGAGGAAGACCGGAAAGGCTCAGCCCAAGCTCTCCTGTAGGATCAACAATCACGATGTCTTTTGTTTTTTGGGTTAAGGTGAGATCATCAATTATTGCACCAAGAGTACCACCTTTTTTATTGTTTACCGTATCAAAGCGGACGAAGGCGGGTTGAAATGTTTTTCTAACAACATTTTTCACCGCTTCTTTTTCGATGGAATCATTGCCAACAATAGCAGCTGAAGCTGAGTGTCTGTCACTGACTTTGATAGCATCTCCTACCTTGATTTCTCCTCCTTGAATAACCACCGCGAAGATACCTTCCCTTGGCATGACACAGTCTCCGGCCTGATGATAAATGGCGCAGGGTTTGTGGCAGATTTTTCCAAGCTGGGAGATGATAAGTTCAGTCTCTCCAATAGTGACATGGGTACCCACCTCAAGCCCTGTGAGATGAAGTCCTGTTGTTGTGATGTTTTCTGCAAAATTTCCAGCAACGACGCTCAAACCCTTCTGACGCATGGATTCTATGCTTTCTTCAGCCAGAAAACTTACCTGACGATGCCAGTCACCGCCGTGGGCATCATGTTGTAGGCCAAACCCTGCAATAAGCGTAGTCGCCTCAATGTTTTTTTTTCGCATTCCTTTGCGATCGCTGATTGAAATTGCTGTAATTGTCTTCAAATCCCACTCCTCTGTGCTCAAAAAATATCATCATATACCACAATGTATCACTGGAGAATATCCTAAAATATTTATTTGTCAAACGCCGAATTGTGCAAGGCGAAAAAAACATTTCTGGTGGAATAATTTTTCACAGAATTACGTGTCAATTCCTAGCATTATATTGACTTCAACATTAGTGTATGAGAATATTAAGGTGTAGATAAGGGTTGTTTCATTTAACCAGTGAAGGGGGAGCTATGAGTATAATTCATGAGATTCATAACGTTGTAACTCCGGTTGATTTTTCTGACAATTCAAAGTTGATTGCTGAATCCGCAGCCTATCTGGCCGGAAAATTTGGGGCTTCCATGCATCTTATTTTTGTGGTGCAGAATTTTGAGGACTACTCAGGCTTTTTTGTACCGCAAATGACTTTACCGAGTCTGGAAGGTGAGTTGGCAGAAAGTGCAGAAACCAAGATGGCCTCTTTTAGCGCTGAGATGAAAGAATTTTGTGAATCTGCTGGCGTCAAAGAACTTAAATACAAGGTGTTGATGGGGGATGTGGGGGAAAAAATAGTTGAGTACGCCAACGACGTTGAGGCAGATCTCATTGTTATGGGAACCCATGGTTATAAAGGGCTGGAAAAAATAATGTTCGGCAGTGTTGCCGATAAGGTCGTCCGGGCCGCGAGCTGCCCTGTCACTACCATTAATCCTTACACATGTTGTGAGTAGTTTGTGGCCACCCCGTCTTTTTAAACGGGGTGGCATTTCCTTTAGAGAAGGACTCTTCTTTTAACAGATTGTTGTTGGTGCGTTTCTTATGAAACCACCAGAAGAATCCCATTTTTAACCGGCTCATTGGGTGTTGTTCCACTCAGCAACGATCGGATACTGCACCGGTCAAAGATTGATATTGTGAGGGAAAGTCTGCCCCAGTGTTTTTTGGGGAAACTGTTTTCCAGCGCCTCATTTAATGCAGAGACAACATCTTCCCATTCATGAGCGCCCGTCGTGCTGTATTCTTTTAATGTACCAAGGACATTGTTGAACTGAGAGAGGAACTGCTGATTGTCCGCCTGAAACTGATGGACGGCCTGCACGGCTTCTTTTTCGTTCCAGCCAATGAGTCCTGGCAACTCCAGACCTTCAAGATGCCTGGGGGTACTGCCAGGTTTTGCGATGTTATTATATGATTCAGCAACGATATCATGGACGTCCGGACTTGTGGTGAGAAAGATGTCGGCGTCGGTGAGGTTGCTCTCGGCGAACAGCTGTGTCCAGCTGGTCAACCGTTTTGCCATATTTCCACCATGGACAGCACTGAATTTACTTGTGAGCTCGGTAAGCTCACTAAAGGGACTGCTTTCATGGCTGTTTTCCTCAGGGTCGTCCATCTCTCCATGGAGCGCCTCAAACAGGTCTGCAGTATCGTCCTCCAGTGCAGCGAGATTCCTGGCGATTTCTTCTTCTTCTGCGTCGAGGATCTCTCCTATGGCAAGAACAAGACGGGCCTGCCAGAGTTTTGCTTCACGGCGCTTTTCTGTTTCCTCGACATTTTTGTTCTTTGGGGTAATGACCCCGTTGATGATGGCGCGTTCTGATTCCTCTCCTGAGTCTTTGGCTGAAGACATGGCGGTGAGGGTGAGCGCGCTGAGCTGGGCTGCGTAATCATCTTTTCGATTCCTGATATCTGCTACAAGATGAAGAAAGCGTTTGCGGTTTTCTCCAAGAGGGCAGGGAGTATCTACTTGACATAAACCGGAATTAATGAAACTATCTGTGGAGTTTTCTGTAGGGGGTATCTCGCCTGCTTCAACCGGGGAGATCATGTGTATCTTGTCAAATAAAAGAAAAATTGGGTACTGGCGAATCGAATGAATTACGGTTGCTGGAAAAATAAGGGTTTTAAGTGAGTTCATATGTCAGGTCTTCGAAGTAAAATTACTTTTACAGCTTCTGCTGTACTCTACATTTTGTTTAATCTGCGTATAGGAGCAGATCTGACCACTACCTTACAGGCCACTGGCTGGCAGCTTTTGCAGACAGTCCCATATGTTACTGGTATTACCTACGTTATTATCGCCCTACTGCAATATATGTCCGATGGCGAAAAGCTTCCCTGGGACCGTCGCCTTCGGCTGTTTTTTGCATTCGGCATTATAGCCGGCCTTCTTTTTGGCATCTATGAGTATGCAGGTGTCGATGTCAGTGGCGGTAAATAATACCTGTACTCCCTTCGTCTGTAAATGTAAGAAATGGTTGTATGATACTATTCTTTTCATGGTTACGTAATGTTTTACCTCCATGTATCAAACCGTACGGAAAATTTACTGCACCAGCTGGCTGAGGTTATACGTATCGACAAACAGCCCGATCTTTTCAGTGGTGAGTTGTTTCTTATTCAGAGTCAGGGGATGGAACGAATGGTCTGCCAGACCCTCGCCGATGAATTTGCAAGTTTGTGTAATTTTGCCTTCTCTCTTCCCTTAGATTTCCTCAGCTCGATTGCGGACCGCCTCAATATGGGGATTAGCCCTGATGGCTTTCAGCGGCAGACCCTCACCTTTCGTATTGAACAACTGCTTACTGAAATTGATGATGAGGTATATAAACCGCTGCAATATTACCTGCAGGGCGAAAAGAGTAATCTGAAAAGATTTCAACTTTCAAGAAGACTGGCCAATGTCTTTGATCAATACCAGTTGATGCGCTCCGACATGCTTTTGTCCTGGGAAAAAGGCGTGTTGACCACAAACCATGCATCCGAACCCTGGCAGATGATGCTCTGGAGGCGCCTTACAGCCCAGCCCGGTGGTAATGTTCACCGGGGAATGCTCTTCCAATCTCTTATCGAGGAACTACAAACACAAACGGACCTTTCCAGATTGTTACCCAAGCGTATTGCCGTGATTGGCCTGCACACCATGCCACCGCTTTTCCTTCAATTTCTCGGGAGCCTGGCCATCCATATGGATGTTCACTTTTTTCTTCTCTCTCCCTGTCGTCATTACTGGGGAGATGTACAGACGAAAAAGCAGCTCTTTAAGAAAAAGATGCATCTGGTTGGCGAGGGTGCAGAGGACATTGAGGATGAAGATCATCCTCTTCTTGCAAGCCTTGGCCGTCAGGGAAAGGATCTTCAGATTATGATGCTTGAAGGTGCCGACTTTGCCCTTGAATTTGCAAGTTATCAGTCTCCGGTAGGAGATGGAGATTATCAGAAGGCATGTCTTTTACACAGGGTTCAGGCGGATATCCTTGAGGGATGTCTGCCGGAAAATTCGCCGGAGTTCTCTTGGGACGATCATTCGATCCAGATTGTTTCCTGTCATTCCAGGCGAAGAGAGTTAATGGTATTACGTGACCAGCTTCTCCATCTTCTTCACACAAAACCTGATCTTGAACTCCGGGATATCGTTGTTATGGCCCCTGATATTCAGGAATATGCGCCGATTATTCCCGCTCTTTTCTCAGATATCCAGCATTCGGTAGCTGATCGCAGTGTGAGGCGCAGAAATTCAGTTTTTGCAGGTTTTCTTGCCTTTCTTGAACTTTTCTCCGGGCGCTTTGGCTGGAGTGAGGTGCTGGATATTCTCCGCCTGCCTGCAATTTTGCCCCAGTTTGATCTTACCTCGACAGATTTTGAAACCATCGAATACTGGGTGAGGGAGGCTGGCATCCGCTGGGGCTTGTCTGCCAGTCAACGGCAGGATGCAGGCGTTCAGCCGTTTAGTGAAAACAGCTGGCGGGCCGGGCTCGATAGAATGCTTATGGGCTATGCGACGGCCTCCGAGGATTTTGTTGGTGGGATTCTTCCTTTCACTGAACTGGAGGGCAGGGGGGCAAGTGCTCTCGGCGGCCTGTGCCGGTTCATTGATGTTGTGGAAGAAGCAAGAATTGCCCTGAGTGAACATCGTAGTCTTGCGGGCTGGTCAGAGGTACTGCTTTCCTATGTGAGTCAATTGTTTGGTGATGACAACGAATCAGAACTCATCGAACTTCGCAGCCTCATTGCAGACCTTGGCAGGACCATGGAGGAGTTCCCTGAAAGTGAGCTCGATTTTGAAGTGATACGGGAATGGTTTATCCAGTCGGCGCAGGAAAAGAGAACCAGCTCGGGCTTTATGCGGGGCCAGCTTACCTTTTGTTCCATGTTGCCCATGCGCTCCATCCCCTTTAGAGTGGTTTGCCTTCTGGGTCTCAACGACGGGATTTACCCTAAACCGGACACCCACGATAATTTTGATCTTATGGGGACCTCAGGCAAGTTTCGCCTAGGAGACCGCTCTGCAAGAGCCGACGATCGTTATCAGTTTCTAGAAGCAATTATAGCCACCAGAGATAATCTCTATTTAAGTTATATAGGTCAGTCTGTCCTTACAAATGAAAAGGTCCCTCCGTCTGTTATTATTACTGAGCTCCTGGAGCTTTTGGAAAACCATTACAAGGTAAAAGGCCTCATCGTTCACCATCCTCTCCATAGTTTCAGTAAAAAATATTTTACAGGCAGCCGGGCCTCCCGACTGAAAAGTTACGACGCTTATGCATGTCAGGTCGCGGATAAACTCAGTCAGGAACGACCCGCAGGTCAGGCCTGGTGGCAGGGAAGCCTTGAGCCTCCGGAAAAAGAGGTGAGCGTACATGCACTGTTGAGCTTTTTTAACAATCCCCAGAAATATTTTGTCCGCCAATGTCTCGGTGTCTTTCTCTCTGGAGTTGAAGAATTTCCGGAAGACCGGGAAACGTTTTATCTGGAAGGTCTTGCTAGATACCACGCAGAACAGGCACTTATTGAAGCGGAACTTGCTGCACCTGAAAAAAGAGATGAGGCGGGTCAGGAGTTTTTGCGTAAAGCGCAGATTGCCGGACGCTGGCCTTTGGGCACGGTGGGAAAACTCAGCTACCTTCTAAAGAAAAAAGAGATTGGCGAATTTATTGAAACGGTCAACGCAGCTGCACTGGGTCAGAAGTGTTCTGACCACCCGGTGGATCTGATGGTTGGCGACTACCACCTGCATGGGTCTCTCGGCAATGTTTATGAACAGGGAATACTTATTATCCGGTACGGGAAACTCCGTGGCCGTGATCTTGTCTCGGGCTGGTTGCATCATCTGCTGCTCAATGCAATAAGCTCTGGGAGTAAACGGACCTCCATTGTCACAAAGGATATTTCTCTTTCCTTTGCCGGCATCCAGGGTGGACCTGAGCTTGACTATCTGCTGGATCTGTTTCATGCAGGACACTGTCAGCCCTCTCAACTCTATGTTGAGCCTGCCTTTGTCTACGCAGAGCAGCTGAGGAAAAACACCACTGTTCCCCCCCTGGATAAGGCACGGGGCGTCATGCAGGAGGCTATTGATAGGGGTTACGAGCCGGAGATGGAACTTTTGCTGAAAGGGCGAAGTCAAGAGAGCTGGCTGGGCCCAGAGTTTGAAGAATTGTCCCAAGCGATAATGGCAGCTCTTCTGGAGAATGCAGATGACTGAGCCGATTGTTGTGTTTGATTCAGCCAGGGCCGTTTTTTCCAAAGGCATAAGTCTTGTAGAGGCAAGTGCCGGGACTGGCAAGACTTATGCTATTGGCATGCTGGTTCTTCGGGGGATTGTAGAGCTCGGTGTTACGATAGAAAAGATCCTTATTGTAACGTTTACCAAAGCGGCTACGGAGGAGTTGAAAAGTAGAATCCGGAATCGGCTGGCGGAGGCGAGAGCGCTGTTGGTACAGAGATTGGATGTAAGCCCTGACAGGGTGGAAGAACAGACCGACGCGACGCTTGTTGATTGGCTCGATTCTTTGACCGATTACAGCCAGGCTATCCAGCGGCTGCAGATTGCCCTGTACGATATCGATAACGCCAACGTTTTTACCATCCATGGGTTTTGCCAGAGGATGCTGGTAGATCAGGCCCTTGAGAGTGGTCAGCTGTTTAACGTTGAGCTGGTGACAAGCGTTGAGCACGTTATCTCAGAAGTGGTCGACGATTTCTGGCGAAACGAAGTTTATGGCCTTGATGCACTCCCTTGCGCCCTTTTAACAGCGACCTTTGAAACCCCTGAAAAACTCTACGCGAGTGTCTCTGAGTTTTACAAAAAGGTGGGAGAGGTTCAACCGGTTGAGATATCCGTTGAAACAGCCACTATGGCTGTACTTGAAAAGATGGAGGCCTTGCGGGTCTGGTGGCAAAATCACAGTGCAGGACTGTACCAGTTCCTTGTGGAGGGGATTGCCAGTAATCATTTCAACAAAGGCATCAGTGAAAACTTTTCTGCCTGGTTTGGTGCAGTCTCTTTATTTATTGACGGCTCAAGCCTGGTCTTTCCTGGCGAGCTTGAACTCCTGACGGAGTCAAAGCTTATGAGTGGTCTGAATGGCAATAAATTCAGGGGAGAAGAGAAAAAGAAGGCCTATCTTGCAGACTGGCCAGTTCCCACAGCGGAAGTGGAGGAATTTTGTCGGAGTAAAAACGAGCTGATCCTTGCCTTTCGCCTCAAGCTCGCAGGTCTAAAAGATGAGGTGAGAACGCGACTGTTGCAACAGGGCACCATGGGCTTTGATGGTCTTATCGCCAATCTTGCGGCCGGTCTTGACGGCGAAAAGGGCAAACAGTTGTGCGAGGTTATCGGGGGGCGCTATTCTATTGCCCTGATAGATGAATTTCAGGACACAGACAGCCTGCAATACAAGATTTTTTCAGAAATTTTCGGTGATGGTGGCCACTACCTGTATCTCATCGGGGACCCTAAGCAGGCGATCTATAAATTTCGCGGGGCGGATATACATTCGTATTTCAAGGCCAGAAACAGCGCCCGTAATTTGCTCACTCTTGAAAAAAACTATCGTTCCCACCCCAGGCTGGTAACTGAGGTGAACAGGCTCTTTGCCAGCAGGTCAAAACCTTTTTTATATGATGAAAACAGGCTCGGCTTTCATAGAATAATTCCGGGGTTGACTGCTGATAATTATGATATTGTCTGCAATGAAAAGAGCCTTGCGGGGATGGTATATTGCACCCTGCCAGCACATCCTGAGGATAAAAAAGGCAGGTGGTCTTCGGGTAAGGCCGCAGACGCTTTTCGATCTTATGTGGTTGGGGAAATCTGTCGCCTCACGGGGCCAGAGAGTACTACCATATATCAGAGTGGGGAGGTCCACCGGAGCCTGGAACCAAAGGATATCGCTATTCTGGTGCGTAGTCACAGACAGGGACAACAGTACCTGGAAAGTTTAATTGAGGCGGGAATCCCTGCGGTTGTAAGCAGCCGGACATCTGTCTTTCACACCACCGAAGCAAGAGAGCTTATCGTTCTGCTCAAAGCGGTTGCCTCTCCCACTGAAATCGTGCGCTTAAAAGCTGCCATGACCATTTCCTGGTTTGATATACAGGGAACTGAGTTGGTGAAAATCTGGCAGGATGAAGACCGGTTGGCCGCCTGGCAGGCAAAGATGATCTTTTATCATGGGCTCTGGCTGGAGCAGGGACTGTTTGCCATGATGAACCGTTTTATCGTCAATGAAAACATCCTCATCAACATCGCCGGGAGCAGATATGCAGAACGTTCCATCGTCAACCTGTATCAGCTGGTAGAGCTAATCCAGGAACAGGAAAGTGCAGAGAATTACGGAATTGGTCAGGTTCTGCAATGGTTGCAGCGCATGCATCTTCTTGAAAATGGAGCAGCCGGTGGTGAACTTCTGCTGGAAAGTGATGAGGACGCAGTGCAGATCGTTACCATGCACGGCGCAAAAGGCCTTGAGTACCCCGTCGTGTTTTGTCCTTACCTCTGGTATTCGTCGAGCCGTCTGGAAAAAGAGCAGTTCCAGATTGCGGTCCATGAACATGGCAAGACTGTCATTGATCTCGGCTCTGAGCACTTTTCCGAGCGAAAGGCCCTGGCTGACCAGGAAGAAAAAGCAGAGGATCTTCGCCTGCTTTATGTTGCCTTGACGCGAGCCAAGGTACGCTGTTACACCATGTGGGGGGATGTGAAAAAACATACAGCAGTGGCGGATTCATTTGGATCAGCCCTTGGCTATCTTCTCTTTCCCGAAGGTCCATGTGATCCACAGGAGCAATATCTACGCTTTGAAGAAATTGAGGGCCAAGGAAGCAGCGTGCATCACCAGATAACGGCAGAGGTACCGACTGAAAACTTTACGACAAAGCCCGAAACAGCAGAACTTCATCCATTGCAGGCATCTCGCCGGTCTCTTTTTACCGACTGGCAAATGACCAGTTTTTCAGGCCTTGCAGCGCTCAGTGACTATGAATATGAAAAGGCAACCACTTCTCTGATACAAGTTGAAGCTGTTGTTTCCATTGCGGTCCCAAACCTGCCCGCAGGCGCCCACTTTGGTAATCTGATCCATGATCTGCTTGAGGAGTTTTCTTTTTCATCTCTTTCTGCTCCATCCAGCAATCCTGAACTTCTTTCTCAAATCAGCCGTAAATGTGAGAAGTATGGGGTTGATGCAACTGTTGAAGAGATCGCAAAATTGCTCGAATGCGTGGTCTCATCCTATTTGCCCGGGGGGTTTAGACTCCGTGACCTCCCGATAGATAGGTGTCTTAAAGAGATGCCGTTTTATTTCAGGTTCAACTCCTTTGATACGGCTGGAATTTATGACATTCTCCAAGGTGATCCCACGGTTCTGCCAGTCAGTTCCCGGCAAATGAGAGGATATCTCACCGGTTTTGTCGACCTGGTTGGTCTTTTTGAAGGCAAGTATTATATCATGGACTATAAAACCAATTATCTCGGAGGAGATCTCCTCGCGTATCAACCTGATCAACTTGTCTCCGCCATGCAGGCGCACAACTATGGCCTGCAGTATTGGATATACTCCCTCGTCCTGCATCGGCATCTGCAGAACCTCCTCCCTGACTATAATTACAGACAAGATTTCGGAGGTGTGATGTACCTCTTTATCCGGGGTATGTCTCCTGACGCTCCAGGCAGTGGAATCTATTCTACTCTGCCAGACTATGAGACCCTGCAGCAGTTAAATCGTCTCTTCGGTGAGGAGGTTCGCTGTGATGAGGCCGGATGAAACCAGTTTAGATAAAAGCTTTGCAGGCTTTCTGACCGTGCGTTCGGGGCTTCTGGGAGCTGAAAAAGAGTCTTTTTATGCACTGATCTTACGGCTTTCTATGGCCCTTGGCGAAGGGCACAGCTGTTTGACGATCACGGCACACGAGAAAAAGCTCCTTTCAACTACGGGTCTTGCTCTGGATATCGCGGCCGCTACGTGTCCCCCCGCCGCGCCATTGATTATTGATGGATCGAGTCTCTATCTTGAGAGATATTACCGGTACGAGAGCCGTCTTGCCGCACAGATACAGGCAATGGCCAAAACCCGTTTTGTGGTGGATGCCGACCAAGCCATACTCAAGCTGCTTTTTGCCGGAGAACCTCAAGCCGGTAATGATCAGATGGATGCTGCTCTTGCCGCTCTTGACAAGGCTCTTGTTATTGTCAGCGGCGGCCCGGGGACCGGTAAAACGACCACCGTTATAAAGATGCTGACCCTGCTTCTGGCAAGTGAACACAGGTCGCTTCGTATAGGTTTGGCGGCTCCAACGGGAAAGGCGGCAATGAGATTGAGCGAGTCCATTGGTGCAAGTCTGGAAAGGCTCAAGGTACCGGACGAGCTGAGGCAGAGGATCCCTGATTCTGCAATGACCCTGCATCGTCTATTGGGGGTACAAAAGCATTCTCCACAGTTCAGGCATAATCATGCCAGCCCTCTTGAACAGGACGTGGTGGTGGTTGATGAGGCGTCAATGGTTGACCTGGCCATGATGAGCAAGCTTGTTGATGCTTTAAAACCGGGCAGTCGCCTGATCCTGCTGGGTGACAAGGATCAGCTCGCCTCCGTGGAATCGGGTGCCGTCCTCGGAGACCTGATCCACAGCATGCCGGGCAATAGCATTGAACTGAGAAAGACCTACCGTTTTGATGATAATATTAAGAGGCTGGCTGCAAATATTAATGCCGCAGATCATGAGGCGGTGTGGCAGCAGCTGGCGGAAAACGACAGCGAGCAGGTCTCACTTTGCAAAGAAAGCGATTTGCAAGGATATTTGAGCCTTCGTTATGGCGAGTATCTTCAGTTTGTTCAGGGGATAGACAGCCTTTCTGAAAAGGAAATACGGGAAAGTTTTCTCCGTTTCAATGAATTTCAGGTGCTTTGCGGACTCGCTTTTACCGATCATGGGGTTGCAGCTATTAATCGCCGGCTGGAACAAAGTCTGGCCGCAAGGGGGTATCATTGCCGCCACAACGATTGGTATATCGGTCGTCCGATCCTGATCACCCAAAATGATTATGGACTCGATCTTTACAATGGCGATATTGGTATTTGTCTCTGGGATAAGGAAAAAAACGCCCTTCGAGTCTGGTTTGAACGCCCCGACGGGAGCTTGAAAAATTGTGCCATTACAATGCTGCCTGCCTTTGAGACAGTCTATGCCATGACGATTCATAAGAGCCAGGGCTCAGAATTTGGCGAAGTGGTCGTTGTTCTGCCCAACGAAGATAACAGGGTGTTGAGCCGTGAACTCATCTATACTGCGGTAACCAGAGCCAAAAAAAAGGTGAAGCTTGTAACAGACCGTTCTGTTCTTCGCCTCGCCTTGGCTCGAAAACACCAGCGAAATTCTGGTCTTCGGTCAATGTTGTCGCAGGTGTCGTAGTTTTTCTGTGACCTTCGATTCGTTTCAGGCTTATAACCAAGACCAAGGTTGCAGCAGAACCAGGGGAAATGAACAGCCCGGTTTCTCATGAAAATCAGGTTGGTAGCCGAATGCATGAGCCATGGTTCTATCCCGCATTTCTCATGGGCATTTTGGTTACAACCTCAACGACATGATTTCATTTTATAAGATTGACTATCACAGAAAACAGTGTGTTTTTTGTTTCAAATCAAAAGCTCAGCCTTCGGGTCGGTAGACTTTTCCAAAGGTACAGCGTTACAGGCCACTTGCTGTAATTGACTACAGCGGTATGGCTTGTGTCTCCACTTGTGAAAAACTTTATTGATGAGAAATCCGGGCTTTGATTAAAACATCTCTTCGTTGACGATTACATGAATCAGGATAAACCCAAAAAGCATCCCCGCCGGGATAAAGATGTCCGAACCGTTGAGCAAACGTCTTTGAAGAGCATTCCTGCGATGATCCACACCACCAATAAGGATGGGAAAATTGTCGACGTCAGTGATGTCTGGCTTTTGGAGATGGGCTATACAAGAGAAGAGGTGCTGGGTAGAGCAGTCATTGATTTCCTGTCACCGGTATCTCGCCGCTCCGCAATTGAAAATGGCCTGCCTGAATTTTACCATAAGGGAAGCTGTCAAAATATTCCCTGTGCCTTTATTAAAAAAAGTGGGGAGATCTTCGAGGTTCTCTTGTCCGCAAATGCAGAGCGCGATGAAGATGGACGGCTTATCCGTTCGTGTACTGTTCTGACTGATGTTACAGAGATAAGCAGGCTTGAAAATGAACGAAGCGCCAGTGAGCATCTCTGTCGTCAACTGATGAAGGGGATGCTTAACGGCTTTGCCTTGTATGAGGTCGTCATTGATAAAGACGGTCAACCGGTGGATTGTCGTTTTTTGGAGGTCAACCCGGCCTTTGAAAAGATAATTGATTTTACGGTTGAGCAGATCATCGGTAAAACCTTATTGGAACTTTTACCCAGCACCGAACGTTACTGGATAAAAACTTTTGGACAGGTCGCTCTCAGTCGGCAAGCTGTACGTTTTGAAAATTACAGTGCGGAATTTGACCGCCATTTTGATGTTCACGCCTTCAGTCCTTTTGAGCGACAAGTCGCTGTTGTAGTAACCGACATTACGGAGCGACGGCGGGCTGAAATTCAGATTCGTCACAGCGAAGAACTGTTCAGGCGTACTTTTGACCAATCCCCCATCGGGGCGGCCATGGTTGGGCTCGATTACCGGTTCTTGAAAGTCAATCAGGAACTGTGTCGAATAACCGGGTATCAGGCAGAAGAACTCCTTGCACTTGAGTTTACTGATATCACTTACCCCGATGATTTGCCCCTTGATCTGCGGTATGCAAAGCGACTTGTTTTGGGGGAGATCGATTTTTATGAGATGGACAAACGTTACATTCGTAAAGACGGCAGGGTGGTATGGGTGAGATTGTCAGCACGATTGATCCGGGATAGCGAAGGAACACCTTTGTATTTTCTGCCGATGATAGTTGAAATCGATGATCGAAAAAGATTGGAAGAAGAAAAAGATGTTCAACTTGAACTCTTTGGTTTGATCAGTGAAAAAAGTGATCTGAAAAAAATGTTGGATGGTGTTGTTTGTTTTTTAAAGGATTATTCCAGAGTAGACGCCATTGCTCTTCGTTTGAGCGTAAGCAGTGTAGAAGCTACCTATAATAGTGTAGGATTTCCTGCAGAATTCATTGCCAGGGAAAATGCACTCGGGAGTCAGACCCATCAGAACCGGCTGGCGGCTTTACACTATATTGAGCAGCATATCAATGATGCTACCTATGACATCCCCTTTACTCTGTTTACAAAAGGAGGAAGTTTTTATACGCACAGTTCCAGTCAGCTTTTTTTACAACGTGATATTCTGCAGATACCCTTTGATATCAGGAAGCATTGCAGAGAAGTGATCTATGAATCCATCCTGCTTGTCCCTCTCCGAGTAGGAGACAATTTCCTTGGTCTGATTCAGCTGTACCATAAGAACAAGACGCACTTCAGCAGGGATTATATCCTTTTTATGGAGCGACTTGCAGGGCACACATCTGTGGCGATTCTTCAGCGCCTTGCCGAGGAAACGTTGAAGATCAAGCAGGCTGAGCTCAAAGAGATGAATGCGGCTCTTAAAATCCTTATCAGGAACCGGGAGGAGGATCTGCTGGAACATGACCGGGGAATTCTGGTCAACATCCGCCAGCTGATTTTACCCGGTATTGAACGGTTAAAACTTGGAAGTCTTGATTTGCAGCAGAAGTCCCAGCTGAATATTCTGGAAAGTAATCTGGAAACCATCAGTTCTCCTTTTGCCCAAAAGCTTTCTTCCGTACATTCCGCTCTTACCCCAGCCCTGATAGAGGTCGCGGATATGATAAAAAAAGGTCTCACCAATAAGGAAATAGCAAGAATCCTTGGAATTTCTGTGAAGTCAGTGGAAACCTACCGAAAACGTATCCGTGAGCGTCTCAATCTGAAAAACACCAAAGTGAATTTAAGGGCCCATCTTCTCAGTATAGATTAATGGGACATGGAATGTCCCGATAAAGACCTATTTTAACCTGTTGCGTCCTCGCTACTTCTCCGAGTAAATATACTACTTTGTCATTCTGATTACCCTGCAGGAAAAAAGCGAATATGTTGAGTCTGTTATTTTAGAGTATATCAACACCTTAGAGTGGTGCATGCCAGAAAAGCTGTCCTATCAAAAACTGGAAGAAAAGTATCGAGCCCTGGAGATTGAGGTAGGTGCATACAAAGACCTGTATGGCCCGTTACCATCAATGGATAAGTGTCTCAGGGACGGGACCTCCTTAACCCATCCATATCTTGTGCTTGATGCGGAAGGTAGAATTTTTGAGGCAAATCAGCTGTGGCTCGACCTTTTTCTCTATAGAAACACTGAGGTGGTAGGTACTTTCTTTGCTGACCTTCTTTGCCCGGGAGACAGAGAACTGTTTCACACTGAGGTTATGGACCCCACCTGTTCCAGATCCAAAACATCAGTTGAGATTCGGCTGCAAAAGAAAAATGGTCCTTTGCTTACCATGCTCCTTGATTGTAGGCGAGAAGGGGATGTGGCAACGGGTATGATCCTGTTTCATTGTATTTTCCGGGAAGGTGACGGTTTGCAAGGCCGGGAAAAGGCCGCCCCCGCAGCGGCGGATGATTCATGGAGGCTAAGCTTCGACTCAATCCATGATATTGTCACGATCCAGGACAAAAATTTTAAAATTATTCGAGCCAACAAGGCCGCCCATGACTTTTTCCAGGTAGACAAAGGCCTGCTAACAGGTAAATATTGTTATGAAATATTTTCAGGCATGTCCAGGCCGTGCCCGAACTGCCCCTTGTTGTCAACCCATCTTGACAAGAATGAGCATTCTGCAGTCATCAGCCATGAATTACTCAATAAAGTCTTTAAGGTCGATTCTGCAGTTATCCCAGCAACAGATGGCATGGAAGAGACCCTGTTACATGTTGCCCGTGATATTACGGAGGAACGTCTCAAAGAACAGCGTCTTTACGAGAGCAATGAACGCTTTGTCAAAGCCTTTGATTTTAGTCCGGCGCCCATGGTTATTGCGGAGATTGATTCTGGAATTTTTATTAATGTCAATCAGCGCTGGCTTGAGATGCTTGGGTATTCAAGAGATGAACTTCTCGGTAAAACCTCGACAGAAGTAGGTATATGGAAAGACCCGGAGGTGAGGGTACATGCAGTCGCCCGCTTCCGGGCCGAATCATCCCTGAGTAATTATCCCGTTGAATTTATAACAAAAACAGGTGGGGTTCGCTCTGCGCTCTGGTCAGCTGAAAAAATCAGTCTTCAGGGGCGGGAATTCATGTTGTCGCTTATAACCGACGTGACGGAGCAAAAAAGGGCGGAGAAAAAACTGCAGGAGAGTGAAGAAAAATTTTCCCTCGCCTTTAATTCAAGCCCGGACGCGATAAATATCAACCGGTTTGAGGACGGCCTGTATATCGATATAAATGAAGGATTTACTTCCCTGACAGGATTTACCAGGGCGGATGTCTCTGGAAAGACCTCCCTGGACCTCGATATTTGGGGGGATACTGCTGATAGAGGTCGTTTGCTCACCATCTTAAAGGAAAACGGTTATTGCGAGAACCTTGAGGCTCGGTTTCGCAGAAAAGATGGGACTGTTTGTCTTGGGTTAATGTCGGCGCGACTCATTTCTCTGAGCGGGAAAGCCCACATTATATCCGTGACCCGGGATATAAGCAAAATCCGAAAAATTGAGCGGGAAATCCTCGAACAGAAATTGTTGTTTGAAACGATGTTTAACGCCATTGAAGATGGTGTTTTTCTCACGGATACCAAGGGGCAGATCCTGCTGGCCAATAAGAGCACCGAGAGTCTGTTTGGCTACTGCCAGGAAGAATTTATTGGCAATACGACGGAGTTTCTCTACCCGGATGGAGATCAGTATCAGAAGCTGTATTGGACGAAGGGCGGAACGTCAGCACCGATCTCAGACCGGGTGACCGTTGCTAAGTATAGGAATAAGTCTGGAAAACAATTCCCCGGTGAAGTGTTTGGGACTAAACTTTTTGATAAAAATAACAAGTGGATCGGGCATCTGGTTATTATTCATGACATCTCAGCACGTCACGAAAGAGAAGTCGAACGGGAACGCCTCGTCGCAGCTATTGAGCAAACCCGTGATGCCATTGTCATTACCGATAGGGCGGGCATTGTACAGTATGTAAACCCATCTTTTGAGAGCGTTACAGGCTACAGTCGTGAGGAGGTGCTACAGCAAAACCTGTCTTTTTTGAAAAGTGGTGAGCAGGCCCCTTCATTTTACCAGAAAATGTGGCAGACTCTCAATAGCGGCGAGACTTTTAAAGGTCGTTTGGTTAACCGGCATAAAGATGGTAGCTTTTTTACCGAAGAGGTGACCATTTCCCCAATTTTTGATGGCGATGGGCAGATTATTAACTTTGTTGCCGTTAAAAGTGATATCACAGAGCAGATCTTGCTGGAATCACAATTACAACATGCACAAAAAATGGAGGCGGTCGGGCGTCTTACCGGAGGGGTTGCCCACGACTTTAATAATATCCTGGGAGTAATTATTGGATACACGGAGTTGGCGCTGCAGGATGTTGAGCCTCAGCAGAAGGTCCATGGTGATCTGAAAAAAATACTTGCTGCGGCCAAACGTTCGGCTGATATCGTCCGTCAACTTCTGGCATTTTCCCGTAAGCAAACGGTATCACCAAAATTGCTCAATCTGAATAAAGCCGTGAAGGGAATATATGATATCCTCCAAAGTCTGATTGGGGAACAGATCGAGCTTGCATGGATTGTGGGATCTGATCCTTTGATGATAAAGATAGACCCGACTCAGATAGATCAGATTCTTGCCAACCTCTGCGTTAATGCAAAGGATGCCATCGGCAGTGGCAGTGCCGGGAAGATCATCATTGAAACAAAGCAGGTGGTGTTAGATGAGCAATATTGTGCAAGCCATATTGGTCTTTACCCCGGAGACTTTGTCCAGTTATCCATCAGTGATAACGGTTGCGGGATAGAAAAGGAACATCTCAGCCGAATCTTTGAACCATTTTATTCGACCAAAAATGCCGGCCATGGAACCGGCCTTGGGTTGTCAACGGTCTATGGTATTGTCACTCAGAATAATGGTTTTATCAATGTATACAGTGAACCCGGCAGGGGGACAACTTTTACAGTAAATATTCCCTTAAGACAAGAAGCAGAGCGCACTCCCGCAAAGAAAACCAGCAGCAAAAACAGGTGCAGCCAGGGCGAGACTGTGTTGCTGGTGGAGGATGATCCTGTTTTGCTGTCGATGGCGCAGCAGATGCTCGAAAGGCTCGGTTATATCGTTTTGGCTGCGGCCAGGCCAAATGAGGCCATTGGTTTAGCAAAGAAATGTGACGGCAAAATAGATATGATTTTAACCGATGTGGTTATGCCGGAGATGACGGGCAAGGAACTTATCTCTGCTATCACTCTCCTTTTCCCTGATGTGAAGGTATTGTTCATGTCAGGCTATACGGCAAATGTTATTGCCCACAACGGTATTTTGGATGAAGGTATTCGCTTTATCCAAAAACCGTATACGATTGATGATCTTGCCACAAAAGTTCGGACCACTTTGACTGGGTCGTGACCTGTTGTTTTTGCTTTTTTCTTGCTGCAATTACTGTTGTTGAAAAACACCAAGAAACCAGTAACCTAATGGGGATGGTGTTCTTTACAGTTGTTTTCCCCTGAGCCATCCTTTGTTGTTGATTTTTTGATCTATCCCGCCTCCCGCCTGTATTCGTTTTCAATAATGATTACATTATCTCCATATGTAGGGGATTCTCCCTTACGCCTGCATATCAGATAGATAGGCAGGTCTGTTGGTGTTGTATCAGAGGAGGAATATCATGGCTGAGTTATTATGTTGTGGCAAAACGATTACCATGGATAACGACGGGTTTATGTCACACCCGGAAGATTGGGACGATTGTGTGGCGGAGACTATAGCACGGCAGGAAGGTATTGAGCACATCTCACCTGAACAAATGGCAATTGTACGATTTATGCGCTCCTATTATGCCAAGTTTCACAGCTTCCCAATTTTAAATTATGTTTGTAGAGAAGTTCGTCAATCGAGCCGCTGTGTGTTTAACGAGTTCGATAACCCAGAAATAGCATGGAAAATAGCAGGATTGCCTAAATTTGATGGTGTTCACTTCGTGAAATTAGATGGAGAGCACTTCATCATGGAAGATTACTGCTAATACATCCATTGTGGAGGAACAATACTCCGGATCAGAGGAAAACGTTCGATCCGAAGTATTGTTTTTTATGGTTATGCAGAAAGTAAGTAGAAACAGTCCGTTTCAATAATTGAGTTATCTGGTGGGTTGGTCTTTTGCGACACGGGCTGCATCAATGATATCGGTTCCTATCTCATCTTCAAATTTTTTCCAGACTGGCAGCATTGCTTTTTTCCAGAGCAGTCGTTCTTCATCGGTGGGAGTGACGATGGTAACGTTCTCATTGTGCATAATCTCTTCTCTGTCTGTTTGTGCGCTTTTTTCGGCGAGGCTGTTAACTTCGCGAGTGACTTCATCAAGGATGGCTTCAAGTTCCATGCGAATGTCATCAGGGAGGCTGTCCCAGAAACTTGTGCTGGAAACCACCATATAGCCAAGGTAGCTATGGTCAGTTTCGATAAAATACGGGCGTAGCAGTTGTAGTTGTCCTGCGGCAATATTAGACCAGGCATTTTCATAGCCTGCAACGACACCATCCCTCAGAGAGTCTTTCAAGCGGCCAAAGGGCATTTGTATTGGGATTGCTCCAAGCTCGGCATACTGCTCGCTAAAAACACATGAGGATTCAATTCTCATGAGCAGGCCTTCAAGATCAGCTGGTTCTCTGATTGGCTTGTCTGCTGAAATCACCCGCATACCATTATTCCAGTACCGCAGGCCTTTGATTCCGACGTTTTCCATGGATGAAAGAAGTGTCTGGCCTGTCTCGCTTTGCTGGAAATTGTTTATTTCTTCCTGACTTTCAAAAAGGAAAGGCAGGTCAAAGACCTCAAGGGATTTGCTGAATTTATGGAATTTAGGAAAACTGGGTGCTGCAAGCTCAATATCTCCAAATAAGAGTGCGAGGATGGCCTGCTCATCTGTGAATTTTTCTGAAGCGGGATAGATTTCTACAGCAACCCTGCCATTTAATCTTGTTTCAACCCGTTCCTTGAACATTTTCGCACCAATGCCTTTTGGGGTGTTTTCTGCGACCACATGGGAAAATCGAATAAGGAGAGGGGCGGAATTACCAAGAGAAACTGAGGTGAAGAAAATAAGACAACACAAGACACCAACACTGTTATGAACTCTACTCTTCATGACATCCTCCCATAAAAGCAAAATTTTGCCGTACGTTAAGATTGGTCAGGGATCTGTTACAAGCTTCTCTATAGTTCACCTGACAAAATAGCAGAGGATTGGATTGCTCACAATAGAGGAATGTATCAGTAAAAAAAATAAATGGAGCAACATTACCATTTTCTCTTTCTTTGATGGGTAAGGACAAGCTGTAGCTGCCGTAGATTTCTGGCTTCAATCTCAGTTTAAAATTAACAGGCGGAAATCATAATTATATTCTTGATACCTGAGGTTTTTTATGAAATATCTGGGCTTAGGTAATTTTGAAGAGTATTGTAGACATTATATGTATTTCAGTGCATATAGCTGAGATGGTAACCTACACCCAATGTCTTGTATCTATGTTATTTAATACTGTGAGGTGCTGATCATGAACGAACATGAGAAAATCAATTACCTTGAGTTTCCGGCAAAAGACATCAAAAAAACAAAAGAGTTTTTCACGAAAGTCTTTAATTGGACATTTGTGGATTACGGTCCCGACTATACCTCTTTTTCAGGTGCTGGTCTTGAGGGTGGATTTTTTACCTCTCCTCTTGTTTCATCTACCACTAAAGGCAGTGTGCTGGTGGTTTTTTACAGCAAAGACCTGAATGAAACCGAGAAAAAAATAGAAAAAGCAGGGGGGAATATCATTACCCCGGTATTTTCGTTTCCGGGGGGCAGAAGATTTCATTTTGCTGACCCTAATGGCAATGAATATGCTGTGTGGTCTGATGTGTCCGCTTAGGTTCACAGGGGAGGTAAAATGAAATATATTCTACAGATTACTCTACTGTTCCTGTCAGTAAGTTACGCCTGTTGTGTCTTTGGCGCAGCCGGTGCTGCTGGCGCATTTGATCAGCCGCATATTATAGTTTTTGGCAGCGCTGAAGTAGAAAGAGTACCAGATGAATTGCGCTGGGTCCTTGTCGTGAAAACCGAGAGACCGACGGCTGTTGAGGCCGCACAGGCCCATGTTAATGAGGTGTCCTCTGTGCTTACGCTTTTAACGAAGCTTGGTTTAAACAAAGATGAGATCGAAACCACCAATATGCAGCTCAGAGAAAACTGGGTATATCGCAATAATAGCCGGGAAAAAAATGGTTTCTGGGGAATGACGGGAATCAATTTTATCACCCGTGATTTTACACGGTACGTTGAATTTTGGTCCAAACTCACATCTTCTCCCAATGTTTCAATTTCCGGAGTAAGTTTTGCCCTTTCCAATAAGGCTGAGATTGAAGACCAGGTGAAAACCAGGGCTGTTCTAAACGGTCGGGAGAAGGCGGAGAGCCTTGCCGCAGCTCTTGGTGCTGAGATTACAGAGCCGTTACTTATTGAAGAGTTGGATGATGGTCGTTATTTCCCGCCTGGCCCTGTACGAGCCATGGCTATGGAAGGCGAGGCGGGGACAAGTCAACCGGTTTCTCCTGGTAAGGAGACGGTTGCCGCCAGAATGAAACTTGTGTTTGGCCTAAAAAACAAATGAAGTGGATGAATTTCTTTTACGGGGAATATTGACGTATGGTGGCTGGATGAAAAATACTGCAAGTTTTGAAGAGTTACAACAGCTGGCGACTTCGCTTGGTGCAAGTGATGTCGCTGTGAAAATGACCGAAGAGATTGAAATCGATGAGAAGCTTGTCAATTTCTGCAAAGATCCCAGGTGTGAAAATTACGGTCTTTCACCCGGTTGTCCTCCCCATGTGGGTGGCCCTGAGACATTCAGGCAGATGCTCAAAGAGCGATCACATGTCCTCATTGTGCGCATCGTTGTGCCTTCGGCTGTGTTGTTTTCTGAGGAACGCAGGGAGTTGATGGCCTTCCTTCACGAACTTGTCGCAACCCTTGAGCTTACCGCTATTAAAAAAGGCTACCCCAAGGCCAGAGCCTTTGCCGGCGGCTCCTGTAAAGACCTGTTCTGTTTTGATGAGGCGGATTGTAACGTGCTCTCTGGAGGTGGTTGTCGGAATCCAAAACGATCCCGGCCGTCGATGTCGGGCTTTGGCGTCAATGTTGCCCATCTGCTTAAAATATGCGGTTGGGAGTCAAATCTGAAACCGGAACAGGAAGGCGGTGAACCAAGGAGCTGGATTGCCGGAATTGTATTGCTGGGATAGGCAAAAACCGGTTTTTCTGGTCATAAGTATCTTAGCTTGTGACGAGTATGTAATACAATTCAGCTTGGGTCAGTGGATTGAAAACTTAAAAAGGTTGAAATGGTTGATTTTTTATTGCAGTTTAATCCAGTTACCCAGGCTTTTTTTGCAACGCTGTTTACCTGGGCGCTGACCGCCGCCGGTGCTTCACTTGTGTTCTTTGCAAAAGAAATTAAACCGAAAACCATGGATGGAATGCTCGGCTTTGCTGCAGGGGTAATGATAGCAGCGAGTTTCTGGTCGCTCCTTGCACCGGGGATTGAGATGGCTGAGTCCCTAGGTCATACGGCCTGGCTTACTGCTGTTATCGGTTTTATGGGGGGAGGTATCTTCATGCGGCTCACGGACAGGTTCCTGCCGCATCTGCATCCCGGATTCAAAACAAGTGAAAGTGAGGGAGTAAAGACCTCCTGGCAGCGCTCAACACTGCTTGTTCTCGCCATTACCATGCATAACATTCCTGAAGGTCTTGCCGTTGGGGTGGCTTTTGGCGCCGTGGCGGCAGATCTTCCTTCAGCGACCATAGGCGGAGCCATCGCCCTTGCTCTTGGAATTGGAATTCAGAATTTCCCCGAAGGAACAGCCGTTTCAATGCCACTTCGAAGAGAAGGTATGAGTAAATGGAAAAGTTTTATGATGGGGCAGGGCTCTGGAATGGTGGAGCCTGTTGCAGGCGTTTTAGGCGCACTTTTCGTCTTGAAGATGCAGAATATACTCCCCTACGCCCTCTGTTTTGCTGCAGGGGCTATGATTTTTGTTGTTGTAGAGGAACTTATCCCTGAGTCTCAGAGAAATTCGAAAAACATCGATTTTGTGACCATGGCCACCATGGTTGGGTTTTCTGTAATGATGATGCTTGATGTTGGTCTGGGGTAATTGCAGGTCTTTTTTATCCAGAACCCCCAAAACACAGGAGCTATGAGCTGTTTTACTCCTTGGACGAATAAGGTGAATGCTTTGAAAGCTGCACTACTGATCATAGATGTTCAGAACGGATTATTCCTGGGAAATCCTCCCGCCGAGGCAGACGTGGTCATAGACCGGATCAATGAACTTAGTAAAAAGGCAAGAGATGCAGGTGTTCCCGTGTTTTTTGTTCAGCACGAACAGGCCCAAGGTGAGCTGCTGTATGGTAGTCACGGTTGGGGATTGCACGCAGATCTGATCCGCGCCGATGAGGACCTGAGGCTGAGAAAGACCACGCCTGATGCTTTTCTGGGGACAGAGCTTGAGGTAAAACTTCGATCATTACGAATTGACAGCCTCATTGTTTGCGGCTATGCCAGTGAGTTTTGTGTGGACACAACAGTGCGAAGGGCAGCGGCCCTCGGTTTTGCCGTAATAATTGCAGCTGACGCACATACAACCCATGACAAGCAACATCTGGGTGGGCTTGCAATCCGTGAGCACCATAATGCTACGTTGACTCAGATTTCAAGTTTTGCTGTGTTCATATCTGCACAAAAGACAGCCGAAATCAATTTTTATTCAACGCTGTAAATTGTTCAGGTTCAACAGGGGGTGCCATGTTTGGCGGACCTTCTCAACCATAGAGTACAGGGAGAACTGCCGTTATTGATCGTAACACCGAAAGCTGTCCCCTCTGTGGAAGTGGGATGATCACGGTCATCCACCAGGATCGTCTACGCCCCTATCACAGGTGTCTGCATTGTTTTCTCATTTTCGTTCCCCGAGGGTTTCATGTAACTCTAAAACGGGAAAAAGCGGAATATGATCTCCATGAAAACAGCCATGTCGATGAAGGCTATGTTCGCTTTCTTCGCCGTTTTAGCACACCTTTTCTCCTTCGCCTGCCTGCCAGGCGACAGGGCCTTGATTTTGGCTGTGGCCCCTCACCTGTACTTGCCACTATTATTGAAAAAAGTGGCCATCGTGTAGCCCTGTATGATCCTGTCTACCAGAATGACAGGAGTGTCCTTGAGGCAAAATATGATTTTATTGCGGCAACAGAGGTTGTCGAGCATTTCAGGAACCCTGAACAAGAGTTCTTTCGACTGTTTGAGCTGCTTTTGCCAGGTGGGTTGCTTGGCGTAATGACAAAAATGACAAGAGATATTGCTGCTTTTGCGACATGGCATTATATCAGGGATGTCACCCATATCTCTTTTTATAGCAGAGAGACCTTTACCTATCTGGGTAATGTCTTTGGCGCCAGTGTGACTTTTGTTGGAGATGATGTTATTTTGTTGCAGAAATACTAATTTGGGTTGAAGGAGAACAAAGGGAATCGCCATGAAAATAGCAGCCATTTCAGATATACACAGCAATGTCTTTGCCCTTGAAGCCGTTTTGGATGATATCAGAAAGCGGGGTGCAGATGTTATTGTTAATCTTGGAGATATTTTTTATGGGCCAATAGCGCCGAGAGCGACATACGAACTGCTGATTGAAGAAGAAATCATTACCATTGCTGGCAATCAGGACCGACAGATATATGAGTCGATGGATGATGAAATCCGTGACAATCAAACCTTGCAGTTTGTCCTGGCCGAGCTTGATGGTGCTCCCCTTGATTGGCTGCAGCTGCTTCCAAAAGAGATGCAATTAACGGCTGACGTCTACCTCTGTCATGGTGCCCCGGGAAACGACTGCATCTATTTTTTAGAAGATATTGAAAATGGCCCCGGCGCTGTGCGCACCGATGCAGAAATTATTGCTCTGCTTCACGGACAAAGTTCCCCCCTCATCCTTTGTGGCCATACCCATATTCCACGGACTGTAGCGCTTTCCACAGCACAGCTTATCGTGAATCCCGGCAGCGTAGGCTTACCAGCCTATGAAGATGATCTTCCGGTGGTGCATAAAATGGAAAATTACTCAGCCCACGCCTCATATGCCTTACTTGAAAAAAAGGTGAATGGCTGGCTGGTTGAGCAGTTTCGTATTCCCTATGATGTAGAAGCGGCTCGTAAAAAAGTTCTTCTCCTTGAAAGACAGGACTGGGCGGCCTATCTGCAGACGGGGAGAGGCTGACATCCAGATTGGAAGAAAGGGCGTAAGTTAAATTTCTGGATTTTTCGTTTTGATTTCTGTCAGACAGGCCGTTGAAAGAGCAGGAAATGTATTGTGAAGGTGGAGGTCACAGATGGAAGTAAAGGTACTGGTCGATAACAATACTCTTATTGATAGATATTTTCTGGCAGAACCCGGTCTGTCCTTTTATCTCAACGATGATGGGCATGAGGTACTTTTTGATCTCGGCTATTCGGATATATTTTTGAAAAACGCCGAAAAGATGGGGATAAATCTTCTGCAGATAAAGGATATTGCCATATCCCACGGTCATCTTGATCATACCTGGGGGCTGGAACCCTTTGTCCGGCGCCTCAATGAAGTTCAATTTGAACATATGCCACCTCGGCGTCCCCGGCTCATTGCCCATCCCCAGGCTTTTACCAGCGTTGAGGGCGAAGGGAGTAATGAATTTGGTTCATTGATGTCTGAACAAAAGCTGGCGAAACACTTTGATCTTGTTCTTCGTCGTGACCCTGTACAACTGACCCCAAGACTAATGTGGCTGGGTGAGATTCCACGTCTGTTTTCCTTTGAAAATAAACAGAATTTTGGCCGAAAAGAGGGTGAGAGCCACCTGGATTATGTCCCCGATGACAGCGCTCTTGCCTATAATTCGGATAACGGGTTGGTGATAATTACGGGATGCTCCCACGCCGGGATATGTAATATTGTCGAACATGCCAGAAAGATCACGGGGATCAGCCGGATTTTTGATATTATCGGTGGGCTTCACCTGATGAATCCTGATGCCTCCCAGCTGGCAGGGACTCTGGATTATCTCGGTGGTCTGGAACTGGAAAAAATTCATGCCTGCCATTGCACCGATCTCCAGTCCAAGATAGCCCTGTCCAGCCGGGTGAAAGTAGAAGAAGTTGGGGTGGGCCTGACCCTATCTTTTTGATCTTCGGCCGCAGATACCCGGTAAAATCAAGGTGGAATTATCAAAGTGACTGGTAGAGATGAAAACTATTTGTTTGCACCCACTGTTTACAGGTAGGAAAAATCTTTGTATTCATATACTATCTTACTGGTTCACTTCTGAGATATACGACTGCTTTTCGCAGCCACTTTTAAAAAATCAGTACAATAGATGAGTGTAGGGGGAATGATGTTACATCTTTACCGAAATATACTCTTCTCCGTATTTTTTGTAAGATTTTGAAATATCGTTAAAATCGAAATTTGTTTGACCTCTCTTGCCCTTTTCTGGGGAAAAGAGCCCAATTAATGTTCGAGAGTTTTTATGAGTTGGGGTAATATGGGGATCATTTTACCATTATCAATGTCAGATTAAACAACAACTGGGTCACGTAATGAACGAAAAAGAACTGCAAAAGCAATTACAGACAAAGGTGAAGAAAAAGCTCGAGCCACTATTTGCCAAGTATAAAATGGATTTTGGTGGCATTGACTCAACGCTAAAATGGAAACCACTGGTCCTCATCATCGGTAACTATTCATCAGGGAAGTCCACACTGATTAATGAACTGATCGGACAGGATGTCCAGCGTACTGGACAAGCCCCCACCGATGATTCCTTTACCATTATCACCTCAGATACCGGTTATGAAAATGTTGAAACTCCGGGCTCGAATCTTGTTAATGACCCCAACCTGCCTTTTCAGCACTTCAAAGGATTTGGAGAAAAATTAATTTCTCATATCTGCATGAAACAGGTCAATAGCCCGCTGTTGGACAACATGGCTATCATCGACAGCCCGGGGATGCTTGATGCTACAAGTGAAAAAGACCGAGGCTATGATTACATGCAGGTTCTCGGGGAATTTGCCAAGATGGCAGATCTGATCGTTTTAATGTTTGATCCCCACAAGGCCGGAACCATCAAAGAGTCCTACGATGCAATTCGCAATACTCTGCCAGAAAAGTCCGGGGAACACAGGATTGTCTTTGTTATGAGCCGTATTGATGAGTGTGATAATCTCAGTGACTTCACCAGATCCTATGGAACGCTGTGCTGGAATATGTCTCAGATGACTGGACGCAAGGATATTCCTCATATTTATCTGACCTATGCTCCAGGGCAGGCAAAAGTTGGGAATGTGGCGGAAGGTTGGCCGCAGGAACGAGAAGAACTTATTGAAAAAATTAAGAAAGCTTCAGGCTTTAGAATCAATCACATCCTCGAAGACATAGATCGCCAGGTCAACGAGGTTGAAATAGTTGCCGAGGCCGTCTCCTCATTTCTCAAACGTGCCAATACCGTCTACTGGAAGTTTGCCAACGTATCTATTGCTCTGGCGGCGCTTCTTTTCTTCTTTGGCGATGTTATTCTCAATGCGGTGTCCGGATATCCAGAAACGACGATGCTTACCTCCATCAGGGTTGGCCCTTTTGATCTCTCCACCATGATTATTCCTGTAATTCTCGCCTTTGGCACCCTGGTCATTGGCTCTCTTGCCTATAGTAAAATAGCGTTCAGGCAGCTCAAGAAGAAGGCTGTCGCGAACGGCGCTGAATTTCTTGATCTTGATACGGACTACCGGAGAAATCTCTGGGAGAAAATGGCTGAAACGGCCAGAGAGAATCTGGAGGGTCTTGGACCATATGATCTCTGGAGCGGTTACGGTCGGAGTCTGACAAAGATTCAGAACTTCTTAAACAACGACCTGAAGAAGTACTACGAAAAGATCGTGATCTGATCGAAGTTATAGAATGGAGTTACATGAGGGCTGGGAATTTTTTCCAGCCCTTTTTTTTGTTTATCAGCTATTGGATACTTTGATTGTATACGGGGAAAGAGATGAAGAAATCCAGGAGAGGAAAAAAACGAAGAAACAAAACTATTGCTGAGGTGGTACAGATATATGGCTTTGGAGCTGGTCTGGTTCTTGTCTCTCTCTTTGTTGCCTATCAGTTTGTGGAGCCAGCGCCTCCAGACACAGTCCGTATAGCCACAGCTTCACCCAATGGAGCATATTATTCCTATGCTAAGATGTACAAGGAGCTGTTTGCCAAAGAAAACATCAATCTTGAGGTGGTCGAATCCTCAGGCTCTGTTGAGAACCTGCAATTATTAGAGTCGGGCAAGGTTGACGTTGCATTTGTACAAGGCGGGGTCGGCAGACGTCAGGATTATCCGGATCTGGTGGGACTTGCCAGTCTTTACCTGGAACCACTTGTTATTTTTGTTCGCAAAGGCCTAGAAATCAGCACATTCGCCGACTTTGCGGATTTGAGACTTGCGGTGGGTAAAGAAGGAAGCGGTACTCGAAAAATTGTGGACCAGTTGATGGCGGATAATCGGCTTGATGGTAGTGAGGCTCCGGAGATTGTTGCCATTGGTGGAGAAAAAGGTGCCGCTGAACTGCTGGCGGGAAATGTTGATGTCCTCTTTATGGTTATTCGTGCAGATGCTGAAATTGTGCAGCAACTGTTTGTGCATCCTGAGGTTGTATTGGTCAGCCTGAATCGCGCTGAAGCATATACCCGCTTGCACCGCTTTCTCTCCCATGTCGTTTTGCTGGAGGGGGTGCTTGATATGGCCAGAAACATCCCAGATAAAGACTACCACCTCATTGCACCGTCAGCAACACTGGTTGCTCGCAGTGACCTGCATCCGGCTCTTGTCGATTTATTAATGCAGGTGGCGGGGAAGGTTCATAATGAGAATTCTATACTCGATACTGGTAAAAAGTATCCCTCGCCTGAAAATCTCGATTTTCCAATCAGCACAGAAGCGGAACGATTTTTCAAGCACGGGCCTCCTTTTCTTCAGAGATACCTGCCGTTTTGGGCGGCATCTTTGATTGATAGGCTCAAATTTATGCTGTTGCCTCTTCTTGCCCTGTTGTTACCGCTCATGAAGGTATTGCCGCCAACCTACAGGTGGCGGATCAGATCACGCATATACCGTTGGTATGAAGAACTCCATGAACTCGATGTGGAGTTAAAAAGTGATGAGACTCAGGAAAATCTGAGAGAAGCACTGAGGGTCGTCAACGACATGGAGCAGGAGGTGCGGGAGGTTGAGGTACCGCTATCGTATGCAGAGGAACTCTACAATCTGAGGCTGCATATTGATCTGCTGAGAAATCAGTTCATAAGAAAGCTGCAGGCTGTAGAGGGGGGCCGAGGTTAACAAACACAGGCAGTTACAGTTCGCCCACGCAGCATTTTGAACTGCGTGGGCGAGAAAGGGTTAAAATGTCACTTTTTCTGATCTGGCGACCAGAGAGCTGAATTCATCTTTCCAGTATTTTCCACCGAGCGTTTCCGCAAGTAAAACAGCCATATGCTTTGGCTCAATATTGAGGTCGCTGTTACGGCCGAGGCCGGAGAGACATGAAGGACAGTTCGTGGCCATGAGCATTTTTTTGCCTGGAATTATCTTTTCAGCTATGGATTCACGCTTTCGCTCAAGCATGGCATAAGAAATGTCAGGCCTTGAGATGGCAAGGGTTCCTGCCTCAGAACAGCAGTTGGGGATACTTTCTACACTGTTATAAAAGCGCTTTAATAATGAGGCACCTTCCCCTTCAAAAGAGTCATGACAGGGGGTGTGATAAAGTGCCTGAACATTCTGTTTGGGCCCATATTGCCAGTCACTTTTTTCCAGGACATAGTGAGAGACATCGTCAATCCCACACTCAAAAATCTCTTCACAACCGATTTCATGGAGGGATTCACGACAGGTACCACAGCTGATGAGAAAGCTATCGAAGACAAAATGGCCAAGCATTTCTTTGATCTGGGTGAGAATGATGGTGTCACGCAGGGAAATTTCACCGGCCATCTTCTTTTTGGCATTCACCTTGGCCGGAAAGCCACAGCAGAGATACGGTGGTGGCAGCACCGTCCGGATATTATTTTTGGCAAGCAGGTAAATGGCGGCCACGGCAATATCAGAAAAAAGCCGTTCAGAGCCACAGCCCGGGAAGTAAAAGACGGTGGAGTTGACCACGCCGCTCTCAGGCATAACAATGAGAGCTTCATTTTCCGAGCAGGCAGGCAACACTGCTGTTAAGGATACTGGTGAGGCTACAGCCATTGGAGACTTGAGCATATTCAGAGGCCGCCATTCATTCTCTGCTATTTTAGGCGGGGCTTTTTTAAATAGTTTGGCGCCCACCCGCTGCATGGAACTTCCCCATTCCATGACACCTTTTCTGAAAACAGTGTTGAAAATTTTATTGCGGTTTTGCAGGTAGATCAGAGAAAGTCTGGTCGCAGGGGCGGTGTGTTTATATCCGAGATCGCTGAGTATTTCCCGTTCTAAGATGGAGACCTCTGCGGTGTCAATGTCAACAGGACATGGGGCCAGGCATTTCCGACACATAGTGCAATGGTCTGCAATTTCTTCGAGGTTCTTCAGCTGATTAAACCGTGGCAGATGGGATCGCTGCATATCATAGAGCAGCGCCTCGATCAGCGAGCCGATGACCATGTTTTTATTTCTCGGGTGGAAAAATATATTGGTGCCCGGATAATAGACACAACAGACCGGCATACATTTTCCACAACGGATACATTTAGAGATCATGGCCGAGAGCTTGGCAAGCGACCCATACTGGAGGATTTTTGCTTCCAGTTCCAGAAGATTAAATGAAGGTGTAAAAACCTTATCTATAATCTCAGGATCATTGAGCATGCCAGGGTTCATGATGGATTTTGGGTCGACCTCCCGCCGGTAGGTACGCAGTTCGTTGAGCCGGTCTTCTTCCAGGAATTTCATCTTGGTGATGCCGATACCATGTTCACCACTGACCACACCGCCCAATTCTACCGCTTTTCTCATGACAGCTTCAGCGGTTTTTTCCGCCCGTTTCATCATCGTCATGTCATTGGAAAAAACGGGGATATTAACGTGGTTATTCCCGTCACCTGCATGCATATGGGTGGCGATAACGATCCGTTTGGATCGAACAGAAGTGAATATCGATTCGATGGTGTTGGTCACCTTCTTGTATCCACTGAACAATTCGAGCAGATCAGTCATCAACTGTTTAATGTAGGCGTTGTGACGGATTGACTCTTTGGTTCTCTGGCCGAGCAGCGCAAGCGTATTGTGGCAAAGTTCATTTGCTTTGGGGATTTTCGCCTCAAGCCAGTCCGGGTCTTCAATGGGTTCAGCTTTTTCAAGATATCTGAGAATTTCACGAATGAAATCTTCTTTATTGATGATGTCTTCTTCAATGTTGTATTCATCGACAAAACGTGTGAACTCGGCAAGGGCTGAAAGAGGCAGTACAATATCTTCATTCAGTTTGAAGGCGTTGGTTCGAGCTGAGATGGCTCCGAGTCGTTTTCGGTCTCTCCAGAATCGTTCCGCTTCATCTGCATCCTGAGCGGTGAACAACTCTGTGTTCTGGTAGGGAGTAAGGAGGTGTTCCAGACGTTTCTTACCATTTTGAATCTGTTTGCTGTCATGACCTACCATGTCAATGAGGAGAACCGCTTTCGGATGCTGGCTTCGGGCAGCCTTGAACTTGTACTTGATCGCACTGATATATTCTTCATCAAAGTGCTCAAGGGCCATGAGCGCCTCCTGCCCCTCATTTTTGAACTCATCAGAAATCTCGACGATGACCCGGCTGGCCTCGTCCATGTCTTCGCCATAAAACTCAAGACAGAAGGTAATCTTTTTCTCATATTCCTCGTAGAGCACAAATTCGCCAGAGGTAATAACTCCGTCGGTACCTTCCTTCTGAAAGCCGGGTAGCCCCTTGAGGGCCTTGTTGGTAATATCCTTCCACAATCCTTTTTTACGTACATCGGTACCGGTAAGCTCGATGGTTTTTATAACCTTTTCACGTGTGTCGACGACCTCAAAGTGGAGCAGATCTTCAGGAAGAATCTTCCGCATGGGATGGTTGGTTCTTCGTACGGTGAAAAGATCCTGTCCTGGCATCGCAATAGAGTACGAGAGAATGTTGTCGATGGCGGTGCCCCAGAGAACCGCTGTCTTGCCCCCTGCGTTTTCTGCAATGTTTCCACCAATGGTTGAGGCCCAGGAGCTGGTAGGGTCGGTGGCGAAAACAAGACGGCTCGTTTTGGCATGTTTCATCGCATCGGAGGTCACAACACCCGCTTCGACTTTAAGGGTGGGGATTTTGACGTCCTGGCCTAAATGGGGAAATGGCTTGTAGACAATTGGATGTATCTTTGTCAGTTTTTCTGTATTGATAATGACGCAATTGCGGGTAAGGGGAACGCTGCCCCCAGTCAGACCTGTTCCACCCCCACGTGGAATGATATGAAGACCGAGTTCAGCGACAGCTTTCATCAGTTCTGGCACCTGCTCTTCTGTTGAAGGACGCAGTACCGCAAGGGGCAGAAATAATCGCCAGTCCGTCGCATCCGTTGCATGGCTGATGATAGAAAACGGATCGAAATTGACATTTTCCTTGCCAATGATCGGTCCTAGTGTCTTGAGCATGAGGGCTCGCTGGCTGGGAACTTCATTCAGTTGAGCTTTGAGTTCCTTGAGTTGTTGTCTGCACAGCCCCACGAGATGGAGAACTTTCCTGGTCCGTTCCGGGCCGTTCGCAACTTTTTTGGCAGCGATCTCAATGATAGCCAGATCTTCTTTTGCGGTCTTGAAAAATTGCTGGCGTCTGGTGGAAAATTCAATAAGTTCCTGGAAAAGAAAAGGATTTCTTCTGAGAATAAAAAGATCTCCCATGAATCTCATGACAAGACGGGCGGACCGTCCTGTTATCCTCTGGCTTCTGAGCTCTTCCAGACTGTCCCACACTTCCTGGCCAAAGAGAAGGTTGATGATGAGTTTGTCGTCGGCTGAAGTGAAATTGTAGGGAATCTCTCTGTAATCTTTTGTATGCATTGTCAAAGCCTTCTCTGCAAATCGAGGATGTGAAGTGGGTTATTATAAAAAATGATAAATTATTATTGGGTTTCACTGAAGGTATCTGTATCAATACCTGTTGGACAAATGCGTCTGGAAATGATCAAAGGGGGGACGGGAGGTAGTTCCCTGATCCTGGAAGAAATCAAAATCCGTGAAGAGTAATACTCCTGTATGCGGGCGCTGCTATCCAATTGTTCTTTTTTGTAACCAAGCACGGAAATTTACCACTGAAAACAATAATTGCGAGTTTTTTGTACAAAAAAAGTGTTTGTGAAAAAGCCGTCAGGGATTTTCCATAAAAAACGGATGAGTGAGGTCAGCAAATATATATGCTAAGATAAATATCTTGCAGTTCAAATTTCACCTTCACGGGTTTTCATTGTATACTGATCTTATGGGAGCATTGAGGTGTCATGGTTCTGTTTCTTTTACGGATATCATTGCATGGGAAAGCCGGGGTGTGATTGCTCTATGGAACCTTTCATTCACATTTTGTTGTGTTGCTATTCGTATCTTGCAGGTAGAGCAGCAGAACTTGAGATGAAGCTGTATCTGAAGACAGTCGTCTGGATAATGTCTCTTACCCTTCCCGCCATTATGCTGACGGGATGTGCTCAAATGTACCATGGCTTTCAGGCTCAGAGTGTGGATTCTTGCTATCATCTTCCTTATTCCGAACAGCAGGAGTGCCTGGAGAGGGTAAAGAGCACCTATGAGGCATACGAACAGGAGCGTAAAAAAAGGATTAAGTAGATTGTTTTTTGTGATAGCAGGAGAGGATGGCGATTCAATATCCAAATTTTATATCTCAAATATTCAGAGAAAAACCGGGCAGGTTCAAGGAGGCTGACGGAGAAACCAGATTTTTCCAGTATACAGTCTTTCTGATAGCGTTGCTCCTGACTACTCTGCCTTTTTTTCTTTATCATCTGTTATCTGGAAATTGCTGGATCAGTGTAGCCATTTTTAGTCTCTGTCTCTCAATGGCTGTTGGCTGGGGGCTGCTGTATTGCGGGAAATTTCCACGTCTTGTCTACCGGGTAAACAGTTTTCTTTTTATTGTCTTTTTAATCTACCTGATGATACTCGGGAGTAAGGATAATTCCATGATTTTGTGGATGTATCTTTTGCCTCTCATTGTCTTTCATCTTTTGGGCAAAAGAGAAGGTGCCATATGGGCGTTGCTAAGTATCTTCGGCTTGATCATTTTCTTTTTCGGTCCCTACGAAACAATGGCCAGTAAAGGCTACAGCTCAATCTTTGTTATTCGTTTTCTCATCACCCTCTGTATATTATCCATTGCCACCTTCTCCTATGAAAAATTTCGAGAGCAATACAAGACCCACCTCGAAGAACAAAATCTGCAGCTTGCAAGAGAAATAAGAGAGAGGGAACATGTCCAGCGTTCTCTCGTTGATCGTGAATTACGCTATAAAGCCATATATTTTCAGGCAATAGAAGGTATTTTGCTCATTGATAATTTTGGAAAAATTGTTGAATGTAACCCTCAGATATTATCAATGCTTGGTTATGAGGAAAAAGATCTCCTTGGAGAAAATGTCTCCACATTTATCCACCCGGAAGATTATAGCGCTGTGCCCCTCCAACTCGACAAACTCCACGCAGGGGAGACTATTTTACTTGAACGAAGGGTACAAACAGTGAGTGGTGTTTATCTTCTTTGCGAGGAGAACGGTAAAAAACTAAGAGATAACCTGATCATTCTCCTCTACAGAGACATCACGGAACGTAAAGTTGCTGAAATGGCTCTCGAAAGGGCCAATAAGGTACTGGACAGGCTTGCCCATATTGATGGATTGACCCATGTTGCCAACAGGAGGCAGTTTGATAAGGTTCTGGACGCTGAGTGGAACCGTATGCACCGTGAACAGAAGATGCTCGGTCTGATTTTGGTTGATGTGGATTTCTTTAAGCAATTTAATGACCTGTATGGGCACCAGGCGGGTGATGACTGTCTGTTGGCAATTGCAACGGAGTTGAGCTCTGTGATCCACCGCCCTGGAGATCTCGTTGCCAGGTATGGTGGAGAAGAGTTTGGCATCGTATTGCCCTATACGGATTACCAGGGTTGTATCAAAATAGGCCAGATGATGAACAACAAAATAGAGGGTCTTCAGATCCCCCATGAAAGGTCATCGGCCAGCTCTGTTGTCACCGTGAGTCTAGGGATTGCGGCACTTCGCCCAGACAATACAAATAGCTGGACGGATCTTGTCGGTTTAGCGGATAAGGCCCTGTATCGAGCAAAAGAAGAAGGGCGCAATAGAATGTGTTAATTTTAATGTGTGATACCATGGATAACAATTCTTCTCATAACCTGTCAAAAACAGAACTGCTGGAAGAAAACCAGCGATTAAAGGCAGAGCTTCAGGCAATGCGTCAGGCTTCTTTTGCACAAAAGGAGACAGAGTCTGTCTTTGCACATCTTATCGATCAGGCAATTTTTCCTGTTGTTATTGTCTCCATTGAAAATGACGCGATTTTGTACGCCAATAAAAATGCCTACAGCTATTTTGGCTTAAAAAAAGAGACAACGACGTTGAAGTCTGCTGATCAATTCTGGGTTGATAGCAAATGCCGACAGAATTTTCTTCAAGAATTACGCAGTAAAGGACAGGTGGATAAATTCCAGGCCGTCCTGCTCACCGCACAGGGCAAGGAAAAACATGTGCTATTGTCATCAAAAACCATTGAATACCAGAATAAAGCGGCTATCTATACTGTTTTCTCTGATATTACCGAACGTGTCCGGGTGCAGACAGCATATACGCAGAGTGAGAATCGATACCACAGCATGTATCGAATGGTAAATCTGATGGCAAATACCTTGCCAGATCTTATCTGGGCCAAGGATCTTGATGATAACTATCTCTTTGCCAACAGTGCTATCAGAGAAAAACTGCTAAAATGCAGGCCTGATGAAACACTTATAGGAAAAAATGATCTCTTTTTTGCGATACGGGAGCGAAATGAGGGGCATCGTCATACCTTCGGTGAGATTTGCCTTAATTCCGATGAGATAGTTAAAGCAACAAGAAAAAAAGGACGTTTCTTAGAAGATGGGCTGGTCCGGGGACAATATCTCGCGCTTGATGTACATAAGGCTCCTATGTTTGATGATAATGGCGAGCTTGTTGGTACTGTAGGTGCTGGAAGGGATGTAACGGCTGATATCAAAATCCAGAAGGCTTTAGAAGAAAGTGAGAGGCGGTTTCGTCTTTTGGCAAACAATATCAGAGATGTGCTCTGGATTGCCGATGCCAATCTCACACCTGTATATGTGACACCATCGGTCGAGGCTTTTTCCGGTTACACAGCAGAAGAATTCGTTCGTATGCCTTTTATCTCGCACATGACGCCCAAATATCAAAGGCGTTTTGGCGGCCTCTTTAAGAGAATGCTTCTGGCGATAGACAATCGGGAAGAGCTTTCTTCCAGCTTTTTTGAGTTTGAGTGTAAACGAAAAAATGGAACCATTGTCTGGGTGGAAATTGCCACCAGCGCCATGTGGGGTCCGACCGGTCAGCTTCAAGGATTCACCGGCATGATCAGGGATTCTACCAAACGTGTTCAGGAGCAGCTCGAACTGAAACATGCAAAGAAGATAGCGATTGCCGCCAGCCAGACCAAGTCGGAATTTCTTGCCAATATGAGTCATGAAATCCGCACCCCAATGAATGGAGTTCTCGGCCTCCTGCAACTCCTGCAGGGAACAGAACTTACCCCTCTGCAGAAAAAATATGTGGATACGGCTCTTGGGGCAGGTAAAAGTCTGTTAAAAATTATCAGTGATATTCTGGATTTTTCCAAGATTGAGGCCGGTAAAGTTGAATGTACCAAAGGGGTGGTTTCCCTTCGCCCCCTTGTCGCTTCGGTCATGGCTTCTTTTGAAACGATGCTGGATCCTCGACAGGTAAAGTTGAGGTGTGCAATAGATCCTTCTATTCCTGACTGTATATTTGCCTGTGGTCCACGGTTAAAACAGATACTTTTTAACCTTGTCGGCAATGCGGTGAAATTTACGGCAAATGGCAGTATCGACCTTGATATTTCTCTTGTTCCCCGACAGGACGCAAGGCAGTTATTACTTAAGTTTTCTGTAAAAGACACGGGGATTGGTATTACAAAAAATCTACAGGAGCAGCTGTTTGAGCCCTTTAGTCAGGAAGATGGCAGTTTTCGCAGGAAATATGGTGGGACTGGTCTGGGCCTGAGCATTGTGAAGAATCTCGTTGAGATGATGGGTGGTAAGGTTCATCTGGAGAGTGAAAGAGGTGTTGGTACCGTGGTGAGCTTTACGGTTCTGGCTGATGTTTTAGAGCCTGAATTGACAGCTATCGATGAGGAAGGAGTGGACGCCACATGCCCTGAAATTGTTTCAGGAGAAGTTGCGAAGGTTTTGGTGGTTGAAGATGAACAGATAAACGCCATGGTTATCTCTGCCATGCTGAAGTCCCTGGGGCTTGAAGTCGTACACGCAGCCGATGGTGTCAGGGCGATAGAGATTTTGAAGGAAAAAAACTTTGATTGTGTGTTGATGGATATCCAAATGCCAGAAATGGATGGCGTTGAGACAACCAGAGAGATCCGACATTCGCTGGAAAATAGTAATGTTGCAATACCGATTGTTGCCTTGACCGCCCATGCAATGAAGGGTGACCGGGAGCAGTTTATGGCTGCCGGAATGAACGATTATCTTTCAAAGCCCGTTGAGGTTGAGCATCTGGTCGAAGTCTTGAATCGACTCAAACTCAATCCTTTGAAAAATTAAAGAAAAGTCTCTTTTCCCTTAAGATTTCCGGGCCGTCTTCTTTCATGAAGATGGTCCTGAAATGTCTGCCTGCATTCCCATTTTTGAGAAAGCTGTCGTGAATGGTATAAATTTACCTGACAGTATTGTCACTATTGGTAGGACCAATTGCGAGTGAGAAAAATCCGATGCAGAAAAAGTATCATATTGTATCACTAAAAAGAATATGTTCCGGTAATTACGTTGAGATAATAGGGGCGTGCCGGGGATATAATGTAAAATGTACGGGTTACAGGTTTCTGTTCTAAAGGTTCGGAAAAATACCAATGCAAGGCCGGAGCATGGAAGTAAATTATTCCTTGCTCTCTTTTTTTCCACGGGGTATGAAGCTATACTCGTGTGATATAAATGTTCGAATGTGTTGGGACGCAACAGTCATCAAAACGATATGTTTGAGTGAACTAGAAAAGCTTGAGATGGGATGAAGGGAAAATGAAAATACTCGTTATTAACTCGGGGAGTTCTTCGATAAAATTTCAACTTCTTGAAATGGATAATGAAGCCGTTTTGGCTTCTGGATTGGTCGAGCGAATAGGTGAAGAAGAAGGCCAGCTGAAGTGTACCTTCATGCCGGGAACTGCAAGTGAAAATGTCGTGAAAATTGCAGAGCCTATTGCAGATCATAATAAGGGAATGTTGCTTGCGGTTAATTTACTCACCAATCCTGAACATGGGGTCCTGGCTGATAAAAGTGATATTGCGGCTGTTGGACACCGTGTGGTTCACGGCGGGGAAGATTTTCATCAGCCCGCTGTCATTACCGCAGAAATAATGGATGCTATCAAGAAGAATATTCCTCTTGCGCCATTACACAATCCAGCAAATATTGATGGCATCCGCGTGGCTCAGGAGCTCTTTCCTGGGGTTCCTCAGGTCGCAGTATTTGATACGGCCTTCCACCAGAGCATCCCCCCACACGCCTATCATTATGCATTGCCATATGAACTGTATGAAAAAGACCGTATCAGACGTTACGGATTTCATGGAACATCCCACAAATTTGTTGCCAATGAGTGTGCAAAACTGATGGGTAAACCAATCGAAGATTTGAATATCATCTCAGTTCACCTTGGTAACGGCTGCTCCATGACTGCTGTTAAAAATGGTAAAAGTGTTGATACCACTCTTGGTCTGACCCCTCTTGAAGGACTGGTTATGGGGACAAGAAGTGGAGATGTCGATCCTGCGATACACGCTTTTCTTGCCCGTAATCGCGGTATGTCCATCGACGAAATTGATACAATGCTGAACAAGGAGTCTGGGCTCAAGGGGCTTTGTGGTCTCAATGATATGCGCGATATCCATGATGCTATTGGAGCAGGGAACGAACGGGCCAAACTGGCGCTTGATGTGCAAACCTACCGTAATAAAAAATATATAGGCGCCTATATGGCTGTGCTTGGACATGTGGATGCGATAATTTTCACCGCAGGAATAGGTGAGAACGACGAGATCGTCCGAGCCAAGTCCGTTGAAGGACTTGAGCCTTTTGGCATTGTAATGGATGCTCAGGCGAATGGTCAGCGGGTCAAAAAGCCTACTCTTCTCAGTGCTCCTGAGAGTCGTGTTCAGATCTGGGGAATTCCCACCAACGAAGAGCTCGCCATTGCAAGAGAAGCACAGTCGCTTGTTTGTGCCTAAGCTGAGCAATGCGGCCCAGATTAGCCGTTCCTGATTTTTCTGGGGGCTTGAGCTAAAGGTATAGGGGGGAGAGAGCGTAACACGCTCTCTCCCCCCTTTTTTGTTTGCCTGCTGTGGGTTATAAATTTAAAAGCATGGAGGCAGAATTCGCTTTTGCCTCGTTCAAACTTTTGTAAATCGATAAAAGTTTCTGGTGTTCGCAGGAGATCCTCGTCCAGCTTGTATCGAATTGAAGTCCCATAAAGGTTTGTTCTCCCCTGTAAAAGGGCAGGGCAGTCTTTATTTCTGCGTCGGTGTAGAAACGATGGAGTCCTTCCATGTAAAGGGTGAGATCACCAAGCTCTCCTTCACTGATCTGTATATTGCAAAGTGTTGCCAGGAGTCGAAAGAGGCGATGACGCTTATCCGGGAGATCGACATAGTTCACAACCCAGTCACACCATTGTCCCGCCTCCTCAATATTACCCGCTGCCAGGTGGAGGTGCGCCCTGAGTTCGCCGATGCGTAAGGTATCCCAGCCGCTGTTTTCGTCAAAAATTATCCCTATCAGATGGGAGAGTAATTGCTGATCGTCTTGTTCAAGTTGATCGAGGATGTCCAAGAAATCATTGAGCTGCTCGGGATTCATTTGGGGCAGTTCGAGAATGATGGGACGGATTCCAGCGCCTTTATTTCTGTTGTTCCAGATAAGATCGTCTACAGGGTAGATCTCTGACATCCCGGGTATGATTATTCTGCAGCTGTATAAACCACAGTGGAGGTATTCCCTGAGGTAGATATCAAAACCCTGCTGACCAATAAGGTTTTTCAGGTGATTGACTTCATCTTCGGTCGATCCATTAAAACTCCAGGGGGAGAAAGGAAAATCAGGCTGGTCTCTAAACATTGTCCAGCAGAGAAGGCCGTCGGAGTCGATGAAGTGGTTTTCCAGATTATACGGCTCAGCCACAAGATCAACATTGTGAATCGGTGGCTTGAAGTTATGCAACTGCTTGAGATTTCTGCCCTGGAGCAATTCGGTTAAGGTTCGTTCAATCGCTATTTCAAATCTGCAATTTGCACCGAATGCGGCAAAAACTCCACCATTTGTCCGGTCAGTTAACATGGCGCAGATGACAGGGAATTTACCTCCTAGGGAACTGTCATGCAGCGTTAGAGTAAAGCCATGATCTTCGATGTTGTCACGGATAGCCAAAAGATGTGGGAATGGAGTTAAAGAGCGGTCAGGAATTTTGGGAAGACTGAGACCTTTACCAATCACCCTGCTTTTCACGTATCGTTCAAGAATCTCCGAAAGTGCCTGAGCCGTGCACTCACTTGGAGAATTTCCCGCCGCCATCCCGTTACTGACATAGAGGTTATTGAGCAGGCTGACAGGGAAATAGCAGGGAGTTGATGTCTGGGTATTAATGAAGGGGAGGGCACAGATCCCCCGGCCTGGACTATCTAAATTGTTGTCGAGTAAATCTTTTGGTTGCAGTTCATTTTCCTGATCGTAAAAATGGAGGAGTTCTGGGGTCAGGAGGCGTTTTTGTGAGGGGATATGGATGTAGTCGCCAATCACAGTCGATGATGCTTCAGCGCTGAACCATAGTTCATCTGGATAAAATTGAAAAGCCTGCATGCTGGTTTCTTCACTCTCTCCCCCGAGAAAGTACTCGCTGAAAAAGAAATCAGTGGCCAGTCGTTCGGTAAATTCGCCAAGCCCACTTGCAAGACAGGCAAGCGTGCTCGTGCCTTTTCCGTTGGTATAGAGTGCCTTGCAGTCCGTCGCCTGTAGATGCACCGACCAGCAGTGTGGAACCGGATTTAACCAGCTTGTTTCAGTGAGCTCTATGCCCAGTTGAGCAAGTGAGGTACGGATAAGATCTATGGTATTTTCCAGTGGTGAGTCTTTTCCTGGCAGGGTCGTTTTGTTTTCCATGAGTATGAAGGAGCTGAGGGGGGAGCTGTGAGAGTTTAACGTTGTAACAAAGATACCAGCTACCATGTAATACAGGTGGAGTTGAAGGGAAAGAGAAAAACTACGAAGAGTGGAAGAAGCGAATAAAAAAACCTGCTCCTGTCATCTGGTCAATTGGGGAGGAGACCGTGGGGCAACAGGAGCAGGGGAGGAACCGGCTTTACTGGCAGGACCGAGGGCCTGCCCTTTATATGATTACAACAGATTTAGATGGTTTTGGCAGCTCTCAGAGAATCTGCAAGCATCTCGACGACAAAACGCATCTTTTCAGGTGATTCCTGCTGAAGCAGGTTGTCCTGTATATGCATTACGCAGGTAGGGCACCCTGTGGCAACATAGTCAACATCAGCGGCCTGAATGTTTTTCACTTTGTGGTTGTTGATCTTAATGGCGGTATCGTAGTGAGTTATGCAATAACTTCCTGCACTACCGCAACATACGGCAGAATCTTTCATTTCATGAAAATCAACTCCTGGGATCATTTTCAAAAGCTTTCTTGGCTGCTCTGCAATGCCTTGACCGCGAACCATGTGACAGGGGTCATGATAGGAGACCTTGTAGGGCAGGGTGCCGAGTTCTTCTGGCTTTATCTCGATATTATTTTCTATGAACTCATGGATGTCATACACCTTTTCGGTGAATTTCTTCAGTTCGGGGCTATCTTCAATAAAAACCTTAATCTCTTTTTTCAAGGCCATTCCGCAGGATGAACAGGCGACGACAATCGCATCGAGATCGTACTGCTGAAAGAGATTGAAGTTGTGTTCCATCAGCATCTTGGCGCCATCGTAATCACCATTAGCCAGAACAGGTGTGCCATTACACTTCTGCTTTTTAGGGATAACAACCTCATAGCCGTAGCCGGTGAGAATATCGACGACCGATTTTGCAACATTGGTGTAAATAAGGTTACCTGCGCAACCAGTGAAATAGCCAATACGTTTTTTGGTCGGACCGTTTTTGGCGGGTATCACTTCAGGGTACTGGCTCTGGGCGCTTCGAAGAGCCATGGTCGGAAAATACCTGCGCTTGGAGAAGCCAAAGAGTGGGAAGAGATATCGTACTGGATTTTTAGGACCAATGCCAAAGAGCGCCCGCTGTGCAACACCAATCAGCATGGCGCCGATGGTGATAGGCCATTTTCTCCAGACAAGCTGGCGGAAGATGAGTGCCTTGAAAAAGCCGAGTCCTTCCTGGGTGGTGACATACCAGCGTAATCGCAGCACAACATGTTCAGGACTTACGCCTGCAGGGCAGTTCGCCGAACAGGTTTTACAGTTGAGACATTCGTTTATTGCGTGTTTTACTTTTTCAGTGATCTGCAGATCACCGCTTACAAGTTTTTCCGCAAGCTTGTTTTTACCGCGGGCAACATACAGCTCATTGCCGATTTCCTTAAAAACAGGACAGACACTCCGGCATTTACCGCATTGCATGCATTTCTGGAATTCCTGCGCGGCTTCCATGAGATGCGTTTCAGCAAGTTTTTTAATTGAGACTTGAGTATTCATATATAAACTCTCCTGTTATGCCGCTTGTTCTGCGGGCATATCGAACATTTTCCCGGGATTTAACAGGTTGAGCGGGTCAAACGTTCTTTTAATATTCTGCAGGAGAGCAATTCCTTCCCCGCCAATCTGATTTTGCAGAAATGGTTTCTTTTCAAGGCCGATTCCATGTTCTCCAGAGATGGTTCCATCAAGGTCGATTGCGAGCTGGAAGAGGGCAGCGACAGCCTTCTCAGTACGGGCCATTTCATCTTTGTCCTGCATGTCTATAAGAAATGTGGGGTGGAGGTTACCATCGCCTGCATGGCCAAAAATTCCCACCTGAATATCGTATTTGGTTGCAATATCGGTAATTCCTCGAACCATCTCGGGCAAACGTGAGCGCATGACGGTGGCATCTTCTAAGATAAGGTTTGGCTTAACACTGGCAAGAGCGTTGAGAGCCACTCTTCGTCCGGCAAAAAGAGTGTCTCGTTCGGCACTGGTTTTGGCTCTGGCGAATTCACGGCAGTTATTTTTCTTGACCTCTATTTCAACCTTTGCAATTTCCGCTTTTGCTGCGTTTTCGTCCCCATCGGTTTCAATCAGGAGTACAGCTGCAGCATCACGGGGAAGTCCGCAGTCCTTGAAATTCTGAATGGCATTAATGGTCGCGTTGTCCATGAACTCCATGGTTGATGGAGTGACGCCCGCTGCAATGATATCAGCAACAGCCTGTGCCGCACTGTCAAGAGTGGTGAAAATAGCAAGTGCTGACTCGCGGTGCTCTGGGATAGGCAAAAGTGCAAGAGTTACTTCGGTCATGATACCGAGAAGGCCCTCGCTGCCGACAAAGATACCTTCCATGTTGAACCCGGCTACGTGCTTTACACATTTATTGCCGAGAGTGACGATATCTCCCTGGGGCAGTACGACCTTCATCATTTTGACATAGTCTTTGGTAACCCCGTACTTCAGTCCTCGGAGACCACCTGCATTTTCCGCGACATTTCCACCGATGGTAGAGAAGGCAACGCTGCCTGGGTCTGGTGGGTAAAAAAGATTGGCTTCAACTGCAACGAGATCAATTTCAGAGGTGGTAAGGCCTGCTTCAACGGTGATGAGGCGGTTGGCTGGGTCAAAATCTAAAACCTTGTTCATTTTGTCCATGCTGAGAACAATACCCTTTTGCAATGGAACTGAGCCTCCGGAAAGACCGCTTCCCTGACCCCTAGGCGTGACGCAGATTTTTTGCCTGTAAGCAAATTTCATAAGTTGACTTACCTGCTCGGTAGTTCTGGCAAAGACAACGGCCTCAGGCCGAATCTCAGCATGGGAAGCGTCATAGCTGTATGCAACCATATCTTCGACATCAGTCAACACGTCTGATTCTCCGAAAATAGCTTTTAATTCCTCGATTTGGCTTTTGTTCATTTTGTTTTACTCCGTCAAGTGAGAAACAGGGCGCGCGAGCAGCTCCCTCTGGGGTTGATCTATTAATGCCTATCTCTGCCGGAAGTTTGAATTGCAGCTACAGATAAGTACTAAAGACGTATGATTTGGTCCTTTTTAAAGGTAGTACCAATATAGGAGGATACCACTGGTATTGTCAAGGAAAAAAGATTTTCGGAAAAAAAGCATTAAAAACAGTATTATATATAAAATATGGTGGTTTTTTTGAGGATTTGTAAAATTGGTCCTACCAATAGTCCTAAATCCAGAGTTTTGATGGTAGTCGATGTTATCAGGGTATAATTATAATTGATTTCAAAATCTTGCCTAATAATAAAGTAAGTACCGCCGAGTAAATAGAGGCAGGTGTGGTGGAGTACGGGGGAGTAGAAAAATACTCTACAGTAGAGAGGTACTTTATTTCACTGGTGAAAAAAAATTATAGAAGATCAAAAGCAAAATTGTTGTAATTAATCTTCATACCAATGGCCTTGTGTTCTGTTGGTAAAAATAATGACCATTATGCCAAAGGTTCAGTAGATCTTTATTCGTATTGGCCAAAAGATACCGGGATATAGGGAATATGCGGCAGATCTGATATTCTATTTTATTAATACCTTACATAGATGCGGACCTCTGTTATCAATAATATTGATAAAAACAATACTTTAAAATGATTTAGCTTGTGACAGAATTCATGGACTTTTAAGGGAAAATTAGTAATTACAAGTTGTAACTGTGAAAATATATGATATATTTGGCGGGTGTATGAAGGCTTGCTCAAGGGTAGTGTAGTAGTGTTAATTTTGTTTGCATGGTATGGATAGTGTTTCATCTTACACGGTGTGTGGTGAAGTATTCTTGGTCCCCGCATTAAAGAAAACACTTAAATCCATCTGTATCCCGACGGTCAAGGTATTTTCATGAAAGAATGTAGTGTTACGTTTCTCCCGTATCAGCAGAAAATTAACGTTCCTTCAGGGGAGCGATTGATTCGTGCTGCCTTGAGCGCTGGTGTGCATATCAATGCTTCCTGTGGCGGTGAAGGTGTCTGTGGTAAATGTCGTGTCCTGATAGAAGAAGGAACGGTGGAAGGTGGCATCTCAGAGCGGTTATCGAAAGAAGATATCGCAAAAGGCTATCGCCTTGCGTGTCTTGTAAAAGTTATTGACGACATTGTTGTTCGCATTCCTGTGGAGTCTTCCATAGATAAAAGTGTCATGAATCTTCAGGCCACTCCGAGGAGGACCGCCCGAATCCAGGCCATGGATTTCGAAAGGTTGAAAGAAGAAGGTCATTTCACCCCTCCTGTCGAAAAAATATTTCTCAAGCTCACTCCCCCCGATGCCCAAAATAATCTTCCCGATGTGACCCGTCTCGTCGAGCATCTTAAGCTTGATGCGGGCGAACATCGTCTTGAAGTTACTCTTCCCGTTATACGTAAAATTTCAAAAGTATTACGAGAAGATAATTTTCAAGTCACCGTAACGCTAGAACGTTCAGTGCGAGAAAGCGGTAAAAATATAATACTTAATGTTCAGTCCGGTGATCGCACCGACGCCAATTATGCCATAGCTATGGATATCGGGACGACGACTATTTATGGCCAGCTTGTAGATCTGTCTACTGCTGCCTGCATCGGTGAGGCAGGCGATTTTAACGGACAGATCAGTTATGGAGAGGATGTAATTTCTCGTATTGTCTATGCCGAAAAAGGAGCAGGGCTTGAGCAACTTCAGCAGGTCGTGCTCGACACTATCAACAATGTTTTAGAAAAAATATTCAAAAAGTCTAAGGTGGACCGGGAAGACGTCTCTAGCATTACTATTGCAGGAAATACCACAATGACGCAGTTGTTTTTAAAAGTGGATCCCAGCAATATACGGCGGGCACCTTACGTACCCACAGCGTCTCTCTATCCACCTTTTTCAGCAAAGGAGATCGGACTTCACATCAACGACCATGCCACAGCCCTCCTGTACCCCCAGGTTTCAAGCTTTGTCGGTGGCGACATCGTCGCCGGGGTGATGGGTTCAGGGATGTATGAGAATGAGGAGTTGACTCTCTTTCTCGATATTGGCACCAATGCAGAACTTGTTATTGGGAATAAAGAGTGGCTTGCCTGCACTGCCTGTTCGGCCGGACCCGCGTTTGAAGGTGGGGGAATAGAATTCGGTATGCGTGCAGCTAAAGGTGCGATTGAAGATTTTTCAATAGACCCCTATAGCTTTGAACCGATGATTTTCACCATAGGTGATGTGAGGCCAAAGGGGATTTGTGGCTCCGGTCTTATCACCATGGCCGCCGTTTTATTTGAGACCGGAGTGATTAACAATCGCGGAAAATTTAATCGTGATCTCGATACTCCCAGAATTCGGATGAGAAACGACATCTGGGAATATGTTGTTGCCTGGAAAGATGAAACTCAGCTGGGCCGTGATATTGCCATCACCGAACCGGACCTTGATAATCTGATCCGGGCCAAAGGTGCTATCTACAGCGGCTGTATGACCCTGCTTGAAGAGGTCGGCTTAACCGTTGATTCTGTTGAAAAGATAATTTTAGCTGGCGGTTTTGGCAGTTATATCGACCTTGAAAAGGCGATGATCATCGGTCTTCTTCCGGAGGTTGATGCGGAAAAGGTGGTCTTTATTGGAAACGGCTCACTTATGGGCGCAAGGATGAGTTCCTTGACCAATAGGATCCGCCAGGATGTTTTTTCAGTGACCCAAAAAATGACCAATTTTGAGCTCTCAGAGACCCCGTCTTATATGGATAATTATATAGCGGCGATGTTTCTTCCCCATACTGAAATAGAAAAATTTCCACGGCTCAAAGCCCGCATGGAACTAAGGAGGGCGCAGACATCAGTATAGATTGACAGTAAGGGTTTTTATCACAGCACCGGTTGCTGTGTCACATAAAGTGTTGTGCAGGCATTTGTACCTCTATACATTGTACTTGTGTTGATAAGGGAAGGTTGCCGTCGGTTCTTGGGACGACAATCTTCAGGAGAATAATTACTCACCAGTAAGGAGGCAAACGTGGGATTTGAATTGAAGAAGGAATCCTATAGCGGCGGCATTAAGGCAATTTCTATCGGTAGTGGCAGCTCAGCGATTACCGTTGGAGGTGAATCATGTTATCCATTCTATACTTTTGAAGGTAACATGCCCAATAAGCCCGTCGTTGCAATGGAAATCTGGGACATCAAACCTGAAGACTGGCCTGAGCCTGTTGTGGCCCCTTTCAAAGATGTTCTCTCTGACCCTGCTGCCTGGGCAAAAAAATGCGTTGATGATTATGGTGCAGACGCAATTGTTGTCCAGCTGAAAAGTATTGACCCAAATGATATGGACGCCAGTCCCGAGTCGGCTGCTGAGACTGTGAAGAAAGTTTTGGAGGCGGTATCTGTTCCGGTTATTGTTTGGGGTTGTGCAAATCCGGCCAAAGATGAGGCGGTGTTAAAGGTCGTCGCTGAAAAATGCCAGGACTATAATCTCGTACTGGGGCCTGTCGAAGAAAAGAACTATAAAGGCATTGGTGCCGCAGCAATGGGCTATGGCCATGCGGTAATCGCCTCTTCCCCCATTGATGTAAACCTGGCAAAACAGGTAAACATTCTCCTTGAAAATCTCGGTATGCCAATGGACCGTCTCCTGGTTGATCCTACGACAGGTGGTCTGGGGTACGGTATGGAGTATTCCTACTCTGTTATGGAGCGTCTGAATATGGCGGCCATGGTACAGGGTGATGAAAAGCTGCAGTTTCCAATGATAAATAATCTTGGCAACGAGGTTTGGAAATGTAAGGAAGCTAAAGAGACAGTAAAGGGAAATCCTCTTCTTGGCGATCCAGAGACCCGCGGAATCATGATGGAGTCCATTGGTGCTGTTTCTTATTTGATGGCCGGCTCAAATATTCTCATTATGCGTCATCCTGAAGCAATAAGAATGGTCAAAGAATTCATTGATGTTCTTGCAGACGGTGGTTCTCTCAAAGATGCAAAACCAATAGCAAAAATATTGGAAGAAACGAAAATTGATTTTGCCTCGCTTGCCCCAGCTCCAGATCTCACCATCGCTGAAGAGGAAAAGAAAGCAGCACCTGCAAAGAAAGAAGCCCCTGCTGCTGCGGCCCCTAAGGCAGCCGCTGCTCCAAAAGCTGCTGCCGCCCCTGCGGCTAAGCCGGAAGCTGTGAAGCAGGCAGCCGCTCCTGCAGTTGATCCTGCCGAGCAGGCAAAACTTGAAGCGGAAGCAAAAGCCAAAGCTGAAGCAGACGCCAAGGCAAAAGCCGAAGCGGATCAAAAAGCCAAGGCTGATGCAGAAGCAAAAGCTAAAGCTGACGCAGAAGCAAAAGCCAAAGCGGATGCAGAAGCTAAAGCAAAAGCTGAAGAGGATGCCCGTAAGGCTGAAGTTCGGCAGCGAGAGGAAGAAGAAAGTGCTCTGAGGCGCTTGCGTGCACAGGCCAAGAAGGCTCACGATGAAGCTGCAGCCGCAAGTCCGGGAGCTAAGGTTACGATGACTGCTGCCGCTGTTCAGAAAACTGATCAAGAAAAAATTCTGGACATGCTCGACAGATTCCATAAAAGGAAAAAATCGGACACCGCTCTGTAATACTATGTAATGTAAGGCTCATGGGATACTTTATAATCTCATAAACTCTAGGTGGAGGAACCTTGATATGACAGAAGTAAAAGGACAAGTGCAAAAGACTGTGAAGCTCGCAGATGCGATGGAATCATCTATCGAACCGTCAACCCAGGAAATGATAGCTCGGGCGCAACAGTTGGGTGTTGAGACTGTATTCGACCGTGCTGTAACCATGAAACCCTGTGCCATTGGTATGCAGGGAATCTGCTGTAAAAACTGTGCCATGGGGCCATGTCGTCTGCCACTGCCAAAAGATGGCATTCAGGGCGAAGATACCCGGAAAGGGCTGTGTGGTGCGACAGCAAACACTATCTGTGCCAGAAACTTCATCCGTATGATCGCCGGTGGTGCCGCTGCTCATTCCGACCATGGTCGTAACGTTGCCATTACCTTTCTCGCAGCCGCTAAAGGCGAAGTTGATGATTACAAAATTAAAGATCCGCAGAAACTTCTCCTGATCGCGCCATATTACGGTGTGGCGACAACTGTCGAAGAAAATGGGGTTGTCAAAGATCGTGATATCCAGGAAATAGCCATTGCTGTGGGTGAAGTTGCCGTACGGGAATGGGGTAAGCCAACGGGCAGCCTGGCCATGATCAAAAGGGCACCGCAGGCTCTTCAGGATAAATGGGAAGAGCAGGGTGTTATCCCACGCAACGTAGACAGGGAAATTGTTGAAATCATGCACCGCACCCACATGGGGGTTGATCAGGATTATAAAAATCTGATGAAACAGGGAACCCGTGCAGCTCTGGCCGATGGCTGGGGTGGTTCCATGATCGGTACAGATCTTCAGGATGTACTGTTTGGGGCTCCGAGTCCTCTCCAGGCAGAAGCAAATCTTGGTGTCATGAAAGAAGACCATGTAAATATCATCGTTCACGGCCATGAGCCCCTGCTTTCCGAGATGATCGTTGCAGCCTGCCAGTCGCAGGAACTTGTCGATTATGCTAAGGGAAAAGGCGCTAAGGGGATTATGCTCAGCGGTATCTGCTGTACCGCCAATGAGGTTCTGCAACGCCACGGCATTCCACCAGCAGGAACCTTCCTGCAGCAGGAGCTTGCTATAATTACCGGCGCCTGTGATGCAATGGTTGTCGATGTTCAATGTATTTTCCAGAACCTTGCCAACGTTGCCAAGTGCTTCCACACCAAGCTGATCACCACTCATCCCATCGCCAAGATGGAGCAGGACAATGTGCTTCATATAGAATTTGATGAACATCATGCGATGGAAGATGCAATCCGCATCGTTAAAATTGCCATTGATAACTATGAAAAGCGTGGAGCTGAAGTCATGATCCCACGCCATAAGTCATCGCAGATCGCAGGCTTTGGTGTTGAGTCTATTAAGTATCACCTTGGCGGTAGCTTCCGTGGCGATTATTTCACTTTGAATGACAATATCATCAATGGTCGTATCCGTGGTATTGCTGGTGTTGTTGGTTGTAACAACGCCCGTACCAAGCATAACGAGGAACACATCGTTATCATGAAGGAACTGATCAAAAATGACGTAATTGTTCTCACCACCGGTTGTAGTGCAATAGCTGCAGGTATTCATGGTCTCTGTACTCCAGAATCAGCTGCTGTTCATTGTGGACCAGGCCTTGCCGAAGTTTGTGAAACCGTAGGTATCCCACCTGTATTACACCTAGGCTCATGCGTTGACAACAGTCGTATCCTTCTCGCTGCAACTGAAGTCGTGAAGGCAGGTGGTCTCGGTAAGGATATTTGTGATTTACCTGCTGCCGGTAGTGCCCCTGAGTGGATGAGTGAGAAGGCGATTTCTATTGGTCATTACTTTGTTGCCTCAGGTGTCTATACGGTTTTTGGTTATAGTCTGCCACTGGAAGGTGCTCCTGTCTTTAAAGATTATCTCTATAAAGATATGGAGAAGATGTACGGGGGTATGTGGGATTGTGAACCAGATCCGATAAAGCATGCTCGTAAGATGATCGCCCACATTGATAAGAAGCGTAAAGAATTAGGGATTGATAAGGCCCGTGACAGGGTTCTTATGGATATGGCTGATAGACAGGCCCTCGGAATAGAATAATATATCTGAAACTATCTTCGTAACTACGAATCTCTAGAAAGGAGTTAAGCATGTCACGATTAGTAGCATTTGCAGCCATACAGGGCGGTTATAAGGTTGTGTCCCAGGTGGAGGGTGAACTGGAAAAAGCTCTTCGAAGCTATGACGCCAGCACACCAATCGGATTTCCTAATACCGCATATTATCTTCCCGTTATTTATTCTCTCACAGGTATGAAATGTGAGACTCTTGAGGACTTGAAAAAGCCCATGGAATTTGCCCGTGGTCTTTTACCACCTCACTTAAAAGGTGCTAACCATTTACCGTATCTTGGACCACTCCTTGATGCTGGTATGGCTGGTATCTTTGCCTATGAAGTAAAAGAAGCTCTTCGCATCCTCAGAGAGCCAGATTTTTACATAGATGCAGAAGATCCTGATATCGATGCAGGAAAACTCTGGGTTGGTCCCGCCAGTGACATTATTCTTCGAAAGCGTGGTGTCGAATTCGTCGATGGGTCCGCTCCAGGCTTTGCGGCAATCGTTGGTGCCGCACCAAATGCTGAGATTGCCAAAATGATCGTCGAAGATTATCAGAAGAAAAATCTCTATATCTTCTGTGCAGCGAATCACTATGGCAAGACTGTTATCGAGCAATGTCTTGAGGCCGGTATGCAGATCGGTTGGAATACCCGTATCGTACCTTTTGGTCCAGATATCTCTTCTGCTGTATTTGCGCTCGGTTTTGCAAACCGTGCTGCCATGGCCTTTGGTGGTGTGCAGCCAGGTGATTATCGCAAGATGCTCATGTACAACAAAAACCGTATCTTTGCCTTTGTTAACGCACTTGGTGATGTCGGAACCGAGTGGGCTGTTGCAGCGGCCGGTTGTGTTAACTGGGGCTTTCCAACACTTGCTGATACTGATATTCCTGAGATTCTTCCAACGGGTATCTGTACCTATGAGCATGTTGTTGCAAATGTTCCCCACAAAGAAATCTGTCAGAAGTCCGTTGAGGTTCGCGGTCTGAAGATCAACGTTACTGAAATTGACATTCCACTTGCTTTTGGTCCTGCGTTTGAGGGCGAGCGTGTACGTGGTGGAGATCTTTTCGGTCAGATGGGTGGTGGTAAGACCCAATGTACCGAGCTTGTCAAGATGGCAGAGATGAGTGAAATTGAAGATGGTAAAGTTACCGTCGTTGGACCAGACATTCCTGATATGAAAGAAGGTGATGTCCTTCCATTAGGCATTTTCGTCCAGATAGCCGGCCGAGAGTTCCAGACAGACTTCGAACCCATCATGGAGCGCCAGATCCACCATCTGGTCAACTATATCCAGGGTATTATGCATATTGGTCAGCGGGATATTTCCTGGGTCCGTGTGAGCAAGGCCGCTGTAGAAAAAGGTTTCACTCTGAAGGATATTGGTGTTGCGCTCCACGCGAAGTTCCATCAGGATTTCCAGAAAATTGTGGATAAGGTTCAGGTCACACTGTATACCAAAAAAGAAGATGTGGACAAAATCACAGCACAGGCAAGAGAGGAGTACAAGACTCGTGATTCCCGTGTTGATAATATGACAGATGAAGATGTGGAAGTATTTTACTCCTGTAGTCTCTGTCAATCGTTTGCACCAAGCCATGTTTGTTCCGTAAGCCCAGAGAGAACCGGTCTTTGTGGTGCCTATAACTGGATGGATTGTAAGGCTGCTTATGAAATCAATCCTACAGGACCAAATCAACCAATCCAGAAAGGTAAGGTTCTTGATCCGGTACTTGGCCGCTTTGAAGGCGTTGATGAGTTTATTAAGGTCGCCTCAAAAGGTGCTATTGAAACCTATAATTTCTATTCAATGGTTAACGCTCCAATGACCACCTGTGGTTGTTGCGAATGTATTGCTGCCATGCTTCCAAGTTGTAATGGAGTCATGACTGTTGGTCGTGACTATACCGGTGAAACTCCTTCTGGTATGAAGTTTACCACCCTGGCAGGTGTCATGGGTGGCGGTGCTTCTTCACCTGGATTTGTTGGTCACTCCAAGTTCAATATCACCCAGAAGAAGTTTATTCTCGGTGATGGTGGCCTCCTCAGGATGGTATGGATGCCGAAGATCGTCAAAGATGAAATCCGTGATAAACTCAATATCCGTGGTGCTGAAATGGGTGTAGAAAACTTCGCTGATATGATCGCCGATGAAACTGTTGGTGTCACTGAAGAGGAGATCTTGCCATGGCTCGAGGAAAAAGGACATCCTGCACTTAAGATGGATCCTCTTATTGGCTGATTGTTGAAGCAGGTTGCGTGGTCTTGCCTCGGTTCGACCACGCAGTTCTTGCTGTGAAATATTATTAAGGAGACAACAAAAATGGCGTTAACAGGAATACAAATCTTCAAACTCCTGCCAAAAACAAACTGCAAGGAGTGTGGGGTGCCAACATGTCTTGCGTTTGCTATGAATTTAGCATCTGGTAAAGCTGAATTAGATGCCTGTCCTTACGTATCCGATGACGCAAGAGCCCAGTTGGCCGAAGCATCTGCACCTCCGATTCGACCTGTATTACTGGGGAAAGGTGTCCGTGCGGCGAAGACTGGTGGTGAAACGGTTTTGCACAGACATGAAAAAACATTTTTCAACCCGTCAATGTTTGCAGGGATTATAACCTCTGACACGGCGGAAGCTGATGTTACTGCAAAATTAAAGGTCTGGAACGCACTGCAGTACGAGCGCGTAGGTTTAAATCTCAGGCCTGAACTTGTTGCCTTAAAAGATGTTAATGGTGACGGGGTCGCCTTTGCTTCTCTTGCAAAAATTATCGCGGAAACATCTGAATTTAATCTCATCTTGATGAGTGATAAAGCAGAGGTAATGGAAGGCGCAATTAAAACGGCGGGTTTTAAGCGTCCTCTACTCTATGCTGCCACTGCTGAAAATGCCGATACTTATGGTAAGCTGGCTCTTGACAACAATCTGCCTCTTGCAATGAAAGCCGACAGTATTGACGGCCTTATCGCACTTTCAGACAAGTTGACGGGAATGGGTTTGAAGGATCTCGTCATTGATTCCGGCGCAAGAGAAGTCAAGCAGGCGCTTCAAGACCAGGTTGCGATTCGTCGTGCGGCACTGAAAGAAGGTAACAGGTCCCTTGGTTTTCCAACGATCACTTTTCCATGTGAAATGGCATCAAATATTGCGACAGAGGGTCTTATCGCCAGTATGTTTGTTGCAAAATATGGTGGGATTGTGGTTATGTCTGATCTGACCACTGAAGTCATCTTCCCGCTGCTACTTGAGCGCCTCAATATCTTTACTGATCCACAACGGCCAATGACCGTTGAGGAAGGTATTTTTGAGATTGGTACTCCAGATGAGAACTCTCCAGTACTTGTGACCACTAACTTTGCTCTTACCTATTTTATTGTTTCAGGTGAGATCGAGGCAAGTAAAGTGTCTTCATGGCTGCTCATTAAAGATGCAGAAGGACTGTCCGTTCTGACTGCATGGGCTGCTGGAAAATTTGGTGGGGATGATGTCGGTATGTTTGTTAAAAAATCCGGTATCATGGATAAGGTCAAGCACACTGAAGTTATTATTCCGGGTTATGCAGCAGCAATTGCAGGTGATGTGGAAGAAGAGCTTCCGGGTTGGACCGTTACCGTTGGGCCACGTGAAGCTGCACATATCGCAGGTTTTCTGAAAAACAGATAAGAGTGTAGAAAGAGGTGCCGGTGCCGGCACCTCTACTGCTCTGACATCACATAATTTCATAGTTCTATCGAAGCGTTCGTTACTACTATTTTTTTGACAAAGGAGAAAAATATGATTCTTTTTGGTGAAAGCCTCAATGTTATTTCCAATGTAATTGGAAAGGCATATAGAGAACGCGACCCAAAACCGATTCAGGAAGAATGTCTGGAGCAGCAGAAGCTAGGAATGGACTACATAGATATTAATCTTGGTCCTGCCAAAAAAGATGGTCACGAACTGATGCCATGGGTCGTTCAGGTTGTTCAGGAAGTTGTGCCTGATATGCCGCTTCTTTTAGATACTTCCAATATTGCCGCCATCGAAGAAGGGTTGAAAGTCATTAAGCCTGCTTCAAAGCCGCACATTGTCAACTCGATTATGGCTCGCCCAGAGCGATATACCGTGATGCTCCCGATAGCTGCAAAGTATGAGGCTGATATTGTAGCCCTTATGTGGGGACCAGATGGTTTACCACGTGATGAAAATGAGAGGGCAGCTCTGGCTGTTGAGTTACTCTATGCAGCGAACGAAGCAGGGATCCCAAATGAAAAAATCTGGGTAGACGGCATTGTAACTCCTGTAAATATTCAACAGGCGCAATGTGTCGCCCTTATGGATTTTCAGGCAATGGTAGAAGATATCGCGCCCGGGGTAATGTCTACCTGTGGACTTTCCAATATTTCCAATGGTCCTCCTGTTCATCTTCGTCCCATCCTCAACACGACCTACATGATCATGCTTGAGAGACATGGAATGAAGTCAGTTATCTCTGATCCTCTTGACACCAACCTCACGGCTGTTGCAAAAGGAAAAAGACCAGACATCGTTGAGGTTGTTCATCAGACCATGGACGGCAATGCACCTGATATTTCTACTCTTTCCAAGGAGCTAGGTGATTACGTCAAGACCGTTAAGGTTATTACCGGCGAGAATCTTTTTTCTGATTCCTATCTGGAAATTTAATTTTTTGATGGTTTTTAAAAAAAGCCTCATCCTGAATCAGGGTGAGGCTTTTTTTGTCGTATTTTCTGCCAGACACTTTTGCAAATAGTAGTTTACAACAACAGGGTTAAACCATGGAAGATATTAAAAACTCAGATGAGTGGGTCTATGTTTTTGTCTGCGATCCGGGTCCGGGCGAGACATATTTTGGATTGTATAACGAAGAAAAGGATATTAATTTTATTCCTGTATTCAGGTCAAGAGATGTGGCGAATGACTGCTTTCTTGAGCTTCCAAGAAAAAAAGGTGTAAAACACGAATGTCAGGCGGTTCATATCGAAGAAATTAATGAAGCCGCTGCAAAACATGGATTTGTGGTTACTCTTGTAGACAGTGACGGCAAAATTATCACCGAGTAGTACATGCTGTGATACCCTTGAAAAAGATGCTTTTGTTGATGATAAAGATGTTCCAGTTAAAGGAGACTGAATAACGTGAGTCTGAAAATTGCTATTGGCGGTAAAGGAGGTGTTGGGAAGACGACGGTCACCTCATTAATTGCTCGTTGTTTAGCTGCAAATGAAAAGAATAAGGTTATTGCAATTGATGCAGATCCTGTTGCCAACCTCGCCGCAGGACTTGGTATTTCAGAAGAAGAGCCCATTGTTCCGATTTCTGGGCTCACCGAACTGATTGAAGAGAGAACCGGGGCCAAGGCTGGGACAATGGGTGGTTTTTTTAGCCTTAATCCAAAAGTCGATGATATTCCAGATCGTTTTTCTCTCACAAGAGACAATGTTCGACTCCTTGTCATGGGAACAGTGCAAAGTGGTGGTTCTGGCTGTATCTGTCCGGAGAGCACCATTCTTAAAGCACTGATGAACCATCTTGTTCTTTTTCGTGATGACATTGTGGTCATGGATATGGAGGCAGGGGTGGAGCATCTCGGCCGGGCAACTTCCGGGTCCGTTGATGCACTGATCATTGTGGTAAATCCCGGGGCTCGCAGTAGAGTTGCCGCAGAAAAAATCAGAAAGCTTGGGAAAGATATCGGTATCCAGAAAGTTCTCGTCCTTGGTAACAGGGTGAAAGGCCCGGAAGATGAAGAGCTTATCAGAAAGACACTTCCAGACTTTGAAATATTAGGTTTTCTGCCAGAGCATCCTGAGGTTGTTGCCTCGGATCGCGAAGGACGACGTCCTTTTGAAGATATAAACGACGCTCCCAAAGAACTCTTTGCAATTGTCAAACAGTTGGAAAACCTCAATAAGTAATTCCATAACCTGCTCGCATAGATCATGAAATCTGTGCGGGCTGCTTCTTTTTAGCTTTTTTTCTTCAACTTCTATCCTCTTAAGTTAGTGTAATTTTCAGACAATAACCACTTGACAATGACACATTGTAGTGGCATTGTGAATAAATAGGAATTAATCTCAAAAGAGAATGTTTCTCTTTCCCTGTTGAGGTTGTTTATTATTCTTTTATCGTGTGAGGGCTTGTCATTTTGTGGTGGTTCATCTTTTGATTCACAAAAAGACATACACCTCTTCTTTTCAATTCAAATAATTGCTCTCTTTGGAGGAACCATGGCAAAACCACTCGAGCTCATTAAGGTAGAGGATATCACAACCTGTGAAAGCACAGCTCAGATGATTACCAAGGCAAGACAAGATGGCGTGGAGTTATTCTTTGATCGTGCCAACTCTATGAAGGCGTGCCCAATAGGTGAACAGGCAGCATGTTGCAAGCATTGCGCCATGGGGCCTTGTCGTATGAATGTGAATAGCCCTTACGACAGGGTCGGGGTATGCGGAGCCACTGTTGATACCATTGTTGCCAGAAATTTCGGGCGTATGGTTGCTGCGGGGACCGCTGCACATACTGATCATGGTATGGCAATGCTGGAACTGTTTCGCGATGTCATTCAAGGAAAGACGAAAGAGTATTCAATTAAAGATCCCATAAAACTGGTGGAGATTGCCGAGTCTTTGGAGATTGCCACTGAAGGCAGGGAACTTAAAGATGTAGCGATGGATCTGTACCATGAACTGGAACTAACCTATACCCAGGTTGATGGTGAAATTCCAATGATGAAACGGGTACCACGCCAAACGCTTGAGCACTGGCGAGCTGCCGGTGTTGTGCCACGCGGGGCTATGCGGGAAATCATGGAGATGATGCATCGTACAGCAATGGGTGTAGATCAGGACTACGAAAATATCACCAAACAGATTTCTAGGACAGCTCTGGCCGACGGTTGGGGCGGGTCAATGGTCTCCACTGATATTTCAGATATCCTGTTTGGAACACCATCTCCAGTGGAAGTTGAAGTCGATATGGGGGTTTTGCAAAAAGACAAGGTTAACATCATTATTCACGGACATGAGCCTAATTTGCTGGAATCTATTGTTGTGTCAGCCGCGGACCCCGTACTTGTAGATGCGGCAAAAGCCGCTGGGGCATCTGGTATTAATCTTGTAGGGATGTGCTGTTCAGGGCTGGAAGCCATGTCTCGTCACGGATTACCCCATGCTGGAAATTTTTCAAGCACCGAGGCTGTTCTTGTCACCGGAGCAGTCGATTGTATGACTGTGGATATTCAATGTATTAAACAGGGATTGAAAAAAGTTGCAGATTTTTATGAGACTCCGTTCATAACTACAAATTATCGAGCTAAAATTGAAGGGGCAATTCATATTCATCTTGAAGAAAATGATCCAAGATCATGTACAGATGAAATAGTAATTAAAGCTATTACCAGGTTCAAAAACAGGAAAAAGCCTGTACAGATTCCTCAGATTACTGCAAAGGGTGTACATGGCTTCTCCTATGAATATATTAATTACATGCTGGGAGGTTCATTCAGAGGAAGTTATAAACCCCTCAACGATAATATTATCAATGGTAGAATACGCGGGGTAGCGGGAATTGTTGGATGTACCAACCCCCGTTCCAAGCAGGATTATTCTCATGTGGAACTGGTCAAGGAACTCATTAAAAATGATGTACTTGTACTGCAAACAGGTTGCTCCCAGATGGCGTTGGCCAAGGCTGGTCTGACTGGTCCTGGCGCGGCAGCCCTTGCTGGCCCGGGCCTTGCTGAAGTTTGCGAAACCGTGGGCATGCCACCAGTTCTTGGTCTTGGTTCCTGCGTAGATAATAGTCGAATTCTTATAGCTGCCGCTGAAATGGTGAAAGTTGGTGGTCTTGGGGATTGTATAGCTGATCTCCCTGCCGTGGGCTGTGCACCTGAGTGGATGAGTGAGAAAGCCATAGCTATCGGTCAATATTTTGTGGCATCGGGTGTGTATGTTGTTTTTGGTCACACCTTTCCAATGACCAAAGGAACCCGCTTTGAAAAGCACCTATTTGAAGATCTGGAAAACTTAGGGTTTGGTAAATGGGGTTTTGCCAGTGATCCAAAAGAAATGGCGCGTTTATTGATTGCTCATATTGATAAGAAAAGAGCTGCACTTGGTATAGATAAGTCCAGAGAAAGGGTGTTGACGGATATGGCCGATCGACGTTCTCTTGATGCTACGGCGTAAACTTCTTTTGTAGTATAAAATCGTAATGCAGAAAGGAGCATTGCTCCTTTCTGCAATATGAATAGCATATGGATAGTTATTATGTCTCATTGTCTTTTGCTTGCTGATATGGCCATCTATGTCGGTAGATACAGCTGGGATGGTATAAAGAGAGACGGCAGGGATCCCATTGCCTGGTCGGGAGGGGCCTATGATGTTAAAATCTATGAGCGACCGTCTTCCAGAGGCAGAGTTGAATTGCTCAAACCTTATGTCTGCGTCTATTCCAAAACAGGTATCGGGCAATCTATTTCGGCTCAGCCAGAAAAGTTTGCCCAGCATATTTGTCATGATTTTGGTTTGAACATTGAGCGTGTTGTCTGGGTGGAAGATTTACTCGACGGGCAACACAGATATGAAATTGTACAGTTTTCAAGAACTGCAAAAATCGGCAAGACAGTTTTGTATAAATCAGCTAAAAGGCTGGCAAAGGAGTCCGAAATACGCCAGCTCGAGGATGAACTGCAATGTCTTTCAAGTTTCTAAATGGTTATTGTCGATCCTGTACTTTACAATGATCCCTGAAAAACAACGATTGAAAGCAATATTAGAAGAGCTGGAAAAAAAGATTGAAGAGACAGAACGGCGCATGCCAGCGCATTCTGTTCAACAACCAATTATGATTGATCTGTTTCAACTTGAAGAGGAGAGGGAAAATATATTGAAGCAACTCAAGGTTCTGCAATGATTCCTCCCCGATCCGAAGTTTTTGCCCGGACATATGAAGGGTATCTTCAACAGATCCAAAAGATAGATGTATTTGCAAAAGCAGACATTCTAGGCCTGGAGAGGAGGAACTCTTCTCTCGTTATTCCTGTCTATAATTCGGAGTATATCTTCAGTCACAGCCAGCTAAAGAGAGGAGACGGTCAGGAAATCTCTATACCTGTACAGGTCATTATCTGCAAATATCTGCTCACCTGTCCTCTCGACCCTGGACCTGTCCCTCATAAACTTCAGCCGTTTCGTGACTTTAAGAATGCGGCCCCCCTTGTGTCTCATTTCACCAATACTACCACTCGGCTTTTGGAATGCACCTTTTCCGGCAGAGTTGAGGAGTTGCGACAAAGATGCCATAATATAGGCGGGGAGATTCAGGACTCGGAGGTCTATGATCTCTCTTGTCTTTTTTATGCCCTTCCCAGAATTCCGCTACTCTTGAACTACAACGACCGTGATGAGCTGTTTCCAGCAAACTGTTCAATATTATTTCATTTATCTGCGGCTCGTTATCTTGATATGGAGTGTCTCTCAATGACGGGCACTTTGTTAGCCGATCTGTTGTGCCACAAAATTGTTGATTAACGGTTTTTATTTTTGAATTAGTACCTCTTTCACAGGACTATCTCGATTATCCTGTTGGCAAACATTACACTTACGTCTTATAATTATTTTGTTAGGCAATGTTGTGCAGATAAAACATCAAAGAGGAGGCGTGTTATGACGGATACTCATTGTCCAGGCTTTGAAAGTAACAAGAGTCTTAAAGAAGTGAAGCTGAAATGCCCTGATTGTGGTCACGAGTGGGAAGTTTTTTCAGATGAACTTGGTAAAACTGTTAAATGCCGTTCCTGTGGTTCTATGGTAGACGCCGAAAAATGTAAAATGAAGTCCTGAAAAATTTGCAAATATCTTCGTCTGCGCATTGCAGGCGAAGATATTACCCGCATGTCTGTCCACTTTTAACACTCCTTTCCGTAATTTTCCAGAGTAGCGTTACAACGTAGTATATCTGTCTTTATAATGACTTACAGCATATTATTGTTTAGAGAAAAGTAGATTTTTTTCTCTTGGAAATTTGACCTTCTCCTGTCATTCGTGATTAGATAGAGCAAGTGATTTCATATTTGATCTATCATCATCAATATATTTGAGGAGAACGGGTTATGTGGTTTGGAAATATATCAATCAAATGGAAAATGATGATCCTGGCGCTGTCTGGGCCAGTGGTCATTGCCGTCATATTTGCTGTTCTGCGAATTCAGGATCTACGCACAAATGCTGAGAATTCTGTGATTGATAAGAGCAGAGCAATAGTACTGATGGCAGAGGCCACGCGCAATCAAATGTCGAAAAAATTGCAAATTGGCATCATCAAGCCATTCGATCAAATAGCTCCTGATAAAGTTATCGAAGCGGTTCCCATTGTAACGGCTATGCAAACAGCCGCTGTCAACGCACAAAAATCGGGATATACCTTTAGGGTACCAAAGGTTAATCCCCGCAATTCCAGCAACACTCCAACCCCTTTTGAGTTGACCATCTTAAATGAGATAAAAAAGAATAACCTCGAAGACAAAGTGGTGATAAGTAAAGATGAAATCAGGTATTTTAAACCTATCAAACTGACAGAGGAGTGCTTGTTCTGTCATGGCGACCCGAAGGGGCAGATAGATCCAACAGGAGGAACTTTGGAAGGATGGAAGGTTGGGGAAATTCATGGTGCCTTTGAAATCATCAGCTCCCTGGATGCAGTGAACAAAAAGGTCACTCATTCTATTATGGCACTTTCCGGTTATACCCTTTTGGTGCTGGCCATCTGTTCTGTGATCACCTTGTTTTTACTCAGGATAAGTATTTTTAAACCTTTAGAAAAGTCCTCCGGTGAGATTAAAAAAATCGCTGAAAAAGATCTTACTGGTACGATTGAAGATATTGGCAATGATGAGTTTGGACGTATTTCTGGCGATTTGCAGAATATGAAGGATCAATTGCGTCATGTCGTCAATAAAATCAGTGTTACAGCAGATATCCTGGAGACGAAATCGGCCGAAATGAGTGAATCAGGGCTCAGTCTTCAGCGTGGCAGTGGAGAGATGAACACACGTTCTATGTCTGTTGCCAGAGCTGCAGAAGAGATGAGTGCAAATATGATTTCGGTGGCCGCTGCGACAGAAGAGGCCTCGACAAATATTTCATTGGTGTCGGAAGCAACCAAGGCAATGGCGGAGACCATTAATAATATTGTAAAAAACACCGATAATGCGCAACGGATTACCTCAAGTGCCGTGAAAGAGGCGGCCTCCGCCTCTCAGAAGGTGGATGAGCTGGGACTTGCAGCAGGAAAAATAGGGAGAGTTACTGAAACCATCACCGAGATATCGGAACAGACCAATCTGCTGGCCCTTAATGCAACGATAGAAGCGGCAAGAGCGGGCGAGGCAGGGAAAGGATTTGCTGTTGTTGCAAATGAAATTAAAGATCTCGCCCAACAAACGGCCAATGCAACCAACGAAATCCGAATGCAGATTGAAGGTATCCAGACTTCTACAACCGAAACGATTGGCCAGATCGGACAGATAAGTTCGGTCATTTCAGAGGTTGACGAAACTGTGGCGATCATTGTTGATGCAGTTGCAAAACAAAGTCAGACCACAAGTGAAATTGCCGAAAATATCTCCCAGGCAACTCTTGGTATTCAGGAGGTTACCCAAAATGTAGGTCATAGTTCTGTCGTCGCAGATAATGTTGCAACCGATATCAATACGGTCAGCAAGAATTCTTCAGTGGTGGCTGCTGAAAGTCATGAAATGAGTGAGAATGCGATTCGTCTGCGCGAACTTGCCAAGGAACTGCGCAGTATAATAAATGAATTTACTATTTGATAAATTGTTCTATGGGTCACGCTTCTGATTGTACAGAGCGTGACCGTTTTCTGAAAAGGATCCAGTGTGGCTAAGATCACTATTGATAATACAGGGGCAACTGTCGAAGCCCTGCCTGGGCGCAGTCTTCTTCTCTCTCTTCTTAACGCTGAGCAGCCTGTTCATACGGTTTGCGGTGGCAAGGCTGGGTGCGGCTGTTGTAGAGTACGTATTCTTGAGGGTGGTGATAAACTCTCCCCGGTAAACGATCCTGAAAAATTACGTCTTGGGCCAGAGAAAATTGCAGAGGGGTGGCGTCTTGCCTGCCAGACACATACCCTGAGAGATATTGTCCTTTACCTGCCCATTGCTGAAGAACTTGACTCAATCTGCTCTAAAAAATAATCATTAGAGAACATACTCTAACAGAGCTGTTGTACCTGGCAAACAGCAGAGAATTAAAGGGTCCACCAAAAATCCGCAATAAAAAATTCAAAAATTGTACAATTCAAAAATATTCACATATACTACTTTGTAATAAGTGCCGTAGATACAACAATTATTGGATGTTTTCACTTTCCACAGGTGATACAACCGTAAATTTTAATTAAAATACAGTTATAGTAAAAGGGGTAGACAATGCTCAACAGGTTTTCAGTCAAAGGCAGGATGTATCTTATTATTGCATCCATACTTGTTTTGTTTCTTTTGATGATTTTTTTCGCAGTTCAAAATGGAAACAAGGTCAGGGACCTTGGGCTTCAGGAAGTAAGTTCAGTTATGCTCAGTGATCAAAAAGACAAAATCAAGGTGGCAAGCCATACCGCAGCCCTTACCGTTGGCCATGCCATTGAAGGGATATCAGATAAAGAGGAACGAATTGAGATAATTCGAAGACTCATCGATGATATTCGTTTTGAGGAGGATAGTTCTGGGTACCTTTTTGTCTATGAGGGAACGACCTGCGTCGCATTGCCATCGAACAAAAGTCTGCATGGGAAGGATCTCGGTGATCTTAAAGATAAAAATGATTTTTATCTTGTCCGAGAATTACGGGATACAGCGAAAAATGGAGGAGGTTTTGTTGAATACATCTGGCCAAAGCCGGGTGCAGAAGACACACCAAAGCTCGGTTACGCAGAAATGATTCCAGGGTCGGAAATGTGGCTTGGTACAGGAGTATACCTTGATAATATAGAGGCCTACAAAGCTCAGATGACCGACCATATCAACGCCCAAGTTTCTAAAAATCTGACCACCATGCTTATTACGACTGGTGTTATTTTTGGTGGTATTATTACACTGTGCCTGTTGATTGTTTTTGGACTGGTCAATGCATTGAAACTCATGATCGTCAATTTTAAAGATATTGCCGAAGGGGAAGGAGATCTGACTAAAAGAATTCAGATTAAGGGGAGAGACGAAATTGGCGAACTTGCAGGATGGTTTAATATTTTTATCGAAAAACTCCAGGGTATTATAGGTTCGATCGCCAGCAACACCGAGGCCCTGGGGAATGAGGCTATAACCTTGTCCTCTGTGGCAAACAGCCTGGCTCGCAGTTCCCAGGATACCTCAGGACGTTCTGAGACTGTGGCTACTGCGGCTGAAGAAATGAGTGCGAATCTTAATAATGTTGCGGCAGCAATGGAAGAGTCGACGACCAACACCAGTATGGTTGCAAGCGCTGCGGAAGAGATGACCGCCACTATAAATGAGATCGCTCACAATTCAAGCCAGGCAAGTGATATTTCAGGCAAGGCGGTGATCCAGGCGGAAGCGACTTCACAACGGATGGCCAAACTTGGCGCGTCAGCCAACGCAATCAGTAAAGTGACAGAGACAATTACGGAGATATCCGAGCAGACGAATCTTCTGGCGCTCAATGCAACAATTGAGGCTGCCCGGGCTGGAGAGGCGGGCAAGGGTTTTGCCGTTGTTGCAAACGAAATAAAGGAGCTTGCCAAACAAACTGCTGAAGCCACTCTCGATATTAAGACCAAGATTGAAGATGTGCAGCTTACAACAGAAAATACTGTTGCAGATATTGAAGAGATAACCAAGGTTATTAATAATGTAAATGAAATTGTGGCAATGATTACGACGGCCGTCGGCGAACAGTCCAAGGCAACGGAAGAGATTGCCATGAATATTAACCAGGCAGCGGATGGTCTTGGTGAGGTCAATGAAAATGTCAGCCAGATTTCCGTTGTAGCCTCAACCATCACCTCGGAGATTGCACTGGTGAACAGCGCAACTGCCGAGGTTTCCGGCGGCAGCTCTCAGGTTGAATCCAGTTCAGCTGATCTGCAGAAGCTGGCTCAAGACCTGAAGAGACTGGTTGATATGTTTAAAATTTAATTGTCTACATTAAAAAAAGGGGAGCTCCGTTACGAATTGGAGCTCCCCTTTTTTATTTCCTATTTCCTTTATACACTGCAGACGGAGTGACAACGTAATCAAGCAGTTCGTCATGGGGTTGCAGTGGGATTTTTTCCACTATCTGAAGATCATAGGCGAGACCAATTCGAAAAGCATCCGGGATATTAGAGACAAATCTGTCATAGTATCCACCTCCATAGCCGAATCTTCCACCTCTTTTGTCAAAAACGGAACCAGGAAGCAGAATTACCCCGATTGTATCGGGCACAATCGTATTGGTTCTGCACAGCGTGTCCGTGGGCTCGGGTATCTTACAATAGCCGGGCTCAAGATCGTCACTGATGCTTGTTATTTTTACGGCATCAAGTCGCTTCTCGGCAACCCTTGTGATGGGAACCGCAACGGTTTTCCCCGCTGCAAGAAGGCTCTCAATAAGTTTGTATGTTGCCACTTCACTCCGAAAGCTTACATAGGCAAAGATTGTTTGACTGTTGATAATTTCGGGTAACTTGAGGATCTTGTCACAGATTGCTTCCGATGCAACTGCCATTTCATCCTGAGAGAGCCGGTCTCTTGCCTGCAGTGTGGCTTTACGAAGCTGTCCTGGGTCTGTTGTCATGATATCTCCGTTTGGTGTTTGTATAATTTTTTGATGCCTCATAGACGTTGAATAATATAAAGAAAGGTCGGGAACCGACTCATGAGCTTGAGTCGGTTAAATTCAAACATCCGTGACCTTGATGGTTTATCAAAGCTAAGAGGACTGAAATAGACAGTTCCTTTTGCCTGTTGGAAAAATTCGGTATCCCGGATAAGCTGTTCAACCTCTCTGTAGTGAGCTGCAGGAAGGTTTTCGTCCATGATAAAATTCACAGAAATTTCAAGATGTGTATAAGCCCTGTTCAGGGACTGGATTCGTTTGAAGGCGTCCCACACCTGTGCTGAGGTAATCGGTTTGCCGAGTTGATCCAAGGTGGTCTGGTTTGGGGATTCGAGGCCAATATTGATATATACCATTCCGGGAATTTGATTCAGCTCGAAAAAAAGTTGTTCCGGGGCCTCAAGTATTGAAGTGGCAGAACCAAAGAAAAAACAAGAGACGCCTTCCAAGTAAGAGTCGTAGAGGCCAAATCTGTTATAGGACTTATGAATGCTGTGGAGTATAGTGCCAGGTGCCGCATTGAGAGCGTCATGCTCACCGAGGTAAATAGCATTGTAGTTGATGAGATCATTGCTATATAACCTTCGCAGTTCCTCTATTTGCTGATCGATATCCGTCAGGGGAAGTTCTGTGAACGGATGATTGTTTTTTACGCTGCAGAACCTGCATTTGTAGAGGCAGCCTCTTGAGATTGTAACAGGTATGAGATTGTAGCCCACGTGTCTTGCATCGGGAGGCAGGACTGAAACCTGGCCACCAATAATATTGTGGAGCAGCTGTGCCTTTGCTTGCAGTCTGGTAGGATTATTTAACAGTACTTCATAGAGAAAACTCCGCTCGGCTGGTGCATACAACTCGGCGTTTGCCGCTGCCTGAAGGAAGGTAAACCAATCATCTGCAAAACCGGATATTTCTTTTGCCTTGAAGGGATTGCCACCAATGATGTTGTTGCTTGAATAGTTGAAGTTTGGCAGGTAATATTCACCGGTAGCTTCAAATACCCCGGTATAGCCCCCTGTGGAATAATATACCCAGTCATTTCCCATGGTACGCTTAAACCACTCGTGGGGGTGACGCCAGTTTTTATCTTTCCCTTTGGCTCTGATTATCTCATTGTTGAGGTTGAAGTGAAAAACATGCTGTTCAGTTTCAAGTGTGTTGTATATGCCTGGATGGGTAGGGTACGATATTTTGGGAAAGGTTGTACAGCCGTTTACCCGTAAAGAAAATTTACACTGAGTGTTGAGGGAGGCTGTAGTCATATTCTCATACGAAGAAAATAGAGGGGTGTGCTGCCTGTCAAAGGATAAGTTCTGATGACAGGACAGCTCATTAGTACCTCTTTGAGATGGCACTGTCAATGTGCTGCATTTGTTCATTGTTCAAAAGAATTATCAAAGGGGAATGGCCAGGAAACTTGTTGGAAATATTCTGCATTTTAGGTTATATTTACAAATTTGACAAAATCAAGGGCTGCTGTTGTGGCAATAGTGGACAAAATAACACCTGAAAGGGTGAAAAATCATAAGAATGTAGATTATAGAATAAACATATAAAACAATAATTTAGCTGGTAGATATAATTTCAACGCTCTGTGACAAGCAGACATGGAGTGAAGACTCATTTTTACGGAGACGTATATGGACACGCAGACGACGGCAACTCTGGAGGCAATATATGATAAATGTGCTGCCAATGAAGACAATATAATCACTGTTCTGCAGGAAATTCAAAAAGAGTTTGGCTATATACAGGAAGAAGTTGTTCACTGGTTTTCTGAGCGCTCAAACATTCCAGCATCAAAATACTACGGTGTGGTAACGTTTTATTCTCAATTTCATCAACACCCTCGTGGTAAAAATATTGTTACCGTCTGCTGTGGTACTGTCTGCCACGTAAAAGGAGCCCCCCGCATTATTGCCAAAGTTCGAGAAGATCTTAAACTCGGTGAAGACCAGGTCACCACCAAAGATATGCAATTTACTCTGGAGCGGGTAAACTGCGTCGGCGCGTGCAGTATTGCTCCGGTTGTTCTTGTCAACGAAAAGGTGCTTGGAAAAGTTACGCCAAGTAAAATGGTTAAAAGTCTTAAGGAACATAAGGGTTAAACCATGAATAGTGAAATAGTGGTAAGTGTATGCATGGGCACCGGCGGCATCGCAGCAGGTGGCGATATGGTGATGAAGGCATTTCAGGAGGAGTTTGCAGAGGCCGGTGTGGCCAATGCGACGGTAGTAGAACACTCTCGCCTCCATAAGGTCGGCTGTCGTGGGTTTTGCGCAAGAGACGTGCTGGTTGATATCTCTGTTAATGGCATCGTTTCAACCTATCAGTATATTCAACCTGATATGGTGAAAAGGCTGGTCAGTGATCACTGCATTGGCGCAAGACCCGTTAGTGAGTGGCTCGTCGGTGACGATTATCATACTTTTCACGATAATCAGACCAAGATAGTGTTGGGAGATCTCGGTAAAATCGATCCCGAATCCATTGATGAGTATATTCGTGTTGACGGCTACAAGGCAGCAGAAAAAGTACTGACGACAATGACGCCTGCTGAAGTTATTGAGACCGTCAAAAAATCGGGTTTACGCGGACGTGGAGGCGGTGGTTTTCCAACCGGCGTCAAATGGGGTTTTTGTGCTGCAAACGATTCCGACCAATATTACATCATCTGTAATGCGGATGAAGGTGACCCCGGTGCCTTTATGGATCGGTCCGTGGTTGAAGGCAATCCCCATGCAATGATTGAAGGAATGATCATCGGTGCCTACGCCATTGGGGCCACCGTTGGCTATGTTTACATCAGAGCGGAATATCCGCTGGCAGTTGACCGACTGCATCTCGCCCTGAAAGAGGCCAAAGAAAAAGGCTTTCTCGGGGAGAAACTCTTTGGCACCGATTTTAACCTGAAGATTAAAGTAAAGCTTGGTGCCGGTGCTTTTGTCTGCGGTGAAGAGACGGCTCTGATTGCCTCTATTGAAGGTGAACGTGGTATGCCACGGGCAAAACCACCGTTTCCCGCAAACAAGGGACTATGGGGTAAACCTACCATCATCAACAATGTGGAAACCTTTGCTAACCTGCCCCATATCCTCAACAAAGGTGCTGACTGGTATGCTGCTATAGGCTCTGCAAAGAGCAAAGGTACCAAGGTTATTGCCCTGACAGGTAAGATTAGAAATACTGGTTTAATCGAAATCCCCATGGGTATGCCGCTAAAAGAGATTATCTTCAACATTGGTGGCGGGATTGAAGGGGACAAACTTTTCAAGGCGGTGCAGACCGGTGGGCCATCCGGTGGCTGTATTCCTCAGCAGCACATAGATCTTCCGGTTGATTATGAAGGCCTCGCCTCTGTTGGATCCATGATGGGGTCCGGAGGTATGGTGGTTCTTGATGAAACGGACTGCATGGTAAATATCTCTAAATTTTTCCTCGAATTTACCCAGTCCGAATCCTGTGGAAAATGCGTTCCTTGTCGTTTAGGAACCAAGCGTCTTTTAGAGATTTTAACCAGAATTACCGAGGGCGAGGGCAAGGAGGGGGACATTGAACTCCTTCAGGAACTTGCAGAAGATGTTCGTGATTCCAGCCTCTGTGGATTGGGAATGTCCGCTCCTAATCCTGTCCTCAGTACTATCAAGTATTTCCGCCACGAGTATGAGGCGCACATCAAGCAAAAAAAATGTCCAGCCAAGGTATGTAATAAACTGCTGACATTTTTTATTCGTCAAGATATGTGTGTTGGCTGTGGAATGTGTATGCGAGCATGTTCTGTCAATGCAATTTCAGGTGAGAAGAAGCAACCCCATAAAATAGATAATTCTCTTTGTATACAGTGTGGGTCATGTTTCGATGCCTGTAAATTCAGTGCTGTACTCAAGGAGTAGCTGCTATGTTAAATCTAAATATTGATGGAAAAGATGTATCTGTTGCAAAGGGAACTACGGTACTGGAGGCAGCGCAGAAACTTGGCATAGATGTCCCGACACTCTGTCACGATGCACGTCTGAAGCCTTTCGGGGCTTGCAGACTGTGTATTGTGGAAATTGCTGGCATGCCAAAACCTGTTACTTCGTGTACAACTCCTGCAACTGAGGGCATGGTTGTCAAAACCAATAGTGAGCGACTCTACCGATTACGAAAAACAACGGTTGAATTGCTCCTTTCCGACCACCCCAACGACTGTATGGTCTGCAGCAGTTCCGGTGATTGTACGTTGCAGGAACTGGCGTATTTGTACGGAATTCGAGAAAATAGATTTGTCGGGGAGGTTCGTGATCATAGCCGAATCGACCATAACCCGTTTATCATAAGAGACCAGAATAAATGTGTTATGTGTGGCCTCTGTGTCAGGGTCTGTGACGAGGTCCAGGGCGTCGGTGCTATTGGTTATTCAGAAAGAGGCTTTGAAGCCAAGGTTATTACTCCCTTTGGCCACGACCTTGATTGCGAATTTTGTGGCCAGTGTGTTTCCGTCTGTCCGACCGGCGCCCTTACAGGAAGCCTCTGGTCAGGCAAGCCCCGATCTGAAGGTGTTGTGAAAACAGATACCACATGTACTTATTGTGGGTGTGGCTGTAACATTACTCTGCGCACCCATGGCGATAAGGTCATTCGGGTTGAATCTGCTTCCGACAATCACAACCGTGGCTGGTTGTGCGTAAAGGGGAGATTTGGCTATGAGTTTATTAACAGTAATGAACGCCTGACGACACCTCTTATCCGCAAGGAAAAGGGTGCTCCATTTGAAAAAGCGACCTGGGAGGAAGCGCTTGATTATGTTGCAGGTAAATTTACCTCGCTTCAGCAACAGCATGGTTCCGACAGTGTTGCAGGGCTTTGTTCTGCCCGCTGTACCAACGAAGAAAACTATCTCTTCCAAAAGCTATTCAGAGCGGGTTTGGGTACCAACAACGTAGATCATTGTGCACGCTACTGACACAGTGCAACCGTGGCCGGTCTGGCCGCAAAATTTGGTTCTGGCGCAATGACAAACTCCGTAGCTGAGATTGCAGATAACGATGCGATCTTTGTTATTGGCTCGAATACAACCGAAAACCATCCTATTATCGCGCTTCGCATGAAAGAGGCTGTTGCGAAAGGTGCAAAGCTGATAGTTGCAGATCCTCGCAAAATTCCACTTGTTAAATTTGCAACGCTCTGGCTCAGGCATCGTCCAGGTACGGATTCTGTCCTTCTCAACAGCATGATGAATGTTATTCTGGCCGAAGGTCTGGAAGACAAGGATTTTATCAATGAGAGGACAGAGGGATATGAAGCCTTTGTCGAATCCCTGGCACCTTTTACACCCGAGTACGGTGAGGAGATGACCGGGGTGCCCGCAGGAGATATCATCAAGGCCGCCCGTATCTATGCTGAGGCTGGAAGTGCAGGTATTTATTATGCGATGGGAATTACCCAGCATGTAATGGGCACCAACAATGTAATGGCCGTTGGAAACCTTGCCATGCTAACCGGTAACCTTGGGAAACCCGCCTGCGGCGTGAATCCGTTGAGGGGACAAAATAATGTTCAGGGTGCCTGTGATATGGGTGGATTACCCAATGTATATCCAGGGTATCAGAAAGTTGATGTTCCCGCTATCCAGGAAAAATTTGAAAAAGCCTGGGGCACTTCGCTCTCTGCTAAAATTGGTCTTCCTGCAACGATGATGACAGAGGCCATGCTTGATGGCAGTCTCAAGGGTATGTATATCTTTGGAGAGAATCCTGCACTGAGTGATCCGAATACCACCCACTCTGTTAAAGCCTTCTCCAGCCTTGAATTTTTAGTCGTTCAGGATATTTTCATGACTGAAACCGCACAGCTGGCCGACGTGGTTTTGCCCGGAGCGTCCTTTGCCGAAAAGAACGGAACCTTTACCTGTTCGGAGCGCCGGGTACAAAGGGTGAGAAAGGCGATAAATCCACCCGGTCAGGCGAAGTCTGATCTGGTCATTATTGACCAGCTGTACAAAAGAATAGTGGGTGATGGTGATCTGACGCATACAGTAGATCCTTCAAGTGTCTTTGACGAAGTTGCTGGACTGTGGCCCGGTATTGCCGGTATAAACTATAGCCGTTTGCAGGAAACCAGTCTTCAATGGCCCTGCCCAACCGCTGATCATCCTGGTACGGAATATCTTTTCAAAGATGGTTTCAACAGGGAAGGTGGTAAGGCATTATTTTCACCCATTCCATTTGTTTCCTCAAAAGAGTTACCGGACAAAGAGTTTCCTTATGTGCTTACGACGGGCAGGCAGCTCTTTCATTACCACACCGGCACAATGACAAGGCGCTCAACCGGATTGAACCGCGTTTCACCTGAGGCCTTTGTCGAAATAAACCCGGCAGATGCCGATGTTTTAGGGGTGGCTGATGGAGAAAAGCTTACGGTGAGTTCACGACGTGGAACAATCAACCTGAAGGCAAGGGTAAGTAAGATTGTCCCACAAAATGTGGTATTTATACCGTTTCACTATCGGGAGGCGGCTGCAAATCTGCTGACCAGTGATGCCATGGATCCCATCTGTAAGATAATGGAGGCGAAAGTCTGCGCAGTAAAGATTGAAAAACCTTAAGGAGCTGGAGTCGTGATGCTGGAGGCTGTGTTGGTTCACCTCTGGCTCAATAGTAAACAGGCTTTTGAGGTGTTGCAGGCGAGTCTAGTGTGAGATAAATTATTACCTGAACGGGAAGCTGGAACATCAGTTTCCCGTTTTTTTGTGAATATATTGGGGTCGAAAAGAAATGTCTGAGCGAATAAGAATTGAATCGGATGGTAAAATCCTCTGCAGTTGTGAATCGGTCATTATAATCCCTGAAATCGCTATTAAAGAACCTGGCTATATCCATGTAATGACAACGAAAGATCAGGCTCATGCCAAACATGAATATCATGCAATGGCCCAGATGGCATATTTTCAATACCAGGATGAAGAGCTTGAAATTACTGAGGTGAAAAACACTATTATAATTGCGTCAAAAGAGGAAAGTGTTACTCTTGATGGAGGTATGTTACTTGCCCGCGAGCCATCGGGAGGATTTCTTGTTTTTGTACAACCTATGCAGAATAAGAAGAAGCTTCTCGAGACCGGATACAGATACTGTACCAGATGGGTGAGGTTGGATATATAGGCCGAGTTGCTCAGTTGATTGTTATAAAAACAATGCAAAGTCGATTACAACGGAAATGAGGTGGCAGAAGTGGCAGAACACGATGATATTAAAAGACAGCGATTGATAATTTTTCAGCAGAATGGCAGTGGTAAGCTGAAAATCGAAGGTCTGAAAAAATACGGAGCCCAATACTTTGACCTGACCATTATCAATATTGATGAAATATTGCCCCCTGTTCTCGATGATACCAGTGGAATATTGCCCAAAGATCTGGATTGTGATCTTGTTCTCGATTTTTTAAAGCACAATGATTTATCAACTGACCTTGCAAGCCTCTGTAAGAAAAAAGGAATTCCCGTAATTGGCTCGGGCAAGAAGTTGCCGGGAAAAGGTGCCATAACCCCACCGACCTGTTGTGGGCTGCCCCGCCTTGAGGGCCTTGGACATTATGGTACATATTTTGGTGCACCGGAATTTAAAGTTGAAGTAGAAGACGGGCTGGTAAAACATGTTAAAGTGGTTCGGGGGGCGCCTTGTGGTGCAACCTGGGAGGTGGCAAAGCGACTCATTGGCCACCCTGTTGAAGATGCTGCCAGAAAGATCGGCCTTGAAACGCAGTTTTACTGCTGTGCCGACCCCAGTGGTTGGGATCCGATGTATGGCAAGAGCCCTGTCCATTTTGCAGGAAAGATCCATGACAAACAGCTGCAAAAAGCTTTGAAAATTATTGAGGCTGTGGTGGAAGACTAACCAAGAAAAGATACTGCTCAAAGAAAAAAGCCGTTCTCAACAGTGAGAACGGCTTTTTTGTTACCAGTTTTTAATATACGCTTCGAAGTAACCGCGGGGTTTTACACAGGCTGGACATTTATCCGGCGGAGTGGCGCCCAGATGGTGGTAGCCACAGCCGAGACATTTCCATGTTACCTCCGTTTCTCTTGAAAACACACGCCCGGTTACGAGATTGTCAGCGAGCTCGCGAAACATCATTTCATGGCATTTTTCAGAAACATTGATGGCATCAAAGGTGTCAGCAGCTCTTGCAAACCCTTCGTCCTCCGCTATTTTTGCAAAGACAGCGTAGAGTTTATCGTGAACGTATAGTTCTAGCTCCGCTGAAGCGATGAGGTTTGCATGGGTATCTTTAATGACACCGGCGGGAAAGGTGCCGGTTATCTCCAGTTCACCTCCGTTGAAAAACTTGAAAAATCGCAACGCATGCTCGTACTCCTGTCGAGCCGTCTCATCAAAAATTTTTGAGATCTGTATGAGACCGTCATCCTTTGCCTGAGTTGCAAAAAAATCATAACGCGTTCTGGCCTGGGTCTCTGCAGAATAGGAAAGCAGTATGTTTTTTGCTGTCTGGCTTTCGCGGAAACTACCCATATGCTCCTCGCCTACTCTATAATGGTTATGGCATCAGCCCCACACTCGGCAGCCGCCTGCCTGACAATTGCTTCCAGATGCGCCGGAATTTCGTCGTATTTGACAATAGACAGGAGTTGATCTTCGTCGTATTCAAAAACTTCAGGACATAATTTGTTACAATTTCTATCACCCATGCACTGTTTTGAGATAGTTGCTTTCATTATTTCTCCTTTATTTGTTGAATGAACCACACATTCCGTGTGGATTGTACACTTTATAGCATCGATCAACCGCCCTCACTATCAACTAATCAAGGTTGTGGGATGTTTTAAGAACGGTATACGGAACTTGCAGGTACTCAAGGGTCTTTCCTGTTTTTGTCCAGCCGTTTTGATTGAAAAATCTGGAAAAGTTGAGGGAAACTCCGGCGTAGAGAAAACGTTCATCTTTTTCGTCATCATCTTCGTAACCTCTCGTATAGTATCCGCCATGGAATTCAAGATATTTCAAGAAGCTGTTTTCAATGGCATCAAACCCATCGAGCTTTAAAACCATGGAGTAATAATGGTTTGAATAGTCATCAAAAATAGAGTTCACATCGACATTAAAGACATATTCCACGCGAAAATCGATTTTCCGATCGAGCTCAGGGTACCTCTCCATAAGTACAGAGGTTAAAGCGCCAGCGGTGTTCATGACCATATCTTCCCAGGCAAAACCCTGGGACCCGCTTGTACCATCGGCAACCTCCATAAAGGCTTGCACGCTCCATGCAGAAATCGTTGCGTAGGTATTTGCTGTTTTGGAATCATAGCCCCAGTTTTTGTAAAGGCCGGTGAGGGCGTCTGCAAAGGTGTAGGTAGCCCAGAAGTGGCCAAGCTTGTCGGCTCCACCATATTTTGAATCCTGTTCAAACCAGCCTTCGTCGGCATTATTCCAGTCCTCTGAGCCATAATCCCATTCGGCAAGTCCCCAAATACCGATAACGGATGCAGCTATGATATTGGTGTAGAGTAGTTTTTTTTCTTTGGGCTGGCTGCTCCACCAGCCTTCATCTATGGTAGTGTTTGGAAGACTATTGACAGATGTTGCTGGAACCTGTGTTTCTGGTACTTCATTCATAGAACTCTGAGCATATACAGAAGAAGATATCAGTGTGCAGCTTAACGCACAGGTAAGAGCCGTGGAAAGAGAGATTCTTTTCGGATTCATAGGGTGTTTTGTCGGGGCTTAAGATTTGGAGACAGGAAATGCGAAACTTCTCTCGTTTTCCGCTGATATTTTATAACATAATATCCCACTGATACTATAGTTTGTTACTACTCGTCAAGTGGTTGTTGTTTGAATTGCAAAACAGAGATATTGTGAATAATATATCATGGATATTGAGTGATTTTGTTACGTGTCCTGCCAGATTAAATAGCCAGGGAGGTTTTGGTGATGGGAAAGCCGAAAAATGCAATGGAGATATTTGCTCTACTCGATAAATCTAACTGCAGATTATGTGGTGAAAAAACCTGTCTGGCTTTTGCGGGGGCAGTATACACCGGGCTTAAAAAAATTTCGGAATGTCCTCATCTGTCTCCAGAGCAAAAAGCATTGTATGAAAATAAAGTCGATCCTGCTGTTACCACAAAAAGTGATGAAGACCAATATGTTTCTGAACTCAAACGGAAGTTGCGGGGCCTTGATTACGAGGAGGTTGCAACTCGGGTTGCAGGAGAGAAACAGGGGGACCTGTTGAAAGTCAATGTGCTGGGAAAACCCTTTGCCTTTGATAAAGACGCGCAATTTCGTACTGATCTTCATATTATTTCCTGGTTGGTTGTACCTGCGCTTGAATATGTCTGTAACTCCAAAGGATATGTGCCTGCAGGCGACTGGATCTCTTTTCGGGAGATTCCGGGAGGCCGAGAAAAATATGGTCTTTTTCATATAAGAGGGGAAGCGGTTCTTAAGTCACTTGCCGATAAATATCCCGATTTCTTCGATGATGTTATCCACATGTTTGATGGTGAGAGCGTAGAGCAGCAGTTTGAATCAGATATCTCGGTTGTCCTCCATCCTCTACCTCTTGTGCCAATGATGATCTGTTACTGGAAGCCAGAAGAGGGCATGGCTTCAAGCCTCAATATTTTTTACGATGCCACAGTGCACGACAATCTTGGTGTGGAGTCAGCGTTTTTCCTGGGAACCGGTATAGCCCAGATGCTGGAAAAAATAGCCCGGCACCATGGGTTTTAACCGCTACAAATAACTTTACGCCAATGCGGTTGGAAGTTTGACTGTAAAGGTGGAGCCGTCGCCAGGCTTACTTTCCACCCTTATACTGCCATGGTGAGATTCCACAATCGATTTTACAATGGCAAGTCCAAGTCCTGTACCCTGTATATTTCTTGTTGTCGCATTTTTGACCCGGTAAAAGCGATTAAAGATGTTTTTAAGATCTTCTTCCGCGATGCCAAAACCGCTGTCGGTAACATTGATTTTCAGATACTCATTTTCAACGACTGCTCCAATTTTGATCGACGTATTTTTCGGTGAATATTTTATTGCATTGGTAATAAGGTTGGAAAACACTTCCTCAATGTTTTGCTGATTTGCCAGAATAGGCGGCAGGTTTTCGGCAATTTCAAGATGGATAGTAATATTGTTTTTATCGGCGTAAGGGGTATGGAATTTTTGCTGATCTTTGAGGAGCTGCGTAATATCCACCATCTCTTTTTCGTGGGAGATGAGTCCGGATTCAATTCTTGAGAGGTCGAGAAGCTCGGTGACCAGATTGTTGAGATTGAGGATTTTTTCTGAGGCACGGTCAAGAATTTCCTGCTGTTTCTCTGTTACCTCGCCCGCAAGGCCATCTCTGATAATTTTGAGTTGCATCAACAGAGAATTCATCGGGCTTCTTATTTCATGGGAAACCATTGAAACGAAGTCCGTTTTCATCTGGTCTATTTTTTTTAACGCTGTAATGTCGTGTAATACCGTGATGGTGCCGAGGTTCGTTCCGGCATTACTGAGAAATGGACTGCATCGATTACTGTAGTACTTCTCACCGCCGTTGTCTGAAAACGTCAGTTCATTGGTGATTTCAGCAAAAGTAGCCGATGTCATTGCCAGGGTCTGGTCTATGGCTTCCAGGATGGTCTCATTGTCGATGACGTCGGAGACACTTCTACCGATGACATCCTCACCATGGTAACCGATCATATGGAGGAAGGCGGGATTTGCCTGAACAATACGCTTGTTCATATCCGTGGTAAGAACACCTTCTGTCAGGCGATTGACCATGACACGTAATCTTGATCTTGATTCAGCAATATCCTGGAGGGCGTTTGTGTATTGCAGGGATTTATCAACAACCGCGCGGAGCTGATCCGGTGTAAAAGGTTTTGGAATAAAATCAAAGGCCCCTTTTTTCATGGCCTCGATGGAATGCTCAAGGGTGGCATAACCTGTAATGACAATCACTACGGTATCAGGGTGGTTTTTCCGTACTTCAGAAAGGACGTCAAAACCTGAAATTGTAGGCATCATCAAATCGACAAGGACTATGTCGAAATGTTCATTGCGAATCATGGCAAGCCCCTCTTCTCCGTCGGCCGCCGATGCAACTGTGAAGCCACGGTCCGAGAGGACGATGGTGCAGGCATCGCGAATACGCGCCTCATCATCGATGACGAGAATTGTTGCCGAACTGGGTCTGTTCACCGACTCTAATAGTTCCATCTCTTCATTCCTTGTGAATTTTGTTTGCAAAAAACAACGTTCCGGAAATCTTACAACAAAGCTTGGGTCTTTTTTTCATCATAAAAGTAATTGATAATCAGGGCAAGTCCAAGCTTTCTGCAGGCAACGTTTTGTTGATTGAGCAGGGTCCAGCGCGGTGCGGTAGCATTGTTGAAAAGCCGTGATATATGGGACTGTAACTCTAAAAGTTAGAGTTACAGATCTTCTGTAAATAATTATGTCTGTAATACCTGGTACTGGGGCGTAAGCTATGGGACTCAATATAAAATATGTAAGAATTACTAATAAAAAACATTACTGATATCGATAATTGTCAACAACAATAAAAAAAAGCTATCATAACCCTATATATTTATTATAATGATAATTGATTAAGTCCTTTACCTGTAGGTGAACGCAACGCGAGTGCATACCCGGAGTAACTGGCCGTGAGTACCACTGTAAAAGCCACTTGCTCATCGGGGCCAATCTAACGGAGGATGTCGAAGTGACCAGGATGACCCCTCAGCAGGAAAATGTCGATAAAATTGGTTCAGTTTTAGTTGTAGGTTCTGGAATAGGTGGGATGCAGGCGGCCCTCGATCTTGCCAACAGTGGCTTTATGGTTCATATGGTCAGTGATGAGCCATCTATTGGCGGAACCATGTCCCGGCTTGACAAGACCTTTCCCACCGGCGACTGTGCCATGTGCATGATCTCCCCTCGAATGGTTGAATCCAGCCGCCATCCCAATATACACCTGCATACCCTTGCAAAAGTATTATCTATTGATGGTCAAGAAGGTAATTTTGTTGCAAAAATAAACCAGCAACCCCGCTATGTTGATGCCGATCGCTGTACCGGATGCGGTGCGTGTGAACCAGCCTGTCCATCGAAGGTTTTTGATTCCTTTAATCAAGGCTTGAATAAACGTAAAGCTATCTATGCCCTGTTTCCCCAGGCTGTACCAAACACGAGGGCTATTGATCCGCAACACTGTCTTTACCTGACAAAAAATGTCTGCCGAAAATGTGAAAAGGCCTGTGAAGCGAACGCCATTAACTTTACAGACACAGGTAAGGAGATTGAACTCAATATCGGCTCAATCATTCTGACACCTGGGCTTGCGACATATCAGCCTGAGATTCGAGGGGAATTTGGTTTTGGTAAACACAAAAATGTTGTAACCGCCCTGCAGTTTGAACGGTTACTCTCAGCCTCCGGCCCCTGTGGCGGCGAAGTCGCCCGTCCCTCTGATGGTGCCCACCCTAAACGACTTGCCTGGATTCAGTGTGTTGGTTCTAGAAATGCGCACAACGCAAATCCATGGTGCTCCTCTGTCTGTTGTATGTATGCGGCTAAGCAATCAATTATAGCGAAAGAGCATGATCCAGAGGTCCGATCCACTGTTTTTTACATGGAGTTGAGAGCCTTTGGTAAGGATTTTGACAAATATATTGAAAAGGCCAAAAATGACGCAGAAGTAGTCTACAAAAGGGCTATGGTCTCCGAGGTGATTGAAGATCCAGAGACACAAAATCTTTTTATCCATTCCGTGGGAGAGGATGGAAAGCTTGTCAATGAAGAATTTGACATGGTGATTTTATCCATTGGTTTTGAACCCCGTGAAGATGCAAAAGAATTTGCCGAAATTTTTGGTGTCAGCGCCGACGAATACGGTTTTGCCAAAACCTCGAAACTGCACCCTGTGGAAACATCCAGAAAAGGTGTCTATGTTGCTGGAACCTATCAGGGGCCCAAGGATATTCCAGAAACAGTGATTCAGGGATCAGGTGCTGCTGCTGAAGCCATGGCCCTTTTAGGCGCTAAGCGAGGCAGCCAGGTTGTTGAGGTGAAGCTTCCCGATGAACGGGATACGATAGGGGAGGAACCGCGTATCGGTGTTGTGGTTTGCCATTGCGGAACCAATATTGCCGGGACTGTCGATGTGGAGAAAGTTGCCGCTGAAGCGGCGGGCCAGCCGGGTGTTGCCCATTCAGAGACAATTATATATGCCTGCGCCCCTGACGGGCAGCAGAAAATCCGTGACCTGATTACCGAAAAAAAACTGAACCGTATTGTGGTTGCATCCTGTACCCCGAGGACCCACGGGCCTCTCTTTATGGACACCATCCGTGAGGTGGGATTGAATAAATTCCTCTTTGAGCTTGCCGATATCAGAGAACAGTGTTCCTGGTGTCATATGAATGACAAAGAAAATGCGACGAGTAAGGCCATTGAGATTGTCAACATGAATGTCGCCAAAACCCGTAATCTGGTACCTGTTACCACCGCTTCTGTGGGGGTGGAACATACAGCCCTTGTGATTGGAGGAGGGATTGCCGGGATGAATGCTTCCCTGTCCCTGGCTGCACAAGGGTATGGTGTACATCTCATAGAAAGACAGGAAAGTCTGGGAGGGCTGTTGCATAAGGTCTATACCACCATCGATGGGGATGATGTGCAGACCTACCTTGCTGATACAATCCAAAAAGTTGAAAACAACCCCAGTATTACAGTACATCTTGAAAAAACGGTACATAAGATTGATGGCTTTGTCGGTAACTTCGAGACACTGCTTGAAGATGGTGAGAAGATTTCCCATGGCGCTCTGCTCATTGCCTCCGGTGGCGTCGAGTACCAACCCACGGAATACGGATACCCTGATTCCAAGAGGGTGATCACCCAAAGAGAGCTTGAGTCTGACCTCTATCACCAGGGACCTCAGGATGGTGCGACCTATGTAATGATTCAGTGTGTTGGTTCAAGAGAGGATCCCGACAACTATTGTTCTCGAATCTGCTGTCAGGACGCCTTAAAAAATGCAATTGCCATTAAAGAAAAATCTCCAACGGCAAGGGTTATTATCCTTTACAGGGACATGAGGGCCTATGGTCTGAAAGAGGACTACTATAAAAAGGCACGGGATATTGGAGTTCTCTTTTTCCTTTACACCCCAGATTTAAAACCACAGACGGAACAGGTCGGCGATAAGGTCCGGGTGAGGTTTCTTTCGACAGTGCTGGGAAAAGATATGGTGGTTGATGCCGACTATCTCGTGCTGTCTACAGGTTTCAGGCCGCAGCCGGATGGTGATGACTTTGCTAAAAAATTCAAACTCACCTGTAATATTGACGGCTTTTTACTCGAAGCCCACGTCAAATTACGCCCCGTGGATTTCCCCAGCGAAGGGTTCTTCCTGGCAGGTCTGGCCCATGCACCGAAAAATCTGGAAGAAACCATCAGCCAGTCCCTTGCCGCGTCCGCCCGTGTGGGTGCACTACTGTCCAATGACAAGCTGAGTGTCTCCGGGGTGATTTCAAAGCATAACCGTGATATCTGCATGTCATGTCTGGCCTGTGTGAAGAAATGCCCGTTTGGTGCACCTTTTATTGATGAGGATGGGCGGGTCAGCCATAATGAAGTGAAGTGCACCGGTTGCGGTATCTGTGCCGGGGTCTGCCCCGCAAAGGCCTACCAGGTCAACTATTTCCGTGATGATCAGATTCTTGCGATGGTAGATTCTGTGACGGATCACTAACGAGCAGGAGTCCAGTATCGTTTAGCTTGTATAACAAATTCCTCTGGTCACTTAAGTTAACCTAAAGGATAAGAGTATGGCACATGATGAAGTGAAGAAAGAAATCCTAAGCCCTGAAAAAAAATGTGAGGTACCCGAGAACTGGAAGGCGAATATCCTGGCTTTTGCCTGCCATTACTGCGCCTTTGCGGCGGCGGACCTTGCAGGTGTCATGAGGCTTTCTTACCCCACCAATGTGAAGGTGATACGTCTGCCGTGCACCGGAAAGCTCGACCAGATTTATCTGCTTCGGGCCTTTGAAAGAGGGGTTGACGGCGTCTTTGCTGCAGGATGACTTGAAGGACAGTGTCATTTCCTGGAAGGAAATCTCAATGCAGTAAAAAGAGTGGCAAGGGTAAAAAAGCTCATTCATAAGGTTGGTATAGATCCAAGACGGGTGGAATTCTATAATCTGTCCGCTGCCCAGGGACCGAGATGGGCAGAGATATGTACGGCATTCACGGAACGCATCATCTCACTCGGGCCATCACCTCTTGGAATTGCTTTACACAAGAAAAACAACAACGCAACCATAGAAACACAGGCTGCCTGATAGTCATTTGGGCCCAAACAAGGTATTTGGACAAGGAGCAATAAGACTATGATAGTCGGAGAACAAAAACCTTTTGACGAAATATGGGGAATGGTCAAAGACCATAAACAGATAACCGTATTCGGATGTAATACCTGCGTCTCAGTCTGCCATCAGGGTGGAAATAAGGAGGCGGAAATTCTGGCCTCTTTACTGAGGATGCGGGCAACCCAGGAAGGACTAGATATTAGAATTGAGAATAATGGCATCGAACGTCAATGTGAACATCCGTTTTTTGAAAAAGTCGAAGATACTCTTCAGGCATCCGAGTCCGTTCTCAGTCTTGCCTGCGGCATTGGGGTGCAGTTTATTGCTGCAAAGTATCCAAGCCTACCCGTTTATCCGGCACTGAATACCACATTTTTAGGAGACGTGCCCTCCGATGGCTTCTTTGCCGAAAAATGCCAGGCCTGTGGAGATTGTGTTCTTGGCATTACTGGAGGAATATGCCCCGTAAGCAGATGCTGCAAGCGGATCTTCAATGGGCCCTGTGGTGGTTCCACAAACGGCAAATGCGAAATTTCAAAAGATATCGATTGTGCCTGGCAGCTTGTTGTTGACAGATTGGAGGCACTTGGAAAACTAGATGATTATGAAAAGATAACTCCTATTAAAGACTGGTCAAAAGACCGGGCCGGTGGGCCTCGATCATTCAAATTGGAGGATTTTTAATCGTGGAGATAAAAACTGCCAGTAAACTTGAGAAAGTACTGAAAAATGGACACATGGCCGTCTCCAGTGAGTGCGGTCCTCCCCGTTCCAGTGACGCCAGAGGGATTATTGACAAAGGACATCTACTGAAAAATCATGTGGACTGCATCAACATAACAGACAATCAGACCTCGGTGACGAGGCTCTGTAGTCTTGCAGCCTGTATCCACCTCAAAAATGAAGGTCTTGAGCCGGTGCTGCAGATGGTTGTGCGGGATCGTAATCGTATCGCTTTGCAAAGTGATATTTTGGGGGCAGCTTCCTTTGGCATTAACAATATGCTCTGCCTTTCAGGGGATCATCAGAGCTTTGGTGATCACCCGAGTTCACAGAATGTGTTTGATCTCGATTCCATGCAGCTTATTCAGACTGCACGGTACATGAGGGATGAAGGAAAATTTTTGGGCGGTGATGACATAAAAAAACCACCCAATATGTTCATTGGCGCTGCAGCAAACCCATTTGCGGACCCGTTTAAGATTCGGGTACCACGGCTAGCTAAAAAGATTGCGGCCGGGGCTGAGTTTATACAGACCCAATGTGTGTATAATCTTGAGAAATTTGAAAAATGGATGGAAGGTGTGGTTGAACGGGGTCTTCATGAACAGGTCTTTATCATGGCTGGAATTACTCCCATGCGTTCTGTCGGTATGGCAAAATATATGGCCCGGGCCGTACCTGGAATGGATGTACCAAAGGAACTGATAGATCGTTTGTCCGGTGTACCTAAAGATAAGCAGGCAGAAGAAGGAATAACTATTGCAGTTGAAGCCATCGAGAGGTTAAAACAGGTAAAGGGTGTGGCCGGTTTTCATATCATGGCCATCGAATGGGAAGAAAAAGTTCCTGAAATTGTTGAGCGTGCCGGATTATATCCTCGACCTGTTGTGGAATAAATCCGGACCTTTGTGGATTGGAGGTATTCCATGTGTCAGACAAGTGTCGTAATGGAAAAAGAAGGACAGGAAGAGCTGTTACATGAAAATGTGACAGCTCTTGAAGTTAACGGCAAGAATATTACTATTACCACCTTATTTGAAGGTGCGACTGAGCATCCCAATGTTGCCATTCGGCGGATTAATTTTTCGGGTGGGAAGGTGTATTTACAGCAGATAGCCTAACTATTTAACACGATTGAGTTGATTGGAGATTAAATGAATAACGTTGAAAAGCTACGTGTCCTTTTGCAGCACTGGATCGATCATAACAAAGGACATGTGGAGGAATTTGAAAACTGGCGGAAATTGATGACGGATGATAGTCAGGAGAAAATTGCCGGTCACATTACAGAAGCTATAAAACTCATGGCGACAGTAAATGCAGAACTCGGTAAAGCGCTGCATGAAGTCGGTGGATCAGCGGGTGCTGGTGATCAGGAACACCATCACCACCCTCACACTCATGAGCATAGTCACGATCACAGCCACGACCACCATGATGGCCATAGTCATGATCACGACCATGCCCATAGTCACAGCCATGACCATAATCATGATCATAAACACTAAAAAAGTCTGCAACACTTTAATATTATACTAAAAGGGGTTGGTATCAGATTGATACCAACCCCTTTTACCTTGTCACAAGGTCGTTCTTGACGACATCGCAAAACAGCTTGATTTACTATGCTGAAGATACTCGACCTTGTATCTTGAACTTTTGCCACAAGCCATCTGTGCGGTCAGGATGACTTCTTGCGAACTTCTATACTTCTTAAGCGGCACCCAAGGTCTTCTTGGCAGAGGTAAGGGTGTTTTTCATCAGCATGGCAATCGTCATTGGTCCGACGCCACCAGGTACCGGTGTAATCTTTCCGGCGATCTCTTTTGCCTTTTCAAAGTCAACATCACCTTTTAAAATGGCCTTGCCGGTTTTCTCATTCATACCAACACGGTTTACACCAACATCTATGACGGTGGCACCTGGCTTGATCCATTCAGGTTTTACCAGATCAGGCACACCGGCTGCGACGATAAGGATATCTGCCCGCTTGCAGTGTCCGGCGAGATCCTTGGTTCTTGTATGAACGATAGTAACCGTTGCATTGGCACCAATACCTTTTTGCGCCATCATCATTGCAATTGGTTTACCAACAATATTTGAGCGACCAACGACGACGACCTCAGCCCCGGAAGTTTCTGTCCCTGAGCGAACGATCATTTCCTGGATACCTGCAGGGGTGCAGGGGAGAAAACGAACAGCGTCTCCACCGATCATCAGTCTGCCGACGTTTACCGGATGGAAGGCGTCAACGTCTTTGTCTGGATGGATCGCATCAAGTACTTTCTTGTCGTCTATATGCTTGGGAAGAGGTAGTTGAACAAGGATACCGTCAATGGTTGGATCATTGTTGTATTTATCAATCAGGGCAAGAAGATCGGCCTCTGAAATATCCTCGGGCTGGTCATCCTGAATTTCATGAAAACCAACGCTCAAGGCGGTTTTGACTTTTAAGGTCACGTAGCTAATCGATGCTGGGCTACTCCCGACAAGGATGGTCACAAGACCTGGGCCCCGACCATATTTAGCTTTCATTTCCTCTACTTCCTGCTTGATTTCGGCAAGAATTTCTTTACGAATCTCGGTTCCACTAATAATTTCAGCAGTCATTGTACTGTACACTCCCTGTGAAGAGTTGGATTTTGGACCTGCGAAATGGAGAAGAGCTGGCCGTGCAGACGGACTTTTTCTGCACGGCCGGACAGTTTTAGATCCAGATTTTTAGAAAACACCCTCAACTTTTCCAGTCTCTACATCAACGTCAACCCGTTTGAAGGCAGGGTTTGAACTTGTGCCAGGCATGAGACTGATGGTCCCAGCGACAGGAACGATAAAACCGGCGCCACCGTAGGTGAGTACCTCGCGGATGGTGAGACGCCAGCCGGTAGGAACACCTTTGAGGGCAGGATTATCTGAGAGTGACAGGTGGGTTTTTACCATACACATTCCCATCTTGGCGAGTTCAGGATCGGCCTGGATACGGGCGATTGCCTTATTCGCATCTGCTGAGTAATCGACGCCGTCAGCACCGTAAACCTCTTTTGCGATGAGCTCGATTCTCTCTTTAATAGGCATATCGAGTTCATAGAGGAACTTGAATTCAGTTTTGTCTTCGCAGGCTTCAACAACGGTCTGAGCGAATTCGATGGCACCGTCACCACCTTTCTCCCAGTGTCTTGAAAGGGCGACACGAGCACCTTCAGCCTCACACAGTTCGCGTACTTTGGCGATTTCTGCGTCGGTGTCGGTGTAAAAAGCGTTGATGCATACAACAGGACTGATTCCAGCTTTGCGGACGTTTCTGATATGGTGAATCAGGTTGCCGCAGCCCTTGGCAACCCATTCAACGTTTTCACTCTTGTATTCTTCTGGCATAGGCTTGCCAGGTACAGGAACAGGAGCTCCACCGTGACATTTGAGAGCGCGGATGGTGGCAACGACAACGGCACAATCAGGTTTGAGACCTGAGTAACGGCATTTCAGGTTCCAGAATTTTTCAAAACCGATGTCGGCACCAAAGCCTGATTCGGTAACATGGTAGTCGGCGAGTTTCAGACCGACTCTATCTGCAATAATGGAGCTTTGGCCGATGGCGATGTTGGCAAATGGTCCGGCGTGAACGATAACAGGTTGACCTTCAAGGGTCTGCATGAGTGATGGATTGAGGGCATCTACCATCCATGCGGTCATTGCACCGGCGACCTGCAGATCTTCAGTCGTGACGGGCTGACCTTTTTTGTTATAGGCAACAACGATCTTACCCATTCTCTCGCGCATATCTTTGAGGTCTCTTGCGATAGCAAGAATTGCCATAACCTCGGAAGACACGGCAATACCAAACTTTGATTTCATCATGAAACCGTCGGACTTGCCGTTAACACCATCAATTCCGATTATGATGTTTCTCAGAGACTGACAGCAAAAATCCATAATCCATCCCATCTCAACGTTGGTAGGATCAATGTCAAGACGTTTCATGCCGGAGAGTCTTTCGAGCTGCTCATCATTGTAGTTTCTCTCGTGCTGGAGACGTGAGGTCAGGGCAACCATGGCCAGATTGTGGGCATTCATGATGGCATTGATATCACCGGTAAAGCCAAGCGAAAATGGAGTCAGCGGGATACATTGGGCGAGACCACCGCCTGCAGCAGAACCCTTAATGTTCATGGTAGGACCGCCCGAGGGTTGACGGATTGCGGCACACACACTTTTACCTATCTTGCCAAGTCCCTGAACCAGACCCATGGAAGAAGTGGATTTTCCTTCGCCGAGAGGGGTAGGGGATATTGCCGTTACATCGATGTATTTACCATCAGGTTTGTCTTTTAAACGATCAAGTACTTTTCTAAAGTCAATTTTGGCAATGTAGTGACCCTGAGGCAGGAGCTCTTCTTTGGTGAGACCGAGCTTTTCTCCTATCTCATAGATAGTTAACATTGTTTTTTCAGCTTCCTGTGCAATCTCCCAATCTGCATGTTTTGTCGGATCCAATGGCATGGTTAACTCCTTTGTTAGATTGAGGCTCTGGAAGAGCCCATTTTAAAGTACACTGAATTACAATCAGTACGAAACAAGGCAACAAAGAGAACATCTAAATAAAAAATAAGACCCGAGTCGGTCGAGATTACAGCGAGGAAAAACAGAGACAGCTGATTGAATCATAAAATTACTCCAGTGGTTTATATTTATAACGCCCTGGTCGACACTTCAATAGCGACGGATTTTGACTCAACAACATGCTTTTCGTAACATAAATCTCGTTGATAATCAACGTGTTTTACAAGAATGCCTGGTTAAAAAACTCATTTATTGTAGGAGGGCATTTTTATATGAAACAAATCCTTATTGAGAGCTCTTCCAACAGGTAAATTGGCATTTGAGAGGATGCACATTATGCACAAGTATGCATCAGGGAAATATGTTGGCTGTACGGTTGGGGGGATAGATTGTTAGATTGCCGTTGGTTTCCATACATGGTAATGACAATATGAACTGTGGTTGATCTGTAAATATCAAAATGGAGGATTCGATGCGAACGTATTCCCTGTACGATGTTTTTGTGAGAAACGACAATATTTCAGGCGATCAAACAGCACTAGTGGATGGAAATGATCGTCTCTCATTCCATGAACTGCATGAAAGTGTCATCAGAACTGCAAATGTTCTGGCGGAAAAAGGGGTAGCTCAGGGAGACACTGTCGCAGCCCTTGCTATGAATAGAATTGGTTTTTTTATCCTGCTTGGTGCTCTTGCCAAACTTGGTGCCATCCTGGTCCCGTTAAACTGGCGCCTGTCAAATGGTGAGCTGAGCTACATCCTTGGCGACTGCTCTCCTCAATTTCTTTTCTCTGATCATACCCACAGAGAAACAGCCATGGAAATCGCAAAAGAGACCAACATCACAATCCTGGATATAGATTGCTGGAGGCCTGAGGTAAAAGAAAAGTCTCAGGTCAAAGGGATACTAGGCTTTACCGATGAAGTGGTTGATGGTGACAGTCCATTGTGCATTATCTATACCGCTGCTGTTGCGGGGCGCCCAAGAGGTGCGGTTCTCAGTCACTCCAATCTTATTGCGGCCAATATGCAGGTGATCATTGAACTGGGGCTTTCAGCTGCCGATGTCAATCTCAATATGCTGCCGCTCTTTCATATTACTGGGTTGAACCTTGCGCTTGCTGTCATGCAGGTGGGAGGAAGGAACATAGTTATTGACAAATTTGATGAAGAAAAAACACTCAAGCTGACGGACACCGAAAAGGTTACTCTCTGGGGCAGTTTCCCGCCCATATTAAGCCGTGCCATGGCCCTGTATGAAAAGGGTGGCCATAATATATCTTCGTTGAAATATGTTGTTGGCCTTGATGGGCCGGAGGTTATTGCTTCTTTTGAACAGATGACAGAGGCAAAATTCTGGATTCTCTATGGTCAGTCTGAAACCTCCGGTTTTGTGACCTTTTCTCCTGCCTCAAACAGGATGGGAAGTGCTGGCAGGCAGGGCTGTTTGTCGTCATTTTGCCTCATGGATGAAACTGGTCAAGCCGTTGGCCCAGGAGGGATAGGGGAGATCGTTGTCCGGGGACCGCTGGTTTTTCAGGGTTACTGGAACCAGGATAAAGTGAATGACCATACTTTTCGTAATGGCTGCCATCACACTGGAGACCTCGGCCAGGTGGATGAGGACGGATATCTCTATTTTAAGGGACGGAAACCGGAAAAAGAATTAATCAAGCCCGGTGGTGAAAATGTTTATCCCGCCGAGGTGGAGGCTGCCGTTCTGGAGCATCCTGCAGTTATGGCTGTATGTGTAATAGGTGTTCCTGATCCTCAGTTTGGGGAAGGGGTAAAAGCGGTCTGTGTTCTCAAATCAGGACAACAGTTGAGCGGAAAAGAGCTCACCAGCTTTGTGGGGAGTCGGATTGCTGGATATAAAAAGCCCCGTTATGTTGAATTTGTGAACGAACTGCCCCGTAAAAACGATCAGATTGACCGGGAACAGGTCAAAAAAATGTGGGGGTAGGGAACGGTCCTCCCTGAAAAGCTGCCAGAGAGGATAATTGTACGCAGGTTATTCCAATACCGAGTTCAGATAAAAGGAAGAGACTGCGCCGATTCCTGATCTTTTTCCGGAGGGTTTTCTGCCACCTGCTCTTTTGTGAACTGGAGAGTTTCACCTTCAAGGGTGATAATTGTCCAGTTCGCCTTGGCATCACAGGCCTTGATGAGACATTGGATGCGGGTTGTATCTATTAACTCCAGATCACAGGTGCCACCCATTTCCCGGCAGATGATCGATTCAAACGGTGTTTTTGCTGCAAGTTGTTTGAAGGACTGGATTGCATTTTCAAAGACCATTATGCGTTTATATTCATCCGGGTCCTGTCTTTCTATTTCCTTTCTGAGTCTATCAATTTCTTTTGTTTTTTCAGCAATAATAGCGATCGTTTTTTCCATTTCGCCAGTTTTATCTGAAGGAATGGAAAAAAGGATCTGTTTCTGGATTTCAACATCCACTTCAATGAAGTTTATTTTTTTGAGCAGGTCCTGGGTGCTGGGGGGTGTCATAGTGGTCTCTCTTCTTGTTGTTAGGAGTGAATAAACCCGTCTAATTTGATCTGTAAAAGAGAGATATGCAAGATTATTATTGTCTATTTCGTTGAATTATTATTAGTTGAGCCGGTAATCTCTGCCAGGTCAGGTTCGATAGATGGTCTTAAAGAATTATACTTTCACCCAGGCACCGGGTTGTGTGAGAAATACATCTTCTCACCAAAAGTGAAGATCCCCAGGGGATGTATGTGTCTGTGGTAACGTTTCTTGGTTGATGTGGCCTTGATTGAAATCTTGAATTCATTCAGGACTCTGCAGGAGTTAATTGACCTCGCAGGCTGTATTGTGTTTTGAGGTCGTTTCAGTGTATAAGCTATTTTTAGCAGGATTAAAGTAGGGTATTTCTCTACTTCATTATATGGTTCTATGATTTCAACAATATTCCCCATTGTTCTTCCGGTTTTTCTTGTAATTATACTTGGTTATATCCTCAAATTCACGGGGCTGGTCAAAGGGGCATTTACCTATGAGCTGAACCGTCTGATTTATTTTATCGCTCTGCCCGCTCTTCTTTTTCATAAAATCGCGACAGCCGATTTTTCGGCAAGCTTCAACCCAAAGCTTCTGGCGATCATGGTTTGCTCAACGATTGCCTGTTGTGTTTTTTCCTATTTGTATGCAGTCGCCAGAGGTTATGAGCCACAGGTGAAAGGAGCGTTTTGTCAGGGGTCCTTTCGAGGAAACTATGCCTATATTGGGCTTGCAATCGTGTATTCTGCCTATGGAGAGGAAGGTCTTGCCATTGGAGGGATTCTTCTCGGATTTTTAGTTCCCCTACTGAATCTGTTGTCAATAGCAGCTCTTATCATGGCACAAAAAAAACAGGCCATGAACTATGGCGCACCATTTTTTTTAAAACAGATACTTTATAACCCTCTGATCATCGCCTCACTTACAGGAATCCTATGGAGTTTTTTGTCCTGGCCGATTCCCATTGTTGTCGACAGGGCATTTTCTATAGTAACCGGAATGGCACTGCCCCTTGCACTGATTTCAATTGGTGCAACTTTTTCTCTTAAAAAATTTCGGGGCGATATGGCTGTTGCTTTTCTTGCGACGGCAAATAAAACTGTTTTTCTTCCCCTTGTTACAGCTTTACTGCTCTGGTTGTTTGGAGTACGTGGGCAGGAATTTGCGGTTGGGGTTCTTTTTGCAGGCACCCCCACCGCTGCAGCCGCTTATATCATGGCTCAGCAACTTCAGTCCGATGCAGAACTCTCCGGAACTATTATTGCTTTGTCTACTCTCTGTTCTCTGGCCACTTACACCATGATACTGTATGTATTGCATTTCGCTGGACTGGTGTAGTAATGTCTACCCATGGCATGATGTGTTTAAAAACGCCATGTTTCCAGTAAAATAACTGACCAACTCGCAAAAAAATACTTACCTGGTTAAGAACCCAATGTAACCCCTTTGAAGGTGTTTTACTAAAAACGTATCGGATCAGATTTTAATCATACTTGTATTATCGCAATATCATTGATAAATATTATTGATAAGCCTAGCCTTTTTACTATTTGAGCGGTGAGAGTGTGACAACAATTGACAAAAAGCCAAACCCGTCTGACCCCAAAATAGCTATTGTAAGTTATTTTGTTGAATCGCTATATCGAGTGTTTAAGGTCGGAATTTATTACCCGGTCGGTCATGTCGTACTTGATCAGGCGGCAAGTAAATCTATTCAACAGCTCCGTGAAATCTCCGCAAACGCAAAAAATATTCGTCTCTCCATCGATAAAGACGAGCTGTCAGTTTCGGAGACGAAAATTCCTGCAAATCATGGGGCAGCCAAAGAATTACATAAAATATTTTACAGTCTTGGCATTGTAGCGGTAGAGATTGACAGGGTGGTCGGGCACAAGGAAATTTTACAGTTTGTCAAGAGTCTTCTGAACTGGCGAATGCAGCTTGAGACCTCCAAAACGCTAATCTCTTTTCAGGTTGACGAACTTCCCTCCTCCATCCGTGTCGAGCAGCAGACCTTTGTCGTTGATGAAGCTGATATTCGCGAAGAAACAAAATCAGAGGATGGTAAGCAAACGCTTGATGAACTCTGTCATTCCCTGCTCGAGCAAGGGCTAACCCCGCAGCAAACTGATCAATGTCGTAATCTTCTTTTAACGTTATCACGGTCTTCTGCCGCAAAACGCATGGATATCAAGGGCTTTCCCAATGCGACCTGGGAGGATGTTCAGGATCTTCTCTATCAGATTGTCACCGGGGCTTATTCTATGGATACCGGGCAATTCCGCTCCATTGCCAAAAGCGATATTAACGTCATTTCCTCAATTTTCCAGAGTCTGGAAAGAGGGCTGATGGATACCAAGGCAAAAGAAACTATCCAGTTTCTTGTTGCGCACTTAACCGGTCGAAAAGAAGTTGAGGATGATCCAAAGAGAGACCAGCATGAGCGTGCAACGAAAAAGACACTGCAACGGTATCAGGAGGAACAGTTATCCGTTCTAGATATTAAAAAATATGTCTACGAAAATAATATCCCGATCAGTGTGCTTGGACAACTGACAGCGGCTGATCGCAGTGAACAGCTGTCAATTTTTCTACAGTTGTTAGTAACTTGTAAGGACAAGGAATTACTCGGACAAATATTTGAAAATATCAAAAGAATTATTGTTACTGATTTAACAGAAAGAGAGCGGGATGTTCTCATTGCAGGAATAAAACACCTCGCCGATTTTGGTTCCATTGAACTGTTTTGCCGTGGTTTTAATATAGTCATCAGATCCCTTCGTGAGTCCCAAACCGGGCGGTCTCTTGATTTCATTGTGGAGTTCTGGGCGAAGATGCCCCACGCAACGCACCTGCTTTTGTGGCCATTTGTTGTAAATGAACTGGTTGTTGTTGGGATGGAAGAAAAACGGCAGAGTTTTTTTGAGGTGCTGGAGATTGCATCACACATGCATAGTGATGGGATGAAAAGCATGAAATTACAGTTAGAGGAATTAGATGGGTTTAAGAATACGCCTCTTGCAGATATTTATTTTCGAACCTCTTACATCTATTCCTATCCTCTCTTTGCTTTTTTGCTGGAAACTTCACTTGGAGATCAGGTTGCCTTGCATGTTCTGGAGTCACTCAAAAAAGACCCCCAGGATCAACTGATGCAGGCAGTGGCTCCAATCCTGGATCTTACAAAAACTCACCACCTCGAGTTCTTATGCAATTATCTTATGCAGGCACATCAAAAAGAGCCACCACTGGCTCTTAAAATGGCGGGCGGGGAAATTATTCTGCAATACCTACAGAATATCACTGAGGAAGAGAAAAAGAATGACTTTCTGGCGACGACGATTATTGCAACTTCCTCCTTTTATTCAAAAGGTATGAAAGATATGCTTGAATTCATAGTCAAAGACAAAAAGGCGGTGGTGATCCCTGCGTGGCCTAAAAACTGCCGAAAGGCTGCTGAAACTGCCCTGAAATCATTGAAAAGAATTTCTGCATCAGAATTTTTTTAAGGATGAAGCGATGGTAGATATAGTAAACAAAATCATCATGTTGTTAAGTAAGGGGATGTCCAATCGGAAACTGTATTTTTCCGATCATCCCCGCGTTGATTCCTATGCCACGGAAATTGTAAATCTTGCCAATGAGTTTTTCTACTCGAATAATGCAAAAGAGCTGTATATCGGGGTGATAGACGGTTTTTTTGTCTATGAGGGAAAGCGTGTTTTTGGGCCTTCTGTAACAGGAAAACAGTTGATTTTCATTGCCAGCATACTGCATTGCGGCGGTTTCGGTCTGCAGCGCGGACTCAGTGTCACCGACGTGAAGAAGTTTTTCGATATAACCGCGCTGAAAATCATTCCCGTAAAAAAAATTGCAGATGCCCGCGCTTTATTTGAAACCTACGGGATCAGGACCATCAGGATAGGGGATCGTTATACAGATAAGGCCGCGGCATTAATTGGTAAAAAAGGAAAAACATGGTCAGGTCAGAGGGTAGGAGAAGGTCTCCAGTCCCCAACTTTTTTGTATCAGGAACTCTATGATTTTGTTGCCAAGGCATACGGGAGCGCTGCGGCGGGCAGTGAAGTAAACGTCGAACAGGCGCAGTCTGTCAGTGAATTTATGCTGAAATATATTCAGTCCAACTTCGCTGATGTCATGCAATATGTTCACTATCCGGATTATGACAGCTATACGGTGGGCCATTCTGTCAGGGTTGCATCGCTGGCCGTCTATGCAGGCTCAAAGATGGGTTGGGATGACAAGGATCTTCTGGCAATCGGGGCTGCTGGTTTATTACACGATATTGGTAAGTCTGTCATACCCGATGAGGTGCTCCTGAAAAAAGGGCGTCTTACAGAGGATGAATACCTGACTATTAAAGATCATCCAAGAGCTGGCGCCGAAATTCTGATGCAGCAGAAAGGTGTTTCAGAGTATGATATAGCCGCCTGCTGGGGCCATCATATCCGTTATGATGGCACGGGGTATCCGGGCCAGCCCCGCTGGGCGGTAAGGCATCCGCTCACGGCACTGTTGCAGATTTGTGATGTGTTTGAGGCTTTGACCGCAATACGACCGTATAAACCGGCCCTGGATCCTCACATTGCCTATTCCATTATGCTCAATGATAAAGGAGCTTTTCACCCTGGTATCCTGGCAGCTTTTATCTCAATGGTGACGCTGTATCCACCGGGCACCTATGTTCGTCTTTCCGATAGAAGGGTTGGTATGGTGGTTGAAGTGACTGAAGAGATCGACAGACCAAATCTCTTGATAACTGGCGGGGAGGGAGGGGTACCACTGGAATCCGATGATCAGTATTATCTCAATCTTATGGATAACAAAAATCATAGAGTTACCGTGACTAAACTCCTGCTTGATTATCTGGATTGATTTTGCATTAAAAGGCGCGATACAAAATGGGAGAACAGTCAAACTGTCCTCCCATAGAGAAAGCTCTGATTGTCTACTGATTGAGGTAGTTTTTGATGATATTGAGGACCCTGCGAACCGGTTCTGCAGCTCCCCACAGAAGCTGATCACCAACGGTAAAGGCGGTAAGATATTCAGGGCCGATATTCATTTTATGAATACGGCCGATTGGTACGGTAAGGGTTCCGGAAACCTTTACTGGAGTCAGCTCTTTTGAGGTTATTTCCCGCTCATTCGGAATGACTTTGACCCATTCATTGTGTGCCTGGAGTATTTTTTCAACTTCTTCGACACTGAGATCTTTTTTCAATTTAATCGTTAATGCCTGTGAATGGCAACGCATTGCGCCAACGCGGACACAGAGGCCATCTATGGGGATTCTCTGCTCAGATGTCCTGCCGAGGATTTTATTGGTCTCGGCGATTCCTTTCCACTCTTCTTTAGATTGGCCACCAGTCACCGGTACGTCTATCCAGGGGATCAGGCTTGCAGCAAGGGGGACGCCCCAATTCTCCATGGACATGGTATTGTCATTGAGTTTTTGGGTGATTTTTTTGTCGATTTCCAGAATTGCCGATGATGGGTCCTGAAGAAGGGGAGCCACTTCCGATTCAAGTTCTCCCATTTGGGTGATCAGCTCACGCATGTTTTTAGCTCCGGCGCCACTGGCGGCCTGATAGGTCATGGAGCTGATCCACTCGATCAGATTATTTTCAAAAAGTCCTCCGAGCGCCATCATCATCAGTGATACGGTACAGTTGCCACCGATATAGTTTTTAATGCCTGAATCCAGCCCCTGATCGATGACATTTCTATTGACGGGATCAAGGACGATGATTGCATCCTCCTTCATTCTCAGCGTTGAGGCTGCATCGATCCAGTATCCCTGCCAGACTTTTCTCAGCTCGTCGTAAATCTTGGTTGTATAACTGCCTCCCTGGCAGGAAAGAATAATATCCATTTCAGCTAAACGCTGAATATTCATCGCATCTTCAAGCGATGCGCTGCCATGGCCCACGTCCGGACCATCCTGGCCTACCTGGGAGGTTGTGAAAAATACAGGCTGGATATTTTTAAAATCATCTTCACTCAGCATCCGTTCCATGAGAACAGAACCAACCATTCCACGCCAGCCTATAAACCCAACTTTTAGCATTGTGTAACTCCGTACTTAAGAAATCATTAATAAGAAAATTATTCCGATTGAGGATGTAAAAAAATGCAGAAATCACACTATTACCTAAAAAGAAGTGAAAAGCTCATAAAAATCATATGACCATTACGTTCTTTTCAAAGAATATTTTTCATCGTCAAAGACGGCCGTTCGATTTTGATCAAAGTAAATCACATAGTCTGCATGTGTAGAGTTTCGTCTGGCAGATCAACGAAAAAATGGACAAGGTCTTGCTGCAAAGCAGGCAATGCGGGATTATAAATTGTATTTTTTTATAAAATTTTTGATTGCGCTAACTGTTTCCTCGGTTCTTTTCAAATGCGGCATATGCCCGCAACCTTTCAAGATCAGTTTTTCTGAAAAGCCTCCCACCTTGCCGGCAATAAACTCAGGAAACGCTAATGATCCATACTGGTCATTGTCTCCATGTATCACGAGAACGGGGCAACGGACCTGCCGAATACAATCCTCCAGGGACCATGTGGCAAATTCAGGTGACAACCAGGTCTCGGTCCAGGCACGTAACACCCAACTCGCTTTGTCGTCGTGCCATTTTTTCAATCGTTCACGTTGTTTGGGCTGCATAAACATTTTTTTCGCCTCTGTAATTCCCTGGATTGTTTGATTTTCAACAAAGGCCTGGGAAGACAGGGTAATGACGGCAGAACAATCGCTGTCGCGGGCGGCTACGTTGATTGAAATACTCCCTCCAACACTATGACCGAGGAGTATATATCTCGTAAGTGATAGATGCTTTTTTATAATTGGGAAAAATGTGGTTGCCTCCTCTGTAATAAAATGTATTGAAGGAGGTGCGTGACGGGCAGCAGATTTACCAAAGCCCAGGCGGTCATAGGCGATGACTGTCCGGGACAATTTTCGAGCAAGAAGAGCCGGAAAGTCGCGCCATAGATCTACGCTCCCCAGTGAGTCGTGGAGTAAAATGACAGGAACTTTGTGCAGAGCAGTTGGAGGAATCCACTTCTTTCCAGCTATAGTGCCAATCGAGTCTGTAATTGTGAACTCATTTATCACCACACTGTTCACCATGGATCATCTGGTATCAGTTATTTCTTGGGTGGCGTCTGTCAACCATCCAACAATCGGTCTGTATAATGGCCATTTTAAATTAGATGTTCAAACATTCTAACCATTAAATACACTTCCTCTTTCTCTGGGAAAAGTCTACCATATAGATGATTATGAATTTAGATGGTTATGAATTTGGATTTTTTCTAGCAGATCTATACTGATGAGAAGACCCGGTTCTGGTAAAAAGCGTTTTTTCCTACAAAACCAGTGTGATATAGGGGCATGAGATTTCACTGTAAAGAGATGCCCGTTGAGTAAATAGCTTTTTGAGCAGGGCAAGGTGTGGCCGACCACACCTTGCCCTGCTGTTTTACGATAAACGGAACTGACGTTTACTAGCTTCTGAGGTGTAACGTTTTAATACTTTTCAATCTGCTCTTTTATGTGAGGATCAGAGAGATCAATATGTAGCTGATACTCCCCTGCATCTTTGCCGCGGCTGACGGTAAAGCCAAGTTTTTTTCCGAGCGCCAGCATGTGGGTGTTTTCCTGGAGCACGATCCCGTGAATAGTTTTAAAATTGCGTTTTAAGGCAATCAACAGAACTTTTTGCAATAGAGAAGCACCAATTCCCTGGCCCTGCCAGGCATCGCCAATGAGAACTGCAAACTCACCTTCTTCACCGTCCGGGTCACCGATAATCCTGGCAACACCAAGTATCCTGTCCACCGTAGAATCTTCATCAATTGCTACAAGAGCAATCTCACGGTCGTAATCAATCTGGGTGAAGCGACAGAGCATTTCAGGAGAAAGGGCCTTTAAGGCACCAAAGAATCTGAAGTAGATGGTCGTGGGTGAGAGTACCTTGAAAAGATTGAGGAAAAGAGAGGTGTCTTCCGGGCGTACCGGTCTGATAAAAAGATGTATGTGGCTGTTGCATTCGAGATGATATTCGTTTTCACGGGGGTAGGGACTGATAACCAGATGGGCGGGTGAGCTGGACGGATGTGGTGACACCATGACTCTGGCATCAACGACCGTCGGTAAGCCCTTGCTGATGAGGACCGGATTCATGTCGAGTTCGCTGATTTGCGGGTAGTCGATCAGAAGTTGGGAGAGGCTGACGATCATCTCTTCAAGCATAGTTAAATCTGCGGCTTGCCGGTTTCTGTAGCCTTTAAGCAGGGTGAATGCTTTGGTCTGTTGCATGAGACGCCGAGCAAGCAGGCGGTTCATCGGTGGCAACCCAAGGGCTTTATCCTGTATGATTTCTGTAAAAATTCCACCAAGACCAAAGAGGATGATAGGGCCAAAATCGTTGTCACGCTTTGCCCCGAGAAGGATTTCATAATCCGGTTTTGTCTGGTAGGGTTGGATAGTTACCCCTTCAATGTTGGCATCCTTGTTATAGGCCCTGGCAGAGGTCATGATCGTCTTAAAGGCCAGGCTGACCTCGGCCTCTGACCGTAGGTCAAGATGGACACCGTTTGCTTCGGTTTTGTGGGTGATGTCGGTGGAGAGGAGTTTGAGCACCACGGGGTAGCCAATCTCGTTACTCATCTGGACGGCGTCTTCTTCGTTTTTTGCCGTCTCTGTTCTGATAACGGGGAGGCCGTAGGCGGACAGGAGTGCGCGAACTGCAACGTCGGCGAGCATGCCCTCAGCGGGCTGTTCATCCATGATACTTGCACCTTTTAATCTGTTGATCGCTGATTTTCCGCCTATTTCAGGGACAACTTCAAAAAGAAGTTCCTGGTTTCTGGCAAAGGTGACCAGGCGAAAATATGCTCTGATCGCCCGCTCCGGAGTCGTGAAGGTAGGGATTTCTGATCGGTTTAAGTATTCGAGGGCTTCCTGAATACTTTTCCCTCCCATAAAACAGGCAAAAATGGGAACAGCTGTGCTTTTTTTCAGTTTCAGAATCGTGTTGGCGACGGCCATTGGTGTAGCAATAGCCTGAGGGGCAAACACCACGAGAACTCCGTCAAACTCCCTGGACTGCAAAAGAGCATGCATAGCATTATGGAACCTCTCCGTTGTTGCATCTCCGAGAAGGTCTATGGGATTGTTATGACTCCAGCAGCGGGGGAGATAGCTATCGAGCTGTTTGATGAGATCTGTACTCAGAGGTGTTGGTTCGTGGCCGAGCTGGGTGACGCAGTCGGCAGCCATCACACCGGGACCGCCGCCGTTGGTTATGATGGCGAGCCTGGATCCTTTTGGGCGGGGCTGTTTGGCCATGAATTCTGCACAGTCAAACAGTTCCTCTATGGTGTCAACACGCACCACACCCGCTCTTTTAAAGGCCGCGTCATAGACGGCGTCTTCACCTGCCATAGCACCGGTGTGGGAGGCTGCAGCCCTGGCCCCGGCCTGTCCTCGTCCGGCCTTGAGGACAATGATAGGTTTTACCCGCGACACCGCCCGGGCAGCGCTCATAAACTTTCTGAAGTTGGTTAAACTTTCTATGTATAGCAGGATGCTTTTAACGTACGGATTGTTGCCGAGATAGTCGACGATATCACCGAAATCCACATCAATCATGGAGCCTATACTGATAAAATGGCTAAAGCCTATTCCTTCGAGGTCTGCATGATCGAGTATTGCGGAACAGATGGCGCCGCTTTGAGAGACAAAGGCCATGTTTCCATCAAGTGGCATCCCTGACACAAATGTGGCATTGAGGTGTACTTTAGGTACGATGGTCCCCAGACAATTTGGGCCTATGATCCTGAATTTTGAAGGCTTTGCAATTTCTATCAGTTGTTTTTCAATTTCAAAACCCCGTTCACCAACCTCTTTACCACCAGCGGAAATTATGATTGCTCCCCCGATTTTTTTATCAATACAGTCCTGGACAATCTGAGGAACAGTGGGGATAGGAGTGGCAATGACTGCCAGGTCTATCTCTGTGTTGATATCCAGGACAGATTTGTAACAGGAATGGCCATGTATCTTTTTATATTTTGGGTTTACTGGGTAGATCCCACCGGTAAAGCCACCTTCTGTGATGTTTTTCATCAGTGCGGAGCCGATTGATCCTTCTTTTTCTGTAGCTCCGATAACCGTTATGTTGCGTGGTTGCATTATGAGATTGAGTTTATGCTGTCCCATGGTGCTTCTCCTCTATATAAAGTCACTTTTGTGTCAGGTGCGATGTTCACAAGAACAGTGCGGACTGTGCCATCAGACGAGGCTGTGGTAAGGTCTGATTTCTGTATGTCCAGTTTTTGCAAAATGATCTGATTTTGTTGGTTATATCGGTGGAATCTCCTTTCTTGTTCTGGAGGACCAGGTCGTAGAGAGATTCGTCGTATGGAGCTTTTTGAAAAAGAAACTGTGTCCATCGATGGGCTTTCTTGTCGTATCTTTTTATACAGATTGCGGCTTCCTCTTCACTCAAACCCTCAAATTTTATTCCGCGCTGCTGACGACCTGCAAAGGTGTCGGTGATTAATATTTTTACAATCTTGCCGTTATGTGCAGTGAGCAAGGATGTGTGTAAGCCGTAGTGAAGGCTGTTTCGGTTTCTTTTTTTTTGCAGGTATTGCAGGTAGTGTTGAAGAAGCTTGGCGTAGTTCTCTTTTTCTATATGAGCAATGGAATTTTTTTTCAGCCTGCCAAAGAGGATACCATCAAGGTCTTTTACAGGGATATCGTAATATTTTTTCATGTCTGCTAAAATCATGGCATCGGTGTAAACCTTAAGATTCAATGCAGTTGATAATTCTCCAACAATTCCGGCTGCACCGGTAAACAAACAGGGAAATATCGCAATTGAAAGCATAATGCCCTCCTGATTGGTCTGTAATACATCTTCTGATCTACTCTTAGATATGAGAACTCTCGCAGAATACATGCCATTGTGACGGGGATCTTCGCTCTTTTTTGGAAGAGGCGGGGGGAGAGATCCTAACTCTTTAAAAACAGAACTGAAAAAGTATCCTATAACCAAAGTTGTACACAATCCTCTGGTCCATGATTACCTGAAGTGTCTGTAATGAGGTATAGATTATGTCAGTTTTATTTACAGAGTGTTAAGGATTTGGACGCTGGGGGAGAAGTATTGCATAAAGATTCCACCATAGCTTTATCTCATTGGAAACAGGTCGAAAAGGGGACCATGAGAGGATTTTAATAGTTTTCTTTAAAATATAACTAGACGACCGGTCTAGTAATAATTACTGTGCCTCCCATGAAGAAAGATACCAAAGAAACACGTCAACATATTTTAGACACCGGCTACAGGCTCATCGTCAATCGAGGATTCTCAAGCGTTGGTCTGACGGAGATACTCCAATCGGCTGGGGTGCCAAAGGGTTCTTTTTACCACTATTTTAAGTCGAAAGAACAGTTTGGTGAAGAGATAATTGCATGTTATTTCAAAGACTATCTTGTGGGAATTGAGAAGATGTTCACGCAGGGAGGAGCCTCAGCCTACAGTCGTCTCATGGCCTATTGGCAACGATGGCTTGAAACGCAATCCACTTTTTGTATCGATCAGAAGTGCCTGGTTGTCAAATTAAGTGCTGAGGTTGCTGATTTGTCTGAGCCTATGCGTATAGCCTTGATGAACGGTTCTTCTCAGGTGGTGGGACAAATAGCGTCGTGCATTGAAGCAGGCATTGCGGATGGTTCTATCGCCAGGATGGATGCAGGCAGAACAGCCGAGTTACTCTACAACATGTGGTTAGGTGCAACCCTGCGGAGCAAGTTGCAGCGTAATGACGAAAGTCTGCAGCATGCGTTGCAGGCAACACAGTCGATATTAACCAGCCATATAACAATCTAAATTGTATCTTTGAATAATTATTTGATATTAATTATAAAAAATGAATTAGACGACTGGTCTACTTAACAAGAAGCGTCAAGTGAGACTGATCAACTGTGAACCTCTATGGTTGAATTAAAACAATAAACTTCAGGTGAATGAACTATGGAACAGAAGAAAAATATAAATCGTCGTATTGTCCTTGCTTCCCGTCCCAAGGGAGCACCGGTGCAGGATAATTTCCGCATAGAAGAATGTGCGATTCCGTCGCTGAAAGAAGGAGAACTACTGTTGCGGAGTATCTATCTCTCTTTGGACCCTTATATGCGTGGTCGGATGAGTGATGCTCCATCTTACGCCCCTCCTGTGGCAATTGATGAGGTAATGGTGGGAGGGACAGTCTGTCAGGTTGAGGCGTCACGCAACCCAGACTATACCGAAGGAGAATGGGTTTTGGCTTATACCGGCTGGCAGCTTTATGCCGTATCTGATGGAACTGGCCTGACGAAGCTGGGGACAAATCCTGCAAAGCCTTCCTTTGCCCTGGGGATTTTAGGGATGCCCGGTTTTACCGCCTATATGGGGTTGCTGGATATAGGCAAACCCAAAGGCGGAGACACCCTGGTAGTTGCTGCTGCCACTGGGCCGGTTGGGGCAACCGTAGGTCAGATTGGGAAATTGAAAGGTTGCCGCGTGGTTGGAGTTGCAGGGGGAAGTGAAAAGTGTAGCTATGCCAAAGAAACCCTTGGCTTTGATGAGTGTCTTGATCACCGGGACCCAGATTTTGCAGACAAGCTTAAAGTGGCTTGCCCAGACGGTATTGACATCTATTTTGAGAACGTTGGCGGCAAGGTTTTTGATACTGTGCTGCCGCTCCTTAATGTAGGGGCCAGAATTCCTGTCTGCGGTCTTGTTTCCAGGTATAATGCGACAAAGCTGCCCGATGGCCCAGACCGTTTGTCGGTTTTGATGGGTACTATCCTCGTTAAACGCATCAAGGTGCAGGGTTTTATTATTTTCGACGATTATGGACATCGCTACGATGAGTTTGCAAAAGATATGAGCCAAATGCTTGCCAGCGGAAATATCCACTACCGGGAACAGATTGTTGACGGGTTGGAGAATGCACCCGAATCGTTTATGGGCCTTTTGGAAGGCAAAAACTTTGGTAAACTTGTCATCAAGGTAAACAACGAACTATAAAAAATATAAGGAAAATATGAAAATATTAATGGTACTTACATCACACAACAAACTTGGAGATACAGGCCTTCCAACCGGTTTCTGGTTAGAAGAATTTGTGGCTCCCTACTACGTTTTTAAAGATAAATCTTTTGAGATCGATCTCGTCTCCCCCAAAGGAGGGCAACCTCCGCTCGATCCCAAGAGTGATGAGCCCGATTTTCAGACGGCGGCAACAGAGCGTTTTCGAAAAGACAAGCAGGCTCAGCAGGCGCTTGCCAACACTTTGTGTTTAGATTCGGTTACAGAAGACGACTATGATGCCATTTTTTACCCTGGTGGGCATGGTCCACTCTGGGATCTCGCAGAAGATAAGAGCTCTATAGCTCTTATTGAGAGTTTTTTCCAAAAAGGCAAACCCCTAGGCCTTGTCTGTCACGCCCCGGGAGTTCTTAAAAATGCTAAAAATGCAGAAAAAGAACCTTTGGTTCAGGGGAAAAGAGTAACCGGGTTCAGTAACGCGGAAGAAGAAGCCGTTCAACTGACAAAAGTTGTACCATTTCTCCTCGAAGATATGCTCAAAAAAAATGGGGCAGTCTATAACAAAGGCGCGGATTGGGGAAGCCATGTTGAGCGCGACGGCAATCTGATAACAGGGCAAAACCCAGCCTCATCTGAAGCTGCGGCGCTGGCGGTCGTTGATCTTCTTGGTTAATGTGAAGAGCGTCTTTGGCAAGAGCAATGTAGCAGTACGCGCCCTGGTTTTTCATTATAAAAATATCGTAAAAACAACAATCTGAGGAGTTTAAGTTTATGTTCGACTTTAATTTTGCAAATCCCACCCAAATACTCTTTGGCAAAAAGAAAATTGCTGAAATCAAAGACAGAATCCCCGTCGACAGTCGGGTGCTTATAACCTACGGCGGCGGGAGTGTGAAGAAAAATGGCACCCTAGATGAGGTTCTCGCGGCTCTTAGTGGTCATACTGTATTTGAGTTCAGTGGCATAGAACCCAATCCATCGTTTGAAACACTGATGAAAGCCGTGGATGTGGTGCATACAAATTCCATTGATTTTCTACTGGCAGTAGGTGGCGGTTCAGTCATTGACGGAACGAAGTTTATTGCAGCAGCCGCGGTATTTGAAGGAGATCCCTGGGACATTTTGGTAAAACACGGAGCGGGAATTAAGAAAGCCTTGCCCTTTGGTTCGGTATTGACTTTGCCCGCAACCGGGTCAGAGATGAATAGTGGTGGTGTTGTAACCCGTAAGTCACTGCAGGCAAAACTCGCTTTTATGAGCCCTTTGGTCTTCCCACTTTTCTCAGTATTGGACCCTGAAAAAACATATACCCTCCCAGCAAAACAGATCAGCAATGGTGTCGTTGATGCCTTTGTCCATGTCGTTGAGCAGTATCTCACCTATCCTGTGAATGGAAAAGTACAGGATCGATTTGCTGAAGGGCTGTTATTGACCTTGATTGAAGAAGGTCCAAAAGCCCTTGAAAATCCAAAAGATTATGAAGTGCGATCCAATTTGATGTGGGTGGCAACCCTGGCTTTAAATGGATTGATCGGGGCGGGGGTTCCGCACGACTGGGCCACCCATATGATAGGCCATGAAATAACGGCGGTTCATGGACTTGATCATGCCCAGACCCTTGCAGTGGTCCTTCCTAATCTGTTGTTTGTCTGCCAGGAGAACAAAAAAGACAAATTACTTCAATATGCTGAGCGTGTCTGGGGAATTACTGAAGGAGACAGCGAGCAGCGAATTACAGAGGCCATCGAAAAAACCCGCGATTTCTTTGAGCTGATGCAGGTGAAGACACGTTTGTCGGATTATGGCCTGGGCAAAGACAGCATCCCGAAGCTTGTTGAGCAACTGCAGGCACATGGTATGAAGGCTTTAGGAGAACGACAAGATATTACGTTGGAAGTGAGCAGGGAAATTCTGGAGCGTAGCCTGTAAATCAGAAGTTTTACAGCAGCTTCGTGGAGGTATTACAATGGGGTTGCTGTAAAATGTATTGAAGATGATAGAAAATACGCTCAGCTTAACTGATTAACGATCGATTATTTAAAGGGAACATAAATGGCTGATTTATTTGAAGCAACAGTACTCAATGGGATGCAACTCAAAAACCGTTTTGTCAGGTCAGCGACCTACGAGGCGATGGCGGACCTTGACGGAACAGTACAGGAACCGCTGCTGAAATGTATGGAAAACTTAAGTCGTGGTGAGGTCGGACTTATCATTAGCGGCCATACCCATGTGGCAAGACGGGGGCAGGCGGGCCCCAGGCAGATGGGTATCTATGATGATACAATGATTGCTGGCTTGAAGAAGCTCACCTCAATTGTTCATGATAATGGCGGGTTGATTGCGGCACAGTTGGCCCATGCTGGGCTAAAAGGCATAGGAAGTGATGAGAATGCAGCTTTCGGTCCTTCAGAGGTAACTGAAGAAGGTGTGATAAAATCGACTGCAATGTCAACAGAAGATATTAAGACAACGACCAGAGCTTTTGGAGATGCCGCCGACAGAGCTGTTAGAGCAGGCTTTGATGCCATTCAGATCCATGCCGCCCACGGCTATTTGTTGAGTCAATTTCTTTCTCCATATTATAACAAAAGAACAGATAGTTACGGAGGAAATCTTGAGAACAGGTCAAGGTTTCTTCTTGAGGTCTATAGAGAAATACGGCAGAGGGTCGGGAACGCATATCCCGTAATGGTAAAGATAAATTCTGAGGATTTTCTCGAAGGGGGCTTGACGATAGCAGAAATGGTCAAGGTCGCCCGTATACTTGAGACAGAAGGAATGGACGCCATTGAAATGAGTGGTGGAACCTTTGAGTCGGGTAGACGGATTCCCTCAAGAGTTGGCACCTCAAAGTCTGAGGAAAGAGAAGTCTATTACCGGGAAGCAGCAGAATATTTTAAAGAAGAAATAAAGATTCCCCTTATTCTCGTTGGAGGTTTCTTGTCCTATGACGTAGCAAAAGAGGCGGTAGCTTCGGGCCTTACTGATTATGTTGCTCTTTCACGTTCGCTGATACGGGAACCGAATCTTATCCGCAGATGGGCTGGAGGAGACAGGGCAAAAGCTACATGTATTTCCTGTAATAAATGTTTTTCAACATTGTCTACAAAAGAAGCTTTACATTGCGTGGTTGAAAAAAAGAATCAGGAGTAAAGGGTGTGGAGTGTTTGTAGAAAGCCAAGGAGCAAACGGATCAGTAGTTCTGAATCTTCTGAACTACTGTTATATAAAAAAACTTATCTGATGACCTGAATCTGTATCTTCGTATCCCAGAAATAATGAGTATTTAGCAGGTGAAATGCTATTTTGTATTGAGCATGCAGGCATGCTTTCTCGCCTCATATAACCTGTTTCGTCTTATCTCCTGGAAAAATAGGAAACACAGAAATTCTTGTATTTCTTCAAGAATTTTTCAAATACTAACTGTCGGATTATCGGGCTGATTTTTGTTTGACAAACTATAGCACCAGTGCCAAAACAGGCTGGAGACAAAACCAGTAGGTATTTTGACACTGTTTATTGGATATTGGAAAAAGCACATACTCCTTTATCCGAGCTGCTCTCTGAAAAAGGAGATGGTTCTTTCCCAGGCCAGTTTTGCCTGGGCTTCGTCGTAGCGTGGCGTGGAGTTGTTATGAAAACCGTGACGTGTGCCTTCATAGGTGAACATGACGAAGGTTTTTTGATGTTGTTCCAGAGCTTTCTTGTATTCTTCACGGGATGCATTGACCCGAGGATCATCGGCGGCATAATGTATAAGCAGTGGTGCCTGGATTGTTCCCACGTCTGCGGTCGCCGGCGCTATCCCGTAAAACGGTACACCAGCATTAAGGTCTGCCCCCATGGTGACTGCGAGTTTATTGACAGCTCCACCGCCAAAACAAAAACCGGTTGCCCCCAGTTTTCCTGTGGATAACGGATGGTTTTTTAAAAAGGTGGCGCTGTTTTGCAGATCGGTGAAAAGTTTTGCAGGGTCGAGTGACTTTTGCATGACCTTGCCATCATCGTCATTGCCTGGGTAGCCTCCGATCGGTGAGAGGCCGTCCGGGGCAAGAGCCAGAAACCCTTCAACGGCAACACGTCTTGCCACATCTTCAATGTAAGGATTTAATCCTCTGTTCTCATGAATGACAAGTACTGCTGGAAAAGGACCATTTCCTGCTGGCTTAACCAGGTAACCTCTCATTTTTCCTGAAGTGCCGCCAGGGGAGTCGTAGTCAACGTACTGTGGTTTTATCCTTTCATCTGTGAAGGACACCATCTGTGCTTTAGCGTACTTTGGCAACAGGGCTTCTGCCATAGTAAGAGCAGAGCCACCTGCGATAACAAGGGCTGAGGCTGAATTGAGAAATTCGCGCCGACTCATCTGGGTGTGGCAATATTCATCGTATAAGTCGTAAACCTTAGAATCAATAAAATCTTCTTTCATGATCTGTCTCCGCTCATTGTTAGTTGTGTGTTTGGCTGATACACTGAACCTATCCGCTGGTTAGCCTATCTCATAATATAAATGTTTTCCTGAAATATCCATAAAATTGCCAGGCAAATTGTTTTGATGCTGAAGTGAATGTCAGAGCGTTTGCCGTAAAGTGACTGGCTGATGGGAGTTTGAACAGTTATTTGCCGTAAATATGGCCGGCGAAAGCATGCCGCACCAATAGTGTTACAGGTGGTGAAACATGGCAGGAGAGACGGGGCCGCAGGTAGCGACCCCTATTGTTTTCAGGTTTGAGTCCATCTATGAAGCGTGGTTGGTGAGATATTCGGCAACACCTTCCGCTGTAGGTTTCATGGCTTCTTCACCCTTATTCCAGTTGGCAGGACAGACTTCTCCATGCTGCTCTGTGAATTGCAGGGCATGAAGAATTCGCAAGGCCTCGTTGACATTGCGACCAAGTGGTAAATCGTTGACTACCTGGTGGCGCACTATCCCTTCACGGTCAATCAGAAATAATCCCCTCAGGGCTATACCGGCATCGAGTAAGACCTCGTATGATTTTGAGATCGATTTATCAAGATCGGCGACTAGGGGATATTGGATGTTGCCAATACCGCCTTCCTGGACTTTGGTGTTTTTCCAGGCAAGGTGAGAAAAAGCGGAATCAATTGAAATTCCGATAAGTTGACAGTTGTTGTCGCTGAATTCCTTTACGGCTTTGTTAAATGCCAGGATTTCAGATGGACAGACAAAGGTAAAATTGAGAGGATAGAAGAAGAGCAGCACATATTGCCCTTTAAAGTCAGAAAGGCTGAAATCATCTTTAAACGTGTTATCGGGTAAAACAGCAGTCGCTGTAAAATCCGGGGCTGGTCGGGTAACAAGAAGGCTCATGATGGTGTACCGTATATAGTTAAGATTTATTGATAGTGTTAGGAGATCCTAACTTTGGGGACGTAAAAAAAGCTACCTTGACTGAAATCAGAACGGTAGCTTTTGGGTTACTACTTAATCGACTTTCCAGAAAGATTCCTGCTCAGCACCACAAAGTGGACAAACCCAATCTTCAGGTAGATCTTTCCACGCAGTACCTGGTGCAACTCCGTTATCTTCGTCACCAGCTGCTGGGTCATAAATGTAACCACAAGGACATTCCCATTTTTCCATTGCATTTCTCCTAAAGTTTTTATTGATAATAATTCCTATTTGTTGGCATTATAGCAAGAACGCAGAGAGAGTCAATAACAAAATCATCAGTTGTTTACAATGCCTTAAGTTTCTGTGCTTCTTTTAATAATTTCTTTACAGGGGATAAGAGCAGTGGCAGTTGCCGAGACGATATTGCCAGCTACACCTGGGCCATCACCTGCCATAAATAATCCTTTTACTCGGGTTTCAAGGTGAGAATTGGTTGAAACCTGAGTTGCGAAAAATTTTATTTCGGGGGCATAGAGTAACGTTTCATCGTTTGCCACACCGGGAACGACCTGATTGAGTTGCTCGAGACCGTCTATGAGGTTGGTTAAAATTCGTTCTGGCAGTGCCATGGCAATATCACCGCAGGTGACATCTTTTAAAGTGGGTTCGATATAGCTGTTTTTTACTCTATTCCAGGTAGACCTGCGGCCCCGCTTCAGATCACCATATCGTTGGAGGATAGGTTTGCCTCCTCCGATAAGTGTTGCAAGCTTACCAATCGATTCCCCGTAATTCTGGTTATCTTCAACGGGATCGGTCAGTACTACTTTGGATAAAAAGGCAAAGTTGCTGTTTTCTGATTTCTTATCCATCAGGGCATGACCGTTGACGCAGACAAAGTTCTGATAATTTTCGAGTGCAACGTAGCCGCCGAAATTTGTACAGAATGTCCTGGTCTGATCGTCATATTTTGTTGTGCGAATAAAAAAGGTTGGATCGTAAATAACCGAGCAGAGATCCTGCATAATCTCATTGTGCACCTCTACCCGAACCCCGACCTCAATACCTCGCTGAGAAACCTCAATGCCATGGTCTCTGGCAATTTTAGCAACCCAATCCGCACCGACACGGCCCGGGGCCAGGATGACATTAGGCGCTTTATAATCGCCTTTATTGGTGCGAACTCCAACAACCGATGATTGTTCAACAAGGAGTTCTTTTACTTCCTCCGAGGTGTGAAATGTCACTCCTTTGTCGGCAACATAGGATGCCATGGCGGAAATGTGATGGGGAAGGTTGTCGCTGCCGAGATGTTTCTGTTTAATAACAAGAAGGTCAATACCCTGTTTGCGGGCTTCTTTTCGAATGATGTTTGCCTGATCAATATCTGTGGGGAAAACTTTTCCGTCCATATTGAAATGATTGAATATGGCTTCCGTCTCGTCAATAAGGGCCATAGCCTCAGTGACAGGCATGAATTGGGTAAGGTCAGTTTTGCCTAGTTTGTGAATGAAGTTTAGTTTGCCGTCGGAAAACAGCCCCGCCCCGCCAATACCACACAAAATATTACATGGTTTGCAGTGGATACAGCCTTTATCCTTAATTGGACATTTTCTCTGCAGGGAGCCTTTGCCCTTCTCAATGACCAGGACTTTGAGATCGCTATGCTCAGCAAGGTAATAGGCTGCGAAAAGACCGGCTGGACCTCCGCCAACGATAATGACATCATAATTTTTTTGGGGGTGTTGAGCTGATGTTGGTTTCAAAATAAATGTGCCTCCTGGAGCTATGGAATAATTATACCCGACAATAAAACAGACTAAACGTGCCCCCTTAGAACCGTCAAGAGTTATATTGATAACGGAGATGGAAAAAGAAAATAAGATGCTCGGCAAGGAATCTTAAAAATGAAATTCTCCTAGTAGAGAAAGAGATCTGTGCCAATCTCCAGGTTTTTCGTCAGAACAGACAGAGAATCTGGAGAGGTTACACAATATTGCTGAAGTAGAAGGGCTTTCCCGGCACCGATGCCGCTCGGTTGGTGAGGTGCCGGGGAGCGCGAGGTTTAATCGTCAATGGCGTCCATTGTTGGCTCGTCATCTGCGGACTTTGGAGCCTTTGGAGCAGGGATACGGGGAGGTGGCGGTGCAATGGGTGTCTCAGCTGGTTCCATTCCATACGCCATACGTACCTTGTTCTCAATATCAAGGCACATTTCCGGTTGATCCATCAGAAAACGCTTGGCGTTTTCCCGTCCCTGGCCGATTCTTTCCTCCATGTAAGAGTACCACGAGCCACTTTTTTCAACTATTTCAAGATCAACTGCCAGATCAAGCATGTCGCCGAGCTTGGAAATACCCTCACCGTAGATGATATCAAATTCAGCTAACTTAAATGGAGGAGCAACTTTGTTTTTAACGACTTTCACCCGGGTTCGGTTACCGGTAAGTTCCTGGCCGTCTTTTAACTGGGCTATACGTCTGATATCAAGTCGCAGAGATGAATAAAATTTAAGTGCATTACCACCGGTTGTGGTCTCAGGGTTGCCGAACATCACCCCAATCTTCATCCGAATCTGGTTGATGAAGATCAGAACAGTGTTACTGCGATTCAGAACGCCGGTAAATTTTCTCATGGCCTGAGACATCAACCGTGCCTGAAGGCCCACATGGGAATCACCGACATTACCATCGATCTCTGCACGGGGAACAAGTGCTGCAACCGAATCGATAACGATAACATCGATCCCCCCTGAGCGGATGAGGATTTCTGCAATTTCTAGAGCCTGCTCACCATAGTCGGGTTGGGAAACAAGAAGCTCGTCAATGTTGACTCCCAGTCGCTCAGCGTAAGCGGTATCCAGCGCATGTTCTGCGTCAATGAAAGCGGCTGCACCACCAAGTCTTTGCGCTTCGGCAACTACATGAAGCGCAAGGGTCGTTTTTCCTGAAGACTCCGGGCCATAAATCTCGGTTACTCTGCCTTTGGGAAAACCACCAACTCCAAGAGCTATATCGAGGCTGAGAGCACCGGTTGAAATGACAGGAATTTTTTCTAATTCCTGGCTTCCAAGTTTCATGATGGAGCCTTTGCCAAACTGTCTCTGGATCTGGCTGATTGCGTTTTCTACACTACTTCCTTTATCTTTTTTAGCTGGTGAAGCCATATTTTTCTCCGATGTAAATTATAGTAATTCGTCTGAGGTGCTGATACTATCTACCATATATTTTTCAATAAATAAAAGTGTTTAAAATAAGACTGATAACATTTCCCATATGTTCTCCACGCAGGGAATTTAGCGGCTGAGCAGGTATTTACGGATGAGATCAAGGCTGCTCTGGGCGGTGATTTCCCGAATCTGTTTTCTGTTGCCTGCAAAAAGAAACTTGGTGACCCAGTTTTCTTCGGTTGTTGCAATGGCGATGTATACTGTGCCAACGGGCTTTTCATCACTGCCACCGGAAGGACCTGCAATGCCGGTTACCGAGAGCCCTATGTCCGACTTACTCCGCACTCTCACCCCAACAGCCATGGCTTCAGCAACTTCTCGGCTGACTGCACCATGTTTATTGAGAAGGTCATTAGAAACGCCGAGATATTCACTTTTTAAAAAGTTTGAATAGGAGACCACGCCTCCCAGAAGATACTCTGAGCTCCCCGGAGTGTCGGTAATTTTACTACAGATCAGGCCGCCGGTACAGGATTCCGCAATGGACAGGGTCAGAGACTGGCCTATAAGTAAATTTCCCACAACCTTTTCCATACTGTCCCTGTTTATACCGTAAATCGAATCTCCCAGTACGGTGGTGATCGCCTTGCAGGAGGATTTAAATAATCTTTTGGCATTATTGTCTTTTTTATCCCGCACTGTGAGGCTGAGGTGTACTTCAGGAAACACGGGGTAATAGCCGATGTGTACGTCCGGGCTGAGATCAAGGCTGGTGATATGCCTGTTGACCTCAGATTCCGGCAGATTGAAAATGCGGAAGATACGATGATATGTTGTCAGGCGATGGTCTTCGTGCCAGGTAGAAAGTTTGGGCAGGACATCTTCTATGAGAAGATGTCGCATCTGGCTTGGCACACCAGGGAGGAAAAAGATTGGTTTGTTGTCGTGGATGAGCTGGTACCCGGCCATACGGGACTGTGGGTTCAAGGCTTCAGCACCAGAGGGGAGCCAGGCAAGTTTTTCCAGAGGACTGACAGGGTTTGCTGTGATCTCGTCGAGGTGGGTGCGGATGTTGGCAAGTATCTCAAGGTTTGGCATGGTTGGCCTGTTCAGCGCCTTGGAGACGGCTTCGTTGGTCAGATCGTCGTCGGTGGTTCCCAGTCCTCCGGTGACAAGAACTGCGTCGGCCCTCGACAGAGCCTGTTTCAGCGCCTCGCCAATAAGAATAGGGCTGTCGCCAATGGTGTTCATGGCATAGATGTCATAGCCAGCCTCATAAAGATGTCTGGCTGCAAAACTGCTGGTGGTGTTGAGGATTCGACCTGATGTCAGTTCGTCCCCTATGGCGATTATCTCAACTTTCATTGGAGCCTGTGTATTCTCCTAGAACGTAATTGTTAATAAGTGCCTTGAGCTGTACCTGCACCCGCTGATTTATGAGTGTCTTATCTCCTGGAAACCTGACTGCTATATAATTATCGCTGAATCCCTTCAGAAGTCCGGATTCATCGCGGACATTTTCAACCAGAACGGTGACAGTTTTTCCAAGCTGCTCTGTGTAAAAAGAGTTCTTTTTATAATTGCTGAGTTCTCTGAGTTTAGCAACCCTTTGTTCTTTTATACTCTTATCTACCTGGTCTGGAAATGTGGCTGCACGGGTTCCAGGGCGGATAGAATAGGGAAAGACGTGAAGGTAGGTAAATTGCAAAGTATCTAAAAATGTCAGGGCCTCCTCGAACTGCTCGTCCGTTTCTCCAGGAAAGCCGGCGAGAATGTCTACTCCAATTGCCATATCGGGAAGATATCGGTAGCATTTTTCCACAATCTCTCTAAACGTTGCCGTGTGGTAGCGGCGGTTCATCCGCTTGAGAATTTCATCATGACCACTTTGCAGGGGAATATGAAGATGGTGCTGAATATTTGTACGTGAGGCCATAAGCTGGAGAAGCTCGTCTGTTATTTCAAGTGGTTCCAGGCTGCTGATACGGTAATGGACCTGCGGGGTTGCAAGGGAAAGCTGGTCGATGAGCGTCACTAGGGTATTGTCGCCATCAAGGTCTTTGCCGTAGTAGCCGATATGTATGCCTGTGAGGACAATTTCTTTATGTCCTTCCCGGGCGAAAACTTTTGCCTGTTCCAGGGCCTTTTCAGGATGAAGTGACCTGTTTGGACCACGGGTATAAGGAACAATGCAGTAGGAACAGAAGCTTTCACAGCCATCCTGGATTCTCAGATAGGCTCTGCTGCGATCACCAAATTTTCGCACCGGCAGGTCACAGATTTCAGATGCCTTCTTGATGGAACCGAGGATGAGTTTTGTTGTAGCCTCATAATCGCCCAGAGCAGAGTGCACGAGAAGATCCTTTTTAGAGTTACCTATCAGGGTGTAATCGCGGCCACGCAACTCTTTATCCTTTGCCAGTTTATCTGCGGCAATTTCAGCGTAACAGCCGGTAACGATGATTTTGGCTTCGGGGTTTTGCCGCGCCATTTTACGAATGGTTTGTCTTGACTGAGCACTGGCACTTCCGGTAACCGTACAGCTGTTAATGACAACGATGTCGGCAGGTTCGTTTTTGCCAACAATTTCTAGGCCGGCATCTTCAAAGCCTGCTTTAAACGCGGCAGATTCGTACTGATTCACCTTACATCCGAGGGTGGTGATAAAGACTTTTTTCATGAAATACGTGACCTACATTATGATGCCAGAGCCTAGCAGCTCTGTATTATTATAAACAACTGCAAACTGGCCGGGGGTAATGGCCCGCTGTGGTTCAGAAAAGGTAAAGGTTCCACTATTATTTTCTTTTAATTGCAGGTGCGCGAGGGAGCCCCGGTGGCTATAGCGGATACGTACCGTATACATCTGATTAAGTTCGGGTGGTTGACCGCTCAGCCAGTGCAGGTTTTCTACTTCAATGGTCCTGCGGAACAGTTCATCGTTGGTGCCGACAATCACTGCGTTGTTGCGGGCATCAAGGCCTACGACGTAGAGCGGTTCCGGATGGGAGATTCCAAGTCCTTTACGCTGGCCAATGGTATAGTGAAAAAGCCCGGTATGCTCACCCAACACCTTGCCGTCTGTTGAAACAATCGATCCTTTAGGAGCTGATCCATTGCTTCTGCTTGTTAAAAAGCTACCAATCTGATTTTTTTCAAGGAAGCAGACATCCTGGCTCTCCTGGCCTCTGAAATGAGGGAACCCATGTTCTTCCACAAATTCATAGATGGAGTTCTTTTCTTGGTCTCCCAGAGGGAAAAGAACTGAGCCGAGTTGCTGCTGACTGAGTCGTGCCAGAAAATAGGACTGATCTTTTTTAGGATCTTTGCCGGAGCTGAGATGATACAGCCCTCCTTTTTTAACGATTTGGGCGTAATGGCCGGTGGCCATTTTATCCATGCCGCTTTTGAGTATTGCGTCAAGAAAGAGGCCGAATTTTATCTCTTTGTTGCAGATGACACAAGGATTTGGTGTAAGACCGTTGAAGTAGCTGCCTGAAAAATAGTTGAGGACGGCATTGTCAAATTCCTGGCGGAGGTCAATTATCTGAAGTTCAATCCCCAGTTGTGCCGCTATGGTTTCAACGCGCAGCTTTTGTTCATTAAAGTCAGGCTGGGCCAGTCGCATGAAAAAGCCTTTCACCTTATATTTTTCGCGCAACATCAGAGCGCTGGCTGTGGAATCCACGCCTCCGCTCATGGCAATACCAATTTCCATATTTCTCTGGCCCTGATGGACTCCTGCAGATACTCGGGATTAAAATAGTCTTGAAATCAGGCCTGATCATACATACATATCCGACTACTTTGTCTGATGTATGAGAAAGCCTGAAAAATATTCAGTACCATTGTAGTACATATAGTAAATTTCTAAAGGGTCTTCGTTAAATAAAAACGGAAATCATTTCCTGGTGGACTTTTCCGGTTCCCTCTCACTACGCTGGAAAATGTACCTTAATATATTATCTTCGCTAACTATTTTCGCGTTTTGTCTTTTACGAGTTCAGCATGAATAAAAAGAAAAAAAATATAGCAGCTCCAAACAGCAGCAAAAAAATAAATACCATTTGCTTCCCTGAACTTCTGGCGCCTGCAGGAAATTACGAAAAACTTGTTACTGCGGTGCACTATGGGGCGGATGCGGTTTATCTTGGTGGCAAGGAGTTTAGTTTGAGGGCAAAAGCGGGAAACTTTAGTGCTGATGCTATGCGGCAAGGCGTAGAATATGCACACGAGCATGGTGTTCAGGTTTATGTGACCAGCAATATTTTTGCCCATAACAGGGATTTGGAGGGCCTGCCAGCATACCTGCAGGAACTGGAAAAAATTGGTGCTGATGGGGTTATTATTTCTGATCCGGGTATCTTGAGTATTGCCCGTCGTGTGGTTCCTGGCCTGCCTGTTCATTTATCGACCCAGGCGAATGTGACAAATCACGAGTCCGCCCGTTTCTGGTTGAATCAGGGGGCCTCCAGGCTGAACCTGGCCCGTGAACTTTCACTTGAAGAGATCTGTGAGATCAGGTCAAAAGTAAGCGGCGAGCTTGAAATATTTGTCCATGGAGCGCTCTGTATCTCGTATTCCGGAAGGTGCATGCTCTCTAATTATCTCACCGGCAGAGACGCAAATCAAGGCAGCTGTGCCCATCCCTGCAGGTTCAGCTATTCTCTGGTGGAGGAGAAACGGCCTGGTGAATACTATCCGGTGCAGGAGGACGAAAGAGGCACATATATCTTCAACTCAAAAGATCTCTGCCTTCTGGAGATGCTGCCACAACTTGTTGCCTCTGGCGTGGATTCTTTGAAAATTGAAGGGCGCATGAAATCAATTTTTTATGTAGGGGCCGTCGTGAGGATTTACCGGGCAGCGCTTGATTATTTAAAAGCCCTGCCTGCAGAGGTATGGGAAAAACCGGAAAATATAAAATTTCCAGAAGTTTTCCTCGACGAAATCAGCCGCTCTGGAACCCGTGGCATGACGGAAAATTTCATTATTGATAAGCCTGGGAGTTCTGAGATGATCTACAGTTCTTCAAGGGAAGAGCAGGGATATGAGCCTGTTGCCGTAATACGAGAGCCTGGGCAGACACCATTTGTTGAGATTCGTAATACTGTACGTCCAGGGGAGACAATCGAATATATGCAAAAAGGTATCGATTGCATTGGTGTTACAATAATCCGTTTAGAGGACGAAGAGGGCGGTCTGGTGGAAAAGGCAAATCCTGGAAATAAGCTGTTTTTGCATACTGATCCACCCTTGCAGGGGTGTGAGACAAATGCGATTTTGCGAAGAAAGAAACAGCAGTTGCAGCAGATTGTTGTATAGGCCGAAATAACCAAGATCAGTACCAATAAAGGGCAATCACTTTATGATTCCCGGACATTGGGGATATTGTATTAGTGTTACGTATAGAGGTCAAAAGGATAAAGTCCTTCGCCTACGTTGGCAGTAGCAGGGACAATTATATCAGGATGAAGATGAAATGGTGATTTCCGCTGACCAAAAATGGCAATGACTGAGAGACAATACACTTAAACAGTTGTATTGGTTGTGTCCGATACCGAGAAACAGCTCAAGTGAAACATCTGTTTTCCATAAAAATCATATCGAATTCCTGTCAGGTAAACATATTTTTTTGATAAGCTGACGGTGAGAGAATATTGGTGCAGAGGATGAAATAAACTTTTTTGGACACGAACTGTTAACCATGATATCTTGCACTCGGCTTTGATGCACGAATTCTAATTTATCGTTGTATGCAGTGGGGCAATTAATAATACCAGAAAATGGTCTACAGCTTTATTGTTACAATTCGTTATTATTGAAAAAAATGTCTCTATTCTTTTTAAATGAGGCAGATGTAAATGAAACCTCGAAAAGAAAAAATCACGGAGAAAATGAACAGATGAGAATTGGGATAATTGGTGGTTCCGGTTTAGATAACCCTGAAATAATAAAAGATCCCGTTACAAAAGAAGGAGAAACAAAATATGGGGTGCCTTCGTCGCCGCTGGTAACTGGGAAAATTGCTGGAGTTGAGGTCGTTATTCTCGCAAGACACGGGCAAAGACACCAATTTAGTCCGACACAAGTAAACAACCGGGCAAACATAATTGCGCTTAAAAATGCTGGTGTGACTCATATTATTGCCACAACGGCATGCGGTAGTTTGCGTAGGGAAATAGACAGGGGAGATCTTGTTGTTCTCGATCAGTTTATAGATTTCACCAGGTTTCGTAAAAACACTTTTGCAGAGTCTTTTGAAAATGGAATAGTTCATACTCCTATGGCGAGACCCTTTGATGAAACTTTACGCCAGCTGCTCTATAAAACCGCTGGAAAACTCGGGCTTAAAGTTCATCCGGCTGGTTGTGTTGTTACGATTGAGGGCCCACGATTTTCTACAATTGCCGAATCAAAAATGTTTAGATTATGGGGAGCTGATGTTGTCAATATGTCAACCGCTCCGGAAGCCATGCTGGCAAATGAGGCAGGTATCCCTTATGCAGCCATTGCCATGTCAACGGATTACGATTGTTGGAAAGAAGATGAAGAAACCGTAACATGGGAGGATGTCTTGGAAGTGTTTAATAAAAACGCAAATAATGTAAAACAATTGCTTATCAAGGTGATTGAAAATTACTCAGCCATGGGAAGGATATAAATAATATGGATTTAAAGAGTACTGTAGCAAGCATTGTGGATTGGCCAATTGAAGGGGTGATCTTTAGAGATCTCACAACGCTTATGAAAAATCCAGAGGCGTTACGAGAATCCTGCGATATTTTCTATGAACGATACAAAGATAAGAATATCGATAAAGTTGTAGGCATAGATGCACGTGGCTTTGTTTTTGGCGCGGTTCTGGCCTATAAACTAGGTGTTGGTTTTATCCCTGTCCGGAAGAAAGGAAAACTTCCAGCTGATACAATAGAAGAGTCCTATAGTCTGGAATATGGTTCTGGTACCCTGGAGATGCATAAAGATAGTCTTGATGTCGGCGATAAGGTTGTAATCGTTGATGACCTTATTGCAACGGGTGGTACCGCAGGAGCCACTGTGAATCTTGTGAAAAAACTTGGAGCAGAGATAGTCGAGTGTGCTTTTCTCATTGAATTACCTGATCTCAAAGGAAGAGAGCGGCTGAACGGATGTAAAATGTTTGCCATGATGGAGTTTGACGGCGAATAGGGTTCGGGGCTGGCATTTAGATGCCACCTGAAAAAAAGGTATGCAATGAAGGTCGGCATATACAAACAAAAAATCCCCAATCAACCTTATAGTTGATTGGGAATTGGTGTAAAGATACGTCGATGACCTACTCTTGAGCGCAGCGCTCGTGCACTACCATCGGCGCCAGGTAAGTAAGCGAAGTGAGACTCCGAGAGAGGTAGGTAAAGGAGCGGGGCGAGACTCCGAGAGAGTTAATTGCCGTGCTTGGAATGGGAACGGCTGGACCCTCTTTGCTATGACCGCCGTAAAACTTGTTGTGCCTGAGGTGGGGAAGGGAATATGTACCCATCCTACCTTGCACTGTTTTACGTGTAATCCCAGTCGTTAATAGAATAAAAAAAATCCCCAATCAACAATGTAGTTGATTGGGGATTGGTGTAAAGATACGGCGATGACCTACTCTCCCACACAGTCGCCCGTGCAGTACCATCGGCGCTAAAGAGCTTAACTTC
>NZ_SWCN01000013.1 GCF_005116575.1 Desulforhopalus sp. IMCC35007 | reverse complement strand
AATCCTCCTTTTTCTCGTTACAATAATATATATTGTAACGATGTTTTATGCAAGGAAAATCGTATTATTTAACACATTATTATAGGGTTACTGTATTTTCATCGTTACACAATTCCGGGAACTCAGGCTGTAAATCTGATTGTACCTTTTTTCTTGAATTTCATAAAAAATTAAAAGGAAAGGCCACACCCTGACGCGGCAGAGGCCTGCTGCAAGCTCTCTGAACGGGCTACATCATTTACCTGGAAACAAGGAGGTTATATCTGGCCCCCAGTCACACTTCTCCACCTACCTGGCCAGACAACTCTGATAAAATATCAGGTATTTGAAAAAATCCTGGCGAGGTTATTATCAACCACATAGATACAGATCTCTTTCGCACCCTGTCTGGAGTAACGAAATTTGTGCTGTAAATTTTCTATCATGAAGGTCACATCACTCTGAATCCTCTTGTCGTATGTCTTAAATCCTTCAAGATCATAATCTTTTATCGCTCTACGAAAGTTTTCATTTTTCATAAAAGGTTCAAGCACTTTTTCCTTGAGATTATAAACATACTTTTCATGGAGCGTTTTAAAGAGACTGGTGTCGGATATCTTCCGGCCGTCTCGCAGCATTTCCTGGGGTAAGGCATTGGTCGTATAGGCCTTTTGCACGCTGCTGCGAAATCCCTTGGCCGCAGCCTCATCAATTTGAACTCTGCCTTCAAAGCGCCTGAAAAAGCTCTCAGTAATTTCAAGTTTTTCTCGTGTAAATTCACAAAACTCCACAGTATCCGGTTCAAAATTTACGGCGAAAACATAGTTAATGATATCTTTGGCAATCTGCTCCTCGTTATAATAATAGAGGGACTCCTTTACTTCCTGCAGAACGGTAAAGTTATGCATCCTCAACAAAGAATCCAAAAACCCCTTGGGCAGGATATCTGGGTCCAGCTTGCAATACTTACGAAAAAAAGTGCCCAGCATGGACATATCGATCAACTTATCTTCCCCTGCATACATCGAATAAAACTCGTTGAATAGCCTGATGGAATCACGGCCTGAAAAACCTTTCCAGCCATCACCCTCTGATTCCGCAATAATTTTCTGTCTTTTTTTTGCCGTAAAATTATTCACATCATCTTCAGACAACCACTCGGGAATATAACCTGTGTAAATCTCCATTTTAAGCAGTTGCAGATTGGTATCGCAGTAGAGTTGGTACTTTTCTGGGGTACGTATCCAGCTCTGCATGGCCTCAGATTGTGTTCGCAGCCGTGTTGCGATAATGACCCGGGCAAAATTATGAAGAACCCTTGGTAAAAAGCTCTCATCGATGTGTTTACCAAAATTCTCCCTGTAGATTTCCACCTCCGTCTGCAGATCAAGAACGTAAGGTATGTTGATATATTCAATTCTGTCGGTGAAGGCATGAAGATCACTGAGGAGCTTTTTATCCTCTGGATTCATCAGGGCAAAGAGGAGTGAGGTCACTTTTTCCTCGGTATCCTCAACCTTATGCACACCATCACTGATAATATTGTGCAGTTCCATCAAACGATCACTGTTATGGGACTTAATATCCATCAGGGCATAGATACCGTTATTGGTCTTGGCGTAACGGGAATAGACATAGCTTACCGGATTCTGTCCACAAAACAGGCCATCAAGACTGCGCTGGATATTGGGATTGGTCATAACCGTTTTAGAGAGAGGCTTATCCCCTGGATTAAATACGGAAACGCCCTCACCGAGTCGCCGGTTAAAGCTGTAGGGGCGGGCATGGATGCATTCCATGACCTTAAATGGATCTTTAATTTTTTTAAGAAGCTCCTCAAAGAGCGACACGCAGATGGTGCAGGGCTCGTCATGAAAAAGCCATTCATATTTTTTCTCCGTGAAGAGCTGCCATTTGAACTCTCCGTCCTCAAAGAGATCATCAAAAAATTTTCGTCGAATATCCTTTGGCACGAGCAGAAGCGGGTGATCATGGCTTGGACAGGGAACATTGAAATACCCACCTGGATCGATTTCCTCCAGACAACCATTTTCAAGCTCTTGGACGAGAGCGTTTTGTCCTTCATTTACCAGGACTCTGACAAGCTTTTTTTTCAGATCGTTGAGATGGTCGGATGCACCTTTCTCAGAGGAATCATGTTTGAGACGCCAGACCACTTCAAACCTCCTCCCTTCAGGTGAGTTGGCGTATTCTTCAAATTTGCGCAGCAGGTTGTTCAAAAAAGTTGACTTACCGCTGCCGTGGGGGCCTTCAAAAATGTAAATCTTGTTCTGCTTGGCACCAACTTTAAAGCTTTCCGCATGGCGTATCAGCCTGTTGGAAAAAAGCCTGTCCGCAAAAAACGGTCTGTCTGAGCCTTCTACAAAGAGTCTACTACAATCATATTTTAAAAACTGAATGGATTCAGGGTCGTTGCCATATTCGTCATACCCATCATCGACAAAGGTATTGATCATGTCCCCATAGATCTGATACACATCCCGGACAACCCGTTGAGGATTTGCCGCTGCTTCCTGCAGGAATTGATTAAAGGTCAAAATCGGGGACTGATCCAGGCCGTCCTTTAAGACGTTAAAATGTGCCATGGCTTTACTCAGATCATGCATCTTTTCCCCCTTTCACCATTCCTCTACTTTTTTCAAAAACGAATCTGGACTCAGATAATGGCTCATAGAAACGCAGTACCAGAAAGAACCCTCAACTGTTCAGTCCGCTTTCAGTCTATCACCCTTCGTGCAAGTTTTTTTTCAGCCATGGTATATTTCACCCTTTTCCAGACGAGTTCTCTGCTCTCCACTTCCTCTGGAATATCGGGTGCCGCGTCCTCTGTTTTTACCGGATCCGGTTCATGGGTGAAAAGAACCACCTTCCTCCCCCACAAAAATTCTATTCCCATGAGAGAGCCGCCGATATAATCTCGATGCAAGGGTTTTCCTTCAAAAATATGATTTATGACAAGGGTGCCGTCATCATCGACGTCAATCTTAACAGCGGGAGGATGATACAGGGAATCGGCAACCATCTTCTTGTAATGCTCCGCCTTTCGTGATTTAACATAATACTCCCAGGTCATACGCTGTTTGTTCAATCGCTTGTCCACCACAAATAGCTTATGCAGATCGACAAAATCTTGATCGATAAAGGTGTTGATAAACATTGCATCACAATAATTTTCCCGGATAGAGAAAATATAATCCCTGCCAAGGCAAGTTTTACTGTCGAACTGTTCTCGATTCTGCAGATTGTGGAGACGCTGGTAAGCGTAAGAAATCTTGCCTTTATTGGTCATCTCTTCAAGATAATAAAAAAGTCTCATGCCAAGGGCATACGGGTTCAGGCCCACTCGGGGCATGGAAGTGACCTTGGCATTGATCACCCCATAATCCACTTCATGACCACGAATCCTGTCATCTTGCAGAAAAAGAGTTTCATGCCAATAACTTGCCCAGCCTTCGTTGAGGATCTTCGTTCTGATCTGCGGCTGAAAATACAGAGAGGTCGATCGCACCATCTCAATGACTGATAGCATCCATTTGTTTTCTTCCCTGTTGAGAAAATCGGAATGGGCCATTAAAAACTGGAGAAGGTCCAGTTTCTGGTTCTTCGCCTTTCTTGCCTTTACCGCCTTTTTGTAATGGGATTCAAACTCAGCGTATTTGGATTTCACCCGATCAAGAAAATGGTTCTGGTAGTCATCGGGATAATCACGCATGAATGTATTATAGCTCTCAATTTCGCTTACGTAGCGGCTGATACTATGCTCTTTATCCTCCTGCAGAAAAACATCAAAATAATAGTCTAAGCGTGTCAGCTTTTCTGGTTTGGTTGTATAGGAGGAGAGTAAATCAAAATATCCCACCAGATTATCTATGGAGCGGGAGAACTCAATAATATAGTCAACCCATCGACCCTTCTCGGACCTCAGTTTGGCGATGAGACGTTTGTCAGACAGCGCCTTACTTGCAAAATCATAGTCCCAGGTGTGCCTGAAATAGAGATTATTCTGAAAAAAATCGATATGCCCCAATACATGATAGAAAATCATGACATTGAGCCAATCCGGGTTATTATCGTTGTAGTAGGAAATAGGCGGCCTGGTGTTGATCACTGTCTCATAGGGATTATTGGGGTAGAGTTCATACTGGCCCTGCTCTTTTAACACCTCCACATCCTGAACCCAATAATCGTAGAGAGTGGGGATCATGTTTTTGGGAGAGAGTTGCACAAAATCCCTGTTGGTGACAATATATTCAAGACTCTCGTCCTGAAATTGCAAACCTGCATCCCATGCCCGCTCCTTACACCCTTCCATGATCTTTTTTGCATGTTGGCTGATAAGTTCCATAGGGCCTCGCAAGACTATATTACTCTGAAATAAGCTCCCTGATACCATCAATCAAGCGCGCTTCGGTACTCTCCCGGGTGATCACATCCAGTCTCAACACCTCCTTTCTTTCCTCAAGAAGACCGGATCGCTTCAAATATCTCTCGACCTCGGTCTGGCCGGAAATGCCATAGCCATTTTCCGCGATGGTCACACCGACCCGACTGGCATAGCCGAGAATTTTTTTGAGTTCGGGAATGGCCTTATCACCCTTGGTGTCCCAGTCATCCCCATCGGTACCATGAAAGACATAGATATTGTTGTCTTTCGCCAATGACTCTTCTTCGACAATAGAATTGACGAGTTTATATGCGGTTGCCACCTGGGTCCCCCCGGCAACACTGGAATTGTAGTAGATTGAAAAATTTTCAACCTCTTTGGCTTCGGTATCGTGGAGGATAAAGCGGGTATCCACCTGATTTTTATACTGGTAGATCAACCACGAATAGATGAGCACATGCTGGTTGACGATCAGTTCCGTGGGCTTCCCGCCCATAGAGCCGGAATAATCCCGGACAAAAAAAACGACGGCCTGGGATTCATAATCCTTTTCTTTGGATAAAATCCTATACACCCTGTCTTTCGGTGAAATGATAAGTCCCTGACTATCGACCATTTCACCCGCTTTAATCCTCTGCAAAGCAATATTGGTCTGCATGATCCTTCGCAGGGTTGCCTTTTTATCGAGAATCTGGCCGAATCCACGGTTTCTATCTGTCAGATCGTAGGTGTATTTTGTCAGGGATTTTTTCTTGCCTTTGTCTTTAAGATTAGGGAGTTCAAACTGCTCTGTGAGGATACGACCAAGATCATAGGCATTTGACTCGACATCATGTTCTCCACCTTCGCCCTTTCCTGCCCCTCCCTGACCTCCACTATCCGGGCGTACGGACTCCTCACCAATAACCTCACCTTCCTCACCATCGCCGGCCCCCCCTTGCCCTGAAGAAGGATCTCCATCCCCACCTTCCCCCTCTTCATTTATCCGAATCTTATCGTGGAATAATTTTTCTTCAACCGTCGTCGGAACAATGACGATCTTGTCGTCCCCGTCCTTGCTCGGCTTTACCATCTTTCCCACCCTTATTTTCCGTGGGAAACCGTCTTTCTGCCGCTGTTTATCCTTTTCAAGAAGGTAATCCAGAGAGTGGACCGTCGTAAGCGCGATAAGGTTTGGTGGTGAACCATTATGGAGCATCTCCAGATCATTGTACCCGTATAGACTTTTACCTCCGGAAACAACGGCTGTGTGATGAAAAGCCCCAGCTTCAGACAGCTCCAGCTCACGCCGGATCATCTTATCCTGTTGCGGGGTAAGTCCTTTTTCCTTCTGCTCCTGATACAAAGACTGAAGATCGGTCTTCATCGCACACTCCACTGAGGCGGGGGAGACAACATATATGGATTTATCGACATATCCCACCCCCCTAATTTTCGTCAACCTGGGTACAGAAATATTCTATGGTCTTTTGCGCACAGGTTGTACAGTAGCCCAGTTTGCCGAGCATTGTCTGTATCATGCGATCATAAAGCTTCTGATTCTCCTCATTGGTACGATTGGCCAGTGCACCAATCAGACTTCCTGATCCCGCAATATCAGACTTGAGCCGCACGTCGGTGACAGCCTTTACCAGCTCCAGATTATCCATGAAATCGTACCCCGGAGTTACAGAAATTTTCTGCCCGTAAATCTTACGAATAGAGGTGCGGAACGAATCTTTCTGCTCGATGGTTTTCAGGCCCAGACAGTCCTCAACTGAGTTTATGTGACGCTCATCAATCTTTAAGGCCTGGAGTTCTCCGGTCTGGGGATTTTTATATTTCCACATCTTGTCTCCCCCGAGATTCTCCGCATCGATCCCGATGATCATGTTGACGTAATTCATCACATCTTTTCTGATTGCCAGGGGTTCATCCATGTAGGCGTTAAACATCTCCGTCATTATCCGTTCACGATACAGCCCTTTGGCTATCTTAAGATCATCTAAAAACTTCGCCCTGTCCTTTGCCTCAGAGACGTAATCGAGAATGATCCTCTCCAGAGCGTGGAAGACATCGTAGCCAAACATGCACTTGCCTTCATTTGTTTCCGAACTCTCAAGCATAAGCTGGATGGAACGACCAAGGTTCCTCTGGCCCAGACCTTTCTGACCAAAACGTTTCGTTATATCGTGCTCCTGACTGAGGGTATCTATCACCTCAGACAGGGTCTTCAGACTTTTTTCCCCTGCCACCTCTCCGGCTGCAAGCTTCATGGTTTCAATGGGGGTAAGTTTTTCCGAGCGCGGTAGTCGGGTGAGCACCGTGCCTACAGATGCCGCGTAATTAAGGTTAGGGTCCTGATGCATGACATCACCTGTCAGCGTGGTCTTCGATTCATTGCCTATGGCATAGGCCGTCAGATCCCTTTGCAGAACATAGTTGGTATTGTGCGAGACGTAGCAGATACGGCACCTGTCAATAATGGGCGCCTCCTCTTTTTCTTCAAGAAAACGGTTAAATTCTGAATTATTACTGGTTGCAATGATAAGGCTGTCGATGGGCCATTTATAGCCATCAATCTCGATACTGCGGTTTTGAATGATGCCCAGATACACCTGCACCAGGTCCCGTTTATTCTTAAATATTTCATCACTGAAGTGAATACCGCCACCGGCCACCCTTGCCAGGGCACCTCTGCGCAGGTCAAAGCGATAGGGGTTGTTGGTATCGGTAATATGGAGCAGCCGCTGAATAGATTCTTCCCCAAGGAGATCGACGGCGGATGAGGTGATTTTATCTTTTGCCGGGTATTTGCCGGTGACCGTGCCAAGGCTCTCCACAAGTGGCACAGGAATGATCTCGATAAACTCAAGCATATCGTCAAGTTTACCGTCACAATGTTCTCTTATATTATTCCAGATATAGGCTGAGCAAGCCCCAAGAGGACGATAGTTTTCCCTCCATATTTCAAGGGTCTCAGTTGCGACCCGATGTTTTCTTTCCAGAAAGTTGAACGAATCATCTTTTGTCTCGTGCAGGTTCATTGCAAGAACAATGGGGTCCTCATAGGTTTGCGACTCAATTGTTTTGATGTTGCCGTAACTAGCAAGCTTGTCGAGCCCGACAAAGCGGAAGGTGTATTTTCGATTTTGCGCAATTGAGAGAAAATCACGGTACATGGAGCAAAGATATTCCACAAGAAAGGTCTTGCCGTTCCCGGGTTCACCAACCAGAACAAAGGCCATTTCTTTGGAAGACCCTCCCTGGGATGCGTCTTTTACAAAGGAGACAAAAGAGTTAATTTCATCATACATGCCGACAATATGCTTCTTTCCTTCCCGGAACACCCTGAAATCAAAGGTCGACTTGCCATTTACAACAACCTTGTCAATGTCACCGCCAAGAACCATGCGGCTGACACTCTGAAAGGCATTTTCAAAGACGCGCTCACCTTTTTTTACAGAACTGATATGATGGTTGAGGGTGTTTTTTTTCTGGTCAGTCATCTGTCTCCTCCTGAACAGGTTGAGATTTTGATGCTAATTACTTAATTTATTATCACGCTAATACATCTAATTATCAAGGCAAGCCTGCCAAACTATTTCTTTAACCCAGTGCTTGCTCTCGTAAAAATACAAAACGCAGGGCTTTTTTATTAAAAAATTCATCAATGAGTCTGTGCACCCATGATGCTCTTTTTAACTGTTCATAGTAAATATCCTCTCACGTTTGACAAGCTCAGAGAAAGTCCGTCCAACCCACACAACCAGCCTCTGTCAAAATCTTGATAAGGCCATTAGTTTTGATCAACGAAAATCCGCCTGCTATTACCTGTAAACCCGCAACAGCAGCAAAAAGCCAAGCCCATTGCATATTCTAATAGTTAGGCGCCGATACAACAAGTCTTTTATATGATAAAGTATTGATCGAGATACCAGGCCCCTATAACACAGAAATCAGAATTACATCCTCTACCTCACCTCATTATCAGACGGCTGTTACACACGACATTTGTAAAAAGATGAAACGAATAGCCTGCAACCACCGTAAAAAATTATTGACAAAGCCACTCTCTATTTATTATATAAGTCAGATTGTTGTATTGAAATTACAGATACTTAATGAAAAGTCACGTAACACATTGATCTTTTTACAAAATAACTAAATAATTCGTTAAACGGAGCCAGAAATGATAGAAGTTGAAGTTCGAGGAGATCTTGAGTACGCGATCCGACAGCTGAAAAAAAAGCTGCAGATAGACGGCATTAAAAGAGAATTAAAGCGTCGTGAGTACTACGAGAAACCGAGTGTCAAAAAACGCCGGAAGCAGGCAGAAGCTCGCAGAAAACTCCGCAAGTTCAACAGAATGAAAAAATCGATGTAACAATCGATCTGGGCTGCCTTTTATAAATAGCCTGTATGGTTTTCAGGCTATTTATTACCTTTGAACTTTTAAGATGCTCATAGGGGCTAAGGTATATAAGCCATCTCTCTCCCACCCCAATTAACAACTTTACATGAGTTGTATCTCCATTACCTCATCTCCGAAAGGAGACTTGCTGAGAACAGCATAGAGGCGTATTCCGCCGATATTACCTTTTTTTTAGAATTTCTCATCTTCAGCAAAAAAAGTGACCTCAACAAGGTCGATGTGTCTCTCATCCACGATTATCTGGAAAACTGTCGCAGTCTCAAACACGTTTGCCACCGCACCAACGCAAGACGAATCTCCGTTTTAAAATCATTTTTCAGTTTCCTCCTCCGGGAAGAGCACGTCAGGCAAAATCCTTTCGCAGCAATTGACCTGCCCCGCAGCGGGCGGACTCTGCCCAAGGCTCTCAGCCAGACTGAAGTAGAGGCCCTGCTTAAGCCCCCTCTGCGAGAAAACCCGGTCGCCAAAAGAGACAACACGATGCTGTATGTCCTCTACTCAACCGGTCTACGGGTGTCTGAACTGGTACAACTGCCACTTTCAGCATGCAATATGGGAGCAGGATTTATTCGCGTGATTGGCAAAGGCAACAAAGAACGGCTTATCCCTTTTGGCCAGCAGGCCAAAGAGAAGATAGACGGCTACCTTCAAACGGCCCGTCCTTTTATTCTCAAAAACAAACGCAGTAACTATCTCTTTGTCACCAACAGAGGTACCTGTATGACCCGCCTGCGCTTCTGGCAGATAGTGAAAAAAACAGCACTTGGGGCCGGGATCGATAAACCGATCTCTCCGCATATGCTGCGCCACTCTTTTGCCACTCATCTTCTCAGCCACGGCGCAGACCTGAGAGCGGTGCAGATGATGCTGGGACATGCGGACATTGCAACCACACAAATCTACACCCATGTGGATCAGGACCGTCTGAAAAACATCCACAAAAAATTTCATCCAAGGAACTGACGGAGAAGCCGACACGGGTTGACAAGGTTAGACACCAGAATCCAGCTTCACTGACCTGTAATTCTTTAATTCTTGGCGTATTGTTGCTTTACAAAAGTCCTGCGAGAATCTATCCTTTTAATTTCACATCGTTTTCACTTGCGCGACACAGCTGCAGGTAAACATTTATCTCCAAAGCAAAGGATTGCAGCCCCGGCCATGCGTCTCATCACTACACATCAAAACGCTGATTTCGACGGCCTTGCCTCCATGATTGCAGCGCAAAAACTCTATCCTGACGCAGCCCTTGCCTTTCCTGGTTCACAGGAAAAAAACGTCAGGGACTTTATTGCCCAGAATCTTATCTACACCTATAACTTTCTCAAAACCAAAGACATAGATTTAGATACAGTAGACACCCTCATTCTGGTCGATACCCGCGATTCAAAACGCATTGGAGGTTTTAAAAGCTGTCTGCAAAACCCAAACATCAAGCTCCACATTTATGATCATCACCCGCAAAACGGTGGCGATATAGACGGAGAACTTGAAGTCATCGAAGATTTCGGATCGACGACCACTCTTATTGTAGAAGAGATCCGCAAGAAAAATATCTCAATCAGCACAGAAGAGGCGACACTCTTTGCCCTTGGCATATATGAAGACACGGGCTCGCTCACCCATTTAACAACCACACCAGCAGACCTTATTGCTGCAGCCTGGCTTTTAGAACAGGGAGCACAGCTCGACCAGGTCGCTCAATTTATCAGTCATGAATTGACATCCAAACAGATCAGCATTCTTCACGAACTGATAAAAAGTGCCAAAAAATATACGATTCAGGATATCCCAGTCGTTGTCGTCACCCATTCCATACATGAATACGTGGACGAGTTTGCTCTCATCGTCAGACGCTTCATGGCGATGGAAAACCTCAACGTCCTGTTTGCCCTGATCTCCATGGGGGGGCGTATCTACCTGATTGCCAGAAGCAGGATCGCCGATGTAAATGTCGGTATCATTGCCCGGGATCTTGGTGGCGGTGGCCATGCAACCGCAGCTTCGGCCACTTTAAAAGAGATGACACTTATCGAGTCCGAGGAGAAGTTAATCCGTACCCTGCACAGACACATTCACCCTCAGGCCATTGCCTCTGAAATGATGTCGACTCCTGCGATTAATATTATTCCGGCGACTTCAATCAATGAGACCAAGGAGATTCTTACCAGATATAATATTACTGCAGCTCCTGTGCAGCAGCGTCCCACAGAGTCTGAACCAAACCCGCCGATCCTTGGAATTATCACCCTGCGTATTGTGGAAAAAGCGGCCCACCATAACCTCGGACACCGGCCGGTAAGCGACTATATGAGCAGCGAGGTTCGAACCCTACCTCTTGCAGCGACACTTGCGGACATTCAAGAGTTAATCATAGAAAACAGACAACGCATTATTCCAATCCTGGATAATGAAAAGCTTGTTGGAGTAATCACCAGAACAGATCTGCTCAACCGCCTGGTCAATGATCCTGCACACCTTCCGAAAAACCTGTTGTATGAATCCGACAACCCCTCGCTGGAACGGACCAGAAACCTCAACAGCCTTATTGTAGACTCTCTCAACCGGGAGATGATCCAACTGTTACAGACCATTGGTGTCGTCGCCAGCGCCCACCATTGTAACGCCTTTGCTGTTGGTGGCTTTGTCCGGGACCTTCTCCTGAAAAAGCCTAATTTCGACCTCGATATAGTCATTGAAGGAGACGGAATTCTATTTGCCAAGGCACTTGCACAGCGACTGGGTGGCCGATATAAGACCCATGAACGTTTTAAAACAGCTATGGTGGTAATGCCAAATGATTTTAAAATTGATATCGCCACTGCCAGGCTGGAATATTACGAATACCCTGCAGCTATGCCAACGGTGGAGCTTTCTTCTATAAAACTTGACTTAAGCCGCCGAGACTTCACGATAAATGCCATGGCAATCCAGCTTAACCCCAATCAATTCGGCACCCTGCTCGATTTTTTCAACAGTCAGAACGACCTCAAAAAAAAGGTTATCAAAGTTCTTCATAATCTCAGTTTTGTTGAAGACCCCAGCAGGATATTCCGGGCAATCCGCTTTGAGGCGCGAATGGGCTTTCAGATTTCCCCCCATACAAAACGTCTTATAACCAATGCAGTCTCCATGGAGTTATTTGGTAAAACCAACGATGTCCGGTTTCTGTCCGAACTCAAACACATCCTCTCGGAAGAAAATCCGTTGCCTGCCCTGCAGAAACTTGCTGAATTTGACCTCTTTCAATTTCTCTGGCCCGATCTTCGCCCCCATTATAAGATGGACAGGCGGATGTCCCATGTCCTTAATCAGGCACAACTTGCCCTCTCCTGGTTCGAACTACTCTACCTTGATGAGAAATGCAGCCACTGGATGGTCTATCTGCTGGCGATTATGTCCAGATCAAGTGTGGGTCAACTCTCTGAGTTCTGCCTCCGATTCGAAGAGAGCATCAAGGATACCGCGTTTCTACTGGAGCAAAAGGAGCTTGTGGATGCCAAAATTCATATTTTTGCAAGAAACCTTGCTATGCCCCAAAGCCATATTGTCACCCATTTTAAGGGAATAGAAATAGAAGGCTTACTCTACATGATGGCCATAGCGAGAAAAAACCACGTAAAAAAGGCGATTTCTCTCTATGTGACCACCCTCCGCCACATCGAGCCGGAACTCAGTGGGAAAGACCTCATCACAATGGGTTACAAGCCAGGGCCTCAATTTCGGGAAATACTTACTTTTTTAAAAAATGCTAAACTTGACAAACGGATCAAAACAGCAGAGGACGAACGGGAACTCCTACAACAGCGCTATCCTCTGCAATAATCCCAAAACTGTCTACTTCATCCCGCTAACTCTCCAACCCAATACAAAATCCTAAAAGATTATGAACCAGTTTATTACCGAAATTGTCGTGCTTGCCCCGCCCATTTTAATGGCTCTGACCCTTCACGAATTCGCCCACGGCTACGTAGCCTTCCGTCTTGGTGACCCCACCGCAAAAAGCCTCGGCCGCTTATCTCTCAATCCCCTAAAACATCTCGACCCTCTCGGCACAATCGCCTTTTTCATAATTAAATTTGGCTGGGCTAAGCCCGTTCCGGTAAACCCGGCCTATTTCAAGGATCCTAAAAAGGATATGCTCTGGGTGGCTCTTGCAGGACCTGCTACAAACCTCATTCTTGCAATTATCAGTGCTGTCAGCGTCAAAGGCATATGGTTTCTTGCCTCTAAGCTCCCCTACTCAAGCCTTGCAGAGGCAATCCTGGTTCCCTTAAACGCCATGCTGATTGCCAGTGTATGGATTAATCTGGTCCTTTGTATTTTCAACTTTCTCCCCATCCCGCCCCTTGACGGCAGTCGCATACTGATAGGTCTGCTGCCCATACGCATGGCCGCCAGCTACATGAAATACGAACGTTACGGCTTTATCCTTGTGCTCATTCTGGCTTTCTCCGGGGTGCTCTCCAAGGTTATCATGCCGCTTATCAGTTTCGCCAACGGTTTGCTCCTCTCATGACACAACCTTGCAGACAATATGTTCTATTCTGATGGTACGACCTGCCGTTACATCACCCAAACAGCTCAACCGTAAGTCATAGAACCGGTTGCAATCAATACCACTGTCAAATGTTGTGTGGGCTTTCTGGGGGAAAAGAATATAACCTGACCCATACAAGACACGTAGAATACTCTAAAAGGAGTATGTGAAAAAATTACTGGCAGGTCTTAGTGTTGCAAGCCTGATCAGTGCAGGTGAAATCGTACCCGGAGCCCATGCCTCGGGCAGTAGCTGGGGTGCAAATAAAACAGGCGCCGTGAACCCTCATCAGCAAGATCTTGAGAAATTACAGGAACACAATGGCTATATCCGGGGAACTGGATATTTAAAGCGTGTTCTGGACTTTCTTCTATTATTAAAGGAGATGAAGATATACAGCATGGTGATGCTCACTCTCACCAGAGAGAATATGGCACAGGTACTCGCCTTAGCTGAAATCTTACAGGATAAACCAGATCTCTTCACCTTCAATCGACTGGCCATGATGGGCAAAGGCGCAGCGCTTGGATCGGTGGGACCGAGTCAGTAAGTGGATTTTCTCAAACGTTTGGTGCATACAGCAGCTGACAATCCGATAATCAGCCTCAAAGATAATTTCTGCAACCTCCACCTTTACCAAGAGAAGGCGCCGCTTAAGGGTGGCTGTGCAGGCTATGGCTGCGGTGCCGCCTTAAATTTTGTATCTGTCCTGCCTGCTGGAAAAGTCCATGCTTGACCTAAACTCCCCTCCCTGCCCGGAAATCTTTTCCATTCATCTCTGACGAAAATTTATCATAGCTCCCTTGCAGAACGCGACCGAATGGGCAGTTCTGCCTGCACTTCGTGTGAGATACGTCCGGTCTGCGGAAGCGGTCCGGCTGTTGTTTGCGGCTTTGGTCTGGACATTTTCAACGATCTCGCACCCTATTGTTTTAAAAATAACTTTCGTTCATCTTGATGATTTCGGGATCTTAAAAGAATAGACAAACAACACAAACACTCATGCCTGAAGAATCTGTTTGTTCTTCCTGTAGCGTCGAAACAGGTTTTCAGCGACAAACAGGACCAATCCCGACCACACCAGGGAGAAACCGATAAACCTTGCCTGGGGAAAGTCTTCATTGTAAACAAGTGCCCCGAGAAGCAGATTAATTGTCGGCGCCAGATACTGCATGAGCCCTAAAGTGGACAATGGAATCCTCTTTGCTGCATAGCCGAAAAGAAGTAGAGGTATTGTGGTCACAACCCCTGCACCTATCAACAGAAGGGTTTGTGAGAGTTCAACTCTGCCAAAGGCTCCTCCGCCTGCACTGCCCAGATACACAAGAACTGCAGTCGCCGGAAGAAAAAGAATACCGGTTTCAAGACACAACGCATCCAGCGCGCCGAGCTCACTCTTTTTATGGAGCAACCCATAGGTCGCAAAACTCAATGCCAGAACCAGAGCAATCCAGGGAAACCTGCCATAATAAAGGGTTAAATACAGCACACCCAAAAAGGCCAGCAGCAGGGCAAGCCACTGGATCGGCCGCATCCTTTCTTTAAAGAACACCATGCCAAAAAATACATTGAGAAGCGGATTAATAAAATAACCAAGACTTGCTTCAATAATAAACCCCGCATTAACGGCCCAGATATATAACAGCCAGTTAATTGCAAGCAACACCCCGGTCACGGTATACATTGCGATATTTTTCTTTACGCGAAGCACCTTGCGAAAAACCTTCATTCCGCCGGTCAGCTGAACGAGCCCAAGGGTCAACACCAGCGACCAGGCCATCCGGTGACATAAAATTTCATAGGCAGGTAGACCCTCAAGGGCCTTCCAATAGACCGGAAGTATTCCCCAAAAGGCGAAGGCACAGGCAGCAGCAAGCATTCCATTGACATTGTTCATAATTATTTTCCACGAATGCAACCTGTACATTCTTTTTATATTTTTGCCTCCTCAGCAAATAGCAGGACTCCAACAACTGCTCTTACCTGGCAATGAGGGTTACCATGCACTCATGAAAAGTTGCGCCCCCTCCCATATCAGCAAGTTTTTGAGAGGTGAGATCATTGATTCCACCGGCAGCAACTCCCGAACTGTCTTCAACTGGAATCCAGAACAACCCTTCCGCTACCAATACGCCTTTTTTAGTGTTCTGGCTCACTGTAGCCTTTCTGGTGCTGCGTCCACGGTTATTGGCAATAATGACCATAGCGCCGTCTTTGACATTAAAACGAGCAGCATCATCTGGATGAATGAGAACGCTGCCACACTCACCCTGATATTTTTCACCAAAGGTGCTGTTAAGCAGATCGGGATGCGGCGGCGTGATGAGCTGCAGGGGAAACCTGGCCAGAAGATCCGGATCGACAAATTCTCCCGCATCTGTAAGACAGGCAATTGGGGGTTCGGGGGCGTAACCGGGCGAAGAAAAATGAAATTTAAGCCCTGAACTCTTCAAGACCTCACCGGAAGCGCAGCTCTTTGTTGAATGAACCAGCCGTCCCTCAATAATCTCTTCAACCCCTATATCCTGCGGAACACCTCCCATGGTCGCCAGATACCTCTTTAGCCTTTCCCTGCAAGTCTCATGAAACGTGGCATCATTAAAACCGCAGGCAAGGGCCAGGGCCTGGAAAAAATCAAAATTACTTTTGGCTTCTCCGGCAGGTTCTACAACAGGCTTGGCAACCCCCATATAAAAATGTCCATATCCCGTATAAACATCCAGGTTTTCAAGAAATGTAGTCGCGGGTAGCAGGAGGTCGGCAAAACGGGCCGTCGGAGTCATAACCTGTTCGTGGACAACAGTAAAGAGATCATCTCTTGCCAGACCAAAACGCACGGAACTGCTGTCAGGGTTAACGGAGGCAGGATTACTGTTATAAACAACCAGAGCTTTGACCGGTTGCTCCATGCCCGTGAGGGCATAACCCAAATGAATCATGTTTATCGATCTTGTCGACTCGGTACGAAGAGATTCACCGGTGAGGATTTCCGTCTCCCCCTTAAAGGCCCCCGCAGAGAGCAACACTCCACGCCCGGTACCGCCAGCAAACAGACCAAGGGCTGCAGCAAGTGAAGAAATTGCACGGATGCTCATCGCACCTCTGCTGTTTCTGGAAATCCCGACCCCTATTCTGATAAAGGTCTTCGGAGTTTTGACGATTTCCCGGGCCAGCATGCGAATCACCGTTTCCGACACTCCACTGATACGTGCAAACTCAGCCAACTCCCTGCCACAGACATAGGCCTTAAGATCTGCAAACCCCGTCGTCTGTTCTTGTATAAACTGATTATCAACCCCGTCGGACTCGAGTAACACCTGCAAAATTCCAAGAGCAAGAGCCGTGTCACCACCGATGTTCACCTGAACATACTCATCGGCTGCCTGTGCAGTTTCATTGCGATAGGGGTCAATGACCACAAGACGTGCGCCCTTTTTTCTTGCCTGCCTCACATATGGCCAGAAATGAACATTACTGACCTTGATATTTATCCCCCAGGCTATTATCAGCCGAGCATCGGCAGCATTTTCTGGCGGGCATCCGGCAAGGGGACCACACTGCTTTTTCCAGCCCGCACCGGATGCGGCAGAGCAGATGGTCTGCTCAAGCTGCGAAGTGCCAAGTTTATGAAACAAAGGATAACCTGCCAAGCGGTTGACCGCCCCCATATTACCGGCATAGGAATAGGGCAGAATAGCCTCTCCACCATACTCTTTTTTTACTTCCAACAGCCGTTCCGCACAAAGCTGCAAAGCCTCTTGCCAACTGATTCTTTTGAATTTTCCCTCTCCTTTTCTCCCCACACGCAGCTGAGGAAAGAGTATCCGCTCAGGCGAGTAAAAACGATCGAGGTAGCCCCGCATTTTGCGACAGATAAATCCGTTTGTATAGGGATGATCCTTATCCCCTGAAAGAGAGACGATTTTACCATTCTCAATCGAGGCCACAATCCCACAGGTATCAGGACAATCCAAAGGACAAATTGATTTTAGCGTATGTAGTTTTTCCATTTTTTCTATCATGTAGAGATAATTATTTGAGACCACTATATGGAAGAGTTCATTTTTATTGTTCTTTTCTTCTTTCCTATCTTGTAACAGCAGCCATTAAAATATATAAATAAACAATTGGTATAAAAAACCCATGATATTGTGATATTGGTCTGCAAAGAGAAAAAACGCAATAGATTTTCAAAACCTACAGGAGGCGCCAATGGGTGATAGAACCCTCGACTATGTAGCACTCTGCATTCTTGTCTTTGTCATTCTGACAATAATATATGGAATTATCTATATCCATGATATCCCATATGAAATTGCAAAGAAAAGGAACCATCCACATCAGGATGCAATTCACACCGCGGGTTGGGTCAGTCTGTTTCTCATGCATACCATCTGGCCTTTTCTCTGGATCTGGGCAACCCTGTACAAACCCGATAAAGGCTGGGGGCTTAGCGGACATAAGGAGCAGACAGAGCCGGTACAGCCTTCATCAATATTAACGGAACAGATTGCTCAGTTGGAAATTCGGCTCACAAGTCTTGAACAGCAAAAAAAGTCGGAAGAGCTCAGTTACGCACAGCACCTCAAAGAATTGACTCTGGAATTTCAAAAACTTCGCAACATTCAGACCAAAGGAGAGAATGCCTAAATGGAAACCCTGCTGATTCTCACCTACTCATCCGTCTGCTGGCTCATATTTAAGATTTTCAAGATTCCTGTCAATAAATGGTCACTGACCACCGTCGTCCTTGGTGGCGTTCTCATGATGGCAACCATTCTGGCCGGGATGGCATACTATCACCCTGCCTCAGTGACAGCCCGCTCATATTTTATAACCACTCCCATCGTTTCCAACGTCAGGGGAAAGGTAATTGAGGTAAACGTTACCCCAAATGAGCAGCTACAAAAGGGAGACATTCTCTGTAAAATTGACCCTGTACCCTTTCAGGCCCAGGTCGACAACATCACCTCCCAGTTAGATTTTGCCCAAAAACGGCTGGAAGAATCAAAAACCCTTGCAGCAGCATCTGCCGGCAGTATCTACGATGTAGAGTCTTTTGAAAAAGAAGTCAAAAGCCTTGAGGCCCAGCTCATTGCCGCGCAGTTTAACCTGGACTCAACTGTCATTACCGCCCCGACCTCCGGGTTTGTAACCCACCTGCGTCTTAAGCCCGGCATGATGGCCGTCCCCCTTCCCCTTGCTCCGATCATGACCTTTGTCAACACCGACGAACCGATCTTTGTTGCAGGCTTTGGTCAACAGCCCATGCAAAACATCAAGCAGGGCAACCACGCTGAAGTTATTTTTCCGGGAATTCCAGGCAGGATCTTTCAGGCCCATGTCAAAAATATTCTGGGAGCCCTGGCAGAAGGACAGCTTTCGCCATCTCTTGCAATGGTCAATGTCAATGCCCATATACCGGAAGGTCTTATACCTGTTTTCATCGAATTTGATGACGATATGTCAGAATTTTTCCTGCCCATGGGCAGTGTGGGGACTGTTGCGGTGTACAGCGAAAAATGGCATCACGTAACCATTATCAGAAAAATGCTCATGCGCATGAAGAGCTGGCAGAATTTTGCCAAATTTCACTAATTCTGCTCCGGTCTGACAAGGATTCACAGAGGATATCAGATGAAAAAATACTCAACCACCATGGCACTCATGCTGGGTATGGCCATTTCACTTTCCGGCTGTAGCGGTCATGTTGCAAGCCATGATGAGGCTGTTCAATCAATTAAATCAGCAACTCAAAACGACAAACGCGTGGCCAACAGTTGGTCTGCCGCCGAATCCGGAGGGCTTGTCGATGACGGCTGGATTCAGGGCTTTAATGACCCACAGCTGCTTGAACTGGTAAGCGAAGCGGAAGCAAACAATTTTGGTCTGAAAATTTCTGCAGCCAGATTGCAGCAGGCCGAAGCCCTTGCCAGGCAGGCAGGTGCAGCTCTCAAACCGAGCGTTGGCCTCTCCGGTGCATATTCAGACAGGAACAGCGACGCCTTGGGCGAACTCTATGGCGGCGGCCTGAAGGTATCCTGGGAGGCTGATGTCTGGGGCCGGGTTGGCTCCGCAGTGGCTGGAGCCGAGGAAGCCGCAGAAGCATCACAAGCTGATTTTGAGTTTGCCAGACAATCTCTGGCTGCAGCCACTGCCAACGGCTGGTTTCTTGCCACTGGCAGTAAAGTTTTGACTGATTACGCGGGTGAGGTTGTGCAATTGCTTGAGCAGACCGTGAAAATTGCCATGACAAAGGAAAGTGTTGGTCAAGGTACCATGCAGAGTGTCCATCTGGCAAAGGCCGACCTTGCATCAGCCCAGGAAGCTGAGCGCAAGGCCCTCTCTGCCCAGGAAAATGCCAAACGAAGTTTAGAACTCCTTCTTGGACGTTATCCTGCAGCCGAACTTGAAACAGCAGCTACGATCACAGCTGTGCCACCACCAGTTGCCGCAGGTATTCCTTCAGAAATATTAGAGAGACGTCCCGATCTTATCGCCGCAGAAAGCCGGGTTGCTGCGGCATTCTACAAACAACAGGAAGCAGAGCTTCTCCATCTCCCCCGGTTTAATTTTTCAATCGGTCTGTCAATCAACAATCTCACCAACGCGATCAGCAATCTTGCTGCAGGAATATTTGCACCCCTCTATACCGGTGGAGCAATTGAAGCGGAGGTTGAAAGGGCTACGGCAGTTCAGAAAGAGGCCATCGCCAGCTATGGGCAGACAGCCCTCACGGCTTTTAAAGAGGTGGAAACAGCACTTGCAGGCGAAGAACATCTTGCAAAACGCCAGGAGTACCTGCAAACAGTGGTTGAAGAGAATTTTAAAGCCTATGGGCTGGTCAAAACCCAGTACGATGTAGGGAAAATAGATATGCTCGACCTTCTCTCTGTCCAGAACAAGTGGATTCAGGCAAAGATTGCCCTCGTGGATGTAGAAACCCAGCGTCTGTTAAACAGAACCGGTTTGCACCTGGCTCTGGGAGGCAGTTTCGAGTAGCTTTTATTCACCCCCCATTGCACATGTTCTGACAAAGGTCAGAGACCTGCAATTGTATTGGGGGGGCTTTTCTTAAGAAAGCGAAAGCCTGCGTGACTTGTATTATCCGAGCATGGCATGACCACTATACAGATAACGTTTGATTTTATGTGTTGCAGTCTTGATAAATGGCTCACGACGTTCATAAACTTTTACGAGATGGGAGTATTTAGGCAACTGTGTGTTGAGTTCAATACGCATGTCCTCTAACAGTTTTGCCTTGTATTCCCGCCGTTCCGAGCGCGATCTGCCAGAAGTCTGCTCATCAATAAACTCATAGTCGGGATACACCCAGGCCTCTACTTTACCGTCATTATCAACAACCAGACTCTCCAGCACCCAGCCGTAACTGTTGATCTTGTGTTCTATTGCCTCTGGATAGACGTTTTCTCCATTCGCCAGGACGATTACATTTTTCGACCGACCACATACATATAAATTTCCACGCTTATCCATACGGCCAAGGTCGCCGGTGAGCAACCAGCCATCATTGCTCAGAACAGCCTCAGTACTCTCCTTGTCATCGTAGTAGCCCCGCATCACATTTGGTCCACAGACTGATATTTCTCCAATCCCACTCTCCGGATCTGGATGAACTATTTTCACTTCCACTCCTGATATGGGCTTACCTGTGGAGCCGATGGCAATGGAGGAATCTCCGGCGGGCCCTCCTGCAATAAGAGGCGATGCTTCGGTCATCCCATAACCAATCAGATAAGGAAAGTTGGCCTCGTTGAGAAATCTTTCAACCTCGGGATTAAGGGCTGCCCCCCCAATTCCCATCAGTTTGAGATTACCACCAAAAAAACCAATGAGCTTTTTGCCAATTTTTCGATAAATCAGTTTCCGACTCACACCGACTTTGCACATCAACTTCAAGGCCGCGCTTTTTTCAATCTGTGGTAACACTCGTTTTTTATAAATTTTTTCCAATACGAGGGGCACCGCGAAAATGGCAAACGGTTTTTCCTGGCTGCAGATCTTCTGGAGAATGGCAGGGGTCGGCGTCTTGCCCGCATAGGCAATACGGCCACCACAGAGAATTGGCAAAATAAAGCCACAGGTGAACTCATAGGTGTGCGACATGGGTAAAATAGAGAGCCAGACAGAGCCAGGCGGAATATCCATAAGGTCCGATGCCGCATAGGCGTTGGCCGTCAGATTTTTATGACTGAGCATAACCGCCTTTGAATACCCGGAAGTCCCTGAAGTATAAAGGATCGATGCCAGATCGTCCTCTGCAACCATTGGAAATGCAGGGTCTTCGGGATTTTCCTCAAAAGCAACAATTGCTTCGGCCAAAAAAGTGGCAAAGGTTATGACGGGAACGATACTGATGTCGGCTGTATAGTCATCAAGGGTCACAACAAAACCCGAAAGCTCGTTTTGCCGTTCATATATTTTTTCGATCTGCTTCTGGGTAATGAACAGGGCCTTGACCTGCATCTCGTTGAGAATATGATGCACATCACTTTCCGGCAGGTCTGGAAGAATAGGAACAGCGATGGCCCCGACCCGTACGATAGCCAGATAGGCAATACCCCAGTTATGGGAGTTTTCGCTGAGAATTGCAATGTGATCTCCCTTTCTGATCCCTTCTTTCTGCAGACGGGCAGCAAGGGCATAGATTCTTTTATGGAAGGTCCCATATGTGAGCGGTTCTTCCAGGGCCATGCCTATGGCCGGGAGATCTTTGTATTTTGCACAGCTCGAATCGACCACGTAGTTCAAAGTCATGCCGACTTCAACAACTGCATTCATATATCACCTCAAAACTTACACTTTAGTTCCTGCTGATTATTTTAACGTCTGTCTCACGCTACCTATCCAGGCTTTCTTCCCTTTTGCCTGGATGAAATCCCAGCATCTCTTGGCAGGGCAAGTCATCACACAAGGACAGAAAAATGAATGTACACAAAAGTCACCTGTGGGTCAATCTTCATGGCCCGGGTTCAGGGCCTTGAGATGCTACAAATAGGGGAAATTGGCGTCCAATAGAAAAAAACAAAGATGAAAGATGTTCGAGGCGGATAGAAATAAAAATTTCAGAGTATAGTTATTCCTGCAAATCGGCGGCACGCTCATCGAGCAGTTTTTTTACAGCACGGGTAAGGGTGTCCACGGTGAAGGGCTTACCCACCGTGACAACTTTTTCAAGGTAACTGGCTACGGCCAGATATCTTTCTTTTGAGATATTTCCCCCGCCTGAGATCGCAATAATGGGGAGATCCGGATAATCAGTACGCAGGTCCAGAATGGTCTGCAGTCCATCTTTTACAGGCATGACCATATCTGTTATCACCAGGTCACAGGGCTGCTCTTTGAAAAGATCAACCCCTTCCTGTCCATTTTTTGCAACCAGCACATCATAGCCTGAGTGTACAAGGATTTTGCATATGACATCCAGAGCCGTCGGCTCGTCATCTATCACGAGGATACGCTGTTTTTTACTCATGGCACCAACTGGTAGAAATTTATAAGATATACAAAAAGTGTATACAGCCACAGAAAATTTTTCAACTTAAAACGACGAAACAGTTATTGGTTGCAGTGCCTCCACAGTGAAAGTAAGAGCACCAAAATCCTCTTCAACTAATCCCAACAGACGATAGCCACGGCCACTTTGCAGTATATTGGCATATTTTTTATAGATGTCAGGAAAAAAAGTCGCCTCAACAATGGCTGTCTCATCCTCAAAGGTGAGAAACTCCATCACCTCACCGGTTTTGGTCGAAATTAATTTCCCGGTCAATAACCAGGCGGCGATGAAAACTCTTTGACCAATACGTTTTTGCAAATCCTGTATCCTCACAAACTTGCCAGCCGTCTGACCTCTCTTCACGTTTGCTGGATGTAAAAACTCCAGGGGATGATGGCCGCAGAGAAAGCCCAGTACCCTGTATTCTCGCCGTAAAAGTGTTCTACGATCGGGAGCCGGTAGTACTGGAGCCTCAGACAGAGGGGCCTGAAACAGCATGTCCGAGGACCTGTTCATCTTCTGGTGAAGAAAACTTGCCCATTGCCACAGTAGAACGGTACGGTTTTGACCAACAGCAAGATCATCCAGAGCCCCAGCATGAATAAGGGCACGGGCCTCATTGTCTGCAGGAGATGTTCTGAGGAAAAAGTCATACTCGGACTGAAAAATCCTTTGCTTTCTTCTGCTGAGGATGCGACCAAGAAACTTCTCTGACAAACCGTGAACAGCCATTAAGCCCACCCGTATTTCATCCCCTTCACCACTCCAGCACAACTCACTGTGCACAACACTTGGAGGCAACACTTTAAGCCCCATTCTTTTTGCCTCAGAGACGTAGGCAAAGATCGAGTAATAGCCTCCACCATTTGAGATGACAGCAGCCATAAACTGAGCAGGGTAGTGACATTTCAGGTACGCTGCCTGGAAAGAGACCCTCGCATAGGAGGCAGAATGCGGCTTACAAAATGAGTAGCCATCAAAACTCATCATCATCTCCCACATACGCTCAATCTCTTGTTCTGCAACGCTGTTGCGACGACACCCTGCAAAAAACTTATCCTTATACTCACGCAGCCGAACAACCTTATCTTTTTTTGAAAGGACTTTACGCAGGCCGTCGCCTTCTCCATGGCTAAACCCTGCAAGCGCCACAGCGACTTTTGAAACATCTTCCTGGTAGACCATCAGGCCGAAGGTCTCATCGAGAATATCGCCAATCTCTTGGCACAGGGGCTGCCACGTCCCGCCATGCAGCCTACGAACATATTCCCGCACAAACTCATTGGCCGCAGGTCGGATAATCGATGACTGAATCACCAGCTGTTCAAAATCCCCGGTTCCTGCCTTTTGTTCAAGCAGCCGCATGGCAGGGCTTTCAATATAAAAGCAGCCCATGGTTTTGCCTGCTGCAACTGCAAGCTTTGTTTCCCTGTCCTCTTCGGGGTGCCAGAGATTTTCTTCCAGGACCACGCCTTTTTGCTGTACTGCAGCCACGGCATCACGGATAACGCCAAGACTTCTATTGCCCAAAAGATCAATCTTTACCAGTCCCGCCTCTTCTGTTGCATCTTTTTCCCATTGAATGATCGGCACTCCTTTTTCGGCCATCTGCACGGGAACATAGTGGTCAATAGGAGCTGGAGTTATCACCACCCCACCGGGATGGACAGAGAGATAACGAGGCAGACCGATCAGCTCTTCTGCCAGCCGAAGTACTTCAGGCCATGGTTCCGACAGGTCCTGATCCCTTAAAGCCGGTAGGCAGGATAATTTTTCATGTAAGTTTTCCCCACCGCTGTTGTGCATGTAGGGTATTTTCCCGGTAAAGCGGGAGATTTCGTAACCGGGCAGCCCGAATACCTTGGCTGTTTCCCTGATTGCCATTCGAGGCTGAAAAAACACATGGTTACAGACCATTGCTGCATGCCCCTTAAAATCGGCCAAAACATCCTGTATCACTTCGTCACGCTCGTCCCAGGAAAAATCAATATCGATATCGGGTGGATCTTTTCGTTCTGGATTGAGAAAGCGCTCGAAGTAGAGGTTATATTTTACAGGACAAACATTGGTGATCATAAGGCTGTAGGCAACAAGGGATGCCGCCCCTGACCCGCGCCCGCAGATTCTGCGCATCTCCCGTGTTCCATCTTTTTTTTTGCGGTGTACAATATCGCGTACCACAAGAAAATATGATGAAAATCCCATGTCCTTGATGATGCGCAGTTCATGTTCGAGCCGCTCCACCACCTCTTCACCGAGATCATCTCCGTATCTTTGCCGGGCACCATTATAGGCCTTTTCTCTCAGGGCAGCCACCGCATCATCTGTTCTCGCCCCTCGCCAGGGTGGCATCACAACACCAAAATCCGGTCCTGTAAACGGACAGAGAGCCGCCAGTTTTTCAGTTGCACCAAGGGCCTCCGGCCAGACTGAAAAGATATCGCTATAGTCCTTCTGGCAACGGAGATAGTTGACCTCATCGTTTTTGTCTGTTTTTTTCCGCGGATCAAGACAACGCCCTTCTGCAATGGCCTGCACCAGCCGGTGAAGATCTCTCTCCTTTTTTTGACCGAGGTCGCTGTCCACCGTAACCACGGCCAAAATCCTATGCTTTTCTGCAAAGAGGCGTAACAGGCGACCGTTTGCCGTCGGTCTGCAGCCAAGATCTGCAGCCACCAGAAGCCGCGCTGCCAGGTATCCCCTGATAAGCTCCACATCCGAAGATAAAATGACCAACCCTTCAGCCAGGCTGGGGACATCTGTTGTCAAACAAAAGTCTTTTTTGAGCTGACGGGCCGAAATGAGCTGGCACAGGTTTTTATAGCCCTTTTCATTTTGAACAAGGCAGGTGATCAGCCGCTTCGAATTCGGCTCAGAAATCTCTGCGCCTATAATGGCTTTGAGGCCATTTTCCCTGCAACCTTTTAAAAATCTCCAAAGACCATACAGATTATTCCGATCGGTTAAGGCGAGGCCTTTGTAGCCGAGTTCTCTTGCTCTCTGGCAAAGAGCTTCAGGACAGGAGGTTCCCTGCATCAGGGAATAAGAGGAACGAACACGAAGTGGAAACAATAGCACACCAATATGTTACAGTTATCTGATTTGCCGGGGAAGCACGGCAAGAAATGTCAGTTGGTGACCAGCAGCGTGCCCATCGATACGGAAGAGACATACTTTCGTCCTACTCCGATACTGTCACTGCCAAAACGCAGACGAATCCGGTCCATGGCGGTTTCGACCTGTTTTTGTTCAGAAGCTCTGGCATCACCTGCTGCAAAGAGGCCGAGTTGCGGGGATTCGCGCTGCAACCGATCACAGACCAGACGGCAGTACCTGATCCTGGTCCGTCTCTGCCAGCAGCGCGTTAATGCCAGCTGGGCAAGGCTCTGCAGGATAAACTCGGAAGAGGTTCCTGATTTATCTGAAGCCTGGCGTACTACCTGGCCACCATCACTGTAACGCAGCCAGACTCCGACCCGTCTCGTCACCTTTTTCTGACTGCGCAGGGCAAGACCCAAGCGGCCAACAAGAGCCGCAAGAACGGCGTCAACCTCTTCCCTATCACTGGTGTCAGTGGCAAAATTATAGTCAGCGGCCACAACATCGGTTTCCATAGACGGTTTATTGATCCGGGTATCATCAATGCCAAGACTGAGGGCATGAAGAATCTCACAGCGTCTGCCAAAGGGTACCATCAACTGTCCTGGACTCAAACGGGCAAGCGAGCCTATGGTGGTTAAGCGAAATTCACGCATTTTTTCCAGCTCTTTTGCCTCAAGTCCTGGAAGAATTTCGATGGGAAGAGGTGCCAGAAAACTCGCCTCCTCCCCCGGATTGACAATATATTCCCCCACAGGCTTTACCAGCCGGGAGGCCACCTTGGAGATAAGCCTGTTAGTCCCAAGGGCCCAGATCGGATTAATACCAAGCTGCCGGCGCACATCCCGCCGTACCCGCCAGCCAACATCAGGTGCCGGACCATACAACCTGTGAGTGCCGGTCACATCGACAAAAAAGTGTCCATCTGCCTGCCCCGATTCGATAAGCGGAGAATAGCCCTGTAATTCTTTTACAAAGGCCCCCATGGCCTTCTGATACAGCTGGGGTCTGGGTGGAAGAAGCACTGCACTTTTACACAGGCGTTGCGCCTGCCTGATTGACATCCCTTTACGCACCCCGTCACCATAGGCCTCCTCACTCATATCATAGACCAGGGCACGGCTTGCCTGCATTGGTGCAATGATCAACGGTTTCTCCCGCAGGCTCGAATCTTCTATTCGTTCTACGGCTACGGCAAAATCCGCCACGTTAAAATGGAGAATCGACCGATCTCGGACAACAAACCCTTTACCCATGAAAACATTCAGAGACCTGTCCCTGCCTCGCAAGCATCAGCACCAGTCGTCTTGCATTTTCAGGAGCCCTTGCACGGACATGGTTGTTAAAAAAAATGACTCCACGATTTGACGAGCTTGCCATTTTCAGAAGATGCCTATCCCGCACCTCTGCCAGTTCTTCCCCTAAATAATCATAGTTGAATTTTTTCTGCATATTCCCAGAGCGCCAGCCTACCCTGTTACGCCCGTGGAAGCGGACATAGAAGAGATTCGGATTTGTCACCACATCCAGAAAAGGAAAAAGTCCGGGGAGTTCGGGTTCATCGACTGCAACAAGGCTTATCTCTCTTCGTTCAAGTTCGGCAAAAACCGCGTCAACCGCCCAGGATACATGACGAAATTCAACCGCCAGTGGCAGACCTTCCAGGCCCCCCAGCAGGCTTGCCAGATATTTGCGGTGTGCAACGGTTCTGTCAAAATCAGGGGGAAGCTGGATGAGGATTGCCACCAGCCTTTCTTTTAAAGGGGCAATTCCCTCTCTGTAGGCGACTAACTGCTCTTTCCAGTTGCTGGCAGGATCGTGGGTCATTGTTCTGGTCAATTTTGCTGCAAAAAAGAGATGCTCCGGAGCATTTTCCAACATCCGCGAAAGCGCATCTGCCCTGGCCATCTGATACCAGGTGTAATTCAGCTCCACCACAGAAAAGCAGCGGCTGTAGAGTTGCAGCATATCCGATGCCCTGGTGCCTCTGGGATAAAAACCATTATCCACCCACTCGGTGTAGGAATAGCCACAGGTCCCGACAGAAATCCGGCACAGTTGTTCCAGGCCGCTTGCACTTTGAAGACCCGGCAGCTCAACCACCCCCGGTGGCGACGTATGAAAACTATTTGCCATCAAATTCCCTGTGTTTGCCACGGATGACTCCAACGATTTTTCCCTGTACCAGCAGCTCATTAAAGGGGTAACACATAACCGGATAGGCATCGTTTGCAGGCCGCAGTTCAATATGGTCGGAAAAGAGAAAAAAGCGCTTCACGGTTGCCTCTTCACCCTTGACCAGCACAGCTACAATTTCACCATTTTCCGCATATTGACGGGGTTCACAGACAACAAGATCGCCATCAAAAATCCCCGCATCTTTCATGGACTGCCCTTTGATGCGCAGACAAAAAAGATTGTCACCTGTAAAAATGGATTCGTCCACAACCACCGTTCCTTCCCACTCCTGCTGGGCGTACATGGGAAGCCCTGCTGTAATCTGACCGATAACCGGCAACTCACGCCCACTCCGGAACCGCTGATTTTCCCGGGACGTCCCATAGAGACGAATTGTCCTGCCGTAGCGCCCTTCCCTTTTGATAACCTTCTTTTTCTCCAGCTGGTTTATCATCTGTGCCACTGCAGTATGGCTGACACCAAGATCCACAGCCGCCTCCCGCAGGCTGGGAATGCGCCCATCTTCATCCATACGTTCTTCTAAATACTCAAAAAACTGTTTTTGCTTATCTGTAAGTTCCATAGCTTTAATAGTCTTTGAATGTTTCCGGTTGATAGTGTTGTTAAAAAAACCAGTTCTACGTTGACCTGTCCGACCAAATGTACATTTACATTACTCCTTATCCGTATTGTACATTTACATTTTGTTTTGTCAATGCACTTCGAAGCTTCAAACAATAATTCCCATCCGATACAGACAAAAATACCTCCAATCGATGACGTTATAACAAACAGGGAAAAACAAAGATCAACACACCGGAAACGGTCGGTATCCAGGACAAAAACTGTAAAAAAAGAGCACTTCCTGACAAACCAGGAGATGCTCGATAAATACAACACCACGATAAAAATTACGGTAAAGAATATCTGCTCTGGCCTAGATCATCCCGGACGCGGCTCCCTTTATCTGAAACAGCAGGGTGGGACAATGACAGCGGCTACTGTCAGGAGGTTTAGGATTCGCCAGCACAGAGAACAAGGAGGACGGGTACGACCCTATGATCGGGGCAAAAGGACTGAAGAAGGTTGGTTACCGCTACCTCGCTGTTGATTATGATAACGATGGTTTTATTTACGACGTGAGCCAGAACGGACCTGTCCTTGGACTGTCCTGGAGATTGTACAATCCTAAATGATTATAAAATGGGGGTAAAGAGCATGCTCCTGAACCATATACACGGGAACAGGAGCATAGGACGAAGACGGAATTATCCTCCAATCAGACAGAGACGGACTTTTTGCCAGTCTTTATTTTTCACCCATTCCAGTTTCTGAGCAAAGAGCTTATCACTTTTATAGTGTTTTCCTGTCTTTTCCCGTTGAAGAAATTTCTTATACTCCCCCGGCCCACCGTTATACATGGAATAGAGAAGACGCGCGAGCAGTTCGGACCTGCCTTTCTTCACCCATGACGCATCCTTTAAGGCATAACGATTCAAGTAAAGGGTAACGATTTCAGAACCAGCCATAGCGTTATAATTAATATCCCAGCGCAGACGATTGGAATCATACAGCCCCCGCCAGATGCGCTGATTTATCTGCATCAGACCTACAGAACTACCGTTGTAGGAGAGGAGATAAGTCAGTTTCTTATTTTTCACAATAAACTGGCGAAAACAACTTTCCTGCCAGGCTACGGCAGAAATCATCTCCACAAACATCTTATCCAGCGAAGCCGGGATTTTCTGTTGAGAGACGATTCGACCCGCGGCTTGATCAAGTACGGCACGAACTTTATCAATGTAATCAGGATAGGGTTCCTCAGGAACCTGCCACTTGAGGATTTCAGAATAATCAGGCGAGGCTTTAGACTCGGCTGCGTAGGCAGGACTCACGAAAAAATTCAGAAACAAGGAGAGCGGTTCCTTGGCTGGTTCCAGATCAATTTCCTGGAGGTCATTGAGGGGAACGTCACCGTCACCCTCAGGCTGCATTTCAAACAACTTTCGCAAATTTTCATCAGGAGCAAACAGGTACGGGAGTGGCGTTGCATGGCCTGATAACATTTCGGCAAGCATCAGCAGTCCCTGCTGGCTCAGTTCAATTCCAAAAGTAGGGCCCATCCCATCAAACATGGTCAGGGCATCGGCTGCCGTTAAAAATGCAAGAAATCCGAGGCTGTTTCCCGGTGATTGGCTCTGGAGTCGCCGCCGAAAAAGAGGAGAAAGATTTTTCCAGACCTCCAAAAACTGCAGGCGGACAAGATCACCTTCAAGTTCTGGCTTTTCGAGGGCCGCGGCAAATGTATAACGAGACTCAAGCAGGCTGTCCATGAGGAGCTGACGATCATCCGGCGGTAGAAAGCCATGCGCAATCAAACTGATGAAATTGACCAAAAACGAATCCCACCGCTCCCATAATTCCACGATCTGGGCACGCTGTTCCGGGGTAAAAGGAACGGGTTCAGCTTCGGCCTGATACACCTCCTCTACTTCAGCCACCAGTTCAACAATGAGTTTATCATCCTGGACATAGACCTTCCCCCTATGCAGAGATTCAAGCATGGCGGTTGTCGCCGTTTGGACTTCTTTTTTAAAAAGAGGCTTCAGAAAAGACTGCAGGTGCCCAACAGGAGGGGCAAGATCCACCTGAGCACGCTCCAGGTAGCCGTAAACATTCGTTTTCACCAGATCCCAGAGAACTCCGGCAATGGCTGCGGGTTCCTTATTTTTTCCAAGCAGTTTGGAGTCAACCACCTTGAATGAAAGGGCGAATTCGCTCTTTACAAAAACAGGTTTTTGCAGCAGAACAAGGTAACCACTCCACTCCATGGGGAAGAGGCAGTTGTCGCCCATTTCCGTGCCACCATGGATAGACAGGGCTACCTCCAACCTCAGAAGATTGTTCTCAATCCGGTAGTGGGGGTCTTCGAGTTTTATATGGGTACAATCACCTTTCCTACCATAGATATCAACACTTTTGCCTTCACCTTTAAAGGAGGATTCCACGAGAATCGAGGTAAGAAGCTGTTCGTCCAGAGTCAGGGGGATGGTCACCATCTGGGCCAGGCAAATAGTTGAAAAAATTAAATAAACACAAAGTGAACAAAAAATCGCAGCGACAATTTTACCACTTTTCAGCTTCTGAAGCATCGTAACTCCTCGTTTCTTCTCACAACATTGTTTATAACTACTAAAATAAGGCAGGTCATTGCCTACTCAAAAGCACAGCCCCGCCCATACTTACAACACATTGTAATTCTTGTCTAAAAATAGAGCCATACGTTTTACATTTCATGAGAGCTATGATATGTTTATTTTGAGTTGTTTTCATCTGATCATTTTTCTGGAAAATGGTCAAGATACACAAAACTTTTAACCAACAGGAACAGTACAAATGGGGGCATCACCTAGACTTGGAGACCTGCTCATAGATCAGGGTTTTATCACCCACGATCAACTTGATTTTTCTCTCCGCGAACAGAATGCAACCGGAGAACGTATGGGTGAGTGTCTCATGCGCCTGGGGCTTATCACCGATTCTGACCTCGCCCTCGTGCTTGCAAAGCAGGGAAATATTCCTTTTATTGACTTGCGTAACTTTCTGCCTGACCCCAAACTCCTTGCACTTGTCCCAGGTAAGGTGGCAGCCCATTACCAGTTTCTTGTGATAGAAAAACGGGAAAACCAACTCCATATCGCTATTGCTGATCCATTTTCCAAATTGGCGGAAGAACAGGCCTACAGGATCACCGGGTTGATCGTCCACGTCCATGTCGCCGGGGCCAACCAGCTGCAACGAATGATCGAACGTTTTTACTATCTCATCGAACATCCCATTGAAGACGAGATCAAATCGATCACCAATAAACTCCGGATCAACCCCAACCTTGATGTAGATGTCCAGAAACTTGTCGACAACCTGATCGGTTCCGCCATCAGTTACCGGGTAACAGATATCCATATCACCCCCAGTGACATCTCATCAAGGGTTATGTACCGGGTCGACGGGGTACTCAAACCAATCTATGTTTTTCCTGTCAGCCTCCACAGCCGTCTGACCACCAACATCAAGGTGAATTCCGGAATGGACATTGCCGAACAGCGCAAACCTCAGGATGGCAGAATGTCCTTTGATTTTTTTGGAGACACCTTTGATATCAGGGTCTCTTCTGTTCGGACAAATTTTGGAGAAAACCTGGTACTGCGCCTTTTACCGTCGCGCGGCTCCTCCACCTTTAACCTCCATGAGCTCGGATTTGGAGAAGCAAAACAACAGGTGCTGCGTAAAACCTTCCAACTCCCCCACGGCATGGTCCTCATTACCGGGCCCACAGGCTCAGGTAAGACGACCACTCTCTATGCAGCTCTTCGTGAACAGGACGCTATCGGCAAAAACATACTAACCGTTGAAGATCCCATCGAGTATGAACTCCTGATGATCCGCCAGACCCAGGTGAATGCCCGCGCCGGGTACACCTTCGCCTCTGCCATACGCACCTTTCTCCGCCAGGATCCTGACGTAATGCTCATTGGTGAGATCAGGGATGAAGAAACCGCTATGCTGGCTGTGAGAGCTGCGCTGACAGGCCACCTTGTGCTGTCAACACTGCACTCAAACAGCGCCATTGCGGCTCTTGCCAGGCTTAAAGATCTTGGAATTTCCCCCTACCTGATGTCCACCTCACTCAAAGGCATCATGGCCCAGCGACTGATCAGAAGACTTTGTACTTTCTGTAAGGAGCCGACCACAATTCTCCCCGAAGCAGCTCAGGAATTCGGCCTCGACCCCGCCGGGCAGTACTATAAGGCAGGGCGCTGTTCTCACTGCCAGGACACCGGCTATCTTGGCCGCGATGCCATCTCGGAGGTGATTCCTGTAACTGATCAGCTCATGCGCCTCATTGCAAAAGACGCCTCACTGGATGTCATTGAGGATGCCTGCAGGCAGGAGGGTTTTACCGATCTTCGCACCTCGGGGATTAATAAGGTTCGCAACGGTATCACCAGTATTGAGGAACTCATCAGGGTGATCGGCTAATGCCACATTTCAGCTACCAGACCATGGACAGTGCTGGAGAGGTGACCCGAAATCAGGGGAAGTTCTCGTCTCTTGAGGATCTGTTCGGCACCGTAGAAAGAAAAGGGGAAATCCTTGTTGATTACAGGAAAAAACTGTTTCCACCACTTCCTCGTCCAGGCAGAGCTCTTAAACGACCGATCCTTGCAGAATTTTTCAGAAACCTTGCGCTGCTGATCCAGGGTGGTGTTCCTCTGCGTGAAGCACTGGACGATATGACCAAGCCGCCCTGTCACCCGGTACTTGGTGACACCTTTAATGCCATCAACAAGCGTATAGACGATGGTTTACTTTTTTCAGAAGCACTGCGGGAAGCCCCACCGATCATCCCCAAAATTATGCTGCCGCTCATCTCTATCGGAGAAGAAACCGGTAATCTCGATCGAACCTTAAGAGATGGAGCGAACCATATCGACCGGGTGGATTATATTATCAGTTCAACCCGTCGAGCGCTGATCTATCCCATCGTGGTTCTCCTGGCGATGTTCGGTGCTCTCGCCTTCTGGATGCTTTTTGTCCTGCCCCAGCTCATGGATCTTTTTGCCTCCATGGGCATTGAAGACCTGCCGCTTCCCACCAGAATTCTCATCGCAACAACGGACTTTTTTGACCGCTGGTGGCCTGTAATTCCACTGTTCATTTCAATCTTTGTCATTTTTTACCTTTTAACAAAGCGTAATCCCAAAATACAGTATATCTGGGATCAGATGTGGAACCACGTCCCTCTTATAAAAAACGTTATCCGTGCCTCCCAACTCGCCTTCTTTTTTGAATATACGGCGATGCTCACAGATGCCGGTGTTAATATTCTCCGTTCTATGGAACTGATGGAGCAATCGGTCTCCAACCAGATTCTTAAAAACGGTGTTCGCCTGATGCGTAAAGAGATCAGTGAAGGGAATCCCATGTCTGAGGCGATCAAATCCTTTGCCTTTTTTGAACCCTTTGTTTTACGAATGGTACGAGTGGGAGAACAGACCGGAAACATGCCGGAACAGTTCGCACTTCTGGCAAGTCACTACATGAAACAGGTGGATAAGCTGGTTTCGGCAATGTCCAAGACAATTGAGCCGCTTATCATTGTTGTGGCAGGCTTCATCTTTGCCATCATCGCCATGGGATTACTTGGTCCAGTATATAATATGATTTCACAACTGGGATAACAATGGCTGCAACCAAACAACCAACAGCTCAATATCTCAGCCTTTATGGTCTTCGAACGGCACCATTTGGCCTTAGCCCTAATCCGGAATGTTTTTATCCCGCCCCATCCCACCAGGCCGCAGCCAAGATTCTCAAGCATGCCATCAACAACGGAGAAGGCTTCATGGTGCTGACAGGCAGAGCCGGGCTCGGCAAGACCCTGATCCTGCGACGGCTCCTTGAAGGCCTCGACGAGAGGAAGACTCCTGTTCTTATCCTCAGTCCAGCCGTTAATGCAACTGGTCTTCTTCAGCTTCTTCTGGGCGAAATGGGACTGGAATTCAACAGCCAGACATCAATGGCTGAGCTGTTACAAAGCTTCCAGAGCCATGTTCTCAAAATGGCAGAAGAAAACAGAGAACTGTTTATTATTGTTGATGAAGCACAGAATATGCCGCCCCAGACCCTTGAGCAGTTACGAATGCTCTCGAATCTTGAGACAGGTAAACGCAAACTGATGCAGATTCTGCTCATAGGCCAGACCGGCCTTGAAAAAGTCCTGACCGCTCCCAATCTGGGGCAACTCGTCCAGCGCATAGTGGTTCACGAGCAGCTGGAGCCATTAAACAGGAGCCAGGTTGCAGATTATGTTACATATCGACTCAAACACGCAGGAGGCCGTGGAATCCAACTCTCCACATCAGGTTGCAGGTTGCTCCACAAGGCCAGTCATGGTATCCCCAGGCTCATCAACAGAATAATGGATCGCACCCTGCTGCTCGCAAGCCTTGATGCAACCAGACGTCTTTCTAAAAGACATGTGAAGACTGCGATCACCACTATGAAGGATATCAATGAAACCAGGCGTAAAAATAAATTAATTGCCGTTCCTCTTGTCGTTGTGTTTTTTTTCGTTGTAGCTGCCCTGATCTACATTTTAGTTTTTAATAGAGCCAGCGGAGTTCTCCCCGGAATAACTACGACTGTTCCCTCGACAATACAAGAAAAAGTGCAACTCAATATTCCGACCATCTGCTACGCCAGAATGACAGAAAAATTTATATTCTCCTTTCCACCCCAAGGAACCGCCTCATGATCCGCGCAAGAAATTGGTGTATTCAACAACGACCTGAGGGGGGATACTTCATAACCCAGATGCTCTCTCAAACAAAGGATACAGTCAGGTTTAGCAGGTTTTTTAAGAGCGAAACCATCGGCAGGAAATATAACGGCAACATCCACTACACGTTCACCCCGGAAGACTACCACATCTATACCGACAGCTTTCCAAAACTCAAACCCGAGCTGCTTGCCCTGCAGGTAAAGAAAAGATTCACCGATCTTGGCATTGCCATGGATACCTCAAGCCTGATCCATAAAAGCTGTGCAATGGCAGGCAAGGACAACATTGTCAATTCTATCTTCATCCACGAAGAAGACCTGAATGCAAGCCTCCCGCAGATCAGTGCTCTTACCGGTGTCAAAACCTGTTCTGTTGTGCCGGCCGCTACAGCCATAGCAGGCCTTATAAAAACTCTGACAGCAAAAGCAGTCCTCATCTTTGTAATTGGCATGCGGTATAGCCAGCTCCTCGTAGTAAAAAACGGTATCCCTGTTTATAACCAATCCCTTGCCCAGACCGGCCCCGGACAGGTTGAAGAGGCACTTATCCCAAATGCCGTAGATTTTGCTCGTGTGACCCTGAGAAAAGAGCACAATATAGAGGAGTTTAACATCCTCTGCCTTGGCTCCAGACGAAACACCATCAACCTGAAAAATTTGGGGATAGATGAATGGCAAGCTGATTTCAGCAAAGTCATACAGACTCCAGACCCTGAGGCGGTCTTAGACAACCCTCAGCTTTTCGGGGTATATTTTGCAGACCCTGCCTACAATTTTGTCCCAGAAGATTTCAGGAAAATCTGGCAGCTCCAATCCGTATCAAAAACTGTAGCCCTCTGCGCTGGAGTCCTGGCAACGGGTCTGTTGGCCAGCTGGTTGTATTACCAGCCCATACTCAAGAAGCAGGAAAACAGCTACCGCTCTACGACCACTGAACTCAACCAGCTTCGGGAGCATATCACCCAGAGAATGCCCCAGACCACAATGCTCAATAATTTTGAGCGCCTGGTAAACATCCGGGCCAAAGCCCTCGAAGATTATCGCTTGGATCTCCTGGCCAAACAACTCTCCGACGCCCTACCGCCCAATGTCCACGTTACAGAGTTAAAAATACAGCGTCAGGCACTTGGGGCAGAAGATACCCTCGCCCTGCCACCCGGCCCCGACCCTATAACAGGCCAGGAACGCTCGGCTACAGAGGAATTAAGTATTCCTGAAAAGATCCAGGATAAGGCTTTTCTCCTTGCTCTTACCTGCAGCAGTCAGGGGAGTTATGCGGAGGTGACAACCAGATTTGAAAAAACAGCATCGAGCTTAAACGAAAGCTTTGGTGTAGGAGAACTTACCTGGAATTACCGGGAGGCTGAACAAACAGGGTTCCTCCATGGCAGCCTTCTCCCTCAGCTCAAAAGGGTTAAACCATGAGTTATGAACTTCCAAAGCCATCACCACTTGCACTTTGCATTCAATGCGCCTGTATGATTGCCTTTGCAGTCTGCCTTTATCTGTTTATCATGGCATTTCAGACAAACAAGCATTATACGGTAGCCCTCAAAGATCTGCAGGAAAGAAAACAACAACTTAACCATGCGTATGAACAGGTCGATAGGTATATGAAATTTATTGACTCAAGCCCATATTACCAAAAAAATCTCGGTGAACCGCAATGGGAAAAAGTTGATGAAACATGGGATGACCTCGCTTACGATAAACTGGTGCAGCGTCTGAGCAGCCTCTACCGGCAAGACAGGCCGTTTATCCTTGACTATTTTTCTGCGGCAATCAAAACAGAAGACAGCCAGATCCAGAATAACGAACAACTGACACAAGAAAACATGGTGGAGCAGAAAAGCAGAAGACTTATCTTCCATCTTCAGGGTTACTATCTATGTCCATGCCAGTAAACAATATCCGCGCCAGTGTCCTTGCCGGACTGCCACTGCTCCTTTTAGTGGTAGCTGTCTGTGTCGCAGTCTGGTTCAACAGTAAAAGCAGACCTTTTTCCACAGGAACCAGACTTCACGTACATCAGGCACTGATGAACATTCCAGAAGAGGATACAACAGCTCAACTCAAAAGTTTCCTGCCAAAGGTCATGTCCGCGGGACGGGATCCATTTTTCCGGCCTGCCACCCCACAGCCTCTTGATCCGGTAGAAACAGTCGACAATCCAATAACGGCCATTCTTCAGGACATACATTTAACAACCATAGCCCAGGGAAAACTTGGCAACTACTGTCTTATCAATGGTAAAATTTACCACGAAGGACAACAGGGAGAAGGCTTTACGGTAGAAAAAATAAATGAGCGAGAAGTCGTCTTTTCAACTCCAATACAGACCTTTCACCTGGCCCCAGGAAAAAAGGTTACCCTGGAATCGGGTAAATTAATCCACAGAGACGACAAAACAACAGAGGCTGGTATGAAAAATCCAGACGCAGGCAGGCAATGAACAATCCGCCACGACTGCATCCTCTGTCATACAATATTATTATAACCTGAGAACGATCACATTATGAATCATCGGTCTAAACGCTGTCTGCTTTTCAAACCTTTCCGGTTGTCTCATGGTACAGCACTCTGCACTAACTGGATTCTGCGGAGCCTCCTGCTCATTGTAATCCTGTTGCTCATGCAGGGTTGTTCACAAAAACAAGCTGTGCCTCAAGCAGAGCCTGTACCGTCTATTTACCCGGAAAGCGAGCCCTCCCTTTTCAGTCAGGAGCAACCGGCCTCAGCCAAGCCGAAGAAAAGATACGCAACCCCCATCGATGAGCCAGAAAAGATTATTCTGAAACCAAAATTCAAAGAACTGTCGCCTCTAGACAGTGAACGTATCAGTGCAAGCTTTACCGAAGAGGGCTATCGACCCATTTTTCAAATCCTGGCACGGGCTGCAGGACTCAATCTTGTGCTTGACCCCGAACTGGAATCTCTTCTTGGCAACAATAAACTCACAGCAGAATATCAGGAAATTAAAGTCAGAACCATACTTGATGCGATCTGCACAATTTTCAATGTCGGCTGGAGAGAGGATAACTCCACCCTTTTTATCGAACCGTATCTTACCAAAACCGTTCATTTGGATTTTGCTGCCGGTATCAACCAGTCTAGCTTCAGCGTAGGAGGAGACGTACTTGGTGGGAGCAGTGGCTCCAGTGAGGATGTTCAAAGCCCCCTGACCGGAAAATTCGAGGTCCAGGGTGCAATCAGTGAGTCGGTCACCGATATCTACACCAACATTGAAACAACCGTGGGCCAGCGACTCAAAGACAATGGTGAGTTTCTCCTTAACAGGCAGACGGGTACTATTATGATGAGAGCCCGCCCACGCCTGATTTACGAACTGGAGGCCTACCTTGACACCCTGCGTAAAAAATATTCCAAGCAGGTGGTTATCGAGGCCCAGATAATCGAAGTGGACCTCAACGAAAGCCAAAAACTTGGAATTGACTGGCAAAACCTCTCTTTGTACACAAGTACAGAACCGATACTCGATGTTGCCCAGACCCTGGTTAACGTCAGTGGCAACGCCTCTGAATCTCTGTACAATATCGCCATAGACACCGAGGATTATTCAATCGATGCCGTTTTCAGTGCCCTGAAAAAATATGGTAACCTGAAAGTTCTCTCCAATCCGCGTCTAAAAGCTATGAACGGCCAATCTGCCGTAATAAGTGTCGGACAATCAGTATCTTATTTAAAAAGTGTGACAAAAACCACTGAAGGAAGCGGGGACACCCAGACTGAGGATATCAGCACCGAGATCGGTTCGATTTTTGATGGTATCCTGCTGGGAGTCACACCTATCATTAAAAATGACAACTCCGTTACCCTGCATATCGTACCGATAAAGAGTGAAATCGTCTCTTTAGATCAGCAGCAACTCGGTGAGACCGACTCGTACAGCATAACCCTTCCCTCGGTGAACCTGCGTGAGATCTCAACCATAGTCAATGTTCATCCTAAAAATATTGTTGTCCTTGGCGGCCTGATCATGGAACGGGAGCAGGAGGAGGAAACAGGACTGCCCATCCTCGGAGACCTTCCTTTTCTTGGCCGGCTTTTCAAGGAAACAAGTACATCCAAGGAGACAGTGGAGATGGTTATCATTTTAAAAATTGACGTTATTGAATCATGAGTAAACTCTACGATGTCATAAGCCGCCTGGAGGAGGTCGCAGCCCAGGATGAACAGGAACCTGTATTTATCCTGGCAGGCGACGAGACGGTTAACAAAAAAAACCGTTCCCCGTGGCTGAGAATCGTGCTGTTGGCCCTTGCCCTCGTGGTTCTTGGCGGTATTGCCGTCGCTCTTACCGCCTGGTGGCAGAACTGGTTTACCAGAGACACCTCGCCCACAATCCCACCGACAAACCAGGCAAAAGTTAGCCAATCCACGACACCGCCAATCTCGGTTGAGCAACCTGTTATTCCGCCCCCCCCTGTCCCTGCACAAGAGGAGACGACACCCGTCAGCCCAGAACAACCCGCGGTCACTGTCACTTCAGGTAATACAGAGAGTCTGACCGCACTTGTTGCCCCTCAGCCAGCCCTGACGAGTGTTGATGTCGCCAATCAAGATGCGATCGTGATGAACCTTGAAAATATCATCAACGATCTCAAGAAACACCCCTCCTCAATTCAGGTGGAAATTACCAGGCACCCTTCTGGAGGTAGTGCCACCGTTTATATTCATGAACTTGAGATCGCTGAAGCAATTACAGATGAGGAGATATTCGACGAGCCCTCTCCTCTCCCGACTCAAAGACTTGCTGCACTTGCCGACGATAAGGCCAAGGTGAGCAGGTGGCTCCACCAGGCTGAGCTGTATCGCCATGAAGGAGAGTGGGAAGGGGCAATTACCCTCTATCGAAAAGTATGGGAGACCTCAAAAGACCCCAATGTTGCCAACAATCTTGCGGCAGCCTTAATGGAGATCGACCGCCCCGAAGAGGCTCTTGAAATACTTAAAGCGGGAAGCATTGCAGCCCCTGAAGACCGTGATATCAGGCTTAACCTCAGTATAATTCAACAGATGTTGTCCCGTAAATGAGTACATTGTACCCCAACCTGAGCCTACACTTCTTTTAGATGGGAGCAAACTGTTGTATAATTTCTCAGTAACAGACACACAAAATCACCAACAACGTGGGTTCACTCTTATCGAACTTGCCTTGGTGATAACTATTATGGGGTTGCTGCTCAGCTTTGGCCTTGTAGCCTGGATGTCCATGAAAACATCTCAACAGATCTCAGCTGTGAAAACCACACTCACATCGGTATCCGATTGTCTGAGTAATTACGTCATTCATTCGGGGACTATCCCACCCCAGGCATACTTTACCAGACACTGCGCGGTACTGGACCCATGGGGCAACAGTATCATTTACTACAACACTGGCGATAACCAGGAGGTATCTGCGGTTACGACAAAAACGCTCAGAGACGAAACTGGCGACCATCCAGATACAGCCTGGATACTCGCCAGCGGCGGGCCGGATGGAACCATAACCATCAGCTCAACAACAACTCTATGGGATTGTTCAGGCGGGGACGATCTCTGCCGGGCCACCAGCAAAAGCATACTCATCTATGAAATCAACAAATAAACAAGGCTTTACACTTATTGAACTGTCCATCGTCCTGGTCATTCTGGGCCTGATCCTTGGTACAATCGCACCACTTATCATTTCGATGACCAAGAAAAACAAGCTCTCCGAAGGACGACAGATAGTTCTCACCGCAAGAGACGAACTAAAGGGTGATTTTGTCCAGAATCGGACACTTGCTGTAAACCTGAATGAGATCGGACACACCATTGATCCCTGGCAGAACAACCTTGTCTATATCCCGTCACCGCTGCTCGCAGGTCAGGATATCTGCACCTGGCTTGCCGGGGGCACCGATCAGACCGGACTTGCCGTTTGTCTTGACGGGGATTGTACCAGCAAGAAAAAAGACAATATTGCCTTTGTTATCTCCTCTGTTGGTCACAACTTCAACAGACAGCTGGAGGCACCAGTAAATGTTGACGGCAACGGGGCAGATCTCGAGGTGAGAATTTACAATTACGGAACAGAAATTGACCTGTACACCGTAGACCTCAACGATCCAACGCAACAATTTGATGATATCGTACAGTATGTTACTGTGGACGAACTCGCTCAACTTATAAGCTGCACAATTGTCCTCGACAACCAGACAGGACAGACCATATGCTCATACGGTGCAGCCATAGACAATGATACTGATGTCGGAATTATTAATTACAATCAGCAATTCAGCCTTGGTTCAACCACAGACAACTGCGTAACCGTTGATGCCACCTGCGAAATTGACTATGACACGGCCCTTCTTGTTGATGGTGACCAGGACGGAAGAATAAAGCTTTTGCAGGTTCCCCCCTCATGCACGCTGGCTGAGGATTAAGGTAATTACAATCACTCACTTTCTCGTAATTACAATTACGTTATTCCTATTATAAGTTACTACAGACACTCACATTTTTTTACCATTTCTTTACCTGGCCAGGAACCAACAGTTCAATTACACCCAATATCGTTCTGTATTTACAGCATTTGTTTTTTTATTTCCTCCTTCCTCTACTACTGGCATCATTTGTGCTATAATACTTTCAGGATTTACTCTGTGTCGGAAAAAGCCAAACCCATTGTAAAGTGGGGACGGAAAGCCACGGGTCCAGAAATGGATAGCCGGGTTGCTGCTCGATCAAACATTTAGTATGAAAATTTCAGGGGGAAAAAATGCGAGCAAAAATACTCAAAAATGATAAGGGCTTTACCCTTATTGAAATGGCAATTGTATTGGTCATTATCGGCTTGATACTTGGTGCAGTTATTAAAGGCAAAGACGTACTCAACAGCGCAAAACAGAAAAAGTTTTACACCACATTTGTGAAAGAGTGGGAACTATCCATAGCCTCCTACTTTGACCGCACAGGAAATCTTCTAGGCGACGGTACTGCCAACGGTGGATCTGTAGCTACAAAAAATGGCCAGTTTGACAATGTAGCGGGAACCGATTTTACAAATATCAACAACGCCTTAAAAGCCGTCGGTCTCACTGAGATTGTCAGCAACGTCACCAGTAATGGTCAGTACACCTACACAGGCACCTACTCCGGGTCCGCAACCATGACTATGCATTTATATTATCTCTACAGTCATAGAGAATTAAGATATCGTAATGCGCTCTACTTTACCGGCATGCCTACAGACCTCGCAATCGCAATTGATACCATGGTCGACGGTGAAGCAGATGCTGAAAAAGGGAACTTCAGGCAGTATACTGACGCAAACGGTTCAGCCTGGCCAAACGCCTCAACAACTACGACTGTAAACGCTGCCTACACGATTAATTTACCGTAATTAAGGATTATTTTATTAATCAGCTAAAAGGGATATCACCGTAAAAGTGATATCCCTTTTTCTGTTTCTGCAGATTACGCACATGATTTGCGGAACTGTCAGCCAGCTTAGCCTGACAAGAATAAACCGCACCACTATAATAATCTCTTCTATTTTGTTTCCCTTGCTCTTGCCATTATTCGAGTTGAATTTAACGCCCCAAGGATAGAATGTACCGTCATAAATCTATTCAAAATATTACCAGTCAGGTAGTTACATGAATGGTATAAAGAAAAACTCTCATTCACTCCGCTAACTCAATAAAACCAAGGAACGAAAACAAGTTGGCCTTTAAAAAATAAGTTGCTTTGATCGCTTGGATTGACTAAGTTCGTCGACTTTAGATGATTAAACTGGTGTGACAAATCTGCTTTTCAAGACATCTCTTTCAGTGCATTTGAACAAAAATCACCAACATATTACAGATTTAATCTTTTATTATTTTTTAGTTTATCGAGTTAACCAATCAGAGTCAGCAAACACCAAGTTACGGAGTTCACGATGAAAGACAAAGATTCGGATGCAAAGAACCGCATGAAAGACGAGATTAGGAGTGAGAATTCACTGATGAAGCGCTCCCATATCAATAAGGACACCTACCTCAGTTGCTGGTGTCCCCATTGCGGAAAAGCTCTCAATGAGGGTAACAAGGCGGTTTTCAAAATAACCAGTAAGAGCGGCGAGGTCGGCATCAGCAGAATGTCTCCGTATCTCAACGTTCTGGACCGGGAAACCGCCATGCAGGTAGAAGATCACGAAGAGCTGGCCAACGTGCAATGCCCCCATTGTGACACCTCATTTATCGTGCCGGGTGAAATCTGCATCCAGGATAACTGCAAGATGATGGCCTTTAACGTTTCCGTCTCAGATTCAAAAAAATTAAACCTCGTTGTCTGCGTTCGTCGTACCTGCCGATGGTACAAAATGAGTGATGAGGACAATGAACGACTTATTTTAAGGGATAGTCATGAGTGGTAATAATCATAATCGTAAAAACTGGACAAGATCACTGACAATGGTCATGCTTGTCGCAGTCATCGGGGCCGTTATTGGCTGCATGGCCAAAAAGGATGTGCCAACAACAGACCGCCACTATTTCAGAAACACGGCGGGCTCTGTACTCTTTGACCATGGACAGCATAGCGGTTCCGCTGAATCCTGTGCCAAATGTCATCATGACCTCTATTCTGCCGCCCAGGCAACCAGCTGTCAGGAGTGCCACGGTGATGATGTGGTACCCAGCGAGTACAAGCATGCGGAACTCAAAGAAATCCATAGCCGTGATTGCAGTAAGTGCCACGCCGAAAATCCCGCGAGCCCTGAACCGGTATCCTGTAGAGAATGTCACCCTGGAGCACAGCCCAGCGAGACCCATACCAACCAATGCAGCCAATGCCACGATGACAGCTTTACCCCGGATATGATGGCGCATGACGAGTATCTTGAAATTGAAGACCACACCTGTCTGGGATGCCATACACCGCAAGCTGTATCTGAGGTTTACCATACAAATTGCATAAACTGCCACTTAGAGACCCTTCCGGACAGATTCACCACTAAAGGTGGAGACGTGTCCTGCGGGGCATGTCATTTACGATGAGGATGTTGTCATGCAGGGACTGTTGAAATTATTTAGTAAAAAACCGCTGGTACCTCTTCTGGCTGACTATGATCCAGAAATTCACCAGCTAAGCGACCCGGATCACGTCGTCATCCCTCTGGTCTACCCGGGACGGGTTCGGTACCAACCCACCGTGGAAGTTGGCGACTTCGTCAGCAAAGGTCAGGTTATCGGCAAATCTAGAATCGGTAACTGTGTTTGCGCCTCGATCAGTGGCAAGGTCACAGAAATGACCAGCATCTGGACCGCCCAGAGTTTTTATTCGGCGGCAATTGTCATCGAAAATGATGGCAGCCCTGGCATGCCAGCGTATGAACGTTTCGATGGTCCGGTCTCAACCAACGATCTTAAAGCAGCCATGGACAGGCTGCGTTCCGCAGGAGTTGCCCCCCCTTGGGCCATGTCCGGACGTGAGTATCTCGAGGAGGAAAAGCTTCCAGAACTCCCTCCCGTTACGACCGTGGTAATTACCGGTGTACGTCAGGAAACAACCATCCTCACCTCCCAGCTTCTTCTGGAACAACAGGCGGATAAGGTCACCGAGGGCTTAAGATGCATTGGCGAGCTACTTCCCGATGCCCGAATCTGCCTCACAGCTCCTGAAGCTCACCGTAACTGGGCTGCAACAAAGTTTGAGGGCCTGGCCGAGGTTGTCTTTTTACCAGAACATTACACCGGCCGTATTGAACGAGAAGTTGTTTCCCGTTTTCTTGGCCGCCGAATCCCAAACCGCGAGAGTTACCGCTTTCATGGTATCGCTGTCCTCGACGTTGAATACCTGCTGGCCATGGTCGATGCTCTGAACGGTACATCTCCGTTTACCCAGAAGTGTCTGACTATAAGCGGCAGCGGTTTAGACAAGGCCGTGACCGTCCGTTTCCCTCTTGGCAGTTCAATCCGGCATATCCTGGCCAGCCAGGGTTTGAAGATCGACGACTACACCCGACCGGTTGTGGGTGGCCCCATGATGGGTTTCGCGCAATTTTCTGACACCACGCCACTTACCTACAATAACGGGCTCCACCTCATCGCAGAAGATGTCAACCCTTTTGACCCCCTGGCCCCCTGCATTAACTGCGGGCGCTGCACCCGAGTGTGTCCGGTTGGCATCCAGGTTCACCTGGTGAACCGGATTATTGAATTCGGCGAGCTTAAAAACGCAAGGGCCCTGCAACCCGAAGCCTGTCATGAGTGTGGTTTATGTGCCGACGTCTGCCCTGCACAACGTCCCATCGTTCAACTCCTTCATTTCTGCAACCATGAAATGGTTCACGGGGAGCGTTACAACTGGATCACCGGAGACAATGAATCATGAAAGAATTAAAAATGTACGAACAGTCCGCAGGCGCTGAGCCCCGAATGCTCAATGTGGCAGTCGGTCCTCATTACAGAGTCGGCTCAGGGCTTGCAGAAATTTATCAACGCTGGGTTATCGCGCTGATACCGGCGATTGCCGCCAGTCTTTATTATTTCGGTTCTGACGCCCTCAGGGTCTTTGGACTCTCGGTAAGCTTTGCTGTTGCCATCGATTTCATGGCGGAAAAACTCGCACCCTCCCGTGACCTGACTTCCAACTGGTCCAGCGTCAGCCTGGCACTGCTCCTGGCCTTTATGCTCCCGGTTAATGCACCCTGGTGGTTGATTTTGATTGGCTGTTTTTTCATGGTGGTTGTGGGGAAGAAGTTCTTTGGTGGTGTAGGCTCCTATCCTGCTCAACCGGCCGTCCTCACCGTGGCGATGCTGCAACTCTCATGGCCGCACCGAATGGATTACACCGCAGCTCTTAGCTCCATGGACTGGACAACTTCAATGGTTGAACCACTCAGACTGCTCAAATCTATAGGAGCGAGCGCTGAATCCCAATACCACATCTGGGATTTATTGATAGGTCAGCAGGTTTCCGGTACCGCTTGCGGCATGGTTATCTTCATCCTTATTGGTGGCATTTTTCTCCTCGCAATGCGCGAAATACAATGGCAGCTGCCTGCAGGTTTTATCATCAGCCTGCTTGCGACTGCTTACCTTTTACGGACACTTAATCCAGAGGCTATAGCTTCACCTCTATTCTACCTGCTCAGCGGTGGAACCCTGTTCATGGGATTTTTTCTTGTTTCCGATCACACGACATCGCCGGTGAACAAGGTGCCGATGTTTCTCTATGGCATGATAGCAGGCATACTGCTGATGCTGATCAGAGGCTATTCGAAACATGTGGATGGGATTGTCTTTGCTGTACTGCTGGCCAATCTCTGTTCACCCCTTCTGGATATGATCAAACCAAAAGTGAAGGGAGCAAACAATGAATGATATAGTACGCATGGTCGTCGTGCTCTGCCTTATTGCCGGCGTCTCCTCCGCAGCACTTACTGTCGCCCACGTTCAGCTGGGGCCACAGATGGAAAAACAAACCGACCTTTATATACGTGGACCTGCTCTCGAACGGCTTTTTGGTAAACCGGCAAAAGAGGTTTTAAACAACAAGGTTGTCGTTCATCTTCCGGATCAGGATGTGCCCATTTTCTTCTCCCGTGACGGCGAAAAAGTATCCAGCCTGGCGGTAGAGGCTATCGGCAAGGGTGGTTTTGGTGGCGATCTCAAAATCATGGTGGGCATCGACCTCAACGCCGGACTCACCAATGGGATGGAGGTCGTCAGCCACAGTGAAACCCCGGGGCTTGGTGCACGTATCGTTGAGCCTGGCTTTCGTCGTCAATGGCAGGGACTGTCCCTTGAGACTCCTATTGCCCTGACCAAGGACGGTGGCACAATCGATTCCATCAGTGGTGCTTCGACGACTTCAGGTGCGGCTGTAAGAGGTACCAACGAGGTGCTTCTCTTTGTCCGCGACCACAAAGATGACATTCTTAAATCCATCTCTGAGCTCTAAGGAGATTTCATAATCATGGCAGAGAAATTTTTACCTACACTCACGGCAGGATGGTGGAGACGTATTCCACCTTTTCGTCTGGTCCTCGGTTTATGTCCATCACTTGCAGTAACCATGTCCGCAGAAAACGGAATGGGTATGGGCCTTGCCACCGCGTTTGTCCTCACGCTCTCTAACCTTGCTATCTCGTCTATGAGAAACGTAATTCCCAGCAAGGTTCGCATAGCCTCATACATTATCATTATTGCGACCCTGGTTTCCATCGTCGAAATTCTGATGAAGGCCTACTTTTTCCCCCTGGCCCAGCAGCTTGGCATCTATATTCCCCTCATTGTGGTCAACTGTATCGTCCTTGGCCGGGCAGAAGGTTTTGCCTCTAAAAACCCCCCTTTCATTTCGATGGTAGACGGCTTCAGTGTAGGAACAGGGTACGCAATGTCTCTTACTCTCATCGGTTCCATTCGGGAAATTTTTGGAGCAGGAACCTGGTTTGGTATGCGGGTGTTTTCGGATTCCTTTGAGCCAATGTCCTTTCTGGTATCAGCTCCCGGCGCCTTCCTTACCATTGGTACACTACTGGCTCTACAGAATCTCTTCTCCCGCTGGAGCGGTGAGAAATTTATTCAGGGATAAAAGGGGAAATTAATGGAACTCATTTATATAGCAATATCAGCCACTTTTGTTAACAATATCCTGCTTGCCCAGTATCTTGGCAACTGCCCTTTTCTTGGCGTTTCCAAAAAAATAGAGACAGCTGTCGGCATGGCCGCTGCAGTTCTTTTTGTCACCGCTTTGGCCTCCATTTGTACCTGGTCTGTCTCCACCTACGTGTTAAATCCTTACGGTCTCGAATTCCTCCAGACCCTTACCTTTATTCTGGTTATAGCCTCACTCGTTCAATTGGTTGAGATCATTATCAAGAAAAAGAGTCGTGGCCTCTACAACGCCCTGGGAGTCTATCTTCCACTGATCACCACCAACTGTGCGGTTATGGGTGTTGCTCTGCTTATCCCTAAAAATGAAATGGGCTTTACTGAAATGCTGGTTTTTTCCTGCTGTAGTGCAATTGGTTACGGTCTGGCCTTGATCCTTTTTGCGGGTATCCGTGAAAGACTGCTGATCTCCCCGGTCCCTAAAAGCATGCAGGGCACTTCAATTGCGCTTGTAACTGCCGGAATCATGGCAATGGCGTTCATGGGCTTCCAGGGAATGGCCTCTTAATTAAGGAGAATTATTGTGATTGCACCGGTACTCCTGTTAGTCGGAATCGCCTTTGTGGCGGCTATTATTCTCGGCATAGCAGCAAGAGTTTTTCATGTTGAAGAAGATCCAAGAATTGAAGCAGTGGCAGATCTTTTGCCAGGTGCCAACTGTGGCGGCTGTGGAATGGCAGGCTGTAATGCCTCTGCCGAAGCGATGGTCAAGGGTGAAATCCCCGTAAACGCCTGCGTTGTTGGTGGAACCGAAACCGCCGAGGCCATCGGCCTCTATCTGGGATATGATGTGGGTGGCGCAGAACCGTCTCTCGCCTGTACAACCTGTGAAGGCGGGGCACGTGCCGCCCGTAAATTTGAATATTCAGGCCTGCAGGACTGCAGAGCCGCGCTCCAGCTTTATCACGGTCCGGTTCGCTGCGAAAACGGCTGCCTGGGGCTTGGCTCCTGCTTTAAAGCCTGTAAGTTCTCAGCCATCACCATGAACGAAGAAACCGGCCTGCCCGTTTTTCATCCCGATCGTTGCGTTGGCTGTGGCGCCTGTGTTGCCGCCTGTCCTAAGGGAATCATCAATCTTGTTGAAGAAAAGACCAAGATTCTGCATTGGAATCAGTACACCGAATGTCTTTCTCCCTGTAGGCAACGATGTCCTGCCCAGATTAATATTCCCAAATATCTGGCCCACGCCAGAAAAGGTGAATACGCAGCGGCCCTTGCCACTGTAAAAGACAACAATCCACTGGCGATTGCCACTGGCCGTGTTTGTCCTGAATTATGTGCCACCCAGTGTCGTCGGCAGATTCAGGACGATCCCCTTGCAATCAATGCCATTAAACGTTTTCTCTCTGACTGGGAACGCGACAGCGGTGAGAGACTGCAGGTTCCGGTCTGTGCCCCGACCGGACATAAAGTTGCCGTTGTCGGCGGTGGTCCATCAGGATTAAGTGCTGCTTATTACCTTGCCCGTTTGGGTCATGAGGTTGAAATTTTTGAAATGATGCCAAAACTCGGCGGGATGCCTCTTTATGGTATTCCTGAGTACAGGCTCTCTGAAGAACAGTACCAATGGGATATCGATGGTGTTCTACAGCTTGGCGTAAAGGCCCACACCGGGGTTACTCTTGGTAAGGATATCACTATCCGCTCCTTGAAGGCCGTTGGCTTTGATGCCGTATATCTCGCACTTGGCTGCTGGCACGGCCGTCTGATTCCTTTTGATGGTGTCAACTTAAAAGGTGTCTACAGCGGTATCGATTATCTCAGACGGTTTCATACCGATGAAGATCTCATTACAGGTAAACGGTTTGTCGTTATTGGTGCAGGTAACGTGGCTATGGATTGTGCCCGTTCTGCGCTACGCGCCGGTGCTGAAAGCGTACTCCTCATTTTCCGCTTTTCCAGGGATATGATGGAGGCTAATGCCCATGAGATTGTCGATGCAGAAAAAGAAGGCGTGGAGATGCGGTGTCTGATATCCCCAATGCGTTTTGTTGGAGAAAACGACACCCTCACCGGAGTTGAGGTTCAGCAGGTCGAACTCAAGCTCAATCCAGGAGGAATGCCAGACTGTATACCTGTGGAAGGTACGATTGAAATCCTTGACTGTGATGTTGTCATTCAAGCGGTTGGCCAGGGAACGGATCTTGATGCCATTGTTGAGTCGGACGGTCTTGAGAAGACACGGTTTAGCACAGTCGATGCCAACGAAGATACCCTGGAGACCAATATTCCCGGAGTTTTTGCAGGAGGTGACTGTTTTACCGGCCCACGTCTGCTTGTTGAAGCCGTTGCAGGCGGCAGGTACGCAGCAAGATCGATTCACTACTATGTTACCACCGGTTCCGTTCCACCGATAGATAACCGCCAGCGTGAAATGATGCCACCTGCCATGGTGGATTCCCTGATCAACGTCAATCCTATCTCCACAAGCGCCATCAAACCAATGATTTCACTTGAAGAACGGATGAGTACTTTCAGAGAAGTTGAAGGCACGATCACCGAGCAGCAATGTGTTGCAGAAGCCGAACGCTGTCTCAACTGCGGAATCTACTGCTACGATCAGGACGCTGTCCCTTCCTCCCAGGTACGTATAATTGCTCCGCGTATCGACAAGGTTCAGAAAAAAGAAAAAGAAGAAGCGACAGTCTAAGCCTTCTCAACCAGCAGCTTGTTTACCATGCACAAGCTGCTGGTTTTCTACCGAATAGCTGAAGCAATAGTTATTGCCGCAGCTGGCTCAATTTCACGATTTTTCATCATTGCCCAACACCATTTTATTTTATCTGCGCAGCGCGGCTTTTGAAAAGAGATGCTCCGGAACAGCGGTGTTGAATTCAATCGAATCCACGACAAATTCCGTGCCGTCACCGGTTTTCAGAACATCCTTAAACCTCATGTGCATGGGGTACCACCGGTCGTTTATCTGCCTGAAATCAGAGAGTTCCGTTTTCTTCAGGAGTTTGCCACTCTTGGCATAAAGCTCTTCTTTCATGGGTACATAACGCTCCTGGTCCACCCACATTGTCCGGGAGTGATAGGCCACATCATCTTTTTTGGCAACAAGATGCAGTATCCAGCAGGTCCGTCCATCAATTATCTCTGTTCCGATAATCTCGGCCCCATAAAGGCCTGCGAGTCGTTGGTCTTCCATCATATCCTCGTAAGACAGATCTGAGCCCATGACGGATTGCCGAAGCATATGGCCAGAAATCTGGATAATTCTGTCGGTTGAGGGCGAGTACATCCAGAGTTGATCCTGTATCTTGAGCATCTTTGTACCCTTTTCCCTGGCAGGAGCCAGATATTCTGTATAGGCCCGCTTATCTCCCTCAGTCCATGATTTGGATTCTACAGTCCTTGTATCCCGTCTGCTATGGATGATCATCTTCGAGCGGATCACCTGGGTTGTCGAGTTGAGGTTTTGATCAACCTTTTCCAGCACAGCTGCGCCATCTGGAAATTGTGCATGAAGAGGTACTGGGAAAAGCAAAAGTGCAAGGATGAAAATAAATTTCATGTTTCCAGTTCCTTAAAAAGTTGTGCAGTGGAGCGCTTATATATTCCAAGACCTGCAAGTGCAGCCCCAAGCAAGGTTGAAAGGATACCCGGGATAAACCCTATGATGAAGGTTACCGGGGTGATTTCAGCACGTATGATATTTGACATCATCATGCTGGAATTTTTGACCATGGACCCAATGTCTAAGCCATGAACCTGGAAGTAGTAGGCCACCGCCAGTCCCAACAAGGTGCCAAATACAGAACCAATAATGCCGATTATAAGAGATTCGATAATAACTGAACCGTAGACGTGTCGCTTATCCTCGCCAATGGCAAGCCTCAGTCCCATTTCGCCATAGCGGCGCAGACTGCCGATCAAGCCGACATTCCAGAGGACAATGGACATTGCCCCTACAAAAATGGAGGCGGCGATAAATGAGATATAATTGGCCAGATCAAGATACTCACCAAGGCCATCCTGATTTCTAAGGGCAAACATCACAGGAGCATATTCATCACCTGAATGCGTATACTGACGGTTAAAATCTTCTTCGATTTTAAGCGAGAGGGAATCATGGTAGATGCCATCTTGGAAATAGCCCAGAATTTCTCCTGCCCCGTCATCCATATCAAGAGTCTGTTGAATATCTGTAATGTCCGCCAGAAATGCTCCCCTGTCCATGGCGTTGATGCCAAATTTAACAGTTCCTGCCATTACAAAATTCTGCATGGCCATACTACCGTGCATTGTGGAACCAATAAGTGTCAGGGTTCCACCAGGCTGAAGCTTGAGTTTTTCGGCAAATTCATCACTGACCAGGACCTCTCCAGACATGCTTGGAAGCTGTCCGCGCACAAGAGAAGCTTCAATGTTCAGCGTTTGAACCTCGGAACTTTCCTCAGAAAGCAAATCAATGGCAAGCCCTATGGCAGGCCCCTGAGTACTGGTTTCACCTCGACTATCCGGTACATCAAGCAGACCGCCAAAACGAATCCGCTTAACCCATTGCAAATCCGGATACTGCAGGCGCAGTTGCCCAAGGAGATCTTCAACACCAAGGAGTGCCAGATCATTTGGTATCTGCGATTTATTTTCCGCATAGGCCCTGCTCATGATCCTGACATGACCTGTGGTAAAATTCGCATTAGACCGTGCTATATCGCCCATTTCTCCCTTGAGCCAGGCGTGCAAAAAAACAGTCAGCATCACCCCGATGGTCACGGTAATTACCGGAAACAGACTCCTGGACCTGTCTCGCAGTAACCCTTTTATGAGAAAAACTATCATGAGAGTTTCCCCTTTATAGCATCTGTGGGGTTGAGATGGGAAATTGTCCTGGCAGGAATAAAACTGACAATGGTCACAACCACCATGATGACACAAGTCGTGCCTGTAATCAGGCCCGCACTATAGATGGGGAAGATTCTGTCACTGATGGCAAGGCCGTAATTATCGGTTATATCAGGCATCGGAATACCCCAGCGTGCCTGCATGGTCAAAAGTGGAATACCATAGATAGCTGCCACAAAGGCTGCGAGGATACCGTGCATGGCACCTTCCATAGTAAAAAGACGAATGACCGCACCTCGGGTCATGCCAAGGGCGATCAAAGTGCCGATCTCTTTACGCCTGCGGAAAATAGCCAGGATCTGGGTGTCAAAGATGGCAAGCAATGCAAGAGAGAGCAGAATAACGTACATAATGTAACCACTCAACTTTTCCACCTGCATCATATCCTCAAAATCTTTGGTCAAATATTTTCTATCACGAAAGACAAAACCTTCCTGCGGCCCAGTCTCGTTTGTATCCTGGCCCACGACAATAATAGTCGCCTCACCTGGCAGCTGCATCATCTGCTGCAGGCGGGCAAGCGGAACCCAGATCTGCCCCTGATCCACCGTCGGAACGTTGGTCTTCATGATGCGCACCACCCTTGCATCAGCAGCATCGAAGGTTCCATTGGCATCCCGCCAGCGGATCGTGGCCGTATCGCCCACATTCAAATTGGTACTTTCTGCCATCCTGGTCCCAAGTACAACCGGAATCTCAGCAATATCCTGCTGAAGCGCTGCGCTCGGAAGATGAAGAACTGTCTGCTCCGGATCAATGCCCCGGAGAATACAACTCTGCATCCGGCCTTGGGGATATATTGTTGCCTGTCCTATAAGTATCGGTGCTACAGGTCTTTGGGGGTTCATTCCTGTTAGAGCCTCTGGAATTTGTGCATGACTTTTTTCCAGGGTAAAAAGGTCGTAAGGATCGTAATCTTCCTGCCAGTATTGACCACCACCGATTTCCCAGTTTGTCATGTCATGCCTGGCCTGGTAATTCCAGCCATCTAAAAGTCCTTTCTGCCAGATGATAATGACATAGGCCATGGACAAGACAATGGTGTTCAACCAGGTCCGTAATCCCGCACCCATAAGGTTTCGATAGGCCAGCCTGAGGGTGATCATTTGGACATCCTCGTGTCTTTTGCCGCCAAGGCCGCACTGTGCAGGGGAGTATCGATCTTCAGGTCGCTTACAACCTTGCCATCATCAAGTGAAATCTGCCGACGAAGATAACCGATAACCTTCTCATCATGGCTTGCAAAGATGAAGGTGGTGTTCAAGTCCCTGTTCAGTTTCACCATGGTCTGCAAAATACGGTGGGAATTTTTGGCATCAAGATTTGCGGTCGGTTCATCCGCCAGTACAATTGCAGGGTCTTTCACCATAGCCCGGGCAATGGCCACCCGCTGGCTTTCACCTCCGGAAAGCTGGGCGGGTTTGGACTTGGCTTTATCGGCTAAATCAACCGCCTCCAGTGCCGCCAGAACCATTTTACGCCGCTTGGCTGCCGGTGTTTTCAGGAGTAGAAGTGGAAATTCTACATTTTCGTAGACGGTATACACCGGGAGTAGATTGTAGGTTTGAAAAATGAACCCGAGGCTTTTATTGCGCAACTGGGAGGCCTGAAAATGAGTCAATTGAAGAATAGATTGGCCGAGAACAATGGCACTTCCTTCTGTAGGGACATCTAAAGAACCGATAATATTAAGTAAAGTTGTCTTACCCGAACCACTCGGCCCTATCAAACCGCAAAACTCACCTTTTTCAATGGTGAGGTTGACCTCACTCAGAGCAGTAAACTGCTTGTTACCAATGGGAAAACGTTTGCACAGACCACGTATTTCAATGATGGCTGAATCGTCCATAGTTGCCTTCCCTTGTATAAAAATAATTCCTGAGAATTGACACATTGCTCAAATACTTTCTTATCACCCCAAGTCAGCTCTGACAAAAGTTCGAAATACCAGGCATGATGTTTTTTCATGGTTCTCAACTATGCATCTAATATGTCGTAAAACTGTAAAAAAACGACAATGAAGGAGATCGTACTTTTTACAAAGCATCAATGGTTAAAAACCAGAAACAATTGAATCCCCCTACCTGGAAAAGCACTGGTCGGGGACGTATCCTGGTCGAGAAGAGGCTCATCCGGATTCGAAAAAAAATTGAGGTTGAGCGACCACTGATCATAGCTCCGCTGCCAGGAAATAAATGACGACCAGTACTCCTCCTGCCAGTTGTAATACACAATCGCCAGAAGGGTATCGAGTATGCCTACAGGGTAATCGGCTGAAACTGCCGATATTGTATAATTTTCTCCGGAATCAAAAAGGCTTTTTACAGCAGCACTGTCAAAGTGCTCGGCGAGCAAATGCAGGCCATTTCCAAGGGAAAAGGTGTAATCCATACCGACGGTGACCAGTCTCTGGTAGTTCAGCTCCACTCTCTCAAGATCCTGCCGAGTGAGGGCTCCTTCAAACCATACCCCTGGCCCAATATCCCATTTTCCATCAAGACCGAACCGATCCTCGGCAAAGTTCTCCATTCGCGGTTCAGCAACACTCAAAGAAGTATCGCTACTGTCTACGGTCCTATGGTCATAGGCAAAGCCGATTTCACCGGAGAGCACAGGAAGTTGAAGCCTCCCACCATACTCCACACTCCATTTATCCGTAGGCAGCGTTTCCCAACCTTTTTGGTCCTCATTTCCAGTGAGACCCCAGAACCAGATATTGGCGTTAGAAAGAAAATAATAGCGGCCGAGGAGGCCGTAGACCCCTTCCGTTAGCTGTAATGGATCACGGGGATCCAGGGTGTCAAACCACATAAGCGGCCGAAGCAGGGTGGCGGAACCAAAACTGATTTTCTGAAGACCCGCCCGTAGTTCGTACTGCGGGGCAGCAAAACGCAGCCAGATGCGATAGGGATCGACATCTATCGTATCATCCGTGTGGTCCCACTCTTCATAATCACTCCACCAACGGGCATTTACGGCAAATTCGCCGCTGATCTCATAATCAGGTGAGAGCTGCCCGGAAAGGGACAGTTCAGGGATGTAACGAAGACCGAGCTGATTTTGATCATCTGTTGCCGTCAGCCATCCAGAAAATTGCCCGGAAAAGTCTGGATTCTCGGCATAAACCGGCTGGCAGAAAAAAATGTAACAGGTTGCCAGTACCGTCAATCCCCCATGTATAATCGATCGCACCATAATCGTCCTTACACACCAATACAGAGACAGAATGAAGCATTCTCGAAAATTTTGGTATGAGTATTGGGATGATTTTCTACCGTCTCAGTAAAACAAGCCGCACCTTTATGACTAGCAGTAATCATGGGATTGTCAAGAATTTTCAAAAAAGAGATTCGTCTGTTTGGAAAAGGCGTATGGGAGCAAGGCAGAAATCTAAGAATATATCCTTGCAAGTCGATTTAAGCTGATTTACAGATGTTAGGTGAGAGACAATTCATTGCGTTGCAACAAACCGCCAAGTGTGTTTGGGTTTAGTAGCACGTTGACAATTTTCCAAACAACCCGGGAGATCTTCCCCCAACATTTTACGTTAAGAGGTTCACCATGGACTCGATAGCCATTTTCACAACAGCCCTCGAATATGAAGAAAAGATTCGCGATCTCTACCTCTCAGCAGTGGCAACGGTAGATGATGATCGAGGCAAAAACATTTTCAAGGCATTGGCCGATGATGAACAGTCCCATGTTGATTTTCTGCATTACAGCCTTGAGCAGCTCCGTACAGAAAACCTGATTGATCAAAAACGCCTGGAAACGACAATCCCTGACACCGACCTGATTAATGAAAAAATTGAAAAAATGAAGGCTCAAATCCCCAGCCAAATGCTCGGTGATATTAAAACAGTTCTGAACCGCGCACTAAAGCTTGAGAAAGAAACCTCCGCCTTCTACCACGACGCCATCCAGAAAACCGAAGGTCCAATTAAAGACATCTTCACAAAATTTTACGACATCGAACAGCGCCATGTGGACGTGGTGCAGATTGAACTCGATCACGCAATGCACAACGGTGTATGGTTCGATTTCATGGAAGCTAATCTTGAAGTTGAGTAGTTTCCCTTACTGCGACGCACTGTATCTGTATAATATGCCGTTATAGAATTGATCCCGATCAGGTCGCTTCATGCTTGGTCGGGTTTTATGATGAAGGGAGGATAAACAACCCTACCTTGCCGTTCAGCCTCCCTCCTGTTATGCACGTACACCAACTTTTCAGCTAACAGCAAAAAGATTTTACTGATCCTCATCTATAATCTCAATTAATGCCTTTTTCGCCCTATCTAACATCCAGTTCACATTAGGTCCATCAGCAACTGAGGAGGCGAAATACTCCCGGCCATCCTTATAGGTACCAATTACAACAACTTCATTCAGTTTACCGATAGCAGTCTGCAAAACTTTGTCGACAGGAATATCAGGGCATGTCGCTCCAGGCACGATTATTAAGTCTTCACTCATTGCAATTTCCTCGAGTTATGCATGTTATTGCATAAATAACATCAAAGGGGTCCTTATAGGTCTCAATGATTATGCTATTTTCCTGAACCATTACCGCCCGAACCATTACCGCCCGAACCGTTACCACCCGAACCGTTACCACCCGAACCGTTGCCACCCGAACCGTTGCCGCCTGAGCCATTACCGCCCGAGCCGTTACCGCCTGAGCCATTACCGCCTGAACCATTGCCGCCTGAACCATTGCCGCCCGAGCCACTACCTCCTGAGCCATCGCCATCAACACCACCGCTTTTTCCAATTGTACCTGCATATTGGTGAGCTAACTGCTTGGCAGGTGTATTCTGGGCCTCCTCGTTAAATCTATGCCGCAGTTGCTCCATTTGTCGCACATTGTAGCCATTCTGCAAGGCCTGGCAAACAGTGTCCGATATGTCTGTAGAATGAGCGCCCAAACGTGCCATTGTTCGGACTGTCAGCATGGTCTGAAGCGTAAGGTCCTCGGCATGATTTCTTGTTTTCTGGCGAGTCTGTACCCTTAAACGAGCTACTATCACATCGAGTTCCTCAGCCGAAATTCCTGCGGCCAGACTGTCAGCAATCGCATCTGCAATTGACGCATTGGCTTTTTTGTCAGATGATAGCGATCTTGTAAGCCGGTAGGCATGACTGTATCGATGCCGTACTGTCTCCATTGCAGCAACTACCTTCTCCTGCGGCACCTGTTTTACAATGCCTTCCACGGCTTTATTCATCACCGGCAAAGTCGGCAGCTCCTCATTAACAGTATTGAGCACGGTCTGTTTGGCCCGGATGATGTTTCTCTCCTGGTATCTATTCTGATACATCAGGCGAAACATTTTCTCTGCCTGTTCTTCATCAATGCCCTGGGCCTTCATTTCCCGGGAAATTTGGCGGACATTTTCCTGTTGCTGAACCGACAGTACCTCAGGGTCGGCAGCATAAACCCATGTGGACATAATAAAAAAGACAATAATAAATAAACGTGTCGTTTTCATACGCGCCTCCCTTCTGTGGATGTAGACTGGTTATATCAATATAACGTCTGAAAATCAGAGAGGTTACATCTTTGGTTCGAAAATACAGTTTTTTGAGCCAAAATCGTCTTTTTCTGTCATGGGGCATGAGGGGAGAAATATTTCGTTATCAACCCTGTAAAAATATTTAAAGGGTTGTTGTGCAGGTACGGTTATATCCCAGATTCCTTTCTGCTGTGTGAGTCGCTGACCTGTATAGCTATCCAGCGAATAGTAAAACAATACGCTTTTTGCCTCTTTATTTTTCAGGTACAGGGTGAGTTGATTGCCATTTTGAATACTATAATGGCTGGAACAGGAGACCAGAGCCAGAGCGAAACCAATGCACCCTAAAGTTGATACTTTCACAACCACACCTCTTAAGATAAGATTTCATGGTGGTTAGTATTTGATTTTGCAACAACCCACCTCCGCAGGAGGGAACACTAGCATCGATCTACAAACCGGGCAGGACACTTTGCAGTCCGACCCGGTTAGTCTTATTGAACGTTTCTTTTCATCTGCTACTAGATCAATGCATTTTTCTTGGAATTATTTCTTCGTCTGAAACCTGCAAGGCAGGCAACACCGACACCAAAGAGAAGCATCGTTGAAGGCTCCGGGACAGGGGCGGCAACAGTGATCTCCCCGTTTGTAAAAGAAGCGTCTATGGGATTTGGACAATCAGGATCCGCATCAACCAAATATACATTGCTGAACCCTAATGAACTGTGGCCAAGACCCAGACCAGTAATGTTTAAGGTTGCAAGTATGAATGAATCTGCCTGATTGCTAAAATTCCACAACAAAGAAAGTTGCGTCAGATCATAGTGACCTGGTCCATAATCACTACCACTGCCTTTACTGTTATCAATAAATTCGTCCCAAATACCTCCATTGATTCCCAGTTCAAATCCTAATGAATAGGAATCAATGGACAGGACGGCCTCATTATAGGTAATATCAAACTGAAATGCTGAAAGATCAACAAACTCAAGCCCCTCAATTACGATATCCACGCTGGTGGATTCACCCACACCGATAGTTGAAGCGCCGGGGACAAAACTGAGCGAGGTAGCCCACAGTTGTGTGAACATCAATGTTGTCGCCGCAAGGGTCGTGGCGAAAGAAAATAGTAGATTTTTTGGTTTCATTTTTCTGTTTCTCCTCATCGATCTATGTTGGTCTAATATCCTCAATCTGTACCCCTGTTCATAAGTTTGCAACGTTATGTACAGGGGGGCAGGCCTTACGAATTATTGACTGGCACACCTTGGGTAGGTGCACATCATCATCAGTTTACGCGCATCCAGCACGGTGATGATTTTGTCTCCGTCGATATCACACTCAGGACATTTGTCGGAATACTGATTTCGGTAAGACATCAGCCCATAGATATCGGTCATATCGATGATACCGTTACTATCCGTATCTCCCATAATCGGTTGGGGATATTTCACCTTCCTGTACCAGACATCGGCACCCTGAAAATGGCTCATGCTGCTTTCTTCATCAATAGCCAGTTCCTGCTCCCATATTGAGTGCAGTGCCGAAGCCGAAGGATCCGTCACCACCTGAATATCACCCTGGAAGGCATCTCCTTTGGCGATCCAATCAAACTCAACTATGAATTCGTCGTAAGCTGGGTTGATCTCATTTGCTATTTCGAACTCATCGACAGCATTGTTGGTTGGTTCTCCTGTAATATTATCAATATATTCCATAGAACCGCTTACATATTTTGGATTTTCCTTCTCGATACCTTCATAATAGAAAAGACCATCATCCTCATCACGCGTAGCCCTCGAATAGCTCAGGTCGAGGAAAATCTCGTCCTCCTCTAGTTCTGTCACATTCGGTGCCGGCTGAGGGGTGTTTTCCTTAGTCCCGAGTGCGACAAAAAAGCTGTTTTCATTGAAATAATCATGCAGCGGTATCTCTATACCATCATATGGAGGCAGCATGTAGTCGGCATATGTTGCTCCTGGTGGATAGAGGGTATCCGGTGGCAGCAGCAGACGGCAGTCTGAAACCGATTCCTCATGGTTCTTTAGCTCTGATACATTAACAGGCAGGGTCCACGTCACTCCACCATCATCTGAGGTCCTGACATAAAAGTCATAGTGGTCCTTTGCCTTTTTGGCAGCCGCCCAGTTGGTGGAGTAGGCAAAACCGACAGCCACAAAGTTGCCGCGGATTTCCAGTCGGGTTGAGAAAACATTGTCAAAAGGGTTATCCACGAGATCTGGAATTTCGCCATCTGCTCCATCTGACACCCATAATTTCTCACCATCCTCAATGTTCCAATAGCCTGAAGAGTCATCCAGATTGTCAGTAGTCCAATAGAAGTGCTCAACATTGGGTGTTTGGTGACCACTGAGGAGATCGCCAGTTCCGTCCGCTGCCGAGTAATCAACTTCCCCCGGCTCCAGCTCCTCTTCTTTAAAGATATAAGGAGTTGATGAACTCAGATTCATCGCATATGTGTCAAGATTGTCAGTAGCATCGAAACCATTTCTGAAAAAGCGGATAAAGGCATCGGCAGGGGCACCCTGACCATCCTTACCCTGTTTGTAGAGCAGACCCAGGGTGATATTAGCACCATCAACACCATACCTTGGATTTGGTACCACTCGTACCCGGCGGGCATTTTCATCGTGCCCATCTAAAGTACCTGGTGCTGTCCAGTCCATGTTCGGGATGTTAATCTGTGCACCATGAGCAATGGTGTCAGGGTTGTCTAAAGCGAAACTGTGGTAATAAATATTTTTGCCATGTCGGTAGCGTGGTTCGGCGTCCTTGTTGTTGTCAGGATCACCAACGGTTTGAGTTGTTGCACAGCCATAGGTTGGACTGCCAATTACTAAATCTATTGTCTCTCCTTCTTCAAGTTCTTCAAGCAAAGGTGTACCGAGACAAAGATCAGACCGGTCCGGAGCTGTGTCCATGTCGGTATCCTTGGTATTATAGGCGACATGGCAACTGCTGCAATCTATGTTCTTTGAGTGCCAGCCCGGCAGGTGTTCCGGGAGTACATATAAGGCGTCGGGATCGGTCTGGGCATAATCCCTTGGGTAAATAGCCGTACCCCTGATAAATTTCACACAGCCGCCAAGAAGCCCTGTGGAAGTATTTAGATCAACACTGTCGGGTAGCAGCGCTACAGGTTGCTCGGTTGCAAGCGGATAACCGCTATAAGGGAAATAGGCTTCTGCATTGCTCAGCCAGGTTCCACCCTTGTCTGAAATACACACATTGCGGTCTCCGACGGGAATAAAACGGTTTTTCGGAACAATATTATCATAGTGACAACTTCGACAATCCCGGTTGGTGAAACCGCCCAGATAGCCCGCATCACCGTGGTATTCGTCAACCGTACCATCCTCGTTTTTATAAACGGCATAGGGAGAGGCCAGCAGAGTTCCAGTTGTCTCAACTCCATCTTGCATAGAGGTTGTATCATATGTTGTTTCGGGAATATAATGCACAAGTGGAAATGCAGCGGCCTGTTCCATGGCGGCAGCTTCTTTATCTCCTCCGACACCAATCCCCTTTGTCTCTTCATAGGCTACAAGAGCAAGAGTCTCACCCATCCAGTTGACAAGTGAGAGGTTGGCCCGGGAGGCTCCAGTATTGCCATCCAGGGGCACACCTTCGTCGGAGGTATAGTAGGCTATCTCAAAAGCAGGATCTTCAGAGGTTACTTCCTCTCCATCTCCATCGACTCTGGGGTTATTTGCAAATTCTGCACAATAAGGTGCTCCCTCATTACGCGTGCCGACGACTTCCGGAACCTCCAGGAAAGAATCCTTTGGTAAACCGCACTTGGGGCAAGTCCATTCTTCAGGAAGATCTTCCCAGAGAATAGGCTCATTGTTTGTGCCCCCCTCATAGTAATAGTCACAAGTAGTGGTGTCAGCTGGATCATGGACATGAGCAACGATATCAGTTGTAACACGTTCCTTACACACAGCATTGTCGGTAATACGTACAGGTGGTGAAAAGGTAACATCTACATGAGGTGTTGCTCTGGTATCGTCTGCTGCAAAATCTTCATTGACCTCTGGCGATAAGAAGATTCTATCCGCATCTTCATTTGGTACAAAGCCTTCATCGATCTCTGCAAAATTTTCAAATTCCAGATAAGTGTACCAGATATCTGTTTTATGATTTACACCAGCACCGGACATTCCGGCGCCGGGACCACGCCCTTTTCCGGTCTTTAAACCCTTCGGGTCTTCCTGCCAGGTAATAGCAAAGCCCCCGGGACCCTTTGTGTCGGGGTCTTCAGCGGCGGGGAATACCCGTATGGCATCCCTTCGACCTGTGGTGATCTGCTCGGCGCTGTACCAGACAACAGTTCCGAAATCGGGATTCGGCACACTCTCTTCATCATCATAAAATTGATTTAACTGGAGAACTCCACGAGCTGCCCATACACAACTGAATGGTCGTACGCCCAGATCTGGACGCGGTTCTTCATCACCTTTCACATCTTCATAGTCGACAGAACGCTGTGACCCCATGATCTGGTAGTCGTCATCCTCATCTTCAATGCCCCAGGGATTGCCACTGCGGCAGTATTTATCAACCCAGGTAACCAGAATGTTTTCTCCGGCAACAGCCATATCAGCGACTTCTGAATCACCGGGATATTTCACCTCGTTTGGGAGTTCAAAGGACGATTTTACAGCCGTTTTTGAGATATTCTTTCTTTTCCAGGTCGCACCTTCGTCAAGGGAAACCGCCGTATAGACATCATGGGCCAAGCGCCAGCCATCTTTTATGCCGTCACCATCGGCATCGTAGTCAGGCACGCTGTTAAATTCAGTCCCTTCCAGCTCCTGGAGATAGGTCACAACAATAGGCTTGACTTTCGTGTCAATCGGGCAGTCAGCAGTTCCATCGCTAGCAACAGGGCAGGAGATAAAGCTGCCGCTCTCCGGATCCTTGTAAAGCAACTCATCCTTAGTATTCCGAGCCTGGGTATACCGTGGAACGACAGAAATCTTCGCTTCCCCGCTATAAAATTCTGGCGTTTTTGAGATTATTTTTCTGAAAATAGTATTTGATAGCGAAGCATCATTAATATTCAGCACAGGCTGGAAAGGTGGCACATTAATATCATTAATCTCCCCTGCAGCAAAAACTACATCCATGCTAACTGTTTCATCAACAGCAAATAAGTCATCTGCAGCAGTGGCAAAGTCATAATATAAAGAGCCATCATCGGTTGTACCCGTGGTATTGATCGGGCCAGCAACACCATCGTCTAGCTGAATATAGACCCGCATATTGCCTTCAAGATCAGCTTCACTGCCATTAGTGACAGCTACTGTAAAGGTGACGGTCTCCGTCGCAGAATCAATTACACCAGAGCTGACAGCGACCGTGATGGCATCGTCTTCAGATGGAACCCAGGCCGCCATGGCCATTTCGGCAAGGAAACTTCCTCCAAAAACAAATATAAAAAACCAGAATAATAATTTCCTCATACTGTCCCCTCCTTAACCTTTGCAAGTCTATAGATTTTTTTTAAGATTTCCAAACTCTACCTTGCTGTTAGTCCTCCCAATAGATGGTCCAGAATTTTGCTCAACCATTACCTCCTTTTTTAAAAAAATATGTTGAGTGGATTGATTTCCCTTTGATTTTTGTTCTCGCACCGAATACAGGAACTTGTACTTGCTCTTCCAATAGTCATGCCAAGCAAACTCCCTCCTCTCACATCCAGGAGCCGCAAGGGGGAAAAGCACTAATATTAATCCCAAATTTTATATACTGGAATTCTTAGGCAAGGCATGCCAGGGGGCCAGCGAACATGTGCCATGACACAGGTGTGTGTCATGACATAGTGTGCCATTTATCGTGGTAGAGAGGAGATTTTTGATTTATTTTCTACTACATGTTGAAAAAGTGAATACGGAGGAAGTGGGGGGATACACGGGAAAAAATCTCAACCGTCTATATTATACTTATCGATCTTGCGATAAATCGTTCGGCGACTCATACTCAGCAACCGTGCAGCTTTAGCCTTGTTACCTCCGGTTTTTTCCAAGGCCTCCTCAATGGATTGAGCTTCGCTGTCCTCGTCAAGAAGTTTATAGTTGTTAACCGCCTTGGACTGGTTCTGGAATTCAAGCGGGAGATGAGAGACTGTAATCACATTCTGATTGCAGAGAATGAAAGCATGCTCCAGGGTATTTTCAAGTTCACGGACATTCCCCGGCCATGAGTGTAGACTGAAGAGTTTCTCAATATCCGAAGAAATCGCCTTAATTTTTTTACCGAATTTACGGTTAAATTTTTCAATCATATGATTGGTCAGCAGGGGAAGATCATCTTTACGCTCCCTGAGTGGGGGAATCTTGAGTTGGACCACATTTAACCTGTAATACAAATCCTTGCGGAAGGAACCATAGTCAACGGCCTCTGCCAGGTCACGATTGGTCGCAGCAACGACACGGACGTCTACCTGATCTGCAATGGAACTACCCACTCGTTCAAAAGACATGGTTTCAATGACCCGGAGGAGCTGCAGCTGCATCTTCGCCGAAATATCTCCAATCTCGTCCAGGAAAATGATGCCACCATCGGCCAGCTGGAACCTGCCAATCTTATCGTTTACTGCGCCGGTAAAGGCCCCCTGAACATGACCAAAAAGTTCACTTTCCAGAATAGAGTCGGCTAGAGCCCCACAGTTGACCTTTACCAGCGGGCCGTCACGACGATCACCTGCTGCATGTATGGCCTCGACGATCAGTTCTTTTCCTGTGCCGCTTTCACCAATGATCAACACGGTGGTCTGCACATCTGCCAGTTCCTTTATTGTTTTTTTTATTTTCTGCATCTGCATGCTGACGCCAACCAATGGATCAAATACTCGATTGTCCTTAATATTTTGTTCCAGGTGGAACAGTCGGGTTTCATCGCGGACAACCATGACACAACCGGTAAATCGATCCATATGGTCAATAAGAGGAGACCCGCTGATGCTGACTATCTGTTTATTCTTATTTTGCAGGTGGCACTCAACATGGCGCAGTTCTACTGCTTTTCGGGTGGAGAGGATCTCCTTGGCCACGTCCACACAGGCTCCACCACAGCCGCTAATCATTGTCTCCAGAGACCCACTGATCAGGTCTTCTTTTTTAAAACCGCAAAGCCGCATAGCTGCGTCATTGAGATCGACCACACCCATCTGCGCATTTACTGTAATAATGCCGTCTCTGACATTTTTAAATATTGCTTCCATATTGGAACGACAACGGTCTTTCTCATCAGACAACTGTTTTTGCCGAAATGCGAATCTTGCAACCCTAAGGAGGTCGCCCTGGCGAACCGGTTTGACCAGGTAGTCCTGTGCGCCGTGCCTGAGAGCCTCTGCCGCAGTATCAACACTTGGAGCCCCGGTTATAATAATCACCTGAGCATTGGGGTTTCCTTTTTTAACGGTTCGCAGTAAATCTATGCCGGTCTTGCCCTCCATAATGATATCGATGAATAACAGGTCAAACGTAGTCTCTGCCAGAAAGGTTACAGCTTCCTCATAATTTTTGGCTGTAACAATCTCATACCCTTCTTCTGTTAGAAAGGATCGAAAGGTAAAACGAATACTTTCTTCATCATCAACAACCAAAATTTTCATAGGCATAACGATCCCTTTATCCTAGAAGTTATTAAAATAATCTCAGACCACAGCCTGGAAAATGGCGCATCTCTCATCTAGGCTGAAGTGATGCCATATTGGCTGGAAGCTCAACCGTCACCCTGGTATAATCATCAACAATACTGTCGATAATGAGGGTACCTTCATGATTTTCAATGATTCTATGACTGATAGTCAGACCAAGCCCAGTACCTTTACCTTTTGGTTTTGTGGAAAAAAAGGGGTTGACGACCTTGTCAAGCTGGTCAGCTGGTATTCCTATCCCATAATCGGTGAAACAAGTTCTGACGACACTCCCCTCTTCCCTGGAAACGACGGTTACATCAATATCCAGTCGTTTAAGGTCTTCACCGTGAGAGAATCTTTCATTAAGTGCATAGCGACTGTTGTTAATAATATTGAGAAAAACCTGCTCAATTTCCTGGCCAATAGCTGTAACTGGCAGCAGGTTGTCATCCACTTTGACAGACGTTACAATGCCGTCTTTTCTCAGCTGCGCATCGGTCAATATTAGCGCCTCCTTAAGAAGGTCTCTGATGCTGACCAGGCTCTTTTTCTCACCCTCTCGTCGAGAAAAAGACAGTAGACTGGCAACAATTCCTGCGATCCGGTCTCCTTCACCTATGATTCGACTGGCGATTGCATTGAGTGGGTCTTCCTTCCTGGTTTTATTTACCAGTATCTGGGCATAGTTGATGATACCGTTTATAGGATTATTTATTTCATGAGCGACTCCGGCTGCCAGTTCGCCAAGAGCTGCAAGGCGTTCTGAGCTGATTGCCATAGCCAAAGAAGCCTTTTGCTCGGAGACGTCAAGTCGTGAAACCACAACCTTGCGCCCATTATTGTTATCGATAAATGGCGTGTAGGTATGCTGGAAGCTTTTTCCTGATGAGGTGTCAAATTCAAAACGCTCGACTGTGGAAGATGAGAGAGCCTTTTGCATAAAGCATTCCTCGCAGGGTTGGGACATGTTGCGAAATACTTCATAGCAAAGGCAGGAATCTGTTGCACTGGCACTTTTTTTCAACACCTCATTTTTATATTCCAGTTGATACCTATCATTGATGATACCAACGCTCTCCATCTGGTGAAAGAGGATGCTGTGCAGTTTATCCCGTTCGAACTGGAGCTCCCTCTGAATGCTCTTGATCTTAGTAATATCCTTGAAAGCCTCGACGATTCGGATCGCGCCATCGCCCCCCTCGAATGTTGAGAACGAGAGATCACAGATGAGCATGGAGCTGTCTGATCGAATTTTAATTACCTCATAATTAGCCAACTCCCTGCCATCAAGGACCTGCTGGAGAGGACAGTTCTCGTGGTAGCACATGTTACCGGCAAAGATATCGAAACATTTTTTACCGATCGCATCTTCAGGATCAACGCCTGCCAAATCAGCGAAGGTCTGGTTAACTTTTAAGATATTGAAGTTGCTATCGATCAGACGCATACCAACCGTAGCTGTCTGAAAAATCTGGTGTAATTCGGCATGAGCATGACGTATTGCCTGTTCCATTCTTTTTTGTTCAGTGATATCAAAGAAAGCCTCCAGTAGGTGTGGTTTCCCTAGATACTGAACCTCAGTCGCACTTTTGAGGATGGGAATAATCTTCTTATCAGCAGTGATGAGTTGACGCTCAGAGATGTCAATCTTCTGCCCCATATCCAGGACAGGGCACTCCCCTTTCAGCGAATTGCACAGGTAATTATGGCAGATCTTACTCTGTAGTCTTTTCAGGGGCGAGCCGATCAAGTTTACGGCGTTATGATTGGCGTAGCTGATTGTTCGGGATTTGCTGTCGATCAAGATAATGGCTGCAGGATTATTTTCTAGAATTCCCTGCGCCTCTTTCTCTCGTTCTATAAGCGCCAACTCCGTTTGCCTGAGACGGTTGATGATATTTTGGCCATATGAGCTGAAAATGATCAGAATTGCTACAACAATGAAGCGCATCCAAAGCTCGTGACCATCGGGAGAAATGAGATGAGAAAGAAATTGTCCTCCACCAAAAAAATAACTGTGAATAGCCGATTCTGCTATCCAATAGAGGATAATGAAAACAGCACCTGCCCACCCAAGGTGGTTGAACCTTCTATTGGGAGCGTTTTTCCATTTGACTTGCATTTCCAATTCCTCGGAAAAATTCTTTTGCCGCAAAACTCTTTTTGGGGTAAAAAGTCAAAACTCTCGTAACTTTGCACAATGATTTTTGCGCAAACAAGCGTGTTTATTTTCCCACTTCCCCGCAATGAGTCCTCTTCTTGCAAAAATCAGACCTCTCGAATAATGTAAGCATCCCCTCTCATCTTTCAGGTCGCACAATTAGGGGCCTCGACAATAATGAGAAACTTGTTATAAAATGATGCCTGGACCTTGATGTTTAGTGAAACATCAGTGCGTTATCAACCTGATATTTAATTTCAAAAACGACGGTTTCCACCTTAAGCTACAGCGTATTAACTTTCTCACTTCAACCGTGCTCTAACAGAGATTATTCTTATTGTTATCAAGAATTTACGGTAATTAGTTACAGGGCAGTCCTTAATGCCGCGACTATGGGCTTTGTAAGCACGTTAAATTTTCCGGCTAGCCGACCACTCATCCACCATTCCATGACTCAAGCTTCATCGCAAGCCTTATATTACATGTATTCTCAACAACCAGAAGGGCAGTGAAACATTTTACACATTTCCGGAATTTTTTTATTCGGGGTGTTGAAAAAATGAATTAACTTTTTTCAATCTACAATCATCGAAAGTTGTTTTTATTTACCCTGCATGCCAAGATGTAAGAGAAAGACCTCCTTTTAATACACACATTGATCCATTAACACCTGAATTTTGCATACACAAAGTACAGAAAAAATGATTTACCATTGCAAAACAAGATGTTGCATTCATCATAATGATTTTTAGAAACTCATTTTTCATGAGTGTTATTTTTCTGTTATTTGCTACCCTTCGGGAGTGACAATTCCACCGAATCTGCTTTGTTGCCGAAGCCTTGAAGTATATTTATACGTCTCCAGCTTCGCTGCCGTGCATCCCCGTCGGACTGCTCAATTGCAAAATTCAGGTACAAAGATAATACTTGCACATTCAACAATGGCCAGACAGGAATTCAGCAATACAGTAATTGAGATAATCCGCGCTATCCCTCGGGGGTTTGTTGCAACCTATGGCGGAATTGCCTTCATGGCTGGCAGTCCTCAAGCGGCCCGGCAGGTTGCCCGAATTCTTCACGCCTGTTCCGGCAAAGAACAACTGCCCTGGCACCGTGTGGTAAACCGGGAGGGACGTATCTCTTTGAAACCTATGCAGGGATATGAGGAGCAAAGAATGCTGCTTGAAGACGAGGGTGTTACATTTGACGCCAAAGGAAGGATCGACCTTGATCTTTATCTTTGGCGGGGAAGAGTTGCAGGGGAGCCTGGTGATGGAACAAGAGACTTTTCAGGCTAAAAGAAAGCCACGCAGTGGCGCAGCTTTCTTATAAAGCGTCATACACCTACAAGGCTATACAGCTTCGATAACAAAGTAGCTTTTCTTGCCTTTTTGCAACAGCAGATAAGTTCCGTTGATCAGATCAGAGGCAGTGACCAGGTATTCCTGATCCGTGACTTTTGCTTTGTTCAGACTGAGTCCGTTTCCTTTAATGGTACGGCGCGCCTCACCTTTACTTGGGAAGACTGTTGTTTCAGCTGCAAGTAATTCAATAATTGGCACTCCGGCATCCAGCTTCGCATGATCGATTTCAAAGGTTGGCACCCCTTCAAATACCGCCAGAAACGTCTCTTTATCGAGTTTTGCAAGGCTTTCGGTTGTGGCATTACCAAAAAGAATCTCTGAGGCCTCCACGGCCTTGTCGTATTCTTCTTCGTTGTGAACCATGCAGGTTACCTCTTTTGCCAAGCGTTTCTGCAAGGGTCGAAGGTGCGGTGCGGCTTCCTGTTCTTTTATCAGCTCAGCAATTTCTTCCTTGCCAAGGAGGGTGAATATTTTGATATACTTCTCAGCATCGGCATCGGAGACATTGAGCCAGAACTGATAGAATTTATAGGGTGTGGTCAGCTTTGGATCAAGCCAGATATTACCGCTTTCTGTTTTTCCGAATTTTCCACCATCTGCTTTGGTAATAAGCGGGCAGGTAAGGGCGAAAGCCTCACCACTTTCTTTGCGGCGGATAAGTTCTGTGCCGGTTACGATGTTTCCCCACTGGTCGGATCCGCCCATCTGCAGTCTGCAGTTTTTCTCCCGGTACAGGTGAAGAAAGTCGGTTCCCTGAACGAGCTGATAAGAAAATTCGGTAAAGGACATGCCTGTCTTGGCATCATCACTTAAACGTTTTTTGACACTATCCTTGGCCATCATATAATTGACGGTAATATGCTTGCCGATGTCCCGGATAAAATCTAAAAAGCTGAAGTCTTTCATCCAGTCATAATTGTTGACCAGTTCGGCGGCATTGGCTGCGTCTGATTCAAAATCGAGGAATTTAGCGAGCTGCCTCTTTAAACAATCCTCGTTATGGCGAAGGGTTTTCTCGTCGAGAAGGTTACGCTCTGCCGATTTTCCCGATGGATCGCCGATCATTCCCGTTGCGCCTCCGACAAGGGCTATGGGCTTATGTCCGGAAATCTGAAAATGCTTGAGCATCATCACACTTACCAGATGCCCGATATGCAGTGAGTCTGCGGTCGGGTCTATGCCGATATATGCAGAAGTCATTTCTTTTTTGAGCTGCTCTTCCGTTCCAGGCATGATGTCGTGGATCATACCGCGCCATGTGAGTTCTTCGACAAAATTCATCTTTCAGTTATTTAGGTAATGTGTTTGGGGTAGTAGTTGAGCCGTCTTTTTCATATATCTCTTAGAAAAAATGAGATTGAATTCGATATGGACTACTCTTTTACCATGTGAGCGCAGTTTTGTCCTGCCCATCTTTACCTATCAGGATTAAATGGTCAAGAAGCTCCATCCCCGATAGGTTTTCACAAAGTTTTCTTTAGAAAAAATGGAGTATCTGAGGCCATTTTGGCCTCAGATATTTTTGATATCTACAGATGAATTGCAAGCAGGGCTATTTCTGATACGGGCCAGGGGCACAGAGGGCACCCTCTTTATTTGAAAGGTTTCCACAATTTCCACAAATATATTTAGGGTTTGCAGACAATTTCTCAACCTGAGCCATCTTTTTAAGCGACTTCAGTTCACAGAGATGGGTTTTGTGATTTTCCGGGTTTGTACAGAGGTTATCTACAATTGGTATTCCATCACTCACGGGAAACTCCTTATTCAAATTATTATGTTCATCCACCTACGACCTATCCTGTAGGCTATCTTATCTCAAACACGATTCAAACACTCAACGACAGCAACTCTATCAAATATTTCGCCGCCCAGATGTCAGAAAACAATTATTTTTTCGTAACATCTGGGAACACTTTTGACTTGTCTTCTCGTTTACTGATAAGGATTCAACGAACTGCTGGCAACGTAAAACCTCTCTGCAAACTTGGCAAGCCAGATGTTTCCATGAACCGGTACAATAAATGGGTGCGCAGGTAATTCTGCCTTTTCCCAACACAGGCAGACCTTTTCTGCCAACTGACACCGCAATAGGGTAATTGCTTCAAATGTAAGAGAAATATTGCCAATCGCCTGGGGATGAACTAGGATGGCCACCATCGACACTTTACATATGCCAGCAGTGCAAATACGAGGGAAAACCAACCATGGATACTCAACCAGGAAAATGTCCCATCTGCGATAAAGAAATAGAGAACAATGTGCTCTACCGATGCTGTCGCTGCTTTAAAAAATATTGCACCAGTTGCGAGGGATCTGAATCAGGAAAAATATGTCCGCATTGCGGCATGAGCGCCCGCCTTGTACTTGACCAGGGATATTCCGGGAAAACAGCAGCATAAGAATTGTTGCTTCCTCCCTTCGAGACAGGAAAACAGCCACCTGATCCGATACTGAAGTGCTATATTTATCTTCCCGGCGCGCTACACTCCATACTATAAAGCGATCTTACACCAGGTAGCGGTGTCCTTCTTTGACCAGCTCAAACGGGCTGTTCTCTAAAAAAGCGGTGTGATAGCCAAGAACTTTGCCAGAAACAGCCTTCTGCAATAACTCTACCTGTTTCCAATGGCTGTGTACACTGTTTGGATTATCAAATTCGATCTCATGAAAAACAAGATCGCAGGGAGCAAACCAGCTGGCTGTCAGCTCTTCTCTGTTTAAAACAGCATTGATAGCCTCATCATACTTCGTATCTCCTGAGTAACCAAAACATCTGCCAGCAGCAGATATCCTCAGACCAACAGTTCCATACGGCAGGATATGGTGATTCCAGCGGCTTTCTATCTGCACCGGACCAAGACTGATTGGAGTTCCCGGAATCAAAAGCTGAACGTTCACAAGGTCTTGTATATCCGGAAACAACGGGGAGTAAAGGTCAACAAGGATTCGAAACACACTGTCTGCAACCAACAGGTTGAGCCGTCTCCCTTTTTTTCGGGCACGTTGTAGGCATGCTGTAAGGCCCTGAACATGGTCTTCGTGATTATGGGTGAAGAGAAAATGGGTAATGTCGTCCCAATGAATATTATGTCGAGCCAGGGTGTGTGCTGGATAGCCACAGGGATCAATCCAGATGACATACTGACCAAAACGAATCAGACTGTTGGCCACCGTCCCACTGAAACCATTCCCACAACCGACAGGGGTTATCTCCAGACCATCCCTCGCCATCCTGTCTCGGGGGATGGTTCCGAGCAGGGATTCAATATCATCGTCTGAGTTGGTGGATGGAATTAAGGCCCGTTTGTCGTAAACACCCTTCCCCTCATCAGTGATGAGGATATTATCTTTGTCGCACCGTACTTCCACCGCTCCTTTTTTATATTGAGGTTCGGCAGGTCTTGGCCCAAACCAGTTACCGAGCCAATTTTTCCTGACTATTGCGAGACGTTTATCATCGAAAAAGTAGGGGAAGATGCGGTCCAGATGGTGGTGGAGCTGATCCAGGTTATTTCTTTGCCCAACATATTCTTTACAAAGACCACCTCGAATCTGCGCCTGCCAGAGAATAAACTCCTCACCGGTTCGATTGTCTCCTGCGAGAGACACTTCCCAGTCCGGCACCACAACAATCTCCTCACGAAAACCATGTTCCTCCAGAAACTTTGCAATATCAGGCATACTGCCGACACGTACCGTACCTTGACTCGTCGTAACGAGGTCGACATACAGCCCACAATACCCTATTCGCTGAACCCGTTCTGTAAGAGTTGTTAATCGACTGCGACTCATTCATACATCCCATGAAAAAATGTATATGTTTACATTTTTAGTTATATTAGCCCATTCAAATTACGACATATCGATGATGCCATAAAGAAATAATAATTTATTTTTAACGCTATATTAATAATTAAATTCAAAATCAACAAAATTATTGACACGATACAAACTCCACTGTTATAGAAATGTAAGCGTTTACATGTGGAGGAGTTCAGTGAGTACTATTCTTGATGTTGCACGACTTGCAGGGGTATCGACGGCTACGGTGTCAAGGGTCATCAATATGCCCGAATCCGTGCGCGAAAATACCAGAAACAAAGTCCTTCAGGCAATGGAGAAGTGCAGCTACAAATATAACTCCCTCGCCCGTGGCTTCGTCACCAAGCGCTCAAATACAATCGGTCTGATCATTCCGAACATCAACAATCCTGTTTTCGCAGAATCCACCATGGGCGTCCAGGAACACGCCGATAAAAAAAATACCAGGGTCATACTCGGCAACTCCTACTACAAGTATTCCCAGGAAGAAAACCTGGTAAAAGTACTGCGCGAAAGTCAGATCGACGGCCTCATCATCACCACCACCAACCTCAAGGGTAATGTCCTTAAAAACCTGGTTGATGAGAAATTTCCATTCGTCCTCCTCTTTAGTACAGTCAAGGGCGGCCCATTTTCAGCCGTTGGTATCGACAACTACAAGGGCGGCTATCTGGCCACCGAACATTTGGTAAATCTGGGCCATAAGCGTATAGGCATGGTCGCAGGTAATTTTTCCATGACTGACAGGAGCTACCATCGCTGGCACGGCTACAAGGGCTGCCTCAGAGACAGTGGGCTTACGTACAGCAAAGAACTTCTTGTCCAGACAGACTATTCCCTGTCAGGTGGGGAAGCCTCCATAAAAAAATTACTCTGCCTGCCCTCTCCTCCCACCGCAGTTTTCTGCTCAAATGATTATATAGCGCTGGGGGCACTTAAAGGGGCAAGGGACATGGGACTTACGCTGCCCGCTGATTTATCCATCGTCGGTTTTGATGATATGCAAACGGCCTCGTATATGGTGCCAGCACTCACAACGGTCCACCAGCCCGCCTATGAAATGGGTCGTCGTGCAGCGGAAGTGCTTTTTCAGCTGATAGAAAGCCCTGGCAAACCGCTGCAGGACATGATGGAAACGAACCTGATTGTACGGGAATCGACGACCGCGATCCCTCACACAAGCAGTCATCAAAGCAGGATCAACAAGAATCAATAACAGGTGGCCGTAAATGTTGCGGCAACCATAACGAAAAGACAAATCACTTTTACAAGGAGAGCATTATGACCATCAAAAAAACTCTTTCCGTCCTTTGTGCAGGTTTGCTCCTGTCTTTGGGCACCCAGAGTATGGCCGCCCAGAGCGAAGACTTCAAATTGACGTTGAAACTGAGCCACGTGTTCAGCCCAGCCGAACAGTTGACCAAGTCAATGGATGCTGTAGCAGCGTCTATTCTGGAAAAAACGGGTGGAGCTATCACCATCCAGACCTTTCCACAGGCACAGCTGCCTGCGTACAAGGAAGGTGTTGAGCAGGTCGTCCGTGGTGCCAACTTTATCTCGGTTGAAGATCCATCTTTCATAGGTGACTATGTTCCCGATTTCAAAGCACTCTACGCACCAATGCTGTATCGCAGTTTTGATGAATATGTTAAACTTACCCAAACCCAGCTCGTAGCTGATATGAAGGCCAAGGCTGAAGCTCAGGGCATCAAGATTCTCGCCCTTGATTATATCTATGGCTTCAGAAATCTCATTACCCAGAAAGTCATCACCACCCCTGATGATTTAAAAGGTATGAAGATCAGAACCCCTGGTTCTAAATCCTACATCGACACCCTGACTGCCATGGGTGCGGTTGCTACTCCACTGCCATGGGGTGAAACCCTGTCTGCTGTGCAGCAGGGCGTTGTGGATGGGCTTGAAGGTTCTGAGTTCACCAACATCGGCACCAAAGTGTATGAAGGCCCAACTAAGAATGTTGCCAATACTCACCACATCCTCGGCACCTGTGGTGTCTATATCTCCACCAAGGTCTGGGATTCAATTCCTGCAGAATATCAGGCAATTATTCAAGATGAATTCTCCAAAGGCGCAAACGACATGGTTGAGCTTCTCAAATCTCAGCACGGCGGCGTTGTGAAAGAACTTGAGTCCTACGGGGTGAAGTTCAACGATGTTGATGGCGACGCCTTCCGCAGCGCTCTGGCCCCACTGTACATTGAGCAGCCAGGTATGACTCCAGGCGTTTTCAAAACGATCTTCTCAGAGCTTGACAGCATGAGATAAAATGATTCAATGGTGCACGGAACCAACGAGTTTCCGTGCACCTCCTGTGTGAGCAATGTCTACTACAACTAAACAACATTTCTGTAATCTCGACCTGTACCTCAGCGGTTTTTTCCTCTGCATCACAGTGGCTGTCGTCATCGTCAATGTAACACTGCGCTACGCTTTTCATGGCGGCTTATTCTGGGCTGAGGAAGTGTCTACCGCCTCCTTTATCTGGAGTGTCTTTATCGGTTCCGCTGCCGCCTACCGCTATAAAATGCATATTGGTATCGATTTCATTACCCGTTTTGGGCCGCCATCATTACGCACGCTCATTGCGGTGATAATAGATGGTCTTATGCTGGGCATTAACGGCTATATCGTCTATCTCAGTTACCAATTTATTCAGGCCAACAGCTTAAAACGGACTCCTGTTCTGGATATTCCTGCAATATATGTCAATTCAGCCTTAAGCGTCGGTTTTACCCTCATCACCCTGTACGCACTGAATTTTCTTTATCAGGACCTCCGTAAACTCTTTGGTTTGCAAAAAAGTTAACAATAAGAAAAAGTCATAATCATTCACACCCTGCCAAAAGGTGTGGCAACCCCTCGAAAACAAAGCTATGTCAACTTTTCCCATAATTATCGTAATGGTGCTCTACTTCACCAGTATTCCAATAGCTTTTGCTCTTTTGGCAGCGACCCTTGCCTATTTCACCTTTGGTGATGCGGGAACGCCTCCAGATCTTATCCTGCAGAAGTTTATCACTTCTGCTTCCTCGTTTCCGCTTCTGGCTGTACCATTTTTTATAATGGCGGGCGAAATCATGAACTACTCCGGGATAAGTTCAAATCTCATGAAAATGGCCGACGTACTCACAGGCCATCTGCGGGGAGGACTGGCCCAGGTCAATGTCCTGCTCTCAACCCTGATGGGTGGTATCTCAGGCTCGGCCAATGCCGATGCGGCCATGCAATCGAAGATTCTGGTCCCTCAGATGACGCAACGGGGGTATAGCGCTGCCTTTTCAACGGCTATCACTGCAGCATCTTCAGCCATCGCCCCGGTTATTCCACCTGGTATCAACCTTATCATCTACGCTCTGATTGCCCAGGTATCGGTGGCAAAAATGTTCATCGGTGGTTATACGCCTGGAATTCTTATGTGTTGCGCCCTGATGCTCACCGTCCATCTCATCGCCGCCAAGAGAAACTACCAGCCATCACGGGACAAAAGAGCACCGGCAAAAGAAATTTTCAAACAATTAAAAGAGTCGATCTGGGGCCTGCTCCTGCCTTTTGGCATTATCTTTGGTATTCGTTTTGGCATATTCACTCCCACAGAAGCCGGCGCTATGGCTGTACTTTTCTGTATCATTATCGGGGTCTTTTTCTATAAAGAGCTGAAGTGGAAACACGTTCCCATAATCCTGAAAAATACCGTGCTTGCAACAAGCTCAGTCATGTTGATCATTATTGCCGCATCTGTCTTTGGCCAATACATGAGCTGGGAACGGATCCCTCACCTGCTGACCAAGAGTATCCTGGCTATTTCGGACTCTCCATGGATCATCCTGATGGTGATCAATGTCCTGCTTCTGGTGCTTGGGATGTTCCTTGAGGGTGGGGCTCTTTTGATTATCGTTGCACCTCTTCTGGTGCCACTTGTCAAAGCCATGAACATTGACCTTATCCACTTTGGCCTGATCATGATTGTCAATATTATGATCGGCGGAATAACACCGCCATTTGGTTCTATGATGTTCACCACCTGCTCGATAACAGGGGTGAGGGTCGGAGAGTTTGTTCTCGAAATATGGCCATTCATTGTTGCATTGCTTCTGGTGCTCCTCGTGGTTACCTATATGCCTGGAGTCGTAATGTTTTTACCTAATATCCTGTAAATTCGGAGAATTAAATGCTACTCATCGGACATCGTGGATGCCACTATCCCGGATACAATCAAAATACCATTCGCGCTTTTGCAAAAGTTACAGACGAAGGCGTTCCTGCCATTGAATTTGATGTACAGTTATGTGCTGACGGACAACTGGTTGTAATCCATAACCTCAACCTCGAAGAAGTCTCAACGGGAAAGGGTGAAGTCTCCAGCACTGACTCAAAGACCCTGAAAAGCCTTTACGCCGGGGATACAGCACAAGGCCATGACCGTATCCCTTTTTTAACTGAGGTTCTGGATTTTTTTGCTTCGCAGGCAGCAGAAACCAGACCTGCAATCCATCTTGAACTCAAGGGTGAGAATACTGGGAAAAAAACCGGAGAACTCATTAACGACTATGTCACATCCGCAAAGCTTCTCCATGCTGATTTTTTGATAAGTTCCTTTAACTGGGAGGAGCTTAACAAGATCCGCAGCGTCTGCCCGACCATTCAAATAGCTCTACTGGATGGTGCCATACGCCGCAGAGAACTCCTTCAACAGGCAGGACCAGAGGCTGAATGCTATTTCGAACGTGTCTTTGCCTATGGGCGTGAACAGTATATGATTCCCCACTACTCCAATCTTGCCGAAAACCTTCAACTTCTCGACCGTGAATGCCCAGACTCCCGGGTCCGTTCATTTCTGGCCGATGAGATTGAGCGGTGTCTGACCGGTCAGTACTATACCGATGAACTGCTGGATACGGCCTGCGAAATGAAAGCGGTGTCTGTAAATCTCTGGTATCGTACAGTTACATCTCAGTTTGTTGATAAGGCCCACCAAAAAGGTCTAAAGGTACTGCTTTATACGGTGAATTCTCCAGACGAGCTGCGGGAGGTTGTTGAAATGGGCGTGGATGGCGTCTTCACCGATTACTATAGTGATTCTGTACGCTTACTTGAAGGACAAATGATCTAAGGAGTGTGGCAAAACAATTATTAATCCGATAGCATAGCCAGATGGTACGTCTTACTAGAACTCAGTGTCGCAGGCAATCTGCCTCATGTTCAAGGATCAATGATCTTTTCACTTTCTAAGTTGCTGCCAGCTAAACTGTTGTAGCTCACACTTATTTCAGCCATGATATTACTGAAACCAGCCAGAAGATACTCATAAAAAGCCCCAAGTTTAGCTAAGGTATTGATTGGCATTATTGTATAGATACTCAACGCACCAAAACTCAAAGTAGAATTATTGAGAAGAATTGCGCCATAAGGCTTTATGCAATATGGCGCAATGAACACGGAATACGTAAAAAACCTTTCCACACCAATTTTTCTATTTATAAAATATCGTCCTACATTCCAAGAATAACATAAAACCAGAATATTTCTGTTTTCCGGAATAGGTTTCGGCTGTCAGTAATAGTTATTTTAAGTTAGCATATATAAAATCTCTATTGCTTCATTTCATTTTATGTCGTTGAAAAATGTTCCCCCACTAGTCCCTGAAATTAACTACAAAAACAAGGAAATAGAATTTCCCCTTACATCCTAAGAAAACATTAATTGTCTTCTGGCATGTTTCATGCTTTTGATAAAGTTGTTTTGTGGCCTAACTCGAATTGGTTGGACAACCTGCAAACTTATATTGTTGTCCCAAACAGGTTCTATCGATAACTGGGGAAAGAAACTGTGGAAGTTTCCGGACAAAACCAAATGGGCATTGATAACAGCAAAGATGTGCTCACCAATCAAGACAAAGCAAGCTCTGAATTGCATCTTGTCAAACGGCAACTCAAAAAAGTTCTCGAAGAACATGGTCAGGCCATCCTCCGGTTAAAAGAAAGTGAACAGAAATTTAAAACCGTCGCCGATTATACCTATCACTGGGAATACTGGTTAAGCCCCGAAACTAAACTGCTCTATAATTCTCCATCTTGTGAAAGGCTGACGGGGTACTGCCCCAAAGATTTCTTTAACAATCCCGAGCTTTTTTTATCGATTGTTCATCCTGACGACAGACCCATGTTTGCAGCGCACAGGGAATGCAGTTGCAATACTTCCGAGGCGACCAGCCATATAGAGTTTAGAATTATGCCCTCAACCGGTTCCCTGCGGTGGATTGCTCACAGTTGTCAGCCTGTATATAACTCTGAAGGGCACTTTTTGGGGAGAAGAGCGAGCAACAGAGATATTACCACACAAAAACGAAATGCTGAACTCGTCAGGGAAAGCGAAGAACGTTTACGCCTTGCGCTCGAAGCGTCGTCAGATGGAGTATGGGATAAAAATCTGTTATCGGATGAAGAATATTTTGGTGACAATTGGCATCACATTCTTGGCTATACAAAACAGGATGTAAAACAGGACATGCTTTCCTGGCACAAGTTGCTCCATCCTGACGATAACCTCAAGTATATCAGAGCAATAGAAGCACATCTTGAAGGACTGACGAGAAGATATGAAGTTGAAGTTCGACTTCGCAATAGGTCAGGCGGTTGGCAATGGTTCCTTTCCCGCGGAAAAGTTGTGGAAAGAAGTGGTACAGGTCAACCACTTCGAATAGTCGGAACCCATACAGAAATCACAAAAAATAAAGAAAATGAATTGGAACTGCAGGCTATAAAAGACACTCTTGAAGACAATGTTGCAAAAAAGACGAATGAAATACAAGATGTGCATGTCGCCTTGAAAGTTCTGCTGAAAAAAATGGGCAAAGACAAATACAAAATTGAACAAACCATAGCAGAGAAAATCGAAAAATATATAGTCCCCTACCTGGAGAAACTCCAACAATCCCGATTGAGTGTTCAACAAAGAATAGTGCTTGATACACTCACCGCAAATCTACAAGACTTAACAGCTCAAATTACCCCGGCAGGCTCCAGCCTGATGAACAAGCTTACACCGACCGAGTTTCAGGTTGCCAACTTTGTAAAACATGGCAAAAGTACCAAGGAGATAGCGGAGGTCATGCATCTCTCACCTGGTACTATCAGTATCCATCGAAAGAGTATCAGGAAAAAACTCGGTATTTCACAGCAAGGAATAAATCTCCAAGTATATCTCAGCTCCTTTTCCTGAAAAGCTCAACTCCATTTTTGTCCTGTTCCATCCATCCAGAGTCAGTGTTATAGTCAACATGACTGTCATACCCACTTTCTTCATTTGTCCCGCATTCTGGATATATACATCTCCCATAATGGATACACAACCTATCCACTCTATACCGTTTTATACCCCATTGATTAATCCATTATATCAGTAAAAATAGGTAGAAGGGGTGGCAGACTGTTACCCGAGGCAAAACCTCTCTTTCGTTTAATAAATTTACGAGGGAAGTCTTTGGCTGCAAGTGATTATTGGCCTGTAACAGTTTTCCAAAAAGTGTTCAATGACGAACGTTCATTAACAAAAGGAGGAAAGGATATGGCAAAATTACGGCTATTGGCTATTGGCTTTATCACTCTGCTGCTATGCAGTGGCAGTGCCCTTGCCAGTGAGGGCTACGGTCCGGGCAGGATTGGCCTGAAGATTTTTGCAGGCAGGGACCATGCTGATGTTGGAGATGGCGGCATCTGGAACTCCCGCGACAAACTCCATATTCAGCTGGACCCGGCAGACGGCTGGCGAATAACAGCATACCACATTGACCTCGGTGGCGGAGAAGACTATACACCGCCTTTAACCCCTACAGGTAATCCCAAGATAGGACACTTTGCTTATAAGGACACTTTTTCGACTCCTTATACCAATGAAGTCAATCTTGATGATCATATCTTTCGTCGAACCCTGGTTCTTAACCTGGAAGAAGATCTTGGTTTTCACTGGGGTACACCGTGGGCTGATTTGCGCACACAAGGGGTGGCAATCTTTCTTTCCCTGGTAAAAATTGACGATCAGGGCAAAGTGCTTGCCGAAACCGGGGCCTGGGCCGTACCCGAGTTGATCGTCTGGTCTGACGAACCTGAAGCGGAAGCAATAGAGGATCTCATCACGGACGAAGTTGTTGCTGATACAGATGGTGAGGTTATATCCGACGAGGTACTTACCATAAAGTGGGTTGGTAAGGGCAACAAGGTTGCAAAGGTTCAACATCAGAAAGCAAAGAAGTCCTGGGTTGTCGAAGAAACAGAGGAAGTGGTCTCCTTTGATGGAGGCCGCTGGGGATACTGGTTCCGTTATGAAATGGCCCATCCAGAGAGAGGCCATTTTATAGATTCGCCGGTGGCAGGTCTCTCAGTGCAGACACCAACATACGAAGGCATAACCGGTGAAGATGCCGCCTTTGATTATTTCCCAGGGGAGTCGGTTGATATTTCCATTGGTTCCATGTATCTGGGTTCTGCTCTTGCAGATCACAAGATATCCCCTCTGGATATCTTTCCGATCTCTGACACAGAGGACAGCGACGTCCTCAACATGGCCCGTCTGCTACAAAGTCTGGATGCTGACGGCGATCCTAAGGGTGGGATAAATATCACTCCAGAGGTAGTGGCCGCATTTGAGCAAACCATGAACGATCAGAATCTGACCGAGATTGATTTTACAAATGAAGAACAGGTACAGGGAATAATCATTCAAACCGCAATTAATGCTGAACCTGTACAACTCACGTTGCAATCTGTCGAAGATGCCAAGGCACATCTCGAAGACACTCTCAACAACTCGATGTTCCGCAAAAACATCTCCAAAACACCGGAACTGGCAAGTGCAAAGGCCAAGATGAACACCGCAACCGTCTGGCTGCCAGCGATGAAGGCTGATGGTACACCCGCTACAATAGAATATACTGATGAAGACGGAAATGTCCTTCCTTACCCTGATGTCAACTATCCCAATGGTAAACCTTATGACGGCACTCAGGCCCAGCCACTCATCGTCACCTATACGGATGCAGATCCCATAACAGGTGAGCATGACGTCTATGCGGCGGTCTCAAGAGATGACGGAGCAACCTGGAAGCGCAAGAATCTATCACGTACGGCCGATCGCTCTTCTTTCACGACTGCCGATGGTCAACCATATTACGGCGGCTGCAAAAAACCGGTTTTCCAGGTGAAAGGGAATAAAATTCTCGTAGCCTGGTCAAGCAAATATGCACGCGGGGGAAAGCCTGGTTATGTAGAATCAGAGTTTTTGACTGAACAATTGTATGACGCAGATAGTAATGCGATCAATGAAGAAGCTGAAGACGAGTATGGTGTCAATATTGTTGATGAAAATGGTCTACCACTTTACACTAACCCATCCTTCGTCGGTAATGATATCTGGGGCGTGGCCGGACCGCAACGCTCACATGATTACACGGAAGATGGCTATACCGATGCCGACGAGACGCCTTTTTCCGCACTCGATGTGCCTCATTCCGCATTGTGGGTCTGTCGTGGAATAATTGCCACTCAAACTGATGTAAATGCTGGAGTAGGTGATTTTGTCGGTGATATTGTCTGGTTCAAACCCGAGCGGCTCACCAGCGGTCGTAGAGACGTCAACCAGATTTTCGTTGGTGCGGCTGGAAGCGCCGGGTTTGCCATGGTCTGGCAGGAAGATCCCAATGGCGTGAAGCCCGGCAAAGCAATCGGTCCCGGACCGGGTTGGGGCGGCGCCACAACGAGCCATAAGACCGACATCTGGTACAGTTACCTTGCATGGGGGGACCATACCAAGGTTGATACGAACTTTGTTCCCGGCAGCGATGTCGAGCATAACGCAGACGTGGATACGGATGAAGAATGGGTGTCAAACCGGCCCAAGGCCCTGGTGCCCATGTCCCTGCCAGTGCGCATGACAGACAATGATGTTGTCAATACAGATAATATTATGGTCGCACTGGATGAGACCACCGGATTTCCTACCACTGACAATCCGGATAATCCTTTAGGGTATGCGCCGGAGATGAATGATGACGCCCAGTCTGATGTTGCCGATGGTACCCATGCCTATGCGTACATGATCCCCGGATTGATCGATGTCGATAACGCCAGTGGCGCACCTAATGATACTGAGAACCCTATCAACCAAAATGGATTTTACCAGTTTGAAAACTATCAGGATGCAACCAAATATGTTGCTATTACCGAAGACGGCCGTCTGCTCGATGGCGACACCGGTGCGTCACGTGGCAACGTCTTCCTGCAACCGTACGCTTATACCAAAGCGGATAATTCGATCGGCATCAGTGCCTGGGCAATTATCACCTACGAGGAAACCAAGGGCGCTGGCGCCGGACCTCCGGAAGATGTCGGAACCGGTGAACAGCCGGAAGACGGAAGCGGAGAAGGTAACGACGCATATCTGCCTGAAGAGGGCAAGAATGTGATCTACCACAGTTTCGATTTCAAGACCCCGGATCTGGTTTCTGCCGGTCGTATCGTTAACCGTCCTGAGTTTGATGATGTAGACGAAGATAATTATATCGACTCAGGGGAACTTGTTTATCTTGTGGACGAAGAAGGGGGGCAAATTCTGGACTATTTAGGACGTCCCCAGCTGGCATACGAGAACGCCCGGCGCGGCCGTTTCATCCCGCAGGGAATTGGCGCATTCGGTGCGAGTGGCACTGCCCAGTTAATGGTCCATAAGCAAGGTCCCGAGGGATCAGGCCGTCCTTCGGATATCCTGCTGCGACGGTGGGTTATTCCTGCTGGTGCTAAGAAGGTTAGTTTCAAGAACACGAGTGGCGCGACTGTCGGTTTGAGCATCAAGGCTTCCGATGACAAGTTTATTAACCCCTACAGCGTCTACTGTCTGCTCGGTGATTGGGTTGTGGATGAAGAAAGTGGCCAGGGTTACTACGCCGACGGTGTCCAGAATATGAGTTCGGTGACTCCAAGGGTCACGACTGCCAGCCAGGGTGAGCCAGAGCAGGACGACCCCTGGGGGGCCGTCAAGGTTGTCGAGTGGGATCAGACCGAGGCTAACCTGAACGACCCGACCGGTAATAAGGAAGATTATGACGGCACCTGGGAGAAAGGTAACCCCTTCGACGATGCCCGCGCCCACCGCGGCGCCATCCGTGGCGACTTTGTCACGATGGGATTTAGCTACACCGCGAACTGGGCCGCTGCCAGAAATGGTAACGATAACTACAACTTCTACATTCGTCGGTCATTTGATGGTGGTCAGACCTGGATAACCGATCCTGACGGAAACGGAGTCGAGCACTGTCGAACCTGGACGTACCCGAGCGGTACGGAAAGTGCTGGTGCCAAGATTGAAGAGTGCACACCCTACGCTGCTGGTGAGTTTGAAGCAATGCGCAACCTGTCGCAACTCCCGAACCACAAGGAGTCGGTAATCGAGCCGCGTATTGTAGCCGTCCCAGGCACGATCAAGTCCGGTGGCAAATGGACAGGTATCCCTGAAGACCAGCAGGATGCAAATGTTTTCTATGTTGCCTATGGAACATCTACCAACCCCAAAAAGGATCCTGAAACCGGAGAGCAGGAGGAACCGGTCCCACAGGATCTCTTCTGGAGTGTCTCAGTTGACAGGGGTGAGAGCTATTACGAGGAAACCTGGGTTAAGCACGGTGGTGAACTTACCGCCAATACAGATCCAGAAAACATCAAAACCGGCTGGCCATGGATGGCGAAAGGCGATCAGGAGCAGGGTGAAGTTCAACTGCGCATGACACCGGACGGCTCACGGTTCTATGCCAGCTGGCTGGATGAAGGAGAGGAAGGCAGTGATATCGTATTCCGCCGAATCATGCCTTCTGTATTCCTGGAAGATGCTGCAGTGACAGTGGATAGCACCGATTCAACGTTAGTGACGGTAGAAGCAGGTTCAGATGCTGATTCCGACACTGGCGATTCCGGCGGCGGTGACGAAGACTAATCACAACGATTAGTGCCTGAAGGGACGGCCTGGAGAGGTTTCCAGGCCGTCCAATCCTGCGAGTAAAACCTTGTTTACCTTGAGGTTTAAGCTATGTCACAGAAAAAGGTTCAAAGAGATTACGCTGATATTCTGGCGCGAGTATTCAGGCCCAGGACATTGGGAGAAGAGGATGCTTCGTTGAACACGCTTCTTGATGAACTGCCGGTATGTTTCTGGATGCACGATGAAAACTATACAATAGTGTATGCGAATCGGGCCGTTGAAGAAAAATTTGGCCCCAGCGCCAATCGTAGATGCTACGAATATTTTATGGGAGAAAACGGTATCTGCAGTTGTTGCCAATCCAAAAAGGTTTTAGCCAGCGGACTCGATGCAATGTGTACACACTGCAAGCGCTGCAATGACGCCCTTGACCTTAATATCTACCATATACCCCTTGTTACTGAAGACGGAAATAATTTCATTATAAAATCAAATATGCACGTTCAAGATATCAGTATTCTGTACAATAAACGATAACCAAAGAAAGCTGAGGCTTCCGTTCGTTTCATATCTAAGTCAATCGCCCCCAACCTTTAATAAACTCCGCCTGCGCTCAGAATCTTGCCAATCAATCGTGGTTTTCAGTCTTAGTTTGTAAAAACATGGTTTTTCAGCCATACACCAGAGAGCCCGTCCCACACTATAGCCCGAAAAAAAACAACTGTCTTCTATTACACCCATTAATTTTCAATCACTGCTACACTGAATAAATGTAGAGCGCTAAGGCATATTTATGATCTATTATACTATACATTTAATACAAGATGGTTCTTTTAGTATCGGGGATTAAGGTTTATGATAGTTCAGCTACGTGAATCACGTTAGGAAACCCTTTAGTCCCGTTTAGCCCAACTTTTTGAAGGGGTAAACACTCGTCTCCATAGAATAAAGCAAGAGGAGCTGCAATGACGACATATACGATCCATCCAATTGTTGTGGGTACAAAGGTGTTTGACAAAAGCATGATGACCTACCAGCACGGAGCGGGAGAGACGTATACCATCCCTATCTATTGTTGGTATATCAAAGGCGGAAACCAGAATATCCTCGTTGATACCGGTGAGATCTGCCCCATCCAGTCCGAAGCCAGGCAAAAATCAATTGGTGGAAAAATCTATACTTTTGAAGAGGGGTTGGCCCGATTCGGCCTTACTCCGGATGCCATAGATATCGTCATCCACACCCACCTGCATAATGATCATTGTGAAAATGATTATAAATGCACCAATGCGAAGGTTTATGTTCATGAGCTTGAACTCAAACGTATCCACAATCCGCATCCGCTGGATTTTCGCTATCTGGAGGACTATATCCTGGAAGTTGAAGAAAATGACCAGCTTCAGATCATGAAAGAAGACACTCAGGTCGTACCCGGGATTCGTTGTGTACATACACCGGTGCATACCGATGGCGGGATGAGTGTTGTTATTGATACCCAAAAAGGCAAGGCGGTGATCACCGGCTTTTGCGTGATCCAGGAAAACTTTGAGCCCCCCAAAGAAGTCCGGGCCATGGAGATGGATGTGATTCCTCCGGGCACTCTGGTCAACTCCTTTGAGGCCTACGATATCATGCTGCAAATCAAAGCGATGGCTGACATCCTTCTACCCCTGCATGAACCGGCATTTGCCTCGGTTGAGTCTATCCCTTGAGCCATTTGTCTTTGCAAGCCTTTATATTTGCTTAAGTGAGATAGCCCGCAAGCCAAGGTAGAACAAAACCAGGGCTACCTAAGGTATAGACTCCGGCTTCCGCGACCACCTCTCTACACAAGAGATCTCCCTCGATGATTTATGCAAAACAGCATGACTTTGGACCTGTAAAAGGCTTTGAGGTCGGTATTGCCCCACTGGGAACCCCAATAAAGTCGGTTTATCTTTACCAGATAGGCTCCATTCTAATAGACACCGGCCCCCATCACCTGCGTACCAAGGTGAGTGCAATGCTCGGCGGCACCAGGATTACTTCAATTCTCCTGACCCACCACCATGAGGACCATAGCGGCAACGCTGCCCTACTGAAAAAGCAATTCAGCACATCGGCATATCTGCATCCATACGGAATATCAAAACTCTACAAAGGATTTAATATCCTGCCCTATCAACACATTCTGTTTGGCAAGGCCCCACTCTTTCTGGCAGAGATCTTTCCCGCAGCAATAGAAAATGAAAACCTCACTCTTACCGCTCTACACACTCCGGGTCACAGCAAGGATCATACGGTTTTCCATGCAAAAAAAGAAGGTTGGCTCTTTTCTGGGGACCTTTATGTCGGCGAAAAGATACAGTTCTTCAGGATTGACGAAGACATCACACAGCAGATAGAATCTTTGCGGAAAATCGCAGCGTTAGATTTTGACAAACTGTTCTGTTCGCACCGCCCCTGCATGGAAGATGGTCGTACCCGTATACAACGAAAACTCGATTATCTCATACGTTTTAACCAGCAGGTTCTCGAACTCCATAACAAAGGAATGGACGAAAAAGAGATTATATGTAGGCTGCGGATAAAAAATGATCTGCCAGTCAAACTCTTCACTATGGGGAATGCCTGCTTTGCCCATATGATCAGATCATCGCTCAACTCCCTTCAAAGCATTACAAAATGAACTCTCTTTCGATATTTAATTCAATCAAGAAGAACCCTACAATTACATTGTCCTCACACTCTGATACTAGCCACTAATTGTTTCAGTGTTTTTGCTATCTGTTCAAGTTGATATGCGTTTTTATGTACATTTGCACCTACGGTTTGCATCTCACGAGTGCTCTCGCTTACTTTTGCTATATCACTTGCTATCTCCTGAGAAACGATTGAACTTTGCGCAACATTATCATTTACCTCACTGATACCAGTGGAAGCCTGATGAACATTCTCTGCGATTTCTTTGGTTGTCGCAGTTTGTTCTTTCACTGCTGTTGCAATGGTTGCCACAATTTGATCTACCTTGCTGATAACATTACTTATTCCGTTTATTTCACTAACTGTTATACCGGTTGCTTCCTGGATTCCATTAATTTTGGTTTTGATATCCATAGTAGCTTCAGCGGTCTGCTTTGCAAGATCTTTAATCTCATTCGCTACAACGGCAAAGCCCTTGCCTGCCTCACCGGCTCGTGCCGCCTCTATGGTAGCATTAAGGGCAAGAAGATTAATTTGTTCAGAAATTTCAGTAATCGTTTCTGTTACCTTATTTATTTCTTTTGCAGCCTTACCAAGCTCATCTACCCTATGGGAAGCAGTTTGAGATTGATCGACCGCCTGAGAAGTAATATCAATAGCCTTGTTTGAGTTTTCTGCTATCTCATTAATAGTAGCTGTCATTTCATCCACAGCAGAGGCCACAGTGGTGACATTCACTGAAGCTTGTCCCATTGCGGCAGCAACAGTATTTTGATTGCTACTCATTTCCTCCGCAGCTGAGGCCACCTGACTCGAACGGTCCACAGTTTTCTCGAATTCAGATGCCATTTGGCTGGAGACAGTCGTCAAATTTACGGAGAGCTCATCCAGCGTGTGTGTCTGGTTGGACACATCAGTCATGGCATACTCGAGCTTTCCTATAAACTGATCAAAGGAACGAGAGACTTCTCCCAGCTCGTCTTTAACGTCACTACTGATCCGCTGGGTAAAATCGCCGTCCATGCATAACTTGAGCAGCTGTACCAGAGAATTGATGGAATTTGAAATCCCACGAATAATAGAAACAGAAAAGATCAGCATTAGAACCAATATGATTCCCGAAATTGTCAAAATCCACAGTGTCAATTGTTTGATTTTTTCAGTAAAGAAATCACTTGTCGTGGCTTTGTATGTGTCAATATTATCTAAATAAATACCGGTACCTATCCAATATTCTGTACCGGAAATCATTGTAGCATAACCCAGTTTCAGGATTTGCCCTATCCCAGGTTTATTCCAGGTGAAATAGGTAAATCCTCCACCATTCTCGGCAACTTTTTTCAGCTCTCTTATAGGATACACACCATTTTCATCTTTGAGATCTGCCAGATCTTTTCCCTCCAGATTTGCAGAGATAGGATGAACACGATTGACTGTTCCTTGATAAACAAAATAATAACCGGAATCATCTGCTTCAAATCGAATATCTTTGATTGACGACCGTATAACGTCAATTTTTTGCTGTTCATTTTCAAGAGGTTTTAGGATTGCAGAAAGGGATTCCGCCATACTCTGCGTCGCAGTCTGAAGTCTCTGTTTTTGGTTTTCAAGCACAGTGTTCCCCAGCTGCTCAGTTACATCTATTTTGATTTTATTTACTTCATATAAGGTAAATATAGTGAATAATCCGGCAAAAATAACCATCGCTGCTATGATTCCATAAAGCTTGAGCTTGATTGTCAAATTGTTAAACATTCCCAAAATTCCTTTTTATATTGTGTTAATCTGTTCATGAAAAATAGAATTATCAGGAAATAGCTTAATGAAGTCAAGACATTAATAACCATCGAACTCTGGCTATGGGAGGTGAAAAACGTTTCGGCAATGCCTGCAAACACTCAACATGCTGATTTAGCGAGATAAAACAGATCAGTCCGGCTTTTGCAAACGTAAGGTTGAGGCAGGTAAAATTTGGGTAAGGTTCGAATTCGTATCATGCCCCTCACATCTGACTCAGAGAGCAAAGAGAAGACACAACGGATATTTCATTGGAATTGTTCGAAAATGAAGAAACTGCACATTCAAGATAACTGAAGATAATATCAACATGAAGAGAGATAATGACTTTACCCTCCTGAGTATATTGACCGGAATATGATCTGTAATCTTGCAGAGCAAATATTTGGCTTACTCTCAGCGGAAAACAGTAATGCAGACAAGCAAACGATGTAGGATTTGAAATTTATTCTGATGTAACTGGCGGGGGGAAAATTGGATTATTGCATTAAGGAATCGGCAATCAGATATTTGACGACCCGCTAATCTCTATGGCTGATTAGCTAAAAGTCATTTTTTCGACATGTTTCTTGATCGGCAAACTTTAAAGTTCCCCTTCCAAGGGAAAGCCACAGAAAATGACTTTCCCTATATTATTAAAAGAATAGTAAAATTTTTGGACCCCTTTAGTTTCATCGAGTCCTATATTTATTTAACAGATCGCACCAGACGTCCGAAACCACCCGGAATAGTCCCTGATGACCAGAATGCACGGCCCTGTTTAAAGTCAACAAACCAGTATCCACCGGGTTTCCTCTGATTATCGACAAAGATAAACGGTTGTTCTTTGGAGAAACAGGGGTTGAGATAAACACCCTTATCATTTTTCAATGGTTCCAGAAGAGACATAGCCTCTTCCATCGTCGGCAGTCTCCAGTCCGCGTGACCACCAAACTGGTTCTTGTTTGTCTCAACGATCTGCCTGTGTACATGTCGAATTGATCCGATATCAATACCACCCGACTGCCACATCAGATTGGTACGTAAATCAACAACAACCTCATCATCTGCTGTGGAGACCAAGGCGTTATCAAATCGCCCAGAAGGATTCAGCTCTCGATCAAAGAAATTCCATTTTTTAATAAGAGGGACAATGTCATCATCATTGATAACTGCCGAGTCAGATGGCAGTGCAACGACCTCACCACTATAGTTTGAACAACCCATATCAGGAAGCTGGGCTCCCATATCCTCGACATGCTCTTCTACAACTTCCGGTATCACAAGTTTTGATTCCCCTTTATCGAGGACATTGTCAATGAGCCATTGTTTAATTTTGTCATTTATTGCATAACTCTTCTCAAAGATTGAGGACGTACCCTGCCCCTTCACACAATCCTGAATGATTTCTAAGGGCGCCTTGATCTCGGCCATTATTCTAGCATGTTTAACAGCTCTTTCCATGAGGCACAGCTTTGGAACATCCCCCCAGTTGTCCACAAAAAAGTAATAAACGCACTCGTCATTATTGCGTACTCTTTCACGTCCACCCCAGGATTCGAAAGTTCCAAATGCCAAAGCAGGATCCATTTCCCAGTCAATCGGGCTGATAATTTGATCTCCAACCGTTACTTTATGGAACATTCCCATATAAACCTCCGCTTCTTCAGATTAAGTCTGTTTTGACTTTTCCCAGTGATACCTTACTATATCTCTTGGTTTAATATACTGCACACTTCACCGGAACAGATAAAACTACATTGTGGTAGTTACAATAATTATTATCATTCACATGAGCAACCAAAAGCGTAAAAATGTTCAAAGAGGCTACTCTTTGCCTAGAGGTACCACTTCCCTGAAAGAAGGTATTAACTTCTCACTCTTTGCAAGAAATGCAACAGCTGTGACTCTGGTTATTGAATACCAGACCCCAAACCAAACAAAGGCAAAAAACCTTTACATCCCACTGGATCCGCAGGAAAATCGTACCGGTGACATGTGGCATATCCTGCTACAGACCAACAATCGACCATTCACTTACGGTTATCAGATAAGCCATAGCAGTAAAAAGACAAAACCAACCGACACCATCCTGGTAGATCCTTATGCCCAGTCACTCCTCCCACGACGTTGGGGGCAAACGGCAACCTATGGCAGCAGGACCTGTTGTAAAATTGAAGAAGACAATTTCGACTGGCAGGACGACAGGCCATTAAAGATACCACTGTCCGATACCATTATTTACGAACTGCACCTGAGAGGCTTTACCCGCAACCCGAACTCCGGAGTGAAAGCACCGGGCACCTACCTCGGTCTCATAGAAAAGATCCCCTACCTGAAAAAGCTTGGCATTACTGCCGTGGAACTCATGCCTATCACCGAGTTCGATGAAAACGATGTTATTTTCGTTAACCCAGAAACAGGTAAACCTCTGCAGAATTACTGGGGCTATAGCCCGGTCTCCTTTTTTGCCATCAAATCCGGCTATGCCTACGACCCGGATCTTGCTGTAACAGAATTTAAAACCATGGTGAAAGAATTGCACAGGGCTGGAATCGAGGTCTTTCTTGACATGGTCTACAACCACACCGCGGAGGGTGGTTATGATGGCACCACGAGCAGCTTTCGTGGTATAGATAATTCCATTTATTACCTGCTTGGAAAGGACGGGGCTTACCATAATTTTTCCGGTTGTGGCAACACCTTTAACTGCAACCACCCGGTTGTTCGTGATCTTATAAAAGAGTCACTGCAATACTGGGTGACTGAAATGCATGTTGACGGCTTTCGCTTTGACCTTGCCTCCATCCTTGGCCGCGATCAACAGGGCAATGTCCTCTCCAACCCACCAATGATTGAAATCATTGGTGAAGATCCGGTGCTTCGTGACACAAAGATGATTGCCGAAGCCTGGGATGCTGCAGGTCTTTACCAGGTAGGCAGTTTCTCTACAGATTCCCGCTGGGCCGAGTGGAACGGTCGTTTCAGAGATGATGTGCGGGCGTTTATGCTCGGAAAAGAAAAAACAGTGTCCCATCTGGCCACACGGATTGCCGGCAGTTCCGACCTCTATGAAACCAGCGGCAGAAGTCCGCTCTGCTCAATTAATTTCGTTACCAGTCATGACGGTTTCACCCTTTACGACCTGGTCAGTTACAATGAAAAACACAACCTGCCCAATGGAGAGGGTAACAAGGACGGTGACAACCATAATCTCAGCTGGAATTGCGGGCAAGAAGGTCCAACAAACGATCCCAATATCATCCGGCTCAGACTCCGTAAAACAAAGACCTTTGCCGTTCTGCTCCTTCTCTCCCAAGGTGTCCCGATGCTCCTTGCAGGAGATGAGTTTGGCCGAACCCAACACGGTAATAACAATGCCTGGTGCCAGGACAATGAAACAAGCTGGATTGACTGGTCTCTTCTTGAGAAAAACCGTGAGCTTTTCGGTTTTTATAAAAATTGCATCAAACTACGTCAAAGCTATAAAATTTTTCGCCTTGAAAGGTTTTTCCTCCCCGATACAGATAATAGCGGGGTCCACTATACTACATCAATTCGCTGGCAATACCTTGAACCTGGGGTGCAAAACTGGCTGGATGACTGCCATGGACTGGCCTTTCATCTTTACGGGGAAGACGGGGACGGATCGGTGGAATTTTTTATCATGGTAAACAATGGTTCAGATCAACTCTCGTTCCTGCCGCCCGTCACGGAAAACCAACAAAAATACTGGTACACCCTTATAGACACATCTAAGCCATCTCCAAATGATTTTCTTGAAATACCCAGGATAGTGCCTCTTCTGCCAAACAAAAAAATACCAGTGAAGCCCTTTAGCTGCGTGGTACTTCAAGGAAAATAGCTAAAACTACTAATATTACAGATATTTTACCCTCAAAACCATAAATCCTTTGGTAGAAAAAGTATCCTGTGCTAGTGTACAATGCTCATCTTTACCCCACGATAACACTGGGTCGATTTGCTTTATCTCATGAAGACAGATAGACTGCAACTGTAGGTTAAGACTATAGGTGTTGAAGCACTGAGCCTCTATTATGTATAAGCCAGCAAAGGGCAGAAGGATTAATAAGATGTATCATACAACAGGAACGTACTGGAAATGACTCAGGTGTTGTTGCTCGGAGATTCACTCGTTGCATCCCACAACTGGCAGAGACGGCTGAACTCCTGCCAGGTGACCAACCTCGGTATTCCCGGAGTCATGACTTCGGATGTCTACGCATCCCTTGATCAGGTGAAACAGGACCAGCCTCAGGCCGACCTCATCATGCTCATGGTAGGAACGAATGATATTCTGACCGGCAATTTCGAGTTTATTCATACTCTGCGAAAAATCTGTGTAAAGCTCTGTCATAACTACCCTGCAGCAGAAATACTTATCACCTCTATTTTCCCCATTTTTCTCCCCCATCTCCCCTACAACACCATCTCAAGTCTCAACTGTCATATCGAGGCGCTGACCATGCAGACAGGTTGCTGTTTTCTCGATATTCACAGCCGACTGGTGAACTCAGCGGATCCAATCTTTCAGGAAGATGGTGTCCATGTAACCGATGAAACCTACGAAATTTGGTCACGTTCTTTACTTGAACATATTGCCTTTCTTATTGAAGATGACTAAGTTCCTCAATCGTAAGTAAAATAACCATTTTTTCATACTCAGAGGCCCTATCATGTACTCAAGATTTGCAACTGTCTTTTTTTCCGCAATTTTCACTTTTTTATTTTCCCTTTCTCCTCAATCGGGCATCGCCATGCCAGGCTTATCAGCCCAGTCAGGCGGTGATACCATCTCGGGAACGATTAAAGAAACAATGAATGCCTCCGGATACACCTACATGCTGGTTAGCTCAGCGGGCATTGACAGCTGGGTTGCCATTCCAGAAACTCCAGTGGAAAAAGGTGCAGAAATCCAGTACTACCAGGGTATGGAAATGAAAGATTTCAACTCCAAAACCTTAAACCGTACCTTCCCCTCAATTATCTTCAGTTCAGGTTTAGCTCAGGCATCTGATAAACAGGTAGAACCAGAGACTGTTGCGACCAAGGAAGATGACTCTTTTGCCTCGGTGGTAAAAGCCGAAAAATCAGCCCCGGCTACCGCCACCATAAATGAAGCCCAATCCTCGGGGGGCAGTGCAGGAGCTATCGTTCCTCTCGCCGAGATTTCGGTTGAAAAGGCTACAGGGGCTAACAGTTACACGGTATCAGAACTTTTTAACCAGGCAAACGAACTCACAGGGAAAAAAATACAGGTCCAGGGCAAAGTAATGAAAGTCAGTCCGGCAATCATGGGAAAAAACTGGATTCACATTCAGGATGGCACAGGCGACCCCATGAAAAACACCCATGACCTCGTGGTGACCACTCATGAGACCATAGAACCTGATACCATTGTAACCTTTGAGGGAGTCATTACCGCGAACAAGGATTTCGGTGCGGGATATAAGTATGACGCCATCGTCGAAGAAGCGACTGTCATCAAATAAAAGAGAATACATGCATTACGTACTCGTTGGCCCGGGAGCACTGGGGTGTCTGCTTGCATGCACTGCGGCGAAGGGATTAGGCAATGCCGATACTTTAACCATCCTCGATTATAACAGTGAACGGGCAAAACAGATAACGGCAAAGGGAGTTCTCTACCAGGAGGGTAAGACAGCAAGTTCTTTTGCCGTAAATGCAGTATCCGATCCCAACCAACTGAGCCCTGTCGATGTAGTGCTTTTATGCGTAAAATCCTACGACATTAAAAGCTGTCTTGATTTCTGCACCCCCTTCTTATCTGAGCAGACCCTGCTGATTTTTATGCAGAATGGCATCAGCCACCTGGCATGTGAGGCGGCCCTGCACGGAGCGGCAGCCGCCTACGGTACAACCACCGAGGGCGCCACTATCCTTGGCCACGGCCATGTCCTGCATGCCGGAAGAGGGACCACATTTCTCGGATTTCTCAATACACCCGCCAGCCACTTCAACACCCTGCTGCAGGCAACCAACGATCTCTTTGAGCGCGGCGGCATAGAGAGCCATCTTACCTCTGCTATCCTGACAAAACTCTGGGGAAAACTCTTTGTCAACGTAGGGATCAATGCCCTCACCGCGACTCTTGACTGCAAAAACGGAGAACTTCTCACCCTGCCCGGCGCCAGCGAGCGCATGGAAAATGCAATCCAGGAGGCCATCAAGGTGGCAAATGCGAAAAAGATTGAGATCATAGGCAACCCTGTTGAGGCGGCCCGTTCAGTATGTCAAAAAACAGCGGGTAATGTCTCGTCCATGCTCCAGGATGTGCGGAAAAAAAGAAAAACTGAAATTGACGCCATCAACGGTGCGGTGGTCGCTTTTGGCAAAAAACTCGGCATTGATACCCCTCAAAATAAACGACTCATGCAGCAGGTAAAAGACATTGAACGTACATACACCCAACAGGCCCATAGCTAAATTAACGGAAAATTCCATTCCGCTTTCCGAGATCGGTTTTGATTTTGACGGTGTTATTGCCGATACAGCCGAGACCTTTGTGCGAATTGCCGTAGAAAAATATGGTTACAACTCTTTTTCTAAAACTGATATCACCAACTTTGAGCTTGAGGAATGTCTTAGTATACCCAAAGAGACGGTTGAAAAAATCTTCACTGAAATCCTGTTGGACTCTCTTGGCACCGGCCTGCAACCCATGCCAGGTGCCATTGAGACACTGAGTACATTTGCCAGGTCCTCAAAACTTACCATAATCACTGCCAGACCCATCGATCAGCCCGTTCATGACTGGCTTGAAACCTATTTTGACAGTTCACTCCTTGTCAACATTCACATTGTCGCTACAGGAGACCACGATGACAAGATACGGCACATTCACGCCAACAGAATAAAGTATTTTGTCGATGATCGTGTGGCAACCTGCCAGTCCCTCATAAACGAAGATATTCATCCCATCGTCTACAATCAGCCCTGGAATCTGGGCCGACACAATCTTGCCTCTGTTTCTGGATGGGAAGATATTGCTCTTCTCATAAACATACCTCGGTAATCCGCCATGAAATGCCCGCACTGCCATGAAAACATCGAAGTCTACAGAAATCCTGTCCCTACTGTAGATATCATTATAGAAGTTGAAGGGAAAATAGTACTTATCGAACGCAAAAACCCACCACACGGATGGGCTATCCCCGGTGGTTTTGTCGATTACGGGGAATCCTATGAGACGGCAGCAATACGTGAAGCAGAAGAAGAAACCGGCATCAAAGTATCCAACCTGTTGCAATTTAGAACCTATTCAGACCCAAAAAGAGATCCACGCCAGCATACGGCCTCGACAGTCTTCATTGCAACCGGTAACACCCGGCCCGTTGCTGCAGATGATGCCCTGCGTGCTGAGCTCTTTTCCGAAGACAATTTGCCGGAACTTGTTTTTGATCATAAGATAATTCTCTCTGATTATTTCAAGGCCAGGAACAAGTAATGAACTCATTTATGCAATACTTTTAAGCAGAGAAACTACAAACAACAAAGGCCCCGTTTACTTTTAAGGTAAACGGGGCCTTTGTTGTTTGGTGCACAAATTCAACAGTGTTGTAACCGATAAAGCGGATAATTTTTAGTATCACAAAATAAGTACCTTAAAACAGAGTGATTTTCCGCAAAAAACAAGAGCTAAGCAGAGGCTTCAAATCACTGAAGTACGGTACTAAAATATTCTATGTAAAACCCAGTAGCCAAAAAGACCCATACCTATGGATCCATATATCATGAGTCAAGGCATACATTCGCTTCCGTATTTCCTGGCTATGGCGGCAAAAGTGGCAAGACCCAAAAGGCCTGCAATTACCACAAACACTATCTCTTTCATTGGAGTATTACCCCCTGATTTTTGGGCCCGGTTTCTTCCTGAGTCTGATAGATTCTGGTGTAACTTCCACCAGTTCGTCATCATTGATATAGGCGATACAGTCTTCCAGTGACATATCAGTATAAGGCGTCAGAATCACCGCTTCATCGGAACCGGAGGCTCTCATATTCGTCAACTTCTTACCTTTACCTGGATTTACCACCAGATCGTTTGATCGACTGCACTCTCCGACAATCTGTCCCTGGTAAAGTGGAGCACCAGGCCCAACAAACAGTTTGCCCCGCTCCTGCAGATTAAATAAGGCAAAAGCCACTGCGGTACAATTTTCTTTAACCACAAGAACGCCATTCACGCGGTGGCTGATTTCTCCTGCATAGGGGGCATACTCATCAAACACGTAGGCCATCATCCCCATACCCTTGGTATCGGTCATAAACTGTGAACGGTAGCCAAGCAGACCCCGGGTAGGAATAGAGAAGACCATCCTGGCCATTCCATTAAAATTACTCATTTCTTCCATCTGTCCCTTGAGCTTTCCAAGCTTTTCAATAACCGCACCCTGATATTGTTCGTCAACATCCACAGTGAGTTTTTCAAACGGCTCAAAGGTCCTGCCATCCACCTCTTTTAAGATAACCTGAGGGCGGGTTACCTGAAACTCATAACCCTCGCGGCGCATTTTCTCAATGAGGATGGAAAGATGCAATTCTCCACGACCCGACACCCGGAACCCTACAGCATCTTCAAGCACAGAATACTGCAAGGCAACGTCAGAAAGTACCTCTTTTTGCAGTCGCTCACCAATGTGTCTGGAGGTAACAAACTTCCCTTCCTTACCCGCAAAGGGGGAGTCATTAGGAACAAAGTTCATGGAGATAGTCGGTGGATCGATTGTGATAAGCGGCAGTGGGGTTGGGTTTTCTGAATCAGTAAACGTCACCCCGACGGTTACATCATCCATACCTGCAACGGCTACAATTTCGCCGACTCCGGCTGAATCTACAGCAACCTTTTCATCACATTCAAAGCGGAATATTTTAGAAATCCGTACAGGCTTGATAGAACCGTCACGACGGGCAACCACGATGGGCTGATTGAGTTCCATGGTGCCGTTGACAACCTTGCCGATCCCAAGTCTTCCAAGATACGGAGAGTAGTCGATGGTACCGACCTGCATCTGCAGTGGCTTGTCTTTATCACCTGAAGGTGCAGGGGTGTGATCGACAATCATCTGCGAAATGTGTTCCATCGTACCACCGTCAACAACGGGGTCCTCTGGGTCGAGCAGAGAGAAACCATTTTTTGCAGAAGCATAAACAATGGGGAAATCAAGAATATGGTCTGGAGCATTGAGTTTGACAAAAAGGTCAAACACCTGATCCACCACCCATTCACAGCGTGCAGCAGGCTTGTCGATTTTATTGATGACAACAATGACGGGCAGGTTATTCTCCAGCGCCTTTTTCAAAACGAAATAGGTCTGGGGCATTGGTCCTTCCTGTGCATCCACGAGCAGCAATGCGCCATCGGCCATCCGCAGAACACGCTCCACCTGGCCACCAAAATCGGCATGGCCCGGGGTGTCGATAATATTGATCCAGTAATCCCGGTATTTATAGGAACCATTTTTGGCGGTAATGGTAATGCCTCGCTCTTTTTCCAAGTCCATGGAATCCATGAGCCTCTCGGAAACTTCCTGGTTGTCACGGAACATACCTGAATTTTTGAAAAGCTGATCTACAAGTGTTGTTTTTCCATGATCAACGTGGGCGATAATTGCCACATTCCTAATTTTACTCTGATCCATGTTCTACCTATGTGATGTCTTAAGAAAAGCTTTCCTGTAAATAGAAAAACTCAGTAACTGCAATTTTATATAAAAAGAAGGCGATGCCGGACCCGATACCGCCATTATTGCAACATTTGCCTCAGAAAACTTTATAGTTTAACATGGATTGAATTCACCTGCAAGTAAAGCTTGCAAGGCAATTTGGCCAACCGGCACATAATCTGCCCCAGTATCTTCTTAATGTTCCGAGAAAATAAAAGAGTATTGAGACAAAATCGTCAGAGAGTTTAGACCTATTCACCAGGCTTACTCTCGCAACCTTTACCTCCTGCGGATCAGCCCCAGTGCCTACTTGTCCTATAAATCAGAAAGCACAAGAGCCCTTGCATTGGCGGAACGGAGCAGGGTTGGGATGTTATCGTCAACATAATCAAAGACCCTGGCCCGTTTGTTTTTAGCAGGCCGCATTACCCGGCCGATAACCTGAAGCAGTCTGCCCTCAAAACTGATTGGAGTTGTGAGAAAAAGAGTCGATAATCCCGGACAGTCAAAGCCCTCGGAAATAAGCTGCAGTGTCGCCACCAGAACCTGAACGTTGCCACTTAGAACATTTTCTACAACCTCATTTCTATGCTCAGCGGACAACTGCCCTGAGAGCAGTTCCGCCTGTAGGCCTTTTTTCTGAAGCTGTTCGACAAAGAGCTCGCAGTGGCTCACTCTGTCAGAAACGACCAGAATTGTTCCGCAATCTATTTTTTTTGAGACCTTCACAATATCATTTATGATTTGCAGGTTTCGGCCTTCGTGTCTGACCAGTGCTTTAATAAGAGCCTGATAATCGCCTCTGTAGCCATAGTTAAAGGCTGTGGAAGTGCGTATAATCTCAGGGGCAAGAATTGCCCCGGTTGACATAAGTTCGTCGCGATCCACCCTATGAATTCTGTCCCCCATAAAAAAATAAATCAATTTGGTCATTTCATCATCACTACGAAAAGCGGTGGCGGATAGCCCGAGGAGATAATGGCAGTCAAAAGCCGAAACAACATCGGTGAACAGGCTGGCAGGAACACGGTGGCATTCATCTACGATCAGCTGACCAAAGTGGGGAAAAAGATCTTCCACTTTTTTTCTCGCAGAATTAACAATGGCTATGGTCACAGCCCGGAGTTCAAAATGTCCATCCCCGACAAGTCCGGCTTCAATCCCGAGAAACTGTGCCACCCTTTCCTGCCACTGGTACAGCAGTTCTTTGGTATGCACCACAACAAGGGTAGGTTGACGTCGCCTGGCGAGAAGCGCCAGGGCCATCACGGTCTTGCCGCTGCCCGTACCCGCCTCGATCACTCCAAAAGATTTGTGCTCCGCTTTCTTTACTGCTTCTTCCTGATAGGGTCTGAGGTCTCCACTAAAATTTAAGATGAGTTGCTCAAGCAGTCTTCTTTTATCAACAATTTCCGGGTCACACCCCGCAAATTCACGACAAAGGAGTACAGCCTGATTGGAAAAACCCCGGGGAAAGCGCAGTCCACCAGGAACAGGGTCGTAGTATTTCAACTGCGGTTTTAAATTTTTACCGATCCAGCGTCCATATTTTTTGGCGGCGGAGTACTGCGGGTTATCGATGGTCAGGCGCTTTTTTATTTCCTGCTCAAGAGCAAATTCGATTCCCGTAAGCAGGCAGTCTGAACTAACGGTCAAAATAGGAGGCATAGGTGACAATCTCAGTCTAATAGTTTAGTATGGTAAAATTCTTAATGCTATTCGCACCTGAGTGCTTTATTCTCAGACAGGGTGCCACGCAGACCATGCAGGCAACTGCTCAATTCAACAATCCACAACAACATACACCATAAGAATTCTGTACTCCCTTGCCAAATACACTGTGCCACATAGGAATCCAGGCGCCACTAAACGGCTTCGTCCTCGATAAAAAACTGCTTCTCTGGGTCATTATCGCCTGTATCATTCCCGATCTCCCGTGGATTGAACTCAAAGTGCTTCTCGCCTGCACAGCCATCAATCCGTACGATCTACGTCTGTACTGCACGCCCCAGGCCAGCCTTCTCCTCTGTTTACTCCTCGGAGCAGGCCTAAGCCTCTGGACCCGGAATTCTGTTACGATATTTTCCATCCTTGCCCTCAACAGTCTGATACACCTGCTGCTTGATTCTTTACAGATAAAGTGGGGCAATGGTGTTAACATCATTTCACCTGTCAACTGGCATCTTTTTCATCTCGATCTTTTCTGGCCGGAATACCTTGGGATTACTTTTTTCACAGTTCTAGGCTTTATCTACCTGATGTACAACTGGAAAAAACTCTCTGCCGGCAGCAGCATGGAACTCAGTGTAAATACGACGAAACGAGGTATAGGTGGCCTTCTCATTCTCCTCTATTTTATCACTCCGTTCTATTTTATCGACCAGCTGGAAGAGGCAGACACCTATTTTATCCACACCATGAAAGATGTCGAGAATAGACCGGGTAAAACCATTATGCTTGATCGGGCACACTACTTTGCCGGGACAAAAGATGTGCAGATATACAGCGGTGAACGTCTGGATCTGACTGGAAATCTACCGCCGCAATCAGGAAGAGTTTCTTTTTCAGGGGTTTTTCAGGACAGTCACACCATTGCAATCCACGACTTCCACTGCCATACAGACCACAGAGATCTCGCATCAATCATTGGCCTTTTTATGGCTTGCGTTTTAGTCATTCAGTCCTTAATCTTAGGCAAATTTTATTCTCATAAATCTCAACAAGGTTAGCGTCCATGCATCTCTTTTTTAGACTGACTCTTTTTACCCTCTTACTTCTCGCTTCTTTTAACCAGAGGGCGATAGCTCAGAACCAGTCAGAACCAATACGCCTGACCATCCCCCAAAGCGTGATCACTCAGGTGATACGAGCCTTGTTGCCCATCCATATTGACACCCATTCCAAATCAGTCGACGGGGATATCACCATCATTAATATCAGTAACCTGCAACTCACAGAGGGACATCTGGCCTGCCGCCTTCATCTGGCGGGAAACAATCTTGCACTGCTCACAGAGATCGCAGGTCATGATATACGTCTCAAGGTGGGAGCTATAGAACTCGACGTAACAAGTGATGCAGCCCTTCGTTTTGACCCCAAAAAGCAGACACTCTATATAAAACCGGTAATTAATGATGTTGCTAAAAACAACACCGGGGGAAATGGTGAGATCGGAAAAGCTCTGATTGCCATGCTCAACGGCAGAGAATACCCTGTAAGCATGAAAAACCTCGACCCGCTTGTTGCAGAAGCTGGAGCGAAAACCGTCACCATCAACACCAAAATCGCCAACATAGAGGCTAAGCCAAAAGAAGTACAGCTCAGCCTCCATCCCATGATCTCAACCCAATAAAGGGGGGTTACCAGACCAGGTCATCGGGTATTTTATACTCCGCATATGGATCATCGGGATCGTCAGAATCGTCACCGGTTCTGTCATTTAAGATAACGACCGTTTTACTGTCAATAGCGGTTATTTTCTCGACAATAGCACGGGGGATAACCTCGAACTGTTCACTTAAAACGACGATCCCAAGACGACCGTCACTCAGTTTGTCCGCTACCTCTTTGGCAACAAAAATGCGTTGGATCTTCCCCGAAACGTTAAAACGATAGGCGATACCCTTCTCATCTTTTTCTACCCTGTTTTGCTCAACAAACTGCTTTATCCTGGCCGCTTCCTCACGTTTTTTCAGTTTGATGTCCCGCTCCTGGTTCAGCTGCCGCGCCCGGGCCTTCTTTTTCTCCTCTGCCTTTTGTGCCAGAAGAACATTCTCATCTATGACCTGGGTATTACGCCCTGCTTTCCCCTGTTGCTTCTTGGTCTGGTGTTGTTGCTTTTTGGTCTCTTTCGCCTTCTTTTTGTCAACAAGTCCAAGGGCCAACAACTGATCCTGAAATGATTTTCCCATCTCGATATACACCAAATTTATAAGTAAACGATTTGCCCCAGACCTGTAGCAATGGGCCAGGGTATTTGTAAAAAAGGTATTGTAGCGAACTTTTTGCTTTTTTAAAAGCAGGGCTTCACAAAAGACAGTCTTTTGGGTCCTTGTCTTCACAACGGCACAACAGGTCAACAAGAACCCCTCACTGCGGTCATGAGCTCTTACCCACTACCCGTTTTCATGTTTGAGCAACCGGTTACCCACTTCTATTACTCTTTCAAAGAATTTATCCACATCAACGTGAGTCGTTGCTGGATTGGTGAGCAGAAGCCGCATAACCATTTTACCATCAATATAGGCAACACCCACAAGACTGAGCCCCTCCTGATACAGAGTAGTTCGCAGGCCAAGATTGAAACTGTTTGCACGTTCTTCCGCAACCTTATAACGGAAACAGATATTAAAGGCGGTCCTGTCGACTACCATTTCCAGCTCCGGACTCTTTCTCACAAGCTTTTCTGCATATTCACACAGCAGGAGATACCCTTCTACCCGTCTTGCAAAACCTTCTTTACCAAAATATTTCCAGTCGAGAAACCATTTCAGACTATCAACTCTTCGTCCGCACTGCAGTGACACCGTACCAAAGTCCTCTACTTCGCTGACGTGCTCATCTCTAAACAGATAGCTGCCGTCTCCAGCACTCAGAACATTGCCAAAGGTATGGACGCTCTTATTGATGAGCAGAATATTGCACACCAGGGAAGAACCGAGCATTTTATGAAAATCGCAGGTAAAAGAATCCGCTTCCTCAAGACCGGCAAGATATTTCGCCTTCAACTTCGGACTAAAAACAGCCGCTCCTCCCCAGGCTCCATCCACGTGCAGCCAGAACCCAAATTGTTTTCGCAGCTGAACCAGTGGCAAAATGGGATCATACGCCCCCCGCACAGTTGTGCCTGCAGTTGCCGCAACAAAAAAGGGGGCGCCCCCTTCAGCCACAACCTTTTCAAGGCTCTGCCGCAACGCTTCAGGGACCATCTCACCGTTATCATTCAATGTCACCTTGATGAGCTGGCCGGTACCAATCCCTAAAATATTCGCGGCCTTGTCCATGGAATAGTGGGCATCAGCACCAACAAAGGCAAAAAGTTTTTTCTGGCCGGTGAGCCCATCAATTTTCACCTGTGCGTTCCAGGTATTTCTGGCAGACATCATGGCAATCATGTTTGCATTCGACGAGCCTGTGGTCATCTGCCCCTCCCCCTGAACAAAGCCGGTAATCTCCAGCATTTGTTCGATCATATATTTTTCAATAAGGGTTGAAACCGGACCGGACTCAAAGGTACAGGCAGAGGTGTTTGTTACGGCAGTTATAATTTCTCCCACCACCGACGGCAGATTTGCCCCCACCCACATTCTATTGACAAAGGCAGGATGGTTGGTTTTGACAGAATAAGTGAGATATTTTTCCACCCATTCAAAGACAGCATCCCAGTCTCCATTTTTCTCCGGCCCATCCAAATTCAGGATTTCGGCAAGGGTATTGGGGCTACGATACTCCAGAACTTTCCCTTCTTTTTCTGTAGCGCGGTAGGTTTGAATAACCGTCAGTAATCGGCTGAATATCTCGCTCTCATTCATTGTTTATCACGACTTATATATTACAACGACGCTTCGCTCTCAGCAGCTGGTACACGCGCATCGTAAAGAATATTATCACCCCCACCAGAGAGGAAAAAAGTCCAAAGAAGTGGAATAATGATCCAATTTGCCAATTAATTTGGAATCAGATTTTTAGCAACCAAATAATCAGTATGTTTTTCCCAACTCCCTTGCCAACTATGATTTTCTGATGGCAAGGACCACATTTGCACCAAAAATAAGCACTGCCCCACACCAACCGGCAAACTCAAGAGGAACATCTCCGGCAATAAACGGTCCCAGCAGTGCCGCAAGCAAAATTCGTGAAGACGAGATAATGGAGCCTTCCACGGCCGTGACAAAAAGGAAACCGTAAGTCAGAAGATACTGCCCCATAACACCGGCCACAGAGCAGGTGAGAAGATAAAACAGCTCTTTTTTCCCCGGCAAAAAAATATCTTCATGAAAAAAACAGATCATAAATACAGCACCAAAACCAAATAAGACAAAGAGAATTGTCTGGGAATCGTGGCAGCGTCTGCTGACATTGAGATAAATAATAGCAATCGCCGCACTGATACCGGAGATCAAACCCCAGATATTGCCAACACCAGTGCTAAAATCTCCAGGCGCTAAAACCAGCCATATCCCGATAAAGGCAATAAAAACAACAAAGACCAAAAAGAGATCCCTCTGACCCTTCAGAACGATCCAGGAAAATATCGCTACAAAAAGTGGGTAGGTCATATTGAGAATATTTGCCTCTGCAACGGAACCAAGAGCGACAGCCTTGTAAAAACAGAAAACTGCAACGGTATTGGCTATGGTTCTGCCCAGCAGATAGTGATAATTCCTTGGCTGAAAACGCTGTTTTTGAATGGCCATTGTTGAAGAAACGACAACAAAGCCCAGGAGAAATCTCGCAAACACAAAATAGGAAGATTCTATAGACACCGACAGACTTGACCTGCGGATAACTACAGTCGCCAGGTAAAAGCAGAAGGTCGAGCCAAAAACAGCAAGCCAGCCGAACAGCTGCCGATGGAAATTTTCAGTCTTTTTTTCAAGCAGCATGGCCGGTATTAATCCCCAGTGACACAGACAATGTCTGTTGATTGCTCCCCCCAACTTATCAAATACACACTCAAGGCAGACTGAGTAATACCACAACGGCGCGACGAGGACCAGCTTATCCTTCATCGTAGTACAAGATACAGAAATATTTACACAAAATCGATTTCCCGCTTGGATATTTTTTCTTTTGAGGTATTTTGATATTCAAGCCCTAACCCGTAGGAGTCACCCGTGGCTCCTGTTGTCGTCATTTCTTTTTAGAGAGGTTACCATGGCAAATTTTCTTTTTGTGTTACAATCCAATGACAACGAAAAAGCAACCCGTTGTTTCCAGTTTGCAAAGATTGCCCATTCTAAAGGCCACAAGGTGAACATGTTTTTCATAGACAGTGGTGTTGACTGGGCAATAGCCGGAAAGGATGGCAGTAACAAAACCGTTACCGGTGACTGTCCTGCGGACTACCTCCCCTACCTTATTGAAAACGAGGTTACCACAGGTATCTGCACTCCATGCGCCAAGAATCGAAACCTAGATGAGGCAAAGTTCAACTCCAACATGGTACTTGATGGCGGTCCACATCTAATTGATTTGGCTGCTGAAGCCAAAGTCTTCAACTTTTAAGGGCTGGCCAGGAGTAAGAAGAAAAGCGACAGTGAATGGTACATTTTACTGTTGCAGACTTTCTCATGGCCTGTAAACAAACTACAGTTCACTGCAGTAAAAAACCGGAAAAGCCAGCAGGCCATTCCGGTTTTCATCTTTTCAGGGGATGCACCCCTGTCAATACAGTACAGATGTATTTTTTCTAACTCATCTTGGCCTGCGCCATAAGGTAGCTGTTCAAAGCCTCTTGCAGGGTACGCACGGCAAGATGGGCACAGTGCTCCTCAGACTCTGGAAAACGGCCTATCTCATCTAAAACATCTTTGCCCCGGAGATCCAAAACCTCAGTAAAGCTCTTTCCCATTGCAAGCTCGGCTGTAAAAGAACCTGCAATGGAACTGGAACTACAGCCGTCGGTAAAATACCCCACCTCTGCGACTTTTTCACCATCGATCCGGAGGTACATTTCCATCGTATCGCCACAATCTCCTGTGAGCCTGGCATAGCCATCTGCATCTTCAAGACGGCCACAAAACTTAGGATTTCTCCAGCGGTCAAAACCTTTTTCACCAAGAGCTTGCCGTGCCTCATCAAAGACTTCGCCCTGAATTTGATTAATCAGGGCATCAAATTCATCGTCATTCATTACAGTCCTTCCTTCATTCACGAAAAATGCTACCAGTGACCGTCCGTGTTTGCCCCTTCACTATAGGTCACATTGCCGCTTTTGAACTTTGCAACAACCTCTTCAACCGTACCGGTAATATCACTCACCACCTTCAGCCCTGCAGCCGTTACAGTTTTATAAGCATTTGGCCCACAGTATCCCGTCAGCAAAACCCCTGCTCCCTTATCGGCAACCATGGTCGCCGCCTGAATACCTGCGCCTTTGAAGGCATTTACATTGGTGCTGTTGTCCAAGGCTTCAAACGCCATGGTTTCAGTATCCACAATAAGGATAAAGGGTGCACGACCAAAGCGTGGATCTGTCTCTGAAGAAAGATCTTCTCCCTTTGAAGTAACTGCTACTTTCATTGGTCTACCTCTTTTAGTATTGACCTCATTCCGTTTCACGGAAATTAAGCCTACATAAGGACCTTGCAGACCATCTCCTGTTTCATTACAGGAAACCATCTGCAAGGTACAATTTTTCTTTTAGTGACCGCCACCACCGCCGCAAACCTGATCATCACCAATGATAGGCAGTTTTTCTGCAATCATATCCTCAACGACCGGACGGATATCTCTTCTCTCGCCATCGTAGTAAACATCTATACCGACCTGATTGAAGCCCTGCAAGGGGCGCATACCGATACCGCCTACGATCAGACGCTGAACCTTGGCTTCTGCCAGAAGATTTACAGGGACCATACAGCCACCCTGAACATGCTCTTTGTTCTGTAAAATGGTTACTTCTTTGATCTGCCCATCTTCCACATCAATCAGGGTAAATACGTCACAATGACCAAAATGCCCTGCGCGCATGCCGTCAAGTCCGCCTTGTCCTTCCGATGGTACTGCTATACGTACTGTTGCCATTCTCACTACTCCTTTTTTAGTTTATTGAATTACTGCTGAAAAATCCTTTATTCCCATCGTGTTCATCGATGGCGAACTCATTATCTTCCTCCATGTATCGAGGAGGGCTATTGCAGCCTCTGATTCCGGAGCCTGCTCTAAAACACTTTTCCCCTGTATCATTGCTTCTGTGAAAACTGGATCAAAAGGAATACGCCCAACCAGCTGCATATTTCTTTTTGCGGCATATTCCTCAATCTCTCTGGTCATATCGGAATTGAGATCATATTTATTGACACAGACAAGGCCAGGCACCTTGAAATGTGCCGCAAGTTCTGCCACCCGCTGCATGTCATGCAGCCCTGAGACCGTTGGTTCCACGATGATAACCAGCGCAGTTGCCCCACCAATGGAGGCAATAACCGGACAACCAATGCCTGGAGGGCCATCGGTGAGAATGATACCGCAACCTTTGGCCTCAGCCAGTTTTCTGGTTTCCTGGCGTACAAGGCTGACAAGTTTTCCTGAATTTTCTTCCGCGATACCAAGCCTTGCATGAACCATAGGCCCAAAGCGGGTATCCGACTTGTACCACTCACCACACTGCTGAACAGTAAAATCAATAGCCGTTTCAGGGCAGAGATCAACGCAAACCCCGCATCCTTCGCAACTGAGGGGATCGATCACGAAATCCTCGGAGATTGCGTTAAATTTACAAAGTTCCAGACAGCGGCCGCATTCGACACAGTCATCCTGGCGTATAGCTGCAATAGAACCGCCCATAAAGGCATTGCGCTCTCTCACGACAGGAGCCATCAAAAGATGAAGATCTGCGGCATCAACGTCAGCGTCACAGAGGACACCGTTTTCGGCAAGGGCTGCAAAAGAAGCTGTTACACTGGTTTTTCCGGTTCCGCCCTTTCCACTGACGATTACAAGTTCCCTTATCATCATGACTCCTTTTCAACTGAACTATACTTTTCAATTTTTGCGTACAACGCTCGAAACTTATCAGCGTAGTCCGGAAAAGCCTCGACGATTGGAATTCCCCGTGAGTAGGCCTCTGCAATCTTTCGGTCGAAAGGAATCTCCATGAGAACAGGAATATTCTCTTCTGCTGCATAGTCTTTGACCCCACTGTTTCCCATGTCAGCCCGGTTGATCACCAGACCACTGGGAATTCCGAGCACCTTTACCGCTTCCACGGCAAGTTTGAGATCATGCAGACCAAAAGGTGTTGGCTCTGTCACCATCAGAACGAAATCCGTTCCCTTCATTGCCGCAATTACCGGGCATGAGGTCCCAGGAGGAGCATCAATTATTGTAATATCGCGCTCTCTCTCTTTGGTCCTCACTTTTTTGATGAGGGGTGGAGACATCGCCTCTCCGACTCGCATACGCCCCAGATAAAAGCCGAGGTTTCCACTGTGTCCAGACTCCAGTACCCCCAGTTCACGGGTGGAAGCTGAAATCGCACCCTCAGGACAGACCTCAATACAGCCTTCACAGCTGTGGCACATCTCCGGAAATACCAGAACGGTTTTCCCGGCAACTGCGAGGGCCGAGAATCGACAGATATCCGTACACTTTCGACAGAGGTTACATTTTTCGCTATCGATCACAGGGATGAAGGTGGTAACCGGCTCAACCTTATCCATCGTTGGTTTTATAAATAAATGGGCATTGGGCTCTTCGACGTCACAATCCAGGAGGTTAACATCGCCGTTAAGCGACAGCGCCAGATTGGTCGCCACCGTTGTTTTTCCTGTTCCGCCCTTCCCGCTTGCAATACTTATGATCATTACCTTGTCTCTCCAGATCTCAAGAATTCATGAGACCCATTATTGAGTTAAGAATTTCAACCATTTTATGTGCTTGATCCACATCTGGTTTCTCGGTGAGCTGCATGAAGAGTCCGTATCCTTCGGTGGCTTCATGGAAATCATCATGGGAAAGTGAGCTTACCATGGCACAGTTTACCAAAGGATGGTGCTTCATGAGTTTTTTGACAAAATCAAGACTCGTCTGATCGCCTGCTGTTTTACCAACAACGACAACATCCACCTTTTCAGCTGCGACTATCTCAAATGCCTTGGCAGCAGTATTGACGACCCCCAGAGAGGTATCCCAGCCTTGAGGCAATCCTGTTATAAATGTATCGAATTCACCGGGCTCCCCGGTCACAAACAATATACGTGTCATTCTTTACTCCAATTGATTTTAAATTCTACCGGGGAGCGGTATCGATCTTTCCAGCCGACCTTTTCCTTCCGTTTACTCAGAACCGGACTCCCTGTTTTCAAGGACTTCTATCTTCTGCATAAGTGAGGCAAGCGCCTCCTGGGTCTTTTGATACTCAGCCTTTAGATTCGAGAGTTCATCGTTCTGCCTGGTAGAAAAACGCTGATCCCCCCCAACCTCTGTCTGGGCAAATCTCCCTGGTCCAGACTGAAAAAAAGAGCCTCGGCATCGGCCCCCCATTCCTCGCCCAAGACCACCTCTTTGCCTGGCCAGATAGAGGTCATCGGTTCTATTGCACATTCCCCGCTGTCTTCCTGTCATTGGTCCGTTACCTTCAGGTCCCTGTCTATTTAATCCTGGCATGATGTATCCTCCTTTTAAAGGTTAACCAGTCATTGATGCGTTCCAGATATTTTAGGCGCATCCAGCTTTATCCCTGACTCTCCACCCTCTTATATCTTCCACGACAACATCTTCCATGACGGCAGCCCGGCATGGAAAATTCGGAGAAATCTCTCTTTTTCAGATACCCCTCTATGAGAGCTTCCACTTCTCCCGCCAAAAATGATGCGACCTCTACCCCGGACGCTTCAACCCTCCTCACGGCAGTCTCACACATAGCACCACAAATAAGGAGCTCAATTCCTTTTTCTTTTAACAGGGCAAGAAAACTCTCGTATCGATTCGGCTGGAATACCCTGACCTCACGATCAACGACATCATTCCCGTCCACATCGAGTAAAAGCAAGGTACTCGCCGCATCAAAAACCGGGGAGATGCGGTTGCCCCAGACAGTAATCGCAATTTTCATAGGTCAGTACTCCTTCTCCTTTTCTGTTCACTGAGAAGCAAGGATAGGGCCAACCACCCTAATAAAAACGCAAACTACTGTTTTTATGTATTTATTTTAAAATATGAAGTTCAACAGGAAGGGATACTGAGTCGCATGAACGCGACCCTTGTCGCGCTCAACAGTCGCAAGTTGCGACCGTACTGTGAAACCCTGCGACTCTATGCATATACTTGTGGCGGGGTTATACAAAAAAAGATAAGGACTACTTCCGGGAGCGGTTACTCCGCCCATCGGGTCCCGGAAGCTCAATCCGGTATTTTTTCAGTTTTCTAAACAGGGTACTTTTGTGCATACCGAGTTCTTTTGCGGCGGCAAGGCGATTATAACCACAACGAACAATAGTCTCCACAATACAATCCGCCTCACTCTTATGAAGATTCGTTAAAAGATACCGAGAAGACGGCGAGACGTTTGCCCCGGAACCATCCTGCAGATATGCGGGAAGATGTTCTTTGCCAATTTCGCCCTCCTGGCAAAGGACAAAACCATGCTCGATAATATTTTCAAGTTCACGGATATTCCCAGGAAAATCATGAGCCAGCAACAGAGCCATTGCCTCTTTAGACAAGCGGGTAATATAACGCTCCTTGATATGGTTCAGTTTTTCTATAAAATGTTCCACTAAAAGGGGTAAATCCTCTTTACGCTCTCTTAGAGGGGGCAAACGAAAACGAACTATATTAATCCGGTAAAACAGATCCTGCCTGAAACTGCCATCCGCCACCTTTTCTTCCAGATCAAGATTTGTGGCGGCAATAATCCGGGTATCTGTCTTACACTTTTCAACGCTGCCAAGAGGTTGGAACTCTTTATCTTCAAGCACCCTTAATAAACGGACCTGAAAGGCTGCGCTGGTATCTCCGATTTCATCCAGAAAAATAGTACCTCTGCCCGCCGCCTGAAACAGCCCCGGTTTGTCTTTATCTGCACCGGTAAAGGCTCCGGCTTTATAGCCGAACAGCTCAGATTCAAGCAGGGAGTCGGGCAAGGCTCCACAGTTAATGGCCACAAAAGGTTCATCTTTGCGCCCGGAATGATTATGAATCGCAGAGGCCATAAGGCCTTTTCCTGTCCCGGTTTCACCGTCGATTAGCACGGTGCTGTCACTCTCGGCAACCTGGGGCAGTATGTTGAATATTTTCTGCATGACAACGCTACGGCTCACCATATCCCCCAGCGCGTAACTGGCTGTTATCTCGCGACGAAGCTCTTCAACAAGGGTTCGATCCCGAAAGGTTTCCACTCCTCCCAGCACCTCACCTTTTTCATTTTGCAGGGGCGAGGTGGACACCCCGATGGGCACTCGCTTCTGCCTGTTATTGATAATATAGGTAGAGGTTGAGACAAAGGATTTATTCTCCTTCATCGTGCGTTTTAAGGCACAGTCACCTTCACACATATTCGAGCGAAATACCTCCCAGCAAAAACGACCTATAGCCTCCTCTCTTGGCGTTCCTGTGATTTGTTCTGCTGCCCGGTTAAAGGTCATAATCCGCCAGTTATGGTCTACTGTGAAAACACCGTCAGAAATAGATTCGAGTATGATTTCATTTGCGGCTTCTGAAAACTGTTTTTTCTTATCCATTACTGTTTTACCGAATCAAGAACCTCTACGACGTATGGGTAGATATTTTCGACAATAATTCTGTACCCCTCACTGTTTGGATGTATCCCATCTTCGAGATTAAGATTGGTTCTGGTTGCCACATCTTCGAGGAAAAATGGCATCAGTTCGACCTCCATCTCCTGGGCGATGCGGGGATACACAGCATTGAACTGAGACACATATTCAGGGCCAAGATTGTAAACCATTTTCATCCCGGCAAGAAGCACCGCGACATTGTTTTCTTTAAGCTGGGTGACAATTTCACGCAGGTTTTCTTCCAGAAGATTGACACTTATTCCACGCAGACCATCATTTGCACCGGTGCCAACGATAACCAGCTCCGGTTTTCGAGTGAGTATCCAGTCAATTCGAGCAAGGGTCCCGGAACTGGTTTCACCACTCACCCCGGCGTTGACGACTGTATAAGGATAGTTGTGCGCCTGGAGTTTTTTTTCTAATAGAGCGGGATAGCTCTCACTGGGATCAACGCCAAAACCTGCGGTAAGACTATCTCCAATGGCAACAATGGTTTTCATCTCAATATTCACAGGTTCTTCTCTCTTTGGCTGAACCCGGTTCTGTGGTTCTTCACTGCAACCGGCCAGAAGCAGGATCGTGAGCAACATAACGATAAACCTCATGTGTGTCAGCATAGCAGCCGCACTCCGGTCAACGGTTCTGCATAAAACGAGCTCTTTTTTTCTTTCATTACTCAACGCTCCTTTTTTGGAGAAACTCTCCTGGCTTACGACGCACAATCGATATCGACGATGCCACCCCTGTTCCCACAACAATACAACAGGAAACGGCAACCAGAAAAACACAAAAGAGAACATATGCTTTATGTTCAATATTAAAAACATAGGTCGACAGCGCCCAGCTTGCAACCTGTGAAATCACAAGAGCACAGCCACTGCTGATCAGGGCAAGAATAAGATTTTCCAGTATAAACACCTTCCAGACAAAGACAGAATCCGCCCCTAAAATTTTATAAAAGACCGCTTCCTGAATCCGTGCCAGACGGGTAGCAAGAATTGAACTCACCAGTATGAGTAACCCTGCCACTATGGAAAACATTGAAAAAAAGGTGATAACTGAAGAGAGCTTTTCCATAATCCGGCCGAGTTCTTTTGCCGTCTCAGCCACATTTATAGTTGATATGTTGGGGAATTTTTCAACCACCTTATTCTCCATTTGGCCAACGTCCTCAGGCGCTACGGTGAGCGCCGCAAAAAACGTCTGCGGCGCCTGGCCGAGATATTTTTCTGGGAAAACAAAATAGAAAAAAGGATAGAGCATCGACTTGGTACGACTCCTTACAGAGACAACCTGAGCCTCCAGAGGCAGTCCCTGTACATTAAATGAGAGAATATCACCAAGTACCATATCGCCCATTTCAGCCACTGTATCAAGAATTGAGACAGGAATGATTCCTGGAGCAAGTTCCTCTGTTCCAAATAAAGCATCCCCTTCAATGAGGACCTCATCACTCAAAAGCCCTGCACGATAGGTCAGATTAAACTCTCTGGTCAGAGTGTCTCCTCTTTTTTTCTGCTCCTTTTCTCTCACAATTTTTTCATCATTCATTGAAAGAAGCCGGGCCCGGATTACCGGGAAGAGCTCAACATCATCTCCTGCCAGTTCCATGAATCCTTGTTTTTGATTTTTTTGAATATCAATACAAAAAAGATTGGGAGCATCCTCGGGGTAGGATGATATATAGGTCGAACGAAGATCATTCTGCACAAGACCAATGGACAACAGCAAGGTCAAAGCCGAGCTGAGCGTGACCATTATAGTCTTTGCCGCATTGCCCGGTCGCAGCATACTTTTAAGGGCCTGCCGCAAGGCAAGACCACCTCCTGAGATTCTCCGTAAACCAACAATGACCAAGCTTACCAGCAGGGTAATCATAGCGACCAAGGTGAAGGTACCCCCGACAAAATAGAGACCAATCTTCACATCGTCGAGTTGCCGGATAATAAGACCGGTAAACAAAACCACCCCACAGACAAAAAACAGATAGGTGGTAGGAGACTGTTCGGTCGTACTTTCATGTCGTATCACCGCAATGGGTTTGACAGAAGTAATTGAACGCAGTGGGAAAAATGAAAAGAAGGCAACCACAGCAAAGCCTAAAAGAGTTCCTTCAAAAATATCAACAGGGGACAGGCCAAGCTTGATATTATCAGGAAGCAGACCGGCGAAGATCAAGGTGAAATTCTTTTCAAGAATATAAGCCCCCAGAAAACCCACAAAGCAGCCTGTAAGACTGAGGACAAAGACGATAACAAGATAGTGGCTGAATAAAAATCTGCCGCTTGCCCCCACGGCTCTAATAATAGCTAGACTCTTTTCTTTATGGCGAAATAGAGCAGCCAGGGAACTCTGCATCCCGACACCTGCCAGAAGCATTGTGAAAACAGAGATGAGCGAGAGGAAAAACAGGAGATTATCAAAAAATCGTTTTACCCTTGATGGCGCATTGGCATAGGTCACCACCCGCTCCTGACCGGTATCTGTATAGTGCTGCAATTTTGCTGCGATTTCGTCTACCATACTGGGTTCACCCAGACGAAGCAGAGCCTTATAATGCACCCTGCTGCCTGGCTTCATCAGATCCATCGCCGCGAGATCGGCCGAAGAAACAAAGATGCGTGGACCAAAATCAAAAAACTCCACCGGCCGTTGTGATTCCCCTTCAACCACATCTACAATCGTTAAAGACTTTGAACCAACCTGAACCTGTTCTCCCTCTTTAACGTCAAGGCGAACCAGAAGCGATGAGCCAACAACCGCAGTACCCGGCTGTAATACCTGTTGAAAATTTTTCCCCGAACGAAGCTCTACAGCCCCATAAAGAGGATAGATGCTATCAACCGCCTTAATGTTGGCAAGTACCGTCTTATCCCCAGAACCGTTTCTGGCAACCGAATAAAACTCCCAGGTTCGACTCACCTCGGTGTCTGGTTCCTGTTCCAGGTCCGCAAGTGCTTTGGTGATTACCGGGCTTAAGGGACGATGGCTTCTTACAATCACATCACCGCCATGGAGATTTCTGGCATCACTGACCAAGGACTGATTGACATCCCGGCGAAAGCTGTTGATTGCAACAAGACTTACCAGGGACAGCGCGACACAGACCACAAAAATCAGTCCCTGACCGCGACTGTGTGAGATTTCAGAAAGAATGAAACGAAAATTCATTACAGCTGGCTCCCTGCTTCAATAACCCCATCACGAAGTACGATAACCCTATCGGCACGGGCTGCAAGGGACCTGCTATGGGTAACGATGACCAGGGTCATACCGAGTTCTTCGTGAAGCTTGGCAAGGAGTTCTATAATGGCCGTACTGTTTCCCGAGTCAAGATTTCCAGTGGGCTCGTCAGCGAAAACTATTTGCGGCGCATTGATGAGAGCCCTGCAAATAGCGACACGCTGCTGTTCACCGCCAGACATCTGAGATGGGTAATTATTGGCCCGCTGACTCAAACCAACTTTTTCCAGCAAGGCCTGGGCTTTATTGGTCGCATCCGGGTCTTTTTTAAGTTCTGCAGGAAATTGGATATTTTCAAGGGCAGTGAGAGACGGAATGAGATGAAAGGATTGGAAAACAAAACCGATAAGGGTATTTCGCACTGGTGCAAGTTGATCTTCTGACATCGGAGTTATATCCCGTAAACAAAGTTCAACGCGACCACCATCAGGTTTATCCAGACCGGAAAGCACACTTAAAAGTGTGCTTTTACCACTGCCACTACTCCCTGCAACCACAACAAATTCACCTTTGCCAATGGTAAGTGAAATATTTTTGAGGATCTGAATCCTTTGGGAGCCAATGGTGAAATGTTTCGAGATGTTTTCCGCTTTTATTATTTGAGACATCAGTATTTATTCCATTTTATTTTCATGTATATAGATCACAATGAACTACTATAAGACCTGTTAAAAGAAACAAAAGGGGATATAGTAGGCAGATCATTTTTACCCCCAGACTCTTATACAAAGGTTTTTACCATGACAGACTCATCTCCGCCTCACTCCCCGATAACTCTATTTGACACATTGCATGCGCAATGCGAGCAGGAGTGGCAAGCATATTGTTACCATGAATTTATTGGTCAGATCGCTGACGGAACCCTGCCCGAGCAATGTTTCCGTCACTACCTCATGCAGGATTATCTCTTTCTCATCCATTTTTCCCGAGCCTGGGCACTAGCGGTTTACAAGTCCGAGACGATTGCCGATATGCGAGCAGCAGCAACGACCCTTAACGCGCACCTGAACTATGAGATGGGCCTCCATGTCAAATACTGTAAGAGCTGGGGAATAGAGGAAAAGCAACTGGAAGAAGTAGAGGAGGCGAGCGCCAATATGGCTTATACCCGCTATGTCCTAGAGCGGGGGTTGGCTGGAGATATTCTCGACCTGCACGTGGCGCTTGCCCCCTGCGTGATAGGCTATGCAGTGATCTGCAAGCGCCTGATGGAAGACCCCGCCACCCGTCTGTCTGGTAACCCCTACAGAGAATGGATTGAGATGTACGGAGGTGATGAATACCAGGATATTGCAAGAAAGGCCGTAGAAAATCTGGACAACCTTGCCGCATCGCGTGCAGGAGCTGACCGTATGAAAAATCTTGCCAAAACGTTTAAGCAGGCAACGGTACTTGAGATAGGCTTTTGGGAAATGGGACTGTATTTAAAAATGTAATCCAGCAGAGAGCTCTTCTCGGTGAGTTTCTGGTCGTAGAGCAGTGCGTAGATTTTTCTATTATGTAAGGGTAAGAAGGGGGATGCCTATTGTGTTGCCTCGATCATCGGGCACGGAGGGCAAAACCTTTTGTGCTTCTCTACTTCCAGCTCTCGATCCCCAATTCCTGTGTTTTAATACGTCACCATCACCCCAGCAAGAAACCTATTGGCGCCATTGGCTCTTATTAAAAGAAGCCAGAAACTAAAAAAATATTACCGCTCTACAAGCGGCAATATTTTTTAAAATGTTTTTTGGAGAAAAAAATTATCAGAATCAAATAAGATATTTTTCTATGTTTTCTCCCTGCGCAATACGGCTCTTAAATACATTCGGCATGCGTCCCTGACCTGTCCATGTAATACGTTCACCAGCATCATTTACTATTGCATATTTAGGTGGAAGCGGAGTTCTTTTCACTTTTTTCTTTACAGGTTGGGCTTGCAGTTCATCAGGCTCAATACCATCTGCTGCGAGCATTTCCTGATATTTTTTAATCTTTAGAAGACGCTCGGCCTCTTTTTTATGCATTTTTTCATATTCGAGTGCTCGAACTTCAATAATTTTATCTAACTTACTTCTTACATCTTCTAACTGCTCTACGGTTAATTCTTTAACGGCACTTTTGAAACGTCGAGCATGACAAAGTATCGTTGTAAACTCATCCATGTGAATTCCTTTCTAGTGAGGTTGTTGGTCTTTGAATATAAAAGCACAGTCTCTTTTAATATAGTCTGTCTGAGCATCCACTTCTTAAATTATTTTCTATAAACAATATTTCTTTTATTTGTCTGTTGCGAATATAACAAGACCAATCACCATTTTCAAATAACAATTATAGTTCATCCGCAAATATATTGTTTGTTAATAATATTCAAAGAACATATCATAACTTATTACTGCCGTAATAAATTATTTTTTCTTCCTTATTTAACAGGCCTGATCAATATCTTTCATTACAGTTTATAATTATTTTTAAAAAAAAATACCTTCTCGTTTCTTTTTCACTATTGCTACCAAAAAGATCATTATAACAAATAGTGATCTGACTACTCTTCACAGCAATACAAAGCACTTTTGAAGATTTACAGTGACATCCTGAAAGCATTTGCTTATCATTTACAGTTTGACTATACACACTTTATTTTCATAATTTAAGCAGGACTTCCTTTGAAGAAAAAGCCATCAGCTCTCATGGATAAAAAGAGAGCGAAGATAATCTCATACTCTGAGCTTAAAGATCTATTGGTCCCACTTTTCAAAACCCACCGCTACCGTCTCATTTTCGGTTTTTCTGCCCTGATCACGGTCGACTTACTTCAGCTCGTCATTCCAAGACTGATCAAAAAAGCGGTTGACGGGCTTTCCCGACAGAGCATAGACCAAAACGGCCTCTTCCAGGTCGGTCTTGCCATTGTGGCCATTGGAATCCTGGTCGTTATTTTACGTTTCTGCTGGAGATACCTGATAATTGGCTTTTCCCGTCTACTGGAGCGTGCCATCCGCAACCGGCTTTTTGGTCACATCCTGAAGATGGATGCTCAGTTTTTTGAAAAATATTCAACAGGTGATCTTATGGCCCACCTCGGCAACGACCTCTCTGCTGTACAGATGGCCTGTGGCATGGGGATGGTCGCAGCGGCCGATGCACTTGTCATGTCCGTTGCCGCCATCGCCTTTATGATTGCAATCGATCCAACGCTTACCCTGCTGGCCCTTCTCCCCATGCCTTTTCTTGCCATTTCGACACGGATTCTCTCGGGAAAACTGCATAAAAGGTTTGCCACGGTCCAGGAGCAGTTTGCAGATCTTACCGAATTTTCAAGATCCACCCTTCTCTCCATTGGTCTGATCAAGGCCTACACAATGGAAAACTTTCAAGGCAGCCGTTTCAACCTCCTCGGCAAAGCATACGCTACCGCCAATATAAATGTCGCTAAAATTCAAGGCCTTATCAGTCCTCTGGCAAGCCTTGTCGGCAGCTGCGGAATGCTCATGATTCTCTATTTTGGCGGACGACTTGTCATTAATGCAACCATCAGCCTGGGAGATTTTGTTGCCTTTATCACCTATCTTTATATGTTGATCTGGCCCATGATGGCCATAGGCTGGGTGGCGAATCTCGCACAGCGGGGACTTACCTCTCTTGGCAGAATTCAGCATATTCTCAACGCCGAACCGAGCCTTAAAGACAATTCCAATTTACCTGAAGGTATCGATTCCAAGAAGCTTGGGTTTTCCCTCAGAAATCTGACTTTTACCTACGCCGCAGCATCGACACCGGCCCTCTCCTCCATCAATCTTGAATTTCCACCCGGTATTTACGGGATCACTGGGAGAACAGGTTCAGGTAAGTCAACCCTCTGTAAATTGCTGACCCGTATGTATCCTCTTGAGGACGGCATGCTTTATTTTGCAGACAAAGAGGTCAACAGCCTTCCCCTTGCATTTATCCGCTCACACATTGGCTACGTCAGCCAGGAACCGACCCTTTTTTCAGACTCCATTGCAGCGAATATACGCCTGGGAAGACCTGAAAGCAGCCTTGAGGAGGTCGAGCAGGCAGCGAAAAACGCCGCCATTCATGCCGACATTATAGAATTTAAAGACGGGTATAACACCCTCATCGGAGAACGGGGGGTAAAACTGAGCGGTGGCCAGCGGCAACGCCTTGGCCTTGCCAGAGCCCTCCTCTGCGACCGACCGATTCTTATTATCGATGACGGTCTTTCAGCTGTAGATGTGGCAACCGAGCATGATGTTTTTAACGGTATTAAACAACACCTGGCCAATAAAACTGTGATCATAGTCTCCAACAGGATCAAACTTCTTTCCATGACCGATCAAATTACCATTTTAAAGGATGGCGTGGTGGAAACACAGGGCACCCATGACGAATTGCTCACCCGCAACCCACTGTACAGAACAATGCACGACAAACAGATGAAAAACAACGATCTGGGGGAGACCTCTGCTCCATGAGAGATTACGGCTACAGTGAAGAGGGACATCAAGGCTCTCTCAGCGACTTTGGTCTGTGGAAAAGAGTGCTCCGTTTCTCAGCGCCATATAAAGCGGGCCTGATAGCTGCGGTGTTTATTTCGTTCATCATCACCGCAAGTACCCTGACTCTCCCCCACCTTGTCCAGACGGCGATAGACAGTTATATCACCGTGGAACATCTGGAAAGAGCTTTGCGGATGGCGGGCCTGAGTCACATTGCACTACAGTACGGTCTGCTGGTGGTCGCTGTTTTTTTTGCAACGTTTATCCAGATCCTGATTCTGGAATGGGTAGGACAGTCTGTTATGCACACGGTGAGACAACGACTTTTCACCACCATCCTTAATCTTGATCTCACTTTTTTTAACAGCAACCCCACGGGAAGACTTGTCACAAGGCTGACCAACGATATCCAGAACATGAATGAGATGTTCACCTCCGTCATCGTGACCCTGTTCAACGATTTGCTGCGCCTGGCCGGGATACTTCTCCTCCTGTTTTATATGAATCCAAGGCTTGCCGGTGTCATGACCCTCTTTATGCCTGTTGCTCTTGTAATCACAATCATATTTGCAAAATTTGCCCGCGAAAGATTCAGAGAGATACGCACGAAACTTGCCAAGATAAACTCCTACCTCTCAGAGACCCTTGCCGGTATTTCGATCCTGCAGATCTTCAACAGACAGGCCGAATGCAAAGAGACCTTTGAGAGTTTAACCGGGGAATATCTACAGAAAACACTCAAGCAGATCAAACTCTTTGGTACCTTCATGCCACTTACAGAGTTTTTAAGCTCTGCTGCAGTGGCGCTCATTCTCTGGTATGGCGGTGGTGAAATACTGCAAAAGAGGCTTACCCTGGGAGAACTTGTCGCTTTTATTTCCTATATGCGGTTGTTTTTTCAACCTCTGCGTGAGTTATCCCAGAAATATTCTGTCGTTCAGTCCGCCATGGCCTCTGCAGAACGGATCTTCCAGCTGCTCGACAAAAAAAGTGCTATTCAGGAAACGCCCCTGGCCACAGAACTCCACAACCCCGAAGGTAGACTGGACTTTCAGAACATTCATTTTTCTTACACCCCCGATTCACAGATACTCTCTGATGTATCTTTTTCTCTTGAACCCGGCCAGACAGTCGCTCTTGTCGGCACCACTGGCTCAGGCAAGACAACACTTGTCAATCTACTCTTACGTTTTTACGAGCCACAACACGGAAATATTTTAATAGACGGGCACAATATAAAGGATCTGAGCCTGAAAAATCTTCGCCAAGTGGTTGGAGTTATTTTACAGGACGTCTTCCTCCTGCAGGACACATTGCTTGCCAATATTGTCATGGAGACCGGTTGCAACCGGCAAAAGGTTGAAGAGATTCTCAAGCAGACGGGGATCGACAGATTTACAAACAAGCTGCCCCAGGGTCTTGATACGCTGATCGGAGAGGGAGGAATGACTCTTTCCACAGGAGAGAAACAACTTCTGGCTTTTGCCCGGGTGCTCTGCCGGGATCCGGCAATCCTTATCCTTGATGAAGCAACAGCGGCCATCGACACCGAATCAGAAAATATACTGGAGACGGCAATAGCCGACAGTTTTAAAAACAGGACAAGTCTGGTTATTGCCCATCGTCTTTCAACGATCCGCAGGGCAAATCACATAGTCGTCATGCGTCAGGGGAAAATTGTGGAAAGCGGAACCCATGATGAGCTGCTTGCCCAGAATGGTCATTACGCCCTGCTTGTGGCGATGGACCTTGAGAATGATCAATCAACCAACGACGTAACGGCTCCGGCAGTAGAGACGCTCAGATAAAAAAGAGAGAACAGCAGAAAGGTCAAACAGCTGGGTCAGTCGGACCCAGCACTTCAGACTGGAGCAAGAACAACCATGTACTGGATATCTCCTTCAATAACCGCAATAAACCAGTTACCACCGGAGATAAAATACTGGGTATTCTCTATCATAACCGACCGGGCTCCATCGGGAAGATAGTCCAGCAGAGTCCCGGCCACAAGGGGACCACTATCGTACAGCGAACTCACCTCAACCGCCTCATTAATTGGATCGACATAATACCATCCAGCCCCCGGAGTGGCCGTGGATAGAACAATCAGTGCCGGCAAAATCAGATTCCACAATAGTGTACTCATAGCATTTCTCCAATATTCAGAAATAAATTAATCAAAGATTATTTCAAAACGAACTGCAGAGAACATGCCAGACACGACAATCAATAAATATTTCTTATATTCAGACGGTTATTTCAAGTCATAAAAGCCACACAGCTCCTACGCCGGGAGAATTTTTTGCACACCCTAGCAATTTTTTACCCATTCCCTTTCAGTGAAATCAGGATGCGAATGCTACTAATTCCTAAGCGTTGCCTGTAATCTTTCCGGTCGCAGCATCAATTGCAAAGCATCCCAGATATCTTTGCAGCAGATGTCACTGGCGGCAATTGCAGCAGGGGAGGCGCCTTCGTTTTGCAAAACGGAAATGCCGAGGGCTGCTATCGAAAGCATGAGCGCATCATTTCTGCCGTTCCCAATTGCAGCAACATTCTTTTCCCCAAGACTCTTGACATACGCCCCCTTTTTCTCGTCCTGAGCCCCCTCTCCGATCACCTGCAGATGACAGGCAATACCGGCAACCTTCTCTTTTACCGTCCCATGGGTATCAGCGGTCAGAACATGGAGTTGAACATCTTTTGCCAGAAGATTAAGTAACTCCGGCACCCCTGTTATAAGGTCACCATCCAGTGCGATTGTTCCATTATAATCCAGAACAAGATGATGAATTTTCAGTGCAGGCCCTCCGGGTATATTTATGTCAATCATTGTGCTCCTTTCGTGGTGCTGTTAATAGTTGTGCTTCCTGCATTTACACTTGCCATAAAGGCCAAGAAGATACACAGTAGTTGGCACTCACATTTTCAAAACCAAGGGTACAACTTCAATGCAAAAAAATCATGATGTAAGCGATGAAGAATTAAAAAAGGTGATCGCAGATTTTCTTGAAATGGGCCACATAGAAAATATAACAGCCATGTTTCGCCAGGATTCCAGATACTATGCATGGAGTGGTGACCTTTTGCGGGATGAACGCTTCAACGTCCGTCTCGGCATGGCTGTACTCTTTGAGGAACTCAAAGAAATTCAGCCCCAGACTCTGGTACAGGCAGTCCCTTCTCTCCTGCCACTGCTTGAGGATGGCAACCCCCTGCTTCGTGGCGAAGCGGTTTCTCTGTTAGCTCTCATAGGAACTCCTGAAGCCCTGAGACATGTTGAAAAAATGTACAGCGACCCAAGTCCCCAGGTCCGGGAGATGGTAAAACTCGTTCTTTCAGAGGAGCTATGAAAACTGTGCCTCAACCGTCCCCGTCGGTTCCAGAAAAAAACAGGTTTACACCATGGTGGCTCAGTGTGATCGGTGCAATTGTAACCTACTGCAGTCTGAAATATGTATTTCCCGAACTCAAAGTCGCCAGTGCAACTTTACAGCAGTTGTTTCAGCTTGGTCCGAGCCTGGCACCGGTTTTTACTATTCCATTTCTGCTTCTTGCGGCCAAGCAACTGTACGATAAGGATCTTCCCAAAATGGACAATAATAAAGAGAATGAAGGTGACAGTGAGGCTGAGTAGTTCCTTTACAAAGATTACAAACTGAAGAAAATTCTTTTGCTTATTTGGAAAAGAAGCTACTGTTTCATGTTTACTGACAACTGATAATTTTATAAGACAACGCTATGATTGACGGCACCGATAAAAAAATTCTGACCATTCTCCAGGACAATGGCCGTATTACCAACTCCAGACTAGCACAGGAAATTGGCTTATCCCCCCCTGCGGTCCTTGAACGTGTCAGACGCCTTGAGTCATCAGGCGTCATCGATAAATATGTTGCCGTACTCGACCGCAAAAAAGCAGGTTTTGAGATACAGACCATTGTCATGGTCTGCCTCAGCCATCATCAGATACAGTCCCTTGAAAATGTGATCAAACGTTTGACCAGTATGGAAGAGGTCCTCGAATGCTATCAACTCACCGGTGAAGTGGATTTTCTCCTCAAGGTTGTTGTCAAAGATATGGAAAGCTATACCAATTTTGTAAATAATAAACTTTCAGGTATCCCCGGAATCCAGAATGTAAAGACATCTTTCATCCTGGAAACCAAGAAAAACAGTACATCTCTTCGATTTCCAACAGACAAATAGAACGTACCTGACTGATTTTCTCTCTGTTTCAGGGCCGGGATACCGCCAAGAAGGTGTCCCGGAGTTTGCATCTTCCCCACCTGACAAGATGATAGGGGATGGAGGGAGAGCTTCCTATCATCGGCTGCATTTGGGGACGCCCATTCGTCTTGGTGGTTGAGAAAATTAAACTGTAAATTTTCTCATTGCTTCTGGATTTGTAAAAACTGCCATTCCTGTTGTCATAACCCCAAATCCAAACTTTTTATAAAATCCTTCCATCCCTGGAGTTGCATACAGAATGATATTACAGTTTGGCAGTTGAGCTAAGATGGTTTGGATGATAACCTTTCCAATTCCCTTTCCTTGAGCCTCTGGCAAAACAGCAACATCATAAATTGCCCCCTGATATTCACCATCAGATATTGCTCTTCCAAAACCAGTTAACTGTGAGCCATCATAAATAAAAACGGTTGTGTAACTGGCCTCGAAAGCACGCTTATGAACTTCTGGTGAATGGTAGGCCATGCCGACTTTTCGCAGTGATTCAGCGATTATTGACCAATCAATTCCAGAGCAATCGGTTACTATTTTTAATTCCATCTTTTTTATGCAGGGTGAGAGATTTAACAAGAACTATAGAACATAATTTCACAAATGTTATACAGCGCAGGTGATGGTTTGCCAAGCTATCACAACAGTATCGACCTGAGAATCTGGCATTACTTGGTCATAGCACCATCGGAGATAACTCCAACGAAAATCATGGCACTTGATGAAACAAAGCACACTTTTGTCGGATGAACCAAAAAATCACATATGAGAAGATGAATCTGGACTTCTCCAGTTTAGTACATTCAAGAGGTGATAAATTTCCCATATCGGGGTATATGGGAGAAACTTAAATAACGGATCACATTTAATCTTATACAGAGTCGAAGTAACCATGAATAACCGAGAGGACCTTAAGGGTCAGGCAGCAACAATCATCAGGCTGGGAGAAAATGTTCTCGAAACCGAGAGCGAACCATCACATTCAAACCCGCATGTCAATGAACAAAAGTTTCACGACTTTCGAATTTCCGCACTGTCATTTCTGAGCAGGGTCTTTGGCAACACCAGCACCTACTACCAGAGTTTTAAGACCGAAGTCACCCAGGCCACCGCCAGCAGAACACGGCGCGGTCTTGGCATTATCAAAGCGGGACAGAGGGATATTGAAGGGGACTGGCTGGAAACCACCCGGGGCGCGGTCACCAAGGATGTACTCATTGATATGCTAAAACTTGCAAAAATTCAAAAAGACCAGAGCAACGACAAGGCTGCTGTGATCATGATGGGTGCCATCCTCGAGGAATTGCTGCGCAATCTCTGCCTCAAAGCCGACATTCGAGTCTACAACGAAATACAAGGCAAGGCTGTTGCAAAAAAAGGTCTTCAACTCACCGGCGAAGCCTATAAAAAGAAAATTTACGAGCGCCAGGAAAACAAAATGATCATTGCCTGGTTAGAACTCTATAACGAGGCTGTAGCGGGCAAGGATGAGAACATAACCCCAAGCAAAGCAAGCCAGATGCTCACCGGAATGCAGAGCTTTCTTGCGAGCTGCTCATTATAATCCTGCAACTTCTTTTCTGGTTGATACTATGGTGCAGAAATCTACCCTTCTCCGACCCGACACAGAACTCTTTATCTATTATATAGAAGGCATCATTCCAGCCCATCACAGAATCGACAACGACTATTTTATAGGCAACTGGGTTGAAGATGATTTCAGTTTTCTTTTCTTCACCCAGCCAGCAACAGAAGAGGTTCTAGAAACCCTGCAGGCCTTTCCGGGTTTTTCTCTTATAGATCAGTACCAGATGAGTTATGGGGAATGGCAGGGCGGTAATGTGGAACCTCTGCGTATAGGCCGGTTTCTCCTCAACCCGACCTGGATCAAGGCCTCCCCCAAGGAAAATGATATTTCAATTACCCTTGATTCAGGGGTGGTCTTTGGCAATGGTGGTCATCCAACCACCCAGGCGTGTCTTGAGGCCATGGAGATTGCCTGCTCTGGCAACAAAACCAGAACCATGCTCGATCTGGGCTCAGGGACCGGGGTCCTCGCTCTGGCCGGAGCAAAGCTGGGATGTAAAAAAGTGCTTGCCGTTGACTACAATTTTCTCGCAACAAAAACCGCGCTCACCAACGTCTTTCTCAATAAACTTGAAGACAGGGTTCTGGTCATCAATGGCAAGGCGGAAGAACAGCTTTCAGTGGCAACAGACCTGGTGGTGGCAAACATCCATTACGATGTAATGAAAGAGCTATTAAACAAAGAAGGTTTCTATACCCAAAAGTGGTTCATCCTCTCGGGACTGCTTACCAGTGAGGCGGAAAAAATACTCACCTTTTTACAAAGCAAACCAGTACTCATCCTGAAGCGCTGGGGTCAGGGAGAAGTCTGGCACACCATCCTCGGGATCACCCAGAACAGTTAGTACAGACCTTTCACGCTACCGAATTGCAGGCACAAAAAAACGCCAGGGAAAGATTCCCCGGCGTTTTTTTTATCATGATGATTACAACCTATGATTACAGCTTTCTCAGAGCCGCAATACGATCTTCAAGAGGAGGATGACTTCTAAAAAGATCCGCCATGCCGCCTTTTTTCGGACGTATTCCAAAAGCTGCAACCTGATCAGGCAAATGCGATGGCTCATGATGCGCCTGCAGCCTCTGCAATGCACCGATCATTTTTTCTTTGCTGGTTAGATAAGCGGCTCCCTTATCTGCGGTATACTCCCTCTTTCTGGAAAACCACATAACAATGATAGAGGCAAAAAGACCCAACACCAGTTCAAGGACAATGGTCACCGCCATATAGCCGAAGAAGCCAAGCCCCTCGCCTTCTTCATCGGAGCTGAGAAAATTGCTGATAATATTTGCTGCAATCCTTGAAAGAAAGATAACAAAGGTGTTGAGAACGCCCTGAATAAGAGACAGGGTCACCATATCGCCACAGGCCACATGGGTAATCTCATGGGCGAGAACCGCTTCGACCTCATCCTTTGACATATTTTGCAGCAGGCCTGAAGAAACAGCGACCAAGGCATTATTTTTGTTCATTCCGGTGGCAAAGGCATTCATATCAGAAGCATTGTACATGGCCACTTCAGGCATGCCAATTTCAGCTTCTTTTGCCATACGTTGAACCGTATCGTAAAGCCATTTTTCTGTCTGATTCCTTGGCTGTTCGATAACAACGGCACCTGTGGATTTCTTGGCGATCCATTTGGACATGGCAAGAGAGAGAAATGAGCCTCCCATACCAAACATTCCCGCCATAATCAGCAATCCGGTTGTTGATCTGCTATCAACCCCCAAAACACTCATTACAATACCGAGCAAGACAAGAATAGCCATGTTGGTTGCTAGAAACAGAACAATTCGTAACACGTTAAACCTCCATTTTTTAGTCTCGTTTTCCCCTACTGATCACGGCATACCGAACCTCAGTAGAAACCTGTACAATTTGATTAGAGCTAAATTAAACATCCTTTTGTCTGCGACAAGTTTCTACGGTACAATTCCCGGCAAAATCGAACCAGAATTCCAACAATGAACTAAAACAACTTATTTGAATGTCGACAGTACCTTTTTGACAAGGTTACCTTCTGCAGCTGCACCAAAATGCTGCATAACAGGTTTCATGGCCTGCATGAAGTTACCAAATGCCGAGAAATCGATATTGGCCTCGATCCAGGCACGAATCTCTTCTTCGCTTGCCTGCTTCGGCAGATAGCTCTCGAGGACCCGAATATATGCGGACTCCTCTTCACCCTTTGCCGCAAGTAGCTCCCGCTCAGATTTGATCAGTTTTTTGATGATAGCAATTACCTGATCATCGCTCAGTTCTTTTTCATTCTGACGCCCAAATTCGCCAATTATAATCCGGATTGCTTCTTTTTTATCGACGTCTTTGGCTTTCATTGCTGTAATAAGGTCTTTATGCATCTGTGTCTGTAAACTCATTTTTTCTCCTGCAAACAGTAGATATGTATTATATATTGAAGGGTTGATGGTCGGGCCAAAAAGGTTTCCAGAATACCATTCATTAGGAATTTACAACAGTAAATTTCATATTGATGAGCAGATACACCACTATTTTTCACTCAATTTACCTGCAATTTTTAACTTTTTTCAGCAACACATGCTCACCGTAACGGCCGCAATAATCAGGCGGGAAGGAAAATTCCTCAGCGCCCGCAGGAAACCTGGAAGCCATATGGCAGGGTACTGGGAATTTCCCGGTGGAAAACTTGAGCCCAACGAAACACCCCGTCAATGTCTTAAAAGAGAACTGAGAGAAGAATTTAATATCGATTCAGATATAGGATCGTTTTTTGGGGAATCGTGCTACGATTACGGGACAAAACAGATACGACTGCTCTGCTATTTTGCCGACTATTTGAGCGGCAATTTTGAGTTACATGACCACGATGAAATAAGGTGGCTGCCCGCTCATCAGCTTCTTTCCCTCAGCTGGGCTCCAGCAGACATCCCTCTTGTGGAAAAACTTGTCGAACAAACGAGATAAACCTGTGATGTCTCTATACTGTGCTCCATCATGACATCATTTCATTCAGCATACTTTTGGTGAACAACCATGACACTGCTTGCCGCAATTGAAACCGAAACACAAAGCAACCCAACTGCATCTGTCATCTGGCTCCATGGCCTTGGAGCTGACGGTAACGACTTTGCCCCCATCGTTCCGGAGCTGGCAATTCCTGAAGATCTGCCAATCCGCTTTATTTTTCCCCATGCACCTTCAATTCCGGTCACCGTCAACGGAGGTTTTGTTATGCCGGCCTGGTACGACATTCTCGAAATGGAGATTGACCGTAAGGTTGATACAAAAGGCCTGCTGGAGTCAGTGGAGTCAATCAAAGGGTTCATCGACCAAGAACTTGCACGGGGCATAGAGAGTCAAAGGATTGTTATAGCAGGATTCTCCCAGGGAGGTGCAGTAGCCTATCACCTTGCCCTCAGCTACGATAAACCGCTTGCTGGCCTCCTTGCCATGTCCACCTACTTTGCAACGGCAGACAGTACCGTTTACAGCCCCGCCAACAGTACAATCCCGATAGAGATCCACCACGGGAAATATGACCCTGTGGTGCCTGAAGCCCTTGCACAAAAAGCAATTACAGATCTCAGGAAAAAAGGCTACTCCCCTAAATACAAGAGTTACCCTATGGAACACTCCGTCTGCCCTGAACAGATTGCGGATATTTCAAAATGGCTGCAATCTGTACTTCGTGGATAAAATCTGATACTGACAAGGGGTACGGCATTTTGTACCCCACGACAAAATCACATTACCGCACACCGATTACCACACCAACACAGGAAAAACATACTATGGATTCTCTCGCCTATATAGCTGAGCAAAGGATACTCAAGGCCATGGAGGAAGGTGACCTCAACTCTCCCGAGTGGAAAAACAAACCCCTTCCCTTGGAAGATGACCATCTCGTACCCGATGACCTGAAGATTGCCTATAAGATACTCAAAAACAGTGGCTATCTGCCTCCGGAATTGGAAGAGCGAAAAGAAATAAAGCGAATCGAAGATTTAATTGCCAGCACCGAAGACGAGCATGAACGTCTCAGGCAAATGAAAAAGCTGAACGTCCTCCTGATGAAAGTCGAGGCAAAGCGATCATTTCGCTCAAATATTGCGTCACAGGATGACTATTACCGCAGGGTTGTCGAAAAAATTACCGTAAGGTCGAAGAAAAAATAACATCAACTCAGCCGCTAATCTTGATAAACTCGAAAATTTTTATGGAGGTACGTAGCTTGGCCATTTTAGGTGCCAATCTCTTCCAAAGTGCCTTTCGTGATTTTATAACAGCATTGCACAAGTATGGTGCTAAATATTTCAGCGGGTTAGGTCGAAAAGAAAGAGGTCTCAGCTTTTTTCCCAGGAAAAATGACTGGAGCAGGAATCTTTGATAGAATTTAAGATAGGAAAGAAACTAAATTCAAGCAGGTCTTCCCCTTCAGAAGATCCAAACGCCAATCCAAAACTGCAGGCAAACATTTTATGCGATTTTGTAAAGACTGTGGAGCAGTGCTCAACCTTTTTGGTGATCGCGAAATAGAGTACTGCTCAGCATGTATCCAGCATAAAAAACAGGCCGAAATCATCCATGTGCCCATTCCCACGGAACCGACTGCTGACGCAGGTGTTCTTGGCACCACAACACTCTCGCTTGAAAATGGTAAAATCATCCTCCGCTCACAAGAGGGCTGGGAATTATGGAGCTGTACGCAAGGCACCAGCACCGAGCTCCAGACCATTTTAACCCGGGCTAAACGCATCTATGAAATTCGTCTGCGCCGGCAGAAAAACTAACCTTCGCTCCCACACTGCGTAATGGCAATAAAGATATCAATAGGTTCAGGAAAAGGCGGAGTGGGCAAAACCATGATTATCGCCAATCTGGCCATGCTGCTTGCCAAGTCAGGCAAAAGAGTGTGCCTCGTTGATCTTGATATCGGTGGTGCCGACGCACACATTCTTTTTGGCCTTTTTAATCCACGCAAGACACTGACAGATTTTATTACCCGCAAAGTAGACGATATTCAGGAAATCGCCCACACCTTCTATGCCCACAATGGCCTGCAGCTCATCCCGGGCACCGGCAACACCCTGCAGACGGCGAACATGAACTTTCAGGAAAAGATGCGTCTTCTTAAGGCGATAGACAATATAGATGCCGACATTGTACTTTTGGACGTGGGAGCCGGTACAAGCTACCACGCCCTTGATTTCTTCATGCATTCCGATATCCAGATCTGTGTGACTCTGCCGGATCCTACCTCGATCATGGATTTGTATAATTTTCTCCAACTGGCCACAATCAGAAAAATGCTCACCAGCTTTCTCTCAAAAAGTGAGGTAGCAAACATCCTTAAAACCACCAGCTTCAGTTCCCTCAAAGAGGTTTTCGAGCTTGCCGAACAGACAAGCCCCGGCTCAAGAACACTTGCCCAGGAAGCACTCCAATATTTTCACCCCCTGCTCATCGTCAACAGGGACAGCGAAAATGGCAGATTAAACAAGGGAAAATTAAAAAATATGGTGAGAAAATATCTTGGGATTGAGATTCCTGAACTGGGCGAGATCCCTGAAGACCACCAGGTTCAGCTGGCCCTTAAGGCTTTTTTACCGATTTCAGAGCTCTACCCCAAGTCCCTGTCCTCTCTTGCCCTAATAAACACGGCTGAAAAACTCGCAAAGATCTCTGATCTGTTTGCAGCACACGCTTCTGCATCACCTGCAACAATCTCAGCGTAAACAGCCCATCCGTCCGTCTTGCACCCCAACAATCCTACATTTCAATGGCCTTTGCATCCCATGTTGTCTTTATTAGAAACAGCGAGACAGGAATGTAGGCAGCAAAAGCAAGCGCTGCAATATTTGGGAAAACAACCCCGGTTTCCTGGGCATTAAGAAGAAGGTAGGCGACAAGCAACGGCATTTTATCAAATTGAAAAAAAGCAAACAGAGCCAGAACAAAACGACGCATCAGATCCGGATTACTTTCACTGCTACCTTTTGAGGCCCTGTACAAAAGGTAACAGGAGCCGCAGACTCCCAGAATAAAAATCACCGTACCAATCAGCACCTCTATGCTTAAGGTCGATTCAGCTACGCTTCGTCTGGTTTCATCCGAGGGAAACCAAAACACCGAAGAGAAAAATAAACTTGTCAGATAACCAGCTATCCCACCCAGCATGTATTTAAAATGCTTCGAAGAGACCTCTTCAAAATCGGCAGGGGATGCCTTTACTAAAAACAGCCCACCTACCATTCCCAGTAAAACGAGGCCGAGTATAAAATATGGCCAGGACGGGACATTTTCAGAAATGGGAAAAATCAACCGTGCCTTATCCGCTGGCAGAAGAAAAAGAACCCCGAAAAAAAGAGAACTCAAGCCTCCAAAACCCACAAGCAATGCCGTCATGAGACGTTGAAGACCTACCAGATAGCTAAAACCTGAGACAAATGAAGCAAACGCCGCTATCAATATTCTCACAATCATTATCTCTTTCCGCTCCTTTAAATTGTAATAATAAAAGACCCTTGAACCTAGATACAAGGGTAACTCTTATCGAGAGCAGAGGCAAATAAATCATCCGCAAAACATCATGTATTCCAAGTAAAAGCAAGAAAGATGCCAAAGAAGGCAAGTACTATCCCTGAAATTTTCTCAAGATAATAGACAACAGGTCTCAGTGTATCTTTTGTCCCCTGCCGGTTAAAAAAGAGCACCACAAGACTATCCCAGATAAAGACAACACAGCTCATCCAGCAACCGTAAAGTCCCCGGATGAGGAGCGGGGTCTCTTGCGAAACCATAACCGAGAATATCGCCAGATAAAATATGGCATTTTTGGGGTTGAGAATTCCCGATAGAAAGCCCAGGGTGAACTGCCTGCGGTAACTTCGAAGATGAATACCGCCCTGGCTGTCTCCAGCCTTGAGAGAACGCTGAGGTGCCCGTAACAGCATGATCCCTAAAAACAGCAGATAGGCGCCACCCAAATATTTTAAACCAACCATCAGAGGCGTAAAACTACTTACAACTGCAAGCCCGAGTATTGCAACAAGCAGGTAGACACCGTTAGCCAGCGCAATCCCGGCACATAGAGCAAAACAATAGCGGACCGGCAGGCGAAAAGCCCCCTGCATGAGAAGAAAAAAATCCGGACCCGGGCTTAAAAGAGCCAGAAAATGAGCAGACGCAATAAGTAGAAACTCCATAACTATCTCCTTTTTTAGGGGAGAACACTACCCGAGTCTCATTACAACTTATTGTACAAAATTGACGCGGTATTCCTGAGGGGTGACCGTGGTCATAGACTTGAAGTACCTGTGCAGATGAGACTGGTCAAAAAAACCGCACTCCAGTGCCGTTTCGGCAATATCAAGCCCCTGTTGAAGATAGATTTTGGCCTGTTCAATCCGGCAATTCATTCGATAAGCATGAGGCGTATGGCCTGTTATTCTTTTGAACTGCCTGTGAAGAGTATAGGGATTTACCGCCAGCTCTTCGGCCAACCCTGCAAGGGTCAGATCAGCTTGCAGATCTCCTCCCAGCTTTTGCCGTAAAACTTCAACATTCTGACAAACCGGTGCCTGCTCGTCACAGGCCTTGCAGGCTAATAGAAAAACCTGAGAAAGAAGCTCAACGAGGACCTGCTCTTTTTTGAGCAGATGATCTTCATTGCCGATCAGTACCTGCATTGTTTTGATATACTGATCGTAGATCTCCTGCCCATCAAGACGAATACAGGACACCGGTTGGAAAACACGCACATTCCACAGGGATTTTTGTACCTCCAGACACCAGTCTTCATCAAGATAGAGCATATAGAAACTTCGCTCATTGCCCTCTATGCAGTTGCAGGAGTGGATAGTCTCAGGATTAATTAAAGCAAGTGAGCCCACCGCCAGCTCTGTTGTCGTTTCTCCAACGGTATACAAAACCTTACCCAGGTCCACTGCGCCAACACTAAAGGCCTTGTGCATGTGCGTCTTAAACTGGCGAATACTGCTTTTTGAATAGCGGCATTCAGCAAACGGCATACGTGGGTCTTTGAAAAATTTCTCTGATTTCATCATATCCTTCGTCTGAATCATGTAAGCGGAAACATCACCTGTATCTTGTATTGTATTAGAGAAATACACCATCTCTTTTCCACCTGCCAGGTCAAAACCAGTACCACCCTACACTTGCACCACAATGTAGGATGCTTAGTTTGGTAGACAGGAAACGTGCCTCTATGAAGGCCAGAAAAATCAAAAGGACTCCTATGAATACAATTATTTCAAATAGCGAACTGGAATCTCTCCACTTTGATAACAGCTTCACCCGAGACCTCCCCGGAGATACACAGCCTGATAATTTCAGGCGTCAGGTTCAGCACGCCTGCTACTCGAGAGTACGACCAGAGACGGTCTCAAGCCCGCAGCTGGTTGCCTACAGCAAAGAGGTTGCACACCAGCTGGGCCTCTCTGAGGCAAGCTGCAACACCCAACACTTTACCGATGTGTTTGTTGGCAATACGCTTCTACCTGCAATGGATCCATACGCCATGTGCTACGGTGGCCACCAGTTCGGCAGCTGGGCGGGACAATTGGGTGACGGACGGGCTATCAACCTTGGAGAGGTAATAAATAAAGATAACCAGCGGCTGGTGTTGCAGCTCAAAGGCGCAGGTCCTACACCCTACTCAAGAAATGCAGATGGCCTTGCTGTGCTCCGCTCTTCGGTCAGAGAATTTCTCTGTAGTGAGGCGATGTTCCATCTTGGAATCCCGACGACCCGTGCCCTTTCACTCATTACCACAGGTGAGTCGGTACTAAGAGACATGTTCTACGACGGTCACCCAAAAAACGAGCCCGGAGCGGTGGTCTGTCGAGTGTCGCCTTCATTTCTGCGATTTGGCAACTTTGAAATACTCTCATCAAGGCAGGATCTCTCCCTGCTGAAAGATCTCACCGACTACACAATCAGAACAGATTTCCCGCATCTTGGTGCCCCATCAAAGGCAACGTATCTCAAATGGTTTCAGGAGATCTGTGACACCACGGTGGCCATGATTCTTCACTGGATGCGGGTGGGATTTGTTCATGGAGTGATGAACACGGATAACATGTCGATCCTGGGCCTTACCATCGATTATGGCCCCTACGGCTGGCTGGAGGGCTATGAGGCGGACTGGACCCCCAACACCACCGATGCCCAGGGCCGCAGGTACAGCTACAGCAACCAGCCCCATATCGGCCAGTGGAACCTGTTGCAGCTTGCCAACGCCATCTACCCGCTCATTGCAGAAAAGGAGGCTCTTGAAGAGATTCTCCGTTCATACTCCGCGCAGTTTCAGCTGGGTTGGAATAATATGATGAGCGCAAAAATTGGACTCTTAGATTGTAACCCTGCAACCGACGACGCCCTCATTGGCGAACTCATAGATATCTTACAATTGGTTGAAACAGACATGACCATCTTCTTTCGCAGACTCGGTGGGCTCTTTGCCCAAGACAAGGAGACAGACATCAGTGCTGCACACCACCCCCTGCGCGCCGCCTACTACCGGCCTGAACAGCTGGATAGATCGTATATAGAAAAAATGAACAATTGGCTGACCAGCTATCAAAAAAGGCTTGCGCAGGACAATCTTCCCCACGAGTTACGCAGGCAAAAAATGGACCGCATCAACCCTAAATATGTGCTTCGCAACTATCTGGCCCAGCTGGCAATCGACAAGGCGGAGACCGGAGACAATTCACTCGTCACAGAACTCCTGCAACTGTTGAGAAACCCATACGACGAACAGCCAAAGATGGAAAAATATGCAGAAAAAAGGCCGGAGTGGGCAAGGCACAAAGCCGGTTGTTCCATGCTTTCCTGCAGCTCATGATGTTTTTCCTGTTTTACTTAGAGTCACCGATAGAATTTCTACCAAAAAAGGTCCTGCACGGGTGATATTGCAGGACCTTTTTTACTGTTATTTCGCTGGTGGTTTATGCAGACAAGCCGAGGGCCAGCCTCTTTTGGCTGATCCTTGCATCCATGATTTCGACCGCCTTCATAAAATCAGGCTCCACCATAAATGAGGCACCAAAAACATCTTCAAGACCCGTCAGGGCAAGATCGGTCACAAGTTTTGAGCCAGTAATCTGGGGAGGTGTTCCAAGCTGCACGGGAATTCCGGATGCCACACAATAGACACCGATGGCGACCGCTTTTTCAGAATACCACTCAGGTGATGCTCCCCAGACAGGAAGATCACATATATCCACGCCGAGGGCGTCAGCAATCAAACCACAGAGTTGGATTACCCTTGAATTATCAACACAGGAGCCAAAATGAAGTACCGGCGGGATATTGAGGGCAGAACAGATCTTTTTCAAGCCAGGCCCAGCCAGTTCGATTCCTTCTGGGACCAAGAGCCCGGCTTTTCCGGCAGCAGTGGTGACACAGCCGGTTACGAGAACGAGAATATCTCTTTTAAGGAGTTCTTTGGCAAGACCTACATTCTGGGAATCGTGTTGAAACTTAGGGTTATTACAACCTACAATTGCAACAACGCCGCGGATTGAGCCATCTTTTATAGCATCAAGCAAAGGCTCAAGGCTGCCACCCAGCATCTCCAGAAGGGCTTCGTTGGAGAAGCCTGCGACAATATCCACTGGCTTTCCTGGAATCTCTACCCGCGACTGGTCACGCCTGCCGTACGCCTCAATGGCCATCTCAACAATTTCTCGAGCCTGGGCTCCTGCAGTGGCTGGATTAAATGAGATGTGGGTTGCCCCGGTGAATCTTGCCTTATCGGCTGTTGTTATAAATTTTGTGTGATAGCAGGCTGCCGCCTGCACCATGCTTGGCATAATACACTGATAGTCCACCACCACCGCTTCCACGGCACCGGTTACAATGGCAAGCTCGGTCATCAAATGGTTGCCCGCCATGGGGATACCCTGGCGTCCCAGAAGTTCATTGCCGGTACAGCAGAGACCGCCGATATTAATACCCTCCGCACCTGCCTGCCGCGCAAGTTCCAGCATTTCTGGAGAGCCAGCCGCTGCAAGCACCATTTCAGAAACCACCGGATTATGACCATGAACAAGAATATTTACTTCCTTTTCTTTCAGCACTCCAAGGCTTACCGTCGATTTGACCGGCTTTGGTACACCAAAAATAATGTCAGAGAGTTCGGTGCCTATCATTGAACCTCCCCAGCCGTCTGCAAGGGCCGTTCGCGCCGAATGAAGCATGGTGCTTATCGCGTCATTATCACACCCCATATGGGTGCGGTGCATCATCTCGGCAATTTCACGATCAACACCTCTTGGCATCACCTTGAGTTTACGCCAGATCTCTTTGCGAACCTCGGGAACCCTGCCTATAAATCCCAGCTCTTTTCTTCTGCTGCCAAAGTCTGAAAAACAGGACTCCACCAGATCTCTGGCCACATCCATCACCTCTCTTTTTTCAACCGCGATGCCCCGCTCGGCTGAAACCCGCAGAAGTTTCGCTTCGTCAGCAATGCTGTAATCGGGTGCCTCACCCTCTACAATGGCCTCAAGCACCTCAATCAGGTCACGCCCGTGATCCGAGTGTCCTGCAGAACCTCCTGCAACAAAGCGGCCAAAGTTACGGGCGACAATGACGTCACCATCGGCACCACACACCCCTCGCTTCATCTTGCCATCTTCCTTGAAACTGATACGACATGGACCCATGTTACAATTTTTACAGGTGAGGCCCAGTTCACAAAATTTACACGAGGGAGTCTGTTGTTCAAAACGATCCCAGACGGTTTCAACTCCGTCTCTTCTTGCCTTTTCAATCATCTGCTGTGCATCTTCCCAAATGGAGAGTTCTGCCGCCGGTCTTGGTTCTTTTGCCATGGTATACCTCTGGTAATTGATTATCTCGGATCAGTTGCGTTTCCCAATACTCCGCGCAAAGGAAAACCTTATCATGCCAATACCTGGTAAAAGTACTCCATGGACTGTTTAAAAACTGTCACCCAGGTGACAAAACAGAAAAATAGTAGAGGATAAGACAGAGAAAATTCAGGAATGTTCAACACCACCGACAGATTCGAGCAACAAAAGATCAGGTATAATGAAAATGCCACGACCTGACCGAACAAGAAGTCCAGCACGAACCAAGTCACCCAGCAGGGTCGATACGGTTTGTCTTGACGAACCAACAAGGCGAGCAAGCTGCTCTACAGAAAGATGAGTGGAAACTTTAATACCGGCCTCACTCTCCACGCCGTGCTTTCTCGCTTCCCCTGCAAGAAGAGCCACAAGGCGAGAGTTTGCATCTTTGAAAACAAGTCCGTCAATAATGGAAAAAGAAGTTTTAAGAATATTACCCAGAACACGTACCATGGCAGCCGTGACCTCCGGATCCTTGACCATGTTACGCCTGAAGGTTGCCACATCCGTCACCAGAATTTCTATGTCCTCAAGTGCCTGTACAAACGTTCGGGTATGGGTGGAATAGATATCACCTTTGGTGAGAATCCCGAGGTTAAATTCCTTTTCTTCGTAGCCGAGATAGACCCGAACCCTGCCACTTGCCATAATAAATATTAGATTTTCTCCATGCCCCGGCTGACTGAGATAAGCTCCTTTGCTATATGCGCGGGGAGACAGGGCTGAAAACAGGTCGGCAAATTCCGGCCGCTGGAGGTGGTCGAGGAGATTTTCTTCGAGAAATTTCATACGTCAAACACCTCCTGGCGCGCGTGCTTTCAGACCAAATACAAATGGAATGCCCGCAAGACCAATCACGCCACAAATAACAAATGTCTTCTCCAGACCGAGCTGATCAGCCACATAACCAACCAGCACCACCACAGCGGATCTGGCCAGAAAACTGATCATCATAAAAACACCGTTGGCAGCGGATGAGCCGTTGACAGAATACTCCTGAATCATCGCCAGCATCACAGGTGTCGTGGAAAGAAGAGAAAAACCGGTAATAAGCAGTACAAGCAACTGTAACCATCCAGAAACTGCAGTAAAGATCAACAAAGAAATAGGGGCCACCACCAGGCAGAAAACCAGGAGTTGTTTACGGCCAAAACGATCACTGAGACTGCCCACAGCAAGTATGCCTGCTACCCCTGCCGCTTCAAAAAGAGACAGAGCAATTCCAGCAAGCCACACATCTCCACTCTGCTTGAGAATATAGAGAGGTAAAAACGCTGTCAGACAGGCATGCATGAAGCCACGAACAACAAGAATACCGGAGAGAGGCAGTAAGACCGCCTTCATTTCGATACAGGTTTTCCGAATGGAAGGAGTAGACTTTGGATTCACCGTGACCGGCATGTCCTTAAACTTATAGTACATGACAACAGAGGCCAGGATGCCAACCAGCATTACGGGATAATAGCCATCAAAGCCCATGAGGGAGACAGCGGAGATTATGAAAACAGGACCCAGGGTCCTTGCAAGCTCACCACCGGTCATATAAAAACTCATACCCCGCCCGGTTTTATTCCCGGCAACCTTATAAACGAGGGCTGGTGCAGGCACATGAAAAAGTGAGGTGCTGATTCCTGTAAGAAACATGAGAATAAGCAGGACACCATAGCTGGGTGCAACCCCAAGAAGAGACATTGGAATAGCGGTCATGGCAGGTGCCAGTATAATGAAATAACGAACACTTATCCGGTCCGCCAGCTTACCTATATAAGGATTCATCAATGCAGGAAACTGCATCACAGTGGACAGGAAACCAGCCTGGGTCAGCGAAAGGCCAAATCTCTCTATGATAAACGGCAGCAGTGGCGCCAGAAAACTCGAATAGACATCATGGACAAAATGGCACAGTGAAAGGATGAGGACTTTACCGTGATCAAATAAGGGTTGGTTATCATGTGTTGTTTTTTGCACTGTATCCCGCTGTTTAAAATGAGTATTTAATTAAATCATTACCCATTTCTTACTGCGACTTCAAAAAAATGTCACATATATTCATCAGGGGAAAAATGTTGCAAGGCAACACCCTCACACATCACCTTCGTTCTCTTGCCTGCTCAACATTGAATGAAACCAATACAAAAGGGGTTACAACTCAGATTGAGATGTAACCCCGGTACTGCATGTAGCCATTGTATACTGCCTGTTTCTATAAAAACTGTAATTATACTTGTTTTCTTTTTACAACACACTGCAAACGTGCATTTTTCAGCCGACAGACGCCATGATTTAATTCCAGATAACCATGGTTTCGAGATACTCTTCCTGCTCTTTCAAACTTGGTTTTTCACCGCTATCTCGATTTTTCACCTGCCTGTTTAATGCACAGACAAACTCTCTTCCATCTTTTACTTTCACCAAAATAAACGCTTCGTATGAGCCTCTCATGATCTACTCCTTTATGTTCTAAAAAACCATTTTTGAAGTTTCTACTGTTAACCAGAATACGATTTAAAAAACCAACCGCTTCGCGGCACCCAAGATCACGTTAATACTGGAGTAACGTAATTTCCCCCCTACCGGTTACCTGCTATGGGGTCCTCCCCTTTTTGCACGGCTTCATACACAGAACTGCTGCAACTGGGTAAAGTATATGTTCTAAAATCACTAAGAGCCAGCCTTATTAATAATATTTACTATCTCTTTACCCAATTTTTACGGCCCTACTTAAATAATTTGACTCTACTGCCCCTTTTCTGTACAATTCGCCGCCAATGACCCGGCTATCCGGTTTTCCTCCACTCCAGCCTTGTAATTCCGATCCGTATTTTTCTACTGCTCTTTCGAGCTGGCAGGTATCAATCTTGCCAAGTTCAGCGCTACCAGTCTTTAGAGAAAAAACAGGTTTAAGCATTGCGATACCTTCAGCAACAAAAGCCTGAAATCATTTTCTGTGAGAGCAACCTGACAATGCAGACTATGCGGCCGGTAAGCCACAACCATTGATGGTCTTCCATCACAGCGAGCTACAGTGATCTTTTCTATAATGAGTTTCCCCTACAACGGTGGTCGTTTACTTACTTCACCGTTACAGGAGCAGAATGACAGAAAGGGAAATAAAAGATAAAAGCGTTGAAAGTACTATTGCAGAAGAGGCAAGTTCTGTATCACTATGCATCTGTGAACTCAGCACATAAATTGCCGTTGACGCGGGAAGGGCAAAAAACAGCAGGCCAACTTTAAAGGGAACACCTGTCACCCCGAACAGGTGAAAAAAGAGGTATCCGGTCAGAGGCAGCACCAGGAGTTTCATGGCTGCTCCTACAAGAGACAGACGCACATTTTGACGAACTCCCTTAAAAGTCAGACTCCCACCTATGGAAATCAAGGCCATAGGCAAAGCCACCATGGAAATCAGGGACAGGGAATTATCAATAAAAACAGGAAATTCTCCTATTACACGGCTGTAAGCAATTCCGGAGAGACATCCAATAATCAAAGGATTCGAGAGTACTGCCCTTGATGTTATTACAATACGTTGCCTGGCTTGAAGTTTTTCCCCGGAAAACCAGATTAGTAACGCCACAGCAAAAAGATTCACCAGGGGAATAACAAATCCTATAAGCAAACCAAAATATTTTACCCCTTCCGAGCCAAGACTATTTAAAATAACAGCGACACCGATATAGGTATTAAACCGATAACAGCTCTGGGAAAAAGATCCTGCCTGGTATGGGGTTATTGCAAAGATTTTTATTGCCAGAACAGAGAGGAAAAACATAGTGAGAAAAGGCGACACACCTGCAATCACGTAGGTCCAGTCGATCCCTCCCTCAAATGAAGCTCCTCCGATTTTCCAAAATAACATTATGGGAAAACAGAAGTAGTAAATCAATCGATCGGATGTCTGTAAAAAAATATCATTGGTGAGACCTTTTCTCTTCAGAATTCGACCAAGCAGCAGAAGAACAAAAATAGGAAACAAGCAATTGAGTACAATCACAGCCAAGGCCTCTTAAAAACAAATATGATGTATACAGCGTAACAAATTAACTCTTGAACTCATAGCAGTGACTATACTATTGTTTTCAACAGAAAAGAGGTAACAAAAAATTCATTTTTGGAAAAGATATTAACAATATGACTGACAAATATAGCGATCGGCTGCAGCGTCTGGAAGAAAAATTCGAATATCAGGAGCTGACCATAGACAGCCTCAATGAAGTGATAATCGATCAACAGAAACAACTGACACTCCTCACAGAACAGCTGGAGCAACTCAGATCGCAACTCACCGCCTCTCAGGAGGAACTGCCAGTCGGAGAAGAGCCTCCGCCGCCTCACTATTAGTACCCCATAACATCAGGAGAATCCGCATGGCCCAGAAAACTGTGATCCACAAGGGATATCACGGCACAATCAAAGTAAACACCGAGGACTATTCACTCTTTGGCACTATTCTCTTTATCGATGAGGAAATCTGTTATAGCGGAAAAACCTTTGCCGAGCTGGAAGATGATTTCAAAAGAGTCGTTGAAGCCCACATCCAGTCGTGTAAAGAAAAAGGCGTGGAGCCCCCCTTCAGGGGCTGACCGGGACAGCAATGTAACAACCGATAGAGGAAGTAACGCCATGAAAAGGAGGTAATCAAACTTTTTTACACGGCCAGCGGTTCGAGTCTGGCATAGGATGCAAGAAGAACCATCTCACCATGGTTTTCAAAGAGGACGGTGAGGCGCCCCTGCTTTCTGTCCTTTATGGCCGTCACCGTCCCTGGACCAAAGGTTGGATGAAAGACCATAAGCCCCTCGGTGAGTTCAGCGATACCTAAAACTTGCTGGGATTGGGTCTTTTTCCCTTCCGGTCTTTCAGGCTCGGAGATGACCTCTGTTTTTTCCTGTATCAGCCTTGCCTCCAGGCCAAGGGCACTCAAATACTTCTCCGCAATGAGAACTTCATCAGCGCACAGGCCTTTACCATTTTCCCTGGCGAGGATGGAATCTCCAAGCCCAATAGAAAGTCCAAGATTAGCTTCGTATAAAAATCGGCTTGCCCGAAGAATTCCAGGCGGTACCTTACTGGCATTCCTGGTTATATTTCTTTTAAGCTGGGCATCCATGGGATGAATACAGACAACTTTTTCAATCCCTCTGGTTATTGCCACGTAAAATAGCCGACGTTCATCTTCAAGGTCATCTTCCTTGCCTCTCTCCCGGAAAAAAGGAAAACTTCCCTCCTCAAGCCCTGGAATTATAACAAGAGGCCATTCAAGTCCTTTGGCCCGGTGGATCGAGGTGATCAACAGAGTCTCATCCTGTTGGGGGTTTTTCTCTTGTTGCAGTTCATTAATTTTTTCAATCAAACCCGCAATGGTCAGATGATGGCTGATTGCAAAGTTGATAAAGGCCTCACAGGTTTTCACCCTGTTTTCGGCCGTTGCGGCTCGCGCTGAGAAAGAATGGTAAAACTCATAGAGCTTGAGTTTTTCCACCAGAACTTTCAGAAACGGACCAGCCATGGCCGATGCGTCACTCTTTTCCAGCCACTTCCAGGTTTCAGCGGCCTCACGGAACCTTTTCTTTATGAAGGGTGGCACCTCAGCTTCGCACCAGTCGGTTAATATTTCTGCCCCCCTGTGCAGATCCTCTGCAACGGTCTGGGCAATAAGCTGTAGCTCCTCCCTTCTCACCCCAAGATGGGGCTGGGCAAACATCGCCTCCAGATATTTCTGTTGTACCTCTGGGGTGTTTTCAGCCAATGAACCGACAATAATATGGAGATAACCCATGAGAGCTGTAATTTCCTGGCAATCAAACACGTCGGCCCCGCCTTCCAGACGGTAGGCAATACCTGCTTCAAGAAGAGCCAGTTCGACGGGAACCGTCTGGGCAAAAAGGCGAACAAGAATGACGGCTTCCGACAACTTCCTCCCCTCGCTCATCCATCGGCCGACCTCCTGCTGAACCGCCTTGCCACCTCGCTCTTCAAGACAGCAGATAACAGTATGGTTGTTTGAGGCATGGGAAACGCAGAGCTTCTGGTCCCGCTTGCGATTGTTGGCAATAAGATGGTTGGCTGCAAGTGAAAGCTGATGCCCGTAACGAAAGGTGTATGAAAGCTGATAGTTTGAAGGGCTGGCGAAATCAGTGGCAAATCGTTTGGTGATATACTCTGGTTTTGCCCCCCGCCATTCATATATGCACTGGTCCACATCCCCAACGACCATAACGCTTGCCCGCTCGCCCGCAACTATTTTTAACAGCTGCTGCTGACACTCATTAATATCCTGATACTCGTCGACTATGGCATGCTCAATCCGGTTGCCAACCCAGGCGGCCAGTTCCTCTTTTTCCAGCATTGCCATAAGTGGCTCGTAGATCAGATCGGAATAAAAGCGTATCTTTTCTTTTTTACGAATGTCCTCAAAACGTTCAAAAGCCAGAGGGAAAAACCCGAGGCGAGGGGCAAAATCCTGTTCGTCAAAGACTTTTTTTGCACCCCGCACTGTTGATTTCACCTGATCCACAAAGGTGAGGAACTCTTCAATATCATCCCCCACAAGATAGCCCTCTTCATCCTGAGATTCCCTATACGCCTCATTGGCCGCTTTTCGTGCGATGCGTTCCTGGATATACTCATCGGTGACGAGACGATGCTGGGGGAGCATTGCCTTTTTGGTAAAACTATTGACCAGCCGTAGCCCAAAGGAATGAAAGGTGCGGACCTCGGGAAGCGGTCTGTTGAGGTGCGCAAGGCTTTTCACCATAGCCTCTTCGAAGGCATCCCTCGCCGAGCGATTAAACATGAGAATCAGAATCTTATCCGCCGGGACATGTGCCCCCAGCAGATGACCGATTCGGGCCACCATGGTGGTGGTTTTACCAGAACCGGCAACAGCACTTACCCGGGCATGACCATGGCCGTGTTTTACAATGCGCAGCTGTTCCTCGGTCAGGTTCATTGGAGTTTGAGCAGTAGTAAAAAGATACAGGGCCCCAGGAAAAACCTGCGGCCCAGAATGAGAGTAATATTGGACAGTCGAACTATTTCTTTTTAGGTGGCAGAACGTCTGTTATGGAACCATCGACAAGCTCAGCCGCGAAAGCAAACGTTTCGGCCAGGGTCGGATGAGCATGAACAGTAAGACTGATATCTTCAGCTGTGGCGCCCATTTCAAGAGCCAGTACCGCCTCATGAATAAGCTCCCCGGCATTCATACCGCAGATCCCCGCCCCGATAATGCGGCCGCTCTTTTTATCAAACAAGGCCTTGGTAACACCTCCTGAGACACCTGCACTGAGAGCACGACCACTGGCTCCCCAGGGGAATTTACCTTTTTCAAAATCGATATTCATGGCCTTGGCTTCTTTTTCCGTAAGCCCCATCCAGGCAACTTCCGGGTTGGTGTAGGCAACCGATGGGATAGTCATCGGAGTAAAAGCGGCATTATGGCCTGCAATCACCTCTGCTGCGACCTTGCCCTCATGAGTTGCCTTGTGCGCGAGCATAGGCTCTCCCGCCACATCACCAATGGCGTAGATATTTTTCACAGAGGTCTCCTGCCTCTCGTTGACCTGGAGAAAACCCCGTTCATCCAGCGCCAGACCAATCGTATCAAACCCCAGATCAGCGGTGTTGGGTCTCCTGCCAACCGCTACCAGTACCGCATCATATTCACCGGATTCAGGCGCCTTCTTGCCCTCAAAAGCAACTGTGATACCCTTGTCCCCAGGGGTAATCTCAGTCACCTTGGTCTGGGTCATAATGGAATATTTTTTCTTGAGCTTGAGAAACAGCGGCTGCACCAGATCCTTATCCGCTGGAGGTATAATCTGCTCGAGCATCTCAACGATGGTGATCTCAGAACCAAGAGCGCTGTAGATCTGAGCCATCTCAAGACCAATAATCCCCCCGCCAATGATAAGAAAGCGTTTGGGAATGGTCTTCAAGGCGAGCGCATCGGTGGAATCCCAGATCCGGGGATCATCCGGAATACCCGGTAGGACAAAAGGGTAAGAGCCCGTTGCCACGATCGCATTTGAAAAACTGATCTCTTCATCCTTTCCTTCTCGTGTAACAACCAAGGTTGTGGCATCTTTAAAGACCCCCCTGCCCTCTTTTCGGGTTATCTTTCTTGCGGTACACAGTCCGTCCAGGCCGCCGGTCAGCTGCTCAATCACCTCATTTTTCTTCTTTAGAAGTTTTTCCACATCGATTGCAGGTTTTTGAAAACTGACCCCATACTCTCCAATTTCCTCGGCCTCTTCAATGACCGCCGCTGCATGGAGCAGGGTTTTGGAAGGAATACATCCCACATTAAGACAGACACCTCCAAGCCTCCCCTGCTGTTCAACGAGACAAACAGAAAGACCAAGGTCCGCTGCACGAAATGCGGCAGTGTATCCACCAGGACCACCACCCAACACAACAACATCATATTTCACTGCATCAGCCATTTGTCTGCTCCTTAGATAAGGGTTCTTTTCATATCTTCAATATTCATGCGCAAGGTCTTACAGAACCTGGCGGCCTCCGCTCCATCTATCACCCGATGATCGTAGGAGACGGAGAAAGGCAGGGTCAAACGAGGAACAAATTTTTCTCCATCCCAGTGGGGCTTCATGTAACTTCTTGAAAGGCCAAGGATTGCCACCTGGGGGCTGGAAACAATCGGAGTAAATCCGGTGCCGCCGATGCCACCCAGGCTCGAGATGGTAAAGGTTGCTCCCTGCAGATCTCCAATACCAAGTTTTCCAGATCTTGCATTCGTGCTGAGTTTTAGTACATCCTCGGCGATTTCAGTAAGACTCTTCTTATCGACGTCTTTAACAACAGGGACAACCAGGCCGTCTGGTGTATCAACGGCAACCCCAATATTGTAGAATTTTTTCAGAATAACCTTGTCTCCTTCCGGAACCAGAGAACAATTGAAAAACGGGAAAGCTTTCAAAGTTGCTGCAACGGCTTTTGTAATAAAGATAAGAGGACTGAATTTCACTGCCCCTTCTTTAGTAGTGCTATTCAGATCTTTTCTAAATTCCTCAATCTCGGTTATATCTGCTTCTTCAAAATGGGTCACATGGGGAACTGTCACCCAGCTTCTATGGAGGTGTGGTCCTGATATTTTTTTGATACGTCCGAGAACACGTTCTTCAACTTCACCGTATTTACTAAAGTCTTCAAGAGGTGGTGCTGCTGGCAGGGAGAACCCTTGAGTACTCGCACCAGCAGGGGCCTTTCCTGCGGCTGCCAGAACGTCTTCCTGTAGAATGCGGCCGTTTGGTCCATTGCCCACAATCTGGCTGAGATCCACGCCCTGTTCCCGGGCAAAGATTCGAACCGAAGGGGTTGCGTGGGAGACGGCACCCTTCTGCTGCGTCACCACAGGTCCACCTTCAGCTTTTACAGGCTCTGGCTTGGTTGCCTTTGGCGCTGCTTCCTCTTTTGCAGGCTCTGCTGCACTTTGTTCTTTAACGGGTTTTTCTTCTTTTTCTTCTTTTTCTTCAGGGCTTCCAGCGGTCTCAACAAGAGCTATCACCGCCCCACTTTTTACAACATCATCTTCCTTGACCAGTATTTCCTTGATCACGCCGGCCAGGGGCGAAGGGATATCCATCACCGCCTTTTCACTTTCAAGAGCAATCAGAGAATCTTCAACCGCAACGGTATCACCCACTGCCACGAAGATCTCGACAACGGTAATCTCCTGAACATCGCCAAAGTCGGGAATAACAATTTTTTCTACAGCCATTAATTTTTCTCCAAGTCAATTTCGCTGTTATTTATCTCTCTAACGCGTGGGGTTCTTCTGCGTTTACTCTATATTTTTCTATTGCTTCCCTTACCATTTTATACGGTACTTTGTCCATATCCGCTAAACTTTTCAGTGCGGTAATAACCACGTGATACCTGTCCACCTTAAAGAACCTGCGCAATGTTTCCCGGGAATCACTCCGTCCATATCCATCTGTTCCAAGGACGGTCAGAGGTCGGTCAATAAAGCGGCGCAACTGTTCGGAGTAAGCCTGCACATAGTCAGTACTGATGATCACCGGCCCATCATGGCCCGCCAACTGCTCTTCGACATAGCTTATCTTGCGTGGTTCTTCCGGATGCAGACGGTTCCAGTCTTCAAGCAGCATCCCTTCCCGGTGAAGCTGATTCACCCCAAGAATGGACCAGACATCGGCCTGCACACCAAAGTCTTCCCGAAGAAGTTCGGCTGCCTCGATAACCTCTCTGAAAATAGCTCCGGACCCCATGAGCTGCACCCTCAGGTCACCGTCACCTCCCTTGCTAAAGAGGTACATGCCCCGGTTTATGCCTTCCTCAACCCCAGCGGGCATTTCAGGTTGCTCGTAGTTTTCATTGAGCAGAGTGATATAGTAAAAAATATCTTCACCCTTTTCAAACATTCGTTCAATACCCTTTTGCACCAGAACAGCCACCTCGTAACTAAATGTCGGATCATAGGCCACACATGAGGGGTACACAGAGGCGAAAAGCAATGCCTGTCCATCCTGATGCTGGAGGCCTTCACCGTTTAGGGTTGTCCGTCCGGCTGTAGCACCCATCAGAAAACCCCGCGCCCGGCTGTCTCCTGCCCCCCAGAGCTGGTCTCCAATTCGCTGAAAACCAAACATTGAGTAGAAGGTATAAAACGGAATCATCGGTACCCCATAATTTGTATGGGCCGTTGCCGCCGCAAGCCAGGACGAGATTGCGCCCGCTTCAGTAATACCTTCTTCTAAAATCTGTCCCTTGGGATCTTCCTTATACCAGGAAACAGTCTCTGAGTCCTGTGGTTCATACAACTGTCCTGTGGGGGCATAGATACCCAGCTGCCGGAACAACCCTTCCATACCAAAGGTTCTCGCTTCATCAGGGATAATCGGCACCACATGTTTGCCCACCGTTTTATCTTTGACCAGGGTGCCGAGAAGGCGAACAAATGCCATGGTGGTTGAAAGCTCACGCCCTTTGGATGAGGCGAGAAGTGCCTTGAATTTTTCAAGAGGAGGTGCTGCCAGGGGAATATGCCTGGTCTCCCGGTGGGGTACCGGTCCACCAAGGGCTTTCCGCCTTTCTTTTATAAACAGAGCCTCCGGACTATCTTTTTCAGGCCGGATAAAGGGCAGGTCGATGAGCTTGTCATCGTCTAACGGCACGTGGAATTTATCACGAAAGACTTTCAATGACTCCACATCCATTTTCTTGACATTGTGGGCAACCATAACCGATTCCCCTGCCTGGCCCATACCAAAGCCCTTGATAGTTTTCACCAATATTACCGTAGGCTTGCCCTTAAACTGTGTGGCTGAAGCAAAGGCCGCATACACTTTCCTGGGGTCATGACCTCCCCTGGTCATCTGCCAGAGCTCGTTATCATCGATATCTTCCACCAGAGCCATAAGCTTTGGATCGTCTCCAAAGACTTTTTCCCGCAGGTATTTCGGCCCACGCGCACGGATGGTCTGAAAATCACCATCAACCATGGTACCGAATTTTCTGGTAAGTAAGCCCTCTGTATCCCGGCGCAGGATCTTATCCCACTCACTGCCCCAGATGAGCTTGATCACATGCCAGCCGGCACCTCGAAAACGGCCTTCAAGCTCCTGTATAATCTTGCCGTTTCCCCGGACAGGGCCATCAAGGCGCTGCAAATTACAGTTCACAACAAAGATAAGATTATCCAGATCTTCCCGGGCGGCAAGAGACAGGGCTCCAAGGGACTCAGGCTCATCAGACTCCCCGTCTCCCATAAAAACCCAGACCTTTCGATCACCACTGTCTTTTAAGCCACGACTGTCCATGTATTTCATGAAGCGTGCCTGATAAATCGCAGCCATCGGGCCAAGGCCCATGGATACAGTGGGGAACTGCCAGAAATCTGGCATCAGCCAGGGATGCGGGTAGGAAGACAGCCCCTTCCCATCTACTTCCTGACGGAAATTATTCAAATGCTCTTCCTCAAGTCTTCCTTCCACAAATGCACGGGCGTAAATACCTGGGGATGAATGGCCCTGGAAATAGATCATATCAGCGCCATAGGGGGCATCGGGACCTCTGAAAAACCAGTTATAGCCCACTTCGTACATGGCCGACACCGAGGTAAAGGTGGCAATATGCCCCCCTAACCCCTTGCCATCCTTATTGGCTTTGGCCACCGTCGCCATGGCATTCCAGCGAACATAAGCGGCAACATTTCTTGCAATGAGAGAGTCTCCTGGGATCTGTTCTTCATGTTCAGGCAGGATAGTATTGGAATATGGCGTCAAAACACCAGGGGCGGTTGAGACACCGAGGGAATGGGCAAAATCAGTCAGGCGGTTTAACAGATAATCCGCTTTCTCCCCACCTTCATGAACGACAACACCTTCGAGTGAATCCAGCCAATCCTGGGTTTCCTGGGGATCCTGATCACGGAAATAAAAACTCATTCAACACCTCTTGGTTTTATTCTGATTATACCACAGCCTCAACACCTTACTTTCTTCCACCCCTAATAAAAAACACTGCCTACCTGAGGGGAAAAAGAGATCTCAAAGGTTCCGGACCGTGCATACAACATTATGTTCATAACACATTTTAAAATGGTAACGTAAAACAGCAAAACCTACTTTGCCTGGCCATATTTATCATAGCTTACCCGTTCATAAAGGAGAGAGGAGCCGGGCTGGCCCTGTTTTTCCTCTTTGGGATAACCCACCGCTATAACTGCCTCAACCCGCATCTCCTCAGGTATATGGAGAATTTTGGCCACGTACTGCTCAGAACTGAGCGATTCATCGTGCTGTCGCTTCCGGATCTGGATCCAGCAGCTGCCAAGACCAAGATCCGTTGCCGCCAGGTGAAGATGAAGAGAAGCGATAGAGCAATCTTCAACCCAGACATCTGAAACAGATGGATCAGCGCAGACAACAATGGCCAGTGGGGCATTTTTCAAAAACTTGGCACCATGGGGTTTGGCCTTTGACAGCCCTTCAATGAGTCCTGGATCCGTCACCACCACAAAATGCCACGGATTGAGACTTCGTGAGGAAGGGGAACGCAGCATGGCTTCAATCAGAAGGTCAATGTGTTTTTTCTCAACTGGCCTGGAATCATATAGACGTATGCTTCTTCTTTTTCTGAGGAGATCAAGGAACATTATTCCACCTTTTTCGTAGATATGGAGTAAGTAAAAGTGTAACATCCAAATGACATGGGGATAAACAGTATGCATTCTCCCCCGATAAAAAAGAATGAAAATAATCAAAAACAAACAATTTTAAAATTTGTTCATCAATCTGGAAATATAAATGGATCCTCATACATTTATTACCTGCCTCATCGCAGTTACCATGCTCACCCTGACCCCCGGGGTGGATACCATGCTCGTTATCCGCAACAGCGGCAGGGGCGGCTGGTGGGATGGTGCCACCACATCCCTTGGTATCTGTTGCGGACTCTTCGTCCATGCAACCCTCTCGGCCCTTGGTATCTCTATTATTCTTTTAAAAACGGCCTGGGCCTTTAACATCCTGAAATACATTGGCGCGGCCTACCTTATCTATCTTGGACTCTCCAGTTTGCGCCAGGCCTCAAAGAATGGGCTCCCCTCCCAGAAACTCTCTCTTGAGACCTTGATTTCTCCCTTTAGAATAATTCGCTCACTCAGAGAAGGCTTTCTCTCCAATGTGCTGAACCCTAAGACGATTCTATTTTACATGGCTTTTTTACCGCAATTTATTGACCCGGAAGGCCCACACCTGCAGCAGTCGCTGCTGGTGGCGCTTGTCCACTTCTGCATCGGCATGTTTTATCAGTGCAGCCTTGCGGCCATGGTGACAAAAGCAAAGCAACTCATAAAAGGTGGAACTACCGGTAGAGTGCTCAACGGCCTCAGCGGTAGTATCCTTGTTTATATTGGCGTACGACTCGCCTCTGCAAAACAATAAGCTACATCCCGCAACCCCATAAGGACCGGCCAGAAAATTTTGAAAAAAGAAAACGATAACAGCAAACGAGAAGGTGTCATTGTCGCCCATTACGGTGTCGCAGTTGATGTACAGTACACAGATGACAGCAGCCGAGCCATGGTGAGGGTCAAAAGGAACTCTGGTCACGTTGTCGGCGACGCTGTTCTGATTGAAGATGACACCCTTATACGCCTTGAAAGACGCTCAGAACTCGCCCGGATGGACGCCAGAGGCGGGGTTCACATTGTCGGGGCCAATCTTGATATTCTCTGTATCGTTGTGACCTGCGAACCTTTGCCCCCTCCTGGCTTCATTGACAGGGCAATCGTTGCAGCCAGGGCTTCCGGCCATACGCCGGTCCTGGTACTCAATAAATCCGACCTGGCCTGCTTTAAGAACTACGAAGAGTCGATACGGCCGCTGTACAGGAACTCTCTGGAGATCTTTTCAGTAAGTGCAGAAAAAAGTGACAATCTGGACGAGTTGAAACATTTTTTTGCAAAAGGGCACCGGGGAATCTTTGTTGGTTCCACGGGAGTCGGTAAAAGTTCTATTCTCAATAAATTGCTGCCTGAGATTAATCTGGCAACCGGCGAGATCAGTGAGTCGAAAAAGAGGGGACGACATACCACCACAGTATCAACCCTGCACCTTCTCGAGGACGGCGGCGAACTTGTAGACTCCCCCGGCTTCAATGATTTTGGCCTGGTTGACACCAGTGTGGCCGAGCTGACCGTCTACTTTCCAGGCTTTGAAAAAGCCACAGAAACCCCATGCAAATTCAGGGACTGCAAACATCGAAACGAACCTGGCTGCTCCGTCATTGAAGCGCTGAATGCAGGAACTATCAACCAGGCACGTTACAATACCTATCTGCAGATTCTCGAAGAGGTGGAAACCATCGACCAGGAGCCAAAATACAGAGAAAGAAGAAACCGCCGTAAGAAAAACTAAAAGCAGATACTTCTTTCTCTCAGAACCTACTCAGGCATTTTCCTGGATTGCAGCGTTATATCCGTCCGCAATTTCGCCTAAAATTTCCAGCCGAGCTTATCTCAATATAAGACGCCCCTTCTGCAATACCAAAACTCCCGGCAAGTACGACAATAAGATCGTTGTCTTTGAAGCGGTTCTCTGAGATGAGACGGCATATCGACGACCTGAGAGGTTGTGCCTTGGTCAGATCCAATGGCTGGTATTCCGCATGAACACCATAGGAGAGCGAGAGCTGCCTTGCGACTCGCTTGTCATACACCTGGGCATAAATCACATTTGGACCGCGATAAGCAGCGAGAGCAAGAATGGATTTTCCCGTCAGCGAATCTGCAACAATGGCTTTAGTGTGCAGACGAATTGCAGCTTTGACAGCGGCTTTGGCCAGATAGGCTGCAAGTTTATTACTGCTATAGGGAACATCGATACTGAGGGGGTTGTCCCCCTCCACTTCCAGGGCAATTTTAGCCATTATGCGAACGGCCAGTTCCGGGTATTTACCGTTGGCCGTCTCCCCAGACAACATCAGGGCATCCGTGTGATCCAGGCAGGCATTGGCCACATCTGAGACTTCAGCCCTTGTTGGCCTCGGTGAATCAATCATTGAGTGCAGCATCTGAGTTGCCACAATCACAGGTTTTCTTTTTTCGATACACGCTTTAATGATACGTTTTTGTACCAGAGGAATCTGCTCTGTTGGAATTTCCACCGCCAGATCTCCCCGTGCTATCATAATACCATACGTACAATCCAGGATCTCAGAGAGATTTTCCACCCCTTCCGAATTCTCAATCTTGGCAATTATCTTGATCTTGGACTTTTTTTCATCCAAAATCGACTGAACGGCCATGACGTCCTCTTTATTTCTCACAAAGGAGTGAGCAATAAAATCAAGATCATTCTCTGCTGCAAAGGCAATAAAACCCTTATCCTTTTCACTCAGAGCTGGCAAGGTCACATGGACAGCGGGAATATTGATACTTTTTCGCGGGTTGATAACCCCATCATTTTCCACACTGCAATAGAGATACTCTTCATCCTTGTTCTCTACAGCCAGGGCAAGGAGGCCATCGTCAATGAGGATGGAACTGCCAACAGGAACATCCGCTACAAAATCGGCATGGGAGACGCAGATCACATCCCCTTTGGACTTTTCACCCGGTGCACCCTTGATCCTGACAATATCTCCAAATTTTACAGCTAGAGGTTCGTCTGTTGAGCACGTCCTGATTTCAGGCCCTTTCGTGTCTAAAAGAATACCAATATTTTCTGACACGGCCCTTGTATTACGGATCACCTCGAGCGCATCGTCATGCCCCATATGGGCGGTATTAAGACGAACCACGTTCATGCCGGCGGCATAAAGGGCTTTTAAAAAAGGGACGGAACAATTCAGGCTGGAGATGGTTGCTACAATTTTTGTTTTTCGACGCATATATTTATCTTCCTGGGGGATTCTTTGTGTGTTTTTCAAGAAAGGAGTAATTTCTCCGACAGCAATATAGTTATAAAGCAAAATAGCTTCATTTCAACATAGTGCTCAATCTATTTCACTGCATTTTACCTTGGTTGGTAATTGTTTGAGGTAGTGCGCACCTTGCAACCGCTTGCTATGGTTACTAGTGTAATTGCAGAGTTTGCAAAGCGCAGACGCGCCACAGCATACACCAAATAGACAGCCTACGCAGTCTCTCTTTTTCTCTAAGGAGGTAATGCATGAAACCAATACTTCTACTTTTATTTATTTTCGCCTGTTCCTCCAGCAGCCTGGCTGGGGAAACCGTACCTTATACGGTAGACGGGAAAAACTACGAAGGATACTACGCGAGAGCAAACAAAACAGCCCCCCTCGTTGTGGTCATCCACGACTGGGACGGCCTTACTGAATACGAGATCATGAGGACGAAAATGCTGGTTGATCTTGGCTATAATGTCTTTGCTGCCGACCTGTTTGGAGCAGGTGTTCGTCCTGTCGAGATCAATGACAAAAAAGCGCTGACAGGAGACCTCTATAAAAACCGGCAAAAAATGAGGACTCTCATCACTGCTGCCTTTCAGACAGCTGAAGATCTGGGCCTTGACACCAATAATGCAGTGCTGGCAGGATATTGTTTTGGTGGCGCTGCGGCTCTCGAATATGCCCGTTCAGGCGCAGATGTAAAAGGTTTTGTCACCTTCCACGGTGGCCTTGCTACTCCGGAAGGTCAAAACTACGAAGCAGCTCAGGGCAGATACCTTATTCTCCACGGAACAGCCGACTCCGTTGTCAGTATGAGTGAGTTTGCCCGTCTTGCCGAACAACTGGAATCAGAAGAGCTCACCCATGAAATGGTAACGTATAGTGGGGCGCCCCACGCTTTTACGGTTTTTGGAACAGGCAATTACCGGGAAGACGCGGACAAAAAATCCTGGGACTATTTTACCCGCTGGCTCAAAGCTACCCTGTAAAGTTTTTGGCCTCACTCATCTTCAAAATAAAGAGGGGGGAATTTTTCCCCCCTCTTTGATCTCTCCCCCGATAATCAGTTGAGAAGCCGGGATACGCACCTTCAGCAGTTTTTCCGCCACAAAAAGCCAGAAAAAATTCTAAGGTTCTCATGCCAGAACTGCCAATCAGACTTTTGCCTTGCTGGCATCGTCAACAAGGTAGAGAATCGAGCGATAGGGAATACCACCATGAAGGGACAGACCTATCTCGCAGGTCTTACTCGTTGAATACCCCGCATCACAGGTGCAGACATGATCTTTCAGGTCCTTTAAGGCTGATTCGTTGAGCTCCGGATAATTAAAGCCTCTATCCCCTGCAAACCCGCAACAATAAATATCCTCAGGCATCACAACCACTTTGGCACATGCCCGGGCAAGCTTCTCAAGTTTTTCCTCAAGCCCCATCTTGCGCGTAGAGCAGGTAGGATGAACGGCCACCTTAACATCCTGCTGAGTAAATTCGAGCTTATCCATGAGGTGGGTAAGGACAAATTCAATGGGCTCCAGCAGCTCAAGACGCTCATCACTATTTGCTTTCATTCTATACAGACAAGGGCTTGTGTCACAAAGCACCGGAATTGCACCATTGTCCGAGACGGCAAGTAAGGCATCGGACAGCTCTTTTGATTTTGCATCGGCCTGCTTCATAAAGCCTTTGGACTCAAAGGCCTGACCACAACAATACTTATCAAGATTCTCCGGAAAAATAATTTCATAGCCCGCTTTTTTCAACAGGGACATGGTCTTTTGCGGCAAGGCATCCCGCTCAGACTCTTCACGGGCAGGACCACTCATGGCCCGACTGGCACAACTTGGGAAATACACCACCTTACGCGGGTTCTCCCTGTTGACAGCTGGCGGGACAATCTTCGGCACACCCGCCGGCATCTCTTTATTCCAGAGAGGCAGCTTGTCAAGCGTTGCCTTTCTGGCAATCCCAGAGGCCCCCTCCATAAATGAAGTGCCTGTCATCTTATGTACAGAATCAACGACACTGAGTGTCGTACTGATTGTTTTCGCCAGGGGTGAAAAGCCTCCTGCCACCAGCTCTGCAACCATGTTGCCAAGCTTGCCGTTGGATTCCTCCCGTAGAGCCTTAACCATCTTGCCTGTATCGATGCCAACAGGACAGCGGGTTGAGCAGAGACTGTCAGCGGCACAGGTATCTTTTCCAGGATATTGATAGGCTTTTATCAACGTCTTGAGCATTTTAGGGTCCGCACCCGAGGCCATCTGTCTGCTGATTTCCCGGCGCCCAACAATACGCTGCCGCGGGGTAAAGGTAATATCTTTTGAAGGACAGACCGGCTCACAAAAACCACACTCAATACACTTGTCGACCAATCCATGGGTTGCTGGCAGAGGTTTGAGATTCTTGACATGGGCCTCGGCATCTTCATTGAGTATAACCCCGGGATTGAGCAGGTTGAGGGGGTCAAAGAGTGCCTTTACTTCGCGCATCAGATTAAACGCGGCCTCACCCCACTCTTTTTCAACGAATGGGGCCATGTTCCGCCCGGTTCCATGTTCTGCCTTGAGCGAACCGTCATATTTTTCAACAACCAACCGTACCACATCAGCCATAAAATCGCGGTAGCGAACCACCTCCGATTGAATGGAAAAATCCTGAGTGAAGACAAAATGAAGGTTTCCGTCAAGGGCGTGGCCAAAGATGAGAGCCTCGTCATATGCATATTTTTTAAAAAGTTCCTGCAAGTCAAGGGCCGCGTCAGCCAGATGCTCTCCTGGAAAGGCTACATCCTCTATGATTACCGTCGTTCCCGTTTTGCGTACGGCCCCCACCGCTGGAAACAACCCTTTCCGAATCTTCCATAGCTTGCCATATTCGGCTGGAATGTCCGTAAACTCAATGGGGAAAACGGTGGTGAGACCATTTATCGCCGCAACAATCTCATCAATCTGCTCCTTGAGAAGATCCGCAGACTCTGCTCTGGTCTCCACTAAAAGTGCGGTAGCCGTTTCTGAGAGTTCTTTAAGGTAGGTGGGCATTCCCTCTTTATCCTGGACGGACCTCAGCCCGGCTCGATCCATCAGTTCAGCCGCTGCCACAGGTTGCTTTTGCAGGATCGGGATCGCCTCACAGGCCGTCTTTACATCGGGATAGATGATCAGTGCACTTGACTTATGGCGATGTTCCACCACCGTGCGATAGACCACATCGGAGATAAAGCCCAAGGTTCCCTCACTGCCTATCATCAGATGGGTCATGATATCGTAGGGATCTTCAAAGTCGACGAAGGCGTTGAGGCTGTAGCCGGTGGTATTTTTTATTTTAAATTTGTAGCGTATACGATCGCTCAGCTGCTCATCCGCCAGGACCTTTGCCCGTAGTGCTGCAAGGCCTTCCAGAATATCTCTGTGAACCCGTTCAAATTCCGCCCTGCTCTTATCTTCGGCCGTATCCACAGCCGTTCCGTCAACGAGGACCACCCGCATGCTGTCAATGGTCTGATAGCTGTTCTGTTCTACCCCACAACACATACCACTTGCATTGTTGGCAAGAATGCCTCCAATCTTTGCACTGTCAATGGAAGCAGGATCAGGGCCGATCTTTTTATCGAACTCAGCAAGAATCGCATTGGCCTGGCTGCCGATGATCCCAGGCTCTAACTGAATTTTAGTTGCACTCTCAAAGACCCTGAACTTTCTCCAGCCCGCACCAAGTCGGACAAGAATCGAGTCGGAAATGGCCTGTCCGGAAAGGCTGGTTCCTGCAGCCCGGAAGGTTACAGGGAGCCTCAGTTTACTTGCTTCACGAAGGATAAGCTGCACCTCTTTCTCATCCTGCACATTAACGACAATCTTTGGAATGAGACGATAAAAGCTGGCATCCGTCCCATAGGTTATGGTTTTTAAAGGATCTGTAATAATATTATCAACTGCAATAGTTCCAATAATTTTTTGATAAAACGTCTGATATCGCTCAGGTAACATGGCAGGCCTCTTTCTAAGGTTAATTATCAGATGAGAATAATACTCATTAAATTACATCATTCCACAAATATAATCTCCCTAACACACAGGTACAATGAAGGTACCAGACAGGAGCTATGCACAAAAAATCCCACAATACTAACGATGTTACGATAATAGTGAGACATTTTCGGTAACCCGAAAATAACAGTACATTTGCCTTCTTTTCAGACCTGAGACACAAGAGGAAATGGCAGAAGCCAATCCCCGCCATGTCCTATGCTTCCCGGAAAAGAAGCAGAAAACATAAATAAGCGGGGAGTAATCGGGGAGATACCGATTTAAAAAAGGAGTGAAAGAGCAGAGGAAATGACAGTAAAAAACCGCCACCTTTTTGTAAAAATATCACAAAAATATGGAACAGGATCAACCATGCTGACGAAAGCGAGCTATTTCCGCTGGCAACCCGGACAGGTAGAAACGATAAATCTGGGATCGGCCCCCTGATTAATGATCTCTTCCATGCTATGCCAATCGCCATCATAGGGGCTGAAAACGGATTGACATTGACTGCATACATTTATTTCAGTCTCGAGCATTTCAAGCTGATTGAGAGCTTCTTTCAGCTCGTAAACCGTTGAGGCAAGCGAAGTCTGAGTTCTCACCAGCCTCTCAGCCACCCGAACCCTCGCCTGTAATTCATTGTCATTAAACGGTTTGGTCATATAATCATCAGCCCCTGCATCAAAGCCTCTGACGATATCAGTGTTGCTGTCACGCCCGGTGAGAAGAATAACATAGGGGGGATTTTCGAGATCCATTTCTTTGACGCGGCGGCACACCTCAATCCCATCCAGCTCAGGCATCTCCCAATCGAGGATTGCAATCTGAGGAGCGTCTGCATTTTGCAGCTTGAGCCAGGCTTCCTCCCCATTGGTCACACTGGTGACGGTATAGCCCCAATTTTCAAGACACACCTGGACCATCATCCGCGTGGTAAATTCATCTTCAGCTATAAGTATCTTCAAGTTCTTTCCTCTGTGTTACAATGACACAGCAACTGGACCGTAAGTGGTGCATGCATCTGAAAACTGTTGAGACAAAAGCCCGGTCTTTGCTGCAATAGCAGTTTAATAATTACATCTGTTTACAGGCAATACGTAGCGCCTATCTTGACTTTTTACCATCACAGTGTCAATACATCAAGAGGCAAACATTTCAGGTACGTTTTCACCGGTACCACCGGTGTAAAACGACTGCTGCAAAATCCGAAGATATGTAAATCATTATAAACCTTTAAAATGAAACAGAGCAAACATTTTGCCTTAAAAAACCGATTTATTCCCTCGGTAGAAGAAGGATCAGCCGATACGTTGGGCTACTGGTTCATCTTTTCAGAAGACCGGCTGCTGATTGCAGAGACAGAGCCGAACTCCGGTACCCAAAAACCGTTTACCCCCAAGTTACTTGGGATAGAAACCACTTTCACCCGGCTCTTCGGCTATTATGAGTCTGTCCCCTGTTTCCTTGCAACCATAGATCCAGCACAACATGTACCCTTCATGTCTCCGGTCAGCCTGCGGGCTCTGTTTGGAGCTGTGGATGAGGATTATTTCAGCCTCGCCGGCAGGGCCTTACAGATACTCCATCATACAAGAGAGCACAGATACTGCTCGAAATGCGGAACTTCACTGGAGGACCGCAGGGGTGAGCTGGCAAGATTCTGTCCTGCCTGTGGTTTTATCTGCTTTCCAAGAATATCCCCCGCGGTCATAATGTCTGTTGTCAATGGCGAGCATATTCTCCTCGGACGGGGACCTCATTTTGCAAAAGATATGTACAGCACACTGGCAGGATTTGTGGAAGCAGGAGAAACCCTTGAAGAGGCCGTTTGCCGGGAGGTCAAGGAAGAAACAGCTATCAGTATTGATCAGGTAAGCTATGTTACAAGTCAGGCCTGGCCTTTCCCACACTCTGTCATGATAGGCTTTACCGCCCGGTACCGCAAAGGTGAAATCCACATCGACACACAAGAGCTTGAAGATGCAAGGTGGTTTCATTACAAAGATCTGCCTCAATTGCCCTCGCGGATAACCATCGCCCGGCTGCTCATCGACAAGTTTATCCGTTCAGCCAAGGAAAAATATGACTGACACAAAAGACGGCTTCCCCAAAGCACTGTCTCCTCCGACAACAAAGAACACCCTTGTCACCACAGAACTTGTAGAGAGGCTGGTCAAGGCTTCCCGACAAAGCCCCAGGGGGCGAATCATCCAGCCTCTACATAAATCACCTGCGGCAAACCTGCACAGGATGCTTAACGCCATCCAACCCGGTAGCTACATCCAGCCGCACCGCCATCTCTTCCCCCCAAAAGCGGAATCAGTCATTATTCTTCAAGGTGAAATCTTTGTTTTTATCTTTACAGAGAGCGGTCAGATTGAAACGGTGCACACCATTACAGCGGGATCCGCGACCATAGGCATCGACTCAGAACCAGGTGTCTACCACACCTTTCTGGCCACCCGGGCGGATACGGTTATTTTTGAAGTTAAACCAGGACCATATAACCAGGCAGACGACAAGGACTTTGCCCCATGGGCACCAGTAGAAGGTACCCATGGGGTGAAAAAATATATGACAAAACTCTATGAAAGAGGCAAGCAGGCAGAAACTCCCTGAATATGCTAACCCCGATAAACGGGACAAGCGCTTTCACGAAATTCATTCATAAAAAAGATAAGCGCAGTCTTCGAATAATTCTCCAAGGTACTGATATGGTTGACACTGTCAATAATAAACAGTTATCCATTGCCTCTTTTTTCGCCGGGTTTCCCGGCGCTTGCAAAAAGGTTAATCAACATCTTTCCAGTTCATGGCCAGAGACGGGGTCATCATTTAACGACGGTTGATCAATCTGATATGCGCGGGTTGGGTACCGAATGAATTGGCTTCGTCGTGGAGCTGCCTCTATCTAAAGACGGGTGTTTCAGCTATTATGCTTATTCCCATAGTACCTTCGAGGGTTCTCCTATCCGTGACCGCGCCCCTGGCAATAAACTGGAAGGGCTGTGTGTTTATCAAAAAATCCTGTAAGGTTAAGTTGTTAAATAATTTTTGGTAAATATGGTTAAGTCAGCTCTTTTGGAAGAGCCCTGCCAGAGGCGCTCTTCCGCATCGCCACCTTCAGGTTGAGCAGTGAATAGTTGGGGTGTCAAGATTGCGAGGTACGAGCACAAAGCTTGACCTTGACACCCCGACTATTCACTGCTACCGATGCTCAAAAGTTATGCGGCCTTAGGGAGCACCTGTGCGATTGCCCAGGAAAATCCTGCAATTTCTCTGGCGATTGCTGTTTTTGCAACATTTGATTTTTTCCCCTTGGCTGTTAAATACTGATAACGGGTGCACAGTCGGCACTGAGCTTTCCATGAAATATCAATTACTTCTTTAGGCAATCTATCTTGCCGCTTAC
>NZ_SWCN01000053.1 GCF_005116575.1 Desulforhopalus sp. IMCC35007 | reverse complement strand
GACTCACCGCTAGCACTATCGGTGACGGTATAGGTGAAACTATCACTCCCAGTGAAATTGGTATCAGCTGTGTAGCTAAAAGTACCATCGGTGTTGAGGGATAAGGTTCCATTGGTAACATCACTGTCCAGAGCATAACTCAGGTTGCCACCGGAAGTCGTGCTATCGTTAATAGAGATATCGGCATTCAGGGTGACATCTTCGTCGGTGGTAAAGCTGTCATCCTGGGCATTGAGATCTGTAATGGCGTTGATGGTTAAATCAACGGTCCGAATATCCGACTCACCGCTAGCACTATCTGTAACGGTATAGGTGAAACTGTCAGATCCATTGAAATTGGCATCAGCGGTGTAGCTAAAAGTACCATCAGTGTTGAGGGATAAGGTTCCATTGGCTACATCACTGTCCAGAGCGTAGCTCAGGCTGCCACCGGAAGTCGTGCTATCGTTGATAGAGACATCGGCATTTAAAGCAACATCTTCGTCGGTGGTAAAGCTGTCATCCTGGGCATTGAGATCTGTAATGGCGTTGATGGTAATATTGACGGTCCGAATATCAGACTCGCCGCTAACACTATCGGTAACGGTATAGGTGAAACTATCATTGCCAGTGAAGTTTGCATCAGCTGTGTAGCTAAAACTTCCATCACTATTAAGGGATAAGGTTCCGTTGGCCACATCACTGTTAACCGCATAACTCAGGCTGCCACCGGAAGTCGTGCTATCATTGATAGAGACATCGGCATTTAAAGTGACATCTTCGTCAGTGGTAAAACTGTCATCTGCAGCAGAAAGATCAGTGACTGCAGTAATGGTTAAATCAACGGTCCGAATATCAGACTCACCGCTAGCACTATCGGTAACGGTATAGGTGAAACTATCATTGCCATTGAAATTGGCATCAGCGGTGTAGCTAAAAGTACCATCAGTGTTGAGGGATAAGGTTCCATTGGCTACATCACTGTCCAGAGCGTAGCTCAGGCTGCCACCGGAAGTCGTGCTATCGTTGATAGAGACATCGGCATTTAAAGCAACATCTTCGTCGGTGGTAAAGCTGTCATCCTGGGCATTGAGATCTGTAATGGCGTTGATGGTAATATTGACGGTCCGAATATCAGACTCGCCGCTAACACTATCGGTAACGGTATAGGTGAAACTATCATTGCCAGTGAAGTTTGCATCAGCTGTGTAGCTAAAAGTTCCATCACTATTAAGGGATAAGGTTCCATTGGCTACATCACTGTTAACCGCATAACTCAGACTGCCACCGGAAGTCGTGCTGTCGTTGATAGAGACATCGGCATTTAAGGTAACATCTTCATCAGTACTGAAGGTATCATTTACCGCAGAAAGATCAGTGACTGCAGTAATGGTTAAATCAACGGTCCGAATATCAGACTCACCGCTAGCACTATCGGTGACGGTATAGGTGAAACTATCACTCCCAGTGAAGTTTGCATCAGCGGTGTAGGTAAAAGTTCCGTCATTATTAAGGGATAAGGTTCCGTTGGCCACATCACTGTCCAGAGCATAACTCAGACTGCCACCGGAGGTCGTGCTGTCGTTGATAGAGACATCGGCATTTAAAGTAACATCTTCGTCGGTGGTGAAGCTGTCATCTGCAGCAGAAAGATCAGTGACTGCAGTAATGGTTAAATCAACGGTCCGAATATCCGACTCACCGCTAGCACTATCGGTGACGGTATAGGTGAAACTATCATTGCCAGTGAAGTTTGCATCAGCGGTGTAGCTAAAAGTTCCATCACTATTAAGAGACAATGTTCCGTTGGCCACATCACTGTCCAGAGCATAACCCAGGCTGCCACCGGAAGTCGTGCTGTCGTTGATAGAGACATCGGCATTCAGGGTGACATCTTCGTCGGTGGTAAAAATGTCATCCTGAGCATCAAGATCAGTGACTGCAGTAATGGTTAAATCAACGGTCCGAATATCCGACTCACCGCTAGCACTATCGGTAACGGTATAGGTGAAACTATCAGATCCATTGAAATTGGCATCAGCGGTGTAGCTAAAAGTACCATCGGTGTTGAGGGATAAGGTTCCATTGGCTACATCACTGTCCAGAGCGTAGCTCAGGCTGCCACCGGAAGTCGTGCTATCGTTGATAGAGACATCGGCATTTAAAGTAACATCTTCGTCGGTGGTAAAGCTATCATCCTGGGCATTGAGATCTGTAATGGTGTTAATGGTTAGATCAACGCCCCGAATATCCGACTCACCGCTAGCACTATCTGTAACGGTATAGGTGAAACTGTCAGAGCCATTGAAGTTTGCATCAGCGGTGTAGCTAAAAGTTCCATCACTATTAAGGGATAAGGTTCCATTGGCTACATCACTGTCCAGAGCGTAGCTCAGGCTGCCACCGGAAGTCGTGCTGTCATTGATAGAGACATCGGCATTCAGGGTAACATCTTCGTCGGTGGTAAAACTGTCATCCTGGGCACTAAGATCTGTGATGGTGTTAATGGTTAGATCAACGCTCCGAATATCCGACTCACCGCTAGCACTATCGGTAACGGTATAGGTGAAACTGTCAGATCCATTGAAATTGGCATCAGCTGTGTAGCTAAAACTTCCATCACTATTGAGGGACAATGTTCCATTGGCTACATCACTGTTAACCGCATAACTCAGACTGCCGCCGGAAGTCGTGCTATCGTTGATAGAGACATCGGCATTCAGGGTGACCTCTTCGTCAGTGGTAAAGCTGTCATCCTGGGCATTGAGATCTGTAATGGCGTTGATGGTAATATTGACGGTCCGAATATCAGACTCGCCACTGTCGCTATCGGTAACGGTATAGGTGAAACTGTCAGATCCATTGAAATTAGCATCAGCTGTGTAGCTAAAACTTCCATCACTATTGAGGGATAAGGTTCCATTGGCTACATCACTGTTAACCGCATAACTCAGGCTGCCACCGGAAGTCGTGCTGTCATTGATAGAGACATCGGCATTTAAAGTAACATCTTCGTCGGTGGTAAAGCTGTCATCCTGGGCACTAAGATCTGTGATGGTGTTAATGGTTAAATCAACGGTCCGAATATCCGACTCACCGCTAGCACTATCGGTAACGGTATAGGTGAAACTGTCAGAGCCATTGAAGTTTGCATCAGCGGTGTAGCTAAAAGTACCATCAGTGTTGAGAGATAAGGTTCCATTGGCTACATCACTGTCCAGAGCGTAGCTCAGGCTGCCACCAGAAGTCGTGCTGTCATTGATAGAGACATCGGCATTTAAAGTGACATCTTCGTCAGTGGTAAAGCTGTCATCCTGGGCACTAAGATCTGTGATGGTGTTAATGGTTAAATCAACGGTCCGAATATCAGACTCACCGCTAGCACTATCGGTAACGGTATAGGTGAAACTGTCAGATCCATTGAAATTGGCATCAGCTGTGTAGGTAAAAGTACCATCGGTGTTGAGGGATAAGGTTCCATTGGTAACATCACTGTCCAGAGCATAACTCAGGCTGCCACCGGAAGTCGTGCTATCGTTGATAGAGACATCGGCATTTAAAGTAACATCTTCGTCGGTGGTAAAGCTGTCATCTGCAGCAGAAAGATCAGTGACTGCAGTAATGGTTAAATCAACGGTCCGAATATCCGACTCACCGCTAGCACTATCGGTGACGGTATAGGTAAAACTATCATTGCCAGTGAAGTTTGCATCAGCGGTGTAGCTAAAAGTTCCGTCATTATTAAGAGACAATGTTCCATTGGCTACATCACTGTTAACCGCATAACTCAGGCTGCCACCGGAAGTCGTGCTATCGTTGATAGAGACATCGGCATTTAAAGTAACATCTTCGTCGGTGGTAAAGCTGTCATCTGCAGCAGAAAGATCAGTGACTGCAGTAATGGTTA
>NZ_SWCN01000075.1 GCF_005116575.1 Desulforhopalus sp. IMCC35007 | reverse complement strand
ATTGCTGTTTTTGCAACATTTGATTTTTTCCCCTTGGCTGTTAAATACTGATAACGGGTGCACAGTCGGCACTGAGCTTTCCATGAAATATCAATTACTTCTTTAGGCAATCTATCTTGCCGCTTACGAATGGCTCTGCTTTTCCTTGCTGGATATCGGTAGGCATGGGCTGCTTCCACTAAGGCTTTGCGTACGTGACCATTCCCTGTTTTGGTAATTGCACCTTTTTTTACTCGCTCGCCACTTGAATGTTCAGAGGGGATGAGACCAAGAAAAGCCATGAGCTTTCCAGGGGTTTCAAAACGAGTGAGATCACCAAGTTCAGCTGCTATTGTAGCTGCAACAACAAGAGAGATTCCCCGCATCGATTGAAGGGCCTTAATCAATTCGTGCAGACGGCTTTGCTGAGATTGTTGTCGAACCTGATCAGTTAAGCGCTGAACACGACTGATGCAATCTGTTACAGTATCGATATATTCTTGAAATACGATCTGTTGTGCAGGATGGGACATAGCGATGTCAGACAACCAGTTGAAATGAGCCTTCGTCCATTTTGTTTTTCCTGAATAAACAATGTCGTAACGAAGCAGGAACGCTCCGAGTCGTTGCTTTGCTGTCCGAAGCGCATGAACTCCATCCTCTCGGCCCCGCACTAAATCCCGTAACGCCTCATCTTCTTCGGTTGGCACATAGACAGGCGTCAGTTCACCGGCTCTATGGAGTTTCGCCAAAGAGAGACAATCTCGCTTGTCGTTTTTCAAACGGTTACCACTTTGTTGCGGAATTTTCGATGGAGCGACAACAACACAATCCATATCATTATTAGTTAAATAGCGATAGATACCATAACCACAAGGACCGGCTTCGTAGGCAAATCGAAGCACTGCCCCTTTGGAAATAAGTTTACGGATTACTTTGTCGAGTTGATTCATGTCGTTGTCAATTTTGCCGTAAAATCTCACTACACCATCTCGACCGTCATCGGCTATACCAATTGATATTGAGTTTTTGTGGACATCTAGACCGATATTCTTTATTGTTTTCTGCATGACCTGCCTCCTTGATTTTGGCTCTGAGTTGATTGTTTATGCTCTCAACTTAACCCACGTTTGCAAGGTAGGCAGGTCTGTTTTGTTTATGTGGCAACCATCATATCTAA
>NZ_SWCN01000012.1 GCF_005116575.1 Desulforhopalus sp. IMCC35007 | reverse complement strand
TCACTCATAGTTTTGAGACCTTTAATCGCTTCGAGAGCCACCCGTGCTTTGAATGCTGCTGTATGTTTTCTTCTTTGCTTTTTCATAATTTCTCCTTGCTGGTTTGTTTGAGAAACTATGCATACTTTCATAACTTATCCAGTGGTCCTAAAAGCTGGGGCCTTTTCTGGGTGCAAGAGATGGTTATGGCAAAAGGGCGAGGAGCAGGCTGAGGGAGGGGAGGATAAAGGGTTTTTAGTGTGGCGATTGATGAATCGGGTGCCGTTGTTTTGATCTATTTTCGTTGTTTCATTACGCTATAAAAAGTTGCTCCACTTCAAAGGAGATAGCTGCAAGAGGCCACGGCATGATGCTCTATAGGTAATAGAGTGAACGTTATTATCGCCAACAACTATTTTTTGTCTGGGATGCTTTTGAAGATCGGTTTCTTCATCAAGTGTAATACAGACGGGTTTTCGGTTTTAACTCCCCTCTATTCTGATGTATCATCTTGAAAATAAACTAATATTGAAAAGAGAACGAAAATTGAAAACAAAAAAGGCGGGCCCCAATCAAGGTCCGCCTTTCGTTGCTGGACAGGATAAGAAATTAGGCCCTGATCATCTCTTCTGTGAGCATTTTGTCCATGAAGTCGAGAACAAACTGCCGTTGGGCGGGACTTGCGTGGGCAATGCAGCTGCAATGGAGGTTTGTCTGACTGCGAACGAGAAGTTCAAATTTGACCCCATCGCGGGTGACTTCGACCGCCAGATAAAATGGCCCATGTTCCTCATGGCCTTGTTGTGCCTCGGAAAGCAGGTCAGGAGGGAGTTGGAGCCAGTATAGGCCGATCATCGGACCCTGTTTGAGGCTTCTTTTGAGGTACGAGTCGATATTGTCCAGCTCCATGGGAGAGAGCTCATCAATTACTATTTGTCGCATGATCTTATATCCTTTTACAAAAGTGCAGGATTTTACATCCCACATAAACGCAGTTTTTCGCAATGAAAGTACTTTCCTCGGTAACGTTTAACGCTGAGATAAGTACCTTGATACGGATTAATTTTTTATCATAAAACAAAAAATTGTCTGTTCTTAAATGTCGAGCCAGGTGCTGTTCGTGTTGAAGTTTTCAAAACCATCTTCACGGACGACACCCATATTTTCAAGCCGTATACCGCCCCAGCCCGGGATATAGATCCCCGGTTCCACAGTGACAATCATACCCGCTTTCAGCTTTTTCTTGCTCCGCCCTGAGAGCGAAGGTCCTTCATGCACCGCAAGACCGACCCCGTGGCCCAGTGAGTGGCCGAAGTACTTACCGTAGCCTGCCTCGGCAATGACAGATCTGGCACATTTGTCGGCCTCACAACTCCGGATGCCGGCTCTGATTCCGGCCATTCCAGCCAGTTGGGCTTTACGCACAAGTCGGTGGAGTTTAGTGTACCGTTTTGTTGCTTTGCCCGGAACAAAGTTTCTTGTCATATCAGAGCAGTAGCCATCCAGGATAAGACCCATGTCAATGGTCAGACTCTTGTTTTTTTGAATTTTGTCGACGCCGGGGACAGCGTGGGGCAGTGCACCATTTGGTCCGGTGGCGACAATAGTAGCAAAGCTTGGCCGCTCTGCACCATATCTGCGCATGGCGGTTTCTATGGCGATGGCTACTTCGATTTCACTCTTGTAGTCAGCAAAAGAGGAGTAGACCTCTTCAAAGACCTTTTCATTCAGTCGGACGGACTGTTTAATAGCTGCAATCTCATCTTCATCTTTAATAATTCGCATGGCTTCAATCAGGCCGCTCTGGGGTGAAAGGGCGATCTTTTTTTGAGAAAGTTGCGCTTTCAGCTCTACTGCAGTGCTGTGCAGGGTATAGTGAGATTCGAATCCAAGTTTTCTGACACCAAGATCAGGTAATAACCGGCCCAGCAGTTCCAGAAGTCCTTTCGGATACAGCATCACCTCGACCCCTGATGTCTCTTTTTCCGCCTGGAGTTTGAAACGAAAATCGGTGAGGAGAAATGTTCGTCCTTTGCGTAAAGCAAGGAGTACTCCGGATGTCTCGGCAATGCCATGATCGCCTCCTGTGTAGCCACTGAGATATCGACGATTTTCAGGTTGGCTGATGAGAATTGCGTCTAATTTCTTTCGATCCAGTTTTTTCTGGAGTCGGGCTAAGCGTTTCTGGTAATCCATATCTTCATATTCCAGGTGGGAAACTGTCACCTTGTTGTAGATGTTGTACTGCCTTGTGTGATATTTGCTCACCCCGGTCAACGAGAAGCAAGCCGGGGGAAGTACCTTGAGACAGATTGATTTCTTGCAAAAAAATCAAGAACTCAATTTGTAAGGTACTAGAAAAGTTGCAGAATCATTTCTTTACGCTGGTTCATGGCGTCGTTATACTGATTGTTTAAATTCATTAACATTCTTGTCAGTTCTTCGTTGTATTTGGGATGCATGGCAGGATTGACATCATCTGCTTCCATGCCTCTGGCCATTTGCTGTTGCTGGAGTTGTGCCTTTATAGCTTCCTGCAGTTGCTGGGTGCTCTGCTCTTTGTGCTGGCCATACTGGTTAAGAATCTGGCCAAGTTCCTGGCAAATGGTCTGGATTTCGTGGTTGTTCTGGGAAAGAGTCAGTATTCCCTGCAGGGCGTTCTGACCTGAGAGCTGCAGTTCTTCATCCCGGGGAAGGACAATGTTGCGGAGCAGAGTCTTTGCCATGCCTTTTTTCACATCAATCTGATCTTTTGCACCATAGGCACCCAATGACGCTTGAAGATCGGTTTCTTTGTCTTTCAGGTATTCCGCAGCAAGCTTCATCCCTTCTTTCAGCAGATCATCGTTATCGCTCACATCAGGAGCCGCTTCAGCCATCCTGGCTGCGCGTTCCAATACCATTTCCATTGTACTTTTTATTTCTGCCATATCAGTTCCCGTGGGTGATTTAAATTATTGAGGTTATTTTGGTAATTATCTTAACATTGAATATTTTGTAAATGCATGGGTAATTCGTCTCAAAGTTGCAGAGACTGTACAACAGGTCACTATCCTTGGCAAAGAAAACCTGTGCATGTGCCATGCTTTTCAACAGTTTTACCGCTTACCCTGTATGCCCTGTTTTTTCATAAGCCGTGCTGCAAAAAAGCCATCAATAGAAGGTGCCGGCAGGGGCTGAAAAAAACCGTTTCTAACGAAAATACGAGCAGGTTCCGGGAGCATCTCTGTGCAGTCCGTCAGTTCAAATTGCGGATGGCTTGCAAGGAAATTATCTATCACCTCAGAATTTTCTTCAGGCTCAAGCGAGCAGGTGGCGTAGACAAGGATGCCTCCATCTTTTATAAGCGTTGCCGCATGGGTAAGCAGAGTCTGCTGTTCATTGCGATAGTGCTCCAGGTCTTCCGGTCTTCTGTTCCAGCGGATATCAGGATGCCTGCCGATAACACCCGTTCCCGAGCATGGTGCATCGATGAGTATTCCGTCAAACAGCTGGGAATTCTCTACACTAAAATCCTGAAGATTTTTCTGGTGGACCGTAAGAGGCGGATTCAAATATAATCGAGCTATATTTTCTCTCAGCTTTTCCAGGCGATATGGTTCCGGGTCGACCGCATGGACTTCGGCTTGCAGATTAAAGGTTTCCTGCAAAATATGGGAGGTTTTTCCACCAAGCCCGGCACATCCATCCAGATATCTGCCGTTGATTGTAAAAGGGGCCAGGAGGCCGGTTGCAAGTTGAGCCGCTTCATCCTGTACCTGAAAGTAGCCTTCCTCATACCCCGGCAGGGTTGTGAGGGGACCTGAAAAATCCTTTAGAATTACGGCATCTTTTGCAAAAGCGCCAGCCTCTGCCGGGATGCCCTGCTGCTGCAGAAGGTTTAAGTAGTCGCTCTTGGTGATGCGGGTTGTGTTGATTCTGAGACTCAGGATCGGTTCTACATTATTGTTTTTACACAATGTCTTTGTCGCTTCGTTACCAAAATGCTTTGTCCATCGCTCAACCAGCCACTGGGGATGGTTGAGGATCTCGCGGCCTTTGTTGTCTTTTTGGGCTTTTTGCTGTAGCTCCTCTTTGGTTCGAATCGCCTGGCGCAGGATTCCATTGACAAAACCATGGAGACGTTTGTGGATTTTTGCCGTCTTGCAGCTCTCGACCGCTTCATTTACCGCAGCAGACTCAGGGATACGGCTGAGGAAAAAAATCTGGTACAGCCCCACCGCCAGGGCCTGATGAATGAACGGGTCCATTTTTTTTATGGGCGTCTTCGAGAGAAGGCCAAGCAGTCTGTCGAGATACTGTTGCTGTCGTAAAACCCCGTAAACCAGTTGCATGGTGAGGTTCCGCTCATTTGGCGGAAGTGAAAACTGTTTCACGACACGGTCGAAGATTGCCTTGACGGGGGTATGATTTTTTTCAAGGGAAGCGAGTATTTTTGCCGCACTGTACCTTGCTGAGTGTGATTGTTGTTTTTGCACAGTTTTGCGCCTGTTGAAGTTGAGCTTAAAAGAGAAAGGAGGACTATAAAGCCACCGCTTCATTTTATGTTATTATTCGCCAATCTAAGTATTATTTGGCACGGTTTTTTGAGTTATTTTGCTGATACACGGGATCAGTGGCCCATACACCCAAGGGATCACGGTATACATGGTGGATGCGAAAATATATGTGGAGCACTCCACAAACCAAGGGCCATCTTAGCAGTAAACCGTTCTCCGGGCCATGTAAAACCGTCTCCAGGGAGTCGGCTTGATAATGGCGGATCATACCGCCTTTCAATGGACAATTATGCAGAGTGCTGGTATGGTTATTCCTGTGATTTGAAAGAATGTTTGTCAATAATAAAAACATGTATAACATAATGTTATGAAAATAAAAATCTGGATGCTGTCTCTGCTGTTGACGGTGTCTGTGGTCTCTTTGGCACATGGCTATACCAGGGAAGAAATTATAAAAAGAGGCTATCTCCAGTGTGGTGTGTCAACCGGGGTTCCCGGTTTTTCTACCGTCGATTCCAAAGGGCACTGGTCTGGGTTTGATGTTGATTTCTGCAGGGCTGTGGCCGTGGCAACCCTTGGAGATGCATCGAAGGTGGAGCTCCTCCCTCTTGCCTCAGGTGAAGCATATACCGCGCTGCTCTCGGGTAAAGTCGACCTCCTTTCACGGCAGGCGGAATGGACCTTTAGCAGGGATTCAGCCCTATCCGTACATTTTGTCGGTGTCAGCTACTACGATGCTCAGGGGTTTCTGGTCATGAACAGACTTGGTGCCCAAGAGGTGAAGGGTTTAAAAAAGGCGAGAGTCTGTGTTGCCGTCGATTCCGATGAAGCTGCTCGGTTAATGGATTATTCTGAGCGTAATTTTATGGATTTCAAACCTGTGCCATATGAATCATGGGATCTGGCCATTAAAGGTTTCGGTGGAGCCTGCGATATTATTTCCCTCAAAAAATCAAGGCTGTATGGGATACAAAAGGAGATGGCTTCGACCCGGTCATCTGAAATTCTGACTGAAGAAATCGCTAAAGAACCTTTGGGGCCGGTGGTCCGTCAGGGGGATGATGTATGGTTCAATATTGTTCGGTGGACTCTGTTTGCCATGATAAACGGTGAAGAGCTTGGAGTTACCATGAATAATGTCGAAGAAATGAAAATCAGTAACAGTCTGGTTATTAAAAGATTCTTTGGGCTTGAGGGAAATCACGGCAATGGTATAGGTCTTGATGATGACTGGGCCGCAGAGATAATTCGTCAGGTTGGTAATTATGGAGAGGTTTTTGAGCGAAATCTGGGACAGGCTTCTTCGTTGAAGATTGAGAGAGGCCTCAACAACCTCTGGAATCAGGGGGGGCTGCAATATGCACCTCCATTAAGATAATTCAGTTCATTTCTGTAGAAGGGGGAGACATGTATTCTCAAAAAAATAAGCTTGTTTTGACTGCATTTTCCTTATTCTTTTTTCTGTTTCTCGGTGTCCATGCATATGCGGCTGATCCAGGAGATTCAGCAGGCTCAACACAGGTCACCAATGCGAGTGAGGCAGCAACAGGCGTTGAAACACCAGCGGTAGAGCAGCCAGGAAAATGGAGTGAGGCGGGAAAAGAGATTTCTGAGGCGGCTAAAGCGGTGGGTGAAGCGACAGAAGAGAGTTGGGATAAAACCAAAGATGCTACGGGGAAATCCTACGAGGAAATAAAGGAAAAAAGTGCTGAAGTTTGGTCGAAGACCAAGAGCAAAAGTGAAGAACTTGCAGAAAAAACAGCCGAAGTTTCTGGTGAAGCAGCTGAAAGTGCTGCCGAAACAAGTAAAAAAGCCTGGGATAAAACCAAAGAAGGTTCAGCTGAGCTCATAGATAAAACCAGGGGTAAGATCCATGAGATGACAGCTCCTGCTCCTGAATAAGTAAAGGCTGGCTTGCAATTGGTATAGCGCAGTCATTAAAAAACGTCAGGTTTAATGGCAAAAAGTAGTAAGAGGCCGCCCTAGGATGAGGGTGGCCTTTTTTGTGTAGCATCCTATACATTAGGGGATAAATACTTTTTTATATTGCTCTACGCGGAAATCAAAGGTGGTATAGGCGGGATTAGCGGCCTTTTGTTTTTTGTAGTGAGCAGTACTGCCGATGGCTCTGTTGGCCGCGTTGGATGGTGAGGTGAGGGCGATGGTCTTTATCTCTTTTCCCGCATAATAAAAGGTGTGTTTTCGTGGAATGTCATTGTTGTGAGGCTTGAGGGAGAGGTTTTGTGCTCTGAGTTGTTGTCGAAAAAAATACTCCGGGCCATTTTTAGAGTTACCACCGGTGAAAATTATGGTTGTGAGATCCTGATGTTTTTCCAGTTGCAACAGGATATCTCGCAAGGTGATGTCATACATACCAAGGTCAGAGGCATCAATTTTTTTTCGTTTGCATGACTCCACAATATCACAAATACCCAGGCGCTCGTGGCGTAAAAAAGTTTTACGCTCATTGACCGCACCTTCTGAATTATCATAGTGGAGTGAAAGGTTGAAAATCGTATCCAGAACTGGCCAAAGCATACCATCGCAGCTTCCGTAGCAAAAATTCACATCTTTTTCTTTCAGTCGGCCAAGAGAAAAGCGTGGGGGTGGTAGGGTTCCGACAATAATTTTCGTCGTTCCTGCGGGGATAAAGATTTCATAAGGGTGCTGATGGAAAAATTCTGGAGCTGCTTGCATCATATTCTCCCTGCAATTTCTCTCAATAATCCAGGTATTTTCTGTTGATAAAGCAGCCCAAAACCACACCTATTAAGCTTCCTGAAAAGCTCATCCAGTATGCGGTCATTATTCCAAAGGAATCACCTAGCTTCCAGCCGAGTGAGCTACAAATTGTTATGGCAAGCAATAGAGTTATTTTCTTCATGATGTTTTTATTTCTCCCTGAATTACTATATATCATATCTGTACGTAATTTCAGGTCTTGTTGATGCTCTTTTCCAGGGATGGAGCAAGACCTGATTCTGGTTGAGTTTATCCATGTAATGGAACTTGACAACATATGTTTGTAAAAAAGTATATTAACTTTAACTTCTTTTTGCAGGAGAGAGAGATGACACGATATGGATTTTTAGGACTTGGAATTATGGGAAAGGCCATGGCAGCAAATCTTCTTGCAGGCGGGCTGGAGGTCACAGTCTGGAACCGGACAACGGAGAAATGCGCACCTCTCGCTGCGTTGGGGGCGCGCATCGGTAACAGCCCCGCTGAGGTTGTGGCTGATTGCGATATCACTTTTGCCATGGTGTCCGATCCGGCAGCAGCTGCGGCTCTTTTTTTTGGTGAAGGCGGGGTTCTGGAAGGAATTGTTCCCGGCAAGGCCTACGTCGATATCTCAACAGTTGATCCGACGACATCATTGGAGATTGCCAGAGCGGTGAATGCCGAAGGTGGCCGGTTTCTCGAGGCACCGGTTTCGGGTAGCAAAAAACCTGCCGAAGATGGCACCCTGGTCTTCCTCTGCAGTGGTGATGAATCTCTTTTTCATGAAGCAAAACCCGCTCTGGATCTTATGGGCAAAAAATCTTTCTACTTTGACAAACCAGGGCAGGGGGCGGAGATGAAGCTTGTTATCAATATGATCATGGGAACGATGATGACGGCTTTTGCCGAAGGACTCACCCTTGGGGATAAGGCTGGCCTGGGGATGGCAGACATTCTTGACGTTTTGACCCAGGGAGCCATTGATAATCCAATGTTTCGTTTAAAAGGACCACAAATGGCCAGCGGCAATTTCACCCCGGCATTCCCGCTCAAACACATGCAAAAGGATATGCGGCTTGCCTTGGAGCTTGGTGACAAATTTGGCCAGCCCCTGTTTACAGCAGCGGCTGCAAACAATCTGTATTTGAAATCCAGACAAGCCGGCAATGGAGATGAAGATTTTTCCACTGTTTTTCAGGCAATCGCAGGTAACTGATGTTGATGGAAATCTTTCTGTTTTAAAACAGGCATTTTAGATTGAAAAATGGGAGAGGAGTCGATCTTTTGCTGCCGGACTTATTATGAAAATATCTGTGAAATCTATCGGGGTTATCTCTGCCGTATGTCTGGCATTGTGGCTGGCGCTCTCCCCTCCATCTCTTTTTACTCCGGCTGCTGGCAGGGCGGCGGCCTTTACCCTTGTTATCCTCTCGTTCTGGGCGACGGGTTTTGTTGCAGAGTATCTGACTGCCCTGATATTTTTTACCGGAGCAGTATTATTTAAGATTGCTCCGGCAAATGTCATTTTCTCCGGTTTTTCTTCCGGAGCCTTCTGGCTTATTTTAGGCGGCATGATTCTCGGGGTCGGTATCAATGCAACCGGGCTTGGTAAGAGGATTGCAACCCAGGTGACTACCCGCCTGAACCGGGGGTATGCCGGGCTCATTGGAGGACTGGTTTTCAGCAGTGCTGTCTCAGGCCTGCTGATGCCTTCGGCACTTGGTCGCGTGGTGTTGCTTGTACCTATTGCTGTAACCGTTGCTGAACAGTTTGGTTTACACAAAGACAGAAAGGGTTATGTCGGCGTTATTGCAGCGGTGGTACTCGGTTGTTTTTTGCCGGGTTTTGCCATCCTGCCAGCAAATGTTCCTAATATGGTGCTGTCTGGTCTGAGCGAAACATTGTACCAGTATACACCGCTTTACGGCGAATACCTGCTGCTTCATTTTCCGGTATTGGGCATTGCCAAATCGTTTATCCTCTGGGGCCTTATCCTTATTCTGTTTCCGGACACTCTTACTGGGACCAGTCATGGGATAGAATCTCAAGCAGGAATAATGAGCAGAAGTGAAACAACTCTGTCAGTTATTCTCGGCATTATGCTGGCTTTCTGGATCTTCGATTTTCTGCACCATATCTCCCCTGCATGGGTTGCAATGGTGGGGGCATGTATCGTGCTTCTGCCGGTCGTGGGCATTGTCAATACCCAACTGTTTCAGCAAAAAATCAACTTTGGCTCCCTCTTTTACATTGCTGGGATACTCGGCCTTGGGCAGATGATTAACTCCACCGGTCTTGGCAGTATACTGGCCAAACAGTGTATCAACATGCTGCCCTTTGACAGCGGAACACCTTTTTTAAATTATCTTTATCTGGCTGGCCTTTCCCTCGTAACAGGAATATTTACCACCCAGCCCGGAATTCCGGCTGTGCTTACGCCTTTTGCAGGGGAGCTTGCTGCTGCCACCGGTTTTTCAGTAAAAGCGGTGTTAATGGCCCAGGTAATTGGTTTCTCCCAACCTGTCTTCCCGTATCAGGTGCCACCGTTGCTGCTGGGTATGCAGCTGGCTGGAGTGCCAATTTTTGAGGGATTTAAAATTTGCTTGTCTCTGGCCTTGGCAACCCTTGTACTCCTTATTCCACTGGATTATCTCTGGTGGCAGTTGCTCGGCTGGCTATAGGCAGAAGAACTGTGTTAATTATATTGCTAAACCAAACCATCGCCTGCACAGATGAGGATTGTCAGGTCCAGAAAGTGGCGAAAATAAGTTGTGCAAGTCTGTTTTTTCGAGCTAAGGTTGGGCCTGGGTATTTTGTCAAGCCAGGTGTTTTACAGGTTTGATTGGGATTTTTGCAGACAGTATAATCTTTCAGGACATATCAGCTGATGAAACAAGGATCATATTTAAAAGTACTATTGTTATTTGGACTTGCCGCAGCCATTGGCGTCAGTTATTTCTCGTTTGGTTACTTTGAACGGCTAAGTATGGAGGTTCAGGAGAAATTTAACGGAAGAAAATGGGAGCTTCCCGCTATTGTTTACGCCCGGCCTCTTGAGATTTATCCATCTCTGAAAATTACGGCGGACCTTCTGGAAAAGGAGCTTCAGCTGGCCGATTACAGGAAAGAGACTCCCGTTACGGCCAGTGGCGGGTATTCCCGTGAGAATAATGATTTTGATATTGTCACTCGGGGCTTTCATTTTGCGAGCGGTTTTGAAGAATCTGTTTCTTTTCATCTCACCATCAAAAATGGTACTCTTAGCGGTTTACAAGGGCGTGACAAGGGTGAGGAGCTCGACTTTGTTCGACTCGATCCCGCGAGAATTGGCAGTTTTCATCCCCAGGTGCATGAAGACAGGCTTGTGCTGCAGACCGCCGAAATTCCTGAACTGCTTAAACAGGGCTTAATTGCCGTGGAAGATCGGGATTTTCAAGACCACCATGGCATATCACCTTCGGCCATTGTCCGGGCTCTTGTGGCAAATCTTCGGGCAGGAAAGACCGTGCAGGGGGGATCGACCCTGACCCAGCAGCTGGTGAAAAATCTGTATCTCGATCAACAACGGACGCTTCAAAGAAAGATCAGTGAAGCGCTCATGGCACTCATTCTGGACTATCACTACTCCAAGGATGAAATCATGGCCACTTATATCAACGAGGTTTTTCTCGGTCAGGATGGGGCGAGGGCAATACATGGCTTTGGTCTTGCCAGTCAGTTTTATTTCAGAACCGATCTGGGTGAACTTTCGACTGCCCAATTGGCAACACTCATCGGCATGGTCAAGGGAGCGTCCTATTTAAATCCCAGAAAATACCCGGATCGTTGCAAGGCCAGGCGTGATGTTGTTCTCCGGGTCATGTACGATGAAAATATCATTTCAAAAGAGGGTTATACAAAGGCTGTGGCCGAACCGTTGGGGGGAGACAGTGAACAGAAAAACGGCTTCAACCGTTTTCCGGCTTATCTTGATCTGGTCCGTTTTCAGCTGCAAAAGGAGTATCGAAAAGAAGATCTGCAGACCAATGGTCTGAGAATACTGACCAATCTCAACCCTCAGGTTCAATGGCTGATAGAAGAGCGTATGCAGCAGAGGATAAAAAGTCTTGAACAACAGTCTGGTGCCCGGGACGTCCAGGCTGCCGTCGTGATAACCCAAAGAGAGACCGGAGAAGTTCTCGGGCTTGCTGGTGGCATCGACGGGTCTGCAGGAAGTTTCAACAGGGCACTTGATGCCAGTCGTCCGATTGGCTCTCTTGTCAAACCCGCCGTGTTTTTGACCGCTCTGCAGGAGGGATATACCCTTGCTTCTCCCATTCTTGATAGTGTCGAAGGCCTGAAAAATGGAGACAGTGACTGGGCTCCTCAAAACTACGACAAAAAAGAACATGGTGTGGTACCGCTTTATACTGCGCTGGCAAAATCCTATAACCTTGCCACAGTGAGGCTGGGCATGGAAGTTGGCCTTGAGAAGGTTATAAAAACTATACAAAATCTTGGCTATCCGGAATCTGTTGCCAGCTATCCATCGCTCCTGCTTGGAGCAGTTGAGATGTCACCTCTGCAGGTGAGCCAGATGTATCAAACTATTGCTTCCGGCGGTTTTTATCAGCCTCTGCGCTCTATTCAGAGTGTGAGCACCCAGGATGGCGAGCTTGTGACCAGATATGGTCTTGAGATTGAGCAGCGCTTTCCTCCTGCGGTTATGGAGTTGTTGAACCATGGCCTGTCACGGGTCGTTTCCGAAGGGACTGCCAAGAGCTACCCTTTTGATCCTGGCAGTTTCTTTGCCGGTAAAACAGGAACCACGGATGGATTGCGCGACAGTTGGTTTGCCGGTTTCTCCAACTCCTTTAGTGCTGTCGTCTGGATGGGAAAGGATGATAATTCACCGACACCTTTCACAGGAAGTTCAGGAGCCCTCAAAATCTGGGGTGATATCATGCAGAAGTTGGAAGTTGAACCAGGCTCCCCCCAACCCTTATCCTCGGATGTTGTCTGGTTAAAAGTTGCTATACAAAACAGAAGTTCGCCTGAGCAACAGGGGGCGGTTTCCACCGTCTTACCCTTTATTCGTGGTACAGAGCCAAGACCTGCTGTAAGGAAAACATCACCATCTGGTCTGCAGACGATTGAACATAAAGCAAGAGGCATTTTTGATTCCATTAACAGAATTTTCAAGTAAGGAAAAATTGAGTAGGAGAGGACACATTGTTTGGGTTATCTTTCAAGACCATCTTACATCACATATGGACACAATATCATGACACAATCCGTTAACCGGCTAACCTTTGCAAGGCACGGGGGACAGTGTGTTCTCCTTCTTTTTCTGCTCTTCTTTCTTTATGGCTGTGGAGGCCGATCCGTTATTCCGGTATATACTCCACCATCCACTCCTCAGGGCACTCAGGTTCCTCAGGGTACTCAGGAACCGGTTATACCGGAAAGAGAGATCATCCGACCAGAGCCTGGCAAAGATGCCTACTCCGGACCTGCCGCACCATTCTATCGAAAAGCCAGAGCTTTTATGGATCAGAAAAACTATAGCCAGGCGGAACTCATGATGGAGCGGGCCCTTCGAATTGAACCGAAAAATGGCTACTACTGGTACACCCTGGCAGAGATTAAGTATGGGGAAAAGCAGTACGCGAAAACGGTACAGTTTTGTTTGAAATCTAAAAGCATGGCGGGAAATGATGTGAAGCTTCTCCGTCTCAATGAGCAGCTTATGGAAAAGGCCCGGTAGTCAGGCCAGTCAACAGGTATGGTCTTTCTCAGGCGATCACACTTACTCTCTGACCCAAGGTACAGCCTCTGCTATTGGGTAGGCTGCGTAAATATCGGGGAATTCCTGTTGCCCTGCTGGGAAAGGCCATTGCAAAAAATGCGGTTACAGTAGGAAGCGGGCTGGAAATACTGTATTGGGATGATTTCATGAACCTGTGTCACCGTTGTAACTCTTGAGATACATAAAGGATATTCTCCTGACTTTTTTTCTGGTAAAGTTACCAGATCAGCTCTGTTCTCGGCTCCGACAGGATTGCAGAATTTGCCTCTAAACTTGGGTTGAGTACGGAAGAAGCTGCGGGCGGACTTTCAGAAGCACTGCCACAAATTATGGATAAAGGAAGTAGTGGAGGCTCACTCCTTGATTCCCTTGGTGGAGTAGAAGGTGTTATGGGGCTTGCCGGCAAACTGTTTTGCAGATAACCCCATTGAATCAGATCATGCCTGGCTGGTGAGGTTGCAGAAACAGTTCGTTCTTTCACCAGCCACAACATTTGCTGTTTATTCCTCCACTTACCTTGAAGCCCAGAAATCGGGGTGGAGCATTGCGAGAAATGGAATGAATTCAAGCCTGCCGACAACCATGTCTATAATGAAAATAATCTTGGTCGGGATTGCGAGATAACCAAAGGTCCCCATCGGGCCGATCTCTCCAAAGCCAGGGCCAATGTTACCTATGGTTGCAGCCGTTCCGATAAACCCAATTGAGGCATCACCTTCAATTATCGTGACGATCAGTGCCGAAAAAATCATGAGAACGAGATAAAAGAGCAGAAACCCTAAGATCTGCCTTTGGGTGTCATCGGGAACCGTTGTTTTATCGATTTTTATCGGTAAGATTGCTTGTGGGTGCAGGACCTGCGATATTTCCCGTTTGAGAAACTTACCCATAAAAAGAACGCGCACCACCTTCACGCCTCCACCGGCAGAACCCGCACATCCTCCCACAAGCATAACCGCAATAAGAATAGCCTGGGCCGGTACAAGCCACAAGGCAAAGTCGGCAGATGAAAAGCCCGCTGTGGTAATGATGGAGACAACCTGAAAGAAACTGTCCCGCAGACTGTCGGCAAACGACAGGTTATGGGAAAAATAGAGCATCCCACAGAGTACACTGCTCAGTGCGAAGATGATTGCGGTGTAGAGTTGAAATTCTTCACTTTTAAAAAGTGAGCCAGGTTTCATCTGTACCATGAAGCGGTACTGCAGGGCAAAGTTGCTGCCGGCAAGAAACATAAATGCCGTAACGATCCAGGTTACCATGGAGTTCCCGTAGCCCATTATGGATTGGGGGTGAGGTGAAAAACCACCCGCAGCCATAGTGGTTAAAGCGTTACATACAGCGTCAAAAAACGAGAGGCCTGCCAGGCGGAGGGCGGCAATTTCAATGATGGTTAAGAGGATATAAATCAACCAGAGTGCCTTTGCTGTGTGGGCAATCCGCGGGGTCATTTTTTCGTCGGTTGGTCCGGGAGCCTCGGCAAAAAACATCTGACGACCTGCGACGGCGAATTGGGGGAGAATGGCGACAAAAAGCACGATAATTCCCATTCCTCCAAGCCATTGGGTGAGGCTTCTCCAGAAGAAAAAATCTTTGGGGTAAAGAGAAAAATCCTTAAGAATTGTTGCTCCAGTGGTTGTAATCCCGGAGATGGATTCGAAATAGGCATCAAGTGGGCTCAGTCCGTAAAAAAGGTAGGGAATCGCTCCCACTGCCCCTGTTGTCAGCCAGGTGAGTGTGACCACAAGGAACCCGTCCGAACGTTTAATCTTATCGAAATTCCGGTTCCAGCCTCCTCGCCACTGAAGGAAAACGCCAAATGAAATTGCCGCAAAAGAGGCAATGCAAAAAGGTAGAATAGAGCTATATTCCTCTTCGAGCAGGGCAACGAGAATAGGGGAGAGGAGAATAACTCCAAAACCCATGAGGATGAGGCCGAGTGCATTGGCTACCATATTTGTTTTCATTATTTGAACACGGCCTGAATTGATTTGGTCTTTTCCGTGATGGTAAAGATTTGCAACTGGTCATTGGCACAAACAGTTGTGCTGCCGTTGGGAATGATTATACCTTTTCCCCGCTTGATAACACCAATGATGGCCGACTTGGGGAGATTCAGGTTCATAACCTTTGTGTCCGTAAAGGTCTCTGGTACATTAATGCGCAGCACTTCCCCCTGGCCCCCTGCGACCAGAGCCAGAAGATCAACGTCCTGGGCCTGCATGACATTGAGCAGTTCTTTCATCGCTGATTCTTTTGGGGAGACAACGACGTCGACCCCAACCCTTTCAAACAGGTCTGCGTTACGTTCGTTACTTGTTCTGGTGATTATTCGTTTTGCTCCGAGTTGTTTGGCCAGCAGAGAGCAGAGAAGGTTTTTTTCATCATTACTGGTCACGCAGACCACAACATCCATGCTGCCAATGGACTCTTCTTCCAAAAGTTCCAGATTTGTACCGTCTCCCTGCAGAACGAGGCTTTTCTTAAGGTTGTCCGCAAGGAAATTACAGCGATTTTGATCAAGCTCAATAATCTTCACCTTGATCTTGGCCTGCTCCATTTGTTCGGTAAGGAAATACCCCACATTGCCGCCACCGATTACCGCTGCAGTTTTTATCTGATTTATTTTGTCAAAAAGGGTGGCGGCAAGGAGATCCAGAGCCTTTCCCCTGCCCATGAATATAACCTTGTCGTCCAGAATAATCTCCGAGGTACCCATGGGGATCGACAGGATACCTTTTCGGGTTATACCAACAATAAGGACGCCCGGAGGGAACCCGTAATCCATTATCCTTTTATTGCAGAGGGGGGATTCTTCCTTGATGCGATACTCAAAAAGCTTTGCCTGACCTTCATCGAAATATTCGACATCCAGGGCCTCGGGCACCAGGATGATACGAAATATCTCCTGGGTCAGTAACTGTTCAGGCCAGATGATGGTGTCGATGTCGTACTTACTCTGATAACGGAGGTGCAGAGCAGAATTGAGATTATTATAGATTTCTACTTTGCTGACAAAACAGACGGTTTTAATGTCGGTAATTTTTTTGATCGTCCAGCAGGCGACAATGTTTGCTTCGTCATTGAGAGAGCAGGCAATAAAAAGATTGTTTTTTCCACTGTTGGCTTTTTCAAGGGTGGCAATATCAGCACCACTGCCAGAAACATGGGTTATATCGAGGTTGGTGTATTTTTCCGGAAGACGGTCTTTTTCATCAATGATAGTTATGTCATGGCTGGTGTACAATCGGGATGCTATCATGTAACCAAGGTCAGTGCCGCCGTATATGATTATCTGCATGTTTGGGGTTCTTTGTTGTTTCTGTATGAGTGGTCTTCACTGCTTGTTTTTTTGTAATTCAGGGATCTGTTCCTTGTTGTCTTTCATATACACCCGCATCGTTAATATTTCAATACGAGGCCTTTAGGAGATGAAAATTGACAGGCCACCGAACTGTTTACTCATAATTATTCTGGTGTCCATGGATGAAATACCAGATAAGGAAGTATGCGTGAAATATTGTGATAAAGAGACTACTATATGGACGTGGATTTGTTTGTATTCAACTATGATTTTTAACGGCAGGGAGTATGTCTGAAAATTCTGGGAATATCAGGCCGCCCAAGAAAAGAAAGCCCGTCAGGTGTTCACACTCTTGCTACTACGGTACTGAAAAATACCGGTATTGACTATGAAGTCGTATCGCTCAGGGGCAAGGCTGTTTCGGGTTGTATCGACCTGCCTGGGTTGTGTCAAAGATAATATTTGTACAGTGGATGATGATCTGGCTCTGCTCAGAGAAAAAATTTTGGAAGCAGATGCCTATTGTCTTTGAGGCTCCTGACTACTATTCTACCATGAATGTCACCGCCTGCTATAGCTGTGGTCACAGGGAAACCTGCCAGGTCGCTATTCCTCTTATGATGCATGGCCCTGATGTAAAAATAACTGAAGATATTATTCCCGATGTTATCAGGCAGCCGGAGGATATGGATGTGGCTGTAGAGGCCGGTCGGTTGCTTGGGGAGAGGTTGCGCAACGGCCACAGTCGAGATGAAGTAACCGGGAAGATGCAGGAAAAAATGATGGTGATGTTTCAAGATGCTGTGTGATTTATATGGCCGACTTCTTGCGTATTCTCTGAAGGAACTGCTGTAAAAGAGCGGTTTGTAGATAAATTTCAATTTCTATCTCTTATGTTTAAAATCAGATCTGCTGTTACTTGTATTCTTGTCCTTTTTCTCTGCATTCTTCCTGCCAGGACCCCGTTGTTCGGACAGGAGACAGTACCTGTGGCAGAGCCGTTTGAAGCTGAGATGTCGGAGGGAACGGCGGAGATGCTTACTTCGCTCCTGGAGCTGCAGAAAAGTATCACGGAGCAGATAGAACTTTCACAGCAAAAATTGCAGGACAGTACCTCTGAGTCTGAAAAAAGTGACCTTGAAAAGAAGATACATCAACTCGACAATCAGTTATCAGAGGCCAAAAATGATTTTGAGCGAATTGCCACAGGAGTGGAGTCGGCCTTATTTGCCGAGAAAAAGGCCGAGATCTTCAGCTGGAAAGATGAGCTGGCAAGTTTACTTGAACCCGCAATCAAGGAGTTGAAACGCTTCACCGTCCGGGCCAGAAAAAAAACCGACCTAAAAGATGAGATAGCCGATCTCGAACTCTTGACAGCAACGGCAACGCAGGCGGTTTCTCATCTGCAGCAGACTGCAGATGAAACGGCTGACAAGCGGGTGCAAAATCAGATAAAGGCATTGCAGCCGGAATGGTTCAATATTGAAAAACGTTTGCAGAAAAAACTGGAGTTGACAAGAAGCGAACTGCAACAGCTTGAAGGTCAGGAGGTGTCACTGGTTGAGTCTTCACAAAAGTCGCTGAGATCGTTTTTTAAAAATCGAGGGCTCTATCTGGTGGTAGCCGCCTTGACCTTTCTTGCTGTTTTGTTGGCGTTCAGGATCTTGTATCGCCTTGTGGTGGCATTCTCTGTTAGATTTGCCGGACAGCAGGAAGAACGTTCCGTACAGATTCGTTTGTTCTATCTCATCTTCCAGGTCCTGTCTGTGGTCTTTGCGATAGTTGGTATGTTTTTTGTCTTGTATCTTGCGGAAGACTGGTTTCTGCTGAGCATGGCAATCATTTTCTTTCTTGGTCTTGCCTGGACAATCCGTCAGGGTTTGCCGCGTTTATGGCAACAGGCGAGATTGATGCTCAATGTCGGTTCCGTTCGGGAAAATGAGCGTCTTCTCATGCATGGCGTGGCATGGCGGGTCGCTTCTATCAATGTTTTTTGCAAACTGGTCAATCCATCTTTAGATGTTGAACTTCGGGTTCCGATAGAAAATCTCATAGGCATGGTCTCGCGTCCGTGGCACCCGGAAGAACCATGGTTTCCCTGCAAGAAGGGGGACTGGGTTGTGGTGGGTGATGCGTCCCGTGCCAAGGTTGTCAGTTTATCCCATGAGCAGGTTGAGGTGGTGGAACGCGGAGGCAAGCGGATTGTCTATCCGACTCAGACTTTTCTTGAGGCAAGCCCCGCCAATCTTTCCCGTAATTTTCGGGTCAGGGTTATTTTTGGTCTCAGTTATAGCCTGCAGAGTGAGGTCACTTCCGAGATTCCTGAGGTGCTGCAAAAATATATAACTTTGCGGCTGGAAGAGGAAGGCTATCATAATAAATGTCTGAATTTGCGGGTTGAGTTTATGCAGGCCAATGCCTCGTCTCTTGATTTGATCATTCTTGCAGATTTCAGTGGGAGTTTGGCTGATATCAGCAAGCGGTTGGAGCGGTCCATTCAGAAGTGGTGTGTTGAGTGTTGCACTATAAACAGCTGGGAAATTCCTTTTCCTCAACTGACAGTGCACGGCCTGGCAGGGGAGGAGTTGCAGCCCGGTTGAGTTAAGGTGACCTGAAGTTGATTGTAAATATCCCCGGTTCTACGCCTGCAAGCAAGCCATAGAACCGGGATATTACCTCAAGGGAAACTCAAGGGACGACCGGTCCCGGATATCTCATGGTCATTGTGATTTTAAATTTGACCACATGATTTCATTTTTAGAAATCGATTATCGCAGAAGACAGTGTTTTTTTCGTTTCAGATCAAAAGTTCACCCTTCGGGTCAATACATATTTCCGCAGGTGAAGTGTTACAAGCCACTTGTAGTAATTTGCTACCGGAGTCTACCTTACCTGCTTCATGGCTTGTGTCTTGACCTGCGCAAAACTGTATTGATGAATAATCCAGGCTATAGTTCGATAAAAGCCTCGAAGAGTTCGGCATCTTTTTCTATTTTTTTACGATTTCCAATGATTGCTTTGTTGCTCAAAGGAGTCATTTGGGCAAAATTATCAGCAAATGAACGCAAGTCAGCAGGGCTTGTGGCAATAATTTCCTGAACCCGTTGTGCTTTGAATGCAGGGGTGATGCCATTAAGATAATCATTTCTTGCTGTGGCACCTTTTGCTGCCGTACTCTGGAGTGGATCAAAATTACCGTAGGTACCGATAATAAGCTGTTCCATCACCTTGGTGGGTAAGTCGAGTTTGGCGACGACTTCAGGTACTGCGTTGTAGGCGTCGTAGGTTTTCTTCACCTGTGGGTCTCGATAACTGATAAAGGCAAGGTTGCCGCTTATCTGACCAAATTGAATAAAACAACCATAGGCGCCACCCATTTGCCGGACGGTGTTCCAGAGGTAATCTCGGCTCAGGTAGGTTTTCAGTACTTCAAAATGGCCGTTATAACCAGCTCCATTCTTAAAGAGGTTGCCGCCTTGAACAGCGAAGACCACCTCTGCCGCTGTAATGAAGGCTTCGTGTCTCTTGATGTCAAGGGTCGGGACCCCATTTCGTTTCAGATTCTGGTTGCCGAGACTGTCGACAATGCAGTGTCCAACTTTTGAAAATTGTTCAATTTCTTTTGCGTCAGCCGTATTGGCGAGAATGAGATTTTTTTTGTTAAAAAGAAGCGTTGCGGTTTGTTCAAGGCTTGCCAGGAAAGCATCTTCTTTTTTCTGGTAATTCAGCGCCAGATCTTTGAGGGCCTGATAGGCTGTCACACCGCTGAACAGTTCATTGTAGGTGCCTGCATCGCTGAGATGGGCAAAGACTCTGGCTGCTGGCAGTGAGTACCCTTCACTCTGAACGGAGTGTTCCGCCCAGGCAAATTCCCGCCCTACAATTTCCCGGATACGACCTCTATTTGCAAAAGAGACAGAGGAAAAGATTTCTGAAACCAGCGCCAGAGCCCTTTCAAGGTAGTCGGGCAGACACTTGAGATGGACCCAGAAAACCGGCTGGGTGGTATTGCCATTGTCTTTTCTGGTATAGCTGGTCAGGGAGTAGGAGAGAGAGCCGGTGCAGGTGGCGACCTCTTTGGCAAACTGTTGGTAGTTCAGTCTCTTGGTTCCAATCTCGGTTATAATGGTACCGAAAAGATCGAGAAGGGGCAGGTTTTCAGGGGGGAGATGTGAGATGTCAAAGCCGATATCGATATAGCTGATATGGTTTGTTGGTAACTCGCTCACAAGTACCTGCTGGTTGAACATTTCTGTCGGTTCAACGGCGTGGAAGGCAAGGTCGCTTGTCAGATCATCCAGTGAAAGCTGGGGCAGTAGAGAGAGAGTTTCGATGCTGTTGGGTTGCAGCTGCTGCTTCATCAACTCCCGGGTTCGGTCGATTCTGGCCTGTCGTTCTTCCGGGCTTGCAGCAAGGTCTGCCTGGTTGAGTTTTTCCTGCTCTTTATCCAGGTTCATTTTTTGCTTTTGCGGATCTGGCGTTAAGGTGACCGTCACCTTTGAAGGATTATCGAGGAGATATTTTTTGATTAACTCTTCAAAATATCCTTCATGTAACGCCTTGTGGCGAAGAGAGGCAATGAGCTCTTCCGAGGTGAGAAATTGCAGTGGGTCTGTCTCGTATTTGAGACCCGTCATGGCCTTGCCAATAAGGTCAAGACCACGCTGGGCTTTGGAGGACTCTTCTCTGAAACTGAATTCAAATTTATTGAGCTCCGAGAGGACCAGCTCATGATCAAGGCCGTTATTCACCATTTCTTTGAGCGAATCGTTGTACAGTTCTAAAAAACGGTCCCGGTGTTCCGCCTCACTGCCCACTAGGTAGGTGAGCATCACGGTCCTGTACGAGGATGTTGAGAGGTAGATACCGCCAAAATCTTTGCACAGGCCACTTGAGACGATGGCGTTTTTCAAAGGAGACGCGTCGGAGTTAAAGAGAATGTTTGCGATAATCTGGAAGGCTGTATTTTCTTCGCGTTCGGCTACCGTGGAGATATTTGTGCCCACAGCCAGGAAGGTTTTTTCCTTCAGGTCGCTGGAATCGACAGCATAACTTTCGGTGATAAAGACCGGTTCTGTCGGCTGGCTGCCTTCAACAATGGTTGCCTTGGGTACACTTTTGTCGTAACTGGAAAAAAATTTAGACTGGAGAAACTCCAGTTCCTCTTCCAGCGGGGCGTCACCATAAACAAAGAACATGCCGTTGGAGGGATGGTAGTGGTTCTGGTGAAAGGCACAAAAATCTTCGTAGCTGAGGTCGGGGATATTCTGTGGATCTCCGCCGGATTCATGGGCGTAGGTCGACCCTGGCATGAGACCTGCGTAGACATGGTGGAAGATGTAACGGATAGGATCCGAGAAGGCACCTTTCATCTCATTGTACACCACACCCTGGTATTCCAGAGGCAGGTCTTCTGATTCCTGGTGGTAATGCCAGCCTTCCTGTTCAAAGGTCGCTCGTTCGAGCAGCGGGTTGAAGACAACATCGCAGTAAACATCCATGATGTTGAAATATTCTTTTAAATTTCTTGTGGCAAAAGGGTAGTAGGTGATATCTCCGCCGGTCATGGCGTTTAAAAAGGTTGTCAGGCCGCCTTTATTAATTTCTCCAAAGACATCTTTAATGGGATATTTTTTTGATCCCATTAAGACAGAGTGTTCAAGGATGTGGGCAACTCCGGTAGAATCGGTTGGAATGGTATTAAATGCAGCAGAAAAGGTTTTGTTGCTGTCACTGTTTTTTATTGCCAGAAGCGGGCAGTGCAGAAGTTGATGCTCAAAAAGGTATACATCTGAATCAATCTCTTGAATATATCTGTGGTTCTTGAGGGTGAAGCCGGAATAGGTCGATCCTTGGGAAAATGTCATGAAAAAATCCTTGTCCTGTTAATTGGTGGTGTTTTAGATACTGCAGGTACCAACTCTGATTGTAGGCTGTATCCATTTAATATGGATACAACGTTATATTGTTTTTTCTGAGTCAAGGAGAAGGGTGACAGGTCCATCATTGATAAGCTCAACCTGCATGTCTGCCTGAAATACTCCGGTGGCAACCTTTATCCCCTTGGTTTTTATTTCTGTAATAAACTGCTGGTACAATGGTTCAGCATGGAGCGGAGGTGCCGCATTTGAGAATCCGGGCCTGCGGCCTTTACGACAATCTCCGTATAGCGTGAATTGTGAGATTATAAGCATTTCACCCTCAATGTCTGCAAGGGATTTGTTCATTTTTCCTTCCGTATCCTCAAAAATCCGCAAATGTATGATTTTATCTGCGAGCCATTGCAGATCTTTTTCTGTGTCTTCTTTGCGAATACCAACAAAAACAAGGAGCCCTCGTTGTATTGCGCCGATGACCTGGCCCTCGACGCTGACCTGGGCGCGACTCACTCTTTGGACGATTACTCTCATGCTTTTTCCCGTCTTTTTATTGGTTTGTGATTGTTTTGCCTGACTTTATGAGTCACGACACTATTATGTACAAATGATTTCATATTACACTTTTCAGATGGTATACTGCTTTTACCACGTCTTTAACAGTCATTATAACTACTTTAACTACCATGCAGGAATGTAAATGATTAAACAACTTCAAAGCCTCATTGTTCAGCTCTCAGGGGAGCTTCCGGGCATACTTGCGGCCGCAGTCGTGACTGTGGAAGATGGAATGTCCATTGCCGAGATAAGTCGAAGAGATGATATTGAGCCAGCTGTTGCTGCTGCCTATCTTGCATCTATAGTCAAATCAAACGCAAAGGCAATAAATCTCCTGGCAGATGATGAGGTTGTTGACGATATTTTAATTACAACCAGCAAATACCACTTTATCATTCGTCATGTGGACGGGCAGCCCTTTTTTGTTTTTCTGATGACGACCAGGGAAGAATGGCTTGGCAAGGCAAGAAAACTGATAACAAAATATGAAGTGGAGTTCGCCCGGTTTAGTGGCTATCTGGAAGAGAATTATCTGTAAGTATAGGACAATCTGGGCCGGCGGTCAGCTCGGCCCATGAGGATGTTGAGATTGGCGTATTAAAGAGATGCTGCTTCTCGTATCTTTGCTGAATTCTTCTTGATACTGATCCTGATCCAGCCGAGATTCGTTTCCTGATCGGCCACGATGACTAAAAATGCATCTTCGCCCACGGGAGCAAACATGACCGGTCCGTTCTCGAATTCAAACATGGTCATTTTCAGGTCACCCTGACCCAACTGATTCCCCATGGATTCAGCGGATCCAAAACCCGAGGAGGCAATTGCACCAATCATTTCAGCGTCAATACCCGCTCTTGCAAGGCTGTCGAGCAAAAAACCGTCCCGTCCAACAAGACATGCTGTATGGACGCCTTCAATGTTGGTGAACTCTGCCAAAATACTCTGAATCGCTGTCATTTCAAAATCCTCAGTTATTGTAGTTAATTCATCTTCTATTGTATTTTCTTCTGTTGAATCTACTGGCGCAGCGGAACTCTCTTCTTCTGCTTCAAAGATTACCTCCTGCTGGCCTGTTGCAAAGGTCTCACCGAGCCGCAGGGCTACAAGTTCTTCGGCTTCTGCTAACTGGTCTGCGACGGTGTCGTTCCGGCTGTACTTCTCGTCACTCTGGACGGCAGCCTTGAAAAGGAGGGCTTCAATACTTTTTTCTATCGTTACCATCGGAGGCTGTACGCCGTTGATATTCTGCAGTGAGCCCCCGTTGAAACCAAGAATGGTAAAAAAAGCATCTTCACCAGTGGCATCTCCACATATGGCATGGACTACGGTACCCTCTTTGAAATATATCATGCCCTCCCTGTCACTGGTGCTGACCTTAAGAGCAGCCGTTGCCCGAGACAGGCCATTGAGTTGCACGATATCAATGAGATCGATACCGTCGAGGGTGCCCTGGAACCTGTCACCACGGCTCAATATATTCTCAACGATGGTCCGCACGTCCTTTATATCGAAGGGCTTTTCGATAAAACGCAGACTCCCGCTCGTCATTGCCTGGTTTTCATAGGCGTTTGAGGGATATGCAGTCATGATAATCACGCCTGTATCCGGGAACTTATTGTTTATCTCGACAAGCAGGTCAAGACCGCTGATGCCCGGCATATTGATATCAGTGATCACAAGGTTAATGGGTTTATCGCTGAGAACTGCCAGGGCTTCTTCTCCGGATTTGGCTGCGAGGATTTCAACATCGGTCATTCCCTTGTTGAGGTTTCTCTGGAGCATCCAGAGCATATCCTCTTCGTCATCAACAACCAGGACTCTTTTCATATACTCACCTGTAGAACGCTAAAATTAATCTGCGATGTCGAGATGGGCCTCAGGGGCTTTCATCTTGTGCGATTTATACTCTTTAAGGCGATAGTGTAGCAAAAGATAGACCACCCTTATGTGCTTTAAATGTCAAGCGTGGTAATCCCAGAAAATAGGATGCCTGACAGGTTGTCGTAGAGTTCGCGGCGATCTCAGCGGGCTTGTCCAGACTGGTCATAAAATAGACATCTGGTCAGAATCTGACCAGGCTGGCAGTGGGGCGCCTGATATTCACGGAGGTTATAACTTTTCCCGTAGAGTTGTTCTTGAGATTTCTAAAATACGGGCAGCCTTGGATTTATTGTTATTGACCCTGGCCAGAACCTTTTTGATATAGCGCCGTTCCATTTCTTTCAGGCTGACCAGAGGGTCTTTGTCGCTCGTCTTTACAGAGAACTCCTCTGTGAGGCTGTTCATGGTCAGCCAGTACCCCTTGTTAAAGATGATTTCTCGCTCGATGGTGTTGCGCAATTCCCTGATATTTCCATACCAGCTGTGTTGTTGAAGTCGTGCAAGCCCATCAGGGCTGAAGCCCTGAACTGAACGTCGGAGTTCTTTTGCAAATTGGTGGAGAAAGCTCTCTGCGAGTAAAATAATATCGTTGCCGCGGTCTCGAAGAGGTGGAAGGGCGATGGGGATAACGTTGAGGCGGTAGTACAGATCTTCCCTGAAGTTTGCCTTGGCAATATTCTCGAGTAAATCAGCGTTCGTCGCAGCCACAATACGTATTTTAACGCTGATGTCCTTTACTCCGCCAACCCGTCGGAATGTTGATTCTTCAATGAGGCGAAGAAGCTTGGGTTGTAAGTCCATGGGGAGGTTGCCTATTTCGTCAAGAAAGAGTGTGCCACCTGCTGCGATTTCAACCAGACCTTTTTTTTCCTGACGTGCATCGGTGAATGCACCCTTTTCGTGGCCAAAGAGTTCAGATTCGATAAGAGCGTTCGACAGGGTTCCGCAGTCAATTTTAACAAAGACACCGTTTGTACCTGAGCGGCTTTCGTGAATCGCTCTGGCGACCAGTTCCTTGCCAGTTCCTGTTTCTCCTGAAACCAGTACCGGAGAATCCACTTCAGCTGCGGTTTGAATAGTTTTTTTAACTCTATGCATTCCCGGGCTTTCACCGATTATCGAGTCAAGGCCGATTGCCGTATGCTCAAGAGACGCCTTTTTTCGACTGATTCTTGCCTGCAGTACTCTGTTAAGAATTGATGTGAATTCGAGCAATTCAAAAGGCTTTACGATGTAATCAATTGCTCCGGCTCTCAGCGCATCGACAGCGGTTTTTGCATCATTGAGGCCGGTGAGTATGACAATATCCAGATCTTCACTGGTTTCTTTGATGGTCGGAATAAGATCGATTCCATTGACATCGGGCAGGCCAATGTCAAGGAAGATGAGGTCGATCACCGTTGACTGAAGGATCTCCATGGCGTCCTGACCGCTGGCTGCGGTGGTAACGCTGTAGCCTTGTTTTTGTACGACCTTGGTTAGTGCATAGCGGAGATCTTCCTGGTCGTCGACTATAAGGACACTGCTCATCTAGACTGCCGCCTGGAAAAAAATAGTGAATGTCGTTCCCTTACCTTCCTCACTTTGAAGAACAATTTCAGCGTCATTTTCTTTCAGGGTACGGTACACAATGGAGAGGCCAAGGCCTGCACCTGATGTTTTAGTGGTAAAAAAAGGTTCAAAGACCTGTTCAGCTATATGGGGTGACATTCCTGCACCGTTATCTGTGAAATTAACGACAACATAGGGGACATCGGCAAGAAGTCCGGGGTACTCTTTTTTGTAGAGCAATAACTCTTCCAAGCCTATGAGTTTTGCTGTGATTGTGATCTCGCCCTGCTGGCGGATGGTGTCTATGGCGTTGAGGAAGAGATTGAGAAAAACCTGTTGCACCTGATGGGAATCGGCTATTATCGGCGGCAGACGCTCCGCTATATCCTCGGTCAGACTGATATGATTTTTCGAGAGTCTGTTGTTGATAAGGGGCTTGGTTTCAGCAAGAATTATGGATAATGGGGTGGGACGCTTTTTTGGTTCTGCGGGCCTTGCATAGGAAAAAAAGTCACTGAGCAGAACATTGAGGCGGTCGACCTGGCGAATGATTCTCTGGGAACACTCGAGCTGTTCACTGTTACTGGAGGCCTCTTCCTCAATGGACTGGGCCATGATTTTGATTCCCGCCAGGGGGTTGCGTACCTCATGGGCAACAGCTGAGGCGATCTCTGCTACAGTGGAAAGCCTGTTCATTTTTTCCATCTCCTTGCGTACGTACTTAAGCTCTGAGATATCGGCCATGGAGATGATAACTCCAACCTTATTGTCCTGGGCATCTTCACGGCTGACGTTGGAATAGCCAATTATCTTCCTGTCGCCATCCTGATTGATGATAGAGACTTCCCGGTCCAGTTGTTCGGAGCCAGCCGGCAGAACTTCAAGAAGTTTTACGGTATTTTCTTTGCCGAAAAGAGTGGCAAGATATTGACCGTCAAGCTGATGTGTAAAGGATTTAAGGATTGTCTGGGCGGCAGAATTACTCTTTATTATTTTACCATCAAGGTTTGCGACAATTAAACCATATTTCAAGCCCTGGATGATTGACTCGGAGAACTTTTTTTCCTCCCGCAGACTGATAATGGAAATGCGAAGATCATTTACCAGCCTGATGAGTTGCTGATCCATTTGCTGGGTTTCAATGATGACTGCAAAGATATTCGCTATTGCTTCCAGCAGGGTTTTGACCTCATCGCTGGGTTCTTTTCTGTTGGCCACGTAAATGGATAAAACTGCCAGAGCAAGGCCATCTTTTTTTACCGGAATATAATAGGCCCCGGGGAATGGATACGGGTTTTTTGAGAAATCGTGGAGAGGTGGCGGGGTGGAGAAATATCGTGGGACCCCGCTCAGGGCAACCTGGCCGCAGTGACAGATCCCAAAAGGATGATCTCCGCAGGTGAGTTCGTTATCTGAGGTGGATCTGTTGGCAATTTTCATTGTCATTGTCTCAGAGGTATGGTCAACCAGAAAAAAAATGGCCCTGGGGCCGAGCATCAGATGTTTTTGTTCTATGAGATAGTCAAGGATGTTCTTGATTTTAATCTGAAAAGGGTGGGGCTTGAGGGCAACCTGGAGAACATTGATCAGGATAGACTGGTGGCTGAGATTACCGGGAGATGGGTGGTTTAAAAAAGGAGTCTCATGGAAGTCAGTGGTTGCCATAGCCTTTTGCTACTTGTCCTGAAGTTGGTCAGAAAGGGATTGAACTGAGCTGGAAACGCAATAATACCTTGATGTTTATAGGGAAAACAAGGAAATTACGATAAAGCTCTTTTTTTAGAAAAATATTATGTGTATACTCAACGTTTTTTTTTGACGGGGAAATAGTTGTATCGCTGTCGTTTTTAGTTATTTTTGGTCGTTCTTTGAAATCTATGAACCTAGCCATGGAAAAAAACATCGCTATTGATTACCTCTTTTTTGTGACTATTTTCTGGTTCCCCAAGAGGAGTGTTTTATAAATGAACGGATTACAGAGAAGTAAATTTTTAACGACCAAAGAGGTTGCACAGCTTCTCCATGTCAATGACAAGATGGTGTATTCTCTTGTCAATGAAAAGGGGTTGCCTGCGACGAAGGTTACGGGGAAATGGCTTTTTCCCAGGCGTCTTGTTGAAGATTGGCTTGAAACGCATATCATCAACTATAAAAAGCCAGGCTTTGGCGATCTGGCCGAAGAAGGGGTGTTGCTGCTCGCCGGCAGTGATGATCTGCTGTTCCAGCAGACATTAACACTTTTTCATCAGAAAGATCCCAGTATGATAGGTTTTTTTGCCAACCTCGGGAGTATGGGGGGCCTCAAAACCCTCCGGCGGGGTGTGTGTCATATCGGGGTATGTCATCTTTTGCAGGATGACAATGAAGAATACAATTTTGATTTTGCCGATCAGGAACTGGATAAGGCTCCTGTTTTTGTCAATTTCAGCCGCAGGCAACAGGGACTTCTTGTTCAAAAGGGAAATCCCAAGGGTATTACCTGTGTTGCTGATCTGGCCGGAAAAGATATCACTATTGTCAATCGTCCACTTGGGACGGGAACCCGGCTGCTACTCGATTACGAAATTGCTAAATCTGAAATATCGGCCAGTCAGGTGTCAGGATACGGGAGAGAAGTGTCCAGGCATCTTGACGCAGGTCTGGAAGTCCTTGCAGGGAGGGTGGATGTCGCTCCGGGAATACGTTCTGTTGCAGGTGTATTAGATCTTGGATTTGTTCCACTGCGCTGGGAACGTTTTGATCTCTTGATCTTAAGGGAACGGTTTTTTGAGAGAGGGATTCAGAACTTTATCGGTTTGCTTCATGAAAAATCGTTTAAAGATCTCGCTGCAAGTTTTGAAGGGTACGATGTATCACTGTGTGGAAAAATGCTTTTTCCAGATAACTTTAACCAGGAGGAATAATACATGTTGAAAAAAATGAGTGTGTTGGTTGCAGCGCTGTGCGTTGTAGTGGGAATGCAGACAGCGGCGTTTTCAGAGGACAAAGTTTTAAAGATGTCCACTACAACCAGTACCCAGTCTTCAGGTCTGTTGGATCTGCTGTTGCCGGAATTTAAAAAAGATACCGGAATTGATATCAAGGTTATCGCCAAGGGCACGGGTGCTGCGATTCGTGACGGAGAGGATGGCAACGTTGATGTGATTTTTGTGCATGCCAGAGAACGTGAGGATAAATTCGTTGCTGATGGTTTCGGAACAAAGCGTTATGCCGTTATGCACAACGATTTCGTAATTATTGGACCAGCAGCTGATCCCGCAGGTATTAAAGGTCTCTCTGATGCTGGTCAGGCCCTTGCCAAAATCGCTGCTGCAAAGGCAACCTTTGTTTCCCGTGGCGATGACAGTGGTACCCATACCAAGGAACAGGACCTCTGGACCAAATCAGGTCTTGATCTGCTCGAAATGACCCAGAGCATCGTGAAAGGTGGCAAGAAAGCCGATATCACCTACAAGGTTCCTGCCGATTCTGATGCATGGTACCGTTCAATTGGTCAGGGCATGGGAAAAACCATTACCTTTGCTGAAGAAAAGCAGGCATATACCATGAGTGATCGTGGAACCTTCATCAAATTCAAATATGGAAAAACCCCTGCTGTTGACCTTGAGGTGTTGACAGAAGGTGGTGATGATCTTGCCAATCCATATGGTATTATTCCTGTCAATCCAGCAAAACACCCACACGTGCAAAATGATCTTGCTATGCAGTTTGTAGACTGGATTATTTCAGAAAAGGGACAGAAGATGATCGGAGACTACCGTCTTGAAGGTCAACAACTCTTTTTCCCGGATGCAAAATAGTTACTGGCAAAGAACCTGATAAGGTTTTAGTTTAAAGGGAAGGTGATGATACACCTTCCCTTTTTTTGTAATTATGATTCCCTCTGCCCCCATATCTTCCTATGGATCTTCTTTTTGATAGTGTTGCTTCTGCCTTCGTACTCCTGTGGTCGTTTGACCGGGAGTTGCTTGAAATCGTGCTTGTCTCTTTGAATGTAAGCTTTTTCGCAACCCTTATTGCCTCAATTGTTGGCATTCCCGGTGGTTTTGTTATTGCGTATTCGACCTTTCCGGGCAAAAGACTGGTGCTCACCTGTTTGAATACCCTGCTTGCCCTGCCCACGGTTGTGATCGGTCTGCTTGTCTATTCTTTTATTTCCAGAAAGGGGTTGTTTGGCTCTTTTGACCTTCTCTATACCCAGAAAGCCATCATCATTGGCCAGGTTATTCTCATTGTCCCTGTCATCATGACCCTGACCATCGCTGCGGTCAGCAGAATTGACGACCGTTATCGGATGACCGCGCTCACCCTTGGAGCCGATATATATCAGATGGCATGGGTCGTCCTCCGGGAAGCGCGTTATGGTATTCTGGCAGCGGTGATTGCTGCTTTTGGCCGCGTTATAGCTGAGGTAGGTATCAGCATGATGCTCGGTGGCAACGCCAAAGGCTTTACCAGAACAATGACTACGGCAATGGCTCTGGAGTACGATAAAGGCGAGTTCGTTCTGGCTGTTGCCCTGGGAATCACTCTTATGAGTCTTGCCTTTCTCATTAATATGCTATTCCACTTTTTTCAGGGAAGGACGGAAAGTGAAGCTGTATAAACTTGAAAATATAAAAAGAATCCACGGAAACCGTACTGTTCTCGATATTGAAGATCTTGAAATTGCAGCCGGAAAGATCTACACCCTCATAGGGCCAAACGGTGCGGGTAAAACCACTCTATTGAAGATTCTCTCTTTTCTCGATTCTCCAAGTCAGGGAAGGATGCATTTTATGGGAGAAGAGGTGTTGTGCGGCGAGAAGCATCTCTATGGCTTTCGGAAAAGAGTGGTTTTACTTGATCAGAGTCCGATAATGTTCACAGGGTCGGTATGGAAAAATATCGAATTTGGTCTCAAGGTCAGAAATATTAGAGAGGATGAAAAGGGTCGTCGAATCCGGGAGGTCCTTGACCTGGTAGGTATGGCGCGCTTTAAGGATTACAATGCCCGCGGGCTTTCAGGAGGGGAGACAAAACGAATCGCCCTTGCAAGAGCCCTGGTACTCCAGCCAGAAGTACTCCTTTGTGATGAGCCAACTGCAAATGTTGATGCCGAGAATCAGGAGATCATTCTTGATATCATCGAGCAAATCAATAAAGAACAGAAGACCTCAGTTATTTTTTCAACCCATTATCTTTCTCAGGGCCAGCGTTTGGCTGATCATAGCCTGCTCTTGCAGCGAGGCTCTCTTTCTGAGATGGCCAATGAGAATATTTTTCGAATAACAGTCGCAGGGTATGAGGGTGATAAGACCCTTTGCCAGCTAACCGGCCAACTCATCATTAAAATTCCCAAAGAGGCTCTGCCTCTGGATAAAAGTTTTGCCAAGGTGCATATAGACCCGTATTTACTAACATTTGAGCCGGGATGCGAAAAGCGAACAGATGGTAATGTTGTTCGCGGCCATGTGACGGATATCAGTCAGGAGAGCGGCAGTGTCCGGCTCGGAGTGGATGTTGGAGTGAAGATGGTTCTCATTTTTCCAATGGAGCAGTATCTCCTGGAAAAACCGTCTCTTGGACAAAAACTGAATATTTTTATACCTGATCAGGCTTTGGGGTTCAGCAGTTTTGAATCGTCGCTCTCTTCTTCCAGAAAATAAGAGAACTCTACTGCTTGCAGGGAAATTTATTGCGCTGGGTGATGGCGTTGGTGATCGTATGCTTCGCGGTTCTGTCTTTGATGATCTGGGAAATTTCTCTGGCAAAAGCGTTTTCACATTCGGCACTGCATCTTCCAAGGTATTTCTGGTCAAGACAGTAGCGGGGGCATTCAGGCGAAAGCTGCTTGCTTTTGGAGTATTTTTTTCCAGAAAAAAGAGCGCCAAAGGACCGAACCTTTATCCCTAATGTTGATCCGCACTCTTGCGTGTTGTGGGTAAAAAAGAAGATTCCTTCATTCAGAATCCCGAAATTTGCCTGATATCCGTTAAAAGAGATGTTGGGGTCAGCGAGAAAAGAGTCTATTGAATGCCACTGTGAGTTACACATGGAACAGGTTTTAAATAATTCACTTATTTCAACGGTAGTGCCCATACTACATGTCCTTTCGAAATGGTAAAATAGTCAAGAGAATCAAGCTACAGACAAACTATACATAAGTTGGCTGAAAAAAGGAACAAAACGTCGTTTGCAGAAGTAGAAATATGACCACAGTTTAATCAAGTCGTGTTTATAATCATGGTGAGGAGTAGTATTACGGGTGAAGTACTTTTCGCGATGGTGATATTTATTGAGCACAAGGAGATGCCATGAAAAAAGCAATTGATATTATGACAAAAGAAGTTGTGACAGTGGGAAAAGAGACCACGGTTCCAGAACTGGCAAAGCTCTTTGCGACGCATAGTATTGGTGGAATACCGGTTGTAGATTCAGAAGGAAAATTGTTGGGAGTTGTCACAGAAAGCGATCTTATCGATCAGAATAAAAAGGTTCATATTCCCACCGTTATCACAATCCTCGATTCTGTCATTTACCTGGAAAGCCCAGACAAAATGGAAAAAGAAATGCTGAAAATAGCCGGGACCACGGTTGGGGATATTTATACTCCAAATCCTCTCACCGTCAGAGAGGATACTTCCCTTGAAGATATTGCTACGATCATGTCGGAGAAAAATGTCCATACCCTTCCTGTAATGCGGGACTCTGAACTCGTTGGTGTCATAGGTAAGCGTGATATCATTAAAACTCTTATGAGCTGACATGGCGAACGTTGTTTTTTTAAAGTACCTTGAATGAATTGTATTGATGGAGGTGGAATGGGGAAGGACGTACAACGGAGACGGTGTGGCTATGGCACTGTTTCCGTCTCTTTTTTACTTGTAGTGTCTGTGTATTCCAGGGTTGGTGCCGGAGTGAAAGAGGATTCTGCGGGGAGCTTTGAGCAGAGTGTCATCTCATTTTTACGCCCGGTCATTGAGATTTTTGCAGGCAACAGCTGGTTGCAGGGAGTCGCGGCAATAGCCGCAACGTTTACTGTTGCTTCCGTTGTTACCTGGATACTGTTTAAAGTTGTAAAAAAATTTACATCCCGAACAAAGATTGATTTTGATGATCATATAACTGCGCTGGCGCGACCACCGGTCTACTATACTTTTCTCGTGAGTGGCTTCACCTATGGCCTGTCACTCATGCCCCTTTCTGCCGTTGTGCATCAGATAGGTGTACGATCTATCCAGAGCCTTGGTGTCGTTGTCTGGGTCCTGTTTTTCAGCAGGCTCTCATCCCTGCTGCTCAACCGCCTGGCCCTGCTTTCCCATAAATTTGCCTTTATTGAGCGGCGCACCGTGACCTTGTTTGAAAATGTCGCGAAGGTGGTGATCTTTGGCGTAGGCTTATACCTTATTTTTGTCATCTGGAAAATTGATATGACAGCCTGGCTTGCCTCTGCCGGAATCGTTGGGATTGCTGTTGGTTTTGCCGCAAAGGATACGCTGTCCAATTTATTTTCCGGCGTATTCATCTTAGCCGATGCCCCCTACAAGGTTGGGGATTTTATCGTGATGGATAATGGTAGCAGGGGGCAGGTGACAAACATCGGTCTGAGGTCCACAAGAATCCTCACAAGAGACGATGTTGAGGTAACCATACCCAACTCGATTATGGGAAATTCAACGATTATCAACCAGTCAGGCGGGCCTTCTGAAAAAATGAGGGTTCGGTTGACAGTTGGAGTTGCCTACGGTTCTGACATCGACCTGGTAAAAGATCTCATGCTGTCGATTGCGCAAAATGAGCCACAGGTGTGCAGTACCCCTGAGCCGAGTCTGCGATTTCGGGTATTCGGTGCATCGAGTCTTGATTTCGAGCTGCGTTGCTGGGTGTCTCACCCAAGGTACTGCAGCAGGGTAATAGATGCATTGAATAGTAAAATCTATAAGGAGTTTGAACGATTGCAGATTGAAATTCCGTATGCAAAACAGGATTTATACATCAAGGGATTACCTGAAGGTTTTTCGGGTTTAAACAGTGTGGGCGGGGGCGTTATCTCTGATCAAAAATAGCAGGCGAGCTTGTGTCCTGTCCGGATAAAATTTACAGCTCACTTTTTTGATGTAAATATGATAAGATAAAGCATGGTAGAAATTATTCCTGGGTGTACGCTGGGGTTCTTTTGGAAAGTCCCCGGCTGTGGACAGCAGTAACTGTTCGTCAACTTTAACCAAGGGGGATATCTATGTCTGAGAGCGTGTATAAAATTATCGAAATGGTAGGCGCAAGCACAAAATCCTGGGAGGACGCAACCCAAAATGCTATTAATTCTGCAGGCTTAAGTCTGCGAGACTTGCGTATTGCCGAAGTTGAAAAACTGGATTTGAAGATTGAAGATGGCAAAGGGACTCTTTACCGTGCCCGGGTAAAGCTGTCTTTTAAAGTGTTATCTGACTAATTGTTTTAAAGGAGTTCAGCTTCCCCGACGAAACTGTGTCGGGGAACCTGGGTCGGGGCGAATTGAAGCCCTTGAGAGAACATACCACAGCGGGCGTAGCTTGTATGTGGGAGCTGTTTTTTGAAAAAGATCCAGGGCTGCAACCTTATTACTGCCGCCCCGGTTCTTCAGACTGGAGGCCGTCAGCTACCTAATTTTTCTCCAACGGCTTTGCCATAATCCTGACAGGCTTTTAAACCTTCCTCTTTGCCGACCATGGCCTCAGTTAAATTGAGCGGACCGAGATCGGTCATATCCATCTTGAAGACGTGGCGCATGGTGTCGTAGATCATCGGCGCACTTTCACCACTGTGGGTATGCGAACCAAAGGCTCCGCCTATCTTGCCCGTAAGGTTTGCAAGTTCCGCCTTAAAGAGGAATTGTTTCATGCCGCCAGTCATATCCTTGTGATAGGTAGGGCAGCCGAAGAGATAACCGTCGTAACCGATAACATCGAGTTCGTTTTCAATGTCGGCAATTCTTTTTACCGTAACATCACAGGCTGCAAAACGTAATCCCTCTGCAAGGTAATTTGCCATGGCCTCTGTTTTTCCTGTCCTGCTTGAGTAGACAATCAATACTTTTTTCATGGAACCTCCTGGTAGATTTAAACTTCGGCTTATTTATGGTTTATTCGTCCAGCTGTGAAGGTTGATTAGGTTATATATAGTTGGTTGCAACATTTGAGTCTATAGGTTCTTTATGGAGCAATGAGCCGTTTTGCTAACGATTCTATTGAGCGTTTGAGAACTGTCAACAGCCATCCTGGGTAGAGAAATAGCAATTACAGAGTTATTTCCTGTCCAAATTCCATAACTTGCGCCTTAAAGCCGTTCTTGATTACTTTTTCGGCAAAGACATTGGGGTCAGCTTCAATTACAGGAAACGTATTGTAATGCATGGGGATGGCGACGCCAGGCTTTGTCAGTTCTACGGCTTTGACCGCATCATCTATGCCCATGGTGAAGTTGTCGCCTATGGGCAGCAGCATGTAATCAATGGCTGTCATCTCCCCTATGAGCTTCATATCATAGAAAAGCCCCGTGTCACCCGTGTGATAGACTGTTTTTCCATCGATTGTGAGAAGAACTCCGGCAGGCTCTCCTCCGTAGGTATTGTCGGGTGTCATCGAGCCGTGGTGGGCAATGGTAAATTTTAATCGGCCAAACTCAAATACATGGGCTCCACCAATGTGCATATTATGAGCCCGAAAGCCCTTCTCTGCACAATAGTTGGCGAGCTCGTTGACACAGATAAAAAGCGGGTCTGTGCGTTGAGCGATTTTAAATGCGTCGCCAACGTGATCTCCGTGCGCGTGGGTGAGAACTATGTAGTCTGCGACGACATTTTCCGAGCGAACCGGAGAGGTTGGGTTGTCATCAAGAAAGGGATCAATGAGAATGACTCTACCCGCATCGGTTGTAATCTGGAATGATGAGTGTGAGAAGTACCTGAGTTTCATGTCTGTCTCCCTTGTATCCGTTCATAGTTGCCGAGTGGATTGGTGTAAAAACAGTGCAAAATGTTGATCGCAATCGCAGATAAAACAGTATCAAGAAAGTTCTATGTTTTCAATCGCTTTGTAATGAATTTAATAATTATTCCTTTTTGTGTTTTATTCGTTGAGTCTATTCTGCAGGCCAAATAAATTTGACTCGCTGTTTGAATCTCACATAAGATACAAGGAAGCAATGGTCCAACTCTTGCTGTTTGATTGGAGAAAATTGTATGAACTCCATCTTAACCGCAAATAATATATAAGATCTAATAACCGGGAAACGGGATTGGCAATGCAACAAATTCTGCTTGTTGAAGACAGCATGATGTTTGGCCGAATGGCAAAAAAACGACTGGAAAAAGATTTTCAAGTGCCCGTGATCTGGGCACAGAGTCTGGCTGCAACAGAACAGATTTTAGAGGCTGAAAATGGGAATTTTTCTGTGGCCTTACTTGACCTGAATTTACCTGATGCCCCTCAGGGAGAAGTCATAGATAAAGTGGTTGACCGGGGAATATCGGCGCTTGTATTTACAACCAGTATGAAGGCAGATGTTCGCAATATGATCTGGGAAAAAAAGGTGGCCGATTATATCATCAAAGAAGATCCCAACAGCCTTGATTACATTGTTTCTGCCATTCGCCAGCTGGAGAGAAACCAGGACTCTCTGGTGCTTGTTGTTGACCCGTCCGACAGTAGGCGCAGTTATCTGTCAGAGCTGCTCTATGTGAGGAAGTTCAGGGTACTGAACGCTTCTGATTGCGTTTCAGCCCTGGCAATCATTAATCAATATCCTGATATCAAGCTGGTCATTACTGACTTTGATGCATCTGATCTTGACAGCTGTCTTTTTTGTCAGAAAGTTCGAGAAAAGCACCCTTTTGAAGAGCTTGGACTCATTGGTTTTATTCCATCAGAAGATAGACTTGCGGGGATAAAATATATCAAAAGCGGAGCAACTGATTATCTGATTAAAGAGCCTTTTATCGCAGAGGAGTTTTATTTAAAAATCAGTCGTGCTCTTGAAATAGTTAACCTCAACACCCTTCTTCAAAAGGCAACGGCGTAGAGAGCCTGTTCTGGGAAGCGGGTGCTACAATTGTACCGAGTAGTTTGCAGGGGAATGTGCTGCAAGAAATTCAGGTGCACTGAACCAGGAACGATCGGTTGGCTGGTTCCCGGAGTTATCCAGATAAAGCGATTCACCCACATGCAACATCTGTGGAATCGGTGGGATTGTTGTTACAATATCTTTACGGTTTGCCACCCGGTATACCGAAACCTTCCTGACTGATCGAAGGAATTCTTCATTACCTATTCGAGGGGCACCAAAGGTGTAGACCGCGTGAGGGGGGTGAAGCGAGGCGCAAAGCACCGCAAACGCGCCACCCAGGCTGTGCCCGGTATAGTAGACAGGCTCATTGAGCGCTCTGATATGCTTCTCAATTTCCTCCCAGGCTTCAAGAAAAAGTTGTTTAAAACCTGTGTGGACCTTTCCTCCTGAGGGCCAGGGCGACAGGGTGACATTGAGGTTGTACAGCCAGTTGGTAATTGTGCCTGCCGTACCTCTGAAAACGAGCACGGAAAAAGGTGCGGTTTGGTTGGAGCTAACTGTAATAATTGCACATTGCAGGTATCTGCCATTAAAGAACCAGCGTTCTTTCAGGCCCAGACGATGTAAAAAATGATTTCGAACCACCGTTTCATCCGCCCCTTCTTGTCCCCTTGCATATATAAGACGTGAGAATTCGGACAACCACCATGCGTTGGTCTTACTAAAATGTGTGCTTTGTGGTTCAAAATCTCTGCTGGGATTATTCTGGAAAAAGTCTTCAGCGTCTCCTGGATTGAATACTTTTTTCCATTCGTAACTATACAACATGCCAGGCCCTGTAAAAAAAATCAAAAACTAAAGGAAAAACAAGTATCTAATAAGGCGTTGAGTTTAGAAAGAGAAGGCGGATTTGTCAAGGAAGCTTTAGGAATGTGAGGAAGGTGTTGCTTTTGTGTTTCCGTCAGTTACTGATGGAGTTGAGACGTACGTTGTGTTTCTGGGAAAAGAAGCTTTTTATCAGGCTGATATCTGTAAGAGTTTATACTTTTTTAACCATGATTTCTTACTGTTGAGTTGTATCATCGAGCTTCTGTGCTATATTGTTGCTCACGAACTTTGAGGGAGTACCTGCAGGCTCTGTCTGTTCTTGCAGGGAAAAGGCCAGGTTCAGCAGTCCCGGAAGCATTGTTCCAAGAAGGGAGTGTTTGAAAATATGAGCGAGTTGTTACGTATCTACGCAAGAAGGAGAGGTTACATGGCTATCCCCATCACCGCCGTTTCTGGAATTGGTGCCCACACTGCAGAAATCCTCGTTGAAAATGGTTTTGAAAGTGCCGAAGCCCTGGCCGCCGCCCCAAAAGAGGATCTGATGAAAATTAAAGGCTTTGGGCAATCCAGGGCTGAAAAAGTTATTGCTTCCGCCCGCGCCCTTGTAGCCGTCACGGACCTCAGTCAGGAACAGGACCTTCAGCCAACCTTCGAGGCAGAGGTGAAAGAAGAACAGGTGACGGAGAAGAAAATCAAGAAAAAGAAAAAAGCAAAAAAGAAGTCTCCCGGTCCCAAAGCATTTGACCCAACCTTGATCAAGAAGAGTAAAAGCCGTAAAAAAGGGAAAAAGAAGGAGAGTGGCGCAGAGGGTGTAGAAGGCGAAAAGAAGAAGAAAAAGAAAAAAAAGAAGAAAAAAGATAAAGAGTCAGGAAAGAAGAAATCCAACTAAGGCCTGTCATGGAATTGTATTTCACCTGCCCTGTAACAAAAGAGGTCTTTGGCTCTGAAGACTATTCTCTTGAACAAGGGCACACAATAACAGAATCCACAGAAGGTGGTCGGGAGTTGAACGGTATGATCCTGTTACATCAACCTTGTCCATTCTGTGGGAAGATACATAGGTACAGGGCGCAAGAGGTGCTTTGTCCATTGTCTAGAGGAAATAATGAGTAATTTGTCACAACGACTTACAGCCTGCGTAAAGGGAGGCGGTTGAGCCTCCAAAATTTCTCCGGGGGACCTGGAGCAGGCTTTAAAAGGAATTGATTTTCCAACAAATGAAAATGTTTTGGTGGGCCTTGCAACTGGAGATGATGCCGGTGTCTATAAGGTGTCGGATGAACTCGCGCTGATTCAGACTTTAGACTTTTTTACGCCCATTGTGGATGATCCTTATGATTTCGGCCGTATTGCCGCAGCCAACGCACTCTCTGATGTGTACGCCATGGGGGGAACTCCTCAGACAGCGATGAATATTGTGGCCTGGCCCATGGAGAAAATGGGTAAGGAAGGATTGCGGGAAATGCTGTCTGGAGGCGCTGCTGTTTTACGGGAGGCAAATACGGTTCTTCTGGGTGGACACAGTATAGAAGATGATGAACTCAAATACGGTTTATCTGTAACCGGTTATGTTCATCCCCGGCGAATCCTTGCCAATCAGGGCTTCAGGGTTGGAGACTGCCTGGTGCTGACCAAACCTCTGGGGACCGGGATCGTCAACACCGCCATTAAAGGTGGCCTGGCTTCGGCTGAGACCACCCGCAGGGTGACCCATCTCATGGCCACCCTGAACCGACGGGCGGCTGAGATTATGTTGCAGTTTCAGGTGTCGGCCTGTACGGATATTACAGGATTTGGGCTTCTTGGCCATATTGCTGAAATGATAGCAGGTACTGCAGTCGGGGTGACGATCGAATCCGCCAGGGTTCCGGTTATCGCAGAAGCGGTGGAATTTGCCTCCATGGGCTTTGTACCTGTTGGTGCTCACAAGAATCGCATGTTCAGGCAGGAGATGGTTTTGGCTGCCGATGGTTTTGACCCGGTTATGCGCGATATACTCTTTGATCCACAGACATCAGGTGGCTTGTTGATCGGCTGTGGGGAAAAAGACGTCCCAGAGCTCATCAAGAGATTGCAGGAAAATGGAGTGAGTGAAGCGGCATGGATCGGCTACGTGACAACCACTCCAGCCGGCATGATACGGCTTGTTTAAATCATCTGGAGTTTGGAGCAGTATCTGATGAGAGAGTACTGTTATGATTTTTAAAAAAGGATAAGAAAATGGCAAAATTGATTGATGCATGTGGCCTTGCCTGTCCGGCACCTGTTCTGCTGGTGAAAGATGCTGTGGAACAGAATCCGGAGGCTGAATTAACAGTTGTTGTGGATAATCCCGGTTCTGCTGAAAATGTCTCCCGCTTTCTGGGAACGAGAGGTTATCAGGTGCAACAGGCGGAGGATAATGGTCGATTTCATATTCATGCGACTGGAGGCAAGGCCGCAGGAGGCGGCGCTGCAGAGCCTGCAAAAAAAACAAAATCTGGAGAGAAGGATGCCCCAGAGCCACGGAAGATTCTGGTTCTGGTTACCAGCAATACCCTTGGTTCAGGGGATGATGTCCTGGGCGAAAAATTGATGATCAGTTATCTGAAAACCATCAAAGAGATGGGGCCGGAGCTGTGGCAGCTCATCTTTGTCAATGGCGGGGTGAGACTCACCACGGCTTCTTCACCGGTTCTCAAAGAGATACAGGAGTATGAAAAGTCAGGAGTAATTGTTCTTGCCTGTGGTACCTGCCTTGATCATTTTGGTCTTGCCGCAGAAAAGAAGGTAGGGGGCACCACAAATATGCTCGATATTGTCATGGCGACGCAGCTTGCCGATAAAGTTGTCTCCATGGGTTAGGAATAATCGTAAGAGTCTCTTTTTCACATTTCCATTTGTCGTAATCGTAATTATTTTATGGCGATGTTTTGTTCAGGCTCTAACGATTTTTATGTGTAAACTGTTAAGAAGTTTGGAAAGCATTCAGGTAACCGTCGTTTTGGATAAACGGCATAAATAGCTGGAAAGGAGTCGTCATGGCAAAGATCAGTAAGATTATTGGCCGGGAAGTTATGGATTCACGGGGAAACCCAACCGTTGAAGCAGATGTGTATTTAGAGTCAGGTGCATGGGGAAGGGCCTGTGCGCCGTCTGGAGCATCAACTGGATCGAGAGAAGCACTGGAACTCCGTGACGGTGATAAAGATCGTTACCTTGGCAAAGGCGTGTTAAAGGCTGTGGCTGCGGTTAATGATAAAATTGCTCCCGCCCTGATTGGAAAAGATGGGTACGATCAAAAGGGTCTTGATAAGATCATGATCGATCTTGATGGCACTGAGAACAAGGAAAACCTTGGAGCAAATGCTATTTTATCTGTTTCCCTTGCCGTTGCCAAGGCTGCCGCTCTTGATAAAAAGATTCCTCTGTACCAATACATTTCAGAATTGAATGGTACTCCCGGTCAGTATCTCATGCCTGTTCCCATGATGAATATTATCAATGGCGGTGAGCACGCAGATAACAACGTAGACATTCAGGAGTTTATGATTCAGCCGGTTGGCGCCAAAAACTTTCGCGAAGGACTGCGGATGGGAGCTGAGGTTTTTCATAATCTAAAAAAAGTACTGAGCGCGAAAGGGCTGAGCACTGCAGTTGGTGATGAGGGCGGTTTTGCCCCTAATCTCTCTTCCAATGAAGAGGCACTGACCGTTATCATCCAGGCTGTTGAAGCAGCCGGTTATAAGATGGGTAAAGATATTACCCTGGCACTTGATTGCGCGGCATCAGAGTTTTTTGTTGATGGGAAATACAACCTCAAAGGCGAAGGCAAGGTCTTTGATTCTGAGGGTTTTGGCGATTATCTGGCTGCACTCAGCCAAAAATATCCTATTATTTCCATTGAAGATGGTCTTGATGAAAGCGATTGGGATGGTTGGGCAAGTCTGACCAAAAAAATTGGCTCACGTATTCAGCTGGTCGGCGACGACCTCTTTGTGACAAACACCAAGATCCTCAAGCGTGGTATCGACAACTCTATTGCCAACTCCATCCTCATTAAGTTTAACCAGATTGGCTCACTGACAGAGACCCTCGAGGCGATTCGCATGGCCAAGGATGCTGGTTATACTGCGGTTATATCACACAGAAGTGGCGAGACCGAAGATGTGACGATTTCTGACTTGGCGGTTGGTACAGCAGCAGGTCAGATCAAAACCGGTTCTCTCTGCCGCTCTGACCGGGTCGCTAAATATAATCAGCTTCTGCGCATTGAAGAAGAGCTTGGGGATAAGGTTGGCTATTTAGGCAAAAAGAGCATTAAAGGACAATAAGCGGCCGAGTTTTTTCTTGAAAAATTCGCAAGCTAAAAAGTAGTGGAAATTATATTTTTCAGCCGCTGATTAAAAAGGCAGGAGCTTTCAAGGCTCCTGCCTTTTCTGGTAAGTGTGCAGACTTACAACAGGCAGTTCTCAGCCACATCCTCCTCCGGATCCGGAACATTTCCCCTCAGAGCACGGAACACGGCGTCCTTTGAGTATGGTGGTTTTTTTGTTTTCATAAACTGTTTCCAGGCCTTCTTCAATAAAGCCGGCCGCTTCAACGGGCTGTATTCCGGCTTTAAGAAGAATGTCATAGGGCGTCTCACCAATCCCGCTGATAAGAACCGCTCTGCAATCCCCTAGAATCTTAGCAAGTTTATGCCAGCGCTTGATCCCACCTCCGGTGTCCGGTGCCCTGCGCTCTTCAACCTTCTGATAGCCGTCAGCTTTTTGTTCCCAGATCTCAAAGGATCTACATTCACCTAAGTGTTGATTGATGAGAACACCTTCTTCTGAAGCGACTGCGACGTAGGCGCGTTTTTCCGGAGCCATTGGCTTAATGGTGGAACATGAACTCAGGCAGCTTCTGAATTCTTCTGTTCGGTCATCGCCTAAAAGTCCGACCGCATCGGCACGGCATCTGGTGCAGTGACGCATCTGTGGCAGATATTTTTCAGCTGTTGCCCGGAGTTCCTCCATTTTTTCCTTGGTTGGTTGTTCAATACTACCAAAAGGCGTGTTTACGTTGGGGAAAAGTGCCATGGCATTAAAAAGGTCTGCGCCGAGCTCTTTCATTTTTATGGCAATATCTTCAATGTGATGGTCGTTTATTCCTGGGATGACAATGCAGTTAATCTTAACGGTAATGCCATGTTCTTTAAGCTTTTTTATGGCCTCGACCTGCCTTGATAAAAGCAGCTTTGCTCCCTGTAGACCTTTATAGATTACCTTGCCGTCCTGTACCCAGGCATAAATTTTCTGACCGATTTCTGGATCAACAGCACAAACGGTAATCGTCACATGGGAGACTTCAATTTCTGCGATAGCGTCGATGTAGGGAGCTATTCCCATACCGTTTGAGGAGAGACAAAGGATGGTTTCCGGATGGTTTTTGCGGATGTTGCGCATTGTGGCAATGGTTTCCGGACCATTTGCAAAGGGATCTCCAGGACCTGCGATGCCTGCGACGGTAATGCGGGGCTCTTTCTCGAGAACCTTGTCCATATAGATTCCTGCCTGTTCAGGGGAGAGCAGGGTGGATGTGACGCCAGGGCGTGATTCGTTGACACAGTCGTATTTACGGTCGCAAAAATTGCATTTAATATTGCACTTTGGCGCCACCGGAAGGTGTACACGGCCGAATTTACCCTTGGCATCGGCGTTAAAGCATGGATGTTGTTTCAGGTCTCTGGTTGTTCTAGTTGTCATGATCAATCCTCAAGAAGTAATGTGGTTTGCCTGTCACATGTAGCTGTAACCCACCGATGAGTCGTTCTGTTTCTTTTCAATAATTGTATTGGTTATCTGGTCAAAAAGGTTTTGCGCTCCCTGATAGCCGAGGTGCAGAATCCGTTGGCCACCAATTCGGTCATGGATGGGAAAACCCACACGTACCATGGGCAGGTTTTCTCTTCTGGCAAAGGCATAGCCCTTGGAGTGGCCGATTACGATGTCAGTACCAAGTTCCTTTGCCATGGCCTCAATGTCATAAAAATCGACATCTTCTTTGACAAGGGGCAGTTCACAATTGAGTCCCTCCAGTACCTCTTTGACTTTTTCTTCAAACCGGCCACTTTTTCCCCCGGAGGCGCAGAGTATTGGGTGGATTCCAATCTCGGCTAGAAATCCGGTGATGCCAATGACGAGATCTTCTTCTCCGTAGACCACCGCCCGTTTTCCGAAGATATATTTATGTCCATCCACCATACTGTCGATTAAGCGTCCCCTGGCGGCTGTGTATTTATCAGGAATTTCCCTGCCTGTCAGTTCGGCCAGAAGCTCAAAAAAAGCATCGCTTGCCCGAATCCCCATTGGATGACCGAGCTGATAAAGTTCGGTACCGAATTTTTTCTTCAGGACATTGCCTCCAGTATTCTCGGGAAAGGTCCAGCCGAGTTCAACTGAGGCTTCGGCGCCGCCCATGGCTTTAATGGCCTCCAGGGGAGTGCCACCTTTAGGGATGAGGGGATAATCGTTGAGAGCAGGTCCATCCAGGGTGTCCGAATAGTCGGGAATAAGGGTTGCCTTGATTTGAAAATCATTGCAGACCTCTTTCAGATATCTGATGTCAGCCGTCGAGATAAACCCGCTGAATATATTAAACGTTCCATTTGGCTCCGTTTTCGTTGAAAGCTGATCTACCACCGCGGTAATGGCCGCAGTGAACCCTTCCATATGGGTGCCGGCATAGCTGGGAGTGGATACGCTTACGACCAGTGGGGAGTCTTCCGAACCAAATTCCTTGTGATATTCATGGAGCAGCATTGGCACGTCGTCGCCGATGGTCTCGGTCAGACAGGTGGTCGCAACCCCGATGAGTTTTGGGGTATATTTAGTGGTAACATTTTGCAGCCCGAGTTTAAGGTTTGCACCTCCCCCGTAGATCGCGTTTTTTTCCCCCAAAGAAGAGGATGCGATATCAATTGGTTCGTTGAAATGGCTGATGATGTACCGGCGCATATAGGTGGCACACCCTTGAGAGCCGTGGAGAAAAGGTACACAATCTTCAATGCCTCTAAAAGCAAGGGAGGCGCCCAGGGGCTTGCAGAGTTTGCAGGCGTTCGTGGTTGCCGTGTAGTTTGTCATTGTTGTCATTTTATTTCTCCTCTTTTCTGCGGGGCACAAACTGCCAGACCGGACTCATGACAGAGCCATAAACTTCACGGGCGAAATTGATCATGCCTTTAAATCCTGCGAGCATCTCTTTTCTTTCATGGTTGTGATCACAGAAAGCAACTCCGAGCTTATAGGCAATAGGGCGTTCCTTTACCCCGCCGACAAAAAGATCGACGTCTTTTTCTTTTAAGAAACTGGAAAGTTCCAGAGGATTTGAGTCGTCAACAATGATGGTCCCTTCATCTGTTACTTCTTCGAGCTCGATATAGTCTTCTTTTGTGCCGGTCTGGGAGCCGACCATGACGACATCCATCCCGATGAGTCTGAAGGCCTTGACCAGGGAGAAGGCCTTAAAGGCACCACCGACATAGATCGCCGCTTTTTTGCCAGACAGGGCCTTTTTGTATTTTGCCAGTTCAGGCATGAGTTCCTGAATCTCTTCTTTTACCAGCTGGCGGGCTTTGTCCAGCATTTCGGGGTCACCAAAATGGCGGGCGACTGCATAAAGTGCTTCGGCCATGTCCTCGATGCCGAAATAGGACACCCGGAGTGAAGGGATACCGTAGTTTTTCTCAAGCATGTTTGCGAGATCCATGGTGGCTCCTGAGCACTGTACAACATTGAGTGCGGCTCCATGGCAGCGCTGGATATCGGCAACCCGTCCGTCTCCTGTGATGTTTGCCACGGGTTGCACACCAATTCTTTCAAAATATTCCCGGATCAGCCAGATCTCCCCTGCGAGGTTAAAGTCTCCCAGAATATTAATCGAATACTTCGAGATGCCACTGGTGTCACCTGTTCCAACGAGCCGTGACATTGCGTTACAGGCAGCCTCATATCCTGCCCGCTTATTGCCTTTGAAGCCCTCGGACTGTACGGGAAGAACAGGAATCCCTTTTTCTTTCGAAGCTTTCTTGCAGACTGCTTCAAGGTCGTCTCCTATGAGGCCGACGATACAGGTCGAATAGACAAAGGCCGCTTTGGGTTTATGCAGGTCAATAAGTTCATCGAGTGCTTTGGCCAGTTTTTTTTCACCACCAAAGATGACATCAATCTCCTGGAGGTCGGTGGAAAACGAAAGACGGTGTAACTCAGGGCCGGAGGAGAGTGCTCCCCGGATATCCCAGGTATAGACTGCGCAGCCGATAGGGCCATGTACAAGATGGAGGGCGTCGGCAATGGGGTAGAGTACAACACGGGAACCACAAAAAACGCAGGCTCTCTGGCTGACCGCCCCAGCGAGGCTCTCTTTATTACAATCCAGCTCAAAAGGGGCACTGCCTTTGACGTGGATTTGTTTTGATCGATTTTTGAGTAAGGCTGCAGAGCTCATGTCATTAGTCCTTTAGGAAATCTGTTTATCTTAACTGCTACCTGTTAAGAGCAAGGGCTGTGCCATGATGTTTTGCTCTGTTTATATCTAATAAAAACAGTATGATGTGTTTTTGTTGGTTGGTTTTGTGAGAATGGTCGGATTGTTCGATATTGTAGATTTCCTACGAAATGGTTTGGGGTCATTGTCGGAGAATGAAGCCCAGCAGGCTTTTAAAAATTTAGAAGGTGGGACGCTCAGTGGGGGTTTAATAATGAATTCTTTCAACGTATTGGTAATATGGAAAAGCTATTTTAATGAAACGCTTTATCTGGGGAGGGGATACAATGACGGTCGGCCTGAGGAGTAAAGTTATGGCGAAAGAGGTTTCTGCGCTAAACACCTACTGGCTAATTCAATATTTGCAGAAATATCACACTGAGATCGATATTGAGGAACTGCTCGGTGAGGTAGAAGCAGAAATGGATTGCTATGTAGAAAACCTAGAGAATGGCAAGTTAGAAAAACTGACGCTCCGGCACCTGCTCCAGGCCAGGTATTGGTTTTCCCACAGATTTGTCTACAATCTGCACGAATCGATCCTCAGGCGTATCCCGGATCCGAGTCTTGGTTATAAGATTGGCAGAACCATCTATAAAAGCAAACCTCTCATTCGTACAGCTCTTGGGGTTTCTCTTCTTGGTGTGCACAGGGTGGCCCAGAAAGTATCATCAGAAGCCGCTAAATATAACCGAACTAAAGAGTACAGTGTCCGCGGTCTGGCAAAAGGCTATGTGGAAATACGTATTGTTCATCACCAAGGAATAAAGGTGGGAGAATTTACCATGCAGTGGAACGCGGGCTGTTTTTTCTCCTATGCAAGGCTTGCCGGTGCAACGGATGTAAAGGTTACAATGGAATGTATTGATCCCGGGCCTCTTGAACAGGGAGGATCTGGACAGGCCATCTGGGATTTTAAGATCGTCTATCTTGAACCCCGCCTTGCAATCAGGCTTTTCAGAGCAGTGATGCTGACAATTCCCTGGATACGAAAACTGACAGAAGAGGCTGAAGCGATTGAGGCAGAGTATCAGGAACAGATCTTAACCAGGGATGAGATTATTCGCCAGCGTACTCAGCACATTATGGCGATTCAGGAAAAACTTATCGCTCAAGAAAGGCGAAACATTGAACAGAAGGTGGCGAAAATATCCAGGGAGCTTGTCACCACCGAAGAACGTGAGCGCCGGGCCATTGCAGAGGATCTTCACGACAGTGTAACCCAGTTACTTGCTCTCAGTGTCAAAGAGGTGCAGGCTTTAAAAAAACATTATCCTCAAATACGGGAACTGGATGGCCTCAAGAGCAATCTGAATACAGCCCTCAGAGATCTTCGCGGACTTACCTTTCAGATAAGCCCACCGGTGCTCTATGATTTCGGGCTGGAGGCGGCTTTAGAGTGGCTGGCTGAGGATGTAAACCAGCGTCACAACATGCGCCTTGTTTTTACGAATCTACTCAAAGGAGAACTCTCAATCGGTCAGCAACAAAGCGTGATTCTGTATCGTTTGATCAGGGAGCTTGTGATAAATATCATCAAACACGCCCAGTCCCCAGATGGACAAATTCTGCTCCGGCACACCAGAGCCCAGTTTATTGCGGAAGTGGCCGATGAGGGTGTCGGTTTTGAACCAAGCTGCATTAAAGACGGCTTTGGTCTTTCCTCCCTGGAAGATCGATTGCTCCACCTGAACGGCAAGATACACATCATGTCAACGCCAACAGAGGGCACTGTAATTCAGGTAAAAGTGCCTTTAGATTCCCTCTGCTCTGATGGTGTGTAGATTTTAAATCCTGTCGGAGGACAATAAAGTAGCATACTGGACGTGTCTTCATCTCAAGATCCGGCGCACCTCCTGGACAAAGGAAATTGGCATACGTCATCCGAACTTCCTTTGACGCAACCAGTTTAAGAGTCTCCTCCCCAGACCCAGGTCATGCATCTAGAGCATCTTTTTTGAAATGCTATGTATAAAGAATTGCGAACAACTTGCAAGCATGGGCTCAATCTATTTAGCTAATTTCTTATGAATTATTATAGTCAAATGGAGTGAACCTGATAGCCTGGCCATATGTTGGAGGCAAGTGGATCATTCTGTATGATTACTTGCAGAACAAGGAGAAAAGTAAAATGGAAGTTCAATACAAAATTAATACACCTATAACTACCGAACAATTTTTCGGTTTACTACAAGACTCAACACTCGGAGAACGAAGACCTGTTGATGATTATGAATGCATTAGAGGCATGTTAAGTAATAGCAATCTTGTTGTTTCTGCCTGGCAGGAAAATAAGATTATCGGCATAGCGCGTTCGCTTACTGACTTTCACTATGCGTGTTATCTTTCTGATCTAGCTGTTTCCAAGAGTCACCAAAAAACAGGTATAGGCAGGAAGCTACAAGCAATAACACAAGAACAGCTGGGCCCGAAGTGTAAATTAATACTAATAGCCGCCCCGAACGCTAATTCATATTATGAGCATATTGGCTTCATAAACAACGAACGATGCTGGGTTTTAGAACGTGATAAAACCATCAGCTAACAAGACAATTAAGTTCGCACGTAAAAAAAACACGTGCTTGGACGCCGCAAACTACGCGGCGTCACTTATTTATTAGGTTCTCAGCGACTACGAGAATCGCGGTGCTGACTTCTTCAAGTTCCTTATCCTAGCACCTTGCGCCAGAACAAGGAACTGGACCCGACACCATGAACACCACAATCAAGCTGCGCTTGCGAGTGAGCGGGATATTATAATTTTGCCAGGAAAAAATGGAATGAAAAAAATTGATTATCGAAATCAAGCATTGAAAATCTTACCGTGGGTCTGCGGAAGTTGCGGCCGTGATTTTACAGGAAAAAACCTCAGAGAGTTGACGGTCCATCACAAAGATCATAATTATAAAAACAACCCCCCTGACGGAAGTAACTGGGAGCTATTGTGTCTGTATTGTCATGACAACGAGCACTCCCGCGCCTTGGATGCCGAATGGTTACCAACTCACAATACGGATAAGGACAAGAGAACAACAACATGCCACACACCTTTTGAAAACCTCAATACATTGTTATCCGAGAAGAAAAAATGACGAACCAGAATAACAAATATAATCAGTTTTTCCAGTGGAGTGGCTCAAGGTAGCCATTGAACTCGACGTTCCCAGAGACTGCGTCTCCGGAAAAGGGCACTTTACCTGATAGCTTGTCCGTTAAGTCTCTGACTTGCCGTCCATTCTGCAGTTGAGCGACGCGATAAGCCTACAAGGGAGAATGAAATGATTAAACCAAACAGTTCGTTTCCAGTATTTATTGTTGAAAACCTTGAGGAAGCAAAATCGTTCTATTTGATATCCTTTGGTTTTAGCGTTGCGTTCGAAAATGAATGGTATCTTCATCTTGTATCTGAGTCTGGTATTCAAGTTGGGTTTATGCTGCCTGGTCAACCCACACAACCGGAGATCTTTCAGAAAGCCCATGATGGAAATGGAATTATTTTCAGTCTTGAGGTTGATGATGCGGATCTGGCGTATGCTGAGGCAAAGAAACATTCGCTTAACATTGTTCTTGAACTTCGTTCCGAGGATTGGGGGCAGTATCATTTTTGTGTAAAAGATCCAAATGGCATTTATCTGGATATTGTCCAGGCAATAGAGCCAACGGAGGAATATCAACAGGGTTATGAAATTAAATAGAGAACTCTCTGATTTAAAAATATCGCTAAAAAGATAGCTGGTCGTTTAAATGAGGTTGGAATTTTTTCTGTGGACAGGTTGCAAAAAGTTGGTCCAGCTGGTGTGTATAAAATGACAAAAAAAAGTACCCTGTTTAATCTTAGCCTGTCCGCTACTAGCTTTACTCTTTTGAGGGTGCGTTGTCTGATAAACATTGTGATGATATTGGCGAAAAAAGAAAACAAGAATTTACAGAAAAAATCGGTTAACCAGTATCTTAACAGGGAAATGGTCTCCGCTGCACTGCGTCTGCTCGCGTCGCCTGCGGTGATGGTCAGTAGCATGACGAGCGAATTGTCAAACGATGTCATTACGTTTGATTTTAACCACCAACTCACATAAGGGGTGATACCATGAAGGCCAATGTATTTTTTCTACTCGCAGCAACAGCAGCACTGCCATTCAACGTAAACGCGAAAGGCACCCACTCAAGCGATCACGGTCAAGTGTCCGATCAGGTGGTCGCTGAACAGCGCCAGAGCCTTGCAGATCGCACCAAAGGCAAAGGATTTGGTCCGCAATCTCCACGCGATATTGATTCAGCTGCAGGAAACAACAGCATCACGTTCAGCACCGCACCGCCATATACCGAAATGAATCTATGCAATATTCATTTTCACAAGAATGCTGAACATGCAGGCGGTGAGTTTACCAAGTATGCTGGCAATGGTGATGGTCATGGTTATCTGAGTGGTTACCAGTATTCGGGCCAGCTGACCAAGGCAGAGCTGGCATCACTTGACCAGGAGGTATGCCCAAGCGAGCACGGCAGTCTCTATCCTGGTGACACGATTGAAGTACACTATGTCCATTCAACCGCGCAGATACAGCCCGGTCCTACTTTGGGTTCCTGTTTCAACGACTCGAATAAAAACCCACAACTACGTGTAGAAACTCAGGTATACGTTTTGGTCAATGATAGCAATGCCGGTGACTTCGGTGAATTAACCAAGTATGGACAAAAAAATGAATTACAACAGGCATTGAATATTCCAGACGATGCTGGCACCCCCGTTCAATACGCGGGTTCAACTACAGGCCCTGGCTACAATGAAGTCGGCTCGCCATATCAAGTAACCTGGAGTGTGCGTCCTAAAGTTGTGAAGGTCAACATTGCAACCGTCGGTGAGTGGTGTAAAGGCAATGTGTTCGACGAAGATCATGCGCATGGGGTCAGAAATCTCGTCACCAATCCGGATCTTCTTTCCACCATCACACAATAACTTTTGCTGTAAGCCCACATAGCTCTAATAAAATTCTCCAGCGGGCGCGCCACAGGCGCGCAGCGTTGAGCATGCTCATTCACGACTTGCCAGTTGCCTTGCTCTGCCACCTTACCTGATCGCTCGTCCATTAGCCCTTCGATTTATCGTCCACCTTGCAGAAGAGCTCTGCGCTTCGGCTGGCACTCATCTCAACATACAGGTCATGACAAGACACGCCGGAAAATTGCAACAGCAATTCCTGCAAATCTGATTTCACCATGCGCAATGAAAAACTAAAATGGATTGTCCCAATTGTGGTGTAATGATTTGTGTTCACAAACCAACATGCCTATCTTTTGGTTATAAGTGGGCAATCGTGAAAAAGACAGAGAGATCAAAAGCAAGCAATTCCTACAACCTGAACAGTTGTTCGGGAATCTTGCAAAGAAGAACCCCTCTCCCGGGGGGTAAATCGTTTTTTTAAATGCCCTGGCTTAAATCCGATAAGTTCACTTATTTTGAATAGCGGAGGGGAGTTTCTATACATCCCTGGTCACGCAACATTAAAATATTCAATGCTGAAAGTGTTGAATATGAAATATCTGGGATAAGAGAGCGCTCGAAAGACTTTGCGATATATACAAGTTAGATAAGTGTTCAATTTACCCTCTTTCAGGAGGAAACATGTCATGACTAAAAATCCAGTCGCTTGGTTTGAAATTTATGTAACTGACCTGGCTAGAGCCAAGAAATTCTATGAGTCTGTCCTTGGTGTTCAGCTAGAAAAATTAGATGTCCCTAATGGCTCTAATATCGAGATGTGGGCATTCCCGTCTAACATGGAAGAGTATGGCGCTTCTGGCGCGCTGGTAAAAATGGATGGCTTCTCCTCTGGTGGGAATAGCACGCTTGTTTACTTTGCCTGTGATGATTGTTCCATTGAAGAGTCGCGCGTTGCAAATAACGGAGGACAAATTCAGCAACTCAAGATGTCAATTGGTGAATACGGATTTATATCCCTGGCGATAGACACGGAGGGAAATATGTTCGGTTTACACTCAATGAAATAGCGTATAGCCAAACGGGGCCTGCAATCTTCAGGTTCTCTGCAAGCAAAATTTGATTGATGAAGTATCGAAGATCAATCAGCAGGAAGTCCATTGGAGAATGCAGGCCTATGAAAGAATCACTTTCTATTCAGCAAGCCAGAAAACTGGTCCTGCTATCGCAGAGGATACCGCCGAAGAATCAAGCCGGTAGCGCAACTGCAGCCACGCTATCGGCGATTGAACACCTTGGCTATATCCAGATCGATACCATCTCCGTCATTCAGCGCGCCCATCACCATACCCTGTGGAGTCGGAATCCTCGTTACAAAGCTGCCCATCTCGATCAGCTGCTTTTGGACAAACTGATTTTTGAATACTGGTCTCATGCGGCTGCATACCTGCCCCTTCGTGACTACCGTTTCAGCCTGCCTCGCAAACATGCCCTTGCAAGTGGTGAACAGAGCCACTGGTATGACCGGGATGAGCAGATGATGAAATTTGTACTGAACCGCATTGCCGCAGAAGGCCCTTTGATGGCCAAGGATTTTGAGTATACCGGTAAAAAGATCGGTGAATGGAAAACCAAGCCCGCCAAACGCGCTCTGGAATATCTGTTTATGCAGGGAGAGCTCATGGTGCCGTACCGCGTTAAATTTCACAAGGTTTATGACCTCACCGAACGGGTATTACCAGAAGGTACCGACACCACCCTGCCTGATCCCGAGGAATACGCCCGATTTCTTATTATACGATATCTGCGCGCAAACGGATTGGGGCAGTCTGCCGAAGTCGCCTATTTACTATACGGCACAAGACCGCTTGTTTCTGCAACCTTGGAGGACATGGTTTCTACCGGAGAACTGCGACAGGTTCGTGCCGCCGGTGAGATCTACTATACTTTGCCAGCCTCCTTGGAGCTGTTAAATAAACCGTTGGCCCGCAGCAAACTGAAAATACTCTCGCCATTCGACAATCTTGTCATTCAGCGCAGGCGCATGAAGGCGCTGTTCGGATTTGACTATCTCATTGAGTGCTATGTCCCTAGGTCCAGACGCCGATACGGCTACTTCTCTCTACCCATATTGTGGGATGGGAAACTGGTCGCTCGAATGGACTGCAGGGCCGAGAGGAATGAATCACTGCTGCATATTCATCATCTCGCACTGGAACCCACGGTCTTGAAAACCGATGCCTTGTTCCTTGCCCTGCGTAAAGAATTGGAAGCATTTCTGCAGTTCAATCACTGCAACAAGCTCCGGGTATACAGAACCTCCCCTGCAAAGGTCAAGCCGGAGCTGCAGATTCTGATCAATGATTTGACGAGATAAGCGCCCTTAGGCCGATCCTCATTCACAGGTCACAACAAGGGCGGGAGTTGACAGCTCACCTCGCTGTGCAGGCTGTGGCGGAACAGTTTTGAGAATAATATTAAATATATGCAGTAGTAAAAAGGCTCAAGATTAAATCTTTCAATATCTCTGAAACCATATAATCCAGATAAACGGACTCGTGATGACTGCAATGATTAAAAACAGAGAAGAACAAATTAAGTGTGCTTTTGATGAGCTTATCGGGAAAGGTAACCTAGGTATCATAGAAGCAACCTTTGCCGATGATTACATAGTCCATGCAGGAGACAAAGAGTTTGGTGGTCAATCCTTTGTAAAAAATTTGCGGTGCAGCTTCGTACAGCTATTCCCAATATAAGTATCGTAGATATCAAGTTTTTAACGCAGGATGTTAATACTATAGTCTGGCAACGCGCATTTAAAGGTAGGCACGAAGGAGAGATGCAGGGTATACCTCCTTCAGGGAAAAAGGTGAGATGGGTTGATCTGGTTGTGACCCGCTTTGAAAATGGAAAAATTGCTGAGGAATGGGTTGTGTCAGGGCTTATGGGTGAATTACTATTAAAAGTTTCCCGCTCATGAAAACTGCACATTTTTCGATGTGGTATAAGTCTGTAAATTAAATTGTATAAATGATTACAATCAATTACCTTTGCTAATAAGTGTGTGATACGAAAGGCAATTACAAGCTGACGCATCTTTCTCAACGACATGTCGGCGTAAAAAGTTGTTTTTGTTGCAATTCCGTGGGTTTCCGGGCGGTAGACCATGCCTTTGCGAACCTGGAAAACTGAAATGAAGAGGTTCTTCATTAAATATGAAAACCGCTTCTCTAAGATCTAAGGCAAGGGAGATACACAGAATTATTTATAGAGTCTTAAAGGTACAAAAAGATGACAAAACCCCAATTATTTGTTTTCAAAGTTTCTTTGTCGCATGATAAGAAAATTTGGCGTCGTATAGAAATACGTGGAGATCAATCTCTTGATCAATTACATGAAAGTATTTTCCAAGCATTTGATAGATATGACCCGCATATGTACTCTTTCTATTTAACGAAGCCTGGAAGTAAAAGTAGAAAACGATTCTCAGAAGCACCAGAATTTACCCATCCATTTATGCTCGAGGATGATTTTGGGTGGAAACATAAACAAATCCAAGATGCCACAAAAACCAAAATTTGTGATTTGTTGTTACAAGAAAAAACAAAATTCGAATATCTTTTTGATTTTGGAGATGAGTGGTTCCATGAAATTACTCTTGAAAAAATTTTAGATATTTTCCCTAAGAAAAAATATCCCATTTTAACTCAGAAAAAAGGTGAATCTCCTTCTCAATATCCTGAATTTGATGAAGAAGATGAGTATGAATAATTACCAATAACCTTTAATCAAACCCACATAACCTCTTGGCTATCAAGGGTATGCAGCAATGTACGACAGCTGCACCCTTGCCACCTCGATAATGGAGTCAGCAGACTCGTGAAATAGTTCAAGGGTTAATTCATAGTGGCAGCAATCTGAGCGCGAAATTTTTTGGCCTGTTCTTCGGATGGAATTTCCGAGGCAAGGGCATCAACTGCTGCTGCCATGTCAGGTACAAAATCAAGATGTTCTTCACAGATTATAGCGGCCATCGGTCCGATATACCCAGCCAGGGCCGCTTCGAGAAACTGTTTCTGTTCACTGCTTAAGCCGCCGGCAACTTTCACCGCCGCCAGACGGCCTCCGCTGAGATGGTCCAGAATCTTCTCCGTTGAGGGGAGGGGACTGCGCCGAGGTGAGGTTGCATTTTTCTGAAACTTATAGCGGCCCGCCTTGATGGTAAGCATGAGATCCAGAGCTTCCTGGCCCTGCTTATTATAAAAATAGACAAAAACGATCTTCCCGTTTTCAATAACAATTTGAGCACTGCGGTTCGCTTTTGTTGCAATAAACAGTAGGCCGGTCTCTTTTTTTGAACAAAAACTGCTGATTTTATCCACCAGCTCGGGAAAAGGAATATAGTCCTGGCTCATTATTCTCTCCCTTTTCGTAATCTGGCAAATGCCATTTGCAGACTGACACCCATCCTTTCAATTGCCCTTGCCAGTGCACCTATTTCATCATTTCGATGTGTCTCGCGGATGTTTGCCTCGAGGTTGCCGCGGCTGATTTCATCGGCGATCTTAGTCAGGTTCTGCAGGGGAGAACTGAGGCGTGAGGCAAGCAGGTATGCAATAACGATGACCGCAAGAAGGGTTGCTGCCAGCAGAATCAATGCATTCTTCTGGGCGCTGTTTGCTGCGGCAAAGGCTTCATCGTAATCTTGTTGTAGGATGAGAGTCCAGCCCTGTTCTGTCTTTTTGGTGTGTGCAACGAAGCGCTTGCCTTTGTCTTCAAAGAGATATGATCCTGTTGGAGATGCTCTGAATTGAGTCAAGGCGGGATGATCACTGAAATTTTGCAGGTTAAAGGAAATATTGGTATCGCCACTTGCGATCAGTCGGTTCTGTTCATCCAGAAGTGTTGCGAAACCGGTTGAACCCAGTTTCGTTTTGGTCACTATCTGTGAGACATCTTCGAGGGTCATGGCGACTGCAATCACCCCCAGTATTTCTGAGCCACTCTTTTTGATAGGCTTTGCGAGGATGAAGGCGGGTTTATTCGAGGTTTTGCCAAGAAGCACCTCTTGGCCAAGCGCTTTGCCGTCCATAACCTGTTTGAAGTAGTCCCGGTCTCCGTAAAACCTCGTTGCTTGCCCATCGCTTCGTCCAAGATTCTGCCCATCGGGCAGGATAGTAAAGGCGAGGTAGACCCAGCTGTATTGATTACTGATACTTGTAAGGACTGGATTTTGCTCATCCGCATCCATGGAGAGCAGGGCGGGGGTCTGGCTGTTTTGTTCGAGCATGCGAAGGTTGGCCGCGGTCCAGTTGTCAACGCTCTGGCTGATGCTCCCAGCGCTGGAAGCAAGACCACTAAAAACAGCCTCCTCCCAGTTTTGCTTGGCGAGGTACACAGAGTTATACCAAAGCCCGCCAATCGGAATGAGTGCTACAATACACATTGTAACTAAAATCTGATAAACAATCCTGAACCCTGAACGTTGTGTCTCGACATCTTTGCTTTGCATACACTTTGCACTCCTCAATGCCTTGTAAATCTTCATTTTCAATGGATGTAAACAAGGCAGCCTTGAGTAAGGCACAACCTTGTGCACAGTTGCGGGACCGTTGTTGTATTACACCATAAAAAGTGAAAGGATTGCAAATTTTAAAATGCATGGAGATACTGAAAATATTGGAGAATTCTTTTCAGCCCATGCATTTGTATGGAGCAAAGAAATGTACAGAGAAACAGAAGGGGCGTCTATTATATCGCAATCTTCATAACCACCTTGTGGATTATATCTTTCGCGATAAGAGGAAGATGAGCATCCTCTGGAAAAAAAATGGCAAACTGACCTGGTTGAGTCACAAACCACGTCGTTGGAGGGTCGGTAAAAAACTGTATGTCGGCTTCAGGATCATATGGGGCAACAGCATCCATACAGGTCGCTCTGCTGCGCCAGCCCATCTCGTCCGTTCCACTCAGGACCAGCTGAATATCGATATATTTATTGTGGGCCTCAATCTGGGCACTCTCTTTGCTTCGGCCCTGATCTTTGGCGACAATGGCAAAAACGGCATCACCATCGATTGGATACTTGCCTTCTGCAAGCTCACTGAGACCGGGTTGTTGCAAGAATTGAAAGGCCTGAGAGAAATTTTTATGCAGTGATTCATACTTTTGCGCATTTTCCAAGGTATCAAAAATCATATCTTTTTTGCCTCTGTTTGTTATTTAGATTTGATACCCGAGAGTATCGATGAGTCATTTGGCGTTCTGAGAGTATGGTGCCGGATCTGCGTGATTCCTGCTTTTTCCATCATACGGGTAATTTCCTGTACGGAATATGATCTGCCCCTTTCAGTGCCAACGAGCATGTTCAAGGCAAAGAGTGCGGGAAATTCCGGCCCGTCTTTCTCTGCTGTCAGAATAAAATCATGGATCAGGATGAGGCCGCCGGGTTCAAGCGAGTCTACGGTTTTCTGAATGCATTGTTCGCACTGTTTGTAGGAGTTGCTGTGGAGGATATGGGAAAGCCAGGCAACATCGAACAAGGGTGCCGGAAAGGGAGAAATGGTAAAATCTCCGGGTTCAAAGGAGATGCGATCCTCAAGTTGAAAAGACGCCACCACTTTTTGTGCGATGGGCTCCGTTGTTGGGCGATCAAAGATAACTGCTCGCAGATCAGGGTTTTTCAGGCAGAATTGTATGGAATAGGTGCCGGGCCCACCGCCAAGATCCAGCAACCGTCTGCGTCCGTTTAAATCAATATTTTCTGCTATCTGGGGGGCAATCCCCGCTGCCAGGTTAAACATGCCCAGCAGAAAACTTTCTCTCTCGGCGCTGGCCCCGTAGGAGCGCCTTTCTACCTTTTTTCCTGTGCAGACTGCTTTGTCTAATTGCGCCCATCCATCCAGCAGGTGATGGTGGTGGAGAATGATGTGCCCCATGTATTGTTTGGAATCTTCGAGGAGATAGGTTGATGTAAAGGGAGTGTTTGCATAATGTTCCTGCTCTTTTTCAAGAAGTCCCATTGCCGTGAGGGCATCAAGTAGAAGACCGGTGGCTCTGCTGTCGGTGGAGGCCTTTTCTGCGATCTCGGTTGCGGCCGCTTTTTCCTGACCAATAAGCGAAAAAATACGCAGCCGCACCGCCGCCTGCAGTGTGCAGCCCCGCCAGTATCCGCTTGAAATACTCAGTAACGTTCCTACATTCCAGTTCTGTGGCATGGCAGACCTCATAGGGATTTTTGGAAGTGTTGTATGTCGTTTGCCTGTAAAACAGATAACCAATTTCTTACTGTCTCTGAACTGCAAGTCGGAGACAGCACATCTGCTCAGCAATGTATGGGTTAGTTGTCTGTGATGATGCTGCTGATCTTGCAGCCCATTTTCCACAGCTCATCGACGATTGCCTGTGATTGATTGCTCGTTATGCGAAGAGTAATACTCCTTGTCTGGTGGCTGTGATTATTGCAGATGGCGATATTGTTGATCTGTGCGTCATAGGCGTTAAGCAGCTCAAACATGTTGTACAGTGCGCTGTTGTCACGACTAAGACACAGTTCGATCCTGATGTCTTTATTGTCACTGCCAAGTATTTGGGTAAAGGCTCTGAAGATATCCGACTCTGTAATAATACCTGTCAGAAGGTCATTTTCAATAACAGGAATGCCGCCGATTTTATTCTTGAGCATGAGTGTTGCTATCTTTTCCAGGGTGTCAGTGGGCTGAACAGTGATGGGCGTTCGGGTCATAAAGGCAGCAACTTTGACCTGGTTGGCAAGCGCTCTTGTGGTGTCATCGAGGCTTGCGTCAACGACTGAAGGCAGGGCTTTTTTTATGTCTTCTTTACTGATGATACCAAGAAGTCTACGCTCCGAATCGATTACAGGGATTCTACGAATGCGGTGTCCCTCCATCAGGGAGCAGGCCTCACGGATGGTGTCTTCCGGTTGAACGGTTATTACCTCAGTGTGCATCCAAAATTTTACGAACATGTACTTTTCCTCCCGGTATATGGGGTGGCAACAATGTGTCCGGTAGAGCGATCCACATGAAAACGTATAGCGGCGGCATCTTCTTCAAGGGTAGTGCTGATGTTGCCGATACGCAGTTTGGTTCCTGAAAATATTCTACCCCGAACGGCTATAAAAGCCTCTGTATAATTGAAACCAGGGTCAAATTTCGAATAGAGGGGGCTGTCTTTAATGAGGTTGAGTTTTTTCAGGTTACCCTGACGTTTTCGTACAATTGCATCTTTTGCCTTGTATATGAGCGACTCAGCATATTCTTTGCCATGCATGTTCAGGAGGCTTTCCAGCTCATCTTGCAATTTTATTGCTTCAGTTTGTAGTCTATGCAAAAGCTCAAGCCTTGAGGGGTCTATGCCTGCAAAAATAATGGCAGGTGTCGCATTACCGGTTCCAACAGAGTCCCCAATAAAATTATCTCCACAGATCAATCTTCCGCCTACAATTTTGGAGTCAGGTCTGCTGAGCAGCATCTTGCAGGAACTGATACTGGCGTAGTAGGCACCTTTTCCTATGATAACGGTGCCTCCTCCTGCGATGCGGCCCCGTTCGATAAAAGATACCTCCACATCACCTTCTGTGGTGAGCCTGGCATTTTCTCCAATCAGGCCGCCTGTAATTTTGGTGTTACCCTTGGTCGTAACTGCTGCCCCGTTGATATTGCCGCCGACCAACAGATCACCCTTGCAGAGTACGGTAAACCCCGGTTTGACATCGCCCTTGATCTCAAGACCGTCATTTGATTCAATATTGCCGACCGAAAAATCGACATCGCCGGCGATCGTCTGTTTTGCACTTACCTTGACATCGGTTTCATTGACAATGGACAGAGCCCCTGCGCAGGTGGCAAGCAACTGTCCGTTCTCCTCAATATAGTGAACATCACCGGAGGCTCTGACCTTAATGTCTTTACCCGGTTTTTGTGGTAAGGGCTGACCATGAATATCCCTTCCGGGTGTACCTTGGGTAAGAGGAACTTTCGTTGCAATGAGTTCGTCTTTATCAATGCCGATAAACATTTTTCTTTCCCGCCAGTCGATGGAACCGTCCTGGAGGATTTTCCCGGGGAGCGGTCCAATTTCTACCTCAAAACGGAGATAGGCATCATCTCCACCAAGGGGCAGCAAACCTCTTGCAATGGGAATGTGTTCCTGTGGCTGTTGGAACTGGCGGACTTGTTCGATGGTCTCTCGGATTGTCTGTTCGTCTATGCCGGAGTTGATATCATGTTCTCTGCAGAATGTCAGAATATCAGAAAAATCAGGGAGGGTGCAACCCGTCGGAGCGGGAAGCAGGGTAAGGCTTGCCAGCATCTGATCGGCAGAGATTTCAATGATAGGGGTGACATCGACTCTGTATACAGTGATCTGATCTTTGCTGGTTTGACTGAGACTCGGATAGCCTGAGATATCCGCGATGAGTGATGTACCATTCTCGGAAAGGGAGGTGTGTTTGCCCGGCTGTAAGGTAATGCCCGCAGGTAACTGATCTGACTGAAAACTGATAAGGGGTTGATTTTTTACCATCAGTTCAGGGATGACAAGTTCGCAAGCCACGCCGTTCACTGTTGCAGCGATGGTTTGAGATTGAAAATGAACAGTAACAGCGGTGCTTGCCATAATGGTTGACGAGGGAGTAAAGGTCTATCTTGTTGAAATCATATATCTGTTACTTGTATAACAAATTGCCACTCTTCGTCAATGTACGATCAGTTCTTTGTTTGGATAAAAAGAGTCGCCTCTTTTCTCTATTGCTGCAGGGCATTTACCGTTTTTACCAGTTGCGAAACTCTTTCAGCAAGCAGGCGAACCATAATCTTATGGAGCAGGGCAGAGGCCGCCGGATTTTCTTTCTCCAGTTGCTGAATCTTTTCATTTGATATTCTGTAGATAACTGAAGGAACAGCTGCAATTACTTCAGAGCTTCGACAGTGCCCCAGATAGAAACTGATGTCGCCTACGACTCGACCGTTTTTCATGGTTTCGAGGTGAAATGTCGACGCTGTCTCCTCTGTTGGCGTGTTTGCTCTGCAAATGACTTTTCCTGATTCTATAAAAAAAAAGTCATTTGCAGGCGCCCCTTCACACATGAGTACATGGCCTGGGGCTACTTCCAATCTCTCCATATATGGCAGCAGGGGGCCAATGTCGCAGGAGTCGGGCAGGGTGTTGGCAAGCTGTTGCCTTATCGTAAGCGGTCGACTTTTGAGTCCATCAGATCTGTGCAGGATCTGGTCTTCCCCCCATTCCATAGCATCATTTAAATGTTTAAAATAATGGATGTAACTGTGGGAGGAGAAAAGGCCACCTTTGAGAAGTTGTCGGGTAATTTGAGGCGAAGAACCAGCAATTATGAGATGGGTTTTATGTACCATCATGAGGTTCAGTAATTTACGAAAACTCAGCATGCCTGTTGAGTCTAAAATTGCGACTCTCTGAAAGTCGAGAACGACAAACTCTAAGCGCTCTGTTGTCGTGTTTGTCAGCCTTTTTTTAATTCGATTAAATAGTCGGTAGGCCGTACCGAAAAATATAAACCCTTGAAGCTGTAGAATGTAAATGCTCTCCCCATGGATATCCAGGAGCTGACGCTGGTCGTGGCGACGTGGCTCCAGGCTTTGAAAGGTTTTTCCTGTCAATTCATGGCGAACAACTTCTGTCCGACTATAGCTGACAATAAACATGATGACCGCCGCCAAAAGACCGATGCCAACACCGGGCATAAATCCCGCTGTTGCGATGACCAGGAGAACGAGCCAGATAATGAAAAAGTCAATGGTTGGCAGGGTAAAAAAGGTTTCATAGGCCCATTCGTAAAGAAAGGTGAGACCCAGATACATGATCATGCCACCCATGATAACCTTAGGAAAATAGGAGATAACAGATGTGCCAAAAAATAATGCAAGACCAATAACCGTAACACCTATTAGACCGACCATTCGACTTTGTGCCTGCATCCTGTAATTCAATACGGACAATCCCAGTTGACGAAAGCCAACAAATCCAGGAGAAAGACAGGAAAATAAATTGGCAATTCCAGCCAAACGCAGCTCTTTGTTGAGATCAACATCCTGTTTCACTTCAAGCTCAAAGGCACTGGCGTTGAGTAAAAGGGCTATGGAGCCGACAGTTATAACTGTTGCCATGTTTGCGGCCTGCCCTGCGATAATGGACCAGTCCACAAGGGAAAATTGTGACAGGGTAAGTGGTTGCCAGGATACCTGGTTGTTAAATGGGCCAAGCAACCAGCCGTTCGCGCTTAACTTCTCAGGCGTGAGTCCTGAGATCCAGGCGTTTCCGTAGAACAGTATGAGGCCGATGATTATGAAGAACGGCAAGGTAAAGGGGCTTTGAAAGCGTTTGACTATGATCAGCAGTATCAAGGCAAACATGACGCCTGGAAACCAGCGACCCAGGAAATAGGGTTCAAGCAGTTCACCCAGGGAACATGTGCCGGTGGTCAGAGTAAATCCTCCTTTAAACAGTAACCAGCCGGCACCAGCTAAAAACCCCCCAACCACCGGATAGGGAAAATAGCGTATCAAGCCGCCCAGGCGAAAGGAGCTCAGGGCCAAAAAGAAGAGTCCAGTCAGCAAAACCGTCAGGGCAATGGCTGTAATGACAGTACAGAACATACTCTCAGAGGAGGCCCCTCCGGGCATTGTTGAAATAATTGAGGTGGAAATAATGGTGAATATTGCCACAGAGACATCCTGATTACTTCCAATTGTTCCAGGCAGAGTTGCAAAAAGAGCAATTATTGTGGCGATAGCAATGGCACCTGCCAGGGCAAAGCCTATACCCTGGCTCAAAAAAGGGCTCAGCGGCCCGCTGTAGATAAGTGCTGCATATGAGCTCGAGAGTACGACTTGAAGCAGCCCTGTTATGAGACCACACGTTGTTATCGCAAGCAGTGAGCCGAGATTTTTTGTTTGCGAGACGGAGTTGGACAATCGCAGGCCTCTTTTTTTGAAGGAATAATGTCAATCGTGAAAAGATGGTCAATGCTACGATGTAGTACATATTTGTAGGGAAGATATCATTAAAGTCAATGGAGTAACTGTAGAGCATACCTGGCAGTTGAAAAGGATGGAGTCTCTCGTGGGTTAAGCTGACAGGGAGCATTGTTATGCATTGTTTGCAGGGGCCTCAGTAAGATCGGCAGTGAAAAAAGTAGGAAAGAAGTGTAGAATCACGTCCTATTGTTCGCCAGTAACTGACTTTTTTATCTATTATGAGGTTGTTTCATGGGTATCGCCACTGATATCATTATCCTTGTCCTGACATCTTTTTTCTGTGGCCTGATTATGCAGCGGTTACATCAGCCACTTATTCTTGGTTATATTGCTGCCGGTGTTATCCTCGGTCCCTATACGGGTGGAATGACGATTAGTGAAATCCATGATATTGAATTACTGGCTGAGATAGGAGTGGCACTTTTGTTGTTTGGTCTTGGGCTTGAGTTTTCTCTCAAAGATCTTAAACCAGTGAAATATATCGCACTTATCGGCACCCCACTGCAGATGATTTTGACCATATGTTTTGGTTTTCTGATCGGCATGGCGTTTGGTTGGGAGTGGAAGAGTGCACTCTGGTTTGGTTCGTTGATATCGTTATCTTCAACCATGGTGATCTTAAAAACGTTAATGAACCAGGGCTGGCTGGGGACTCTATCCAGCAAGGTAATGATCGGAATGCTGATCGTTCAGGATCTCGCTGTAGTACCGTTGATGATTATCCTGCCCCAGCTCAACCATCCGGCCACAGGCCTTGGCATCCTAGGGCTCGCCTTTCTTAAAGCGGGGGCTTTTCTTGTATCCATGTTTTTTATTGGTACCCGCCTGCTCCCTTATCTTCTGAAGACTATTGCCAGACTTGGTTCCAGGGAGCTATTTATTCTCGCCATAACCGCAATTGGCCTTGGTGTTGGCTATGTGACATATATGGTGGGGCTGTCTTTTGCTTTTGGTGCTTTCATCGCCGGGATGGTGCTGAGCGAGTCGGATTATGGCCACCAGGCTCTCAGTGATATCATCCCCCTTCGGGATCTTTTTGGTCTGCTGTTTTTTGCCTCTGTCGGAATGCTTCTTGACCCGCGGTTTTTGATCAGTCATTTTCCTCTCATCATGTTGCTCGTCATTGTGGTGAGTCTTGGCAAAGGTTTTATCTTTGCAGGGATTTCCTGGCTGTTTCGCTATAGAAATGTCATTCCTCTCGCGGTGGGCCTTGGACTTTTCCAAGTCGGGGAATTCTCCTTTGTTCTTGCCCGGATAGGGGTTTCCACGGAGTCTATCAGCAGCGAATTTTACAATATGTTCCTCACCATGGCGGTTGTCTCCATGGTACTGACCCCCTTCATTTCTTCTCAGACTTCGCGCCTGTACAGTCTCAAGAAACGCTGGATTCGCCACGAACCTCTTGAATCTTTTAACTTTCCTGAGAATAGACTGCGTCACCACGTGGTGATTGCTGGTTGTGGACGTATGGGCTTTCAGGTCGCTCAGGTTTTACAGCGGTTGTCGATTCCCTTTGTTGTGGTTGAACTCGACCAGCTGCGGGTCGAACGGGCTAAATCCGCCAACTTCCCTGTCATCTATGGCGACGGGGGGCAGGAGGTTGTACAGGAGGCGTTGAATATGGGAGAGGCCGCACTTCTGGTGGTGACAATTCCAGGTATTGTTGTGGCCCGTTCAATTATCAGTCATGCCAAAAAAGCCAACAGTCGTCTTAAGGTTGTCGCACGTATCTCAGACCCTGAGTTTTTTGGCGTCTTCAAGGAGTTGGAGGTGGTTGATCTGATATATCCAGAATTTGAGGCCGGGCTGGAAATGACCCGGCAGGTTCTGCTCTACCTGCGTATTCCTGTGCCGGAAATTCAGCTGCATACAGAAAATCTGCGCAGTGAACTTCTTTCAAATGCAGCAAATTCGGGAGAGGAATACAGGACCCTTGGGCAGTTGAGGGCAGCTGAACAACAGTTTGATCTGCAATGGGTGGAAATAAACGCAGACAACCCACTTATCGGTGTGAGTATTGCGAAGGCTGAAATTCGTAAAACCACCGGAGTTTCCGTGGTTGGCGTTATTCGGGATGGAAATCTGCAGGCCAATCCTGAACCATCTCTGTGTTTTCGCCAGGATGATCTCGTGGCGATTATCGGCGCGGCCGCAGCGCGCCAGAAGTTTCACTGTTTGTTGAATCCCACATCGGACAAATGTCTTGTTCCTGAGAGTACAGGTTTAGACATCGTGACCGGCTAGCAAAAGACCACCGGGCATCAGGGGATGGTATTGCCGCTGGTTTTTTGATGCTGGTTTGCAGCAAAGTAAAAGAGAAGAAAAGCTTTGAGCACTGTACATATTGGTGTTTTATTTTTGTAAAAAATCAACCTGCCACAAGGGACTCATTCCTTCTATTGTTAGAGGGGAGCAGCCCCTTATTAAAGAAATGAAACCGATCCTGTATTATTTTTTTTTAATACCGTGGATTGATATGATAGAAATGAGCTGGTTTTCCGAGTAGGTAATATTTTTACAAACCGTAATGAATTAACAAAAATAGATGGAGATGACAATGAAGGCGAACCTTCTGTGTGGTAAAGAAACGATACAACTTGAGTTACCAGATTCTGTTCAGCTCATTGAAAACAGGCCAGCAAAAGCCCTTGCAAACCCCGAGGCGGCGGTACGTGAAAGCCTCCTGAACCCTATTGGGACTGCACCTCTGACAGAGATCGCCAGGGGCCGTAAAAATGCCTGTATCGTTATCTCGGACATTACCCGGCCGGTGCCAAATAAAATCATTCTACCACCGCTGCTGCGAACCTTGGAAGAGGCGGGTATTGCCCCCCAGAACACCACTATTCTTATTGCAACGGGTATGCACCGGCCCAATCTGGGGGAAGAGCTTGAATCGATGGTCGGGAAAGAGATTATGGATAACTATAAAATAGTTAACCATTACTGCCAGAAAGAAGAAGAGTTACGGGAAATAGCAAAAATCGACGGGGCGCCTATTGAAATCAACACCCATTATCTCGATGCTGATCTGAAAATTTTGACCGGCCTCATCGAACCACATTTCTATGCCGGGTTTTCAGGAAGTCGCAAGTCTATTCTGCCTGGGATTTCCAGCTATCAGACCATGAAGTTTATGCATTCGTATAAGGTAATCGATCAGTTACGCGAGGCAAACTGCAGGCTGGAGAATAACATTTTCCATCAGTATGCCATGGAGGTGACTGAGCTTGTCGGAGTTGATTTTATCCTCAATGTCGTCATTAATCAGAAGCGCGAACTGGCCGGGGTCTTTGCAGGGCATTACGATCTTGCCCATCAGAAAGGGTGCAAACTCGTTGCCAACCACGCTGTTGCGAAACTGCCTGAAAAAGTTGACCTGGTGATTACCTCTGCGGGGGGGTATCCCTTAGATGCTTCCTTTTATCAGGTATCAAAATGTCTCATTGCAGCAAGGGATATCCTGAAAAAAAACGGCACCATTCTTGTCACCTGTGGCTGTGAAGAGGGCCTTGGTGGAGAGGAATTCTGCACAATTATGAGGTCGAATCCAACCCCGGAACACTTTAACAAGCACCATGGAAATCCTGATAATTTTGTCATCGATCAGTGGTGCGCCCAGAATATTTATCAGGCGCTTGCCCATGCGGGTAAGATTTATATCTACTCTCCTGGCCTGTCAGAAGAGGATGTGGCTCGTTTTCAGGGGATCAAAATCCTGGATTGTCAGAAAGCCGTGGATGAACTCCTTAAATCTCACGTAAAGGTAGCCGTTATTCCAGAAGGCCCTTATGTGGTGGGTAAAATAGGCTGAGGTTGTTTCTCAAGGGGCGTCCTTCGCTCGTCTTGTCCAATAGCAATTGCGAAGGTCGCCTTGAAGCTTTTCTCATATGCGACTAACACCGAAAAAGTCCTGGAGAAAAACTGCTTAAAGCTTCAGCACCTGTACTCCATGTAATCTCATGCAACCAGATACCCCGACTTGGCATTCTATCAAAATAAGGTTGCTGAGCCTTGGAAAATTCAGATTCAGCTACAGGCAGAGTGCGGCCATTTCAGAAAGCTCTATGAAGGAGCACCCACCGCTCAGCTAACAGTCCCGTGATGAAAATGGCAATTTTATTGATATTAACCAGGCTTGGCTGGATACTCTTGGCAACTCTCGAGAAGAGGTTATTGGTGCCATCAATTTTGGCTATGGTGGTCCGCCTGAAGATATAGAAAAATTGCGACTCCTTAGTGCATTATATAAGCGTGGAGAAGAGCAACTCCAGCATGCGGCTCAGAATTATAATTCAAGGCCGCTACTTGAAATGGAGTTAGCCAAGAGAGGGCTGCAGACATCAGCGAAAATGATTTCTATCGTTGATCGAGCGCAAATTAAGCGAAAATAGTTTCAAACTGTCGGAGAGTCGGCATCGTACTCTCATCAACACCATACCTGATCTTGTCTGGCTAAAAGATGTAGACGGTACCTACCTGAACTGCAATAAGACCTTTCATTAATGTTATTTTGGACAATTTTGCATCGAGGGTGGCTGAATGACCACAGTACATGGAGATACCGATCTGCTTCCTGTTTCCATTGGTTTCCAGGGGGGCAGCCGTTCTTCAATTATTGAAGGTCAATCGAATAAAGTGATCGGCAAATCCGTAAAGGTGATGAGCTGGTATGATAACGAATGGGGGACTTCAACCGTATCCTTGATCGTATGCTTCACCTGGATTTAAGTGGCGTTTGGTGATTGATAATCTGTAACTCTTTTTTGTCGTTTGTTGTTTGTTGATCCCTGCCTTTTCCAGCTCATGCAGAGCAATCGGCTGCGTGAGCTGGAAGTATTTTTTGCAGATGTTCAATCTTAGAAATTACCCATCTCAAGGACAGTTTCAGCAAGAACCTTTTCTCCATCAGCAGCTTTTATGGTCACGTAGTAGGCATGACCTTTGCCACCCGAGCAGGGGGGCATGTACGCGCCTTCCTTATCCCAGCCGGGACTGCGGTGGGCTTCAATTGACTTGAAATCGGCAGGTAAGTCGAATGTGTGCCCGGGGACTGAAGGGATTTCCACTTCGCTGGCTGGTGCGTGCAGAGTATAAACCATTCTTCCATGCCCGCCGTTATTCATTTTTTCAGAATCACGATCGCTGTATTCGAGGATGATTGCATTAGTGCCGGTGGGTATATCTTTGATCATAAGCTTGGGAGTTGCTGGATTATTGCCGCCAAATTTCTGACATTGTTGTCCTTCTGGAACATCTATTCCATCCCAGGCATTGTCTGAAAAACTTGCCTCAAGGGCCAGAGCGTTTGAGGCGAGAAAAACAGTGGAAAGTGATACCAGAAAAGTTCTTAATTTCATTATGACATTCTCCCTGTAGTGTTTGATTGTTGAACTTCCTGCACTCTGTCTGTGTTGACAGCATGATACGTTCATGGAGGCATGAAGAGTAGCCCTTTGATTAGGTTAGGCGTATTGTTATAAATAATTGTTTTTTTTTCTTTGACAAGGGCAGTCAATGGCGGATTTTTGTATCAAATTGTAGTGCTAATGTGTAGGCAATGGTATTGGGGTTCACTTTTGGTTAATACTTTCTATTTTTAAACCTGCCGGAGTGACGGAGCGCATTATCAGAAAGTTGACGGTTGACAGTAGGCCGCAGTGTGAAAAGACGCTGAAGAAGAGTGCGACAGTCACCGCTGTCTTTTATAGTGCGGGGATATTCTTCAAGCAGTGGGGTTAAAGCCGGAAGTCAGATCTTGATGACACCAGGCCGGCAATGAGGAGGCTTCTCTTTTATTATCCAGGCCGGTATTGCGCTGTATGGGCCTGATGTGATTTTCAGTTATTTGGGAAAGGGCTCTTGATTCTGTTGGCGTCGCCTCCCTCGCTGGGAGTTTCACCAGGGAGGCGGAGCATGAAAAACAGCAGAGAACAACAGGTATCGTCCCGGTTCACAATGAATGAGCCTGTTGCCTTGTCTGAACCGGGTTTGTATATCCTGTAAATTAAAGATTACCTTATTTCTTGTCCTTCTTGCTCTTTTTGTCTTTCTTCTCCTTTTTCTTTTTCTCAGCTTTTTTCAGCTCTTTTTTTTCACATTTTTTCTTGTCACACTTCTTCTCGTCTTTTTTATCTTTCTTATCCTTCTTGTCTTTTGCCATTACTGCCTCCTGATTTGATTTTTCGGTAGAGTGAACAAACAGCATGCGCATCTCATTGCTCATGCAGACTGTAAATGTTTTTTATGTACAGAGATTTACATTATTTATAGCAGAGTTGAATGTCAAAGTTATTCTTCAGTTCCCGGACGAAAACCGGTAATCCGTTCAACTTAAGACGGCCAAACAACAAAGGGCAGTAATGGGGGAGAGTTTTTGTAGAGCCCTATGGAATAACTAGGGCAAACCGATTCAAGCCCTGCGATTTTATTTTTGAGCAGGGCATATGGAGCCTGTTATGCAGAAAACGGGGGGACTCGGTCTCTTGATCTCTGGACTGAGTGCTTGGAGATAGTTCATCTGGGGCAGAATGTCTTTTTCCAAGCTCAACGCCTGGAGCAATTTCAGTCAGCTCGAAGCCATGATCTGTAAGGGTGAACACACATCTCTTCGTGGTATAGACAACCTTCTGGCCCATTTCAATGGCGTAGGCACCATTGAAGGTGACATGTTCCACCTCTCCCTACAAACGTCTGGCAACTGGCCCATGGGTTTACGGGGTATCTGTCCTATCGCTTTTTGGAGGTCTTGACAAACTCCTTTTAAAAGTCAACCCTTTTAAAGGCCCTCACCTTCAGACAAAATGTTCCTGTTTACAGTTAGGTAAAATTATGATTTAAATAGTAAAACTTATTCGAACAAATACATTTTCAATCAACCTACCGCTAAAAGGAGAATATCATGACTCTACCCCTTAAACCTGTATTAACTCTACAGCTCTTCGCGTCTCTTGTTCTCTCAATCTCGTTGACAGGATGCATCGGTATGCAGATGGGCTCGGAAGGAGCCAAGACAACCGCTACCGGCTCTACCGCAGGTTCATCTTCCCAAAATGTAAACCCTGCGCTCCAGAGGTGTGATGCTACACTCGGCACCTTAGCTGTCGTCGAAGAAACCTCCGCCCCATGGTATGTATATTTGAGGACTGATTGGAAACTCGGACCAACAACTCCAGTTTTAAAAATGCTGGCACAGCAATCTAACTGCTTCGTCGTTGTAGAGCGTGGCCGTGCAATGAATAACATGATGGAAGAGCGCGCCCTTGAAAATTCTGGTGAGTTGCGAAAGGGATCAAATTTCCAAAAAGGCCAGATGGTGGCAGCGGATTATTCCATGAGTCCTTCAATAACCTTCAGCAACAATAATGCAGGAAGCATAGGAGGAGCGATAGGGGGAGTGTTTGGATCGGTAGGATCGCTTATTGGCAGTAGTCTAAACTTTAAAGAGGCGAGCACGATGCTGACGCTTATAGACAACCGCTCAGGTGTACAATTAGCCGCTTCTGAAGGAAGTGCCAAAAATGTTGACCTCGGTATGCTTGGTGGTCTTTTCTCCAGCGGAATTGGTTTAGGTGGAGGGGGCTATACAAATACTGCTGAAGGTAAAGTCCTGGTCGCGGCATTTACAGACTCATTTAATAACATGGTCATAGCCCTGAAATCCTACAAAGCCCAAGAAGTAAAAGGTGGCTTAGGTACTGGAGGTTCCCTGAAGGTGAATTAATCCTACAAAAGCAAAACAACCTCTCTTTACTGAGTACACACTGTTACAGGAATCAACAGTTTTTAGTTGTGCAGCAGAGTTCCTGGATTGTCCCTCCCCTTTTTCACGCGAAAAAGGGGAGGGGATTCTTGCCGGTGGCATGGAAGAGCCCATGAGCCCGGAGCCCTACGCCCTGCCAGGAGCCCAGGGGGACAGGGGATGGGTGATGGGTAGCTGCTTGTCTGTTGATCTTTGATGGCCTGCAAGCGCGAGCTCAAGTGTGATATTGAAAGAACCAACGTGCTTGGCAGCGATATCTGTTTGGGGCATCCCATTGGGGGTACCGGTGCGAGTATCCTTGTGACCTTGATGCACCAGATGAAGCGTCAGAAGTAGGGGCTTGGTCTGGCTTCTTTGTGTATTGGTGGCGGCCAGGACATGGCTATGGTTCTGGAAAACTGTGCAGTTTGAGTGCAATCGCACCATGTTTTTCCCTCATTTGCATGACGCAATGGTATGACCAGGAAGGCCTTGGGCCTTCCTGGTGTCGGCGAGCAATAGATTTCGATCATTTTGAATGGTTGATACAGCCTGAACTGAAAGTATCATCAATCAGCCGGATGTGTGGAAATGGAGCAACTTTACATTCCGATATGAATCAGGATGTACAGGAACAAGGTCAAATCGTTGAATTTGTATTTCTATGTTCGTTGCCAGTGGAAATCTATATCCGGTAATTTACGATAGTGTTGTGGTATCGTGAAGGTTGCCTAACTCGTCCTCCTTCTGTATAACATTACAAAAAGCGAGTTAAGAAGTTTCTACACAATCACTTGTTATCTTTATGATATGAAACATTTTAAAAGTCACAGTAGTTATTCGAACTTTGAACGATCTGTAAAAACGAACAACAGGTACTTCTATGACAAAGAAATAATGAAATTCATGATGAAGGTCCTTGAAGCATCGGTCAAAAGAGTAGAATACATAAAAAAAGGTAGTCATCTTTGGCGAGCTCAACTCGGTCACTCATGGAAACCTGAATATCAAGATGATATCCTTATAGGTGATCTTCCAGCCCCTTATCCTTCAGAAAGGATGCTTCCGTTAAGGCATGAAGCATCTGAAGGGAGAGCAAATCCTAAAGGAATACCTTATCTTTATACAGCTACGACGAAAGAAACCGCAATGGCAGAAGTTCGTCCTTGGCTTGGATCAACAGTTTCGGTTGGTAGTTTTAAAACTCTAAAAAAAATGAAGCTAGTTGATTGCTCAGTTAATACCAATAAATTTACAATTTATTTTAAAGAACCTAGCCCGAAAAAGAGAGAAGAAGCTGTCTGGGCTGATATAGACACTGCATTTTCGAAACCCATGACTAATACTGACCGAGTTGCAGATTATGTTCCAACACAAGTAATGGCAGAGTTTTTCAAACACAATGGCTTTGATGGAATTGCATACAAAAGCATGCTTGCTGAAGGACATAATATAGTTTTTTTCGATCTAGATTCCATTAAGTTATTAAGTTGTCATCTATTTGATCTTAAGGACTTGAAATTTAAATTTAATGAATCAGCAAATCCCTACTATGTAACTGAATAATAATTTTCAGATAACCCATCACTACACTAGGACCGCCTAAGGTCACAGGTATTGCAAGTGAATCGACATCAACTAAACTCAACCTGTATTTTTCTTGTTCTTGAGACGAACGCTAACGCTGCAGATTATCTTTCTATAGGCCTATTTGATGGTTTAGTTATCCAAGGTGAAATAGCTCCCAATGATTACAAGAAGTTTATTGGTGTGTTATCTAATCATCAGCGCTTAGAAACCCATCAGAACTATACGGCATGAACATTGGAACTAAACAGTTTAGGTGGGGATGTGCAAGCGGCCATGAGGATACGTAGGTTTGTCAGAAAGCCCATTGCACAGAAAATTTCCTGAATTGCATGTTCTGTGCTGTTGATTAATTAAAGGAGGGATTTAACCGTGAAAAAGTTTTTATTAGCACTCTGTGTTCTTTCTGTCCCCTGTTCTTCTGTTGCCGGTTGGTTCGGTCCGGATAATTACGAAGATTGTATTCTTGAGAATTCGAAAGGGGTTGATAGTGACGTTGCTGCAAGGCTTGTTCATAATGCTTGTCGCAAAAAGTTTCCAACAGATGAAGAGATTAGGATGAAAAAGATTTGTGATGACATGAAGACATTGTCTTTTGAGGAAGCGAAAAAACGTTACCCAGACGTAGGTTTTTTCGACTGTACTCAAATGATCACCGACTAAACTCATCAGTATGTAGTGCAGGAGTCCTCACAAACGTTCCCGGTGTGTTGAATGTTTCGGTTTCCGGAATGCTCTGGGATACTCAATTAGGTGCAATGGGAGAAGAATCAAGGGTCACATCTTAATTATTGACAGGACGAACAATATCTGAGCGTAAAACCAGAGTAGATTCAAAATTTATCAACAAAGTCTTTCACCAGTTGAACTAGTGAAGACGACGTTAGGAGGTATCATGAGCAATACTTCAAGTACTACGCCTGCTGGGCTCGCCCGCTATGCGCGCGAATATTTTGAAGCAGCTATTGCTGCCGATGATGTAATTGGAATGAGGCCTGGATATGAGTTTGTCGCTCCACCTCCTGTAATGTTCCTGGTGGCTCATTCAATTGAGCTCGCAATCAAATCCTATATCTTGTTCAAAGGAAAATCATTAAACGATATTACGAAATTATCTCACAAATTAAACGATTGTTGGGACGCAGCCAAAAAGGAAAACATTGAGGTCCATGTTAAATTATCCGATGACGATATCGATGTGCTAAACCTGATTAATGATCTGCATGTTTCAACGGAATTAAGATACATACAGACTGGGTATAAAAATTTTCCGGTTTTTGGCCCCCTCCAGAATTTGGCAAAGAAACTTTTAGATGCAATATGCCCTCTTGTTGGCTACAAATAATTTTGTTTTTTCGATAAACCATAAAAATGTGGGTTTGCTCCTAATCTTCTACGGCCGCGGACTCGGTTCCCTCGCCGCAGAGTAGTGCGTTAGATTTCACAGGAGATCTCAATGATAGCAATTCGACTGTTTTGTCTTTGGCTTATGTTGTGGGGTGCCGTTTCTCCATGCTTTGGCCTTGAAGTGACAGAGGTAAAGGATAACGAACACACACTGTTATTATCAGGTCAAATCGAACCTGGAGATCTTAACAAGATTGTAAAAGCTGTTTCTCCACCTAATTCATTCCCTAAATACTTTACCCTTGACTCTTCTGGCGGGGATGTTTTAGAGGCAATGAAAATCGGGCATTTTATTAGAGAAACAGCTTCCGGCACATGCGTAAATAAAACTTGTGCTAGCGCTTGTGTATTTATTCTTGTTGGAGGGGTTTCTAAAACAGCTTGGCCATCTTCTGATATCGGATTACACAGACCGTATTTCAAGCCTGAGCACTATGCCAGCCTATCTCTAAATGAGGCAGAGGGTGGATATGCGAAAGTTAGAAATGCGACCAGGAAGTACTTGGTTGATATGGAAGTACCCACTGCCTATATAGAGAAGATGTTTTCAATTTCATCTGATGATGTCTATTTCTTGTCAGAAACAGAAAAAGAGAGTTTGCTCGTCAGCCCATCTGCTTATTCTGAATGGGTTCGTGCAAAGTGCGATCCACCAACTGCCAAAGAATGGGAGTTGTTTAAATTAAAAGGTTTCAACATATTTGATCAGTTCGATAACCCGCCTCCATCAAACCCCGTGTATGTCGCTTTTATAAGTAAGTACAATCGGTCAAGTGCTTGCGAAGAATCGTTGGTAGCCGATGTTCGAGAGCCGGTTTTGAAGAAATATATCAAACAATAATAGGTATAAAATCTAACAAATTACTCCAGCGGACGGCGAGAACGTATGCGGCCTGACGGGCAAGTTTAGGTGTCGCCGTCGCTGAGTTCAGGCGTTACTCCATTTCTAAACGATTCAAATGTTGATACTTTCGTATCAAGCGTTGATATTGGCAGTGTGAATCTCTTGAGATGTCGTTTTTATCTGATGTTTACCTTATTCCTGTGCATCCCAGATAGCAGGCTCAACAAAATCACCCTTCAAGGCTGTCAGGCAATCAGCAAGCTCCCTCAACACTATGCCCTCTGTGCAGAAATACTTCTCACGATTATAACTTTGTTCAAAATTTATTGTCAGCCGAGTCCTTGTCGTGTTTTTTCAATTCCTGGAGGGGGCAAATAATTTTTTGCCGTTATCAAAAGAGTTCTTTTTATGATGACGGTCACTTATGTTGTTCCACAGCTACAACCGAAAATCGAGTATTTTCAAAAACGACAGGGAAATTCCATTTAGCCTGATTCTTTGTGCGGTATTGGACCATATGGGTCACGGCATACTTTTGTTTGAGGCGCAGAAGGCGGTCGTAATCCATAGCAAGATAGCCGCGCACTGCCTCTGTCTCAGTATTCGGGCTGGAGATTCCACTGATATCCTCAATTCTTTTGTACCAGTTCAGAATTCCATCCGGGTCAATTGGCGTTGATTTCCAGTCCACCACCACCGCCCGTTCCCCGTGTAACCGGAAGTTCAAAAGATCGGGAGGAATGAGAAATGTTGATGTTACAGGTGTCTGTTTGCACCAGCTGTACAACTCTTGTTCATCCTGGCCGGGAAACCCATTGATCAGGGTCGATTTTCTGTAGAAGGAGTCGACGTTGAAGGCAAGACTGCTCAGTAAGAGAAGGAGTGCGCCACCAACCACGCCATTTTTTTTCGTAAACGGTAGTGGCAGGCTGGTTGGGCCTTTTTTTTGGAAGACTAGAATAATCGCGAGAAGGGCGAAAAAGGCAAGGAGCAAGAGAAAAAAAGAGGAGAAAAAACGGTGGTGTGCAAGATGTCCATACAGCAACAGAATGGCCCCGCAGACCATCAGAACAAACCTGAACCCGGTAAATCTGATCTTTGGTTGCTCCGTGGGAGTAGCAGTAAAATTGGCAGGGCCAAATGTAACCACAGTCGTAATGAGAATAATTTGTGACAATAAAACGGAAAATGGTGCGAGGCGCCAGAAATAGAGTTTTGCCACGATAGGGATGAAGATAACGGTGGTAAGAAATGTAGCAATCACCACAAGGGAAAAGAGAACTCCAAAAAGTATGTACGCCCGTCGCCGTATTTCCAAATTTTCTCCTGGTAATCCGAGGCAGGCCAGGCCCATCAGCGACCAGCCGCCAAACAGGATAAAATCCTTTAAATAGGACATAGGCATATAATGGTGGGGGGCCCTGATCTGGAAAAAGATCCGGCTGGATTCTTCACCTCCCTGCGAGGCTGCCATTCCAAGGAGAAACGGCAGTACCAGAAGGAAAACAGGGACTACAGAGATGAACTGCTGAAACAGCCTTTTTATCAGCGCAGTTCTCCCTGAAAAGAGATGGGCGAGGCCAAAGAAGACAATACCCAGAAGAAGAAAGTTGGTGTGCATCCAACCGGCCAAGGCATGAAACAGTCCGGAGAGATAATAACGCTCCTTCAGAAACCAGTACAGGGCCACCAGGGTGCAGACACCGCCCAGAGATGACGGCTGGAGGGTTGCCGCAAAGATATAGCTCTCACCAACACTTGCGGTCTGCTCGGTGACCACGAGGAACAGGACCATCAGATAACAAAGGGATGCCTCCTTTGCTGCGATTAACCGGACGATATTATAGATTGCAGCAAGACCCGCTATCCGAAGGAGCAGTTCTATCGCCACGAGTGTGTGGGCAAGGGGCAGGCCCGTAAAATGGATGAGTTGAAGCAGGAGGGAAAACTTGGAGTGGTAGTGACTGGTTTGCCGGGCAAACCAGTCATTGATCAGAAAGTCGGGGAAGATCTTCGTCATCCCGTCGATGAGGTAGGTATTCTGATTGTTATTGCCGTAGGCCAGACCAAAACTCACCGCAACGGTAACTGTTACGAAGAGTAAAATCCATTTTTCAGTGTGAGTGGTGAGTCTGGATCTCATCGCTGGTTTGTGTTGTTAAAGACCAGTAGCCTGGTCAGGATAAAATTAATGGCGGTGATTATTGCCATCACAATACACCATAGGAGATTGATGTTCCATGTCAGAAGAAGCGCCGTTTTCTCGAGAAGAAAGGAGCTGAACAGCATCAGGCTGAGCTGGACCAGCAAAAAGCTGATGAAGGTATTTTTTGCCGGTCTGCTGTCTGCAAAAGTATAGCTTCTGTTGAGGCAAAAGCTCCAGACGATGCCTGTCGCATAACTTATGCACTGCGACAGAAAGGTCTCGGCTACCAAGACGAAGTGGTAGGCAACGTAGAACGTGAGAAAGCTGATAATGGTGTTGGAAATACCAACCAGCACAAACCGAAACAGTTGTCGGGCGATCAGCTTATTCCGTTTTTCTTTCAACGCTGCTCTCGACAATGAATTTCGGACGATTCTGGAGCGCAAGATGTATACGGGACAGGTAGGCTCCAATGATACCAAGGATGACAAATAAAATGCCAAAGAGAAAGGAAATAACTCCAACGGTGGAAGCCCAGCCGGGGACTGTCCTTCCATTGGCGTACTGGAAAAGAATATAGATGATTTCCAGAAATGCCAGCGAGCTGGTGAGAAGGCCTATCCAGACGCCAATGATCAGTGGTTTTGTGGAAAAGGAAATTATCGAGCCGCCTGCAAACCTGAACATTTTGAGCAGATTATACTTGGTCTTGCCGGAAAATCTCTTTCCTGCATTGTAGGGAATGGTTACGCAGGAAAAACCGAGCCATTCTATGGTCCCCCGGATAAAAATATCAACATCCTGAATGGCAAGGATGTGTTTGAGCACGGACCTGTCCATGAGACGAAAATCTGAAGCCCCGGCCTCCATGGGAACATCGGACAGAAAGGAAAAGACCTTGTAGAAAGAGGATGAGCTTATTCTCTTAAAGGCAGAGACGGTTTCTCTGTCATGGCGACAGGTATTAACCACCAGGTAGCCTTTCTGATACTGGGCCAACATCTCTTGTATAAGAGCAGGTGGATGTTGCAGGTCTCCATCCATGGAGACTATCGCCTGGCCCCTGGCGCTTGCAAGCCCGGCCAGCAGGGCGTGTTGATGGCCGAAATTTCTGACCAGCTTGACGCCTCGTACAGCTGGCATGGAGCTGGAGCAGTCAGAGATCATGTGCCAGGTTCGGTCACGGCTCCCATCATCTACCAGGATGATTTCGTAGCTTACCCCGAGATTATGGAGAGTGTTCTCCAACTGTACGAGCAGGGGCTGCACATTACTTTCCTCGTTGTAGAGTGGAACCACTACAGAGAGATATATGTCAGAAGATGTAGGCAACGCGCTTCCTTCGTCGACGCTTTGCTCTGAGGAAAGGAATGCAGTAGTATTTTCCATGGGGTGGCTGGTGAAGAGAGGTTCTTGTTGAGTCTGGAAATTGGCCAAAGTGTATGACCGCACAATGTTTTTAAAAAAGTTTTTAGTAAAAATCCCTGTGAGAGCTATCTACCGCAAAAAAGGTGGCGAATGGTACTGTATTGGAGGGATAAAGACAAGAGGAGAGAGGTGTGGGGCAGATTTTTGCCGATGGAAAACTTGGGGTTAATTCATGGGGCAAGAACCAACCTCGTTCCCGTTAAAAGCACAGAGGAAATGGGGCTGTATTCCATGGACAGCGGAAGGGTCAAAAGGATAAATGGCGCGGCTTGCCCGGGTTTTCCCCTGGTGGGAAGCCGTCCAGGAAGAAGGCAGTCTCGCCTGCATCGGCGCTGCTGCCTTCTTGGATGGATCTGTTTTCAATAGCTACGCCTTGTTGATGGCATTTGCTTCGAGAAACCGAATATCAAGAGTTCCGTCAGCCTCATTGGCACCTATCTGATAGGTGCCTCGGTTGGTAATCTCAAGCATCTGCTTTGCGCCTTCTTCTTTAAAAACTGCAGCGATACCATCCCGTTTATCCACGTCGGACTCTTCGTTGAAAAAAAGACTCACATCTTTTCCCTCTGTTTCCATGCGGAGCAAGAACGCATTATGCTCAAAAAAGACAAGATCTTCATAGCAGTGTGAAATTTGAAAACCGATGCCTTCCGTCAGATTTTTTAACAGCCCGAGAGGTCTGTAGGGTATAGCTTGTGAACTGGTCAAGGTCATGTCCTCTGTTTGTAACGTATCGAAAATAATTGTAATACTATCCTCATGCCGCAGTTGGCTTAGGAGCTTGACTTGCTGAGGGTTCTGATGCAAGCGATGGATTCCCAGCAATAGTAGCTGTTGATCGCCTCTGTGTCGGCCTGTTCTGTGATACGGACGAAGCCATCGCCGAGAAATAACACCGCATTTTCGTAGATTTTGCCTTCGTTAACCTGGATTGCCACATCTTTTCGCAGTTTTCGAGACAGTGTACCGTGTACAGGCATGGATGCGTATTCAAATATTTTTTCCAGAGTATCTTTAATCATGTCTTCTTCCTTGTGTTTAATGGGTGCTGAGGGATTTCTCGCCCCTCAGGTATGGGTGGAGCAGGTCCTGAATGTCTTTGGCGATGGCCAGAAATTTGCTGACATCCTCTTCTGTAGGGATCTGAATGACGTAGGTGTCCAGATCGCAAATTTCTTGAAACTTATCGAGGAAGGTCAGTTTTTCCGCGATATCAGGAATGTTCCCCAGGTGCCGTTGCAGGGCATAGAGGAGATCCCCCATGGTATGGTTTTCAGCCAGATCACCATTTTTCATCAGAAAGGCCATGACGAGTTTTTCAATGGCCATACAGGTAACGTTGTACAGGGTGTCGGTTGAGAAGCCTTTGCTTTTTTTTTGAAAGGCTCCATTTGCAGTTTTAAGAAACTGTTCTCCATCCCTGAAATAATCCTGCCAGTTGTCTATCTGTACAATATTCATATACTCTCACTCCTTGTGATATTTACGTAGACAGACGAGTTGCGTGCTCTGCCAACCGTCTTTGTGGTAAAATTCTAAGGCGGATTCGTTGTTTTTGTCAGCCAGAAGCTGCATGCGGCTTGCCCCATTTTTAAAGGCCCAGCTGCCAAGTTCCTGCAGGAGACTGGTGGCGATTTTTTTCTTTCTGTAGGGGACGGCTACGAACAGATCTTCGACGAGAAGTGCTGTCGTCCCCTCAGCGGTGGAGATAGTCAGTTGTCCGGTTACCATCCCCACTGGTTGTCCGTCTTGTTCGGCTACGAGGATTGCCGATGATGGGTTTTGCATGAGTAGTTGCAGGCCTTTTTTTTGCAATGCAAAATTAAAGCAAAAATCTTCTTCAATTGAGAAAAGCTCCTGCAAAAAGACAGTCAGCTGTTCGATGTCTTTTTCTTGCGCGGCCCGGATCATCGGCGTTGTCCTATGCTTTAATCAGGTATTCTGCGGGTGGGTCTCCATCTTCGAGCCCGTCAAGAACCGCATCGATGGCATCTTCGCTGCTGATGTTCTTAAACCACAGGTTATCGGGCTGGATGACCATGATCGGTCCTGATTCACACTGCTTGAGACAGCCCGTCGCCACGACTTGCATATCAAGGCCACGATCGAGAATCTCTTCTTCGATATACTGGAGAAAACCGTCTGTCTGTTTGTGGCAGATGCCCTTTGGGTCGCCCTTTGATCTAAAGCTCTGGCAGACAAGAATCTGCCTTTCCGGTAATGCCATTTCCTTCTCCTTTGTTGAATTGTTCCATGTTATAGATGTTGATACTTTGTTTTTGTTAAATGTTTTTTATTCTAAACTGTTACGTGGGTTAATGCTGTCTGCGTATTAAGGTTTTGCACGTATGTTACTCAAGAGTCGTTTCGCCTCAGTTCAGTTTTATTTCTTTTTGCATTTACCTTTCTTGCCGCCTCCGTAGAGTACGTCCACGATCCCTTCTATTGCATCATCTGTTGTGAGAATCTTCAGTCCAGCCTCTGCGAGAAGAGTCCTTGGGGTATCTCCTGCGCTGGCAACAAGAAGGACAAAACAATCCTTTAGAATCTCAGCCACTTCAAGCCATCGTTCTTTGCCTTTTCCTGGGGCTGGTGCGTTACGGGATTCCAAAAGGCAGGGCAGTCCGTCTTCCCGTGGGCCGTAGATGAGAAATTTACCGGCATGGCCAAGGTGCAGGTCAACCTCCATTCCTGTTGAGCTGACCACCGCAACATTTGGTCTCTCCTGGGTGGGCTTGGGGTAAATGTTTTGTATTGGGGCTTGGACTCCTGTGCAGGTACTCTGTGTCGTTTCCGGTGAAAAGAGTGGGGTTACTACCGGTAGATATTTTCTTGCTTGCCGGGTGGCATCCTCCATTTCTTCGGCGGTGGGGCTTTCAAGGTGAATATCGCTTTCTGCGGCAGTCACATGGGGAATCAGAGCAATGGCGTCTGCGCCCAGTTCGCCCATTTCTCGTGCAATCTTACTGACACGGTCAATATTGTATCCGGGGAAGAGGGTCGTCTGAATACAGACCTTGATTTCATGAAATTTCAAGGCAGCCACACCGTGCCGCTGTTCGGTGATCAGAAGGGGTGCCGCGTCTGAAATCTTCAGGGTTTTATGGCCTGGCCTGATCCAGGCGTAGAGTCGTTCCAGTAGTTCTGAGCGCATCGCATCAACTTGTATCTCAACGTAATGAAGGCCGGCTTTGGCGAGGGCCGTGGCCATTTTATCGCTGCCAATACCATAGGTTTTTATGCCAACTTTAAGTCGGGGATAGAGCTCTTTAATCTTTGAAATCAGGGCAAGTGTAAGCTCGGGAGTTACGAGAGGATCTCCTGGTCCGCTGATCGCAGCCATGGTGATTTCATGTTCGGGGGTTGCCATGGCCTTGTGAAGGATTTCGATTGCCTCTGGCACTGTGATATATTGATTGCTGGCGGGAGGTGGAGGTGAAAATCGTGTTCGCCCGACGATTCGGGGTGCCACTGGGAGGTGGACGACGTTTTCCGCTCTACAGTCGCTGAAAAATGAACCAATCGGTTTATGATCTGCAAGAGATATCACGTTCATAGATTTCCTGGAGTATAGAAAGTTGCAGCGATGGATCAGAGGAGAATCACCACCGCTGCTTGGGGTTAGAGGACAAGTTCAAATACTTCTTCGGGGTCGTCACGATCTTTGCGGTCAAGAAGAACGCCGAGGATTTTCTCGAGCAGTCTCAGCCCACCTTTGTAGCCAACCGTAGGAAAGTGCTGATGTCCTTGACGGTCAAGGATTGGAAAACCCCAGCGGACAAATGGCACATCTTCGTCTCTGGCGATGTATTTGCAGTAGGTGTTTCCTATGAGCAAATCAACCGGCTCATTTTTCATCCACTGGTGGAGGAGGAACATGTCACCTTTTGCCTTGACGTTGACTTCACGGCCCATGTCTTTGGTTATTTCTTTGATACGTTTTTCAAACTTCTTGCCCGGTGTACCTGTAATGATATGAATTGGACACATATCAATGGAGACAAGGAACTCGGTCATGGCGATGAGTTGGTCAGGATCACCCACAAGGGCGACTTTTTTGCCATAGAAGTACTGGTGCATGTCAGAAATCATGTCGACAAGCTTGCCCCTTTCAACCGAAATCTCTTCAGGTACCGATCTGCCTGCAACTATCCTAAGGGCGTCGATGAAACGGTCGGTTGCTTTGAGGCCAAATGGCATGTCGAGGATGGAGCAGGGAACCTTGCATTTCGTATCAAGCAGCCTTGCCGCGTCAGCCGAACACCATTCTCCAAGGGCAAGTGTTCCGATGGCATTGCCGGAATCTTTAATGTCTGCAATGGGAGTTCCCCCATCCGGGTACATGGTGTATTTACCATTGAGCGGACCATCCAAGACTCCGGAGGTGTCTGGAAACATGTTAATTTTTGCACCCACCAGGGCAGCGAGTCGTTTCAGTTCTTCCATGTCTGAAGGCTCAACCCAACCGGGAATGAGATTGATTTTCCCATTCTTTTTCACAGGTTCTTTTGCGAGTGCGGCCATTGCTTTGACCATGTTGGAAAACCCGGTAACATGAGAACCAACATAGCTTGGAGTTCCTGCACCAAGGACCGTTTTCCCTTCAGGAACGGTTTTCTCGCGGATGGCCTTTGCAAATATCTGAGGTAAATCATCTCCAATAGTCTCAGACAGACATGTGGTGTGAACGGCAATGACCTCAGGCTCGTATACAGTAAAGATATTGTTAATTGCCTGGAGCAGGTTCGCCTGACCACCGAAGACAGATGCACCTTCGGTAAAGGAACTGGTGGCAGCAGAAATCGGCTCTTTGTAGTGTCTGGTTAAGGTGGATCTGTGATATGAACAGCAACCCTGAGAACCATGACTATGGGGAAGGCAGCCTTTTATTCCCAGGGAGGCGTACATGGCGCCAATCGGCTGGCATGTTTTCGCCGGATTTATCATCAGAGCTTTTCGCTCTTTTATTTCTTTTGGTGTATGTCTCAGTAGCATTGTCTTACCTTTCTCGTTCGTAGCGGAGTGTATCCCCCTCAGGGAATGACACTGAGGGGTTCATAACAGTCCCGTTGGCGGGGCCGTCCGTAATTATTCCCAGGCGTATGTTGCAGAAAGCTCAGGGTTTTCCTGCCATGGGGCCTTCATGTAACTCCACACCTTGCTGTTGACCAGGCGGTCAATCTCATTATAAAAGTTGACTGCCCCTACAAATCCGGCATATGGGCCGCCAGAGTCATAACTGTGCAGCTGCTTCATTGGCACCCCAAGTTTCTGGATGGAAAATTTTTCCTTGATACCTGCACAAAAGAGGTCCGGTTTCAGCAATTCCACCAGTTTTTCAGCCTCATACTGATTGAGATCGTCCACAACCATGGTATTTTCTTCCATCATTGGGTTGAGACCTTCATACTCCTTGAAGTCAACACCAGCTTTTTCAAGTGCGGCCATTTCTTCGGGAGTCTTTCTTGGACGATAGAGTACTGGATCTGCCTCAACTTCAATTTCTTCGATGTTTCTACTGTCGGCGTCCACTTTAAGATTTGGAATGACATGTCGTCCTTCGTAATCGTCACGATGACCGAATTCGTATCCCGCTGAAAGTGTCTTCATTCCCAGTTCCAAAAAGAGTTCCTGATAATGATGGGCGCGGGAACCGCCGACAAAGAGCATTGCCGTTTTGCCTTTGGTTCTTGGATAAACCTCGGTGATGGCATTTTTCACTGCTGGCATCTCTTCCGCTATGACTTCTTCAACACGGTCGATCAGTTCCTGCTCATCAAAGTATTTGGCAATTTTTCGTAGGGACTTTGCCGTTGCTTCAGCCCCGATGAAATTAATCTTAATCCAAGGAATACCGTATTTGGTCTCCAGCATGTCGGCGACATAGTTGATGGACCTGTGACACATAACACAGCTGAGATCGGCTTGCCCTGCCACCGCAAACTTATCGTAGGTCGCATTTCCTGAAAAAGTTGAGATGTTGGTGATGCCGCATTTTTTCAGGATACGGTCGATCTCAAAACCATCGCCACCAATGTTGTACTCACCAAGCAGATTGATCTTGTACTTTTCCGTATGCTCGGTCTTTGTATCACCGACAACATGGGTGAAGATCTGGTTGTTGGCAATGTGGTGACCAGCTGACTGGGAAACACCCTTGTAACCTTCACAGCTAAAGGCAAAAACATTACAGTCACCGAATTTTTCCTTCATCTTTTTCGCCACAGCGTGAATATCGTCACCGATCAGACCCACCGGACAGGTTGCAAAGATTGCAATAGCCTTTGGTTTGAAGATGTCATACGCTTCCTGGATGGCTGCCTGGAGCTTTTTCTCACCTCCAAAGATGATATCGGAGTCCTGCATATCCGTTGACATACAGTAGGGGATATAGTTTTCCATTCCCTCGTTGATGCCATCGGTCTGATTACGCCTGGTGAGCCAGGCGTAAAAACTGCAGCCGATTGGACCATGGACCAGGTTGACAACATCACTGGTTGGTCCCATGATAACTCCCTTACAACCTGCGTAGGTACAACCGCGCATGGTTATGATTCCCGGGATGGTTCTGACGTTTGCTACTATTTCAGGCGTGGTATTCTCCAGCGCCTCATTGATCATTATTTGTTTGGCGCGCTTTCGGGCAACTTTAGGAGGATACTTCTCCAGCAGTTTTTCCTTGATGTTATGAGGATCCCACTGCACCAGTTTCTGTGCCTTTCCCATGATTAACTTCTCCTCTAAAGGATTAACTTATTGATTTTTTGCCCTTTTCACCGGTACGTATTCTCACTCCATCGCCCATCGGTAAGACAAATATTTTCCCATCTCCTGGCTTGCCAGTCTGGTTGGCTTCGATTAAAGCCTCGACAATATCATCGACTGCATCGTCTTCGGCGACAATGGTCACCATTCTTTTGGGATAGAGGTTACCCTTTTCTCCAAGGAGTGCCGCGGCCTCTTCATACCCTTCTTCAGCGCCGCTAATAAGAGTCTTGTTAACAAAACCCTTGCCCCTGCCCTGTGCCTCATGGGCAAAAAAAGCATCAACTCCAGCCGCCGTGAGAGCGGCTTTGGTTTTGTTCATCATATTCATTCGAACAACAGCGATTACCTCTTTCATGCCGCCACCTCTGCATCTTCTTTAACTCCTGAGCTGATGGTGTATACGTCTTCGACTTCGGTGACAAAAATTTTACCATCGCCGAACGCACCTTTGATTCCTGTGCGGGCAGCATCAGTTATGGTGTTGATGACGAAGTCTTTGTCTTCAGCTTTAACAACACTCAGCAGCATGGTTTTGGGGATTTCGTCGTAGGTTACTTCGCCAATTTTTATACCACGCTGCTTACCCCGACCCGTTACTGAATATTTGGTAACTGCCGGAAACCCTGCATCCATAAGTGCTGCGAGTACGTTGTCTGCTTTCTCTGGTCGAACAATGGCTCTGATCATGATCATCATTTTGTAGGTCTCCTCTTAAGTATCTATATTTTATGCATTTTCTAGTAGGCCAAAGTCGAGCAGTAGCTGTTCGAGTTCTTCAATTTCGAGTGGTTTTGGGACAACAAACATCTTGTTGTCATCAATTGCCTTGGCAAGTCCTCTGTATTCATCAGCCTGAGGGCATTCACCATTCCATTCGATTACAGTTTTTCTATTAATTTCAGCACGTTGTACGTCGTTATCCCGTGGAACAAAATAAATCATCTGGGTGCCTATTTTTTTGGCGAGCTCCTCGATCATCTCTTTTTCGTTATCAACGTTTCTTGAGTTGCAGATGAGACCGCCCAGACGAACACTGCCGGATTGTGCGTACTTCATAATTCCCTTGCAGATATTATTTGCCGCGTACATTGCCATCATCTCACCTGAGCAGACGATGTAGATTTCTTCGGCTTTTCCATCTCTGATAGGCATGGCGAATCCACCGCAGACAACGTCACCGAGAACGTCATAGAAGGCATAATCAAGGCCCTCACTTTCTTCATAAGCGCCAAGGGATTCAAGCATGTTGATAGAGGTGATGATTCCTCGACCCGCACAACCGACTCCAGGCTCGGGTCCACCTGATTCAACCGCCCAGCTACCACCATATGCAGGCTTTCTGATGTCATCGAGTTCAACGTCTTCACCTTCTTCTCTTAAGGTGTCGAGGACAGATTTCTGTGCCAGACCACCAAGGAGTAATCTGGTGGAGTCAGCTTTAGGGTCACAGCCAACAACCATTACTTTACGTCCCATTTCTGCAAGTCCAGCCACTGTATTTTGAGTAGTTGTTGATTTGCCGATTCCGCCTTTTCCATAAATTGCCACTTTTCTCATTGTCGTCTCCTTGAATGTTTGTGGGATTGTGGTGATCGATAAGGCCTTTTAAGCGGGATATCTTCTTTTTGTATGTCTGCCCGCTTTTAGCCAAGTTCTTTTGCTGTCTTCTCTTAAGCAATGGCTGTGCCATTCTTGGCTGAGTATTTAATATCTAGTGTTAACAAGTACTTGCGACAGTCGACTTTCGATTTATCCTCAGTTTTTCACAAATCGGCACATCCTACTTATTGGTATGGAAGCTACAAAAAGGTGTCGGACAGTGTTTTGCCGAACACCCTTTTGTCGAAAAGAAACAAAATTACAAAAATGTGAAACTGCTAATCTGTTTTGAAACAAAAGTGTTTAAAAGCTTTGATGAAAAATGAGAGAAATTATTGTGCACATATTTAAATGAAGTAATAACAGGTTGTTATCGATGTGGAATGGCATTTGCTATAACTGAAGGTAATGCCTCTTGTCACTTTTAAAGAAGGGGACAATGTGCAGGCAGGTACTTTTGCTAGAGAGTGTAGTTTCATCTAATATTATGTTGAGGTGTATGTAATGGATGCGTTTACGGAGACTTTACCGATCAAGACCAGCAAGACTCAGGGGCTAGAGCTGTTGGCTTTACACCGGATCACTGAACTCATCGGATCGGCGGTTGATCTGGAAAGTACTCTGGATAAAATCCTGGAGGTACTTGGGCAAACATTAAAAATGGAGAGGGCAACCCTTCTTATCTACGATAAGGTCTTGCAAAAACTCGTAATTATGGCCTCGTGCGGCCTGTCAGCCCAGGAGGAAAAACGAGGGGTCTACAGGGTTGATGAAGGAATTTGCGGTAAAATATTCAGGAGCCGCTCTCCGTTTATTGTCCCTGATATCAATAGCGAACCACTCTTTCTGAATAGAACCGGAGCCAGGAGTGGTTATCAGCGCAGCAAGATTGCTTTCTTAGGGGTCCCGGTTATGGTTGGAGGGGAACCGGAGGGTGTGCTTACAGTTGATAGAATTTTTGGTGACGATGTCTCTTTTGACGAAGATATCAGGTTTTTAATGATTCTTGCCACTTTGATCGCCCAATTTATTACCCTGCACAGGGAGATTCAAAAGAAAGAGGCACGACTCATCGAAGAGAATCAATCTCTGAAGGCAAAACTGCATCAGGTTCACGGCGGTCATTTCATCATTGGCCACTCAAAGCCAATGCAGGAGGTCTTCAGCGTGATCGATAAGATTTCCGCAAGCAATGTAACGGCTTTGCTTCTCGGAGAATCGGGGACCGGCAAGGAGCTGGTGGCAAAAGCTCTTCATGAAGGTGGAATGCGAAAGGATAAAGCCTTTATCAAGATCAACTGTGCCGCCCTGCCTGAAACCCTACTGGAAAGCGAACTCTTTGGCCATGAGCGGGGGGCCTTTACTGGGGCCCATGTGTCACGGCCGGGAAGATTTGAGCTGGCGGATGGCGGAACTATTTTTCTCGATGAAATTGGTGAGATGCCGCTTTCCCTGCAGTCAAAGATGCTCAGAGTTTTACAGGAAAAACAGTTTGAGCGGATCGGTGGAACAAAAACATTTACGGTTGATGTTCGGATTGTGGCTGCAACCAATGTCAGTCTCGAAGATGCCGTTCAAAATGGGGATTTTCGTGCCGATCTGTACTATCGTCTCAACGTCGTACCCATCATTCTCCCTCCGTTAAGAGAGAGAAGTGAAGACATTCCTCTTCTTTTCAATCATTTTCTCAGCCAGAGCAATGAACGTAATGGAAGGAAGATCAAAATCACCTCGGAATTGCTTGATTTTCTCATCCAGTATCCGTGGCCGGGTAATGTCCGGGAGATGCAGAATCTTGTGGAACGGATGGTGATCCTCTCGGAATCAGAAAGGTTAACCTTAGACGATCTGCCGCCCAAATTGTTTGAGTATGATCAGATCGAAAGGGAGTTGCCTGCTGAACCAAAAATTGGAATGACTCCGCAAGCTCCAGTTTTACGAAGTGGTAGATCCTTGCAGGATATCGAACGAAGCGAAATAGAGGCGGCATTGCGCCGCAATGGCTGGGTGCAGGTTCGTGCCGCCAAAGAACTTGGGCTTACCGAGCGGCAGATCGGGTATCGGATCAAAAAATATGGGTTGAATCGTTATGATTCATTCAAATAGGCACCAGCTAAAGCCGTGAGATAAGAGGGGGGCGGTTGTCCCCCCTCTTGATGCAAGAAAAATGCTGTTCTAATAGCGGTACAGCTGAGGCTTTTTCCAGTTGGTGGAAAATCCTAAGTCTTCCAGGAGGTTGATCCCGGTGTTCATAAAGCCTCCAACAGACTGTACCCCATGAGAGTCATCTCCGGGTACGACTGAAATCCCCATTTCACCGGCAAGCTTGAGGATGGGACGACTGATATATGGCTCATCTGCGCCCTTTACCAGAGAACGAAGATTGAGGTCCATGATCAAATCGAGCTCATGTATAAGCTGAAGATTTCTTCTGATCTTTTCTAAAATTGCAGGTTTCATAAGCCGCGTCTTGTAATCAGCATCGAAGATACGGATCAGATCAAAATGGCCAACCACCGAAGGTCTGAAACGTTCAATCATTTCATACTGCAGATCAAAATATCTTTTGTACAGCTCGTCCACCCCGCCTAGTTTTTGCACTGCCTGCGCATAGGTCTTTTGTGAGTAGTCGATACTGATATCGTCAACAAAATGAACGGATCCGACAATGTAATCGGGCTGAAAGCGATCAAGTAAAAATGGGACAAACTGTTCATAACCGCTGTAGGTCTCTATCTCCATGGCGGCAAAAATCGTCAACTCATCCTTATATTTTTCCTGCAGTCGGCGGCACTCTTTCATATATTCGGTAAATGTCGCTAACAGTAGCTCTGGGGTAAGTCCTGCCTGCACCTGGCCCGGATCCAGAAGCGGGCTGGAAATAGCTGGAGTATGTTCCGTTACCCCTACCCAGGAAAAGCCGAGTTCAATATAACGTAGAATAATTTCTTCAAGGGAATCTATGGCATGGTCACAGAACTGGCCACTGTGGCCGCCATGGACAGAAACGAATTGTGGGTGAGGAGACATGTTTTTTAAAAGTTTTGAAATGATTAGAGAATTTTTCTCTCTCAATAGTATTTATTCCAGGAATCTGGTCGGCCTTTGAAGAAAATAATCAGTGCAGGGTTTTCCCTGTGCTCGACATGGCAAGATTACCATCTCTGACACCTTTGAGTGCCGTCAGTCTGGCGGCGAGGTCACTGACCTCTCTTGCATTTCCTCGGACAACGATGACTTCAAGACAATTATCATGATCCATGTGGACATGGGTGGTGCAGACAATATGGTGGTGGTAGTCGTGCTGGACAAGAGTAACTTTTTCCTGGAGTTTATGCTGGTGGTGGTCGTAGACAAGACTAATGACGCCCATGACCTGCTTGTCTGATTCCCATTCCTCTTTGACATAGGCCTTGCGGATCAGATCCCGTATAGCCTCAGAGCGGTTATTATAACTGTGTGCCTTGATATGTTCGTCGAAAATATCGAGTAGTTTTTCTTCAAGTGAAATGGAAAATCTTTTGAGCATAATTGAGGGCCTCCCCGTCAAAATAATACCAACTTTCTGATTTTACAATAAAACCTAGCATAGTTGCTGCCAGGTGCTTTTTAAAGACTTTCTTTACTTTTTCTCAGGCGCAGCCAACTGTAAAATAATAGGAGGATAAAGCAGATAAGTCCATACCACGGAAAATAACCTATACCATCAATAAATGCCAGATCAGCAATCTGCTCGGTAGGGAATTGGGGGTGAAGGGCTGTCTCTTGCTGCTTCAGGGCAGCGATAGTGCTGGCAAAAACAAAGCCTATAAATCCATATGCAAGGTTGAAGGCGAGTCCCTTAAAACTGAGTACCGTTGCCCTTTGACTGGACGCGGTAATCTTGTTGAGGTAATGGCTGGTAAAAAAAGAGACAAAGGTGAGAGCCACAAAAATGAGGGCTACAGGAATAAGGCCCCAATAGGGGTAAAACCCGGTCATACCGAAGAGACCGAGCATACTGATGACAAAAACAATGGAAAGATTTTTTCCAGGACTGTTGTTGTCTGCCATATATTCGGCAATTTTTGGTGTGACAAGACCAAGCAGGGCAACGGCAGAGCCGATGATGCCAAAACTTGCTTCGGGCAGGTGAATAAGTCTGAAGTATTGGCTGGTCATGGTCACAATCATGCGCAGGATATGGTCAAAAAACATACCGGCGAGGATAACGACAAGGGCAAAAGGTGTTTGCCAGATCCAGTGGCCTGCGGCTAAGACTTTCCTGAAAGCAGCGCCCAGTTTGTAGCGACTGGTGGTGACCTCCTGGGATTGTTCTTCCACCATCTTCATGGCACTGATGGTTGCAAGTATTGCAAGTATCAGGGTGAAATAGATGGGAAAGCGCATGGTTGTCTGCTGATCAAGTATCAGCTTTGAGCCGCACCAGGACAGAACGGTATTTACTGCGCTCGGATCGTAGATAAGTGCGCCAAGAGTCATGGTCATGATCGAGGCAATGGATCGAACGCGCATCTGCAGGCTGAGGACCTTGGGCCAGTCCTTTTGCAGACCATGCTCTACCAGGGAGTCATAGGCTATGGCCTCATCAGCCCCGCTGGCCATGGCCTCTGCCAGGCCACTCAAGATCCTGTTGAGGAAAAATGCCCAGAAGATCAGGGTCCCGTTACCCAGGGGGACAAAAGCCAGAAGCAACATCTCAAGAACCATGAAACAGGATGTTGCCACAATAAGATTTTTTCGGCCGAGGATATCTGCTAGAGCTCCCGAAGGAACTTCGGCACAGACGATGGTGATGGCCCAGACGGTATTCAGGAGGGCGAACTGCTCAATGGTAAGGCCAAAATCGAGAAAGAGAATGGTAAAAACCGGGTAGTAAAACCGGGCATTGAAAAAGACCCTGAATGCAATGAAAAGCTGAATGTTTCGAATTGTAAAAGGAGACAGCTGTGCCGTTTTGTTTTCCATATCTTCGTTTTGCGGGGTGTACCGTTTACCTGTAAAGAAAAATATGCACGAGACCTGTTATGGACCGGTTTGCTGATAGGTGGACATTACACCTTCAGACCGGGCGAGATGATTTTCAACCTTTCTGACCAGAAGAGAGAGTCCAAGGCATAAAACGAGGTACATGGTTGAAATTGTCAGCCATATTTCAATGGTTGCCTGGGTGGAGGCCATGACCTGCAGTGCCTGAAATGTCAGCTCCTGAATGGAAATGATAGATACAATAGAGGACCATTTGATGGTATTGATAAACTCATTGGCAAGTGGTGGCAGCATTATTTTTGTTGCCTGGGGAAGAACAATAAGGCGCAGGTTTTTACTCCTGTTCAGACCAAGGGCCTTGCCTGCTTCCCACTGGCCGATGTCAACCGCCTGTATGCCTGCTCTGACAATCTCCCCTATATAGGCACCCTGGAACATGGCCAGGGTGAAGATGCCCGATAAAAACTGGGTGATAAGACCCGGTTCGGTGAAGAAAAAAGATAAATATTTCTGCTGTTGGGGAGAGCTTGCCCGGAAAAAATCTTCAACACCAATGAAGGTCATAAGCTGATCGCTGACAAAATAGTAAAAAATGAAGACCAGTACCAGCGGAGGCGTGTTGCGGATTGCTTCGATATAAGTGCGTCCAATAAGGCGAAAAAACAGTCTTGGAGACACGCGCATCAGTCCGACAATAAAGCCTATGAGTATTGCCAGTAATGTCGACCAGATGCTCAGTTTAACCGTGGTGATAAAGCCATCCAGCAGCAAGTTGCTGGTCCATCTCCCTGTTTCAGGGTCGTGACGGAACATATAGGTGAAAATGACCGGCCAGTTCCAGTTGTAATTCAGAGCGAAAAAGAGGCGATATACGATAAAGGAAAAACCACCAATAATAGCCGTGAGAACCAGGATGTCGAGTAATTTAATCGTTGTTTTCTGAGATTGCATAACACCTTACTCAACGTTGGCTGGCAAAGCTGCTTTTTGTAGGCGGATACATCACTTACGAGAGGGAGATGTGGAGCAGGTTATTCCTGCTCCACATATAAAGAGCGCGACAATACAGCAGTTTCATTCGACCTGGTCCAGCCAGTCTTTGCTGCCAAACCAGTAATTATGACGTTCCTGGAGCCAACCATCCAGATGTGCTGTGGTAATCCAGCTGTTGAAAAATGCCAGAGAATCCGGATCTCCTTTGCGCAGCGCAAAGCCGATGGGCTCCTTGGTAAACGTTTCTTTTAACGGAAGAAAAAGAGAATCACTGTATTCCACGGCTTCGTAGGCAGGTCGGGGTGCGGAGCCTACCACCGCGTGTACTTTACCGTTTCTCAGTTCCTGATACGTTTGAGGTTCAGAGTCAAACATCCTCAGAGTCGCAAGGGGCAGGTACTTTTTGGCAGCGGCAGCGGCTGTTGTACCGGTTTTTACTGCAATCTCCACGTCTGCTTTATTAAAATCCTCAAGAGAGCTAAACCCAGCTGCCAGTTTTTTGTTGGCCACCAGACTCATCCCTGAATATTCGTAGGGGTTGGTAAAGTTTACCTGGAGGGCACGCTGGGTGGTAATCCCCATTCCGCCAATGATGACGTCGAATTTACCGGTGAGCAGAGCCGGAATGATGCCAGACCATGCGGTTGGGATGAATTCAACTTTTACGTCCATCTCTTCTGCAAGGCGGGTGGCCACGTCAATCTCAAAGCCGATCAGCTGTCCATTCTTATCCTTCATTGCCCATGGTTGGAAGATGTCCATTCCAACTTTAAGCACACCCCTTTTCTTGATGGTTTCAATGGTGCTGGAGCGCGTGATATCATTTTGTATCGAGGCGGCAGAACTGAATCCGGCAAGGCAAACCAGAATGAGCGTAAGAGTGAAAAGACGTATAAAACTACGGCAAGATTGCATGATAAAACCCCCTTTTTTGCTTAAATTATCAATAAAAGTTCTTTTCTCATGGTAACTTAAGTCGTTTTTCCATAAAACCAACACCTAAAGATAAAATTACTGTTATTGCCAGGTAGATCACCGCTACGGTGAACCAGATTTCAAAGGTGAGATATGTCTCAGAAATAAGAGCCTGGGCCTGCATGGTAAGGTCGTAGATTGCAATGGTGCTGACCAGGGCCGAGTCCTTTACAAGGGATATGGCCTGACTGGAAAGGGGTGGCAGGATGGTGCGGACCGCCTGTGGTACGATGATATGACGATATATGCCAAAGCTTGTAAGGCCCAGAGTCTTGCCAGCTTCTATCTGTCCCTGTGGGACAGACTGGATTCCAGACCTGAATATTTCTGAAGTATAGGCCCCCTCGAAAAGGGAGAGGGCAAGGATGGCTGAGGGCAATCTTTCCAGGCCAAGGGTGGGGCCGAGGACAAAGTAGATAAAGAAAATCTGAATGAGAAGCGGGGTGTTGCGGCTTACTTCGAGGTAGATGGTTGCAAGAGACCGGGCTACAAAGGAGTCGGAAAGTCTCAGGATTGCGGTGATGAGACCGATGAAAAAAGCGAAAACAAGACTGATTGATGAGATTTGCAGTGTGATAAACAGGCCTTTAATTAAGGGGCCTGCAATAATCCCTGTGTCGGTTTCTGTGAAAAGGAACTGGGGGATTCTATACCATTGCCAGTTGTAACCAATATTGCTGGCACTTCTGCCAGCTAACCAGCCAAGGACGGCAAGCAGGATAATGAACTGAATAATATCCCAGAGAGGGCTGCGAAAAAAAGGGGGTTGTGCACTTTCCTCAATCTCGTATGTCGAGGTCTTTTTCATTGGTTGCGCTTGCGTCTTTGGTAGTATCGATCTGGCTGCTGATCTGCTTGCCTGCCGTTTCAGGATATTGTTGTTCGACTCAGCTGCTGTCTGGCCAGTTCGGAAATTGTTCTAAAATCAATTTTACCACTGCCCATCTTGGGAAGGCTCTCCCAGACAAGAAATATTTTAGGAAGTGAGATCGGTGCAAGATGCTGGGCCATTTTCTTTAAAATATCTTTTTCATCAAGAGGTGTTGTGACCACGGCCACAATACGTGCCCCCTTTTTAGAATCAGGGATTTCGACGACACAGCAGTGGCTCTCTTCCGGAAGATATTTTTCGAGGACATCTTCTATCTTTACCAGTGAAACCATTTCGCCGCCGATCTTGACAAATCTCTTGAGTCGTCCAACATGCCAGAGGTAGCCGTCAGGGTCTATATTTCCCATGTCTCCTGTGTCATACCAGCCGCTGCGGATGTGGAGAGAGGTCTGCTCAAAATCGTTGAAATAGCCTTTCATCACCGAGTCACCTTTCACCAGAATACGCCCGTCTTCCCCGGGAGCACACTCTTTACCGGTCTCGTAGTGCTCGATTCGAACTTCAAGGCCTGGGATCGGTTTTCCAACGCTACCCGGACGATTGAACTCAGGCGTGTTGGTCGAAATGACGGGGGAGCACTCCGTCGCCCCGTAGCCTTCGTATACCGTTATGTTATGCTTGTTTTTAAATCCGTCTCTCAGGGCATCAGGGCATTTGTCAGCACCGGTCAGTGCTATACGCAGGCTATTGAAGTCCCCCGGCTCTGATTTTCGTAAATATCCCCAGAAAAACGATGGGGTTCCAACGAGAAAACTCGCCTTGTGATCACGTACAATTGAACAGACTTTCTTGAAATCCAAGGGGTTGGCATATGTAAGCATGGACATCCCATGGAAAATGGGTAACCATAAATCTACGGTGAGACCAAAGACATGAAAAAATGGCAGGGTACACATAAACACGTCTTCACTGCGGAACCCGAAAATTGTTGTAACTGCCTCAATGTTGCTGAGAATATTCCTATGGGTGAGCTGGACCGCTTTTGGATCTTTTTCGCTGCCGCTGGTGAAAAGGATCACTGCACTGTCTTCAGCGGTTCCCTGGTGGATGATTTTTTTAATCAGTGAGGCTGGCATGGCGGCAATGAGTGCTGCCCGGATTTTATCAGTGCCGGAGATAGATGCCATGAGATCCTCGATAAAAACCATGCCGTCTATAACCGGGCATTCGATTTTTTCAAGGAGCGCCTTGGAGGTAATGATGGTTTTGAAATCGCATTTCTGCTGGGCGTATTTGGCATTCTGCTCGGCCCCTGTTGAGTAGTTAATCATAACAGGAACCCGGCCACTCATCAGGATTGCAATTTTTGACAGGATGCAGCCCGCAGAGGTCGGTATCATCAGGCCAATAAACCCAGGTTTCATCTTTTTAAAAATCCGGGTCAAAATGAGGCAGGCGATCAATGCTCTGGAGTAGGTCAACTCCTTGTTGGTGGAAAAATCGTGAATCGCCTGTTTGTTTTTGAAGGTTTTGGCAATGTCGATAAAATGTTGGTGGAGCAGCATCGGCACCTCCGGATGTAAAAATTAGATAGGATAAACTTGCCTTTTGTACAGGCCTTGAGAAGAATAGATCTCAGCCACTCAACTAACATTTTTTCAGCTATTTGGCAACGTCAGTAGAGTGTACCTCTCCCAGCGGGAGGTCTTTTGTTGATACCTCAATTCTTTAAATTGTAATCAGTGTCGTGATCCGTCAGATCCGTAATAGTCCGGGGCAACTCTTTTTTTACCTGGACTCCAAGTTCGCGCAGGTGTTCAGCCTGACTTACAAGGTTGCCACGGCCTCTGGTAAGTTTTAGAAGGGCATTGTCGTAGCTTGTTCTGCAGTTTGCCAGTTGTTTACCCATTTTTTCAATTTCTTCCACAAAGCTTCTGAACTTGTCATACATAAGCCCCGCCCGCCGTGCTATTTCAAGAGAGCTTTTGCTCTGCTGTTCAAACTTCCAGATATTTTCTACTGTTCGGAGGGTCGCGAGAAGTGTTGTGGGGGTGACGATGATGATATTTTTTTTCAAGGCCGTTGCCATGAGCTCTTTGTCTTCAAGGCATACTGCGGAAAATGCAGCTTCAATAGGCATGAACATCAGGACGAAATCCAGACAGTGAATCTGGGCAAGGCCAGGGTAATCTTTACCAGACAGGGTTGATACATGATCGTATACAGCCTTTACCTGTTGCCTGAGGTGCTCAGTTTTTTCTGCATCGGCATCGCAGTTGACATATCGCTCCCAATGAACGAGAGAGACCTTCGAATCGATGATAATGTCCCTGCTCTCGGGTAAATGGACAATGACATCTGGCTTTTGCAGGCGGTTGTCGTGGGTGCGGAAGGCGCCCTGGGTGTCGTATTCAAAACCGTTGCGCAGTCCGGAGCGTTGTAGTACCTGCTCAAGAACAAGTTCTCCCCAGTTACCCTGGGTCTTGGTATCATTTTTCAGGGCGTTTGTGAGGTTGATCGCTTCCTGGTTGATCTGCTGGTTGAGTTCTCGCAGGTTTTGTATCTCGTGTTTGAGATTGAGTCGTTCACGACTGTCACTCTGATAAATCGTCTGGATTTCCTGGCGCAGAGTCAACAGTTCTTTGTTGAACGGCTGGAGAATGGTGTCAAGCTTTTCACGATTGAGCTCACTGAATTTTGAGCTTTTATCATCAAAGATGCGGCCTGCAAGATTTTCAAACTGCAATTTCAACTCGCCCCGTGCCTGCTCGAGCAGTCTCAGCTTGTCTGTCGTGTGCTTGCGCTCGTTTTTTAAAAGTGTGATAAGCTTTGCTTCACGCAGGTTATGCTGGTTGATGGTATCGCTCTGGCTATCGAGCTGCTCCTGCTTTTGGTGGAGCGTTTTTTTTAGGCCCGCGTTTTTTATGATCAACAAGACAATTGTCGTGCAAAGAGCGAGAAAAAACACCCATGACAAAAGAGCAATACTCTGGTCATTGAGCTGGATGGGAACCAGTGCCCTGAGCTTATGAAAGTAGGAGGTGATAAGCTGCGTCATCGTAAATATCTTGGAAGCAAAGTGAACACCTGATACTCTTTATTTATATCAACAGACAGTGGTTTGATGTGCCGTAAACGGGATCTCAAATCGGCCAGGGTTTGTCTTTTCCACCGAGAATGTGCATGTGGACATGGAAAACAACCTGACCGGCCTTGGCACCATTGTTAAAAATGATCCGATACCCGTCTTCTACGTTATTTTCCCTTGCGAGTTCCCCGCCGACCCGAATGAGTTTACCGATTAACTGCTCATCTTTTTCTGTTACTGATGATGGTCCGGCGATATGTTTTTTGGGTACGACCAGAAAATGGACAGGCGCCTGCGGGGAAATGTCCCAGAAGGCGATAACGTCATCGTCTTCATATAGTTTTTTTGCAGGTATCTCCCCGGCCACAATCTTACAAAAAATACAGTCATCCATAGCAGTGTGCCTCGTCAAAATTTAAAAGTGAATCTTTGCCTACGCTTACGCTTTAATCTGTATACCCCAGTCGCTCCATTTCGTAAACGGTTGAGCTTGATTTTATGTGACTTTGGCAGGAGAAGTCTTTGTAAGACAAGAACAGTTCTTTGGGCTGTTTACGGTCTGCAGGCTACAATAAAAAACGCAGCCCAAGCTCAGGAAAAGCCGGACTGCGGTTCTGGCACTGATGTGATTAAATATTATTTGGTATAGCTGAAGACAAGTTCCTCATTGTTCCAGTCAACCTGCGCTTCACCACCTTTTACCAGTTCACCAAAAAGGATCTCTTCTGTAAGGGTATCACCAATTTTTTTCATGATGAGTCTGCGCAATGGCCGTGCACCGTAATCCGGATCATAGCCTTCCTTGGCCAAGTGTTTTCTCGCAGCTGCTGTAAGCACAATGGAAACCCGTTTTTCTGCAAGCTGTCCCTCCAGCTCTTTAATAAGCTTATCGACCACTTTTTCTGTCGATTCCTCATTGAGAGATGAAAATGAGACAATGGCATCGAGGCGGTTCCTGAACTCAGGGGCAAACAACTTGTCGATGGCTGTTTTGTCTTTTCCTTTATTATCGGTGACAAAACCGATACTTTTTGTTGCCATCTCTCTTGCTCCGGCATTGGTGGTCATGATGATAATCACATTCCTGAAATCCGCTTTCCGACCGGAGTTGTCGGTCAGTGTGGAGTGATCCATGACCTGCAGAAGAATGGAAAAGATATCAGGATGCGCCTTTTCTATTTCGTCTAACAGCAGAACGGAATAAGGATGCTTTCTGATGGCTTCGGTGAGCAGTCCACCCTGGTCAAAACCCACATATCCCGGAGGTGAGCCAATAAGCCTTGCAACGGCATGCTTTTCCATATATTCACTCATGTCAAAACGCTCAAAGTGAATATTGAGAACTGATGCAAGCTGTTTGGCGACCTCGGTTTTACCTACACCTGTCGGGCCGGCAAAAATAAAACTGCCGGTGGGAGAGTCGGGATTACCCAGACCGGCTCTTGAGCGTTTTACCGCTGTTGCAAGGGCGCCGATCGCTTCATCCTGACCAAAAACCACATTTTTGAGGTTGCTTTCCAGCTCCCTGAGTTGGCCGACTTCAGAACTGCTACTGCTTTTTGCCGGTATTCGCGCAATTCGTGAAATAACTTTTTCAATATCTCCGATCTTGACCATCGAACCCTGGCGCCCCTCGAGGCGGAAAAGGGAACCGACTTCATCCATTACATCAATGGCCTTATCGGGCAAAAACTTCTCGTTGATATATCTGTCGGCAAGCTCCGCCATAGCCTTGATGGAGTTCTGTGAATAACGCACCTTGTGATGCTCTTCATACTTGGGCTGCAGGCCTTTAAGAATAAGTTTTGTGTCTGCAACCGAAGGCTCTTCAATATCGATCTTCTGGAATCTTCTCGAAAGTGCCCTGTCTTTTTCTATCTGGTTTTTGTATTCGCTGTAGGTGGTTGAGCCCATGCAGCGTAAGACTCCAGCTTGAAGGGCGGGCTTGAGCAGATTTGAGGCATCCATGGAGCCGCCACTTGTTGCACCAGCACCAACGATGGTATGCATCTCATCGATAAAGAGAATGGCGTTTTCCTTCTTCTCAATGGCGGAAACCACTGATTTGAGGCGTTTTTCAAAGTCGCCTCTGTATTTGGTGCCGGCGACCAGCGTGCCCATATCAAGAAGATGAATATCAATATTTTCAAGAAGATCTGGAACCTTTGGTTTTTCGCCGTTTTTTCTTGCAACCTTATCTTCGTGGATACGCAGGGCAAGACCTTCTGCCATTGCAGTTTTTCCAACCCCAGGCTCCCCGACGAGGAGTGGATTGTTCTTTTTGCGACGACAGAGGACCTGCATGATTCTTTCCAGCTCAATTTCACGTCCGATAAGTGGATCGAGTTTCCCACTCGCCGCCTGTTGGGTGAGGTTAACGGTGAATTCCTCAAGGGCCTTTGCATCCTTGGTGTTCCCTTGGTGGGGATTTGAATTCGGTGATTCTGGGGGCGATTGAAAGGGTTCTTTCTGCAGCCCTTCCGCCGGGAGCTCGTGGGAAATAAAGTTGACTACAGCAACCTTGCCAATCCCCACTGAGGTCAGGAAGTAGACTGCATGGGAATCATCTTCTGAAAAAATGGCAACAAGCACATCGCCACTGTCCACCTGTTGTTTACCACAGCTTTGAACATGGGCAACCGCTCTTTGCAGTACCCTGTTAAATGCAATGGTTTGTGCAGGTTCCCCTACACCGGTTGAGGAAAGCTTTGGGATTTCCCGGATAAAGAATTTTTCCAGTTGCTGTTTGAGTGTTTCAATAGAACCGCCGCACTCCTCAATGATAAAGCTCGTGAGCTCATCATGGAGCAGCCCGTAAAGCATGTGTTCCACGGTTACGTACTCGTGGTTGTGGTTCTTTGCCTCTCGTATGGCCATTATCAGTGATTTTTCAAGTGATTTACTCAGCATATTCTCAGCGTATATTTGTGTGAAGGCAAGCCCTTCATCTTTTAGACAGTTTCCATCGAGCAGCGGAGGGGAAACTCATTCTTTTTTGCAAGCTGGTGTACAACTGAGATTTTTGTTTCGCAAATTTCTTTGGTGTACACACCTGCGATTCCTACTCCCTCATTGTGGACGTTAAGCATTATCTGTGCTGCGTCATTAGGTGACTTGTGAAAAACTGTTTCTAGAATGGAGATGACAAACTCCATTGTTGTGTAATCGTCGTTATGCAATAATACTTTGTAGAGTTTTGGCTCTTTAACTTCTAACGTGTGTTCTGTGGTTACTGAGCCTTCGAGGTCGTTATGTGTATCGGTCATGGGCTAACGGTTTTTTTCTTGTTGTGGCAAGGCCTTTAAAAGCTTGTCAGTAATGATTGTCATTAACGTAACTATGAAATCTCTTATTTCAATATATCATAAAATGTATTTACATTGAAAGCCTGGGTGTTCCTTTAAGCATTGAAATGAAAAAATCTTCGAGAACAAGTTGCTGCGGCAGCGAAGAACTTTTGAGTTTTAACTCGGCCGCAAGAAGCAATTTGAGCCATTTCTTGAGTAAAGGGCAGGAATATTCTGCAGCTTTGCTAAAACTCATAAAAAGCGCATAGGGGTGACCTCCAAGAAGTTCTTCCCATTCTCCATTTGCCTTGAGTGCCGGAAGGTAACTGTTTTGAAATTCTTTGGCGTTCATACCCTTCTGCCAGGGAGGAGATGTGCCCATCTGCAGGGATCTGTAAATCAGGAGTTTGCGCAGGAAATTCCGCATGGTGGACAGGATAGCCAGGCCATGAACCCCCTGCTCCTGCAGCCTGGAAAGAAGGACGAGACTTTTTCCGAGCTGTCTTTTGGAAAAGGCGTCGGTGAGCTCGTAGAGGGCATCTTCGCGGTTTCGCCCAACCATGGCTGTCAGGTCGTCGAGGGTGATGTTAGGTCGGTCTCCCACATAATGCACCAGTTTTTCCGTCTCCGTTGCAACTGCCACCGGATGAAAGCCGACCCGCTCAAAAAATGCTTCCACGGCACGAGGGTCAATTTTTTTCTTAAATTCAGCAACGGTTCTCAGCATCATTTCTTGTAATACCTTCTTCTGCTCGGTTTGGGCGGCATTGTTGGCACCTTCTGCAACCGAGCAGTCAACGATGGTTGCGTTTTTTTTCAGATAGGTAAACAAACGTTGTCTTTTGTCCACCGTCTCTGCTGTCAGTATGAGAATATTCCCCCCGGGAAACCCTTTGTCGAGGGCTGCAATATATTGGTCAACAAGGCTTGCACTCGTCTGTTTGGCCTCGTCTCTTGACTGAAAAAGGATCGCATCAGCCCAGCCGAGGTCTCCTTCAGGTTTTTCAAAGCCGAAGACTTTTTTCCATTCCGCTTCGGGAATCTGTGTCAGGGTATCAGCATTGGCAATGGTTATACCTGCGGCCTGGATCATGGCGTGCAAACTCTTTTTTGCCGAATCGGGCCTATTGTTCTGATAACTCTTCAAAGCCTTATCCCAGATCTTTGATATGATTGTTTTACTATGGAAAATCCGACTGTCTGTTACCCTGTAAATCTGTCTGCCCGGCAGAAGGCTGTAACTGACGAGCCTGGCAAGGGTCTGGTTGGGGTCTTCCTGGTCGCCGTCAACGCTGTTTAGAGCTCCCGGTTTTTCCTGCAGCAGTCTTTCGATGAGTTTTTCTGCGGCTGTCTGGCAGAGGTAGCGTTCCCCAAAAAAAAGAAACATCTGCGAATCCGGCAGAGGTGTTCTCTCCTGCAGGGCGCTTTCAAATTCCGTCCGTTTAATGATCGTCATGATGTTGCAGTTGAAATATCATTTTGTGTAGTAGAGCTGGCAGAGAGCCCGGTTGTAAATAATCGCTTCCGCCAGTTTCGGTAAAAATCGGCCGTGTCAGCTGGGCAACTTCATTCCAGGAGGAAAGGTGTGGATGGCTTGCTGCCAGTTCAAATAATATCCTGTTATACTGGTTGTTAATTGTTACCTTTCCTGTTCCGACAGTCGCAAGGATGTCAACCTGGCCTGCAAAGATCTGGCTCAATTCAAGATACGATTCCATTCCCCCACAGGAACCAAGGCTTAAAAAATGTTGCTCCGGGAGAGTTTTATTTTTCGCCAAAGCGGTATCGAGCTTCAGACTTTCCATCGGAATCTGCAACTGCGGGCCGACCCAGTAGCTGTGTCCCCTCTGGCAGTACATCTCGTATCCGAGATCCCAGAATTTCTGGAGCAAGCCAAGTTGCCTGATGTTGTCCTGAAAAATTCCCGTTGAATGGGTAATTTCGACCTTGCTAACTGTTTTCTTCCAGTCAATTACTATAGGGCTTTTGCTGGATAAGTGAAAGAGTTGATTAAGGGCTTCGTAGGGTTTTGCTCCCATGTTTCCCAGAAGTTTTTCAATTGTGTCTGTTGTTGCTATGGATAGGTTCTCGCCGGAGAATTCAAAGGAAAGCCCGGGAGCGTAGCCATTGTGTAACAGGGCCATGTTATTGGAGATGTAGGATGTATAACCGTCATCATCATCTTGAAAGATGGAAAGGCTGGAGAGCCTGCCGTCACGCAACCAGTCTTGAAATGGTACACGGTTCAGGGGGGTTGTATCTATCACTCCCCTTTTTTCAATTACAGCAGCTATCTTCTGGTAATCCGTTGGCGCGATCATTTTCTGCGCCATGTAATGTTGCAGGATAAGCTGGATCAGATCTGAACGTATGGGGAGGTCTTGCTGTAGTATCTCCAGGGTTTTTTCAATAAAATAGGAGCGGGCCTGTGGCTGCAGTGTTGCAAAGAGCTCCGGGAAAGACGCCGAGAAATGCAGTACCTTGGACTGACTTGCGTAGGCAGATTTGACAACCAGATCAAGAAGCTGAAATTGCTTAAGATTTTCAGCTGGCATAAACATGGCGAGCTGGCCTCGTCTTGCCAGGTTGGTGATGAACGAAGATGTATATATACTTGTAGGGTCGGTATTCTGCAGAAAATAGAGGAGATTGCCTTTGTTCTTGTCCTGCAGTCTTTTTTTGAAATGAGGGACGAGAACATTTCTAAAAGAAGAGGTGTAGAGCTGAGTGCCGCGTGCAAGAAGGACATAAAGATTTGCGCTGGTAAGTTCTACGACTGTCTCCTGTTGAGACTGTTGTGTTGCCTGGTGGAGGATGCGGCTGAGTTCTGTGAAGTTATTTGCCTGAACAGCATCATTGTAGGGCTCACTCCACTGTATTTTTACTTCCGGGTGGAGTCTTGCAAAGAGCTCATGTAATTGTTTTTCTGAAAAGCTTTTCAGAGTGGTTTTACTTATCTCTCTGCCAAATCCATCGGTAATATCATGAAACCTGTTGATTTCATGGATCAGATTTATGGTGCCTTCCCCGTAGATTCTTAACAGAGACAATTTGTCCTGGAGCTCAAATGCTGAGAAAATCTGTTCCTGTTCTTTTGTTGGAAGGAGGAAAAACTTATGCAGCCAGTGGAGGGTCTGATCGGCTGGAAGTATTGTACTCTTGAGAAGTGCCATGACATTAATGGCAGCACTCGTACTGAGAGTTTGGAGAGCCGCAATCGTTTGAAGAGCTATATCACCTTTCAATGATGATGTTGTTACGAGTTTTTCCATGATCCACTGCTGGGTTTCTGAAAGTTGACTGAGGTTTTCAAGAAGCTGTTCAAAATCGGTTATTCTGGTCTGGCTCGTCGCCAGAATTGCCGATAATGCCCATTGGCCGGAGGCCGGGAGAGGTACTGCTTTTTCAACGGCTATGATAAATTGTCTGGCATCTATTTCTCTTATCGACGTGAGATTTTTACACATCGTGATGGTGGCATGGGGCTGGTCTTTAATGAGGGTAAGGAGCCTGCTGTATTCCTGAGCTGAAGCCGCGGGTAGGACAATAAAGAGATCAAAGAGTTCTGCAGCCTCAAAAGGGACGGTAATATCTTGTAATTCCAGCAAAAATTGGTCAATATCTTTGCTTGTGATATTTTGCAGAAGGCAAAAACTGCGGAGAAGGCGCGATTGTATATAGGGCAGCTTGTAGATGAGAGTCTTTGTTGCCGCATTGGTTTCCGAGCTATCTGAACAGGCTTTTTTATAGATGCTATACGTCTTTTCGGCGACTACCTCCTCTAACCGAGCAGCTGCTGTGGCAGGAACGTACAGTGTTGCTAAAATCAGGAGCTCTGTTATGAAAAATATAGATAGTTTCATCTGAAATTCGTATGGTGGTGCAAGGAGTAGGGGGAAAGTCCTGTTTTAGTACAATAAAGGCAAGCAGTTCTACTAGTATATCTGATATGTTGCTTCGTACCTTATACATTTTTTTCTGCGTTTTTGTCTCCGAGATACGTGTAAACGACGAAAAAAATGGTGAAGGTGGCTCTGCCGACGTATTCCCGCCTGTTAGGGTGGGGTGATATATAGAATTATTGAACTATTTTTTTGAGCTGTTTGTTGAACGGGAAAGTGGAAGAGTGGTAAAGTGCAGGGCGTTGATGGGACAAGTCATATATTGGCAAAAAATCAAATTTGTGCCCGGTTGTATACCTTTAAAATATAAGTGTTGGTAGTATGTTATGACGATAATTGGAAGAAATGACCTGTGCTGGTGCAATAGCGGTAAAAAATATAAAAAATGTCACCTGCGCTCGGATGAGCGCGGTGAAACCTCTCCTCCAGGTGTTGTAGCAAAAACCAGGACACCTACAGTGTTACCTGGAGGGGTGAGCCCGTCCCTAACCGTTCCGAGAGAAATCGGCCGTCCCGAATATGCAGAAAGTGGCAGACCGACAGAAAAAAAGATGTCCTGCAAAAAAAGCAATAAGGACCAGATAGAGCGGATGCGCCATGCGGGCAGAGTGGCAAGGGAGGTGCTCGATACGGTTCTTGCCGCAGTGAAACCGGGTATTACCACCGATGAGCTGGATAAAATAGCACACGCCCGCACTATCGCACTGGGAGCATACCCCAGTCCTTTGAATTACATGGGCTTTCCAAAATCAATCTGCACCTCAGCAAACGAGGTGGTTGTCCATGGCATACCAGATGGCAGAAAACTTGTGAACGGAGACATCATCAACTGTGATATCACTGTATTTGCTGAGGGCATGCATGGAGACTGCTCAGAGACTGTTTTTGTTGGTAATGTTGATGAAGATTCTCAAAAACTAGTCCGTGTGACCTGGGAATGTTTGATGAAAGGAATCGATGTTGTAAGACCGGGGGAACTATTCAACAGCATCGGCAGGGTTATCGAACAACATGCAACAGAAAGCGGATTCAGTGTCGTTCGAGAATTCACAGGACATGGTATTGGCCAGTATTTTCATATGGCACCCTATATTGCCCATTTTTACGAGCCGGGCAACAAAATGCTGATTGAAGAAGGCATGACCTTCACCATTGAACCGATGATCAATGCAGGAAGTGCTGAATGTTTGTTCTGGAACGATAAGTGGACTGCCGTGACCAAGGATCTTGCAAGAAGCGCCCAGTTTGAACATACCATTCTAGTCACAGCAGATGGTGCAGAAATATTGACGGGCGGACGAGAGCCGTTCTTTCTCAAATAATAGTTTCCGGGTAGTAGCGTCCAGTAAAGATTTGCTGGACGCTACCTCCTGTTAGATGCGACAGTCAGTTGTTATTTCCTGCTACGCTCACTGTTTTCAAGGTGTATTGTCTGTCTGTTCTTGGAGAGTGGTATCGTGTATTGAGATCAAGGCCAATGGAGCGAGGCGATGTCTTCTAAAAATCTATCAATATATGTAGCCGTTAGCCTTAGATTTGTTCGGATTTGGAAATAATCCCATTCCTGTCTTCAGATGCTTGAAATTCTGTTTTTCATAAAATATTTGTTTACCTGGAGCGACATAAATCAGAGTGACGCCGTCTTTAGGTAATCGACTCATCAACGCTTCCATAATCAATTTCCCGATTCCCCTTTTTTGATAAACAGGAGAAACCACAACATCATAAATCGCTGATTGATATTGACCATCTGATAATGCTCGACCAAATCCTATAATTTTTTGTGAAACATAGACAGCGCAAACAACAAAACTATTCTTTGAGGCAATTTCCAACCGTTCCGGTTCCCGTATTCCAAGAGAAGATGAACGGATTAATTCGCATAATTCACCCCAGTTAATATTCTCACATCCGATTTCAACGTGTATTTTCATTTTTCAAGCCAGGCAGATTCTTAAAAGATATTTCAAAGTACGTTTTTGGTAGTGATATACAGAAAGACTCGTGGTTAGGCAACCTGCAAGATACCACAACATTATTCACCAAAACATTTTGTACATACAAAGCGTGGCCTGAGGTCAGGTTAAATTCTTTTATGCTCTCCAGTGAGAGAGTGATTCTCGCAGCTGACTAACAGTTGGCAACATCAGGATTTTAATTTAGTTGTAACCTTTGGCAGGCCTTATTGCCAAACTGCTTATGATGATTGACTCTTGCAGGCAGGAATACTATAGGAAGGGAAGCGATTGAGGATATCCGCAAGCTTATAGCCTCACTGAGTAATGTTGTTGCTCTGGTATGTCAGAGATCAGCTCGGCTTTATCAAAGTGATGAAACCTTGCAGCGATTATAGAGAAAAGATGGAAAAGGATTGAACAGATGAGTGATGTATTCCTGCAGGAAGTAACGAAAATAGTTGGCCCGGAGAATGTCCTTTTGCAGAAAGAAGAGATGGCGCCTCTTTTAAAAGAGAGGCGGGGCCTTTATGTAGGATCATGCCTTGCGGTTGTCCTGCCAGGTTCGACGGAGGAGGTGGCAGCTCTGGTCAAACTGTGTAACCAACACAGAGTCTCTTATACCCCTCAGTCTGGCAATACCGGTCTTTGCGGGGGGGCCGTTCCTGCCGGTGGGATTCTGGTAAACCTTGGAAGGATGGACAATATTCGAAATATTGATCCGCTCAATGCCACTCTAACGGCTGAATCAGGCTGTATCCTGGCCAGCCTGCAGGAAGCGGCCCAAGAAGAAGGACTTCTCTTTTCACTCAGCAGTCCCTCTGAAAAAGAGTGCCGGATTGGTGGGAATATTTCAACGAATCTTGGAGGTATCAATGTCCTGAGGTATGGCAATACCCGGGACCTTGTCCTTGGACTGGAGGTTGTACTTCCCTCTGGTGAAATATGGTACGGTCTGCGAGGATTAAGAAAAGATAATGCGGGCTACGATCTCAAGCATCTCTTTATTGGAGCAGAGGGTACCCTTGGAATAGTCACAGCTGCTACCTTGAAACTCTATCCCTATCCGAGGGTACAGCAAACAGCCATGGTTGCCACGGCAAGCCTTGCTGAATTAATGGAGGCTTTTGCCTCTGTGCGCAACCATTTTGCCGAGAATCTCTGCGGTTTTGAGATTATCTCTCGAGTTGCCATGGTGGTGGTGTGCGAATGTGGCATAAATACCAGAGAGCCTTTTGAGCAGCCCTATGGTTGGTACGGTCTCATTGAACTTAATTCAACAGACCCTCAGCTGGACCTGCTTGGGCCCCTTGAAAAGTTACTCGAAGGCTCATCATATGCCTATAGGATAGCAATTACAGAAGAAGAGGCCGATGAGCTCTGGAGTCTACGTGAGCAGATTTCGGATGCCCAGAAGAAAAAAGGTGCTTCCATTAAACACGATGTTTCTCTGCCCCTTAGTCGGCTCGTTGACTTTATTGGCGAGGCAACTGAACTTGTCCAGCAGAGAATCCCCGGCGTGCTGGCCTGCTGCTTTGGCCATGCCGGCGATGGCAATGTTCACTTCAATCTCACTCAGCCTGCTGACATGGATGGCGCCCTGTTTCTTGAGATGTGGGGGGAGGTCAACAAGATAGTTCATGACGTGGTACATCGTATGGATGGCTCCATTGCGGCTGAGCATGGTGTTGGACAGTTGAAAAGAGAGGAACTTCTCCGCTACAAAGATCCGGTGGAAATTGAAATGATGCGTATCATCAAAAGGGCGTTTGACCCGTTAAATCTCTGCAATCCCGGTAAGGTCATAGACATATAAGAGAAGGAAAAGGGAACAGCTGGATTGCTGGTGCAGTTCCTGCGCATACGAGCAAAAGATCGCTCTGGTCCTTATGACGTATGCGCAGCATTCATTTCCCTATGCGTTGGGAGTTGACCTGGTATCCAATCTTTTCCCGGTTCTGCTGGGTTTAAGCTGCTGGCTATTGGCAGGTGATTATATTTGTACGTACTGAAAACTCACCTTTCCTTCTTCTATCGTTAATTCACCGCCTTTATCTTTTCCTGGAGAATTGTCGGAGGCTGAGATAAATGGTATTCCCCAGGTATTTTCAAAGAGAGCCATCTCATGTTTATGACCAAACAGGACGGCGTCCACTCTGCCATAAATTGTTCGGGCAAGTTTTGCTGAATCCTTCATTTCCATAAACGGATCGTTACGGATAAAGGGATGATGATGGAAAAAAAGAATTTTTTTCATATATGTCGTGGTGCTGTCGCTGAGCAGTTCAGCAAGAGCATTGCGCTGGAGTTTTCCAATTTCTCCGCAGGCAAAATCAAAAGGGCTCTCTGTCTCCAGATTCGAATCGAGGCCAATAAATAAGACCTGGTCATTTCCCTCGGTGACGACGTTGACAACGGGTCGATTGTCAAAGGAAAAGGTCCCACCCTGGTCGAGAGGTTTTGCCAGCATTTCGTCAAATCTTGCGGCTCTTTCACGGCTGTAGAAATTGCCTGCCGCGCCGAAGTCGTGGTTTCCTGGAACGATAAAAAGGCGACCTTTCAAATCTTTCAAAGCATTATAGGCGTTTTTGAATTGTTTCTCGTGGCCATCGTCGACAATATCCCCAGTCACGACTATAAAGTGGTTAGAGTACTTCTCTTTCACCTTATCGAGAGTCTTGAGGATCTTTTTGTTATCCTTGGTGTTTGTGTGAAAATGTAAGTCACTCAGATGTAAAATCTTCATCATTATTCCTCCATAGTAGAGATGCACTTGTGACAACGCCAGGTGAGAAAATATGAATGATAGTTTTTACAATCCTATCATTTAAAAGGTGGTTTTGCCAGATGTTCTGCCGGGAAAGGGCGAGCAAGGATACGGATTATTCAATGCAGATCAGATTTCAGCCGTAGAACGATCAGGGCGAATTTTTTATCGCCTCTTTTATGGCTGAGCACCTGAGTTTGCAGAAAACATTTATCTGAATAGACTTACACGGCCAACAAATAAGGCCAAACAGGCGCTGTTATGTGGCATCTCTTTACAAAAAGAGGGTATAGGCAGGGTTGTCGGTCTCTTCCTTGTATCGGTAGCCCAGTGAGTTGAGTTTTTCTTCAAGGCCCGCGTCTTTACCTTCGGGGCATTCCAGACCAATGAGAACCCTGCCGAAGTCTCCGCCCTGGGCGCGGTAGTGAAAAAGTGAGATATTATGGTTCCCCTTGGTGGCCTCTAGAAATCGGGTGAGAGCCCCCGGAGTTTCAGGAAACCAGAAGCGGAAGAGCCTCTCGTTTTGAACGGCATCGGATTTCCCTCCAACCATATAGCGGATATGGGTTTTGGCCAGATCGTTGTCTGTGATATCCTGGTTTTCATAACCTGCCTTGGTGAGCTGCTGGCCGAAAGCCTGCCGTTCTTCGCTGTTGCGCACAGATATACCGACAAAAATGTGGGCACTGTTTCGGCTTGCCAGCCGATAGTTGAATTCTGTTATATTACGTTCACCGACAAGATCCATGCAGAAGGTCTTCAGACTGCCTGGCTTTTCGGGGATCTTGACGGCAAAGAGCGCTTCTTGGTGCTCTCCGATGACGGTACGTTCGGCAACGTATCGAAGTCTTTCAAAGTTCATGTTTGCGCCTGAATTGATGGCAATGAGAACCTTTTCTTTACAGTGAGTCTCCTTGATATATTTGATGAGCCCGGTCATCCCGAGTCCTCCCGCAGGTTCAACAATGGATCGGGTTGCCTGATAAACCGCTTTCATGCCACTGCACAGCTCGTCGGTTGTAACGGTTATGATTCTATCCACATATTTTCGGCAGATATTGTAGGTTTTCTCTCCGACCTGACGTACGGCAACGCCATCTGCAAAAATTCCAACTGTATCAAGACTGACCCGTTCACCCTTTTTCAAGGAGTTGTGCATGGCGCAACTGTCCAGGGGTTCAACGCCAATTATTTCAACTTCTGGCCTCAGTGTCTTGATATAGAGGGCAATTCCCGCAATGAGTCCGCCGCCACCAACGGGTACAAAAATAGCATCGAGCTGTCCTGGGTTTTGTCTGAGCAGTTCATCTGCGATGGTTCCCTGTCCTGCAATGACCATTTCGTCATCAAAAGGATGGACATGAATCATCCCTGTTTCACGGGTGAGCTTTGTTGCGTATTCTGCAGCTTCAGAGTAGTTATTGCCGTGGAGACGCACGCTTCCACCCATCCGCTCAACCGCTTCAATTTTTATTGCTGGGGTTGTTGCAGGCATGACAATAAGAGCCTTCATCCCAAGCCTTCTTGCCGCAAAGGCAACACCCTGAGCGTGGTTTCCGGCACTTGCGGTGATAACCCCCTTTTGTTTTTCAGCCTGGCTGAGGTGGGCCAGTTTGTTATAGGCCCCACGGAGTTTAAAGGAAAAAACCGGTTGCTGGTCTTCGCGTTTGAGCAAAATGGTGTTGCCTGTCGAGAGAGAAAGTGCTTCTGCCTTATCAAGAGTGGTCTCTATGGCAGCCTCATAGACGCGGGATGTGAGAATGTCTTTAAAAAGTTTTTGCAAGCTGGGTAACCTCAGATCAAATTGGGGAAGGAGATGGTGGGGACGGGCCTGTATTGTGTGGTTCGCCTGCATTGCAGAAGAGATCTGCAATGCAGGCAAATGAAACTATCGTAAACTATCGTTGATTTTTTGCAGGGCCTGATTGCCAGGACAAAGATCACGTTCGGTTAAACTGTTTAAAGGTCTGAGAGTTGAGTTGATAATATCGTGGGTTTCCATGATCTCCTGATTCACATAGAGGAGGCCTGTAAGCAGTCTGCCCTTAGCTTTTTCGGTTTCAAGGTTGTTGACGGCGATAAGACGGTTGGTGACATCTTTTGAGGAATCGGCTTTATGGAGGTGGATAATACTGCCATCGTGCATGGTGACCGCCTGGCTGGTTCCCTCCTCATAATCGGCCAGAATCTCCTGCTGCAGGGGAATAAAGTCAAAGGTATTGGTCGCCTCGATATGTTCGCGCACGTATTCGTAACTTTTGGTCGACGTTGAGGTGTTATTAAAGGTTACGCAGGGTGAAATGATGTCTATGAAGGCAAGCCCACTGTGGGCAAAAGCCCCCTTGATGAGCGGCACAAGCTGCTTTTTGTCGCCGGAAAACCCTCTTGCCACATAGCTTGCACCGAGTTCAATGGCAAGCTCACAGAGATCGATGGAGGCATAAGGGTTGGGAACACCTTTTTTACCCGCTGAACCTTTGTCTGCCGTGGCGGAGTCCTGGCCTTTGGTGAGTCCGTAGCAGCCGTTATTCATGCAGAGATAATTCAGATTTAAGTTCCGCCGCAGAGCGTGGGCAAACTGGCCCATGCCGATGGAGGCGGTATCCCCGTCACCGGATACTCCGATATACAACAGATCCCGGTTGGCCATATTAGCGCCGGTGGCAATGGAAGGCATTCGGCCATGGACAGAGTTGAAGCCGTGGGATCTTCCTAGAAAATAGGCAGGAGTTTTCGATGAACAGCCTATGCCGGACATCTTGGCAACCCGGTGTGGCTCGACGTTCAGTTCAAAACAGGCTTGAATTATTCCTGCGGTCGCGGAATCGTGACCACAACCGGCACAGAGTGTAGAGATAGCTCCTTCGTAATCCTTTCTGGTATAGCCCGCTTCGTTTTTTGCCTGCTGCGGGTGGCGAAATGTGGGTCGTTCAAAGCTCATGCTTTTCCTCCCTTTGTCTCTTGTCCCATTTGCTCTTCGACGGCAAGCAGGTTATCGATTTTATCGGTTATGAAATTTGCAGTTATGGGTAAGCCATCGTAGTTGAGAATTGACTGCAGTTTTATCGGTGAAACCCCATCCTCTGTCATGAGCAGGGTACGCAATTGGGCGTCACGGTTCTGTTCGATAACAAAGATTGTTTCATGACTGTTGATGAAATCAATAACCTCTTTTTGAAAGGGGAAGGCTCGCACCCTGAGGCTGTTGATTTTTAGTCCTTTTTTGGAAAAGCGGCTGATTGCTTCATAGGTTGCATGGGTAGTGGTACCATAGAAAAGTACCCCGACCTTGTTTTCCGGGTCACGGATTTTGCTCCTGGGAGCAGGAACCAGATCCTTCGCTGTATCCCATTTTACCAGCAGTCTTTCCATGCCAGCCAGGTAAATGGAGCTTTCTTCGGTATAGGCGGAATATTCATTATGGGAGGTTCCCCTGGTGAAATAGGCCCCTTTGGTCGGGTGGGTACCGGGGTAGGTGCGATAACAGATACCGTCACCATCAACATCGAGGTAGCGGCCCCATTTTTCTTTGAGGTTGTCCAGATCTTCTGCCGAGAGAACTTTTCCCCTGTCGTATTTGCGATTATCGTCCCAGTTGAGTGGGGCCGAGAGGTGGTCGTTCATGCCGAGATCAAGATCAGACATGATAATAATTGGTGTCTGCAATCGTTCTGCCAGATCAAAGGCATCCGCGCTCATCTCAAAACACTCTTTGGGATCGCAGGGAAATAAGAGGACGTTTTTGGTGTCACCGTGGGAGGCGTATGCACAGGCAAGGACGTCGGATTGTTGTGTCCTGGTCGGCATGCCGGTACTGGGGCCTGCACGCTGCACATCGATTAAAACCACGGGAATCTCCGCAAAGTAAGCGAGCCCTAAAAACTCATTCATCAGTGAAATTCCAGGACCTGATGTTGCCGTGAAAGCCCGTGCTCCATTCCAGGAGGCGCCGATAACGATGCCGATGGCGGCGAGTTCATCTTCAGCCTGGAGTATGGCAACCTTATTGCGGCCGGTATCCTCTTCAACCCGGAATTTTTTGGAATACCGCTCAAAGGCCTCAACGACGGAGGTGGAAGGGGTGATGGGATACCAGCCGGCAACGGTTGCTCCGGCATAAACGGCTCCAAGACCAATGGCAGAATTTCCGTCCATGAGGATGTCGTTACCCACCCTGTCAGAAGGTCGCAGGGAGAGTTTACAGGTATCAGGGTAATGGTCTCTGGCAAAGTCATAGCCGAGCTCCAGGGCCTTAATGTTGGGTTCGGCAAGTTTTGGCTTTTTCTGAAACTGTTTGGTGATAGATTCGGTGAGAACAGAGAGCTCAAGATCGAGTAAAAAAGCCAGAGAGCCGACATAAATGATGTTTCTTAAGATCTGGCGCAGTTTTGGGTTTTTGAACTCATCATTGCAGAGTTGGGTGAACGGAATGCCAATGATCGTGATATCATCACGCTGGAAATCATCAGGAAGATCCTTTGATGAATCGTAGACGAAATAACCGCCGGGAAGGAGGTCCCTGTAGTCTTTGTGCAGGGTCTGTCCGTTGACGGCTACGGTGAGGTCAACACCGCCACGTCTCCCCAGAAACCCCTGCTCATTTACCCTTACTTCATACCAGGTTGGTAACCCCTGAATATTGGAGGGGAAGATGTTCTTAGGACTGACCGGAACGCCTATTCTAAAAATTGCTTTGGCAAAAAGGTTGTTGGCACTGGCGGAACCAGATCCGTTAACATTGGCAAAGCGAACAACAAAATCGTTTATGCTCTCTATCTTTGTCATTTTTGCCCCGCCTGTGCTGAATTGAAGGTAAATTTCATCATTTCCCAAGAGGATGTCGGGCACCGTTCTGCGCACAAACCGCAGTGCAGGCAGACATTCTCATCTTTGACCATGACTCTGCCGGTTGCCACCGGCGCGGATACGTACAAAGACTGCTCTTTGTTATTTGCTGGAATCATGATGTTTTTTCTCAGTTCCGCTTCTGATGCATTGTCAATAAAGTTAATACAGGATTCCGGGCAGATATCAACACAGGAGTCGCACTCGATGCAGGTCACAGCATCAAACACCGTCTGTACATCACAGTTGAGGCAACGCATAGCTTCCTGGTGACCTGTCTGCTTGCTGAAACCGAGCTCAACCTCAACCAGCCTGTTTTTAAGGGATTTGACTTTGTCGACTGTCGGTACAGCGTATCTTCTATCGTCTGAGATATGGCTGTCATAGAGCCAGTCCTGCAGGCCCATTTTCTGGCTGATGAGTGTGGTGATAGGTTCGGGGCGATCGTGGAGATCTTTATCCTGGCAGTAGAGGTCAATGGAAATTGCTGCTTCGTGCCCGTGGGCAACAGCTGTAATAACATTTTTAGGACCAAAAGCGGCATCCCCGCCAAAAAATAAATTGGGGATGGAAGACTGGTGGGTCAATTCATCGAGTACAGGCAGTCCCCATTTGTTCATCTCAAGCTCTACATCAAGATAAGGGTAGGCGTTTTGCTGTCCTACGGCAAGAATGACCTGATCACAGGGAATAAACACAGGTGGCTCATCCGTTGGGACCAGACTTCTTTTTCCTTCGTCATCGTAGTGTGCTGCAACTTTCTGAAAGTGCATTCCCACAAGTATTCCGGCTTTAACCACGAAATCGACCGGAGAATGATTTTCGATGATGGGGATTCCTTCCTCTTGAGCGTCTTCGATTTCCCACGGAGAGGCCTTCATGTCAGAGATGGGGCTACGGACGAGCACCTTGACCTCGTCTCCACCGAGTCTTTTTGCCATTCTGCAGCAGTCCATCGCAGTATTACCTCCGCCGAGAACCAACACCTTTGACGGAGAGTGGGTGATGTGGCGGTACAACACAGAGGCAAGATAATCGATACCAATGAATACTGAAGCGTCTGCTTCATCTCTTCCGGGAAGATTGGGAAGATCTCTCCCCCGTGGGGCTCCTGTGCCGATAAACACCGCATCATAATTTTTGTCCAGCATCTCTTTTAAGCTGTTCACCCGGTGATTGAAAAAGGTGTTCACGCCGAGATTGAGAATGCGGTCTACCTCTTCGTTGAGTACCTTTTCCGGCAGGCGAAAAGAGGGAACCTGGGTTCGTATAAAACCACCAGCCCTGCTCTGGTCATCATAGAGATCGACTTCGTAGCCGAGCGGCAGGAGGTCCCGCGCTACAGTGAGTGATGCGGGGCCTGCACCGATGAGAGCGATCTTTTTACCATTCTTTTCTTTTGGAATGATGGGCAAAAAGCTGATGTCTGCACTTTTGTAATCAGAGGCAACACGTTTCAGACGACAGATGGCGACAGGATTATCTTCAACCCGTGACCGTCTGCAGGCGGGCTCACAGGGACGATCGCAGATTCTTCCAAGTATGCCGGGAAACACATTTGATATCCAATTGATTTTAAAGGCTTCATCATATTTTCCCTGGCTGATGAGACGCAGATATTCAGGAACAGGGGTGTGTGACGGGCAGGCGTACTGGCAGTCGATAACCTTGTGAAAGTAATTGGGATCTTCAATATTTGTCGGTTTCAAGAAGCACTCCTCGTTATCGTTGGTAAGAGTTGTGTGAAAAAACGGTCCATGGTGGTCAGTCAAGTGTCTTATGTCAAGCGGTATATTGCCATAGAAACTGCTGTGTTGATTTACTTATGAGCAAAAATCGTAAAATTATACCATTCTCTGTAGAAAAATAAAAAAGAAGAAGGCCAAATAAAAATAATTTTTATTCTTATATTGCAAAAAGCCGTATCAATTACTGTCTCGTCACCATTAAATAAAAGAATAAAAGGGGAGAGCGTTTTTGCTCACCCCTTTTCTCGCTGAGGGCGGGGTTTATTCGCTATTCTTCTGGCAGAATGCGTACCGCGCCCTTGTCGGCAGAAGTGGCAAAAAGCGCGTAAGCCCTGAGAGCCTTGCTCACCTCTCTGTTGCGGCCTACTGGTTTGAAGGCATCTTTTCCCTTTGCTTCCTCTGCCTTTCTCCTTTTGGCAAGTTCCTCATCGGAGATGTCGAGGCTGATGGATCTAGCCGGGATGTCGATCTGGATCGTGTCTCCATCCTGGATAAGAGCAATGGCCCCTCCTGCGGCGGCTTCAGGTGAGACATGGCCAATGGACAGCCCCGAGGTTCCGCCGGAGAACCTGCCGTCTGTGACCAGGGCGCACTCTTTGCCAAGATGAATCGATTTAAGGTATGAGGTCGGGTAGAGCATCTCCTGCATGCCGGGGCCACCTTTAGGGCCTTCGTAACGGATGATGATGACATCTCCTGCGACGATCTTGCCACCGAGAATGGCATCACAGCTCTCGTCCTGGGAGGAGAACACCCTGGCGGTGCCGGAGAACCTAAAAATAGATGGATCGACACCGGCGGTTTTAACGATACAGCCGTTTTCAGCTATATTGCCGTAGAGAACGGCGAGACCACCATCCTTGTTGTAGCAGTGGGCCATATCACGAATACAACCCTTCTCCCGGTCGAGATCCGCTTCTGCGTACATGGTCTTCTGGGAACCCATAACAAGATTAGGCCCCGATTGAGCAGGAGCACTCAGGTAGAGCTCTTTTGCTTCCCCACTGTGACTGCTGTTGGAGAGATCCCAGGTGTTCAGGGTTTCTTTGAGGCTTTTTGAGTCCACACGGCTGACGCTGTTGTCGATAAGGCCTGCCCGGTCCAGTTCGCCTAAAATGGCCATAATCCCGCCAGCCCGGTTAACATCTTCAATATGGTACCTGGAGTTCGGCGAAACTTTACAGAGATTTGGAACCTTGCGTGAAAGGGTGTCGATGTCTGACATGGTGAAATCGACTTGTGCTTCCTGTGCAATGGCCAGAAGGTGGAGTACGGTGTTTGTGGATCCACCCATGGCGATATCAAGGGTCATGGAATTCATGAACGCGTTCTTTGAGCCAATAGATCTGGGCAGTACCGAGGCGTCTTCATTATCGTACCAGGCGTGGGCCATCTCCACGATTCGTCTGGCAGCCTTTTCAAAAAGGAGTTTGCGGTTTGCGTGTGTTGCCACAACCGTACCGTTTCCAGGTAGTGCAAGGCCTAAGGCCTCGTTGAGGCAATTCATGGAATTGGCAGTAAACATGCCGGAGCAGGAACCACAGGTCGGACAGGCGCATCGTTCAACCCGTGATATATCTTCGTCGCTGACTTCTTTGTCCGCTGCGAGGACCATCGCATCCACGAGGTCGTAACGCTTGTCTCCGTCAACCCCTGCCTCCATTGGTCCGCCGGAAACGAAAATGGTGGGGATGTTCAGGCGCATTGCTGCCATCAGCATGCCAGGGGTGATCTTGTCGCAGTTACTGATGCAGATCATAGCGTCAACCGTATGGGCATTACACATATACTCGACGGAGTCTGCAATCAGATCCCGTGAGGGCAGGGAATAAAGCATGCCGGAGTGGCCCATGGCGATACCGTCATCAATGGCGATGGTGTTAAACTCTGCCGCGAAGCATCCCGCATCCTCAATGATCTTTTTCAGGTGCTGGCCAATTTCGTGAAGATGAACATGGCCCGGGACAAACTGAGTAAAGGAGTTGACTATGCCAATGATCGGTTTGCCAAACTGCTCTTCTTTTACTCCATTGGCTCTCCATAGGCTTCGGGCCCCGGCCATTTTGCGTCCCTGGGTTGTGGTTGCGCTACGTAGTTGTATTGCCATGATCTGTATTACTCCAATATATGTTTTGTAAATGTGTAAAGAGAAGAAATGTGTAGAAAATTTGCAAAAAACATGTAAAAATTGTTAGACTCATAACAATATACTATGAAAGTCGTTGGTCGTGCACAATTTTTCAGGGGAGCTGTATGAAAAAAACGGAAATAGATTACTGGATTGCGGCGATGCTCGAATCCCACAGCAACGTATCTGATCTTAATATTACTGTAGGTAAATCTTTGCAGGTAGAGTCAGCAGGTGTGCTGGTTCCTGTTGATGTTGCTCCTCCGGTGGCTGAATTGACCCCTTTTCAAACGGAGGTATTTGCTCTTAATCTCATTGGTAATAATCGACGTCTTTTAAGGGATCTGGTTGAAAATGGTTCCTGTGACCTTAGCTATTCTTTGTCAGATAAGGCCCGGTTCAGGGTGAATATATTTACCCAGAAAGGATATTTTACCACTGTTCTGAGAAAACTTGAGACGCAGGTTCCGTCGATTGAAAATATGCAGTTTCCAGCGGCTTTTGGTAAGATGGCCGCCGACCTCAACGGACTCATCCTCTTTACCGGTGCCACAGGTACAGGAAAGACGACATCACTTGCAGCTCTTCTCAACAGAATCAACCAGGAGCGGGCCGTCCATGTGGTAACCCTTGAAGATCCCATCGAGTATGTACACGAACAGTTGCAGGCCACCTTTAATCAGCGCGAGCTCGGAAATGATTTTTCAAGTTTTGCAGTAGGTATGAGAGCGGCTTTACGTCAGGCTCCAAAGGTTATTCTGGTGGGTGAGATGCGGGACAGAGATACCCTGGAAATCGGCTTGACTGCAGCTGAAACTGGCCATCTGGTTCTTTCGACCTTGCATACCATTGATGCAGGCCAGACAATTAACCGTATCCTCGGTATGTTTGAGCAGGAGGAACAGCCACAGGTCCGTAATCGCCTTGTTGATACCCTGCGCTGGATTGTCAGCCAGCGACTGATGCCTCGCGTTGGCGGGGGGAGGGTGGCCGCCATGGAGATTCTGCGAACGAGTCTGCGGGTAAAGGATCTAATCCTCAACGGGGAAACCGAAGAAAAAACATACTACAATATCATCAGTGAAGGTTCGGCCCTTGATATGAGGACCTTTGATCAGCATATCCTGGAACTGTACAGCAGGGGGATGATAACGGAGAAAAGTGCCATCACCTTCTGTTCACATAGGGCGGAAATGAATAGAGGTCTTGATAGGATTAAGTCTGAACGGGGCGAATCAACCACGCAATTGACCAACCTGTCCATGGAAGAAGAGGAAGATGCAGGCTATGGCTATCGTCGTTAGTGGCGAGCGGAAACCGAACCTGCAGAAGTCTTGAGAATCACCTGGTATTATGAGGAAACCATGCAAGTAAACTGCCCCCATTGTCAGAAACAACTGAAGCTGAGTGGTAAGATCAGAGAAAGTATTGAAAAACTGGATCCGGGTCAAAAAATAAAGGTCAAATGCGTCTATTGTACAAAGCCCTTTGCTCTTGACGCACTGAGCGTAGATGTAACCGCGGTCCCTAAAGATATCCGGCGTAAAAAAGAAAATAGCCCTGTCATGCAGAGTGCAGGCAAGGTTCGGCCGCCAGCCCCGCCAGATGTCAGCTGGCTTGCTGAAGGACTCTTTGATGATCAGGAGGTTATTGAAGATATTCCAAGAGCACTGGTGCTCATGCCCGAAATCCCAGCGCGGGAGATGGTTGTCAAGGCGGCAGCAACCTACGGCTATCAGGTTGAGCAGGCAAATGATGCAACAGAGGCGATAGAAAGGATGCGTTTTGTCAATTATGCCGCTGTGTTTCTTCATAGCCGCTATGAGAGCGGGGGGATTTCGTCCGGAAAATTCCACAACTATATGCGTAAGATGAGTATGAGCCGCAGGCGCTACGTCCTTTATGCCCTGTTGGGTGATGAGTTTGAGACCTTGTATGATCTGCAGGCCCTGGCATATTCTGCAAATCTTGTGGTGAATGATCAGGATCTCAGACATATTGGAGTTGTGCTGAAAAAGGTTATTCCTGAATATGAAGCGCTTTTTGGTCCTCTGATGGAAGAACTCCGAATTGCCGGGAAGTAGCGGGTTCTTTTTGAGCCATATATCCTTTGTTTTTCTCTTCTCTGTTTTTTCTTTTTCTGGCGGCGTATTCTCTCTTGTCGCAGCCGTTTTATCCTCGTATGTTGTTGATACTCTTGAGCCTGCAACGGCAGGCTCATTCTGTTACACCTTCCATTACAGGGGGCATATTTGATCGCCCTGTGTAATTTCATCTAAGATTGAGTTGAAAAATGAAAAATATTATCCTCTCCGCATCCAAGAAAATGAAAAGATTTTTTCAGGCGGGCAAACGGCGTTATGATAGATTTGTGGGGGGCGAAGAGGCAGGAAAAGTCGAAAACAAGCTGGGTGAGCAACCAGATAAAGAAGAAATACAGGAAACTACCTCTGTCGCAGCTCCAGTAAAGCCAAAAGCCAAGGCTCCCGTGAGACCTCCCAAACCCGTATGGTCTCTTGATCAGTTTGTTGTGACACCGGAACCGGGGAAATCGCGGTTTCACGATTTTAAGATTCCACTTCCGGTGATGCGGGCAATTGCCGAGCAAAACTTCATGTATTGCACTGCCATCCAGGAGAAATCCCTTGAAGACGTTCTGGCAGGAAAGGACCTGGTGGGTAAGGCAAATACCGGGACGGGAAAAACAGCGGTATTTCTGGTGGCGATTTTTTCAAGACTGCTTGAAGAAAAGAAAAACCGAAAAGGGCAGCCCAGAGCACTTGTCCTTGCTCCGACAAGAGAACTGGTGGTGCAGATTGCAAAAGATGGCCAGATGCTTGGTAAGTACTGCAATCTGACCGTAAGATCTGCCTATGGTGGGGTGGACTATCAAAAACAGCAGGACCTTTTGACAGAGAGAACCTGTGATCTTTTGGTGGCAACTCCCGGCAGGTTGCTTGATTTCATTGGCAAGGGTGTGGTTGACCTCAGTCGTTGCCGGATCCTCGTCCTTGATGAGGCGGACAGGATGCTAGATATGGGTTTTATCCCTGATGTCCGGAGGATTGTTGGCCGACTTGCCGGGAAACACGAACGACAGACAATGCTGTTTTCCGCAACGGTTTCAGACGATGTGCAGAGGCTGGCCTCCCAGTGGTGCGAAAAGCCGAAAGTTGTCGAGGCAGAACCCGAGCAGGTGGCAGTTGATACGGTCGAGCAGGTTGTCTATCTGACCACGACTGACGAAAAATATGCGGTGCTCTATAACCTCATTCAGCAACATCCAGATGACCGTATCATTGTCTTTGCCAATATGAAAAATGAGGCCAAGAGGCTTGCCGATAGATTGCAGCGCAACAGTATCGATTGTGTTCTGCTGTCAGGTGATGTAGCCCAGAACAAAAGAACAACACGTCTGGAAAACTTCCGTGAAGGTAAGGTTAAAATACTGGTGGCGACGGATGTGGCCGGTCGAGGAATTCATATAGACGGAATTACCTTTGTCGTGAATTATACCCTGCCGTATGAGCCGGAGGACTATGTGCACAGGATTGGCAGGACGGGTAGAGCAGGAGCATCCGGAAAGTCAGTGAGTTTTGCCTGTGAGGAGGGTTCGTTTTACCTGCCTGAGATAGAAGAATATATTGGGAGAAAACTGGAATGCGTCGTCCCGGAAGAATCCTTGCTCGTCAAACCACCAAAAGGTACTGCGCCACCACAGGCTGCAAAAGGTGGTGGAGGTGGTCGACCGGGGCAAAAGAGAAAGCCGAGACCACGCAGTGGGCGGAAGAATTATTCCAGAAAGGTTCAGGAAAAATCATAACTGGAGCTGGATAGCTTCTGAGCTGTTTGCTAAATAGCAAATTAACACCCCGATATATAATGTAAATACAGTTGATTGTGGGAATTTTCAGTGACTTCTTTAGACTGATATTCAAGGTGCCCAGGAATAATGACCTGCGGGAAAAGAAAAATAAAAAAACATCTATTGTACAAGAAGTAGTTGTCCTTTCGATGAAAAGTTGATATACAATACTGTTCAAATCAAAGAAGGTTACTCTCCACAGTGGAGTGTGGCCTTTGTTACTTTCTGCCTGACTGTCACTGCAGTGATGGCGGGTAGAAGCCCTTTAACCAATTGGCCCTCAGGTCTACAGGAAGAGTATAATCCATGACAGAACAACTTAATCAATCAACCCAGGACAGTATGGAAGAGATGAGCTTTGCAGAGCTCTTTGAGATGGAAGAAAACAACAAGGTTGTTGCCGTAGGCGATGTCGCCATGGGCACCATCATCGGAACCGTTGATGACTACCTGCTTGTTGATGTTGGTGATAAGGCTGAAAGCTACATTGCCAAGTCCGAATTCCGCCTGGAAGATGGTGAAGAAATAAACATCGGTGACGTATTTGAAGTCTTCGTTGAGCGTCGTAAAGAAGAGGGTGGACTCCTCCTGTCACGAGAAAAGGCCATTGCAATTAAAGTTTGGGAAAGAATTGCTGAGATTCAGGAAGCAGATGAGACGATCAATGGTAAAATTGAGAGCCGCGTTAAAGGTGGTATGTCCGTTGATATCGGCGTCCCTGCCTTCCTGCCATACTCACAAATCGATCTTCGCCCAGTCAAAGATCTGGATGCGCTTATCGGTAATTCCATGGATTTTAAAATCCTTAAGTTTAATAAAAAGAGAAACAACGTCGTTATTTCCCGCCGTGCAATTCTTGAAGAGGAGCGTAACAAGCTTCGTGAAGAAATGCGTTCCAAGCTTGAAGAAGGTCAGATCATTACCGGTGCAATCACCAATATCACCGATTACGGTCTCTTCATCGATATGGGTGGAATGGACGGACTCTGTCATATCACCGACCTCTCCTGGGGCCGGGTTTCACATCCAGCCAAGCTCTACAAAGTTGGTGAAGATCTCGAAGTTAAGGTTCTAAAATACGATAGAGACCACGACAGAGTGTCCCTTGGTGTGAAGCAGCTTCGCGACGACCCATGGGAGACAGTGGTTGACCGTTACCCACTCAGCCAGACCACGCGCGGCAAGGTTGTTTCGATCACCGATTATGGTGTGTTCGTGGAGCTTGAGGAAGGTGTTGAGGGTCTGATCCATGTCTCTGAAATGACATGGTCCAAGAAACCACGTCATCCAAGCAAGATGGTTTCTGTGGGTGACGAAGTTGAGGTTATGGTTCTGAATATCGAAACAGAAACCAAGAGAATCTCCCTTGGTATGAAGCAGCTTCAACCAAACCCATGGGATCTGGTAACTGAGAATTATCCTGTCGGCTCTGTTATAGAAGGCAAGATTAAGAACATCACTGACTTTGGTGTCTTTATCGGTATCGAAGAAGGTATTGATGGTCTGATTCACGTATCTGATCTGTCCTGGACTGAGCGTATTAAGCATCCTTCTGAGAAGTATGCAAAAGGCGAGACCATTCAGGCTGTAGTGCTCAAGATCGATAAAGAAAACGAGCGATTCTCTCTTGGTATCAAGCAGATGGTTCCAGATCCATGGCAGGCTGCCTATAACAACTACCCTTCAGGGACTGTTGTCGAGGGCGAGATTACCAATGTGACTGACTTCGGTGTCTTTGTTAAACTGGAAGAGGGTATTGAAGGACTTGTACACGTTTCTGAGCTTTCCAAAGACAAGGTGAAAACACCCGTTGGAATGTATCAGATGGGCGATATTCTTAAAGCCATCGTTATCAATGTTTCCGCTAAAGATCGTAAAATCGGACTTTCAGTGAAAACCCTCGAAGGCGACGACGAAGAGGTTGCTGTAGAGAAGTTCAAGAAAGCCGAAAAAATTGCTTCTGAGGCTGCACCATCTACTTTCGGAGACCTTCTGAAAGCCGCAGCTGAAGGCAGTGATAACACGGATAATGAATAGTAAGGCGCCGTAAGGGTGCTTGTGCTGTAGCCTAAAGGGTTGTCTTGTCAGGAGTTTGACAAGACAACCTTTTTTTATATTTTTTTGGTGCCCGTTATGTGCGCCGGTAATCTCTTATATAATTGTTGTTAGGTATGTTGAAAAAAGATCTCGTAGATAAGGTAAGCAGTGAGCTGTCCATGCAGAAACAAGATGTAAGCCTTGCAGTGGATATCATGTTAGATACAATGTCAAAAGCACTGGTCGAAGACCGACGCATAGAGTTAAGGGGTTTTGGCAGTTTCTCTGTAAGGAGCCGCAGACCACGTTCAACCAAAAACCCCAGAACCGGAAAGATTATGGATATTCCGGACAGAAAGACCTTACACTTCACCATGAGTAAGTCTTTGAAAGAGGCGTTGATCAGCGAAACGGAGTAACATCCCCTTTGCCTTCGCGTAATACTTCCGGATAGTCGCCGGTAAGGTCTATGATTGAAGAAGGATCGGGATAGATAGGGCCTGCGTCAATGATAAGCCCTATCCTGTTGCCAATATACTCTTCTATTTCATAGGGGTCCGCTAGGGTCGCTTCGTCATCTTCAAGCTGTACACTGGTGTTAACAAGTGGGTTGCCCAGGGATTCTACCAGAAGCCGACTGATTGGGTGACTGGGGACTTTTATTCCAACGGTTTTCTGTTTGGTCGCCATAACTTTTGGCACCAGTTTTGTTCCCGGTAGGACAAAGGTGTACGGGCCCGGAAGATTCTTTTTCAAAAGCCTGTAAGCGGTATTGGAGACATGGGCATATTGGCTGATATCTGAGAGGTCTGAGCAGAGAAAGGAAAACGGTTTGTGGCTGGGTCTTTTCTTCAGCAGCATGATTCCTTTAATACCTTTTGGATTAAGAAGATCACAGCCAATTCCATATCCGGTATCTGTCGGGTAGCAGATGATGGCACCATTTTTGAGTAACTTCACAGCCCGGTCGATCAAACGTTGCTGTGGGTTTATTGGGTTTATTTCAAGCAGCATTGAATGGTAATCCTTTTATGTCTCGTTATCCGTTATCGACCACTACTGGGAAGCCTTGGCCTTTCATTATTTCGCCCAAAAAAACATAAGATAATTTTCAGATCTGACTTATTTTACTACTCTTAAATATAACGCATTATTTGAAATTCAAAAGGACCAACTGAACCTCCGGCGTGCTGAGCGATGAAAGCGCTTCTTTTTAAAGAGGTTGTTTTGAGGTGGTTTTGACTTCAATCCCTGACAAGGAGGGAACATGTTACCAGACCAGATAGAAACTGCACTCACATTTGATGATTTACTCCTCGTCCCATCAGCTTCCAGTGTTTTACCAAACGAGGTGAACCTTGAGACGAGACTTACCGACACTATTTCCCTGAAAACGCCGTTACTGAGCTCTGCGATGGATACCGTAACAGAGTTTCGTACAGCTATTGCCATGGCAAGAGAAGGGGGGATTGGTATTATTCACAAAAATATGTCCATTGAGGAACAGGCCCTTATGGTCGAAAGGGTTAAAAAATCGGAATCCGGAATGATTATCGATCCGATAACGGTCAGTCAGTACCAGTCGGTGGGTGAGGTGCAGGAGATTATGAGCACCTACAAAATATCAGGTTTACCGGTTCTCAATGAGGGCAAGCTCGTTGGTATCGTAACCAATCGGGATTTGCGTTTTGTTTCCGATGATGGTCTCCGTGTCGCCGATGTTATGACCTCTAAAAATCTTGTTACCGCGAAGGTAGGGATTACGCTTGAGCACTCAAAGGCCCTTCTTCATGAGCACCGTATAGAGAAACTGTTAGTCGTGGATGATCATGGCGCCTTAAAAGGTTTGATCACTATTAAAGACCTTGAAAAGATAAAGAAATATCCCCTTGCCGCGAAAGATAGATTTGGCCGGCTGCTTGCGGGAGCGGCACTCGGAGTCGGACCTAATATAGAAAGACAGGCTGAAAAGCTCTTGTCTGTCGGGGTTGATGTTGTTGCAATTGACTCCGCCCATGGACACTCCAAAGGTGTTATTGAGGCTGTTCGCCGGGTGAAACAGGCTTTTCCTCTTCTTTCTGTTATCGCAGGAAATGTCGCAACAGGAGAAGGAACTGAGGCATTGATTGAGGCGGGGGCCAATGCAGTAAAAGTTGGAATCGGACCGGGTTCAATTTGTACCACCCGGGTTGTGGCTGGAGTCGGTGTTCCTCAGATGACGGCGCTGAAGAAGTGTGTTGAGGTCGCCAACAGATATAATATCCCCATTATCGCAGATGGTGGAATCAAGCATTCCGGAGATCTGGCAAAGGCCATAGGCGCGGGAGCGTCCTCGGTTATGCTGGGCTCCCTCTTTGCCGGAACAGATGAGACTCCTGGAGACACCTTCCTCTATCAGGGGCGTACCTACAAGGCGTACCGCGGCATGGGTTCCATTGGCGCCATGAGTCAGTCTCAAGGCTCTGCGGACCGTTATTTTCAATCCGAGGTGACGTCGAGTTCAAAGCTTGTTCCGGAAGGAATTGAGGGTAAGGTGCCCTATCGCGGGCCTATTTCCACCGTACTCTATCAGATGTTGGGTGGTCTTCGTTCTGGCATGGGCTATGTTGGAGCTGCAACGATTGCTGAGCTTCAGCAGAAAGCTCAGTTTGTACGAATTTCTGCAGCAGGGCTTCGGGAATCACACGTTCACGACGTTATAATCACAAAAGAAGCACCAAACTACAGAACCGCCTGATTACACTTTAGATAATACAGAATTAACGGGAAAACCCATGGATATTCATAGCGAAAAAATTGTTATTCTTGACTTCGGTTCTCAAACGACGCAGCTGATTGCCCGCCGCATTCGCGAACAGAAAGTATACAGTGAAATTCACCCATTCTCTACCCCGCTTGAGAAGATCAAAGAACTCAAGCCTACGGGTATCGTTCTCTCTGGTGGCCCATGTTCCGTCTACGATGAGGATGCACCGCTCTGTGACCCGGAGATCTTTGAGCTTGGAGTACCTGTGCTCGGTATCTGCTACGGTGCCCAGTTGATGATCCAGCAATTCGATGGCAAGGTGGAAAAAGCAGTAAAGCGGGAGTTTGGCAAGGCCTACCTTAATGTACATTACACCGCCGGCCTTTTTGCAGGGCTTGAGACCGGTGAAGCGGTCCACCAGGTCTGGATGAGTCACGGGGACCGGATTGAAGTTCTCCCTGAAGGCTTTGAAGTCACTGCAACCAGTGAACATTCGCCGTATGCGGCTCTTCGCCACAAAGAGAAACCCTTTGTGGCGGTGCAGTTTCACCCTGAAGTCGCCCATACGCTTATTGGCAATGACATTCTGAGAAATTTTATCTTTGGCATCTGTAACTGCCAGCCAGAGTGGACCATGCACTCCTTTATCGAACAGAATGTCAAAGCTATTCGTGAGCAGGTTGGGGATGATAATGTCATCTGCGCGCTTTCCGGAGGGGTTGACAGCTCTGTTGTCGCCGCGATTATCCATAAGGCCATCGGCAATCAACTTACCTGCATTTATGTGAATAACGGACTTATGAGAACCGGAGAATCCGAGTCGATCCTCAGATTCTTCAAAGAAAAGTCCAAGCTCAACGTCATTGATGTTAATGCCGAAGAGTTTTTCTTGAAAGAGTTGGAAGGCGTTGAAGACCCGGAAATCAAACGTAAACGGATTGGTCTTGGCTTTATTAAGATTTTTGAAGAAGAAGCCAAAAAAATAGGTAAGGTCAGGTATCTGGCCCAGGGTACTCTCTATCCCGATGTAATCGAGTCGGTAAGTTTCAGAGGGGAGGCTCCTATTAAATCCCACCACAATGTTGGCGGTTTGCCAGAGATTATGAAGCTTGATCTTATCGAACCAGTCCGGGAGTTGTTTAAAGATGAGGTGAGGGAGTTAGGGCTTGAGCTGGGTCTTCCTGAAGAAGCAATTTACCGGCAACCTTTTCCCGGTCCCGGGCTTGGTATCAGAATTATGGGTGAGGTCACTGCAGAAAGACTGCGCATCCTGCGTCAGTCTGATGTGATTGTGCTCGATGAGATGAGAAAGGCCGGCTGGTACCGGAAAGTATGGCAATCTTTTGCCGTTCTTCTTCCCATTCAGACTGTGGGAGTAATGGGGGATGGCAGGACATATGAACATGTTGTTGCCATTCGCTGTGTCGATTCAAGAGATGCAATGACCGCCGATTGGAGCAAGCTGCCGTACGAGATACTCGGTGAAATTTCCACGAGAATCATCAATGAGGTTCGTGGGGTCAACCGGGTGGTTTACGACATCTCCTCCAAACCACCTGCTACCATTGAGTGGGAGTAGGGAGTTAGAGGAGGCCGATATTTATATCAGGCCACTTTTGTTAGAGATCCTTGAAATGGTTTAGCTCACCCCTTCAAGGATCAGCCTGACTTTAAAACTGTTTTTAAATTATTGCTTTTAGACTGTACAGATTGATATGCTCAAAACGGGAATCTATGTAGATGCTGAAAACATCCGTATGTGTGGCGGTTACGGCATGCGTTATGATGTTCTGGTTGATCTGGCCAACGCGGGAAACTCAGTATTACTGCGGGCCAATTCCTATCTTGCTGAAGATAGGGAACGCACCAAAGATGATCCGGATTACAGACAAAAGTTATATCGTTACCATGATGTTATTCGCCAGTGTGGATTTAAGGTTATAAAAAAATTAGTCAAACATTTTGTCGATGACGAAGGTATCCTGACCACCAAAGCTAATGCTGATATGGATCTGGCCATCGACGCGCTTCTCCAGGCGAGAAATCTTGACAGAGTTATTTTGCTCACGGGTGACGGAGATTTCATCCGTTTGGTCCTGGCCCTGCAAAATATGGGATGCCGGGTTGAGGTTATCGGCTTTAACCATGTCAGCCATGAACTCAAAGAGACCGCAGACAGTTTTCTCTCCGGCTTTCTCATTCCGGGACTTCTGCCTATTCCTGCACAAAATGGCGAAGAGCGTAAGCGTGGTATTCCCATAAACTACAATCCTGACAGGGGGTTTGGTTTTATGCGCTACTACAATCTCACCCCGAAGGGACTTCTACCGGAATCCGTTTTTTTTCATTGTTCTAAGGCTGTTGAGGTCAACGATTCTCTTTTTAATGATTCTTCCCAGATTTTTGAATTTACAATCGTTAAAAATACTGACAATAACAGCAGGACTGAGGCCTGGGATATTCGCGCTCTCAACGAGTAATTATAGAAGTGGGCCTGTAGCATTACCTCCAGTTGAGCCAGTCATATCTTAATACTAACAATGTTGGTGCAGGAGAAATGGTGTTTGCCCAGGGGAGTATAAGAACTACTTTTTTCATCATACTCATTTCTCTCACCTTGCCTTGAAGAGGAACCCATGAATTTTACCATTGATCCTGAAATGATAAAAAATCTGCAGCCGCTTGTGATTTCTTACACCGGCAAGGCGGTTGCAGCACTACTGATTTTTCTTATCGGTAAGTGGATAGCCCGGAAAATAACCAACGTTTTGATCAGATTGATGAAGGTAAGGTCTGTTGATCTGACTCTCATTAAATTTTTGGAAGGGATCCTCTATTACGCTCTTCTTACAAGCGTTATCATCGCAGCAGCAGGTCAACTTGGGATTAAAACAACTTCTTTTCTCGCGGTTCTAGGGGCTGCATCTCTTGCAATTGGCCTGGCCCTCAAGGATTCTCTGGCCAACTTTTCCTCCGGAATAATGCTCATCCTCTTTAGGCCATTCAAGGTAGGAGATGTCGTGACCGTAGGCGGGGAAAGCGGCAAGGTTGAGGCCATCTCAGTATTTTCGACTATCCTGAACACCGGAGATAACCAGAAAAAGATCATCCCCAATGGTGCTATATCCAATGCAACCATCACTAATATTACGGCCAATCCAACACGACGTGTCGACTTGGTAGTCGGTATTGGCTATGACGATGATATCCTTGAGGCCAAAACAACCCTTGAAGAGATTATGGCCGCTGACAATCGGATCCTTGCCAGTCCTGCGCCGGTTGTTGCTGTCTCAGCCCTGGGAGCTTCATCTGTTGATCTCGTGGTCCGGCCATGGGTAAAAACCGAAGACTACTGGGATGTATATTTTTCTCTGAACGAAAAAATTAAGCTCACTTTTGATGAAAAGGGTATCTCTTTTCCATATCCTCAGCAGGATGTGCATCTTTTTCAGACTACTCAATAGAGAATCACAGTGACAAACCTGATCGGAGACACCACACTTCTTGTGGCTGATATCGGAGGAACCAAGAGCGATTTTGCCCTCTTTCTTCCCGGTAACGTGACAAAGCCCCTCTATCAACAGCGCTATTTCAACAGCAGTTTTTCAAGCGTTGAAGAGATTATCCATAAGTTTTTGTCCACAATTCAACACGTTCCCTCTATCGCTTGTCTTGCAGTGGCAGGACTGGTCGGCAAGGGCCGTGCAGAGATGACAAATCTAGCCTGGACCTTAGATAGCGTTAATCTTGAGCTACAGTTTGGCTTTACAAAAGTTATCCTCATCAATGATCTCACCGCTGTGGCAAGATCTATAAAACATTTTTCTTCCAACAATTTTGCCGATATTGAGATTATCCAGCAGGGTGACCCCGGTGGAGGAGCCGTCTCAGCAGTTGTGGCTCCGGGAACCGGCCTTGGGGAGGGTCTTATCGTGGAGTCGGACGGTCTGCTTTTTGTAACGGGCACTGAAGGGGGGCACGCCGATTTTGCCCCTGTGGACGAAGAGCAGATGGCACTTCTTGCCTGGGTGCGGAAAAAACAGACACCTGTCAGTTATGAATATCTGATAGCGGGCCCTGGCATTGCCAGGCTGTATGATTTTTGTAAGTCGTATTACGGCATGGATGAATCTGTCCACGTCGCAGGGGAGATGTCGGGGAAAACGGACAGGACACCTGCTATTATAGCTGGCGCCATCGCTGATAAGGCATGTCCTCTCTGCCGCCGGACAGTTGACCTTTTTTTGAAAATTTTAGGCAGTGAGGCAGGAAACCTGGCCCTTAAAACATATGCATTGGGTGGCATCTATCTGGGGGGAGGTATTTTACCCCGATTAACCGGTCATGTATCGTTTCAGGGATTTATTGAGCAGTTTCTAGACAAAGGTCAGATGTCTCAATTGATGAAAAAAATACCCGTAAGGCTTCTTCTTAATAAGAATGCTGCTCTTATTGGTGGCGCCGGCTGCCTCGTAGAATTTTTAGGTAAAAATGGGCTCAACATTAATGATACCAGAGCAAGCTGAAATACTGGCGGCTTTTTCCTGTGACAGCTCTGCAACCATTCGTCCATTGGGGCAGGGAAATATCAATACAACTTTTCTCGTTGAGACCACGCCTGAGCCTTTTGTACTCCAGAAACTGAGTGGGGATGTTTTTCCCGATCCAGCCGTGGTTATAAAAAATTTTGAAATCATCTGTCAGCATCTGGCAGGTAAAGCCTCCTCTCTTCGTGCAGGTTTTGTTATGGCTGAACCTGTCTACGCCAAAGATCACAATATCTGTTTTGTCGACAGCCGCAGAGGCTACTGGCGTGCTCAACGTTACCTTCCTGCCTCCTGCGTCCTGCGAATCGATTCCACTGAGCAGGCCCGGTCCGTTGGGAGAACACTTGCAAGGTTTCACAATCTTTTCTATGACATCCCAGAAGGGCTGATGAAAGATCCCTTACCGGGGTTTCATCACCTTTCAAGCTACCTGCATGAGTATGATCAGACGTCAGGGCAACGTTGTGAAAGAGGTGATGTTGCAACGGCTTTTTGCCGACAATTAATTCAAAAGTATAGAGAACCGGCCATGGGCATTGAAAGAGCCCGGGTACAAGAGGATATTTTTCTCCAGACAATTCACGGCGATCCTAAGGTGGATAACTTTATTTTTAGTGCTGCCAATGAGGCGGTTGGCCTTCTGGATCTCGATACAGTGGGCCGGGGGATCGTCTATCACGATCTTGGAGACTGCCTGCGTTCGGTTTGTAGTAACATGACGGAATCGGCTGAGGACAGTCAAATGGCGGGTTTTAACCTCAGCCTCTGTCAGGCGGCTCTTGAAGGTTATTTTTCCTGTGAACTGGCAGATGAGATTTGTCTGGACCATCATTATATTTACGACGGCTTACTGGCCATCTGTTTTGAATTAGGGTTGAGATTTTTTACCGATCATCTGCGGGGCAATGTCTATTTCAGGGTACGACGCGATGGTGAAAATTTACTCCGGGCGAGAAACCAGTTGGCCCTCTGTGAGGATATTGTCAGGCAGGAAGGTCAAATTCGCAGTTGTATTACGAGCCTCTGGAAAAAATATAACTAAACCGTGCACTTTATAAGTCAAATTGGACCGTTGGCCACGGTGCAAAGAAAGCTACAGGCTAACCTGAAGCCTGATCAAGAGAGTAGAGGTACTTGCCGATCGTGTCGGTCAACTGGGGCTGGAGGCTTTCAAATTCGACACCGATACGGGTTTCTCCCTGTTCAATCTTCATGTTTTTTACTTTTCCATAGAGTTTTTGCTCTTCGGAGATTCCCGGCAGCAGGCAGCGTAATACCACTGTTGAGTCGATGTCTATCACCGGAACATTCTGCAGATTATTGTGTTTGATCTGACATAAACTGCCGGTAAGGCTCATGTCGATGAGCATCCCAAACAGTTCTTTTTCGCCCTCAAGGTGAAAGGTTGATGGGATAAAGATCGAAGACCTTTTCGCCTTGCGGAGTTCATGGAAGTGAATCGCCTCCGGGTATTCGAAAAAGAGCAGTGGAGCTGGGCTTGTGGTAACACCGATGAGTTGTGATTTAAACATCCACATCCGCCCTTTATACACAAACTTTACCATGACACGCCTGCCGTGAATCTGATGCTGCAGGTCAGTTTCCGGAATGGGATTTTCAACGATCACGGAGTTGTCCTTTACCAGGCCGACCAGACTGCTCTCCACTTCTTTCTCAAGATCAAAAAAAACGATTTTAATTCTGGCACCAATTTCGACGGGGAACTCCTTGCCTCTTGTGGTTGCATGTTGCAGAGGCAGCTGGTGGCGGCCTGTGGTAATACCTGCTTTTTTTTGTGCCAGTTCTGAGGAGAGCTCAAAAGACTCAATAATGATAGAGAGGAGATCTTTCGTTATCTGTCTCTGATATTGACCGTTGAAGTGGCGCAGTCTGAGTCGGGTTTCAGGCCAGGCAAGAATGAGATGCGCGGCTTCTTCACCTCTTATTGACTTGGTTTCTGCACCAATCAGCTCTCCGTTCTTAATATAGAGGAGCCCCCGATCTTTGAGGGTGGTTACTTCAAGAGTACAGGTCTGCCCTTCGCTTTCCAGCATCTGCAAGAAACTGTGTACTGGAATACCTTCGGTGGTGCCGGTAAGGGAGCCTTCAAGTATCTCATGGGCGCAATCGAGAAGATAATCCGTATCAAGGGGTTTGAGCAAACAATGGCTCGCCCCGTATTCGATGAGTTGTTCAGGCTGTGGTCCCTGTTGTTCAGACAGGGTGATGCAGGGTACCTGGGGAAAGGTCCGGGTCAGCAGAGAAAAATCGGCAAGTGAAAAACTGCTAGGAATTGCAAGGTCGCAGACAACCAGATCAACTTGTTGCTTGGAAATAATTGAGATGGCGGCCTGTTCTCTGGTTGCCGTAATTATATTTATTTTCTTTTGCCATTGCTTAAAAAGAGTAACCAGAGCATTGAGCTGCACCGTTTCGTTTTCTATGATGACAATAGTTTTCATTGGTTGTTACTGTTTTTTCTGTAGTGATCTGGTTATCTTATTATTTCTTAGGGGCTCGTTTTTCGATGTGCATGTATTTATAGAGTATGCAGATAAATTTCGAAAAAACAAGTGTAATTAAATGCCTGGCAGTGTTGAACCGATATTCTATGCACGAGAAACCTGCTTGATGTGACGATAAATTTCCCGGTATTTCAGTTTCTTTATAGGCGTATCATTTGCAGATGTAACAATTGGAGGCAGGGGTTGAGAGTTTTTCCGTCATTGCAAATTATCATGGTCAATGCTATGACCCGTAGCAAAGATAAATGAAGAGACACCTCCAACTTAAAAATACTATCATGACCAATACCTCACCTTTTACCCTACATAAACAGTCTTCTGAATGCGCTGCACGGCGTGGAGAAGTGAAAACCCGCCAGGGAATAATTCAGACCCCCGTCTTTATGCCCGTGGGAACCCAGGGAACCGTTAAGGCTGTTACTCCTGAAAACCTGCAGGAGATGAATGCTCAGATTATCCTGGGCAACACCTATCATCTCTTTATCCGTCCCGGTCACGAGTTAATCGAAAGTTTTGGCGGTCTGCATAAGTTCATGAACTGGAAGGGATCTATACTCACGGACAGTGGCGGTTTCCAGATCTTCAGCCTCAAAGAGCTCGCGACCATCACTGAAGAAGGGGCCGCATTTAAGTCTCATCTGGATGGCTCTAAACTGTTTCTCAGCCCCGAAGATGCGGTGCATGTCCAGCAGTCTCTCGGCTCAGATATCATGATGTGTCTTGATACCTGTATTCCCTTTCCTGCAACCAAAGATGAGACGATCAAGGCAACGGATCTGACCACCCGCTGGGCAAACCGCTGTCGCATGGCCCATACGAAAAGAGACCAGCTCCTGTTTGGTATAGTTCAGGGTGGTATGTATCCTGAACTACGGAGAGAACATGCAGCAGCCCTTATTGATATCGGCTTTGACGGTTATGCCATTGGTGGCTTGAGTGTAGGAGAAGACAAGCATCTGATGTATGACATGACGGAAGAAACTGTCCCGGCTCTTCCCAAAGATTACCCCGTCTATCTTATGGGTGTGGGTACTCCTGCGGACCTTGTTGAGGGGGTCTACAGAGGAGTGGACATGTTTGACTGTGTCATGCCCACCAGAAACGCGAGAAACGGCTCTCTGTTTACCGAAAAGGGAAAGATCTCCATCAAAAATGCACAGTATCGGGATGACCATGGCCCGATAGATGAAAATTGCACATGCTACACCTGCAGGAACTACTCCCGTGCTTATCTGCGACATCTTTTCCATGCAAGGGAGATCCTCAGTTCCCATTTGAATACAATTCATAATCTTCATTTTTACCTGAACCTGATGGCTGGTATTCGCAAGGCCATCGAAGAGGATAACTTTGCCCGGTTCCGCAAAGATTTTTATAGCAAGCTTGAGAATGAATGATTACTTTGCTCTGAGTTTTATTTTTGAAGATGTGACGAGAGCTTAGCTGAGTTTCACGTTTACATATTTCTGTTACTTTTCTGGAGGAACTATTATGGTAGGTATTGCTCATGCGGCAGGCCCGGCTGCAGGTGCGGCTGGAGGTTTTGCCTCTTTTATCCCGTTGATTCTCATTTTTGTTGTTTTTTATTTTCTGCTCATCAGACCACAGCAGAAACAGGCAAAACAGCATCAGGCTTTTCTTAACGACTTGAAAAAAGGCAACAAAGTTGTAACCAAAGGTGGAATCTACGGCACTATCACTGGAATTAATGATAATGTGGTCACCCTTGAAATCGCCAAAGATGTAGCAATCAAAATCACCCGCGACGGGATTGGAGCCGCACAGGCAAAAGATGGTGCTCCAACAAAAGAAGTGAAAAGTGCCGGAGGCTGAGGCATCCGAGGTTGTTAATTCTTTACAGGTTGTAAAGCTTGTTTGAAGCCGGATTTTCCAGAAGGAAAATCCGGCTTTTTTAATTTTACCGGAGTCTGTATTGATTTTTAGGGAGAATTGACTGTAATTATGAATTGTAGACTATACTCTTATAGGTGGCGATAAATGCAATACCGTATAATTATAACATCAACCTAAAACGGATATCTGCTGTGTATTTGAGGAATATTATACCTGTAGAAAAAACAACAGTCCTGGCTGTAGATGATAATCCGCTGGCACTTCGCCTGCTGGAGTCTATGCTGGAACGTAAGAAATATCGTGTACAGACCGCGGTAAACGGTGTTGATGCTCTTCGTGTTATGGAGGAGTGTGGTGAGGAAGTTGATATTATTTTGCTCGATCGGATCATGCCAGAAATGGATGGCATTGAGTTTTGCAGGAAGGTAAAAGCCGATCAGAGGTTTCGGCGGATTCCAATTATCATGCAGACCGCAGCCGGTAAGCCCCAGGAAATAAAAGAAGGGATCGAGGCCGGGGTATTTTATTATCTGGTCAAGCCCCTGGCCATTGAAACCTTATCCTCCATTGTGGAAGCCGCCCGTTTGAAAATTCATAAATACCGTGAACAGCGCAAACGTTTTTTAGAGCTGCAGGAGAGTATGACCCTGGTACAGTCGCTGGACTGTAGTTTTAGAACCCTTGGAGAAGGTGAAAAACTTGCCGTATTTCTCAGTCAGTTCTTTCCAGATCCTGATCAGGTTTTCACCGGTATATCAGAGCTTTTTATCAATGCGGTGGAGCATGGAAACCTGGCTATCAGTTATGAAGAAAAAGGTCAGCTGCTTGCCCGGAATACCTTGCAGGAGGAGATTGACAGACGTCTTACTCAGCCCCGCTACAAAGACAGAATCGTCCGGGTCAGCTTTGAAAAAAAAGAAGACGGCTGTCATCTCATAACAAGTGATGATGGGGACGGCTTTGACTGGCAGAACTATCTAAGTGTTGATACAACACGGGCAATTCACAACCATGGCCGGGGAATAGCCATGGCCAATATGATGAGTTTTGACAAGCTTTTCTTTAATAAGCGCGGTAATACGGTCACCGGAGTGGTCTGGAGCCGTTGACATTGAGACAATAGGACTGGAGTTTTTGGTATGGCCAAAAAGAAATTTTATGCGGTAGCCGTAGGTCGGGAAAATGGTATTTTTACCGATTGGGCGAGCGCAGAGGCACAGGTGAAGGGCTTTGCAGGTGCCAAATACAAAAGTTTTCCCACAGAACAGGAAGCGTTATCCTGGCTTGAAGCTCCTGTCTATGACAAGAAGCCTGGCAAAACCGGGGTAAAAACCGCTGGGACAGGTAGTCGAAGCCCCGGTTGTTTTGCAAAAGAGGATATCGTGATCTATACTGATGGAGGAAGCATCAACAATCCCGGACCCGGGGGCTATGGTGCCGTGATTGAGAGAGGTGGAGAGCGGCAGGAGTTCAGCGGTGGATTCAGGCAGACCACGAACAACCGTATGGAGATGATGGCAGCAATTGTAGCTCTCACAGAAGTGAAAGCGACCACAAAAAAGATCCATCTCTTTTCTGATTCGAGTTATCTGGTCAATGGCATAGAAAAAGGCTGGGCAAAGAAGTGGCAGGCAAAGGGCTGGAAAAAAAGCGATGGCCAACAGGCGGTCAACATCGATTTATGGCAGCAGCTCCTCACCCTTCTTCATGGATTACAGGTGTCTTTCCACTGGGTGAAGGGGCATGCAGGTCATGAACTCAATGAGCGCTGTGACAGACTGGCCGTGGCAGCCGCGAAAAATAATCCTGTTGCAATTGATAAAGGGTACGAGGAGGGACAGGTTTGATATTTTCTTCAGGAGGTGGCCGGGAAAGGCCGTTTTTACCCATATTTGTGTGGAAGTCGAAAACTATCTTCGCAGATAAGCGAACGAAGTGAAAATCCGCTGTGGAGTATATGCCTCCGGTCACTATACCGATTCTCTCCTGATTTCAAAGAAAATGATCATTCGGGGAAAATGAAAATAAATAAAAGAGGATTTTGTGGCAAAAGAACTGTTTAAAGGTGCTGTACTTCTTGGACCGTTGCCCGCTGTTCTGGTGACAACTGTCGATGGCAGCGGTAAGGTGAATGTCTTTACTGTCGGCTGGACCGGGGTGGCCTGCACCCGCCCACCCATGGTGACAATTGCCGTGCGCAAAGAACGCGTTTCCTACGAAAACATCCAGGCAACAGGCGAATTTGTCATCAATCTCACCACCTCGGAAATGTTGAAAATGACCGATTTCTGCGGATGCCGGTCCGGGAGGGTCGTTGATAAAATAAAGCATTTCGGCATGGAACTTGACCCTGGTTCAGAGGTGAATGTTCCCTCTCTTTCAGTGAGTCCTGTTGCACTTGAATGTAAGGTCCGGTCGGTAACAGAACTTGGTACCCATGATCTGTTTCTGGCTGAGATTGTGTGCAATAAAGTGGACAGCAGAGTCATTGATAAGAATGGTAAATTTGATCTTGCCAGGGTAGGCCTTTTGGCCTACTGTCATGGTGAATATTTTTCCCTTAGCAGGCGCCCCTTAGCGGGTTTTGGTCATTCCGTGGCCAAAAAATCCACCCGCCGTGCTCTTCATGTAAAACGGTTTCAAGGGAAAAAGAAAAACAGCAAAAACGAGAAGTAAGTCTTTTGAAAACCCATTATTTTTGCCGTGGAAAATGATGATTCGCCCCGCCACCCCTCAGGATGCTGAAATCCTTACCAGAATATCCTTTGCCTCAAAAGGATATTGGGGATATCCGGAAAGCTATTTTGCAATATGGACCAAAGAGCTGACCGTTGATGCCAGTTACATCGAAAAAAATGATGTGATGGCATTTCAACAGGGCGGTGCGGTCGTTGGCTATTACTCTGTCGTCACACTTGAAAGTGATCTTGTGTTTGGTGAGACAAGTCTTGAAAAGGGTGTCTGGCTTGAGCACATGTTTATCACTCCAGAGTGTATCGGTAAAGGCATTGGCACCCAGCTTTTTAGCAACTTGCATGCGAAGTGCAGGGAACGGGAGATTCCCCGTTTATGTATTCTGGCTGACCCTCATGCAAGGGGGTTTTATGAAAAAATGGGGTGCGAGTACAAAAGAGAATATCCATCCTCCATAAAAAACCGGACAACTCCTTTGCTGGTTCTTATGGTGTAAAAAAAAGTTGAGGGTTCAGTTGTTTCTGGCCACTGACTCATCTTCCCTGATCTGATGTGCCATGAAAGCGAAGAGCCATGAAAAAATGTTCTGTAATCTTCAGAAGTCTGATTCTCGTGCTTCTGCTCGTTTTGCCTCTGCCGCTACCTGCAGCTGATACGGGTAATACTGCGGAAAATGAAATCACCTTTTTACTGGAATATATCAAGACATCTGGCTGTACATTCCAGAGAAACGGCGCATGGTTTACAGCTGTGGATGCAGCAGAACATATAAACAAAAAGTATCTGTATTTTTTAAAGCAGGGAAAGATTACAACAGCGGAAGACTTTATACAATATGCTGCATCAACAAGTAGCGTCTCCGGTAAAGCCTATACCGTGCACTGCCGGGACGGTGCTCGTATTGAGAGTGCAAAGTGGTTGACGGCAACCCTGAAGATTTTGCGTGCAAAGTCAGGCAACCTCTAATCGTCCCCAGCTTTTTTAAACGCATTTTGCATGTTACCATTCAAGCCTTATGGGAGGAGTAGAGTGAAGAAACTGTTGCTTTTTCTCTTATCACCACTGTTTGCTGGCTGCCTGGGACACCCCGTCGGGGTTCAGCCGGTTTCTGACTTTCAGTTGCAGCCATATTTGGGCAAATGGTACGAGATTGCTCGACTTGATCACAGCTTTGAGCGGGCAATGATTAATGTGACTGCAGAGTATTCTTTACGCGCTGACGGGGGAGTAGAGGTAAAAAATAGAGGCTATTCAACCAAAAATGACAAATGGAAAGAGGCTGTAGGTAAAGCCTATTTTGTCGGAGACGAAAGTACAGGTCATCTCAAGGTCTCCTTCTTTGGCCCATTTTATGGCTCCTATGTGGTTTTCGATTATGATCCAGAAGAGTATGCCTTTGTCTGCGGACCTGACACCTCTTATCTCTGGCTGCTGTCACGAAGCCCTCGCGTCCCTGATCGATTGAAACATTCATTTCTGGAGCAGGCTGAAAAATATGGCTTTGATTCAAGTCAGTTAATATGGGTTGATCAGTCAGGAAACGAATAATAATACCAGTTTAATTAAAGAGATAGACCTATATTGGGGAACGTCCATGAATAATAAATTCATCAGGAATATTAAACCTCTCGGTTTTACCTGGGAGACCTGTGATCCATTTTTATTTTGTGTCCACCATCTTGATAATTATCCCGCTGGAAATGATGAGCTGGGACCGGTGGAGTCTCTTGCCGGAAGGAATCTTCAACAGGATTTTACCCCTAAAGATGGCTGGCGGATGTATCATGGAAAAAAGATACCGGGTTTCCCAGAACATCCTCACCGGGGCTTTGAAACGGTCACTGTGGTATTGAAGGGATTTGTTGATCATTCCGATTCCCATGGCGCATCTGGCCGATACGGGGATGGGGATGTGCAGTGGATGACGGCCGGGGCTGGATTGCAGCATGCCGAAATGTTTCCTCTACTTAATAAGGATGGCGGCAATCCACTGGAGCTCTTTCAAATATGGCTTAACCTGCCAAAAGCAAAGAAATTTTCCAAGCCCCATTTTGCGATGCTCTGGGCTGAGAATATTCCGGTTTTTCGAGAAATTGACCAAAATGGCAAATCGATTGAGGTAACCCTTATTGCCGGGAGTATACATGGCATGGGAGCACCTGAGCCTGCACCTGATTCCTGGGCCCATGAACCGGTGAATGAGGTCGGAATCTGGCTCATCAGATTGGAGGCTGATGCTGGGTGGACTATTCCTCCGGCCACTTCTGGGGTAAACCGCTCTCTTTATTTTTATCGTGGAGCTTCTTTAAATATTGCGGGAACAGATGTTGATTCCTATCATTCGGTTGATCTATTGGAAGATCAACCTATTGTTATAAAAAATGGAAATAAAGACGCTTTTCTCCTCGTCCTTCAAGGTCAGCCGATCAATGAGCCGGTTGTACAGCATGGGCCATTTGTAATGAATAACTCTTTAGAGATTCAGCAGGCATTTCATGATTATGAGACAACGAGATTTGGCGGCTGGCCATGGCCGAACTCTGACAACGTTCACCCACCTGAACAGGGGCGGTTTGCTAAGTATTCAGATGGCCGGGAGGAGTTCCCCTAACATACTTATTGTTGTGGAAATCAAATCCTAACACTCATATCACAGCACGAAGCGCGTTGAAAAACATGCTCGATTGCTATTACCGACTACCATAATACACAGGCCTGCAACTTTTTAATAATTCTATCTCACAACAGACTTTTTGTGGTGAATCGACTGAATTTACTGCATAAATGCGTTGCATGTAAAGATAAGATACAAGGGTGAGTAACCGCTTTCGGGAAGAAGCGGTGCCAGCAAAAAAACAACGACAAAGGAGACTGAAATGAACAAATATGGTGCAGAATTTTTTGGTACATTTTGGCTGGTTCTTGGTGGGTGTGGTAGTGCCGTGTTGGCAGCGGCATTCCCCGTTGTTGGTATTGGTCTGCTTGGTGTGTCCCTGGCCTTTGGTCTCACCGTCCTGACGATGGCCTTTGCCATAGGTCATATCTCAGGGTGTCACCTGAATCCTGCGGTCTCTTTTGGACTGTGGGCGGGTGGTCGCTTTCCAACAAAAGAACTTTTTCCTTATATTGTCGCACAAGTTCTGGGTGGAATTGCAGCAGGAGGAATACTTTATCTGATTGCCAGCGGGAAGGCGGGTTTTGATGTGTCGGCTGGTTTCGCTTCAAACGGCTATGGTGCGCATTCTCCAGGGGGATATAGTCTGTTGGCCGCTTTTGTCACTGAAGTGGTTATGACCATGATGTTTCTTGTGGTAATCCTTGGTGCCACTGACACCCGTGCTCCAAAGGGTTTTGCTCCGATTGCAATCGGATTGTGTCTGACTCTTATCCATCTGATCAGTATCCCTGTAACAAATACCTCCGTGAATCCTGCACGTAGTACTGCGGTCGCTGTATTTACCGGTGACTGGGCGATCGGCCAGCTTTGGCTTTTCTGGGTAGCACCCATCATGGGTGGATTACTCGGTGCGATGGTTTATCGCTTTATCGGTGGCGAGCAAAAGTAGCAGAAGATTGTTGTTTGCTCGATTAATCTGCAGAAAATGACGAAAAGAGTCAACAGTACAGTTGACTCTTTTCAGTTTACTCTGTGAATGCGACCTGGGAGAAGAGATGCGAATCTCATACTAATGTTTGCTTTGTACTGTTGTTCTGGTGCGTGTGTCTGTTTTTTCCACATATTTATAGAACATGGGAAAGGCAACGAAAAAGGCGACGCAGATGAGATACTCAATTCCTTTGATATGCGAGTAAAAGTCGACCAGGGTGTGAAGTGGTCGAATCATTCCAGTTGCAACCAGATAGTGGCGGATCAGTTCGGTTACCTGCCAGTTTACCTGGTGGAGTCCACCTATCAGGGCCGCAAGAGCCCATAGTCCAAAAATCCCTCCCGCAGCAACCATTGAATAGGTCAGCGCTTTGTTTGTGTCGTGGCTTTGCATGGTCTCCTCCTGAGTATGATATTCGTTTGACAGGCTGTCTTCCTGTTCATTGTTGCAATACTCTCCCCATATATCGTGAGATTGGTGGCTGCTATATCCACTCTATCAAACCTCAAGGGTTCTAAGGCTGTGCACCGGGGTACAGTAACTGACCCTTTCTGGAGTGATTATGTGTTTAGCAGCCCCGCGATAGATGGAGGTGTCCTTCCCTGCTTCTACCTCTTAAATTCCTGTGATAGCGGTGAGGTAACCCCGAAGCATTGCAAGAGGTCCGGTTTGAATAACTGCTGCGGCCAGACTGCACAGGGCCCACACACCGATCAGGGCACAGATCACAGCACCTGTCCTTAATCCCAGGATCATAATTTCATCAGTGGTATCAATATGGACTTTTTCTTTAGTGATTATTGAGCTTTTCATGATCGCCTCCTTTGCGGATGTTGTGCTGCGGTGGTGCTACTCTTTAATGGTATAAAAGCATTAATCATGCCAGGCTCAGAAAAAATGGAAAAACAGGGACGCATGGGCTGAGGGTGTTTTGTATTTAAGGTAACATCTTGGATTTAATTAATAAAATGAGCAGCGTTTGTAGGGTGGGCCAGATTGGAGTTGAGTGGGGAGATCGATAAAAAGATGTATGTGTGGATGGACAAGGTGGGCCTGCAACACTGCTGCATTGTTGTTGTATAACCTGTCATACAGGTTATACAACAGTTTTAGGGTTCTTTATGCCTTTTCTTGAGTATCTTCCCAGTCGAAAACGATCGGCAGCCGGTAGACGATAAAGCGGTAGGTGATGAAGTATATGGCATAGATGGTCAGGGTAACCCAGATCTCTTTCCAGTGCGGTATATCCTGATACATCTGATAGTTGAAACAGACAATAGCCGTGTTAAGCCGGTTCCAGACAATGCCAAAAACCGTAATAAAGGCTGCTGTCCTGGCTGTCCGTACCCGTCCTGTACGAATAGATCGTGCAAACATGACCATGGGCAGGACAACGCCGATGGCAATTTCGAGCAGATAATAGCCTCCCCATCCGGTCAGGAGCAATTCCCATTCATTGTCATGGGCTACCGCTACAAGCTTAATGACCAGATAGGTAAACATGGCATAGCTTGAACCTTTGGCCAGCCCCAGGGTGATCCGATCCAGGTCGGCTGTAAATTGTTTGCCACAGCGCCAGGGCATAAAATGATTTATGAGGGTCGAACTGACGATGACCATGGATAGTCCAGCAAAAATGGCCGAGCAGAAAAAGTGAATCCATTGAAAATCTATAGACAGCCAGAGGGGATGAATCTTGGTGGGGGCGTAGGTAAAGAGTGCTCCCAGGGCACCCTGATGTAGGGTAGAAAGGATGATTCCGGCGATTGTCAGGCCGAGGCTGATTCGGGTGATATACTTCACCCAGCTTTTACGGTCGAGCCATATAAAAAGAGCTGGCAGGAGCTCCGCGATCTGAACAGAAAGATAGGTCGCGACATGCCAGGCCACGAGAAAAAGAACCGCCGCCGGGCCAAAAGAGACAAACATCGGGTAGGCAAGCCTCCAGGGCATGCCGAGGTCAACCTCAAGGTAGACAACAGCAAAGAAATAGCCGAGAAGCCCATTGAGAAGTGCGAGTCTTTCTATGGAATGGAAGTCTTTTCGGCCAAAAATAACAACGGTGGTGCCAAGTAGAAACCCCGATGCCGAAAGAGGTACCATGGCAAAGAGACCAAAGCCGAGGAAAAGTCCCCATGGGTAGTCGTTGGAACCATGGGTTATCCTGCTGAGACCAAAGATATACCGTTCTGCGAGGAAGTAGAAACCAACGACAAGGATAGCTGCAAGTACTCTGTTGAGCCAGCTCGCGGTTACAGTTTTGAGGTACTCAGAAAAAGGGAGTCCGAGAAAGAGCCGTTCTTTCAGTTTCCATGCTGAACCGTCGGGTTTAAAAGAACCCCAGATGGGGAGGTGAGGGAGGTCGCTCGTATAGTTTTTCATCTTGTCTCCTCCTCATGGGTACCATTCGTCGCAGGTGGCTTCAGTTCTTTTCTTGTTGCCAGCAGGTGAAATCCTGCAAAAAGAGCAGGCCAGATCGTCAGGACCATAGGAACAATGGCGAGAAACCCCTTTACCCCATCTAGAATCGGCTCATCCGGAAGCTCGGTGTTAAAGCCGACCTCGGAAAAAGGCACGGGAGAAAGGTACAGCCAGGAGGTGCCGCCAGCCTCATGCTCACCATATATGTGATCCTGGTAACGTGATCCGTTTTTCTCGATCCGCCTGCGGGCTATTTTAATGAGTTTTTCACGCTTGCCAAAGATGAGGGCTTCCTGTGGGCAGGCCTCAACACAGGCCGGAGGTTTACCGAACTTTAACCTGGTATCGTAGCAGAAAATGCATTTTCTGATTCGTGGATGAAGCCCACTTGAGTAGTTAAAGGTCGGGATATAAAATGGGCAGGCTATCATACAGGTTCTGCATCCCACGCAGACATCCGGATTATAGATAACCGCTCCTTCAGGTGTCTTGGTGTAGGCGTTGACAAAGCAGGAGGTGAGACAGGCGGGTTCAAGACAGTGGTTACACTGAACTTTTTTAAACAGCGGGTGATCCTGCTGGGGAAAATTAAAACGCTGCACGACTGTGTAGGCTGTTGCATCGGTGCGTCTGGCCCGGCCGTGTTCATCGGCTTCAAAGACCGACTCATCACTAAAGGGACTATGGGGTTCCGGGAGCCCCTGTTCTAAATTACATGCGGCTTCACAGCTTCGACAGCCAACGCAGCGGGTCAGATCAACAAGGACACCGTAGCTGTTGGGATATTTTTTTATCTTGTGGGCTGAGGCGGTTTTCGCGGGCTGAAACAGTGACAGCAGGGTGCCTGCGACCCCGCCTTTTAATAACGACCTTCTTTGTATATTGATACCCATAACAATCTCCTTTGTCCTATCCTGCAGGGGAGCTACTGTTTTTCATGGAACAGTTTCTTGCCTTTCTGGCTGTATTCATGACAGTCGCGGCAGCCAGTGGGGCCGCTGTCTTGAAGATGGCAGTTGCGGCAAAGCAGGTGCCAGCTTGCCTTTAAGCCCGGCGTGTCAATGTGATACCTGTTGATGGCATTGATGTTTGTTTCGCTCGGATTGTCATAATTGTCCGGCCGGTGGCATCCGGAGCATTTATTTTTTTCACGAGAAGCCCTGCCGCTATGGCAGGGCGCGCATTCTCCGGGCTGTCCATCAAGGTCGCTGCTGTGGTGACATCGACTGCAGTCATAGATTTCCGTGTGCATGGCATGGTCAAACAGCACGGGTTCGTAAAGCTCTGCAAGCTGGTCCATGGTCACTTCGGCGGGGCCTGTCTCTTCTGCCAGAACCGATGATGTCAGAAAGATAATGCCAAGCAGACACAGCAATTGCATTGTCTGGCGTGGGCCTTTTTTGTTCATTGTGATTCCTCCTCCTGCAATGATTCTTTGCATGCGTCTGCGCCTTCGTCTGCATTCAAGTCGGCGCTTGCGTCTGATCTGTGGCAGATATGATCTGTTTTTTTCTTGTTTTCGTTTCTGTTGAGATAACATTGTATAACGATATCGACCTCTTCTCCATCCACCGTCTCGTTCACCAGGAGTAATTCGGCCAGTTCATGGATGAGTGTATTGTGCTGGCGGAGAAGAGCCTCGGTCTGGCTGTAGCAGTCGCGGATAATGCGGCGGATTTCAAGATCAATTTCCCGTGTTGTTTTTTCGCTCAAGGGTGACGCGGGTTGGTTGGCTGTCTGGGAATGATAGACCATTGCTCCCATTGCAGAGCTCATTCCCCACTCGCTGACAATTCTGCGGGCGATGGCCGTGGCGCCTGCAATATCATTAGAGGCCCCGGTGGAAAGCTGTTTAAAGACGATCTCTTCGGAGATTCTGCCCCCCAGAAGCACCTTTATTCGGTTCAACAGGTAGACAAGTGAGTAGGTGTAGTGCTCCTCAAAGGGAATTTGCTGGGTGAGTCCGAGGGCCTGCCCCCTCGGGATGATGGTGATCTTATGGAGACGATCGGTTTCAGGGAGCAGGGCTGCGACAATGGCGTGACCCGCCTCGTGATAGGCTATAATTCGTCGTTCATTATCGTTTATGGCGGCATTTTTACGTTCAAGACCCATGATGATTTTGTCTTTTGCCTCCTCAAAATCAACAAGTTCCACCGCTTTTTTCTCTTTTCGAGCGGCAATCAGGGCCGCTTCATTGACAAGATTGGCAATATCTGCACCGCTGAAACCAGGGATTCCCTGGGCAATATGTGCAAGGCTCATACCGCTTGCGGTGATGACATTACGGGTGTGGACATCGAGGATTTTGATCCGACCCTTAAGGTTTGGCAGGGAAACCGTGAGCTGTCGGTCAAAACGCCCTGGTCGAAGGAGTGCAGGGTCGAGGATGTCGGGGCGATTGGTGGCCCCAACGATGATAACGGTTTTATCGTGGCTTGAAAATCCATCCATTTCAACAAGCAGGGCATTCAGAGTCTGCTCTCGTTCCTCGTGAGAGCCGTTCATGCCGCCGCTTCTTTTACCGCCTATGGCATCAATTTCATCGATAAAGACGATGCATGGGGCATTCTTTTTGGCCATTTGGAAAAGTTCGCGAACTCTGGACGCCCCGACACCTGCAAACATCTCGACAAAATCAGAACCTCCAAGCGAAAAAAAGGGCACTGATGCCTCCCCGGCAAGAGCTCGGGCGAGCAAGGTCTTGCCGGTTCCAGGGGGGCCCTGCAGTAAGACACCACTTGGTATACGCCCTCCCAGTTGGCTGTATTTTTCCTGATGTTTTAAGAAATCAATAATTTCGACGAGTTCTTCACGAACCTCATCAATTCCTGCGACATCTTCAAAGGTTTTTTTACCCGTTATCTGTTTTGCGCTCGGGAATCGGTTGTTGCCTGTAAATTCATTTTTTGCTGAAGATTTCCGGGTAAGATATCCCCAGAGAATACTGAGAATAAAAAACCAAAGGATAAGAGGAGCAAAGGTCTGCAGGTTACTGGGAGGAGCCTTGGTAGTCAGAATAACTCCGGATTGCAGTAAGATGGGCATAAGTGCGGGGATGTCAGGTCCGTAGGTAATAAATTCGTTATCGGTTGTATCCACGGCCTGGATTTTTCCACCGGTTAATTCTACGGTCCGAATCCTTTCTTCCTGCAACTGATTGATAAAGGTCGAATAGGGACGGTTGGGCGGCGTTGTCTCAATCAACCAGACGTTGTAGAAGAGAAGGCCGACTAAAGTGACCCCTGTGAGGATGAGGCCTGCCTGAAATTTTGTATTCATCTCGTAGCTCCTCAGGCTCTTGCAGGATTCCCTGCTTGTTCAACCGGGAGACCAGCCATGATACCGGTAAAAAGGTGATCAAGTATTTCCAGGCGATTGGACCAGGATCTTGTGTTATAGCGAAAGACAAATTCATTGAGATAGTCCTGGATGTATTTGGCAGATGAGGCCCCTCGGTAGAGGTGATGCATCCAGGTATGCAACTCATGAATGAGGGCCTCTGCCTCCCTGTTTGTATAATCGTTGGTCCTGAGTGTGTATTTATTGTGTAAAGAAATGACTTCAGCGATAACGGATGTGGGGGCGATAACTTGTTGTCCCGTGGGCACTGCCTGGCTGATAAAATCAGCCAGCGCTGCCGGATTTTCCCCGGAAAGTGCCGAGAGCCGGATTCTCTTTTTCTGTTGTTTCGCTTCTGGTTCCTCAATCAGATAGGCTATTTGGGAGGTATACTTATGAAACGCATCGTCACTTTGCCTTCGAGCAGTGATGGCGTACACCGGACCCGTAAGCGGTTCCGCTTCGGCTATTGCCGCAGCCTGACGCAGTTTTTTTAACCAGTTCCAGGCAGTTTGGTAGGTAGCAATATGAAAGATATGTTGCAATGATCTGGCACTGATGCCCCCTTCTGTGCAAGAGAAAAGGGCCGCCACCTGGAGCCACTCGGCGAGGCTTTTCTTGCTCCCGTGCATGAGGGTGTTGGCGGTGATTGAGCTCTGTTTCCTGCAGAACCTGCAGACGATTGTGTGGGCTGGCGCAACATCGGTCTGTTTTCTGTCACAAAACGGACAGTGGAAGCCAGCCGGCCAACGCTTGTTGAACAGATAGTTAATACACTCCTGATCCGTCTCAAAAATATTCCCATACCTTATACTTTCAAGGGGGGCCATAGTCGTTCCTCCATAGCAGCCTATCTCATTTAATTATTCAATAGCATATGCAGTGCCAGGGTGGTGTTTTATAGCTATGAAATTTTTCTTCAATGTTAATTGTTTGAAAGTAGTTGATATCAAACGATAAAGAATGGAGATTGTAAAAAGGAGCGGTGGTTGGTTCTGTGTCCAAAACTCTGGGCAAAAGTGTTGTACCACACAACTGTTGCAACAGTTTTGTAGTATGGAGGACTGTATCTCAGAAAGCCTTTGAGCAATAATAGAAGAGCTTGAGATGTGGTATGGTGAAAGAAGATAACTATACAGATAGCCAGGAAGCTATGAGGGACGTCGGAACTAACCCTCGAGCCACCTTGTGCGGCAATAAAAAGAAGGCCGGAAGTTTTGTCCCTGGCTCAGATGGACAGACTTTCAAGATCAATATGGAGCTCATGGATCTTTCGATAGAGGGTTGACCGGTCGATTTTAAGCATTCGGGCGGCCTTTGCCTTGTTTCCTCCTGATTTTTGCAGGGCTGTGATAATGTTTTCTTTAATGTCTGTATCTTTTGCAAAAAAAAGTTCCGAGGGCGGTTCTTCAGCTCTTGCAGATACTTTATCAGAGACTAAATGAGTAAGGGGAGAGAGGGGTGTATTGGGTCTCGCTTCAATACAGACGATGTTTTCCGGCAGTTGAGCCGAGGATATTGTTGTTTCAGGGCAGAGCACACAGGCACGTTCAATAATATGCTCAAGCTCCCTGACGTTTCCAGGCCAGGAATAACTGCAGAGGCTGGCAAGTGCCTGGTCGGAGATCCCCGTTATCCTTTTTTTCAGTTGCAGAGAAAAACGCTGAATGAACAGATTCACAAGAAGTGGAATGTCCCCGTCCCGTGCCTTGAGAGGAGGCAGGGCAATATCAATGATAAGCAGTCTGTAATAGAGATCCTCCCTGAAACTACCTGTCCGGACTTTTTCCTTTAAATCGGCGTTGGTTGCAGCGATCACCCGGACGTCCACCTTTACTTCCTTATCCCAGCCAACCGGATAGTAGGTCTTCTCCTGGAGAAAACGGAGCAGGCGCAGCTGCATCATCTGGGAAATATCGCCGATTTCATCCAAAAAAAGAGTCCCTCCCTTGGCCTGGTAGATACGTCCCTTGCGGTCCTCCGTCGCCCCTGTAAAGGCACCTTTTTTATGACCAAAGAGTTCACTTTCCAGAAGATTGTCACCAATGGCGGTGCAATCCACTTTTATCAGAGGTTTATCCCTTCGTAGACTTTCTTTGTGCAGTGCATCGACTACCAGTTCTTTTCCTGTACCACTGGCCCCTGTGACCAGGACGGAGGAATCCACCTTGCCAATGTTTTTAATAAGGGTGAAGACTTCCTGCATCGCGGGACTCGCACCGATCATCTTGTGCAGGCGGTGGCTTGGGGACTGCTGCTCTTTCTTTTTGTAGGTGATGTCACGCAGAACAAGGACCGCCCCGGTGGAGGTATGCCTGTCTGTTTGTAAATACTCAAGAGGAGAGACACAGATACTGAGAAGTTTAGTTTCCTCCCCGATATTGCATTCCAGGCGGAGGTCGGTGAGAGCCTTGCCTGTCTGCATGACCTTTGCTGTAATTGAACAGAGAACATTGAGGTCAGTCTGCCAGAAGCAGTCGTCGAGTTTTGCTCCGGCTTCAATTCTTTTTTCACTTCTTGAAAAGAGCTGAAGTGAGGTGTGGTTGATTTCTTCAATTGTGAGGCTGCTGTCAACAGAGATGATGGTGTCGGACACACTTTTAAAAATTGTTTCCAGGACCTTGCGATACTGATCGCGTGCCGCATCCGCTTTTTTTTTCTCCTGCTCCAGTCTGTATTGCCGCAATGCCAGGCGCGCAGTTTTCAGGAGCGTCTCTTTTTCAACCGGCTTTGGGATATAGTCAAAGGCACCGAGACGGACCGCGTCGGAGGCCGTTTCAACCTGGGGAAAACCGGTGATGATGACGACGGGACAGGTGATTCCCATGTCATTGAACTGTTGCAGCAGGTCGATGCCGGAGTGGCTTTCTAAAACGATGTCACAGATGATCAGATCAAAATCTTCGGAGCTGGCAGCGGAAATGGCCTCGTCAAAACTTGCAACCGTCTGAACGTTTTCGTAGCCGGCCCGGGTGAGAAAAATACGAAAGGTGTTTCGAAGGCTTTCCTCATCATCTACAATAAGAATTGAAGTTTTTTCATGTTCTTTTGTCATGGATTTTCCCTTTAAAAGACACGGTTATTTGTAGGTATTCAGGTCTCTGAACACAACAACTGCACCCGTGAGCATTCCCTGATCCTCTATGGGAGTACTGACATATTCAACCGGAAAGCTGGAACCGTTTTTACACCAGAAGACATCCCCTGTTTTGTAGTGTACCTTGCCGTCTTTATATGCCTGATAAATAGGGCAGTCCTCTTCTTTATGTTCTGTCCCGTCCGGCAGGGTGTGGTGGATCCTGCTATGGTGGGTGAGTCCTGAAAGTTCCTCCTGCTCCCAGCCAAGCATCAGCGAGGCGGCCTTGTTCATAAACATTACCCTGCCCCGTTTATCAAGGCCGAGGATGCCTTCTCCAGCCGAGTCAAGGATAAGGGTTTGTCGCTTTTGCAGCGCTCGAATTTCACCTTCTGCCTGGATACGTTCTGCAATTTCACGATTCAGGGCACCATTGGCAACCTGCAACTGATAGATACGATCCTGGTTTGACTGTTTAAACTGGTTTTCGAGGGTGGTATTTTTGTCTCGTTCCTCGATGAGCTGTTTTTCTGTTTCTTCAGCCCGTAGATGGACTTTTTTTTGCCAGAACCAAAGGGTAAAAAAAACAGCGATAAAAAGGGCAAGGAGCATAAGCAGAAAACTGATCATTCTGCCGGGGTCTGCTATATCTTCAGGATTTCTGAACATGGGGACCGCCGCAATGGCAAAGATCATAAATTCGGCAGCAATGATGAATTGAGTTGAGTCTATTTTTGCCATGATGCTCACTGGAAGATGAGGGGAAGGTCTATGGTGAATTTTGTCCATTCTCCAGGTTTGCTCTGAACCCGGATAAAGCCACCGTGATCTCTGATGAGGCCATGACTGATACTCAGGCCAAGGCCGGTTCCTTCGCCTTTTGGCTTGGTGGAAAAAAACGGATCAAACAGCCTGTTTCGTATTTCAGGTACGATTCCTATGCCCGAATCGGTAAAGGTAAGACGGATGAATTTGCCTTCTTTTTTATTGATAAGTACAGCCTTTATGTCGATTTTCTTTTTTTTGCACGGCTCTGGAAAACGCGTATTCACTGCGTACCGGGCGTTACTGATGATATTGAGTACCACCTGTTGTAATTGTTGTTCGTTGCACTTGAGCGGCGGGATGTTGTCTGCGATGTCGATGCTGCAGGTGATTCCATCCTTTTTGAGGAGATGGCCCATGAGTTCAATGCTGTTGCCAATTATTTTGGCTATATCTGAGCAGGTCGGGATTTCTTTTCGTCTTCGTGCAAAGTCGAGAAGATTGGAAACAATACCGGCTATTCGTTTGCCTTCACTGATGATGTTGCGGAGATTGTCAGGCGCTTCAGGGTCGTCTGGTTCGTCAAGGATAATCTGGGCGTAGTTGATGATACCGTTGATGGGATTGTTGATTTCGTGGGCAACCCCGGAGGCCAGCTCCCCTATTGCGGCAAGCTGGGCAACCCGAATAGCCTCTGCCCGAATAACCTCCTCCTCGGTAAGATTTCTGGCGAGCAGCAGAGTGGCGTTGACCCCGCCGTTTTCTTCAATGAGCGGGCTCACGGTAAGCATGTAGGTTCCATGGAGACCATGGAGTTCAGTTTCGGAAATCTGGGTTTTTTGATGACCGATGAGGAGCTCGAGTGGACATTGGGCCAGATCTCCGTGTCCACCATGAAGCACGTCACAGACGTTTTTACCGATAACCTCTTCCCTGCGTTTTTTGGCAGCGGCAAAAGTTGCAGGATTTGCTTCGAGAATTGTGAAGTCGTTTGCAACAAGAAGTGCCGGGTCCTGCATGGCGATAAATATTTTTTCCCATCGTGCGGTAAACATATTCAGTTGCTGACCCGCAAAAAGATTGTCGGTTTCATCGATACCGAGCATGACAAGACCCACTTGACCCGTCTCGATATTATGACGGATAGAACCGTGCCAGCTGATATACCTCTGGGAACCGGATTTTGTGAGCAGCGGCACCATGAAGTTGATATTTTCCTGGGTTCCCTGGAGAATTTTTGAAAAGGTCTGTTGAAACTGGAGCCGGTTCTCCGGGCTGACCATCACATCAACCCAATATTTTTCAAGGATTTCCTGTTCCGTGTAGCCGGTGACCTCTTCTGCGCGGTTATTGAAGGACAGAATTGTGCCGCAGGGGCGGATTGTGACCATGAGAGCCTGGATAGTGTCGACAATTTCTTTATTGAAATCTCTTTCACTCTTCAGCTTCAGGGTGGTGTCCTGGGAGTAGATGGCCAGGGCCAGGTCGTCCATTACATGGGAAATAAACTCGCCTTTGAGTTCACCAAGGTTAAACTCCTCAGTGCAATGCATGGCAATAAAGCCATACTTCCGGGTCTGGTAGGCAATCGGCCAGACAGCGCAGTATGGAGGCCAGAAACCTGCACCAATTTTACTGTCATCATCGAACTGGAGATAGCAGGGTGCAGTAAATTGTGTGAGATGTGGACCAAATCTTTCTATGAGAATATCACCAAGCTGTTGTTGTTTTCTGGCGTGGTGGGGGCTTGCTTTTGGAGTGGAAGCAACAGAGATAAGGCTGGACTGGTTTACGTCTATATCGCCGGCCCAGACAAAGTCGCAGCCGAAAGCGTCGGAGATAATGGTACAGCAGTGTTGATAAATCAGTGATCGGTCCTGATCTTCTGGGTCCTGGAGACTCTGCTCTCTGATCGCCGTGAGGAGCCGGTTTCGGCTTTGGAAAAGGTGGAGAGCTTCGACATCCTTTTTTGAAATGCGATTTACCATTGTGCATCCCTCCATCGTGTGGAAATAGCACGAGTAACCCATACCCGGATGTGGCATTGTACATTGCCGTTGTATGTCGATACCTCTGTACCCGGGAAGCCCATGATACATAAATATCCTAACATGATATTATCCGTAAGGCCACCTTGAATGAAGTGAAGAGCCATAAAGAAACAGAGAATATGCGTTCCGGTTGGAGGAAGCGTTGCCTGAAATTGCTGTTGCTGTGGCAGAGAGGCCAGAACAAACATGTTATGGCTACCATCAGAAAATTTTGCTGCTGTATTAGTTTGGCGAGGTGTAGTATTTTAGTACCGTAGAAATTCATTCGATGTCTGTGCTTATCTCTTTTTATGAATGAATTTCGTGAAGGTACTTATACCCCTCAGCTAAGTGACAGACTCCGAGGGGGTACTGAACTGAGTCCCGTTTATCGGGGTTAGCCACTATTATTCGTGAAGTTATTTGAGAGATATACAATGACGGAGAAAGAGGGATGAAATATTCAGAGGCACGACAAGGCAGGGTATTTATTCTGCGACTTGAAGACGGTGAGATTGTCCATGAAGTGATTGAAAAATTTGCAGCAGAGCAGGGGATTACTGCCGCATCCCTTATTGTGGTTGGTGGCGCAGACGATCAAAGTCAACTGGTTGTGGGGCCGGAAACGGATAGAGGTTTGCCGCTGAATCCCATGAGTCATCAGTTGAGAAATGCCCATGAAGTTACAGGCACGGGCACTCTTTTCTGTGACGAGGAAGGGACACCGCTTTTGCATATGCATATGGCCTGCGGCAGACAGGATGAAACCATTACAGGCTGTATTCGTTCAGGTGTGAAGGTGTGGCGTGTCATGGAGGTGGTTATCCATGAAATTCTGGACACCGGTGCCAGGAGGCTTATGGAAGCCCCACTTGATTTGAAATTATTACACCCCTAACGATTTACATGAATATTAAAAAAGCGGTCCTGGTCTTTCTGAGGGTGTGTATCAATAAAGAGTACAGGCAGCTCAGGCTGCTTGGAGTGTTTGATTCAGGGTACTATCTCAGCTTGCAGGAAAGGTTAACCGGGGACCAGGGTGATACGCTTGATCCTCTCTGGACCTATGTGAAAACGGCTCTGACAGCTGTGCAACAGGATAGCCGTGGGGCTGGAGACTGGAGCCAGCAGGCTGACCCCCACCCTCTTTTTGACACCAGTTATTATCTTCTGCGATATTTTCCGGAAGGTTTACAAGAGAATCCTTTTCTCCATTATCTGTCAAGTGGCTGGAAGCACGGTTTCTGCCCGGGTCCTTTCTTTGATCCGGATATCTATGGTTCATGGAGTGGCTGGAGAGCTGAGGATGGTAATCCCCTCTGTCATTATATTCGCCTGGGCCAGCAACAGGGCAAAAGCCCCAGCCTGAACTTTGATTTTCAATTCTACTTTGATACAAATCCAATTCTAGCAGGCCTCAAGAATGAAATAATCAAGCACTACAAGCTCCATGGAGCCTCAATTGGCAAAAGTCCCCTGCCGCTTTTTGACCCGGAATTTTATCTTGGCAGCCTCGCTCTTTCTGGCTTGGGCAAAACACCTGTCCTTGATCCGCTCTCCCATTATTTATGCCGGGCAAAGGAAGAAGGGGCTCGTCCTGCGGCCTGTTTTGATCCTGAATTTTATCTCGATCAGTGTGGGGCAGGGATCAGCAAGGGTGAGGCACTCTGCCACTATGTAACAAAAGGAGTGTTTGACCAGCTATATTGTTGCCGGCGGGTGGCTGAGCTTAAAGATAAACCGCTCATATCCCTGCTGGTGCCGGTGTATAATCCAGATCCGGCGGTCCTGAGGAACTGTATCCGCTCTGTCCTTTACCAGGCCTATCCCCATTGGGAGCTCTGTCTGGCTGATGACTGCAGTCCCCGGCCCGAGGTGCGGGTGCTTCTGCAAGAGTGGTCTGAAAAAGATACGCGGATAAAGGTTACCTTTCTCTCAGAAAATAATGGGATAGCAGGGGCAACCAATAGTGCCGCAACTCTTGCCACCGGCAGCTATGTTGGCTTTCTCGATAACGATGATGAACTCACCGTTGACTGTCTGTTGAAGGTGGTGGAGGAGCTCAATGCCAGCGGTGCTGACCTGCTTTACAGTGATGAAGATCTTATTGGAAACGATGGTACGGTTCTCTCAGTTTTCCGTAAACCGGGCTTTAATCAGGCGCTGCTCTTTTCTCACAATTATATCACCCATTTTGTCACGGTGAAAAAAAGCCTTTTTGAAAAGGTGGGTGGTTTGGATGCACTCTATGATGGTGCTCAGGACTACGACCTGCTGCTCAAATTGACCGAGCAGTGTGAGCGGGTGGTTCATATCCCGGAAATACTCTATCACTGGCGTGCCTCTGAGACTTCAACGAGTATCAATCATGGACAAAAAAACTACGCCAATGAAGCAGGCAGGAAGGCTTTAGAGGCTGCAATGGTGCGCAGGCAGATCCCACTTGGCGCCCTGCATACAGAGCTCAATTTTTTTTATCAACTTCGTGCCTGTCGTAAGGTAGAGCCAAGCGTTTCGGTAATCATCTGGGGCGCAGATGCGGGGGAATGTCACCAGAATTTAGTTTCGACTCTTATAGAAGGGAGTGGCGCCGCGTATCCGGAATATATCCTGGTTTCAACAAAGAGGGCAGCTAGTGAAAAGCTGAACCAACGGGTGGCCATAGCCGACGTCCAGGTACGCGTTGTCAGTTGTCCGCCGGCAGAGGGGATTGCGTCTGCTCTCAACCGGGTAATTGGCCAGCTTGAAAGTGAGTTTGTGGTTCTAATAGATGGTACAGCTCAAGCGATGAGCCATGACTGGCTCGAGGGGCTGACGAGTCCTTTTCTCCTGGAAGACGTTGCCATGGTCTGCGGCAGGGTGAATTTTGATGGGAGCGATGGGCCATCGTATCTCTATCCTCAACTCAGCAATGAGGACGCTTTGTACTTCCATGATTTTCTCCAGTCCTCTACCCGGCACATGGCGGGGCTGCATTGCCTGCAGGATGTGAGCTATGGCAATTGGCAGCTGGCCATGTTCAGGAGGGAGGAGTATCTGGATTTGGGAGGCTTTCTGGCACAAGAATTTCCACACCTTTTTGCAATGGCAGATTTCAGCTGTCGTCTTGTGGAGAGTGGTAAAAGGATTATCTACACTCCCTATGCATCTCTTGTAAAAACGAGCATTTCCTCTCTTCCTTTGACGGATGATGTTGAGGGGCTGATCGCTGAGAAAGCCTGGTTTCAACAAAAGCTGAGGGACCGGAAGATATCCTTTGATCCGTATTACAGTAAAGGCTTACTGGCAGACCATAAAATAGATGAAGCCTCGTTTCTAGGCTGGCTGGAGGGACAGAAACAGTCTGGATGATCCCTTATTCATGGGATATCAGGATGAGCCGTTCAACTCCCGATATATTGTAGTGGCAAGCGATTCGACGCTATAGGGCTTTTTTATATAGGTTCCGGCGCCGAGTGCCTGTGCCTTCTTCACCCTGGAGGTTTCAGAAAAACCGCTGACGATGATGGCCTTTTGCCGTGGGTTGGAAGATTTTATCGCTTCAAAGGTGGAGAGACCGTCATACTCCCCCGGCATAATCATATCGAGAACCAGCAGCTCATAGGTCTGTTTCTGGCATTTTTCAATGGCCTCAAGGCCGGAGCCTGCAACATCCACCTTGTAGTTAAGGTTGGTCAAAATACCCTTGGTGAGTATCCGTTGTTCCTCGAGGTCATCAACCACCAGGATGTTTTCATTATTGCCTAAATAGTCTTTTAAGGTGCATTTGTCCTGTTCGACGAGCAGTTCATCGGTTGTGGGAAAATAGACCATAAAAGTTGTGCCCTGGCCGGGTTTGCTTTTGATATCAATGTATCCGTTATGGTCTTTCACTGTTCCCCAGACAACGGCCATACCAAGGCCGGTACCGCTCCGGCCCATGATTTTGCTGGTGTAAAACGGCTCAAAAACCCGGTTGATTTCGCCAGTGGACATACCGATACCTGTATCCGTTATGGTCAGTGTGGAAAAACTCCCAGGCGGGATGGCTTCATAACCGGTGTACTCTTCGGTGAGGGTAACTTTTTTGGTGGAAATAGACAGGCGACCACCTTCGGGCATTGCCTCCACTCCATTGGTGAAAAAATTCATCAAAATCTTTGAGAGATGTACGGCGGAACCCTTGATGTTGGGCAGCCCGTTTTCAAGGTTAACATTGTATTCTATTCCGGATACAGATTTGGTGATGGATCGGTGCTCCGGGCTGGTAAGAAATTCTCTAATGATGGTGTTGATGTTGGTAATGACCTGAGTGCCAACGCCGCGTCTTGCAAGGGTGAGGAGATCCTGGACAATTGTCGCTGCGCGCTCTCCTGATTTTTTGATGGTCAGCAGTGGGGTTGTCATCGGGTCATCCGGACTTTTGTTAATGAGCAGCATGTCAGGATAACTGACGAGTCCTGAAAGAATGTTGTTGAGGTCGTGGGCAACCCCACCTGCAAGCATGCCGATCGCTTCCATCTTTTGGGAATTTTTCAAGCGGTTCTGTAACTCCACCTGTTCGGTTACGTCATGGATATCAATGACATACCCTTCAAGTTCTCTTGCCGTGGAATAGTAGGGGCTGATGGTGATGTTCCAGTAAAATTCATTGTTATGGCCGAGCCTCGGCCGAGTCTGGATTTGCACAGTTTCACCCTGCAGGCAGGAGGCGACCGCATCCTTTAATTCCAGATTATAAAAATCTTCACCAAGATAATCGATGATGGAGGTTCCTGTAATTGAAGCTGTAGGAGTGACGGCGATTGACCGATACACCTTATTGGTAAAGACATGGATATTGTTACGATCGATGAGGGCTATGGCATCATTTGAGGCTTCAATGACCCTGGCGTATTTTTGCAGGGTTTCTTCTGCTTTTTTTCTCTCTTTTATCTGAGATACCAGGTTTTTATTTATCTCCTGGAGTTCTGCCGTACGATTCCGGACCTGAAGGCGAAAGAGTATGAGGGTAATGCAGAGAAAGAAAGTGATACCAAGGGTGGCGTAGAGTACAGGACGAAGCCAGAATGGTTTTTGATACTTGGTCTCCACCATCAACCATTTGTTAATGGTTTTGTAATATATCGAAGTCTCATCTGCTTTGAAGCGGCTGAGGTACGTATCGATGGTGTGAGTGAGTTGCTGGTGCTGGCCTTTTGGGACGGCAAAGCGCATCTCTATTGGATTAAAAAGAACAGATGTTTCTTCAGCGGCAAATTGAAGTTTATTTTTTTCTCCAAAAAGCCTGTTGACCACTGCGACATCGATAACGCCTGCCTGGAGCATTTCAAAGACCGTTGTGTATTCATCTGTTTCAAGATATCGGCACTCTATGTTGAAGTTTTTCATCATTTTTTGCAGAGCAAAAAAATGAATGTCTCCCGCCTTTACTCCAATTATTTTATTTTTCAGCTCAAGAAACGAACTTATCTGGGTACTTTTTGCAGTGTAGAGCCCGGCCCAGTTGGCAATAACGTTTGCATAATTGTAATCAATGATTTCCTCCCTTTTCTCAGAATAGGCAACAGCAGGAAGAAGATCAATTTTGCCCTGTACGACGTCGTTAAACAACTTGTCGAAATGACCAACTGTGTACTCGAGCTGCCAGCCTTCTTTTTCTGCTATGCTTTCCAGGATGTCGATGAAAATACCGGCGGGATTGCCATTATTATCGATAAAAAGCGTAGGCTCATTGCTGTATACCCCAACAGTTATAGCGGTTGGGGTTGAACTGGCTTGCAGGGTACGGGGTGTTAAGGTGAGAAAGATACATACAAGAAAGAGGAATGTTGCGCAACTTTGGCCAAGAATCTGGCCAATAGTTTTATGGATGGTCTTTTCTGTGCGCATTGTGGGTTTAATGGTTTGAGGCCTTATTGACAAGCAGTCTCATGACAACTGATAGCGTTCTTTTCCCTGTACTCCCTTGACTAAATATATGACGGATGCTGCATGTTCGTCAAATATTACAAGATTATTTGTTAGTTTTGATTGAAAAAACATGAATTGGCGGGGCGCTGAACCTTTCAGCAGAAACAATGGTGTGACACGAAATGGAGTCTTGAGTACTCTCATTTCGTGTCAGAAAAGGGATTTACTTTTTGGCTTTGAGGTAGTCGATAATATCGGCGCTCTCATACATGGAGATTTCTCCGTCGATGAGAAAGGGAACCATACCTTTACCACCGGTTTTCAGAACCACTTCTCGGCCGGGAGTATTTGGAGCGGCATCAACGAGTTCAAAGTCCGAGCCTTCAACAAGACCCATTTCTGCTGCTGCTGTTTCCACCTTCTTACAATATGGGCATCCCGCCCTTACGTAGAGTTGAATCATGAATTCACCAAAGTTTTTATTTTAAATGAGTGTGGGTTACGTCCGTATGCCAATGCCTTTTTTAAAGAGATAAAGGTTGACGGAAAAAAGAACTACAGAAAACAGGAGAAGCATTCCAAGACCACTGTAAACATTGATATCGGAGCTGCCAAGAAAGCCATAACGGAATCCGTTGATCATATAGACAATAGGGTTGGCCTTTGACAGTGTCTGCCAGAAGTCAGGCAGCAGTGATATGGAATAGAACACTCCACCAAGATAGGTCAGAGGTGTTATGATGAAAGTGGGGATTATGGAAATATCGTCAAACTTTTTGGCAAATATACCGTTTATCATCCCCGCAAGTGAGAAAACGAAACTGGTGAGGAGGGCGAAGAGTCCTGCCCATAAAAAATTGTGTACAGGAAGTCTGACGAAAAAAAGGCTGACGATTGATACCAGAAGACCGACGCTGAGCCCCCGGGTCATTCCTCCTGCGACATAGCCAAGTATAATAACCCAGTTTGGTGTTGGGCTGACGAGAAGTTCCTCTACATTTCGCTGGAATTTTGCACTGAAAAAAGAAGAAACGGTGTTGGAGTAGGAGTTTGTTATAATTGCCATCATAATCAGGCCCGGCGCAATATATGCCATATAACTGAATCCGTTCATGTCTCCGAGCTGCGAGCCGATAAAGCTGCCGAAAATAATAAAATAGAGGGTGATCGTGATAACAGGCGGTACGAGGGTCTGTATCCAGATACGAAAAATTCGTATCATCTCCTTTCTGGCGATTGATTGCAGGGAAATCAGGTTTTCTCTCATTGTTCCACCAGCTCCATGAAGAGTTCTTCCAGTCTGTTTGACTTATTCCGCATACTTTCCACTGTAATATTGTGCCTATTGAGATGGGCAAAAATAGCGTTGAGAGAGAGGTGTTTGTCGATGGTTATCTCTACGGTGGTCTCCTCCTGGATACGAAAGTGACTTTCACCGAGAGGTGGAAGTTCTATTACCGGCTCCTTGGTTTCAAAAATAAAGGTTTCTTTGTTCAGTTTGCGGAGCAATGCTTTTTTACTGGTATTTACAATAATCTGGCCATGGTTGATGATGGCAATCTGTTTACACAGCTGTTCAGCCTCCTCGAGATAGTGGGTCGTGAGGATAATGGTTGTCCCCTTTTCATTGAGCTCGGTGAGAAAGTCCCACATGCCGCGTCTGAGTTCCACGTCGACTCCGGCGGTTGGTTCATCAAGGATAAGCAGACGAGGTTCATGTATCAGTCCCCTTGCAATCATGAGCCTTCGTTTCATGCCTCCCGAGAGTTCCCGGGCAGGGCTGTGCCGTTTTTCCCAGAGACCGAGTTTTTTGAGATATTTTTCTGCATTAGCATAGGCATGGTCTTTTTCCATCCCATAGTAGCCCGCCTGTTGGGTGACGATATCGATGACCTTTTCAAAAATAGAAAAATTGTATTCCTGGGGGACAACGCCAATGAGCCGCTTGGCAGCAGGGAAATCCTTATCGATGTCGATACCAAAGATTGTCACGGTGCCCTTGGTTTTCGTCACAAGGGAGGTCAGGATGCCGATGGTGGTGGTCTTGCCGGCGCCGTTTGGCCCGAGCAGGCCAAAAAAATCACCTTCTTTGACATCGAAGGTCACACCTTTAAGGGCAATGAAGCCACTGTTGTACACTTTATGTAGATCGCTGATACTTAGGGCGTCCATAGTTTTCTCTTTACTGACAAAGCTGTTTGAAATAATCAACAATTTCTCTGGCGAGATCCCGGCCCTCAAGTTCACCGATCTGGATAATGCCAGTGGGGCAGGTGATGTTGATTTCGGTCAATTGTTCGCCAATAAAATCAAGTCCGGTGAAATGTATCCCCTGGTTGAGCAGCCAGGGGCCGATTTCGTCAATGGCCGCCTGCTCTTTTGGCGTGAGAACCGTGAGCAGTGCCTCGCTGCTGGCAAAGTTTGCATGGTAGCCGCTTTTGGGCTTGCGCATGGCAGCTCCAATAAATCTATCACCAAGCATGAGCACTCTTTTGTCACCGTCGTAGACCCGCTCCTGAAATTGCTGGACCATTGCAGGTTTGCTTCCATGGTCTGTGAAGGCGCCCATGGCTTCATCATCGTCTTTTTCGATCTTTTGGACTGATTTACCCTGAAAACTATCAAGGGATTTGATGACGCAGAGGCCATGGCGTTCGATAAAGTCCTTGATCAGCGCAGGATCTGAGCTGACCATGGTTGGTGGCATATATTTTCCAAAGGGAAGGGCGATAAGCTTCTCGTTGTAATCACGAAGGGCTGAGGCGCTGTTGACCACCAGGGTGCCGGAGAGTGACAGCAGGTGAGTGGCGTAATGAAATGCCAGGTCGTAGGGTGGCTCTTTACGCATAAATATGAGCTGATAATCACCGAGTACCTTCTTCTGTCTGACATTATTGCCGTCTGTGGCCATTACAGCAGCCTGAAGCTCAAAAAACAGGTCTTCAATCGTTGCCGTATCTACCTCTATGCCCTGTCTTCTTGCTTCATTGATAACGGCAAGTGAGGTGTCTGTTTTTGGTTTCAATCCGTCAATTGGGTCAAGTACTACAAGCCAGGCCATAAAAAATCCTCATTGGTTGAAAAAACCTCGGTAAAAGTGTATGGGTGTCCCCATTGCTCGGTTATGCGCATGTCTTCACGTGTATTGTAAAAGGTAACAACGATTTACCTCTTCACATCCAGGGTCTGAACGTGTCCTTTCCGGCTATCAGAGCCGAGTGAATATTAATAATCATCATCGGCCAGAGTGTTAGGTGAAGTCTTCAGTTTATTGATAAAATCTTTTGAGCTGGAGGCCGCCTCAGAATGCTTTTATAAGCGTTGTAATGATTCCGATTTTTTGAACGAACAGGGTTACCCTGTTTGATATCTTCTGGCCAAATGTGTCTCCGCAAGCAGGCGGTGGATGGAGCCTCTACCAAGTCCGTTGTCGGAACAGACACTGCCACAATCTTTGCTGATTCTTCCCTATCAACTTTTTCCCCTCGCCCCTCAAAGGTAGGTGCCTTTACCCCTTCGGCTTCACGCCTTGTGGATGCCCCAGTCACTTGGTCTTAGGCTGCCTGGAAATTTCATTTGGTTACCCTGAAAATCGGGTAAAGCGCACACTATTTAGTATTCACTCCCAAGTACTTCAAGAGCAGCCTGTCTCTGGCCACCGATTCGGTGGACCATCTATAGCTGCCCATGACAGTCTGGACCTTTGTGGTT
>NZ_SWCN01000074.1 GCF_005116575.1 Desulforhopalus sp. IMCC35007 | reverse complement strand
GATGTTACTCCTGCCGACAACAGTGTGGTTGAAGGTTCCGGTGACACCGTTAACGGGGCGATCACTGTTGGGGCAGAGGCCGGTATTTCTACAGTCACCATCGGTGGCACAGACATTACCGATGCAACCAACAACCCTGTTACCATTAATGGCACGGAAGGTACCCTCGTTGTTACGGGTTACAATCCTGCCACAGGTGAGATCACCTACGAGTACACGGAAGATGGCGATCCTGAAACCCACGACGCTACTGATACCAATATTGTCGACCAGTTTGTGGTCGAGGTCACTGACGTAACCGGTCAAACCGCAACCGATACCCTGAATATCCAGATCATCGATACCGCTCCTGAGGCTGCAGATGATGCAAACTCTGTGGAGGAAGATGCAACGGCTCCAGTTCTCGGCAACGTTATTACAACCGGACCAGGCAGCGATACCTTAGGTGCCGATTCTCCAACCCTGGTCACTGCCATTGCAGCAGGTGCTGTGACCGGAACTGTCGGAAGCGCCCTTGCCGGTGCATACGGCACCCTGACTCTCAATGAAGACGGCAGCTACAGCTACCAGCTTGATAACAGCAACCCGGATGTACAGTCGCTTGACGATGGTGACACCATCCAGGATGTCTTTACCTACACCATTACTGATGCTGATGGAGATACCTCTGAAGCAACCCTTACCATCGATGTAAACGGCCTGACCGACGGTGCGCCGACCATCTCTATTGATGATGCGGATGCAGATGTTACTCCTGCCGACAACAGTGTGGTTGAAGGTTCCGGTGACACCGTTAACGGGGCGATCACTGTTGGGGCAGAGGCCGGTATTTCTACAGTCACCATCGGTGGCACAGACATTACCGATGCAACCAACAACCCTGTTACCATTAATGGCACAGAAGGTACCCTCGTTGTTACGGGTTACAATCCTGCCACAGGTGAGATCACCTACGAGTACACGGAAGATGGCGATCCTGAAACCCACGACGCTACTGATACCAATATTGTCGACCAGTTTGTGGTCGAGGTCACTGACGTAACCGGTCAAACCGCAACCGATACCCTGGATATCCAGATCATCGATACCGCTCCTGAGGCTGCAGATGATGCAAACTCTGTGGAGGAAGATGCAACGGCTCCAGTTCTCGGCAACGTTATTACAACCGGACCAGGCAGCGATACCTTAGGTGCCGATTCTCCAACCCTGGTCACTGCCATTGCAGCAGGTGCTGT
>NZ_SWCN01000011.1 GCF_005116575.1 Desulforhopalus sp. IMCC35007 | reverse complement strand
TTATTGTTTTCTGCATGACCTGCCTCCTTGATTTTGGCTCTGAGTTGATTGTTTATGCTCTCAACTTAACCCACGTTTGCAAGGTAGGCAGGTCTGTTTTGTTTATGTGGCAACCATCATATCTAAAAAATTCCGAGCTGCAATCAGAAGCCATCAACCATCCTGGTCAACTGAAAGTTATTGGAAAAAGCGGTCTTCAGTACGGTTACATAGTTGTATTGAGCCCTGGAAAGGCTGGTTATTGCGTCAAGCAGATCAGATTCGCGCTGCAAGCCTTCGTCGTATTTCAACTGAGTAATTCGAAGGTTTTCCTCGGCCTGCTCAATGGAACGATTGGCTACATTGACATTTTCCAGACTCACTTGGAAGTCGATAAAGAGGTTATCAAGATCTGTGGTGAAGTTGTCTTTTAACTCCTCCAACTCATACCTCGTGGCCCGCGCCGACAGCTTGGCCTTGGTAACGCTTGCCTGGGTCGCATATCCTCGGAACAGATTCATGGACAGTACCAGCTGTGCCCGCAGTTCGTCATCATCGTAACTACCGTTACCACTGACATAATCGTCATCATAAAGCGTGTAGCTTCCGACCAGATCCAGTTTGGGGTAGTAGCCGCTCTTTTCACTTTTGGCCTGGGTCTCACTTACGCCGATTAAAGTTTCAAGGGCCTTGATCTCACTTCGTGTTTCCAGCATGCTCACTGTGTAGGCATCTTTATCCATCAGGGTCGGCAGTTCTTCAAATTCAGAAAAATTAAGATCGGACAATTCAATCCTGCTGCCAACCTGTCTTGATAAGACGTTAACACTTTTCTTCAGCCCGGCATCTGCACCCTTTAAAGTAATATCAGCGTTATCGTAATCCACCCGAAATTTAAGGAGTTCATTTTTACCAATCAACCCGACCTGGAACCTGCTCTCACCATCACGGTACACCCGCCCCAGCGTCTCAAAGGCTGACTGAGCCACCTTTTTATTGGCAAGTCGTTCATAGACTGCAAGGTAGGCGAGCGCTACACTGAGTTGCAGATCCTGCTGAATCCCTTCAAGACTGTACGCCTCAACTGCTCTCAGCATTTCCGCGGATTCAATATTATATTTATCACGAAAACCGGCAAAGATATTGTAGCTGACACTTCCATAAACGATCGAGTTCTGCTCGTTTTCATAGGTACCATCCTCATTGAGGGTATTGACAGTATAGGCGATGTCAACCGATGGCAGGTATGGGGCTTTGGCCAGAGTGATATCTTCTTCACTTTTGGCAAGGCGGGTAACATACTGCTCAACGACCTGCCTGTTACCAAGGGCCATCTTCTGCATTTCGGCAAGATCAATAGCCTCAGCGGTCGAGCAACAGAATAACAAGAGGACAAAAGTATTAATGAGCTTCATTTATTCGACTCCTTTCAAATCGGATGACAAAGGCAAGTAACGCCGGGATGACAAACAGAGTAAACATTGTAGAAACAGTAAGGCCTCCAAGAAGAATACTCCCCAGCCCACGATACAATTCACTACCAGAACCTGTGGCAATGACAAGCGGACTCATGGCAAGAACACTGGTTGTCGCGCTCATAAAGATTGGCCTGATCCTGGTTTTTACAGCGTCAGAGATGGCATCCAACCCCTGGAGCCCGTTATAACGAACATTATTGAGCGATTGGTGGACAATAAGAATTGCATTGTTCACCACCGTCCCGATCAAGATGATGAATCCCAACATGGCAAGAACATCAAACCCCTGTCTGGTGATAAAAGTATTAACCGCCAGCAGCCCGACAAAACCACCGGCCGCAGCGAGGGGTACAGTAAAAAGAATAATAAGCGGATAGAGAAAATTTTCAAAAAGAGCCGACAGGAGAAGATAGGTTATCAGCAGGGCCAGCAAGAGATTCCACTGTAACGCCTTGCCGGTTTCTACAAGTTTATCCGCATTTCCACCAATGGAGATGTTTACTCCACCCAGTTTACCCTCTGCAGTCAATGGACCAACCAGATCATTTTCAATTAATTCGATGGCACTCTGCAATGGAAGCGTTTCAGGCGGAGTGACCTGGAGAGTAATGGTTCTTTTACGCTCAAGATGGTTAATCTGAGGCATACTCTGACTGTACTGCAGATCAGCCACATCACCTACTTTAATCAGATCTCCGAAGTTATTCACAATGGTTGCCTGTAAAATACTCTCGGGACTGGTGAATTCAGTGTCGCTGCCTTTTACAACCAGGTCAATTTTTTTCACCCCGGCTGGACTGAAATCATCTATGCGCCTGCCGTCCATGAGCACATCGACATAGACCCCCAGATCCTGTTCAGTCAGCCCATTGGCTGCCAGTTTCTGCTTATTTGGTATAACAAGAATTTCTGGGTAACTTGTCTCAAGAGAGGGAATGGGACGAATCTGTGCCCCCTGAATCTTTTGACCGATCCCACCATACAGTGTCATTGCTGCAGCAGCTATGGTATCAATATCTTCTCCGGAGATATTCACCTCGACAGTTCTCCCCTCACCTAAACCCTGCTCAAAAATCCCCGCCTGGATACTCACGCCAAAAATTCCCGGGATGGAGTTCATGATCCTTGAAAAAAGAGGGATCAACTCACTTGCCCTTGTCTCATGGGTGGAAATTGCTCCAAAAAGGGTAAACCGATCCGCACCAACAAAAAACATCTGTTTGAGCTGAGGGAAGCCATCTTTGTTGTCTTCCTTAAAGTAGGGAGCAGACGCCTGGTATATCCCCTCACCTATCTCTTTAAACTTATCAACAGAATAGCCGGGAGGCGGAATAAGTATATTTAAAATAAGATTTCTGTTTCCCTGGGGCAGATATTCTGCAGGCGGCTTGAGAGTATAAATAGCCATTACAGATAAACTGGTAAACAGGACTACCGTGAGGAGTCGTGTGAACACATTTTTCAGGCAAAAATTGGAAACAGCCATGATAAATCTGACCATAATCGGGCCAATATAACTTTTCTGCAGGGTATTCTGGGCTTTGAGCTTCGAATTTCTATACAACAGGTTGATAAGTGTCGGAATGACTGAAATCGACACAAGAAGACTGATTACTATAGAAAAGGTGATCGCAATGGCGATGTCACGAAAAAGCTGCCCGGCCTCCTCCTGCATAAAAATAACGGGAAGAAAAACAGCGACCGTCGTCGCGGTAGATGCGAAAACCGCCCCCCACACCTCTTTGGCACCGATATACGCAGCCTCATAGGCGGTCTTACCAAGCTGTCGATGTCTATCAATATTTTCAAGAACGACAATGGAGTTATCAACCAGCATTCCCACCGCAAAAGATATACCTGCAAGGCTGACGACGTTGAGGTTCCGCCCCGACAGCCAGAGAAAAATAAAGGTCCCGATAACGGAGATCGGAATGGCAACGGCTGTTGCCAGGGTTGTTCTGATGCTTCGTAAAAACGTCAACAGCACGGCAACGGCCAGTAAGGCTCCCACCAGTACATTTTGTTTCACCAGGTCAAGAGAGGTGTTAATGTAACTCCGCTGGTCATAGACAAGCTCTATGTTGAGGCCATGCTCTCCCATAATCCCGTCATTTAAACGTTTTACTTCGGCCTCTACCCTGTCGCTCATCTCCAGAACGTTAGCCCCTGTCTCTTTCCTGAGACCAACCACCAGAATCTGCTGGCCATTATGCAAGACTGCTGCCGACTCTTTCTGATAGCCCTTAGCAACAGTTGCCACGTCACGGAGATAAACCCTTTTCAGGCCATCATCATAGATAACGACATCCAGAGCATCCTCAGCATTTTGAAACTGACCGATGGTCCGTATGCGATAATTTTTCCGACCAATCCCAAGAACACCCGCAGAGGTGGTGGTATTGGCCTGAACCACGACTCCCGATAATTGATTAATGCTGATTTTATTCTGGGCCATCTTCTCCATATCTAAGGTGATATGCAGTTCATCTTCGGTTCCACCAAAGATAAACATAGAGCCGACGCCTTTTATCCTCTCAAAATTCTGGCGAATATTATCCTCAAAAAAGGTCATAAAGTGGGTGATATCCTCTTTATTGTCTTCCTTGGGCTTTACCACCATCCAGACGACAGGCGAGCTATTTGCCCCCGCCGCCTCGATCACAGGTTTATCAGCATTATCAGGGTAATTAGAGACCTCATTGAGCTTATTGGACACCCGCAACAGGGCGTCAGACACATCAGTTTCAAGGGCGAACGAAAGCGTCACCTCGCCAAAACTGTTATAGCTGGAGCTCTCCATTTTTGTGAGTCCCTGCAAGCCTTTAAGAGCCTCCTCCTGCTTTTCTACAATCTCTTTTTCTATCTCAAAGGGGGTTGCACCGCCCCAGGTTGTCTGGACTGTGATTTCCGGCGTTTCGACATCTGGGGTCAACTGTATCGGCAATTGATTCAGACCGATGAGCCCAAAAGTAACCAGCAGGATGACCGCAACCGCCACCGATACCGGTTTCTCAAGTGAATACTTTACAATATCCATCACTTTCCTCCCACGACCATCACCGGCTGGTCAGGTCGCAAACGCTCATTACCTTCAATAACAAGAGGAAAACCAGGAGCTATATACGGGGTATCCGTTGCAACCATCTGCCCCATATAAGAAACAATATTTATCGGCATGATGGCTGCTTTGTCATCCTTTACCGTGTAGACAAAGTCCTTGCCCTGGAACTTAATCACAGCCGCACGACTCAGTACACTCAACTCTTTTTTCTCACTGCCTGGAACGAGAACATTGGCAGACATGTTCTGGGCAACAAAATCCATTGAAGGAACTTTGATTTTAAGAAAGATGTTTTTAGTTTTGATATCTGCAACCGGATCAATACCGAGCACTTCACCTTCAATCTCTTTGTCAAAGGCATTTAAGATAACGGGAACCTTTTCTCCAATTTCCACAAAACGGAGTAAATTTTCAGCAATGGGGGCACGAACAAACAGATCGTCCGACGAACCAAGGCTCACCAGGACTTTGCCCTGCTGCACCCAGGCTCCGGAGTCAACACCTTTAGTGAGAACCACTCCACCAAAAGGAGCACGGATAAATGAACGTTTCTGCTGCAGAAGCAATTTAGCAAGGCTATCCTCAACGGCACGTTTTTCCATCTGTGCGTCCTGATAGGAAAAATACGCATCATCAAAATCCTTTTCGCTCACCCCCTCACTGTTAAAGAGTCTTTCAAGCCGCTTATAATTTTTCTCCTGATTCTCAATGCGCAATTCTGTCTGGGCAATACGGGTTCTGGACAAGGCGATTTCCTTTTCCAGTATTTCCGTATTGAGCCGGACAAGCAGGTCGCCAGTTTTGACATGATCCCCCTGGCTAACTTTAATTTCCTCAACAAGTCCAACAACCTCCGTCGAGATATCACTGACTCTCTCATAATAGAGAACCCCTGTGACCGACTGGGTTGTAGCCACTTCTTTTTTCACAACCTCCCCAAGGACGACCTTGGCTGGTGGAGGCCCGGCGGCGTAAGCTGCAGAAGACAACAGAAAAATACTGATCATCACGATTTTTTTAAGCATCTCTTCCCTCACCCTTTATCTACGGATACATTTTCAACTCTATCTTTAATCAGGTGCAATACTTCTATGGTCTGTTCATATTTTCCAGGATCGATATCCTGTAAAATTGCTGCACGCATTTCATCGAACCCATCCCGGACCTTTTCACGAATCCGAAGCCCTTCCGGTGTCAGAAACACAAGACTTGCCCTTCTGTCCCCAGGGTTCTTTCTCCTCTCCACATAGTTTTTATTCTCCAGCCGATCAAGAAGCCGGGTTATATTCGCAGCACTTTTTCCCGTCACCAGGCAAAGCGAACGTTGGGTCTGCCCATGCTCGACAGCCATCGTTTTCAAGATTTTCAGCTGCTCGAGGGTAAGATCATATTTTTTCAACCACTGGTCGGCAAAGCTGCGCATCACCTGCGCTGTCATACTGATCAACTGTAACAACGAGTCATCTTTACAATCGTTTTTCATTCATTGCCCCATTAATATTTAACAAGGCAACAAATTACGCCACCCAGAAATTCCTGTCAAGAATCATCTTAAAATGGAGCAAAACTGGCAAAGACAGAATACATGAAAAAGAGCAGAGAGCTCACCTTTCAACAACAATAGGAAAACACTTCCATAAAATATCCAGGAGAGGGGCACCCTGGAGTAGACAGGTACAACAAAACGCACTACTATAAATCGCTAGATTCTCGACCACACGATGATGAGTTTTATCTGCAACAACTAACGCTCAGGAGGAGTCATGCTTCGATTTACTCGTTTTACTTTTCTTCTGTACACTTTTTTATTACCCGTTTTTTTTCTCAGTGGATGCGGCTACAACTCTCTTCAGGTAAAGGAAGAAAGTGTTTACAAGGCCTGGGCCGATGTCGAAGCGACCCTCCAGCGGAGAGGAGACCTGATCCCAAACCTCGTTGAAACGGTAAAAGGCTACGCCAAACACGAAGCTGAGACACTTGAAGCCGTTATAAACGCCAGGTCCAAAGCCTCCTCTGTTCAGCTCTCACCCGAAGATTTAAGCAACCCGGACGCCATGAGTCAGTTTCAAGCTGCCCAGGGAGGCCTATCGTCGGCCCTTGGCAGACTCATGGTCATCGTGGAAAGATATCCTGACCTCAAGGCCAACCAGAATTTTCTTGACCTGCAGACTCAACTCGAAGGCACAGAAAACAGAATTAATGTGGCCAGACAACGTTACAATGAGACCGTTGAAATGTTTAACGCATCGATCCGTAAATTTCCGGAAAGCCTTACCAATTCTCTCATTCTTCATTTAGACAGAAAAGAATACTACAAGGCTGACGAGGCCGCCAAAGAGGTACCCAAGGTTAAGTTTTAAACAGGTATAACAACCATGCTGAAAAAGATCTTCATCCTTTCTGTCATACAGGTTCTGCTCCTGCTTTTTATATCACAGTATTGCCTGGGCCTTGAAGTACCTGTTCTCGGAAAAAGGGTTAACGATTATGCGAATATGCTCAGCAGCTCCACAAAAGAGCACCTGGAAAATATCCTCACAACACTTGAGACGGAAGAATCCACCCAGTTGGCAGTATTGACTATCACATCCCTTGAAGGAGAAAGCCTTGAAGGTTTTTCCCTTCGGGTGGTGGAGGCCTGGCAACTCGGCCGGGACAAACTCGACAATGGAGCCCTTCTGCTTATTGCTAAAAATGACAGAAAAATACGTATAGAAGTAGGCTACGGACTGGAGGGTGTACTCACAGATCTCACGGCAGGCCGAATTATTCGTAACGTCATCACCCCCAGATTTAAAAATGGAGATTTCAATCAGGGCGTCATTGATGGCGTTTCTGCAATGATCGCTGCGGTACGTGGTGAATACAAAGGACAAGGCACCCAGCAGCAGAGTAGAGGCAACCAGGATGAGATTACAGGCTACCTGATCTTTATTCTCTTTTTCCTCTTCAATATTGGCAAGATTTTTGGTCGCAACAAAATCATAGGTGCCACAGCAGGGTCGGTCGCCCTTCCTGTTTTAACAAGTTTATTTGCCGGTTTTAGCTGGCCGCTTTTCCTCGCCCTTATTCCGGCTGGTTTCATCGCAGGCTACCTCGCCAGCATGCTCCTTGGCAGGACAGGTTCCCGCCCCACAAGAAGGATCAGCAGATCGAGCAAAAGCAGAAACTCCGACATTTTTCGTGGAGGCTTTGGCGGGGGCAGTTTTGGTGGAGGAGGAGGCTTTAGCGGGGGTGGCGGTGGTTTTGGCGGCGGTGGTTCGTCAGGAGGATGGTGATATGAAAAGCCTTGCGGAGTTATTCCTCACAAAGGAAGAGCAGGATAAAATCACGCTTGCCGTGCAGGCAGCTGAAAAAAGAACCACGGGAGAAATTGTTCCCATGGTCGTTACAAAAAGTGATGAGTACCCACTAGCGGCTTTAGTGTGTAGTGCATCTTTGTCCATCCCTTCAAGCCTGTTACTGTCCGTCATTATCGGGCAACGAATCTGGATTGGGCCAGAGAACATGTGGCTGTTTCTTGCCTTGTTTTCCCTTACTTTTCTTCCCCTTTATTTTTGGGTGCACCGCACAGACCGGTTGAAATATTATTTCCTCAATCAGGGCCATGTGGAAACCCAGGTCAGTAAATCGGCCCTCGCAGCCTTTTACAGTCAGGGGCTCTATAAAACAGCAGCGGACAACGGTATCCTCCTCTACATATCGGTACTGGAAAAAAAGGTCTGGATACTTGCCGATTCCGGGATCAACAGCAGGATCAGTCAGACAATCTGGGACAAGGTCGTCGATCAGCTCACTTATGGCATCAAACAAAAAAATCAATGTCAAGCTATCTGCTCTGCTATACAGAGCATCGGTGAAATCTTACAGGAACATTTCCCATATGAAAAAGGCGATAAGGACGAGCTGCATAATCTCATTATCGAATAAAATCTAAAAAGGCCACTACGAAACGTAATGGCCTTAAACCTTCATTTAAAGGATGAGAAAACTACCAAAAAACCTACTCCCTCTTTTCTCCCTCAAGAATATCCCGGCTCCATGAGATAGCAGCCATAGTCTGGGGAAAGCCGATGGTTGAAATCAACAGCAACAGAGTGTGGTAAATCTCCTCCTGTGAGGCTCCGGCTTTTTGCGCCCTTCTCGTGTGAGAGTGAACCGAACCTTCAGATTTGGAGGCAGCCGCCGCCGCCAGTTGGATGAGATGACTGGTTTTTTCATCGAGAGGGCCACTTTCTCTTACAGTGGTTCCCAGCTTTTCAAGGGCACTAAAGACTTCCGGATACCGCGTCGAAATATCCTGATAGGTACTACTTTTGATATTATCTTTCGCCATGTCAGTTCCTGTTATTTGTATTTACTCCAATCCCGGCAGTAACATTCTTCTTGAATGCCGGGCGCTTTTTAGCTTTGTTCTCACCCATCATATCGCTTAATACGATAAGGCGATTGTAAAGATTTTCACTGGACGTTCCAGAAAAACAGGTAAAAACGCATTTTGTCCCTGCAGATGGACTCTTTTCATCTATAAAGGTTCATCCCGCCGACCCACCTTGCTGCGGTACAGCGACCATCTCCCAGACAAGGGCCAGGCGAACGTCAAAGATATCCGAGCGCCTTGGCTTTATGGCAAAGGTTTCGATTTCGTAATTATCTCTTTCAAAATCATCTCCAAGCTCCATTATCTGTTCTTCGATCTCGGCTGCCAGCTCCTCAAGCTCCTCCTGTACCTCAAACACCTCCTGTTCTGCCCGTTTAACATCACTTTTTTCCTTGCTCACCCGACCAACGTTACGAATGCCAGTGGCAGCCTTGCTGATATTTGTGGCAGACAATGCCTTGCGGCCAAAAAAGGCACCCACTATTGCAGCACCAAAGGAGATGAGGGTATCCGTTGTCTTGGACTGGACATCCTGCTGTTCTTTTTCGACCTTGGCCATGGCCCGGTCCAGCTTTTGCTCCAGCCTCTCCTGCTTAACGCGATATTTTGCCTGAAGTTTTTCTACAGCCTCCTCTTTTTTCTCCCGCAGCAGGTCTCCCAGCACAACAGAAAAGTCCCCTTGTGACTGGCCAGGCAGTGATTCCAGATTCAACGACGCCACGCGGAACAGTTCGAGTTTTTTATTTTGATAGAGATAGTCGGCAAAAGACTCCGACAGCTCTGAGAGATCTTTCATGTCCGCAAAGCCATCCGGTAGCGGATAGAAAAGACTATCTGCTGGAGGAGTGGTTAAACAGTCATCGAGGAAATATTCTGCATCAGGACCATTTTCCCAATCCAGCAAAGGAAAAGAGTCATCAAGGAGAAAATGCTGATTGATTTTTATCACTTCATCAATGTTTCTCTTGGCGTTATAAAAGCGTACCGAAGCCTGAACTGCAAGTTTAGGTTCAAAACATGGTCTGTCACTGAGGATAGTGTGCAAGTAATAGCGTTGCTCGATACCCTTGGCGATTACCGGAGCCATCCCCGGACCAACTTCAGGTCCAAATGCAGAGGAGACACCAACCTCAGGGAGACCTCCGTCATCTACCCGCTGACTTTTCATGGGAGCCATCAACTTTTTGATATCATTTGAAGAGATAGGTCCTTTGAGATAGGACATCGCCCAGCGGGTTTCAAAGAGAACTGGTTCGTCAAGATGGACAGAATTAAGGAGAAACTGCCTGCCTTTCATGTCGGAAAGCAGACGACGGACCTTGCTCATATCAAGTCTGCCATCGCTTGCCCCTACAATCCCCTCAACCACCTTCTCCTGGTCCTGCCTGGTCTGCAGTCGACCAACAAACCAGGTACCTATATTTGAAAGCCCCTTATAGTCCAGATCCACAGGATTCTGGGTGGAGAGAACCACCCCGATACCAAAAGCTCTCGCCTGCTTGAGCAGCAGCATCATCGGTTTTTTGGATGGAGGGTTCGCCGTCGGAGGAAAATAACCAAAGATCTCGTCCATATAGAGAAGCGCCTTAAGCGATGAAGAGCCCTGCTGCCTGCGCATCCAGCCAATAAACTGGTTGAGGAGCATGGTCACAAAAAACATCCTTTCTGTATCGCTGAGGTGGGCGATTGAAAAAATCGCCGTTCGGGGCAAACCGTTATCTCCGTAGAGTATCCTTTGAATATCAAGCGGTTCGCCTTCTGTCCATGCACTGAACGTAGGGCTCGCAAGAATATTATTGAGCGTCATCGCCAGAGACATTCGCTCACTCTGGGGGTAAAAGGTATCTAAAGAGAAAACTCCCACCTTGGAGAAGGGCGGATTAACAATCTGACCAATGACTGACTCCATGGAGAGATCTTCTCCCCTCCGCCAGAAATGCAGAAGAAGAGAACTGAGCAGGATATGTTCTTTGCTCTGCAGAGGGTCCCCTGAGATATTAACCAGCGCAAGCAGACTGGTGGTGGTGGCGTTAACGAGGCTATTTAAGGTGTCTGTGTCGCGTAATACGCTCTCATCGGGTGCTGAAAAACCACTAAGCACAGAAACCGGCACCCCGGCACTGCTACCCGGGGTGTAGATGGTCATAGTTGTTTTTGAACGTAGGCTTTTAACCCGTTCCGCTCCCTGCCCCCAGGAAGCGAGACCCTCTTTCCAGGTTGTCGCGGTAGCGGCTGCAAACTCTTCAACAGACATTTCTTTTCGCGCAGCCTCTGCAGGATCAACCCATGGTTGATAATCTTCCGGTCTTCCTTCAGGAAAGGTCAACAGCAGGTTTCCCATGTCTCCTTTAGGATCGATCACAATCGAGGGCACATTGTCCATGATCGCCTCTTCGATGAGCCCAATCCCCAGCCCGGTCTTACCACTGCCCGTCATACCTATGATGACGCCATGGGTAGTCAGATTTTTGTTTTTATAGAGAAAGGGTACATCAGAAGCGACCCCGCTTTCAAAATCAAGCTCCCTGCCAAGATACAAGAGTCCTAACTTCTCATATGGGTATTGTTTATTCATGGGTTGCGTTCTCCTTTAAACAATTGTATTTGCGCTACAACAAATCATTTTACTCAGTACTGTTAACACGAATCGTTAATAATTCAACAATTTGTCACTGTTATTTACTCTTCGTTTACATTGTCTCACCGGTTTGAATGGTTATTTATTTTCAGGGAAATTATAGTCGATTCAATGTTTACATTTGCCGGTAAAAATGGTTCAGTTTACAGTAATTATTAATATCGTTTCATGGTGTCATAAGAGGTCTGCACCATTCCAGTAAAGGTGCAGAGCAGTTCAACTGCCTGGCATTGCCGCCTCCCTGACAGCATGTAAGCAAAATAAATCCACAGAGGTTTTCCCGTATCATGAAAACATTTCACATAAAAAAAGGTCTCGACATTCCAATATCAGGGGCTCCGTCCGGACCAATCCGAGAAGGGAACAAAGTCGGTCAAGTGGCCCTGGTAGCTGACGACTACATCGGTATGAAACCGACGATGCTGGTCAAAGAAGGTGACAGAGTCGCCCTCGGCCAGCCAGTGTTTACCGATAAGAAAAACGAGGGTATTATTTTTACCTCCCCGGGTTGCGGTATTGTCTCCTCCATAAATAGAGGCGCAAAACGAAAATTTGAATCCATCATTATCCGCCTCGACGGTGATGAGACTGTTACCTTTTGTGATCCGGAAAAAGGCTTTGAATCATACACACAGGAGGAGATCAGGGAGATCCTCATCAAATCCGGCCTGTGGACAACCATCAGGACCAGGCCTTACGGCAAAAATCCTGGTATCACCTCAAGTCCCTCCTCGCTTTTCATCACCGCATCGGACAGTTCCCCCCTTGCCGCCGACCCACAGGTTATTATAGGCGACGCACCCGAGAGCTACCAGCTTGGACTGAGAGTACTGCGAAAATTCTTGCTCTGCCCTATCCATTATTGCACAGGGGCGACAAAGCTTCTGGACTGTGAGCAAATCGACGGCATCGACTACTATTCTTTTCAAGGCCCTCATCCATCCGGACTACCTTCCACTCACATACACTTTATCGATCCGGTCAGTGAAAATAAAACAGTCTGGCATATAGGCTATCAGGATGTCATCGGCATCGGTCATCTTTTTGCAAGCGGCCAGCTTCTCGCAGAAAAAATCGTGGCACTCTGTGGAACAGGTACTCTCAATCCGGGGCTGGTACGAACCAGAATAGGGGCGAATCTTCACGAACTCTGCAGAAGAGAATTATCCCTGGAAGATCTGAGAATTATTTCAGGGTCGGTGCTCAGCGGTCGGGAATGTCACGAAAACATTGGTTTTATCGGCAGGTTTCACGATCAGGTCTCTGTCATTTTAGATTCATCGGGTCGATCGATCTTTAACTGGCTCCTGCCCGGTCTGAAAAGATTTTCAACCCGGCCTGTGTTCGCCTCGGCCTATGTCAAGGACCTCAAACTGCCAATGAACACCGCTTTATGGGGTGGAAAGAGAGCCATTTATCCACTTGGCACCTACGACGAAGTTATGCCGCTGGATATCATCGCAACCTCTCTGCTGAAGTCTATTTCCAAGGGAGATACAGAAAAATCCATAGCCCTCGGATGCCTTGAACTCATCGAGGACGATCTTGGACTCTGCGGTTTTGTCTGTCCCGGTAAAAACGAATTTGGCCCGGTTCTGCGCGACGTGCTGACTGCAATCGAGCTGGGTGGCTAATCTCTGTCAAACGACAATTTCTTTATAAGGTAATAGTTTACTTATGAAATTTTTAAGCAAATTCATGGAAAACCTGGGGGTGCATTTTGAAAAAGGCGGCCCTCTGGAACGCTGGTACCCTCTGTATGAGGCGTTTGATTCCTTTCTTTTTGGTTCAAACCAGACCACAAAAATAGCGCCCCATGTCCGTGATTCCATCGACCTGAAACGAATTATGACTACGGTACTGATCGCGCTTTTACCCTGCACGCTCATGGCCATGTGGAACACCGGCTATCAGGCAAACCTGGCCCTTGAGGCCGCAGGGATGTCGTCTTTTGAGGGATGGCGAGGTGCAATTATGGCAACTATCGGCTGTAATTCGGCAAGTCTTACCTCAAACTTTGTCCACGGCTCTCTCTATTTTTTACCCATTTATATTGTAACTATGATTGTGGGCTCGATCTGGGAAGGGCTGTTTAATATCATTCGCGGCCATGAATTTTCTGAAGCCTTTCTGGTCACCGGCCTGTTATTCTCTCTGACATTGCCACCTTCAATTCCGTTATGGCAGGTTGCCGCTGGTGTCAGTTTTGGACTGGTCTTTGCAAAAGAAGTTTTTGGCGGGGTTGGTCGCAATTTCATGAATCCAGCTCTGGTTTCACGGGCCTTTATCTACTTTGCCTACCCAGCGCAGATCACAGGAGATACCGTCTGGACTGCAGTGGATGGTGTGTCAAGTGCCACACCCCTCGGTCAGGCCGCCGCCGCTCAAGTAGGCCAGGTAATGACCAGCATGGACGTCACCTGGATGCAGTCTTTTCTTGGTACTATTCCTGGTTCCATGGGTGAGACCTCTACCCTCGCCTGCCTTTTTGGAGCCTTCGTTTTACTGATCACCCGTATCGCTCCATGGCGGGTGATGGCTTCGACCCTCATTGGCGGCCTGCTTGCTTCCAGTTATTTCTACTTTCAACAGAGCGCCACCAATCCACTCTGGGCGATCCCACCCCACTGGCACCTGGTTATGGGTGGCTTTGCATTTGGTCTGGTATTTATGGCTACAGACCCTGTATCCGCTGCTCATACGCATACCGGGCAGTGGCTATATGGGCTGCTGATAGGGAGTATCGCTATAATGATCCGGGTTGCCAACCCCGCTTACCCTGAAGGAATCATGCTCGCGATTCTTCTTGGAAACGTCTTTGCACCACTTTTTGACTATTTTGTAATCCGAGCTAACATCAAGAGAAGGATGGTACGACATGGCTGATGAACACCCTCTCAAACCATTTTATTCCGTTCTGGTTCTGGCCTTTGTCTGCTCAGCCCTGGTGGCTGGCGCAGCCGTTGGACTGCGCCCCATGCAGGAAGCCAACCGGATCACTGACCAGAAAAAGCATATCCTCTACGCGGCAGGCCTCTACGACAGCACAAAAAGCATCGAGGAGATGTTTAGCCCAATAGAGACAAAGGTTGTGGAACTGGCCACAGGAAAATTCATTTCCAAAGATGTCATTGACCCGGCAACATTCAAACAAGCCAAGGCTGCAATGACAGAAAAATATGGCCAAAGCCTTGCAACGAATGAAGATATTGCCAAGATAAGACGTCTTGAAAAATACTCAGTTGTCTACCTGGTTGTCAAAGACGGGACGACCGAGCAGATCATCCTGCCGGTGCGGGGTAAAGGACTCTGGTCGACCATGTATGCTTATGTCGCCCTTGATGCTGACATGACCTCCATCCGGGGTGTCTCTTTCTACGAACACGGTGAAACCCCTGGCCTTGGTGGAGAGATTGAAAACAAGACCTGGCAGGAGGGCTGGGAGAACAAACTCATCTACTCAGGCGATGGCGAGGTTGCTCTCGGTTTTGCCAAGGGTAAATCCTCAAAAACCGGCGAAGCCGCCAGGTATGAAATTGATGGTCTTTCAGGCGCGACACTCACCACAAAAGGGGTCGATAGTCTTATGGAATTCTGGTTTGGAGACCACGGCTTTAAACCTTTTATCACCAACATGAAGAAGGAACACTCCAATGGCTGAAAGTAATAAGGAGCTCCTCTCCCGCTCCATTTTTAAACGTAACCCCATAGCCCTGCTGGTTCTTGGCATCTGTTCCGCCCTTGCGGTAACCGGCCAGATGACCACAGCATTTGTCATGTCGATCTGCGTCACTCTGGTTGTTGCTTTTTCAAGCATGACCATCAGTATTGTACGCTTTCAGATCCCAAGCAGTGTGAGGATAGGATTGCAGATCACTGTTATTGCGACCCTTGTTATTTTAGTGGATCAGGCGCTCAAGGCATTCTACTTTGACCTCTCCAAGCAGCTCTCTATCTATGTTGGTTTAATCATTACCAACTGCATAGTGATGGGTCGGGCCGAGGGTTTTGCAATGTCAAACCCTCCCATTCCAAGCTTTATTGACGGCCTCGGTAATGGCCTTGGCTATGGCTTTATCCTTATGTCTGTCGCCTTTGTACGTGAGCTCTTAGGTTCAGGATCTCTTTTTGGTTACGAAATTCTGCAACTGACAACCAACGGCGGCTGGTACATACGAAACGGTCTTCTGGTGTTGCCTGCAAGTGCTTTTTTCCTTATCGCGCTTCTCATCTGGCTACTTCGTAGCATTGATCCCGAACAACAGGAGAGTGAATAATGGCACATTATTTAGATATTATTATTCGTTCTATTTTCCTGGAAAACCTGCCTCTGAGCTTTTTTCTTGGGATGTGCACCTTTCTCGCCATTTCAAAGCAGGTGAAAACCGCCATGGGCCTTGGAGTGGCTGTTCTTGTTATCCAGGTTATCACGGTCCCAATAAACAACCTCATTCTCAACTATCTGCTCAAACCGGGCGCGCTTACCTGGGCCGGACACCCAGAACTCGACCTGAGTTTTCTGGGTCTTCTTACCTATATTGCAATCATAGCTGCGGTGGTGCAGATTCTTGAAATGGTGCTCGACCGATTTATTCCAACACTCTACAATACCCTTGGAATATTCCTGCCACTCCTCACTGTAAACTGTGCCATCTTTGGCGGTACACTTTTCATGGTGGAACGGGATTACACCTTTCCCGAATCCATTGCCTACGGCTTTGGCTCCGGAGCCGGTTTCTTCCTGGCGGTGGTGTGTCTGGGTGGTATCAGGGAGCGTCTTGAATATGCCGATCCACCTGCGGGCCTAAGGGGCCTAGGTCTTACCTTTATCTCTGCAGGTCTCATGGCAATTGCCTTTATGGGTCTTGCCGGTATGGAAATGTAAACCGGTTTTACCGGTGTAAAAGAGAACACGAGGAAATCAGGCAATGATGGAAATATATTTTGGAGTGGGCTGTTTTTTAGCAATTCAGTTCATCCTGGTCACTTTTATCGTAGTTGCTAAAAAGACCCTGCTCCCCAGCGGCCAAGTCCAGATAGATATTAATGGAGAGAAAAAGTTTGAGGCCAATCCCGGCGGGAAACTCCTCACTACCCTGGCTGAGCAGGGTGTTATTCTCTCCTCGGCCTGTGGAGGTGGTGGAAGCTGCGGACAATGCAAGTGTATTATAACCGAAGGTGGAGGTTCTATTCTCCCCACGGAAAAAGGCAAGATCAATAACCGGGAAGCCAAACAGGGCATGCGTCTTTCCTGCCAGGTCGCCGTGAAGCGGGATATGAAGATCAAGGTGCCACCCGATATGCTGGATGCCAAAAAATGGCAATGCAAGGTTGTTTCCAACAACAACGTTGCAACCTTTATCAAAGAACTGGTCATTGGCCTGCCAGAAGGGGAGCAGGTGGATTTCAAGGCTGGCGGCTATATCCAGATTGAGGTACCCCCCCACACAATCAACTACGAGAATTTTGATATTGATGAGCGTTTTCTGGCCGACTGGACCAAATTCAAGATGTTCCAGTATAAATCTCACGTCTACACGCCTGTAACAAGAGCCTACTCAATGGCCAACTACCCCGGGGAAAAAGGAATCATCAAACTCAATGTGAGGATCGCCAGTCCACCTCCCGGCCAGCAGGCAATTCCCCCGGGTCAGGTTTCCTCGTATATCTTTAATCTTCAGCCGGGTGATGATGTTACCATCGCGGGTCCTTTCGGTGAGTTCTTCATGGACGACAGCGACTCGGAAGTCCTTTTAGTAGGGGGCGGTGCTGGTATGGCGCCTCTTCGCAGCCACATCTTTGATCTGTTTAAGGGCAAGCATACCAAGCGTAAGGTCTCCTTCTGGTATGGTGGAAGAAGCATGAAGGAATGTTTTTATCTGGATGAGTTTGAAGAAATCGAAAAAAATAATGATAATTTCTCATTCCACCTTGCTCTCTCTGATCCTCAGCCCGAGGATAACTGGACCGGACACACCGGTTTTATCCATCTCGTGCTCCTCGAAGAGTACCTCAAGGATCATCCGGCTCCGGAAGATATCAACTACTATCTCTGCGGTCCTCCCATGATGAATCAGGCTGTATTTGAAATGCTGGACAATCTTGGTGTTGAAAGTGACAATATACACTACGATGATTTTGGCGGCTAAGTACAATGATGATTAGGGTGTCAATATGCTAACATTTATTCTCTCACTGCTGCTTACCTTTACCCTTATTCTTGGTACTGCTTTACTAATCAGCTATTGCAAAAGGAGACAGGCCAGGACCAATCACGGACTCACCGGCATGTGTCACAAATCCGGAGGAGCCATGGGAAGTTGTTGCAGCGCTAAGCTGTTTGAAGGAAAAGGGGCCGGCTGCTCTTTTAAATCCAGCAAATAAGAGACGTTCACAATTACCAAAATAAAGATATAGAAAAGGGGCTGCAACCATAGGATTGCAGCCCCTTGACTTATCCGCCAATCCGCCAGTTATTCTTTTTCGTACTCAGGGTAGTCGGTATACCCTTCAGGTCCGGGTGTATACCAGAGACTCATGTCATCATAGGGATTGAGCGGCCAGTCATTTTTTAGACGGTCAACGAGATCTGGATTGCTTATAAAAGGGCGACCCATTGCTACAATATCGGCAGTTCCGGCACTCAGCCTCTTTTCCGCATCTGCTTTTGTGTAACCGCAGTTACCAATAATCACACCACGGTAGTGTTCTCTGAATTCCGCAAGTGTCATAGGCTCTCCCTGTTCATGAAAACCAAAAGCAAGGCCGTCCATAATATGAACGTAGCCCAGATCTAGAGTATCGAGTTGTTTGATAACATGCAGATAGGTCTCCCGGAAATCGCTGCTCCCCATATCATTAAAAACCCCATTTGGGGAAAGTCGTACTCCCACTCTTTTAGAGGGCCATACCTCCATTACTGCGGCAAGGACTTCCCCAAGCAACCGATACTTATTTTGAATGCTCCCACCATATTGGTCAGTGCGCTGGTTGGTTTTAGAATCAAGAAACTGATTCAGCAGGTAGCCGTTGGCGCTGTGCACCTCAATACCTGAAAAGCCGGCATCTTTTGCATTTTGTGCAGCAACTCGGTAATCATTTATAAGAGATGAGATTTCAGCGGTTTCCAGTGCCCTTGGAACCTCATATTCTTTTGTACCTTTTGGAGTATGAATCTTATCTCCATTAAGCTTGACGGCAGAGGCAGAAACCGGCAATTTGCCACCATGAAAATCACTGTGCGATGCCCTGCCACAGTGCCACATCTGCAGGAAAATCGGAGTTCCTTTCTTCTGTAGTGGCCCTGTGACCTTCTTCCAGCCCTCAACCATTTTCTCTGTATATATTCCAGGAGATCCAATCCAGCCTATCCCCTGCTCGGAAACCACTGTCGCTTCGGTAATAAGAAGTCCCGCCGAAGATCGCTGCAGGTAATACTCAGCCATCATATCATTTGGGATCCTGCCCTCTCCTGCCCGCCCTCTGGTAAGCGGAGCAAGTGCAATCCTGTTTTTTATTTTCAGATCACCAATTAGCAATTCGTCAAAAAGTGTCGTCATTATCTTCATCCTCTATTTTATAATTACGCCCCCATCGGGGCTTGCAAAAATTATAAGAAAGGTTTTCGAAAAGTCCTGCCACTTGAGCGATAAATTTATTTCCTGATATTTCACACCGTAAGACTTTTTTCTCTCCATTATGCCCGTCACCAAGCAACCGATCTCCTTAAAAGTGAGCTAAAAACAAATTTATACGTATTTAATTGACATTATCACAAAGTTAATGTTTAGTTTTTTACGTATTCACAAATGAACTAGATAAAAAGGGCAACATGGAAATTGATGACACAAATATTGAGATTCTTCGCCATTTAAAAGACGGAAGAAAATCTTTTAAGCTGATAGCCGAATCACTCTCTGTGACCGAAAATACAGTCAGAAGCCGGGTCAACAAACTACTGGATGAAGGAATCCTTAATTTCTCAGGAAATGTTGATGTAGACGCCCTGCCCGGACACAGCCTTCTGTACCTTGGCATTAAGCTCAAATCCATGGATTTGAAAAACAAAGCATCCCAGTTCAGTGGGCTGAGGGGGGTGGTATCGGCTGCAATTGTCACAGGCAGATACGACATCATCCTGCAGGTACTGCTGGGCAGCGATTATAACCTGCTGGAATTTGTAACAGAGCAGGTTGCAAAGATTGAAGATGTTCAGACTGTAGAAAGTTTTATCGTATACAAAGGATATAACCTAAAGGTTCCGTACCTTCTTTAGGCAAGTCGGGTTTACATGTTCACAAGCAATTCTGACTTTCAGGATCAACAGCGAACAAAAAAACCATTTCACCCACATCAAAGGAGATCGTAATGATTGTTGGAATTTTAAAAGAAATAAAAGTACTCGAGAAAAGAGTCTGTATGGTACCTACCGGCGTTGCAACCATGATTGCAAACGGTCACAAGGTAATCGTTGAAAAAGATGCGGGTGCAGGTGCAGGTTATCCCGATGCTGACTACGTTGCAGCAGGTGCATCTATTGCTGCCACTCCAGCAGAGGTATATGCTGCCTGTGACATGGTTATGCACGTTAAAGAGCCACAGCCTTCTGAGTACGGTATGATTCGTGAAGGACAAATAGTGTTCACCTATCTGCACCTCGCAGCCGACCTTCCACAGACTGAAGCTCTCATCAAAGCAAAATCCATCAATATCGCCTATGAAACCATCGAAAAAGAAGATGGCTCCCTGCCACTTCTCATACCTATGAGTGAAGTAGCGGGTCGTATGGCCGCACAGGAAGGCGCAAAATACCTGGAAATGCCACAGGGCGGTATGGGCATTCTGCTTGGTGGTGTTAAAGGTGTTGCTCCTGCAACTGTCGTTGTTATCGGTGGTGGTGTTGTTGGTATTAATGCTGCAAAAATGGCAGCTGGCCTTGGCGCTCAGGTTTACATTCTTGATACAAACCTCGAAAGACTCGCATACCTAGACGACGTTATGCCAGCAAATGTATTCCCTATAATGTCAAACCCTGCAATCTTAAGACAATATGTCACCAAGGCTGATCTCGTTATCGGTGCTGTACTTATCCCTGGTACTAAAGCTCCTAAGCTGATCACCAAAGATATGCTCAAAGACATGAAAGATGGCTCCGTGATCGTTGACGTTGCCATTGATCAAGGCGGATGTATCGAAACCTCCAAAGCAACCACCCACGCTGAGCCAACCTATATCATTGATGGTGTTGTTCACTATTGCGTTGCCAACATGCCTGGTGCCGTTGCAAAAACATCTACACTGGCACTCACCAACGCAACCCTTCCATATGCTGTAGCAATTGCCAATAAAGGCTGGAAAAAGGCTGCTATCGAAAATCTTGAGATCGCACGCGGACTCAACGTTGTTGAAGGGAAGGTTACCTACAAAGGTGTTGCAGACGCTTTCGGTCTCGACTACACCCCAGCAGCTGAGGTGCTGAAGTAATTCTTAATTCCCACCTGCAGTAACAACAAAGGCCGACTCTTAGGTAAGAGTCGGCCTTTGTTGTCTTAGCCTCTCTGTATCAGGCACACAAGGCCAAGACACAGTAACCGAGTGGGGCAGTTTATTTGCCCAGCAGCAGATACGCCTTGATAAACGGATCAAGGTTGCCATCCAGCACAGCATCAACGTTGCCCGTTTCGTAGTCTGATCGATGATCTTTGATCATACGATAGGGCTGCAGTACATACGACCTGATCTGACTTCCCCAGGAAATACCTTTTTTATCTCCGGACAGACCTTCCTGACGCTCTGCATTCTTCTGCTTTTCCAGCTCATACAGCTGCGCCGCCAGCATTTTCATGGCGGTGTCTTTATTCCTGTGCTGGGAACGCTCGTTCTGGCACTGAACCACAACCCCGGTGGGCAGGTGAGTAATCCGGATGGCAGAATCGGTCTTATTGACATGCTGACCGCCTGAACCACTTGCGCGGTAGGTATCAATACGAAGGTCCTTGTCATCTATTTCAACGTTGATAGAATCATCAAGCTCCGGCATAACCATCACAGAGGCAAAAGAGGTGTGTCTGCGACCACTTGCATCAAATGGTGATATTCTAACTAATCGATGAATACCAAGTTCCGAACGTAAATAGCCGTATGCATAACGTCCGGTAAACATGATAGTAACACTTTTCACCCCGGCCTCGTCGCCTGCCAGATAGTCGAGAATTGAGGTTTTAAACCCTCTGGTCTCAGCCCAGCGAAGATACATCCGCATGAGAATACCGACCCAGTCCTGAGCCTCTGTCCCGCCTGCTCCGGCATGAATTGCCACCATTGCATTTGAGAAATCATGTTCTCCATTGAACATACACTCAAGCTCGGCCTGGGCTAAATGCCCATCAAAAGTCACCAGCTTTTCAGCAATCTCATTTTCCAGTTCAGGGTCCTTTTCCTCCACAACCATTTCAAGAAAAAGTTCAGTGTCCTCCAGCTCTTTCCACTGAGAATCCCAGCTATCTACGACTTCCTGCATCTGACCAAGTTCTTTTTGAACAACCTGGGCGGTATCTGTATCGTTCCAGAAGCCAGGAGCCAGGGTTTGCCGCTCCAATTCTTCCAGACGCTCTCTTTTCCTGGCTAAGTCAAAGATGCTCCTTCAGGGTAAGTAAACGAACTTTTAACTCCCCAATTTTTTGTTTGGATACCGCAGCACCTGTTTCAATGGCCATAATATACTCCCTTACACATTCATTTGTTCTTCGACTTAACCCAGTAATCCGGCCTGTTGTCTATTCTGCAACAGGCATGAAAGTCAAAATTAATTATAGATACATCTCAGTCAAGATCCGAATTTTTCATCACTCTGCCTGAAAGTAACAGCCCCAAACCCACAAAAGCCAGGCAAGCAAAAGGAAAATAGTGCCCGTAACGGACCCATACCGTTTTTTCATTATAGAGGGCCACAGTTGCCTTATCAGCCCAGGGCACGAAAATCTCAGACGCTTTGTCTATCTCTCCCAAAGGAGTGATAAAAGCGGAAATTCCCGTATTGGCCGAACGAACAATACTGCGTCTCGTCTCCACAGCTCGAAAAACGGTCATCGCAAGACTCTGAACGGGGGCACTCGACTTACCATACCAGGCGTCATTCGTCAAATTAACCAGAATATTTGCACCGGCTTCCACCCACCTGCGGCTGAGACCCGGAAAAACGGATTCGAAACAGATCAGTATTCCCGCCCGGGCCTTGTCAAATGCCACCGGTTTTTCAATTTCACCGGGAGTAAAATCACCCACCGCCTCAACAAGAGGGGCAAGAAAAGGCAGTAACTTTTTAAAGGGGACGTACTCTCCAAACGGCACCAGATGTGTTTTGTAATACTTGCCCTGAATCTGTCCCTCAGTGCCAAGCAACACGGCACTGTTAAAAAATTTTATTTTCTTTGCCTTACGATCGATAATTTCATACCAGGGAGCTCCGGTCAGAACCATCGTCTGGAATTGGTGTGTGAAATCAAACAAAGGCCCCATCAGCTCGCTTGAGGGCGGATAAAAGGGCAGCGCTGTCTCCGGCCAGATGATACAATCGGGAGAATTGCCTTCAAACAGTGTTTTTGACAGGTTTGTATAGGTCAGAACGGTTTTTTCCTGCAACTCCGCAGACCATTTCTGGTCCTGCCTGATATTTCCCTGCACCACACCAACACTCACTTTCTGTACTGTGTTTTGACGAAGAAGTTCTTCGAGCTGCGCTGAGCGTTTTCCCGAATACAAGGCAACAGCTACAAGAAAAACCAGACCAGGAAGCAGCAACACGCTCCGCTGCAAGGTCAACCTGCGCTCCAGAAGAAAGAATAACAGGGTATTTACAAAGACAATCAGAAAACTCACGGCATGATGACCGCCGAGATCGGCGATCTGAATGAGAACAGGCACCTCGAACAGACTGTAGCCAATATCCATCCAGGGAAAACCCGTGAGAAAGGCTCCACGCAACCAGTCAATACCGACCCAAAGAGAAGGCAGCAGCCACAAGGAAAGAAATGAAGGCAGAGCCGTTAAGAAGATTCGCGCTAACACTGCAAAAACAATGAGATAAAAACTCATGTAGAGGGCTAGCAACACCAATCCCTGGAGAGAAATAAACCAGCCAAGACCGCCATATTTACCAAGGACGATCACCACCCAGTAGAGCAGTGTAAGATAATGCCCCATTCCACAGACAAGTCCTGCTAAAACAGTCGATCTCAACGAGTTTTCATGCAGAAGAAAGAAAAAAGGAATGAGGGCAACAAATACAAGAGGCCACAGCCCAACACCACCGGGAAAACAAACCCATAAAAGGAGGCCCGTCAGAGCCGCCAGGTAAAAATTTTTACTGAGAAAAAAGGCCACTAATTATACACCCTCCGGAAGGCGGGTGACACGAATCTTCTTGATCTTTCTTGTACTGGCACTGATGACCTCAAACTGTAAACCTGCAGCCTCGACCCGATCACCGGTCAGGGCAAGGCGGCCAAGGATATGAATCACAAGGCCGCCAACTGATTCAAACGGCCCGTCAGGCATTTCTTTATGAAAATAATCCTCTATTTTTTCAATTTCAGCCCAACCGTGGACCTCGACAGTACCTTCATCAATAATATCGAGGGTATGCTCCTCTTCATCATCGTCATATTCGTCATCGATCTCACCCACGATTTCTTCTAATATATCTTCAAGGGTAATGAGGCCGCGCATCGTTCCGAACTCATCGGTGACCATGGCCATGTGCACTTTACGCTTTTGAAATTCACGCAGGAGATCGACGATGAGTTTATGTTCTCCAATAAAATAAACCGGCCGCAGATAGTCGGAAAGATCATCCGGCTGCGGATTTGGTCTGGCACATAGCCGCAGGAGATCTTTGGCGTGAATCACACCAATGACCTGATCGGGATTTTCTTTATAGATCGGAATCCGGGTAAAACCGGATTCAATAACGATTTTGATGAGCTCTGACATGGGGGAAGCGATATCAAAGGATACCACTTCAGCTGCTGGAGTCATGATCTCAGAGGCGTCCGTTTCTCTGAATTCGAGAATCGAATTGATCATCCTCTCCTCAAGAGGGGAAATTAACCCGTGCTCCTCGCCTTCCTCAAGCAGTTCCTGTATCTCAAGGTCTAGATCTTCCTTGGTTCCCGGTTTGCGAAAATCAATCAATGATAAGAGTTTATTAAAAAAGCCCTTATCCTGATCAGCGTCCTCTCCTTCAGATGTATGTTCTTTGTCCATTGAAAACCAGTACTGCAGCTATTCCGATTGGGGGTAAATTACAAGAAAGATGTGCAGGCCACACAGCAAGGAGTGCCTCTTCTCTCTATGACATTTTTTGGTTAATAAATTCCTTTTGAGAACAGGTCGAACTCAAATTCAGGGGATCGTAACCTTTTTTACTACCTCGCAAACTGAATTCTTGTTTTTTAAAAAAAAGTAAACAATCTGTCTTAAGATACTTGTCCCGGCTTCCTTCCCATGTACCGGAATGAATTCTCTCAAAGGTTTAACGAATATCAGGACTACTATTAACATGAGATACAAAAAAATCAAACATAACAGAACAAATCTTTCGATTTGAAAACGGTTTTTAAAAAGATCAACGGTGTCAAGAAGAAAAAGCATGCCTGACAAATCCGGACCTGGTTCAATGCAAAACCGCGCACCTCAGCACATTTTTTCTTTTCTAATTGACATCACGTGACTATAGTAGCGTCGATTTTAGAAGAAGAGGTGCACTGTATGTATGTTGTGTATCTACAAGAAAGTGACGAAACGCTATCCACTTCATTTTCATTTTGACGAACGAGGAACAGTTTGGAAGGTAAGGTTCTTATAGCCAACAGAGGCGAAATTGCCATTCGGATCATGAAAGCCTGCAAGGATCTTGATCTCGATTATATAGTTGTATACACCGATGCGGACAAGGATTCAGAACATGTTCGCTCTAATATCACCAGTGGTCCTGATCAGAACGCCTGGAGAATCACCAGTTATACCGAGCCAAATGATCTTTTTGCCGTTGCAGATCATACGGGTTGTACCGCCATTCATCCCGGTTACGGTTTTTTCTCAGAAGACTATCGTTTTGCCAGAAGAGCCACAGTCAGAGACCGTTCTCTCATTTTTATCGGTCCGAACTGGGAAGTTATCCGGGATCTTGGGGACAAGATCAACACAAAACGGGTTGCCAATCAACTCGGCATCCCAACTATACCTGGAACGGACGCCCCCATTTACAATGAGATGGAGGCGGAAGAAATCGCTGCACAGCTACTGCAGACCCAGATAGAGGACGGCATCCAAAACCCCTCAATCCTTATCAAGGCCGCAGCTGGTGGTGGCGGTATGGGGATAGAAGAGGTTACAGAGATAGAACAGTTCAGAAGGATATACCGACAACTCCAGAGTTACGCCAAAAGACAGTTTGGCGATGGTGGTGTTCTCATTGAGCAATGCCTTACGGATTACAACCACCTGGAAGTCCAGCTGCTCTGCTCCACCCACGGAGAAAGATTACATTTCAGCTCGAGAAACTGCACCATCCAGTCAACAGGGCGACAAAAACGGGTCGAAGCAGCACCCGGATTTCACAAGTCCTGCTTTGACTACGACTTTGATGAGAAAAAAGTGCTCGACCAGATCGTTCAATATTCTCTCAAACTTGCCAACCATGTAAAATATGACAATGTTGGAACATGGGAATGGATTGTCAGCCGATCAGGCCAACCCTACCTGCTGGAGGTGAACACCCGAATTCAGGTTGAAAATGATATTTCAGCGCGTATCAGTTACATCGACGGCAAGCAACCGAACCTTATCCGCGAGCAGATTCGCTTGGCCCTTGGGGAAAAAATCGGCTACAAGCAGAAACAGGTAAAATTCCAGGGTGCAGCCATAGAACTTCGCATCGTCGCCGAAGACACACGACGAGGTTTTGCACCATGGATTGGAACCATCCAGGAATTCACCTTTCCTGATCATGAATGGTCGACGGTATACACCCACGTTCCGACCGACAGGCCATATCCAATCCCCAGTGATTTTGATCCCAACCTCGCCCTTGCGCTGGTTTGGGGTGAATCAATGGATGATGCAAAGCAAAAGGCGATTCAGTTTATTGATGAAACCGTTATTCGTGGAGAAGATTCAAGTGGGCAGGCGATTATCACTAATCTTGAATATTTAAAAAATAACCTGGGCCGTCTCCTCGCATTCTAGGTCCGGACTACTATAGCTTTATAATGAAAGAACTATTCAAACAGCTGCTGAAAATTGAAGAGCGGATTAACTATCTGCTCCAGATTAAAGATTTTTCCAACTGGGGAAACCTTGACGGTTTCAAGATCACCTGCGAAAATCTCAAACAAAACATCTACGAACAGTCAAAAGAAAAGCTGGCTGGCGAGCTGAGAAAGCTTGATGAATCAATCAGTTTTCTCGAAGAGCGGGCTGAAGAACATCTCACTCCGATGGAAAGGGTGCGCATCGTTAGAAGTATCCAGCGTTTCAGCCTCAAAGACATCCTTGAAAATGTCTACGAGGATTACACTGAGCTCGGTGGTCAGGAGGACGCAAACGTTGATCCGGCCATGATCTGCGCCAAAGCAACCATCACCAGACGGATAAAAAACAAACCCATTACTGCCTCTGTCATGGTTATCGGTCAGGAGACGGGTCATGGGGAAGAGTTTCGTAACGGTGGTTCCTGTAAACCCCAGGGAAACGAGAAAGCCCTTCGCTATATGAAAGTCGCAGAAACGGAAGGGATCCCGATCCACTTTTATATTTTTACCCCAGGATCATATCCCGTCGAGGAAGGGTCCGGTGCCGCGCAGCAGATTGCCCGTAATATATATGCAATGACCAAGCTACGTGTTCCAATGATCTCTATGATTTCAGAGGGTGGTTCCGGTGGAGCCGAGGCTATTGGTCTTACCGACTACCGAATCATGGCATCCCACGGTTATTATTCGGTTATCTCCCCTGAAGGTGCAGCGGCCATCGAGGGTAAAATCCGTGAAGGAGCCAAGGTCCCCAAGGAACTCATCGAAGTCTGCGCCGACCGTTTGAAACTCACGGCTAAAGATAATCTTGAACGTAAGACCATTGACAGGATTATATACGAGCCTCCTCTTGGTGCGCGGCGAGATGATTTTGCCTTTTTTGCAAAAATTCGTGCAGAAATGCTGAGAGCCACTGACAAGGTGGTTCTCTCAACCAAAAGTTTCAGCGCTCTTCGTACCTACGAAATCAGACGCAAGAAGCACAAGCCTGCAAACGAAGAAGAACTTCAGCTCGAGTTGCCATGGGATTTGAATAAGGAAGAGATAAAACGACTGCTTTCCCTCCGTTCAAAGAAATATCATGCCATGGGAAAAAATGGTTTTTCCGGGCAGGCCGAGCAGGAAGAGGGTGTATACAATCTGGCCAAGGTTAAAACGGAAAAGGTCTACTACACACTCCGCTATGACGTGATGAAAAACCATAAACGTCAGGTCAGAAAGGTGATGAGTGATGTGAGCGGAGAAGGTTCGGTTATGCTTCGAAGAATCACCGAACCAATCAACGCTCTTATGGACATGTGGGGAAAAAAGAAAAAAGAAAAACCCCAGCGCCTCATTGCTTATACCGCGACGAACGGAAACTCTGAAACACCTGCCCAGCGCGTTGATCCACTTGAATTAACCGATACCTACACCAGCCCTCTGGCAAACTCCGATAAAACCGTAAGCTGCCCCAACGCCGAAAAACGGGGCTGTAAAGATCTCTGGATACCAGACCTTTACGGTGAGTTTGCAGGCGTCTGCGAAACCTGTGGCCACCACTTCCCATTGGAGCACCAGTGGTATCTGGAAAACGTTTTTGACTCAGGTTCCATCAGACATTTTAACACCGATATTACCTCTGGAAACCCTCTGAATTACACAGGGTTTACAGAACGACTGCGAAGTGCCCAGATCAAGACAGGGAATCGTTCGGGGAACATGACCTTTCATGCCAAAATTAATGGCATCCAGATCATCGTTTCCATGCTCTATTCTGATTTCCGTAACGGCACCGTCGGGTCTGCAGAGGGGGAGAAATTTGCCCAGGCCTGCGCCCTGGCAAAACGAAAGAAACGACCTTTTCTCGCTTACATACACACAACGGGAGGAATCAGGATCCAGGAAGGGACCCTCGGGGTGACCCAAATGCCAAAATGCACCATGGCGGTGAGAGAATACATAGACAGTGGCGGCTTATACCTCGTTGTCTATGACAATAATTCCTACGCAGGGCCCGTTGCATCTTTTCTTGGCTGTTCCCCATATCAGTTTGCAATCCGTTCAAGCCGGGTCGGCTTTGCAGGACCACGAGTCATACGGGAAACAACCGGTGATGATATTCCACCCGATTATCATTCGGCTCGCAATGCCCTCAAACGGGGACATATCCAAGGCATCTGGGATCGTCGTGACTTTCGGCGTAACCTGCATAAAGCACTGCAGACCATGGGAAGTCCAAGTCTGTACTACCGTCAGTAACCCTGTCGATACAACAATGGCCCCGATTGTCATACAATCGGGGCCATTGCTTTTTCTGCTCTTATTACCCGCAGTACTCAACATGCAGTCTTCATACAGACCTGAAACTCTTTGCTGTAACCAGTTCGGCGATATAATTTTCCAGCTCACCTGAAAGACCAACAAAGGCCATCCCCACTCTATGATGTGTAGGCAGTTTTACACTGTTTTTAGCGATTGCTTTCGAGACTATGGTCTCTTTTCCCAGGTGAAAGCCAACCTTGCCGGTCTCTCCAACCTGCAGGCCTTTTTCAAGCAGAACCGCAAATCCTTTCTGGCTGATATCCACCAGACGCCCACTCATTTCTGCAGTGGCCGTTATCATTTTAACAGGTGTATATTCAACATCGAAGAGATTGCGTAAATCCTTTTGTGCCAGTCGTTTGCTGTTTCGATTTCCAAGAGATGTCTCTGGTTTATACTCCCAATCAACTTCCAGATCCGGAATAGAAGGAATTTTGTCCCATTTCGAAGCCATCGTACCCTCCACTGCAGACATTTAATTCAATATTATCTGACGAAACCATCCGCCAAATACTTCCCAGGTAACAATGAAATAAATAATTGCATAAGCCTTACTATAAGAATACTTATGGAAGAGAGAAATACAAATTTATCTTGGCCTTTACCTTCTGCACAAGATCCATTTGCAGAATTTTTTTATGTATCCTATAAGTTTCACACGGTATTTTTAGCTCCAGCCAAAACTGTTCTCTTTCTTCTTACGATCACATTTTTTTCACTAAAGAGACTCGTCCAATAGCTAATTGTTCATATTTATGGACAATTTCCCAAGCTCACGATATGATGTGACAGATAAAAAATACACTCTCTATCAGCAAGGGCACCAATGCAAACCATATCAAAAGAAGATATCTGGCTACTATTTGACAGCACAGTAAAGTTGCCGTCGCCTCCAGCTATTGCCGTTCATATTCTGAGCACTGTACAGAAAGAGGATTTCTCCCTTGAAGATCTGGAGAAAATCATCTCAACTGATCCCGCACTCACCAGTAAAATGCTTCGTCTTGCCAATTCGAGTTTCTACGGTCTGCCCACCAAAGTAAGTAATATCAACCGGGCTCTGGCAGTACTCGGCACCAATGTCATCAAGAACATAGCTCTTTCTTTCGTTATCGCGGCTGACCTCAGAAACGAGGAGAAATCTTTTTTTGACTTCGATTATTTCTGGAGACGCTCTGTTACAACAGCCGTTGCTGCAGACCTGGTATTTGAAGCAATAGGCGAAAAGGACGAAGATATCTTTGTCACTGCGCTTCTTCAGGATATTGGAATCCTTGTTATGTTTCTCTGTCAGGGAGAGAACTACGTCAAAATTCTTAAACGAACTGGAGCAGACAGAACAGTCCGGCTGATTGAAGCAGAAAGACAGGATTATCAATTTGACCACCAGCACTTTAGCGCTTTACTCCTTGAAGACTGGGGAATCCCGAAATCAATCACCGAACCGATGCGCTTTCACCATGAGCCCAGCCTGGCTCCGCCTGAAGTCGCAAAAAAAGCAGCTATTCTTGATGTCGCAAACCTGCTTTCGGTTATCTATAGTGATAAAAAAACTGCACAGAATGTGAGGGAGCTGCAGGATAAACTCGAGGGTTTCTTTTCACTGGATTCTGAGAGTACCCGTGTTCTCCTCGACAAGGTCGCTACCCAAAGTATCGAGATTTTAAAAATTTTTGAGATTGATCCGGGTGATATCAAGCCGTATTCCCAGATGCTTCAGGAAGCAAACGACGAGCTTGGCAAACTCAACCTCACCTATGAACAGCTCATCCTTGAATTAAAAGAGAGCAAGGAAAAGGCCGAGTCTTTTGCAAATGATCTCCGTTTAGCAAACGACAAGCTGGAAAAACTTGCCTTTAGAGACGGGCTGACAAATCTTTACAACCACAGATACTTTCAGGAAATACTGGCAAAAGAGGTCAGTAGGGTCCACCGCTACGGTCGCCCTTTAGCTCTCCTTCTCTTTGATATCGACCACTTCAAAAAAGTCAATGATAACTATGGACACCCCGCCGGAGATCAGGTTCTGGTCACTATGTCCGAGGCTATCACCAAAGCGGTTCGCCCGAGCGATATCGTTGCCAGATATGGGGGGGAGGAATTTGCCGTCATTTTACCGGAAACTAATTTTTCAGGTATGAAGGTTTTTGCCGAAAGACTGCGACGCTGTGTCGCCGCAATTACCACAAATATTGATGGAGAGGAGATAAAAATAACCATCAGCTGCGGTGCCTCACACCTCACACCCGACAGCACTGTGCATCACCCCAGCATGCTCATTAACACCGCAGATCGTGCGCTTTATTTATCAAAGAAAAATGGCCGCAATATGGTCACCGTTCTTGCTTTGAATGAAGAAATATCATCTTGATCAACAATGGCTTGCCTGCAGAAGTTTTTTAAATCACATGCTATTTATACTATAACAGGGCTCTTCAATGATTTTTCTGCAACAGATTGGGACCTCCCTACTCTCTTTTCTGGTAAGTGTTGTCATTTCAGTAGGCGGTGCTTTTGCCGCTGACTCTCTTTCATGGCAACAAATTGAGGCCCAGGCCCACGGAAAAACCGTCGACTGGTACATGTGGGGCGGCTCTCCCGCGGTCAATACCTACGTTAACGAATATCTGAGAACAGAACTCCGAGAGCGCTACGGCATAATTCTGCGCCAGGTACCGGTACAAGATATTGCTGAAGTTGTAAGTAAGCTGGCCGTTGAAAAACAGGCAGCAAAAGTAGAAGGCGGCAGTGTTGATCTGATGTGGATTAACGGTGAAAATTTCCGAACATGCAAAAAACTTGATCTGCTGTCTGGTCCTTTGACCAACATTCTTCCCAACAGCAGAAATCTTGACAGCGATAGCCTTGCTCTCTTAAGCGACTTTGGGACTCCCGTTGAGAACATGGAAGTACCCTGGGGAAATTCACAACTGGTAATGATATACGATTCCGCCAGAACCCCTGCGCCGCCGCGGACAATTTCAAGCCTTCTTACCTGGATACAAAACAACCCAGGCCGTTTTACCTACCCGGCACCTCCCGACTTTACCGGCTCTGCTTTTGTACGCCAGATATTCTACCATGAAGCTGGCTCTGTAAAGCAATGGCAAGGTAACTACTCCAAAGAGGACTTAAAAAATGCTGCAGACAAGACCTTTGCCACTCTTGTCAGGCTGAAAGAGGCCCTGTGGCGGGAAGGAAGAACCTACCCCGAGTCACCTGTACGAATGGATACCCTTTTTGCCGATAAACAAGTTGATTTTTCATTTTCGTACCAGCAGGGCTCAGCATCCCAAAACATTGACGATGGTATTTTTCAACCCACGGTACGAACCTATGTTTTCGAAGAGGGAACCGTCAGTAACACCCATTACGTCGCAATTCCCTTTAATGCAAAAGACAAATATGCAGCAATGGTGGTTGCCAATTTTCTTCTCTCTTTTGAGGCCCAGCTGGAAAAAGCCAAAAAAGATGTCTGGGGAGATTTTCCGGTAATCAGCCTTGTAAAGGCTGATCCCGCCTGGAAAAACCAATTTTCAAGTCTTCCAAAAGGACCGGCAACGCTGAGCGACGAGGAGCTGCAAGCCCACCAGCTCCCCGAACCACCAGCCGAGGTACTCATCTATCTTGAGAAAGGCTGGCAAAAACAAGTCCTCAAGAACAGATAATGTTCACTGCACCGGCTTCCCGACCTCCTGTTTCGCCAAAGGAAACAACCCTACCCCAAAAGAGTATTATTCTACTTCTGACCCCTGCTCTTTTGGTGGTCGTAACACTCTTTGGGGGTGGTCTGGTCATTGGATTTTTCCAGGCTCTCGGTTATCAACCCGGCATAGAAGAACAATCCTTAAGTCTGCAACATTTTATCACAACGCTGACGGATCCCGATTTTACCACGAGCCTTGGACTTACGTTGTACATAGCTCTTACATCCACCCTAATATCAGCCATTGCAAGTATACTGCTGGCTGTGGCCATCAACCACTGGGCCGCAAACAACAAGATCATCCATTTTATCCTGCAGATCCCGCTGGCCGCCCCGCATCTGGTGATTGGAATCTCCATGATTTTACTCATTGCGCCAAGCGGTTTCATAGCCAGATTGTGCTCCTTTCTTTTTGCGGTGGATGTGCAAAACACCTTCCCTATCCTTGTAAACGACAAGTGGTCGGTCGGTATCCTTCTGGTGTACATCTGGAAAGAAATCCCCTTTATCACCTTTATGCTTCTTACAGTTTTAAAAAATATGGGAAATGAGCTGCTTGAGGCGGGTGCAAGCCTTGGGGCGACAAAGCTTCAAAGATTCTTCTCTATTACTTTTCCTATTATCCGTTTGAGTCTTGGAGCGTCCTGCTGTATTGTTTTTGCATTCACCTTCGGGGCCTTCGAAATCCCCTATCTGCTCGGTCAGACCTACCCACAAACCCTCCCTGTCTGGGCTTATATGAATTTTAGCGACATTGACCTTAAAGCAAGACCTGAAGGGGTCGCTCTGGGGATAATCATTGCTGTTATTGTTATTTCTACCGTTCTTCTCTCGGAATACCTCACCAGAACACCGAACCGAAACAGATGAAAAAGACGAACAGCGCCCAGTACACTATATTCGTTCTTGTTCTGTTTACGATCATCGTACCATTTATCCCGCTGATTCTCTGGTCCCTGAGTGAACAGTGGTTTTACCCTGCAGCTCTCCCCCAGAAGTTTGGGCTAAGGGCCTGGAATTATATATTTTCAACCGCTGGTGAGCAGATAATACGTGGCCTCGTGGCCAGCTTTTCGGTGGCTCTGACGACAAGTATTCTCTCACTTTTCATCGGATACCCTGCAGGAAGAGCACTTGGACTGTACAACTTTAAAGGAAAAAAATTCATTGCCCTCCTGCTTTTATTGCCCATTGTCGTGCCTCCTCTTTCCACATCCATGGGGCTTCATCTCTGGTTCCTGCATCTCAACCTTACTGAGCACTTTCTAGGGGTTGTACTTGTCCACCTCACCTTCTGCCTGCCGTATTCCATCTATGTGATCAGCGGTGTGTTTTCAGATTTCAATCCCGACTTCGAGGCACAAGCACGCTCCCTTGGCGCAACTTCCTGGCAGGTTTTCGTCCGGGTAACACTTCCCATGACCCTGCCTGGGGTTACCGTAGCAGCTCTATTTGCCTTCCTCCTCTCATGGTCTCAGTATCTCTCGACCCTTATCATCGGAGGAGGAAAAATTCTAACCCTTCCCATTCTCCTCTTTTCTCTTATGGATGGTGGTGACCGCCCTGTTGCTTCTGCTATCAGCCTGATCTTTATTTGCCCTGTCTTCGTTGTCCTTGCGGCAAGCGCACAGAGTTTAGGGCGCCAGGGATTGAGGGGGATACGCTGATGGGCAGGTTACAGCTCAACAATCTTTCTGTCGGCTACGGGAGTAAGGCGATCATGACTGCCCTGGACCTTCAGGTAAACGATGGTGAACTCCTGTGCCTGCTTGGCCCCAGTGGTGCCGGAAAGACAACGTTACTCAAGACCATAGGTGGTCTCATCCCACCCCTGCAGGGAAGTATTGTCCTCGATGATATGGACGTCACTAGAATGAAGGCGGATAAAAGGGATGTGGTACTACTTTTTCAAAAGCCCCTCCTTTTCCCGTTTCAAAATGTTCTGGAAAACATTGGTTTTGGCCTGCGCATGCAGAAAATAGACTCAAAAGCCATAGCTGAAAAATGCCATAAAGTGATGGAGCTGACCGAACTGACACCACTGGCCAATAAAAGGGTCGACGAACTTTCCGGTGGTCAGCAGCAGCGGGTCGCACTTGCGCGGGCTCTCGTGCTTGAACCTTCGATATTGCTCCTTGATGAGCCTCTCAGTAGTCTCGACCCCGACCTCCGACAGAAAATGCAGCATCTGATTCGTCGCCTTCAACGGCAAACAGCAACGACAATGCTCTTTGTCACTCACGATCAGAGTGAAGCTTTCTCTATGAGTGACCGTATTGCCTTACTGATACATGGCAAGATTCGCCAGTTAGATCGCCCTGAAAAACTGTTTCGCTCACCAGCAAACCCAGATCTGGCCATATTTCTCGGCAACCCCAATATCATAACTGGATGTATCCAGGATAAAATCCTCACAAGCCAGAACCTGTCAATTGCAGTCAACCACCCCAACGCTGCAGAAATAACTGCAACCATACGTCCTGAAGACATTGTTCTTTCTGATATTGAAATAGCAGATGGAATTCCCGGAACGGTCTCAGCAAAACAGTTTGAAGGGACCCTGACAAGATTCACCGTAGACCTGGGCCAAACCTCGCTTACAGCCCTTTGCTTTTCTGACAGCTTTAGTCTTGGGCAGAAAATATGGCTGCAATTTCCTGTGGAAAAATTTCATTTCTTTACAACTGACGATCAGCCCCCGCTCCCAAATGGACAGTAATCAGCCTCACACCTCAACTTTTGCCAAACCCCAATCGATTTGCGCTCACTAAAAAACACGAGACACTTTCTTTGCCTTGCACCCGGCCAGCTGCCGGCGGTCTGTAAAATTGTAATCATCTGATTGTGTTACCCTTTGTTTTATCTCTTTATGACAGCAATAAAAAATGGTAGTCTTTCTCTCTTATCAGATCCACTGCAGAGCACTCGCTCCCACGGGTTGAGTCCTTCATCAACTCTGCAGCCGTTTCAATAGGCGTTTCATTTGATCTGGGTTTTGAGACTGTAAAACCCGAATATTTACCCTGTATCTCTGCCGCTATGTGACCACATCGTGGTTTTCAGGGTGCAAATCATTGGACCAACAACAGCAATCACCATGACGACAAAAGCATACGACTTCATCATAATAGGCACGGGACCTGCTGGACTTGCAGCAGCCATGACTGCCACAAAGTCTGAGAAAAAAGTCCTTGTCCTTGAAAAAGAAGGTTCCCTTGGCGGCGTCTGTGTGAATACGGGAACTTTTCCGAGTAAAACCTTAAGAGAAGCGGTGCTGCACCTTACAGGTCATCTTAAACGTAAGGTCTTTGAACAGGACTATTGTTCCACAAAAGATGCCGAAATCTCCATGGAGCGTCTCAAGCAACGCCTCCATAACGTACGGCAACAGGAACATGCAATAATCAGTGCCCAGCTTGAACGAAACGGTATTGAGATCATTCGTGGTAATGGTTGTTTTCTTGACTCCCACATGCTCCAGGTCACCCAGATCGAAGGCAGCCAGCAGATCCAGGTTACTGGCGATAAAATAATTATTGCAACAGGCTCCCAGCCACGCAATCCCGTCGATGTTCCCTTTGACCATGAGGTTATCGTCGACTCCACCTCAATTTTAAACATCAAAAAAATTCCTCAATCCCTTATCATCATGGGAGGCGGGGTTATTGGCTCAGAATATGCCACGATCTTTGCTGCCCTTGGAGTAAAAGTCATACTTTTTGATCGGGGGGAGCGTTTATTAAAATTCCTCGATCATGAAATCAGCGAAGAACTGCAGAAAAACTTTCCGAAAGGTAACGTCGAATACATAAACAGTTGCGGGGATTTTAAGATTGAAAAAACCGGTGACAGTGCCAGGGTTACCCTCGCCAATGGCGCAACCTACACTGCCGATTGTCTCTTTTTTGCCCTTGGACGTGAAGCCAATACCGGAAGTTTACACATTGAAAAGGCAGGGATCAAACTCAACGCCTACCACTACATTGAAACCAACGATCTCTACCAATCATCAACCCCGCATATTTACGCAGTGGGAGATGTCATCGGCTGGCCCAGCCTTGCAGCAACATCTATAGTCCAGGGTCGTCTTGCAGCACTCAATGCCCTGAAACTTCGGGTTGAATCCTTTCCCCGTATTTTTCCCATCGGTATCTACACCATTCCGGAGATCTCCTACGTCGGGCTCACAGAAGAAGAAGCCCGGGACCTGGATTATAAATTTGTCGTCGGAAAATGTATGTACCACGAACTGCCAAGGGGACAGATTTCGGGCGAACATGAAGGCATGCTGAAAATGATTGTCCACAAAGACACCCGGGAAATCCTGGGCGTGCATATTTTGGGTGGAGGAGCCACCGAGATCATTCACATCGCCCAAATGGCACTTTTGTATAACGCTAAAATTGATATTTTTATCGAGAATATCTTTAACTATCCCACCTATAGCGAAGCCTTGAAGATTGCCGCGCATTCTGCGTCCAATCAGATATAGCACAAAGAAAAACAGGCATAACACAATTATGAATTTAATCAGGTCCCACCTTGCCTGTATCCTTATTGTTTTCATCTGGTCTGGCTGGATTACCATCTCCAGATACGGCGTACACTCGAGTCTCCAGCCCGCAGACATCACGCTTTTACGCTACAGCACCGCGTTGATATGCGTGTCTCCACTCATCCTCCGTCACCGCTGGTCGAAGTTCTCCCTTCACCAGTATCTGCTGGTCGGCCTTGGCATCGGGTTTCCATATACCATGGCAAGTTTCTACGGGCTCTGGCATCTGAAGGCGGCCCATGCTGGTGTCCTGGTCAACGGCATGCTCCCGGTCTTTGGTGCAATCGCTGCCTGGTTTGTACTTTCCCAAAAAGTTTCAAAAATACGTTATCTCGCCATTGGCATTATCTTTTTAGCAAACCTGATCATGGCAGGTGGTGACACCTTTTCCCTCGGCCACATTAGCGGCATTATTCTCCTGCTGTCGGCGGCTGTCTTTTACACCATTCATATGGTCTGTCTCAAGCTCTGGCACTTTGAATGGAAAGACGTACTGGTCACAGTACCCGTGGTCAACGTGGTAATCTTCCTGCCGCTCTGGTTTTTCTTTCCGTCCAACCTCTTTGAGGCAAGTTCCGTGGATATTTTCAGCCAATCTTTTTACCAGGGGATCATCGTTAATATTCTGGCACTCATGTCTGCCACCTACGCAATCAAACATCTGGGTACAATCACCGTCTCTATCTACATGTCCGTCGTCCCTGTCACAACGGCCTTACTTGCAAGGGTGTTACTGGGTGAAGTGCTGAACACCTTCGAGCTTGCAGGAATTATTGCCTGTTCCATAGGCCTTTTCATCTACGGACAAAGCCAAATTATTGAAGCGAGACATCGTTCACTGCGGTAATAAGCTCGAATGCCGAAGACTAACTTTACAAATACGGCTTTCATACACATGATAAGATGGTTTGTAACAACACAATGTACTGGAGTTTATCCAACATCAAATAAACGATAGGGCTCTGAGCACACAGGAAGATCTGTTCTCTCCCATCACAGATAACGAGGAGTCGGTAACCATGTCGAGTAGTTTTGGTAGTCTGTTTCGAGTCACAACCTTTGGAGAATCCCACTGCAAGGCGGTCGGAGTCATTGTGGATGGCTGCCCTCCGGGCCTTTCTCTTACTGAAGAAGATATCCAGCCGCAGTTAACAAGAAGGCGGCCAGGCCAGAGTGCTCTGTCAACCGACAGGCAGGAGGCCGATCAGGTGGTCATCCTTTCCGGTACTGAAAACGGTAAAACCCTCGGTACTCCAATCGGCCTGCAGGTCGCCAACAAGGACCAGCGCCCCAAAGACTATGGCAATATGCGCGATATTCCGCGTCCCTCCCATGCCGACTATACCTATCAGATGAAATATGGTACACGGGCATCCTCGGGCGGTGGCAGGTCCAGTGCCCGTGAGACCATCGGTACTGTGGCATCAGGAGCCATCGCGGCTAAGGTTCTAAAAGAAAAATACGGCGTTGAAATCGTTGGCTGGGTCAGCAGCGTGGGCGACATTGACGCTCAGGGAATTGATGGATCTACCCTGACAAGAGATATCGTTGACCAGAATATTATCCGCTGTCCCGATCATGAGGCTGCGGCCAAAATGGAAAAACTCGTCGCAGAACTCAAAGAAGCTGGAGATTCTGTCGGTGGGGTTGTCTCCTGTGTTATCCGCAATGTTCCCATCGGCCTTGGAGAACCCACCTTTGAAAAACTCGAAGCTAAACTTGCCCAGGCAATGCTCGCAATCCCTGCAACCAAGGCCTTTGAAATAGGGTCCGGTTTTGCAGGAACGAGACAGCGAGGCTCCCAGCATAACGATCCCTTCACCGTCAAAGAGGGCAAAATCGGCACTCTGACAAACAACTCCGGTGGAATTCAGGGAGGGATCTCAAACGGTGAAAATATCACCCTGCGCATAGGCTTCAAGCCTCCGGCCACCATATCGCTCCCCCAAAAAACTGTTGATTTTAAAGGAGAAAGTGCAATACTAGAGGCGAAGGGACGCCATGATCCATGTGTTGTTCCAAGAGCAATTCCCATTGTGGAAGGTATGGCGGCCCTGGTCATTCTTGACATGGCGTTTCGCCAGGAAGCCCGCAAGGCATTGCAATATTAACGCCGGCTAACCGCCAGTAAGCCAATGACTGTTCTCCCCTCGCACAGCTGAGGGGAGTCTTTTCAATGTCTCTCCGCCCCTGTCACTTAACCGATACCCATAGCTACCTACCTTGAGATAGATTGGCCCCTGTCAAAAAATAAAAATCTGCAGGGTACGAAACATTTATGCCGATCCGTGCATTAATTCCCTTCTTGTCAAGTAAATTAAAATTACTAATTTACATTTTCCTTGAATATCGCAGCCCAAAACGCTATTTTAGGTGGCTTGGCGTGCCAATTGCGTCTTTAACTGCTTTCAACTCAAACATCAGGCTGCGCTGTTGCAACATAAGGGTTTACCGAGCAGTTTTTTGAAGATAATTATTTTCCCCGACGGACCCACGATATGACTCCGAAACGGCCCACTCTCAGTTGGTACCTCGATCGATTTTCGCCACCAGAAGGACTTCTTTTACTTATTTTAAGCGTCATAGTCGGGGCAACAACCGGGGCTGCCTCGGTATTTTTTGTAAAACTTATTTTTGCAATCCAGGATGTTGCCTACGGTAACTTTTCTGAATGGGTCCCATTTCTCGGCAAATGGGTCTACGTCGTTGCGCCCGTAATCGGCGGCCTGCTCGTAGGGCCATTGATCCTCATGGCCCAGGAGGCCAAAGGCCACGGTGTACCTGAAGTTATGCAGGCCCTCATCCTTCGGGGAGGGCGTATAAGGGCGAGGGTTGCCGCAGCCAAGATCATGGCCTCGGCACTCTGCATTGGTACCGGTGGTTCTGCAGGCCGGGAGGGCCCGATCATCCAGGTGGGAGCCGCTCTTGGCTCCTCTCTTGGACAGGTGTTACGGCTTTCCGATGAACGGATCAGAAATCTGGTCGCCTGCGGCGCCGCAGCGGGAATTGCAGCAACCTTTAACGCCCCAATTGCCGGTGTCGCCTTTGCCATAGAGGTGTTGATGTGCGGTCTGCAGATGCGGGCCTTTGGAAACGTGGTGATTGCCGCCGTTTCCGCCTCAGTCGTCAGCCGCTCTATTATCGGCGACAAATTTGCCTTCCAGGTACCCACCTACAGCCTCAACAGTCCTTATGAGATTATTCTCTACCTGATTCTCGGTCTGACCGCAGCTATAGTTGGAATTATGTTCATGAGGATGCTGAATTTCTCGGAAGACCTCTTTGATAACTGGAAGTTTCCGCAAATCTTCAAACCTGCAGTCGGTGGCCTTTTGCTTGGGATTCTCGGACTGGCATATATGAACCTGCCGAACCTCAGTTTCCCGGTAGGATCAGCAGCCCATGGGACGGGCCTCGACACTCCGATTCCCCACATGTATGGTTCCGGTTTCCCGTTTATAGAAGCTGCAATCCAGGGCAATGCATCACTATGGATTCTTGTAATACTGATTTTTCTCAAACCCATAGCAACATCCATGACCCTTGGTTCAGGCAATTCCGGAGGTGTCTTTGCCCCATCTCTTTTCACCGGAGCGATGCTCGGGGGCGCCATGGGCCATCTTTTCAGCTACTGGTTTCCCGCCATAAATGGCAATACCGGAGCCTTTGCCCTCGTTGGTATGGCTGCACTTTTTTCTGCAACCGCACGTGCACCGCTTACCGCCATGCTCATCGTTTTTGAGATGAGCAATGATTACTTCATGATTTTACCCCTCATGGTCGCCGGAGTCACCGCAAGCTATTTCTCTCAATGGCTGCATCCGGAATCCATCTATACCATGAAACTTGCTAAACGCGGCGTCCGTTTTTCAGAAGGACGTGACATGGATATTATGCAGGGTGTCAAGGTCAGTGAGGTGATGAAAAATAAACCTGTCACGATCCATAAAGACAGCTCATTTTCTGAACTTATGGCCCTTTTTCAGGAAAATAATCTTCTTGGCTTTCCTGTTCTTGGAGACAACAACAAGCTCTGGGGCATCGTCACTCTCCAGGACGTGCACCGTGTCCAGTCAGAAGAAAATTTCAGTTCCAAAGGACTTACCGTTGCTGATCTCTGCGTTGAGGATCCGATCACCGTCTTCCCCGATGAACCTATCTGGCTTGCAATTCAAAAGATGTCGCCACGGGATCTCGCCCGTCTTCCTGTAGTATCAAGGGACGGCACCAAGACCCTCTGCGGTCTGATCAGCAGAAGCGATATCCTGAGGGCTTACGACGTTGGAATTGTGCGGAAACAGCGGGGACAGATCGTCGAACACCAGGTGGAACTCCGCCAGGCAAAAGAAAACGGTTATGTGGAGTTTGTCCTAAAAAATGAAGACACCTGCAATGAGGCCCTGGTCAAAGATCTGTCACTGCCGGACACCATCAATATGGTTTCCATCCGGCGCGGCGGCCAGATGATAATCCCACGAGGATCAACCACCCTGAAAACCGGTGATGTCATTACCGTATACGGTAGACTCAAAGATATCGAGGGCATAAAAGACATGTTGAACACCTGTCGTATATAATGCAGGGTCGACGTGCACGTTTAAAGGCTACCTTGAAAATACGAAAATGTATTCAATTTCAAGTTGTTTGAGGGATTTTACCACAGGCATACAATTGATATCGGAGTACATGCTGACCTCCGAGGATACTATTCTGAACACACCGATGAAGTTGGGCAGCTTGGCAATTTTCAAGGTGACCTCAAGACAATAACTGCCCGCTGACATTCATTCCATAGCCTCAACATCACCGGTGAACACGCCAATGCTCATTCGAACCTATTTTTCCCTAGTACTCACCATGCTGCTCTGGGGAGGTACGTTTATCGCCGGCAGAGTTCTCGCCGGCCATGTTACCCCTGTTGATTCTGCATTTATCCGGTTTTTTATCGCCTCTGCCGCACTCATACCCGTTGTGATTCTGACAGAGAAAAAACTCTCCATCCCTCCGCTGAAATGCTGGCTGCCCCTGCTGTTATTAGGGTTGACCGGAATTTTTGCCTACAATGTCTGTTTTTTCTTTGGACTGCAACATATAACCGCCGGCCGTGCAGCTCTCATCATCGCCTCAACTCCGCTTGCAATTACGATTTTTGCAGCAGTTTTTTTGAAAGAACGACTGACTTCCTATAAAATGGCCGGTGTGTTTCTCTGTCTGAGCGGGGCGATCCTGGTCATTAGCAACGGACACCCGCAACGACTCCTCACCGGCGGTTTCGGCCCTGGCGAAAAGGCCCTTCTCGGCTGCGTTGCCAGCTGGACGACCTACTCACTTGTCGGGCGTCAGGTGCTCAAAACCATGAGTCCCCTTACCTCGGTATGCTATTCTTCCATTATCGGCACAATACTCCTTGCAATTCCTGCAGTGCAACAGGGCCATATTTTCGATATTGTGGATATTTCCAGGACAAGCTGGCTCAGTCTGGCTTTTCTCGGGATAGGTGGCACAGCCCTGGGCTTTTCTTTGTATTACAGGGCTATTCAAAAGATCGGCGCCGCAAGGACAGGTATCTTCATCAACCTCGTCCCGGTATTCTCGGTGCTGCTCTCCTGGCTAATTCTCGGCGAAGCAATAAAACCGATTGTCATTGCAGGTGGGCTGCTCATCCTCACGGGAGTTTCACTGACAAATTTCAAAGCGAAAAAACTGAGAGCGTAAGAATAAGTAAAACTATCCACCTGTACTGAAGGGAAAAACACTGGGCTTTTTATAAAAACCGGGACGAGGGGTACCCTGAATCATACCAGCAAGACCGGGACTATAGCAGTGCCGCCCAACTTACTCCAGCTTCAATTACTCTCCTGAGACTACTCCCCGCCATGACATGACTTACTGCTCTTTCTGAGCAGAGACATCCACCATTACCGACAACACATGAAGCCCTCCTCCCATCACAACTCCCTTGACAGGTGAGACATCTCCGTAATCACGTCCCCAGGCAACCGTAATGTAGGTTTCGTTGGCTATCAGGTTATTTGTCGGGTCCAGATCCACCCAGCCAAAGTCGGGAATATAAACAGAAATCCAGGCATGGGAAGCATCCGAGCCAACCAGTTTTGGTTTTCCCGGTGGAGGAAAGGTCTCAAGATAGCCGCTGACATAGCGTGCCGCCAGCCCAAGCGATCTCAGACAACTGATGGCCACCAGGGCAAAATCCTGACAAACACCTTTGCGGTTGCTTAAAACCTGCTTGACTGTCGTCTCAACATTGCTGGCCAACTTGTCATAGGCAAACTCTCTGAATATTCGTTGGACCAGATCCGCTGCTCCGACGAGCACAGGGGTGTCGGAAGAAAATGAAGGCCGCACATAATTTACAAAATCAGAATCATAGGACACCAGAGGGCTTGAGAAAACAAACTGCTGCGCATCCAGGTCTAGAGGTCCCGCCGGTGAGATCAGTCTCTGTACCACCTTCTCCCATGGCATTGTGTTACAAGGAGCTGGAACAACAGGTTTTGAGGTTTTCACCAGACTTGTCACAGAAATAGCAAGTGCATCGTGAGGATGCTGTACCATAAACACATGGGCAGTATTACCGAAATAGTCTGTCCGGCTATGGAGATACTGCGGTTGAGGGTCTATGATCAACCTGCTTTCAATGACTTCCTGAGAGGGCGTGTTTCGAGGGAATAAAAACAGTTCATTCTGTGAAAGAGAGGCAGGTAAAGAGTACTTATAGCCCGTATTGTGTGTGACACGGTAAATCATAAGGAGGGCGAAGTGTTTATCATGGCATAGTGTGGAGTAGAAGGCACCCTCGTCAAATAGTGGGCACTGACCTGCTGTGCAAACTCTTTAAGACGTGCCTCTGTAAGGGTGAGAAATTCCACCAGAGATGTGATTTCTGAAATATCCTCTCCACAATGAATGGTCGACAAATCAAGGAGCCGTAACTCGGTTTGCATTTCCAGAGCGATGCGCTCTTCTCTGCTTGCAAAACGTCGTTCTTCCTGATGGGGAAGATGTTCGACATGACCGGCAAGTTGATTGAATTGAAAAACAAGGGACTTCGGATTGCCTTCATCGGCAAGAAGAAGATCCAGAACAGGTGCCAGTTGATAGGCCGAGCGGTATCTTGCTCTATAGGTCATAAGGCTGTCTGAAACCTCCAGCAGGGCTTGAAGGGTATTGTGAGAGTCATTACAAGCAAGGGGAAGACCTATACGGATAAGCACCGTCTGATTAAGGGCCCGCTCAATTCTCCTTCCCATATCAAGAAAACTCCAGCCGATGCCACGGGTCATACTCTCCATTGCAAGTCCACTGAAAGCACTGAGGGTGAACAAGGTCTGATCGAGCATTTCCAGAGGTTCAAGAGGCGTATTCTCCCTGAAATTTTCCATCCGGTTAATTACATGGATAGAATCCAGAGAAAGACGATCCCGCACGTTATGGGCTGTTTGCTGAACTCGATTTAAAATAGAGAAGATACTCTCCGCCCGGTCTCTACGATACAGGGCATTCTTGAGATGCTGCAACACTTCCAGAGAAAAAGCCTCTGCACCGTCGGCGGATTTTGGAATAATATTTTTACTCTGAAGAATGTTGAGCAAAAATTGAAGGTCAGATACTTCTTCAGGGCTCGCTTCACCGGATAAACGTTTAAAAACCGCACGCAGCAGTCGTATCAGCCCTTCCGCCCTTTCCAGATACCTGCCAAGCCAAAGCAGATTGTCTGCCACCCGGTTGGGTAAATCGCCGCTCCGTTTGAAGGTAGGAATAGCGGTAAGGCCGGACATCATGCTAAACATTTCCACCGGCTCATCTGAAAGCACCCAGATATCCTTACTCTTTTGCCTTTCCGGATTATCTTCGAGGAGGGCTGCCGTATTTTCGGCCGCTATTGCGAGCCCGCCGGGCATAACCGAAAAACCTTGTTCGGTGGCACAGGCAAAAACCCGCAAAATGGTATTGCTCGCTGACACGCCCTTACCATTCCAGGAGGGTGTCACTCCCGGTGCCACGGGGGAAGATGCCAGATACTGTGCAGGTGAAGCCTTGATAGCTGCATACAGATCGACCGACGGATCAATCTGTGCTTCACCGGTCATCGCCAAAGAGATCCGCAGTTGATTGAGATTCGCAAGAATATAATGAAGCCCTTCAGCCTGTCCCCCCCACCAGGTCGGATGATTTCCCAGAAGTAGCTCTGTCCCTAGGAGTTCTCTGCAAAGTGCAGGTAGAAAATTCTGCAATGCAGCAGTTTCAATAAAACCACTGCCAATGGGATTGACAATATCAACATTTTGCTCCCGACAGGCCTGAATAAGGCCCGCCACCCCAAGCGATGTTGCTCTGCGCAGGGCAAAAGGGTCGCTGTCATGATCACCAACCTGCCGAAAAATAGCCTCAACGGGTTCCAGGCCGGCCAGTTTTTTTAAGAAAACTTTACCGTTACGAACTGTAAGATCCTGACCTTCCACAAGCGGATAGCCGAGGTAACGGGAAAGCAGTGCATGTTCAAAGTAGATTGGATTGTCCGGGCCGGGAGTAAAAAAGACAATACCGGGGTTGTCTTTTCTCAGCGATGAGCGTTGAATAAGAGATCGGTGAAAAAGCTGAAAAAATGGAGCGAGACGGCGGATCTGGGTCTTATGATAGAGGCTAGAGTAGAGGCGGGACATGACAATTCTGTTCTCCAGAGCATAACCTAGCCCTGCAGGGTTGGCTCCATGGTCCCGAAGTACCTTGAACTGCCCGTCTGCACTGCGATATATATCGACGGCATAAAAGGTAAGAAAACGATTTCCCGGTGGCGATATCCCGTGACAACCGTGGAGGAAGTTGGGATTGGCGAAAATCAGCCGGGAGTCAATTTTACCGTTTTTTAAAAGGGTTTGAGGGCCATAGGTATCTGCAAGAATTCTCTCCATCAGGCAGGCTCGCTGGATGACCGCTACCTCGATTCCATCCCACTCTTTGGAAGAAATAGGGAAAGGAATCATATCTAGAGCCCAGGAGGTCTTCTGTTCTGTCAGATCACCAAAGGGATTTATCGTGGCGCCATCTTCATGGCGCATCCGGCTTGCCCGCTCATAGTCGAGCACCAGAGTAGCGGCCCCCCGCTGGCCCAGATTTTCCAGCAGGCTCTGCCATTGAAATCTCGGAACACCCGGACTTGCAAAAGCTTCGCAATATGCACCTTGAGGACAAGCGATGGAATCGAAAATCGTAGGGGTCTTTTCCAAAGAGGGAATGGCACTACTCAGGACATTGTCAGTCATACAGTGTGTATCGATCAGAATTCAGAATCAGCGAGGACGTCATTATCCCCGCTGATAGCTTCATACTCACTTCAAGTTCGCAAATCAAGTGTATATGGAAAATACCTGTTCATTTCGGCTGCAGGTATGAAAGGACTCTCATCCGGAGTATGTCCTCCAGGAATAAATCTTGAATTACGGCGCCCCTCAGCCTCATAAGAATTCACAGGGAAGATCTCGTAGCTCCGACCACCGGGGTGTCCAACATAGTAGGCACACCCTCCAACCGCCCTCTTCGACCAGGTGTCAAAAAGGTCAAAGAACAGAGGTGCATGTATGCCAATGGTCGGATGCAGACAGGAAGGCGGCTGCCATGCACGGTAACGCACCCCTGCGACAAAGACCCCTTCTTCCAGGGTTGGTTTTAACGGAACGCGCCGACCATTACAGACAACAATATAACGTTCCCCAGTCATCCCAGAGACTTTTACCTGCAACCGTTCAACGGAAGAATCAACGTAGCGGGCAGTTCCACCACCTCCGGGCTCCTCGCCTAAAACATGCCATGGCTCAAGGGCCTGGCGCAATTCGATCTCCATTCCCTGAAACTGCACTTTTCCGTAAATTGGAAAACGAAACTCGAAATGCGGATGGAAAAAATCCATTGTAAATGCATAGCCTGCACGATTGAGGATTTTCAAGACATCGGCAAAATCATCTTTTACCAGCTGCGGAAGCATAAAGCGGTCATGCAGGCTGCTGCCCCAGCGCACCAACTCCTGGCGGTAGGGGGTTTTCCAGAACCAGCTTACAAAGGTGCGTAACAGCAACTGCTGGGCAAGACTCATACGCGCATGGGGTGGCATCTCAAAAGCCCGAAATTCGAGCAGGCCGAGACGGCCACTGGAGCTGTCGGGTGAATACAGCTTATCTATACAAAATTCCGCCCTATGGGTATTTCCCGAGACATCGACAAGCAGGTGACGATACAACCTGTCCACAAGCCACGGAGGACAAGGGTTGTTTCCACTGGTCTGACGATCCTGCTCTGCAAAGGCAATCTCCAGCTCGTAGAGGCTGTCATGCCGTGCTTCATCAATCCGTGGCTGTTGACTTGTCGGCCCCATAAAGAGACCGGAAAACAAAAACGACAGGGAGGGATGATTGTTCCAGAAGGTGATAAAACTGCGCAGCAGGTCAGGGCGGCGCAAAAACGGACTATCCGCAGGGGTCGCTCCACCAATAACGATATGGTTCCCGCCACCCGTACCGGTGTGACGCCCATCAATCATAAATTTTTCTGTACCTAGCCGTGTTTCCCGGGCAAGGTCATACAGGGTGGTTGTGCAATCCACCATCTCCCTCCAACTGTGCATTGGCTGGATATTAACTTCAATCACTCCAGGATCAGGGGTCACCTTAAGGCTCTCCAGGCGGTGGTCAGAAGGCGGAGAATACCCTTCTATCACAACAGGAAAGCCGGTTTTTTCCGCAGTCAGTTCAATGCAGTGAACCAATTCCAGATACCCTTCCAGACTCGTAATTGGTGGCATGAACACATACAACCGTCCCTCACGAGGCTGCACACACAGTGCCGTTCGCACCAGCCAGGCAGCGGATTTCCCCATAACCGGTTGCGGATCCTCCAGTGGACCGGGCTGCGGTTGTGAGCGCTCCTCTTTTTTAGATGGTGCTGCATCTTTTTTAGAATGGAGACTCTGCTTATCGTGAAGATCGGGCAAGTCTTTTCTTTCGACCATCGGATCTAAGGGATCACTCGATGGCAGGTCCTCAGGGGCTACCCATGGCAGAGAATCCAGCGGAAGGCGAAGCCCTGCCGGAGAATCACCCGGCAAAAGATACATATGCTCACTTCTAAATTTCCACGGTCCACTTTTCCACGAGCCATACTGCAGAGGCAGTACATAACCAACCACAGCCCCGAGACCACGCCGAAAGGCCCGAATCATACGCTGTCTTTCTTCAGGGTCATCAAGCATTGGATCTGTTGGACTTATATTGACGGGCAGACTCTGTTCCTTGAGCAGATTGTGAAGAATATCCTCATAGCTTTCAATGACATATTCTTTACTCACCCCGAGAACATCAGTCAGGGTCTTGATAAAGGTTTCCGCCTCACTGATGCCAAAACCATAATCTTTTGAAACATCGGCCATCAATTTGTCATTGTGCCAGACAGCTTGCCCGTCTTTACGCCAATAGCAGCCAAGAGCCCATCTGGGGAGCGACTCACCGGGGTACCATTTTCCCTGACCATAGTGGAGAAAGCCACCGGGGCCCCATTGTTTCCAAATTTTCCGCAGGAGCTGTTCTGAGAGAATCAGTTTTTCTTCCCCGAGCGCCTCGGTGTTCCACTGCGCCCCCTCCATATCGTCAATGGAGACAAAGGTCGGCTCTCCACCCATGCTGAGGCGCACATCACCCTGGACCAATTCTTCATCAACCTGGTCGCCAAGAGCGACAATGTCCTCCCAGACAGGTTCAGGATATGGCCGGGTTGAGCGTGGAGCTTCAAGTATTCGTTTGACCGACATAACATGGCCGAACTCAACCTCACACGCATCAAGTGCTCCGGTTATGGGCGCGGCACTTTGCGGTTCGGGTGAACAGGCAAGTGGGATATGCCCTTCTCCTGCAAAAAGCCCGGAGGTCGGATCCATTCCGATCCACCCCGCACCGGGAACATAGACCTCTGTCCAGGCATGGAGGTCCGTGAAATCTTCTTCCGCACCGGATGGACCGTCGAGGGATTTAACATCCTGCTTCAGCTGCACCAGGTAGCCTGATACAAATCGGGCTGCGAGCCCAAAAGACCTCAAAATATTAACAAGCAGCCAGGCAGAATCTCTACAGGAGCCACTTCTGAAGGTAAGTGTCTGATCACAGGTCTGCACATTGGGTTCCAGCCGGATAAGATAACTGATATCCCTGCTGAGCTTCATATTCAGCTCGACCAGAAAATCAATGGTGCGCCTCGGGGTCACATCGACTTCCTTAACATAGTCTGTAAAACGCTTGCCAAGTCTTCGTTTGATCAGATAGGGCCGAAGCTCGTGGCGCAATTTACTTTCATAGGTAAAAGGGTACTCCTCGGCATCCGGCTCCAGGAAATAATCAAAAGGATTGATGATAATCATGTCGGCGACAAGATCGATCTCAACGCTGAACTCTTTGGTTTTTTCGGGAAACACAAGCCTGCCGAGATAGTTACTAAAGGGGTCCTGCTGCCAGTTGATAAAATGGTCAGGGGGAGTCACCCGCATCGAATAGCTCAAAATAGGTGTCCGGCAATGGGGTGCGGGTCTTAGCCGGACAATATGAGGTCCAAGATTTATTAATCGGTCGTAATTATAGAAGGTCTTATGGTGCAGTGCTATATGTATTCCCACGGGCAAGTCCTTTACACAAAAGTCTATAAACAGACAGGCTGTTTACTGCTGGCATAGCTTCTGTTGTTCGTTGTGGCTGAACCCACCTGGTCCAGCCAAGCTAATGAGTGCGTAAATGCAGTGATGTCGGGTGCCTGAAAACTCCCGCCCTGCATCAATTCCGCCCATATCTGTTATTGTTCACTTTTTACCGTATCCGTCAAGGGGCGAATATTAAAAAACGTGGTGCCAATATCTCCCCCTAAGAGGTTGAGCTTTGTCTGCAGACTGTCGAGAAACTCATGGAGACCAGAATCAATAACTTCATGTATATCGGTATACTCAAGATCTGCCATGAGACGACCGAGTCTTTTTTCTGCAGGACTTGTCGACGCCCCAATGGGGGAGCCGGTTATCCGGTGCAGACAGACCTGCGCCTTGGAGAGACAATGATAGATAGAGCGTGGAAATAATCTATTAAAAATCAGAAAATTTGCAACATTCTGAGGTGTGATACGGTGGAACTCCTTTCTGTACATTTCAAAAGCACTGGCTGACCTGAGCACTGATATCCATTGGATATTATCAATTGGGGCATTGACCAGACTGGCTTCGGGCAGGAGCATAAAATATTTAACATCAAGGATTCGTGATGTCTTGTCCGCGCGTTCAACCATCATACCTATGCGAGCAAAATTCCATGCCTCTCCATGGCTCATGGTCGAGTCCAGTAAACCTGTCAGGAGATGACTGCGCATCTTCACAATTTTAAAGAAGCGATTTGGATCATGAATAGCCATTTTAATTGCGTCTTCTTTAATCAGCTCCAGATAAAAATTATTCAGATGCTCCCACATTTCTGAAGAGATGATCTCTCTGATCGAACGCGCATTCTCTCTCGCTGCAGAAACACAGCTTAAAATAGAGTTGGGATAGGTCCTGTCAAAGGTGAGAAACCAGATAACCTCCTCCTGGGTGTAGTTCTGTTCGGTTTTTTCATAAATTTCCTGGTCTCCTGTGGTCATAATCAGTGGAGACCACTGTTCTTTTTCGTCCGCAGGCATGTCGAGGAGCAGGTTAAGGTTCACATCAATGAACCTGGCTACATTTTCTGCACGTTCGATATACCGACACATCCAATAGATTGAATTCGCAACACGACTCAGCATTTCAGTTCTCCTCCTTCTCACCAGGTGCCAAAACCCAGGTATCCTTACTTCCACCCCCCTGCGACGAGTTAACGACCAAAGATCCTTTTTTCAGGGCAACCCGCGTCAGTCCACCCGGCTGCACATAAATATCTTCGCCAAATATTATGTAGGGTCTCAGATCAACGTGACGGCCTTCAAGGCGGTCTCCAATGATGGTGGGAACCCGGGAGAGTGAAATAGTCGGCTGGGCAATGTAGTTGCGCGGCTCAGCCAAAATCAATTTGGCAAATGTCTGTTGTTCTTTTTTTGTAGAGTGGGGGCCAATCAGCATTCCATAACCACCCGACTCATTTGCAGCTTTTACAACCAGTTCAGAAAGATGATCCAGCACGTAATCCCGGTCAGCTTTTTCCTGACAGATATAGGTGGGAACATTGGGTAGAATTGGCTCTTCCCCGGTATAATATTTTATTATTTTTGGCACATAGGCATAAACCGCTTTATCATCGGCAATCCCGGTTCCCGGTGCATTGGCCATGGCAATTTTCCCGTCCCGATAAACATCAATCAGTCCTTTTACACCAAGAAGAGAATCAGGACGAAAGACGGAGGGATCGATAAAATCATCATCGATCCGCCTGTAAAGGACATCAACACGCTTGAGTCCCTTGGTGGTCAGCATATGCACATAGCCATCAGAGACGACGAGGTCTCGCCCTTCTACCAGCTCCACTCCCATCTGCTGGGATAAAAACGAATGCTCGAAATAGGCACTGTTGTAAATACCGGGGGTCAGCACACCAATGGTCGGAGAATCCACCCCATCCGGGGCCAGATACTCCAGCATATCGAGTAACTTGCCTGGGTATTCATCGACTGCACGGACCTTCGATTTCTCAAAAACATAGGGGAATGTCCGTTTGAGCACCTGCCGATTCTCAAGTACATAGGAGACACCTGAGGGACAGCGTAAATTATCTTCAAGTACATAAAAACACCCATCAGCCCCGCGAATAAGATCGGTACCCGTGACGTGACACCAGATTTTTTTGGGCGGGGTAAATCCTACACACTCTTTTCTGTAGGTTTTACTGCTGAGAATGAGGTCCTTGGGCACCACCTTATCTTTTAGAATCTTTTGGTCGTTATAGATGTCTTGCAGGAATTCATTGAGGGCAAAGATGCGTTGTTTAAGGCCGGCTTCTATTGGCTGCCAGTCGTCATCGGAAATAATTCGGGGAATGAGATCAAACGGAAAAATCTTTTCTGTACCCTGATCCTGTCCGTATACATTAAAAGTGATTCCCATCTTTAATAACAGGGCCTCTGCCTCCTTCTGACGCCTATCAAGGTCACCATCAGGCAGAGATTCTATTTTATCAACAAGCAACTCTACTCCCGGACGTGGCTTGCCATTTTCATCGACGAGTTCGTCATAAAATCCTTCTGGGTCATACGTTGTAAATGTTTCCATCTGGCCTCACTTTTTTCGGAAATAATTATTTTTGCTGCAAACCTGCAGTGCCATGTTCCTCTGTTCTACAGGCTTGTTCACTACAGCTCTTTAATTCTCCTCAATTATGCCTCAATCATTGACACAAAAAGGTTTCATGTTTGCATCAACACACTCAACTGACACTCGGTTAACCGTTGGATAAACGGCTGGACCATATTGGTTATAGACAGCAACATCAGCGGCATCCCGTCCATAGCCAAGCACAACATACCCTCCTCTTAACACTGCCTGTGTTGGATCAAAGGTAAACCAGCGCCCTGCTACATAGGCCTCAAACCATGCGTGCAAATCCATGGGATGCAGCTTATGCAAATAGCCCACAACCAGCCGGGCGGGGATAGTCAAACTGCGACAAAGTGCTATTCCAAGGTGGGCAAGATCTCGACACACTCCCCACTGCCTCACATTGACTTCGCGTGCGGAAACTAAAGTATCGCCCTCACCCTGTTGATAGCGAATATTGTTTCTTACCCAGGCTTCTATGGCTGCCACCTGGTCAAATCCCCAGAACGCCCCCGCTGTTATCTCTGTTGCCATTTGACTGAAATGTTCTGACTCACAATATCTGCTGGGAAGCAGATAACAGAGAACAGAATCGGGGAGATTTTGTATCTCAACAAATTGGCCCCGTGGCTCTCTGTCAATAGTATCGGGCACGGTCACTCTGGCCCTGGTGGAGATTGAAAAGTCACCCTTGGGGGCTACAAGCCTCTGACAAAGATTTCCAAAATTATCGGTAAATTCAGATAATTGAAGGACATCCGAAAGCGAATAATCTTCACTGGAAACCCATTGTTGAGCACCGCTGCGAGGCCTCAACATAAAAACAAAAGGTGTCGATCCAGGGAGTTCAAACTTTAGCTCACAATTCGTTTGTAATTGCATAAGTCAACACTTCGTAAATGAACCGTCAGTCAGGGCGCGTCTACCGAAGCACCGAACCACGGAAACCAGAGTAATTTTTAGAGCGAAATATGTGCCAATTTGCAAAAAAATAGAATTCAACTGCACAGTTATAAAACAACCGGTTATTCTTCTTGGAGAGGCGAACTTTTCGCTGAAAAGTAATTGTTACGACATAATCCACCATTGACTTTTCAACTCACCAGTTTCGTCACTTTAACACATTAATGTAATTTTTCTAAGAACTATTCTTACGGAATTGAATATCCAACCGTCTGTAATCCCCTACAGTACTAGCATAGCGAAATCCACATCCAGTTATCTCTTTGTACTTTGGCCAAATAAGAGTGCTCCTTGTGGTGAACACATTTTTGCCACCACACATTCGAAAATTGAGCCTCAGTGACAAGTTTTCAATAATCTGTTGAAAAATGAACAGATTGCCTGGCAAGCCGACAGGGCACAGCGCTGTGTATTGAATAAAACGGCTCGAACATCAACGGGAAAAAACGCCAGACTGCGTCACTCAAGTTGACGGCGGGCAATTTCCTCTACGTCTGTAGCCGGAACGGATATTCCTGATTTTTTTAGCCTCGCTCAAGTAGGCTTCTGCTTCCCGCTGGTTCTTCATATTCTTTGGCCGCACAATAATTTGCCCAATAAACACCCGTACTTTTTCTGGTATTGCCTGTCTGTTTCTGTCAGTACCTCAAGCCATTGGCCCGCCAGACAAGGAAACCAGGCCCAGGAAAAGCGCTACAGCCACATCTACTTCCCACAACTACCTATAGTGGTGTGTTATTTTCTTAGCCACCTGTACCTTGTTTTTACGCTGATTTCAGGATTTTACTTTTTTGTAACAATGAAAAGGTGATACACTTATCAGTAATCATACCCAAACTCTACATCCGGTGACTGCCAATGCCAGCAGCCATTATCATGTGCCAGGTGGAGTTTATTTCACACATCCTTTAATATGAGCATTTGCTGATCAGGTCAATCTCAGCCAAAGAGGTCTAGATACCATGCAGATATTACTACTCGAAGACTCCCCTGCCGTACAACTCCTTACCAAAAAACGCCTCGAAAAAGAGGGCTACAAGGTAGATGCCGTGGACAATGGCCAACAGGGTTTTCAGCTCGCCACCAGTAAAAGTTATGATGTAATTGTCAGCGACATCGAGATGCCCCACTGGGATGGATTTAAGTTTATTGAGGCCATGCAGGTTGTCTGCCCCCATCTTCCTATTATCATTGTCTCTTCTTCCGAAAAAGATCCGGCGGTTGTAGAGCGCCTCAGTAAAAAACACAACGTGCTGGCCGTGCTGGCTAAACCCTTGGACTTCAACACTCTCTTCACGCTCCTTGGAAAAGTACAACGGCAGAAGTATCAGGGGATAAGCAAGAAAGCGAGAATTGTCTGTACCATCGGCCCTGCCTGTGACAACGTGGACACAATAGGCAAAATGATCGTCGCAGGAATGGATGTTGCGCGGCTCAACTTCTCCCACGGCAGTCACAGTCAACATGGCGAAACCCTTTCTGCCATCCGCCTTGCCGAAAAATCCTGGAATCGGCCCATAGCAGTTCTTCAGGATCTCTGTGGCCCTAAAATCCGCACCGGTGAAATGGAAGGCGGACAGATTACGCTGACTGCGGGTAAGAAAATATCCATCCAAAAAACTCAGGTCCTGGGTACTTCTGCCCGCATCTCCACCATAACCCCCGAAATAATTGATGACCTTGAGGTGGGAGAGCCGATCCTCCTCGATGACGGCCTGCTCGAACTGAAGGTTATCGAGACAGGAGACGCTGAGGTGATCTGCGAGATCATGGTTGGAGGTGTCCTCAAGTCGTCAAAAGGAATGAACCTGCCGGGCACCTTACTCTCTCTCCCCAGCGTTACCGAAAAGGATTGGCTTGACCTCGACTGGGGTCTTGAACATTCCGTCGATTATGTGGCCCTTTCCTTTGTCCGCACTGCAGAAGAAATCAGGAGCATAAAAGAGTTTATCAGGAAGTCGGGTAAAAGGGATATCCGGGTGATCGCCAAAATCGAAAAACCGGAAGCGGTCAACAATATCCGGGAGATTATCGAGGTTTCTGATGGGATCATGATTGCCCGGGGCGATATGGGGGTGGAGCTTCCTGCCCCCAGGGTTCCAAGAATCCAGCAGGAGATCATCCGCCTCTGCTGGCAGATGAACACACCTGTCATCACGGCAACCCAGATGCTCGACTCGATGACCACCAACTCAAGGCCGAGCCGTGCCGAGGTAACAGACGTAAGCACCGCCATAGGCGAGGGTACCGATGCAGTCATGCTTTCCCAGGAAACCGCAACAGGCGTTGATCCTGTCAATGTTGTCCGAACCATGGCGGCCATCATCTCGGAAGAAGAACATTATGCCAAAATGGACCCGGAGCAACTCGAATCCCTGATGGAAGAAAATCTGTCCAACCCGGTCTTGACAGCCGTTTCCGGATTTAAAAACTCAGCGGCCACCCTGCTCCTTGATGCCACGGGAACCCTTTATCCAGCCCTGTCAAAATGGAGCAGAACCATTCCTTCCATCCTGGTGACAAAATCCTTAAAAGTTGCACGACACGCAACCCTGTATAAAAATATTATTCCCTTGATTATCAAAGAGGATCTCGACCGGGATCAGACAGTTCTACGCGGGATAAAGATGGCCCTGCAATTTGGGATCATACGGGAAGGTGACCTGATTTCCGTGGTGGAAGGCCCACGGCGCACTAAATCCGGCATGAACCAGAACGGAGCCCTACAGATCATGGTTGTCCCCAAAACTGAGGTCTGATCTTGCCTGCCAGCAGCTACTGGCCAAAACCATCTCAGAAGAGTCAAGACAAGTAGCTGTTCTCTGGCAGGCTTTGTAAAACTTTTGCCTGCCATCTTGAATTAAGGTGGCCTTAAATTTTGACCTTCTTTACCACCTTCATATGTTCCGGTGAGCCATTGTTTTTCATCAGCAGGATCTCACTTATAATGGCAACGGCTATTTCTTTGGGCTCGATGGTCGCCACGTTCAGCCCCATTGGGGTGAAGAGTTTCTCTATTTTCTCACGGGCAATACCTTGTGCCAGAAGATAGTCAATGGTGGTCCTGATCTTTTTACTGCTGCCGATCATCCCAATATAGGCAGCATCGGACTCCGCCACCGCAGCAAGGGCCAATTTATCCAGATCATGGGAGTGGGTGGCGATGGTGACAAAGCAGTTGTCAGCAAGGGGATAGCCTGCAAGTTCCGTCACAGGATCGCCGCAGACGATATGTGCAGCCTCGGGGAACCTTTCTTTTGTGGCGATCGTCTCTCTATCATCTAAGATTTCAACACGGTAGCCCTGCAAAAGTCCCTGCTTATATAGCTCCATCCCAACATGACCGCCACCGACAATGATGAGGCGTGGCTGGGAAGAAAACACCTTGATTAAAAAGTGGACCCTGCCCCCACAGGTCATCCCAAGTCCGCCACTTTCTGTGAGAGAGTAGTCGATTTCTTTACTCACCCCTAGCCTGATACATTCACCCGCTTCTGCCACTACCTGGTGTTCGAGGCTTCCACCACCTACGGTGCCGCAGGTTTCACCCTTGCCATCTACAAGCATCATCGCCCCACACTTGGCGGGTGATGAGCCACTGTTACTGATTACAGAAACCAGGGCAACGGGTTCTCCTGCTGCGACTTTTTTTGCCAGAGCATCTACGACTGTTTTTTCCATGTCTTTTCTCGTTCTCTATTTCAATAAGGCCAACATCGGCCAGAGAGTCTTCTTTCTATCAAAAGATCACATAATACAGCATACTTGTGTTGTGATATCTTGCAGACACTCTACCACAATCGATTGCTAGAAAGAAGTGATAGTGATAAAGTCAATTCGTATCTTCGGGCGATTAGAGTGAGAAGTGGTTTCGTCGTAGGGAGTAAGCCAGATCTGTATACCACATCAAAATTGCAGGTTATACGGTTAGAAATTGGATCTAATGGGCCATTTTTCTCTCTCAATAGGTAAGAGTTTGAGAAGCTATTAAGACCTATAGTTAACTTGCTATATCTCCAAACCACAAACAATGTCTGTATAGGTTTTGTACGCGTAAGATAACAAAGGAATTAAAATATTCATGGGCTAAAAGTTATGAGGTGAAAAGGAACTACCTCTTCTTTATTTCTGATAATTGCCAGTAGCCGATTGATTACCGACGTCGCTTCATTTGCAAATAAAAAAAACACAATCAGGGGTGTTATTCAACTAAATATTTTCCAAAAAACAAACAATTATCGCAAATATCAGCGCTACAGACTGTGCGTTTAAAATTGTAGTACACCACAATCTGTGACTTGACATTTTATCGCCTTTCACTTAACCTACAGGTTAACAGGGTATGCAATTAAGAGAAGTCAAAAAGGGAAAATGGACTATCTATGAGGTGTGTAACCCGAATGGGACATCACCACTACTTGCTTGGTGTAATGAGCTTAACCCAAAGTATAGAGGTTCTCTCAAAGGGCTTTTTGCTATTCTTTCACTTGTAGCGACAACGCAGGCAGGGCCAACGTTGTTGCCGAAAGAGAAATCGCATGAAGCAAACAAAAAAGAAAAAATATTTGAGTTTATTGCAGGCGACTTACGACTGTTTTGGTTTTACGCAGAACATCAAAGAAAGGTCATAATCTGTGGTTGTCAGCATATAAAGAAAACAAAAAAAGCGAATAAACTAGAAATAGATCGCATTATCAAGATCAAGAATGGGTACGCTGAATCTTACAAAGCAGGCAATCTTACATATTTTGATGATGAGGGGAAAATATCATGACAGAATATACTTCATTTTCAGATCTCTGGGCAGATTTTGAAGACGACCTAGAATACCTCACAGAGCAAAACATACTTGAATTCACTCTTCAGCTTCATCAGTTCATGGAGGAAAGAGATGTTTCAAAGAAAGAACTCGCAGACCACATCGGTTCCTCACAAGCATATATAACCAAGGTTTTCAAGGGAAAGGCCAATTTCACCATTGCGTCAATGACCAAGCTAGTGAATGCACTTGGTGGAAAACTTACTATTCATGTGACTGGTCAAGAAGAGAAAAACCAAAAATGGTTTAGAAGATTTGATGGTAATAAAGATGTAAAAACTCGCTGGCGTCAAAAACCGATAATTGAAAATCAATTTAATGAGATGTTGGAGCACGCTGGAGCATGAATCCACCATTAATTGTAAAAGAATATTTCTTCCCTTTTGTGCAGGTCTCAGCTGACCCGAACATTACTGATGAAGAATCGGCAGCAATGGATTTTGAGACCAAGGTTGCTGTAGATAAGGACCCTGACAATGACACCTACCAGGTTACTCTAGAAATCACAGCTATGCCAGAGGATGAAACAAAGCGGATACCTTACGCCATCCACCTGATAGTAGTTGGTATGTTCTCTGTGGATGAGAATTGGCCTGATCCTGAAAAACTGCTCAAAGTCAATGGCGCCTCAATACTCTATAGCGCAGCAAGGGAATTTATTATTACAATTACATCAAGAGGGCCTTGGCCTCCAACGATATTACCTACAATATCATTTTTACCAACTCCAGACTCAAAAGCCAGTCTACCAGAAAAAAACGACCTCAAGGAGCAAGCAAAAGAGACAAAACAGAAAACGAAAAAAGTCTCAAAAACAAAGTCTGCAAAAAAAATATCTTGAACATATAATGTTTAGTTCTTGGTACAAGATATCACAATTCCATTAAAACTCAAATCTCAACTCATTAAGAAAAACCGCTACTTTGTGCATTATCGTAAGGGGCGCAACATAATTCCTCAAAGTTCCCCAGGATGCAGATCAAAAGTAGCATAACATCCAGTAAGCAGACAATGCAGGTCCCCGCATTGTCTGCAATACAACCTGGCTACTCGGCCTCGGCTTGCTCGGGTAACATGATGTTTAACTCAAGCACCTCGCAATCATCATCTTTATCCAGCTTAACGGTAACGGCGCCATCCGGAACCTGGATATATTTGCGGACAACAAGCAGAAGTTCTTCCTTCATCATGGGCAGGTAGTCCGGCCCGTTTCTCGTCATTCGCTCCTGGGCGACGATAATCTGCAGTCGATCTTTTGCCGTCGAGGCGGAGGTCTTTCTGTTGTTTCTAAAAAAATCTAAAATTCTCATAGCTTAGCTCCTGAAAAGGCCAAGTTTCTGAAAGAAACCTTTTTTCTCGATTTCCAGGAAACGGTGCATCCTGTCTTCCCCCAGTAAGCGGCCCACCGCATCGTCATATGCCTGTCCTGCCTTACTCTCGGTGTCAAGAATCACCGGATTGCCAGAGTTTGAGGCACTGAGAACTGATTCTGACTCGGGGATAACACCAAGAAGTGGAATGGCGAGAATGTCTGTGACGTCCTCGACGCTGAGCATTTCGCCTTTTGCGACTCTGCTCGGGTCATAACGGGTCATCAGCAGGTGCTCTTTGACCGCATCGCGGTTGTTGACGGCACGGGCTGTTTTACTCGCAAGCAAACCGAGGATACGATCGGAATCCCGAACCGATGAGACCTCGGGGTTGGTTACGATAACCGCTTCATCGGCAAAGTACATTGCCATAAAAGCACCCTTTTCTATGCCCGCAGGAGAGTCACATATAATAAAGTCAAAAGTTTGTGACAGTTCATTAATGACCCGCCCGACGCCTTCAATATCAAGGGTGTCTTTGTCCTTGGTTTGTGATGCTGCAAGGATATACAGGTTGTCAACACGCTTATCTTTGATCAGGGACTGGTTAAGATTTGATTCCTGACGGATAACGTTGATAAAATCGTACACCACCCTTCGCTCGCATCCCATGATGAGATCAAGGTTCCTCAGGCCGACATCAAAATCGATGACAACCGTCTTATAGCCCCTGAGTGCGAGTCCTGTTCCGAGTGCTGCGCTGGAGGTCGTTTTACCAACGCCACCTTTTCCTGATGTTACAACTATGACTTTTGCCATTGTTTACCTCTTGGCTCATCGTTTATTCTTAATTGAAAGGATTGTTCTTTATGGGATTAACGGATCGATCTCCAGACTTTCTCCTTTCAGAGACATCTTAACTGCTGTGTTCCGTCTCGTAGAGGGCAGGTCTTCGTTGATGGTATAGTACCCGGCAATGGCAACCAGCTCTGCCTGGAGATCCTGGCAGAAAATCCGGACGTCCTCGCGGCCACTAACCCCAGCAAGAGCCCGTCCCTTGAGGCTTCCGTAAATGTGAATATTTCCGTCAGCCATTACCTCGCCACCAGGATTTACGGTGGACATGACAATCAGATCACTTCCTTTGGCGTAAACCCTCTGTCCGGAACGAACGGGATGATCAATTATCTGGGTAACTGATGCTGTTGTCGGTACGGGGCTGACTGAATCTTTTTCAGGCTGGGGCTCTTCAGGTTTGGCCGGTTCCGGTACAGCCGCTTTTTTGGAGGACCAGATGATAATGCCATTGGTCTGCGCCTCTTCTTCAAAGGATTTTGGAGCCCCGGTTATTCCGACAGGAATAAAACCCCGGGAGGCGAGAAGCGTATTGACACTTAACAGCCAGGTGAGGTCAAACTCCTCACACAACTCACCAAGATCAACAAGAAGAGGAACGTTGTTAAAAAAACCAGCTCCCTTATTTGCCTTGTCCCGTATCTGTTCGTCTATCGTTTTAAGGTCTGTTGAGTGAACCTCAAGCACGATGATTGAGACGGTGCGCACTTTTAAAGTTGCCGCCTCTTCGCTGGGACTGTTCATTATGGCTGAATTCATGAAAAAAAGAATATGTCTGACTAGAGTTAAAGATCGTTCCTGATAATCTACAAAAGTTGTTACTAGTACCGTGAATTGGCGGAGAATTCAAGTTATTTGCAGGTCTGCCGTAACTCTGACAACGGGGTGGTTTTTCTTTTTTTATTGTAATATCTAATTGTTAGGTCAGCAAGAACATACCACGAACATTGGCAGACAAGTGAAAATATTTTTTGCGGCCCCAGACGGTGAAATCTTACCAAAGTACCAGGAGGTGGGTCACCTGAACGACACCACATGAAAACTTCTTGTACATGCCATTAACATTTCTTTGTTTAACGTTCAAGGCAAAGCTGTCTTTTTACAATCGGACCGTTAATAGAATCCGAGGTTAGCACCCCCATTACCTTGTAACATATTGACATTAAATCAGATTACACTTTTTTTCTAACCCCCTGTGCAGGCAAGATGACTTTTGACGACCTTATCACTATTGTACAAACTGAAACTGAGACCTGCAACACATGGACAGTGCTTCTATGTAACTGTTTTTACAATAATATTTAATAAAAGATTGAAATATATCGAGGAACATCTTGAACAATTCAGACACAAAAACCCAACCTTTCGGGACTGTATTAGGATACGCCGCCGGAGATGTTGCGGCCTACTCCTCTGACTACAGCACCGCTTCGGAACGCCAATACCCAAAACGAAGTTCCTATCGAAGTTATGTTGATAATATTTTTATGGGCTACAAATGGCAATGTGTTGAATTTGCCAGACGCTGGCTGTACCTCAACAAAGGTTATATCTTCGACGATGTCGCCATGGCCTACAATATTTTTGAACTCCGCTCGGTGCGGGATATCAGAACCAACTCCCGTTTGCCATTCAACGCCTTTGTTAACGGCAATAAGAAGCATCCTGAGCCGGGATGTCTGTTGATCTGGAATAAAGGCGGCGAATTTGAGGGCACAGGCCACGTTGCCGTGGTGACCGAAGTTACCGATCAGTATCTGCGCATCGCAGAACAGAATGTCGGTCAACATTTATGGCCGGATAAGGGCGACTATTCCCGACAACTCCATGCCAAAGTAACAAGCGACGGGGAATACTGGGTTACCTGCTCCTATGGTGACGCCGAAATCTTAGGCTGGATGATACAAACAGACGAGGATACCTATGCCGAGCCGACCAAAGAAAAAAATCCTCAGCTCTTCACCATCAAAAGTGCCCAGGCTCATCCAAGCAAATCCAACAAGAAAACATGGCTGAACGTTGCCAATGAGGACGAGGCAGCCTTTGTAGAGGCAATGGGTGGACATTTTTTAACTGCTGTTGCTTCTGAACAGAGGCGTTATTTTATCCTTCCACACTCAATCCAGGAGGAACTTGAACGAGCGACAAATGAGCTGCACGGATTATTTATGCACGCCACAGAGTACGTACTCAGCAACGATGAATTACTGAAGAAATTCAATTTACCCCCGGCTATACTGCCAAAAATCCGCCATTCCTGGGATAATCGGCTTAATCATTTAATCACCAGCCGTTTTGATTTTTCCCTGACCCAAAAGGGCTTGAAAGTTTACGAGTATAATTGTGATTCGGCGTCCTGCTATATGGAAGCCGGAAAGGTCCAGGGTAAATGGGCACACCATCATCAAGTCACCGATGGCGAAGACGCCGGCAAGGACCTCTTTGCGGAACTGGTGCAAACCTGGAAAAAACATGATTCTATATCTATTATCCATATTTTATGCGATACAGACCCGGAAGAGCAGTATCATGCACTATTTATGCAGGATGCAATACGGGCGGCCGGATTGTCCAGTAAACTGTTAATCGGTTTATCGGGCCTTGTCTGGGATGCCCAGGGTAACGTGATCGACGCTGAAGGCGTGCGCATCGAGTCGGTGTGGAAAACCTGGGCCTGGGAGACGGCCCTTGATCAAATCCGCGAGGACCTCCAGGCAGACACTGCAACTGCAAACGACACGGGATCACACACATATGCCGCCTCCTGGGTGGAAGGACAGGCTGTAAAACTCTCCGATGTTCTGCTGCACAAAAATATCATGGTCTTTGAACCGCTCTGGTCGCTTATTCCAAGCAACAAAGCCATCCTCCCCGTCTTATGGCTGCTCTTTCCCCATCATCCCCTATTGCTCAACGCCTCGTTTTCCGTAACTGCTGAACTCCAGGCCAGCGGTTATGTGGCCAAACCGATTGTCGGGCGATGCGGTGCCAATATTGCTCTTTTTGATCATGAGGACAATGTGCTTGAGGAGACCAGAGGAAAATTTGCCGAGCAGAATAAAATTTACCAGCAGCTTTGTCCATTGCCCCGGGTTGACGGGTACTACACCCAGATTTGTACCTTTTCCGCAGCAGGTTTCTACGCAGGAAGCGGCACACGTGCTGATACCTCCATGGTAATTAACAAAGACAGCGACTGCCTGCCACTGCGCTTTGTCAGCGACAAGCAGTTTTTATCCGAGGCGTTTTAATGCAATTTCACTCCACTGCAAAACAACCGCAGTCTGCACCCTGGAGGGATCGTAAAACCGAAAGCAGGCAAAGGCCAGAGTCAAAAGGCAGGCCTGTACCTATTTGGGCCAACTGGCCCTCTCTTTGCCCGCCTTCTGACCTTTTATATAAATTTGAGTACAGCAGAGTAAGGATGGTGTCATGAAAATAGGATTAATGAATAATCCGGCAAAATCAGTCTATGATGAGGCTGTATTCTGCGGCAAGGCCGGCTTTGACTTTTTAGATTTAACCATCGAAGGACCTCACGCCGCCGACATTGATGTTGCCCGACTACAGCCGATCCTTGATTCCTATAACTTATCAATAACCGGGCATACCGACCCCTGCCTTCCCTACGCCTATCCCATCCAGGGGGTCCGCGATGCCTGTTTAAAAGAACTGGAGCGGTGTGCAGGAATCTTTTCCGCACTTGGGGCCAAGATCATGAACATCCATCCCTGCTATGTCTGCCCTCCGGCGATGAGAAAAGATTTGATCCCCTTTCATATTGAGGTATTACAGCCAATTGTTGCAATGGCTGCAACACATGGGCTGACAGTGGTATTCGAAAATTTCAAAGCCCCTTTTGACCGGGTTTCCACTTTTCAAACCTTACTGAACGAAGTGGTGGGTCTAAAAGCACATCTTGATTTCGGCCACTCAAACTTTGGTAAGGACGGTCATGAGGTTTTTTGCAGAGAGCTGGGAAAACAGATCCTGCATGTTCATTTTTCAGACAACCGTGCGAGATCCGATGATCATATGCCATTAGGTGTCGGCACCGTGAATTGGCAGAATGCTGTCCATTCATTAAAGACTATCGGCTACGACAGCACCATAACCCTGGAAGTTTTTTGCAATGATCTGCACATGCAACAAAAATATCTGAATCTGAACCGGGAGATGGTCCTGGAACTCTGGGATGAGAAGCCGCTTCTCTGAGATTATCACTGTTGTCTCTATGATTTTAGCCAGCATTTGCAACCGTCACTGGTGGATGATCTGTTCTATCCATGACCTCTGCACACTTCCTGCAACCACCTTGCGATCTGCAGACAAAGGATCTGCCAGTAACGCTCCCAGGCTTCGTGCGTGAAACAGGTCCTGTTCTGACTCGACCTTGTTGATATAGACGATTGTGTTTCCCACACTTTTTGCAAAGAGCCCTTTGGAGTGACTGATGATTTTTTCCAGATGATTAATGGTCACGGTATCACCTAGCCGAGCACCCGTGATTGTTTCAAAGCAGTCAAAACGATGGACAAGATTCTCATCGATCACCCTGCCAACCGTCTGTATATCCACGACTCCAATGGTATCTGTGGTAAAGGTGGGAACCACGGGTTCAAAATCCAGCCAGCCTTTTAAGGGTTTTCTGGCAGCACCGTCGGCTTCTAAGAGAACCATATCAAAGATACCGCAATGGCGGGCCAGGATATCTTCATCAAGACCTGTCATTTTTTCGTGAGCAAAAGGTTTGCCTGCGACGTAAATGCCAGGATTTTCGGGAGGATTTTTGATAAACCCATCCCCTGTAAGGTCAATTACATCGTAGAGATCAGACGTCGGGGAATACATTTTTGTGGTCGTCGACAGCAGGGTTTTCAGCCCCTGCTTTTTGGCCTCACGGCCAAGGTGAAAGAGCAGGCTGGTTTTTCCACCTGCTCCCACAATAGAGACAACCCCTCCTCGCAAAAGACCAAAAGCTTCAAGAAACAAGGGGTTTTCCGCAACCACTCTAATTGCCCAGGTGTAACAGAATTTTTTCTGCAGTAACGGGCAGACTACGGCAACGGACCCCGGTTGCATTGTAAATGGCTTCTGTGATCGCCGGTGCAGGGGTATTGCAGACCACCTCACCTATTGACTTTGCCCCATATGGGCCAGTGGGCTCATGGCTCTCTTCAAAGGCCACCCTGATTTCACCGATGTCCTGGCGGCTGGGAATTTTATATTCCATAAAAGAGTTGGTGGCCAGGCGACCCGAGCTGCTGTAGCGTACCTCTTCGTAGAGACCAAGACCAATACCCATAACGATGCCACCTTCAACCTGAATTCTTGCAAGGTTTTCATTAAGCACAGTCCCGCAGTCCACCACTGCAACATAATCCACGACCCTGCTTTCACCGGTTTCAAGATCAACTTCAACTTCGGCAAAGCCCGCCATAAAAGGAGGAGGAGAGGTCTCGCCACCGTAGGTTCCTTTACTGACAAGCTGGTCCATACCGGCAAAGGAACAGAGTGTTGTGGCCAGGTTTGACAGACTCATCTGCACCTCCCCAGGTCCTGTAAACATGCCATTTTCATAGTCTACCTCAGCCGGGGAGAGCTTGAGAAGGCGTGCAGCCGCCTCACGCATCTGCTGGACCATCTGTTCAGCTGCAATAACTGCCGCCCTGCCGGTGACATATGCCCCACTGGAGGCATAGGCGCCTGGATCATAAGGCAGGGTGTCGAGATCAAAACTTGCAACGATAATGTGCTCCATCTCGACTTCAAGTATTTCCGCTGCTATCTGACAGAGCATGGTGTCAGACCCCTGTCCCATATCAGAGGCTGCATGACTCAAGGTAAAAAAGCCATCTTCATTGAGCTTGATAGTCACAGAACCAGTATCAATTTTCGAAATACCTGAGCCCTGCATGGTCACCGCCATCCCGTAGCCTCTTTTGATATGAGGTGCGAGATTCTTACCTGGATACTTTTTCTTCCAGTCAATAAGCTCCATACCCCTTTCAATGCAGCGATGCAGGGTACTGCTGGCAAGGACCTCCGGGGCCCCGGCCACTGATCCTGACAGGGCTTCGTGGGAGTCACCCTCACGGATGAGATTTTTCAGGCGTAATTCAGCAGGGTCCATGCCAAGTTTTTCTGCAAGCTCGTTGACCGCAGACTCCAGGGCAAAGGTCCCCTGGGTGGCACCGTAGCCGCGCAGAGCACCTCCTGGGGCCTTGTTGGTATAGACGGCGTGGCCATGGTATCTACAGACAGACGAATAGAGGGGCAGGGTCTTTTGCCCCACAACCCAGAATACGGTTGGAGCATGCTCCCCGTAGGCTCCGGTGTCTGACAAGGTATGAATATCAACGACCCTGATGGTACCATCCCTGTCTGCACCGATACGCACGGTCAGAATCATGGCATGACGGCTGGTGGTACAGCTGAAGGTTTCCTGTCTGGTATAGACAAGCTGGGCCGGCTTGCCGGTCTTCATGGTGACAATGGCCGGAAAAATCTCTACAGATGCGGTCTGTTTACCGCCAAAACCTCCACCCACCCGAGGTTTCAATATCTTGATCTTACTCTTGGCAATCCCCAGAATGTGGGAAAGATGGCGGCGTACATGGTAGGGAATCTGAGTGCTGGTCATGACCTGCAAGCGGCCCTGCACATCAAACGACGTCGAAGCCCGGTACGTCTCCATCATTGCATGGGCCTGAGCCTGGGTTCTGTACGTCTGCTCGACCACAACTTCACTGCGGGCAAGCTCCGCTTCCACATCGCCAAATTCGAGACTATGGGCCGCAGCAATATTACGACTGGCATCACAGCCCACATCAAAATTGGTGTGGGGCTGGGCTGTATGAACAAGAACCTCATTATCCAGTGCACTCTCAACATCTAGTACCGGAGTAAGAACCTCATAGACCACTTTAATTGCAGCAAGGGCGCGGATAGCCGTTGGTTCATCCCCCGCAGCCACAATGGCCACTTCATCCCCCACATAACGAACGACATCTTCGAGTATTCTGCGATCGTAGGGCGAGGGCTCAGGGTAGGATTGTCCAGCAAGGGTAAAGGGTGTCTGGGGTACGTCCTTATAGGTGAGCACACATTCAACACCTGGCATTGCAAGAGCTTTGCTGGTATCAATACTGGTAATCCTGGCCGAGGCGTGAGGGCTGCGCAGTATTTTTACAATAAGCGCGTTATTGTTAATTGACAGATCACTTGTATAGGCTGGGGTTCCTTTAACAAGTCCAATACCATCAATTTTAGGGATTTTTCTGCCAACGTAGTCCATTATTTGACTCCCAAATACTTTACGATAGCTCTCATCTGCCCTTTATAACCTGAACAACGACACAGATTGCCGGCAAGATAGTGATTGATGGATGTAACCGTCGGCTCCTTTAATTCACGTTTCATGGCAAGCACCGTCATGGCAAAGCCCGGAGCACAAAAGCCACACTGTTCTGCACCTTCGGCTACAAGAAAGCGGGCAAATTCTTCCGCTTCACCGGCCAGGGCCTCAATGGTTGTAATTTCATGACCTTGCATGCGTGCGGTAAGAGTCGAACAGCTCAGCGTCGGTTTTCCGTCCAGCCAGACGGTACACAGGCCGCAGGAACCGGTATCACAACCTTCCTTGACACTGAGATAGCCATAACGCCTGAGGGTCTCGGAAAGAAATTCCCCCGCTGCAAAATCAAGCGTCACCGTATTACCATTAATGGTTGTTTCAAGCTGCATCTAACACCTCTATGAGCGCACGTTTAACAAGAACAGGACAGATTTTTCTGCGGTATTCACCACTTCCCCGCGGATTATCACCAAAGCTCAGATTTTCTGCCGCAAGCAGCCCTGCCTGCTCTGCCGTCTCCCTGGTGAGTCCGTTTGCAGCCAGATGTTTTTCGGCAGCTTCCACGCGTATTGCCCGGCTTGGCCTGCTGCCGACAACAACCCTAAAGTCCGTACCAACCCTGGCGACTGCACAGTTCAGTACCGCATAGTCGGTTGTAGATTTACGCATGCTGGTAAATGCGGCAACCCTCTCATCTTTTGGCAGAATGATCTTCACCAGAATATCACGCAGGCCTTTACCTGTAAGATAGTCCTGCAATGAAATCCTGCCTGCACCCTGAAAGACAAGTTGGGCATCAATGGCCAGTAATGCGGTTATGGGATCAGAAAAGGGGTACCTGCCGGCAACACTGCCGCCAAGGGTTACACAGGTTCTGAGCTGGATACCGACGATATTTTCAACAGCCCGCACCAGAGCTCCAGAGGCAAAAACATTTATACAAGAATCAGTTTCAAGGGTTCTGAGCGATACCATTGCCCCAATTTCGTAGCTGTGCTCCGTCTCTGTTATGGTATCCAGGCCAAGCTTTGAAAGATCAACAGCGGTTGCTATTTTTCTGGAACCAAGACGTAAATACCCACAACCGCCCAGAACAACTGCCCCCGGATCAGTTTCTACAGTGGCCAAAGCATCACCCAGACTTTCGGGAAAAATGATATTTTCAATTTCCAGCATAATGAAAAGATTCCTTTTAAAAAAACTTCAGATCAAAAAATTAACTCAACACCAACAGACAGGCGGAAGCACTCTAGGATAGAAGAAGATGAAATGCAAAGAAATACGACATAATAAAATGGAGATGATCAACAGAGCCGACACGAGGCATGTGCCGGGGCGTTACTTACGTATCTTTAGTATGTCTACTCTTATCAAGAAGTTGGCGTACAACCTGACTGAGATAGGCTGTGTCCACCGGTTTTAAAACCAGCTTTGCAATACCCAGCTGGCTGCAGTGTGCTTCACTCATCTTTTCACTGTAGCCGGTGCAGAGAATAATGGGTATTTCCGGTGAAATCTCCAGCATACGACCCGCCAGGATTTCCCCGGTGAGTTTTGGCATCGTCTGATCGGTAATGACAAGGTCGATCTCTTGGTATCTTTGATTAAAAATATCCATCGCTCCAAGAGGATTGGTCGTGGCAAACACCCTGTAACCAAGCTCACTGAACAGCATCTTGAGCATTTCTACAATCATTAGCTCATCATCTACAACAAGAAGAGTCTCCCTGCCCCTTTGCAGGACAACTTCAGCCACCCTGGCTTCTTTTGCAGGCGCAGATATTTCAGGAAAATAGAGATGAAAGGTCGTCCCCTTACCTTTTTCACTGTCAGCCCATACAACGCCCTCATGGCTTGTTACAATTCCTTTGACAATGGCAAGGCCCATTCCGGAACCCTTACCCACTTCTTTTGTGGTAAAATAGGGATCGAAAATGCGGTCAATAATAGCAGGATCAATTCCCGGACCATTATCTGAGACCTGAAGATGGAGATAGGAGCCGACAGTCAGACCCGGCTTCCCTGCGACATCTTCTTCCGCTAATTGCTCCTGAACGAGCGATAATTCAAGCAGGCCACCGGTCTCACCCATGGCCTGAGCGGCATTGGTGCAGAGATTCATAAGTATCTGATGAATCTGATTATGGTCGGCCAGGATTTGCCCGAAGTCACCATCCTGGTACAGGCTGATTTCGATGGTTGACGGTAGTGTGGCTCGCATCAGGTCAATGACGTCTTTAAGCAGAACCTGCAATTCCACCGGCTGCCGTTGCTGGCTTGAGGTGCGGCTGAAGGTCAGAATGTTTTTTACAAGATCCTTGGCCCTGTTTCCGGCAGTAAGAACCTTTTCAAGATTTGCCCTTGGCTGGCTCCCCTCATCCATTCCATTTCTTGCAAGTTCAGAAAAACCGAGAATTGCTGTCAGAATATTATTAAAATCATGAGCTATCCCTCCTGCAAGTGTTCCAATTGCCTCCATTTTCCGAGCCTGGGCAAGCTGGGCCTCAAGAAGCTGCTTGTCTTCGGAGGCCTCGACAGTCTGAGTGATATCCAGATGCGTCCCGGCAGCCCGTAACGGTATTCCTCCGGTATCACACTCCACGACCTTGCCATGGTTCAGGATCCAGGAGTAGTTTCCATCTTTTTTACGCAGACGATATTGGATCGACCAGTTACCACTGTTGCACCTGAGATAGTATTTCAGTTCCTCTTTGACTCTTTGCAGATCATCGGGATGTATGAGTTTTTCATAAAGTGTTATTTCTTTACCAGGTTCGCCAACAGCGTAGCCAAGCATCGTGTAATAACGGTCGCTGTAGTGGGCCACACCCGTTTTCAGATTCCAGTTCCACAGCCCAAGATCGGCGCCTTCAAGAGCAAGCTGCAGTCGCTCTTCACTGCTACGTACCCGTAACTCTGCGCTCTTTTGCGTTGTAAGATCCTGAGTAATGGATAAGATGAGCTTGTTGTTATCGTTTGTGCTGGTAAAAGGCAGCTTTGACACGGAGTACCAGCGTTTTCTACCGTTTTCTTCTTCAACAATATCTTCGGCATCAAGGATCGCTTTCTGCTGACTGATCACCAGCCTATCATCTGCCAGAATTTTTTCCGCCTTAGCCCTGTCCGGATGGACATCCGCATAGTAGGAACCCGTCAGCTCCGGAACAGGAAGCCCAAACTCCCGGGCCACGGTCTCATTGGCAAGAACAATTTTACCCATACTGTCACGCACGCAAATCCTATGGGGAATACGATCCACGATCCTGCGAAGATTCTCCTGACTTCTTTTGAGCTCTGCTGTAATTGCAGATTTGCGATAAAAAAGGATAACCAGTGTGATGAGCAAAATTACCATCAGTGTGAAAAATGTCACAATCAACCGGATTTCATGATCTATGGTACGATTGGAATCGCTAATACTTTTCTGCACATGAATATTAAACAGCCGGGAAACCTCCTGTTCCGATGCCACCAGGCCACTGAGTCCGTTTTTAATATCACTAAGAGCCAGGTGGGCTTTTTCTCGCCCTGCCGAGATCTTTGCATCAATCAGCTCAAGATGAGGATAGAGCTTTGTCGAAACATCATTTATCGCAGGACTGAAGTACTCACTGGATTTGACGACGACACCGACACGAAGATAAATAAGATCGATCGCCTCCACCAGAGCTGTATAAATTTCCTCGGAAGGATTATTTGAAAACTGCTCAACAAGCAGACGGAGCTTCGCCGTATCAAGCTCGAGTTTATTCGAATGAAAATATGTTTCATGGATCTCATCTGTCAGGTCTTTACCGAGTTGTGACAAGGAATGGTAAATATAAGCACCAGCCCCTGCACTGATGCAGAAAATCACAACTATTGACAGATAAAAACTGTTATTACGTTTTTCCCGCATTCAAAACCTTGTCATAAAAAATAGTCGATAGACACATTGCGATATACCGAGTGTAAACACCACGGCATGTAGTTTACTCATCAACTCTATCTCCACTCAATTTTTGAGATACACCGGGTCAATGGATTGTATTGCCCAAACCCACCGTAAACGCATACTACTGTCAGCAATTTTCCCTCCCCGATCCTTTGGATAGATGATTCTGAGAGGGCCTTTATTGCGGATTGGCATCATTTTTTGTTCGTACCGTGTTGCCAGCATAACATCCCAGTTACGCCAGTCATACTGGGGGATAATTGCCATATAATTATCCAGAGCGGTAATTTCTACTTCCACTGCATCTTCAATGCCTGCATCACGGAGTAAATCCTGTAACAGCACCCCGTCAAACTCCCCGGAGTCTTCCGGCCAATATGTCGTTGTGCTCATTTTTTTCAGTCCGAGGGCTTCTAGCTGAGCGTGGGTATATGTTCTCTCACCGGAGGGAGTAGTGACCCTCAGGATAACCTTGCTGCCAGTAAGAGGAGCAAGGGAGATATCCGTCAGTTTTACTTCTTTTGCAATGGACAAGCCCGGAAACAGTGCCAGGATCATCAACAACCAAACAACTCTCATAATAGGTGTCTTTCTCTTGTTACAGCAAATTGACTACCATCAGCCACAGCAGGAACTGGCCACCTCACGACAGGCTCCTCCTGGAGAGTTCAAACAATGAAGCACCAACCATATAAAGACACGACCGTATCCTTGCTGCTGCAGACGATGTAAAACAAAGACCGCCAGCGTCTTCACTGGCTGCATAGTGGCTGAAGACAAAATGGCGTCCTAACTAACAGTCTATCACAAACTAAAAGATTATGAACAGGAAAAATATAGGAATACTAGCAATTGCGATAACATGCACCACATATTTTGTAATTAAAGCAGAGTTATTTCTGCTCCTTTACTGTAGAGAACCTTGAATTATTGAACATTTCGGCAGCCTTGCCAGTTGATGAACAAGACCCCGAAGGGGCTGAATACGGTCATTGCTCTCTGGCCAGTACCCCTTGGAATCGAGTTGCCACAAATCGAAAATATCTCCCACCAGTTACAGATAATCTGAATCTGTTTTCTGCAAAAAATCTTATAGCTGCCTGCTCTTCAGATTTTTTCCACCCAGGTGTGTATATAGATCCATAAGGTCCTGAAGTGTAAATGCATCTTTTCCTCCTTTACTGGCATTGATTGACAACACAGGAGTAAAGTCGTGTTACGATTGTATAAAAATCCGGTTATAAATAGATGATTATCTACGATACTTTTGGGGAATTATAGAGGTGTCAGAAAAGCGCTGAAGAAAATCAGGACCTGTTTATCACAAAAAGGGGACTGCGTGGAGAACCCGGCCAGATTCGCAGGATACCAAAGAGTGCCCTGATCACAAGCCAACCGCCGGTAATCCACCAGATGACAGCAAGGGAATCAAGCTGCAGGATCTCAACGACTGCGAGACAAAAAGAGGCGCAGAGGGTCGCCACAATCACCACATTACGAAGATATTTAAAATCCCCCGTTCCCCAGTGAATGCCGTCGGTGACAAAGGCTATTGCTGCGACAGGCTGGAAAAGTGCGGCAATGATCCAGGCCAAGGAAAAGAGACTGGCGCCCCCCTCAGGTAGAAGCACCGTTGCCACCCAGTCTTTACCTGCGATCATTGCTGCCATGAGCAGGACGCCAATAAACAGACTCCAGCCGCAGACAAGCCATGCCACCTTTCTCGCCTGGACCACCTTTTGACAACCAACATAAAAACCAATGGCGCTTTGGGCCACCACTGCAGTTGCATCAAGAAAAAAACCGGTAAAGACCCACACCTGGCGGATTGCCTGATGTGCAGCCCCGGACTCAGGCCCCAGTTGAGTTGCCAGCCGGGTTGCCAGCAGGAGAAAAAGAATAAGTGATCCTGTTCGAAACAACATATCCCGTCCTATTTTCAGCATCTTCGTCAAGTGGCCCAGCTCAATGTCAGCGGTAAACCCCAGCTTCTTAAAGACCACATATCCGCAGACAATTGCTCCGAAAACCTGGCTCAAGCTGCTGGCCAGTGCAGCACCGGCAATACCTAAAGCGGGAAGAGGGCCCATACCAAAGATGAACAGGAAATCAAGGCCGATATTCATTACATTGACACCTACAGCAATCCCTAGAGGAGTGCGCATATCCCCAAGTCCATATAAAAGGCCAAAGGATGTTATCGTCACAAGAACCGCCGGACCGCCAAAGGCTCGGATCTGGATATAGGTCTCGGCATACTGATGAATTACAGCAGTCGCACCCAGTAAACTGGCAACCTGAGATGCAGACACATAGAGAAGAAGAGAGATACATATTCCGATGCCAACAGCCAGTATTAGGGCAAGACTTGCTATTTTTCTCCCCTGCGAGAGCTCCTTTCGTCCGAGGGCCTGAGCAACTTCCGTCTGGCTGCCAACGCTTAAGAAGTTAAATAACCAGAGCCCGCTACTGAGAACAACTGTACCAACACCCAGTGCAGCAAGGGCTTCAACTCCAAGCCTTGCCACAAAAGCTGTATCGACAAGCCCCGTCAGTGGCTCTGCCACCATTGAAAACAGGACAGGTATCCAGAGCAGGAAAAAGGATTTTCCGGGAGTCTCTAAAAACTTACGGATATGAATGGATGTCGTCTCGTCTGCCACCCGATCAACCGACACTTTCTGCTGCATGCTGCCGCAGATACTCGTACATCACCACAGATGCGGCAACACTCACATTGAGGCTACCGACCCTGCCATACTGGGGAATGGAGAGACTGCGAATTCCATCGTAGCGGGCAGGGTCAAAACTGATGCCAAACTCTTCATGCCCGAAAATAAAGGCGCTCTTGCCGGGGAGCTTGCTCTGCCCCACGGGCTTCCCCTCGCCCGGCTCCAGCGTATACATGGTATAACCCTTTCCAATCAGGTCCTGATAACAGGCGTCAAAATCCCGGTGAAAGAGGGCCGGAACCCATTTAAAGGAACCTTTCGCCGCCTTTACCTCAAAATAATCAATTCCAATCAGGTGGACCTCTCTTGCCCCGAAGGCATCGGCACTGCGAAATATTTTGCCGATATTAAAGGACGGCTTCAGATTATCGAGGACAATAACAAAGTGATGTACTCCAGGGGTGGCGTAAACGAGGTTGTGGCGTCGGTGTTTTTCATACTGCCGTGCGGCCCACTTGCGTGTCAGCCGCAACTTCTCCTTTGCACTTTTCGCCACAACTGAATTCCCATCTGAAAAAATCTTAGAACAACCCGATATTACACGTCAAGATATTCAAGAATGCTTTCCGCCGCTGTCCGCCCCTCTGCAATGGCTGTAACCACAAGGTCGGAACCTCGGACCGCATCTCCACCGGCAAAGATTTTTTCGTTACTCGTCTGAAAAGCAAATGCTGCTTCAGCCGGGGCCACAATAAGGCTTCGATCACTCAGTTTCACACCATTTTCCACAAGCCAGCCAGGAGGACTCGGCCTGAAGCCAAAGGCCATGATCACACAATCCGCTTCCAGCACCGTCTCTGAACCCTGAACGGGAACCGGCCGCCTGCGCCCTTTTTCATCGGGCTCACCCAATGTAGTGGAGACGACCTTTACCCCGGTAAGATCTCCGTTTGCATTAAGCTCAATTGCCTCAGGCTGCAGGTTAAAGAGAAAGCGGACGCCTTCATCTTCGGCGTTGGCAACCTCGCGCACTGATCCCGGCATGTTTGTGCGATCCCGGCGATAAGCGCAGACCACATCACGGGCACCCTGACGAACAGCGGTACGCAGACAATCCATTGCAGTATCTCCACCGCCAAGCACCACAACCCGTTTACCTTCAAGGTTGACATAAGGATAATCCGGGCGCTTGATGCCCATCAGATGATCGGTGTTACCAATAAGGTAATCAAGAGCGGCATACACCCCTGCAGCATCTTCACCATCCAGTCCTGCCCGCATCGAGGTGTAGGTGCCTGTTGCCACAAAAACGGCATCAAACTCTTCCAGCAACTCGGAAAAATCCAGATCTTTTCCTATCTCCACCCCAAGGCGAAACTCAATCCCCATCTCGGTGAATATTTTCCGTCTGAGTTCCATTACCCTCTTTTCCAGTTTAAAGGCAGGAATACCAAAAGTAAGGAGACCACCAATCTCGGGATGTTTATCAAAGACCACAGGCTGGACACCATTTCGCACCAGAACGTCGGCACAGCCGATTCCAGCGGGCCCCGCTCCCACCACGGCAACCTTTTTATCGGTTTTGACAACCTTGGACAGATCGGGTCTCCAGCCCATCTGAAAAGCGGTATCGACGATATATTTTTCTATATTTCCAATGGTAACCGCACCATAGTCGTTATTCAGCGTGCATGCCCCTTCGCAGAGGCGGTCCTGGGGACAGACCCGTCCGCAGACCTCCGGCAGGCTGTTCGTCTCATGACAGAGCTCGGCCGCCTCAATAATCCGTCCTTCATTGGCAAGCTGGAGCCAATCGGGGATGTAATTATGAACAGGACACTTCCACTCGCAATACGGATTCCCGCAGTCAAGACAGCGATCCGCCTGCATTTGCACCTGGGTTGTCTGGAAGGGATTATAAATTTCCACAAATTCATGACGGCGCCGCTCGATAGCTTTTTTTTGCGGATCCACCCGTTCAACTTCTATAAATTGAAAAAGATTCTGATTCATATTCTACCTTTATTGCACCACAGCCAGGGTTTCACGGGGGGAATTCCCACGACGTCCGAGCAGGGAGTCCACATCTGATGTTTTCGGCTTCACCAGTTTAAACAACGACACATAATGTTCATCAAACCCGGAAAGAATCCGTTCGGCCCTTTTGCTCCCGGTCTCTTCTGCATGGCGGTTTATGATCCCCCGCAGATGTTCCCGGAGCACTGCATGGTCCTCTAAAGTGAGAACATCAACAAGCTCAGGATTCACCCGGGATTTGAGACTGTCAGACTCATCTAAGATATAGACAAAACCACCGGTCATTCCGGCCCCAAAATTAACGCCGGTTTCCCCGAGGATGGTCACAATTCCACCTGTCATATACTCACAGCCGTTATCGCCAATTCCTTCGACCACAACCTTGGCCCCGGAGTTTCTTACACAAAAACGCTCTCCGGCCTTGCCTGCAGCAAACAATTCGCCGCCTGTGGCTCCATAGAGACAGGTATTGCCAATGATCACCGCCTCATGGCTTTTGTAACTGACCCCAAGTGGAGGCCGAACAACCAATTTACCCCCGGCCATACCTTTCCCCACATAATCGTTGGCATCACCGGTCAGCACCATATTCAAACCACCGGCGTTCCAGGCTCCAAAACTCTGGCCGGCCGTGCCGCTAAAAAGCAGGGTAAGAGGAGCTGTGGACATGTCTTTATTTCCATAAAGACGGGCGATTTCCCCTGAGAGCAGGGCCCCTACCGTACGATCGGTATTGCGAATGGTAAAGCTGCCTCCTCCACCGCTTTTATTTTTAACGGCTTCTCCGAACCTTTCCACAAGTTTGAGGTTAAGAAGACCTTTATCATCCGGAGTATTTGGTTCTGAATAACACAGACCGCTTGTCGGAGGAGGTACTGCTGTCTCCAGAAGAGGTGCAAGCACGAGCTTTTCCTGCTTTTCAGTAATGCCTTTGAGCTCAACCAGCAGATCGGTGCGACCAATGAGATCGGTAAGCTTTGCAACCCCCAGTTCGGCCATGAGCATCCTGGTCTCCTGAACCATGAACTGGAAGTAATTCATGACCATCTGGGGAATACCGGCAAAGTACTCTTTTCGAAGGGTCTCATCCTGAGTGGCGACTCCGGTGGCGCAGTTATTGAGATGGCAGATGCGTAAGAATTTGCAACCGAGGGAAATGAGAGGGCCAGTTCCAAAACCAAAGCTTTCAGCGCCTAAGATGGCGGCCTTGATGATATCCTGTCCCGTTTTCAGACCACCATCCACCTGCAGCCGCACCTTATGTCTCAGCCCATTGGAAACCAGGGCTTGCTGAGTTTCGGCAAGACCAAGTTCCCAGGGACTCCCCGCATACTTCACCGAGGTCAGAGGGCTTGCACCGGTACCTCCATCATAGCCCGAGATCGTTATAAGATCGGCATAGGCCTTGACCACCCCCGTGGCAATGGTACCGACACCCGGTTCTGAAACCAGCTTGACACTGATACGCGCTTTTGGGTTGACCTGCTTGAGGTCAAAGATCAATTGCGCCAGGTCCTCTATGGAATAGATATCATGGTGGGGTGGCGGTGATATAAGTGTCACCCCAGGGACAGAGTAACGAAGCTGGGCTATCTGCGCGGTTACCTTATGGCCGGGCAACTGCCCGCCTTCCCCGGGTTTTGCTCCCTGGGCCATCTTAATCTGAATAACCTCCGCATTGACGAGATAGTGTGGAGTGACACCAAAACGGCCTGAGGCGACCTGTTTAATCTTAGAGACCCGCTCGGTCCCAAAACGGTCCGGATCTTCCCCGCCCTCACCACTGTTTGAGTAACCGCCCAGACGGTTCATGCCAATGGCAAGGGCTTCATGGGCCTCCTGGCTCAGCGCTCCAATGGACATGGCCGCAGAGTCAAAACGGCTGTAAAAGGTAGATGCGGGCTCCACATCTTCAAGGGGTATAGAGGCAGTATCTGTTCGCAACCCCAGGAGATCACGAAGACAGGCAACAGGCCGTTCATTGACCAGCCTTGAATACTCCTGATAATCACTAAAAGCACCGCCACGTACTGCCTTTTGCAGGCTCTGGACTACATCCGGATTGTAGGCATGGTACTCGCCGCCATGGATATATTTAAACAGGCCACCACGCACCAGCGGCTTATGCTGACGCTTCCAGCTCATTTTGGCTCGCCGAAGCTGATCTGCATGAAAATCACTGAAACTGGCCCCCTCAATGCGACTGACCACATTGCTGAAACAAAAATCAACAACCTCCCGGGAAAGGCCCACTGCCTCAAAAAGCTGAGAACAACGGTAGGAGGCAATGGTTGCAATTCCCATTTTGGACAGGATTTTCAGCAGTCCCTTATCTATGCCTTTGCGGTAGTTGTAGACGGCCTTATTATAGCTCATGTCGGCCATGGATTCCGCAACCAGCTGGCTAATAGTCTCGTAGGCAAGATAGGGATAGATTGCTGTTGCACCCATGCCGAAAAGAACGGCAAAGTGGTGGGGATCCCGGACTGAGGCCGTCTCGACAATAATATTGGTATCGCAGCGGGTTTTATTTTCAACCAGAGTCCGTTGCACGGCTCCCACCGCCATGGCCATGGGGATCGGCAAGGTATTCTCTGAGATATTTCTATCGGAGAGGACCAGAAGCACCACCTTGTTTTTCACCTCGGCTTCAACCCGGGTACAAAGCCCTATAAGAGCCTCTTCCAGATTACCGTCAGCCGGATAATTGATATCAACAACAGCGTGGCGGTAATGCGCCTGATCGAGAGCCAGAAGATTCTCCATGTCAGTGCTCACAAGCACCGGCGAATCAAAGATTACCCGGTAGGCATGGCCCTTCACCTCATCAAAAACGTTTTGCTCCCGGCCAACACAGGTGGCAAGGGACATAACATGCCTTTCCCGCAGTGGGTCGATGGGAGGGTTGGTCACCTGGGCAAACATCTGCCTGAAATAATCATAAATGCTGCGTTCTTTTTTGGATAAAACGGCCATGGGCGCATCGTCTCCCATGGAGGCAATTGGCTCCTGCCCCGTCTCGGCCAATACCTTGATCACCTGTTCGACTTCTTCACTCGTGATGCCAAACAGTTTCTGATAGATGAGCAAGGTATCATTGTCAAATTGCCGCTCGAGATCCTGATTTGCCTCTTCAACCATAAAGGGAGGCAAACGGTGACAACATTTCTTCATCCACTCCTTGTAGGGGTGGCGACGCTTGAGCTCCTGATCGATATCCCAGGAGGTCCAGCGGGTACCGGTGAGAGTATCAATGACCAGAAGCTCACCTGGCCCGACCCGGCCTTTTTCCAAAACCTCATCAGCCTCGTAATCCCAGATCCCGACCTCGGAGGCAAGGGTGATCCATTTGTCCTTTGTCACCACATAACGGGCCGGTCGCAGGCCGTTGCGGTCAAGACCACAGGCGGCAAAACGGCCGTCACTCATGACAATACCAGCAGGCCCGTCCCACGGCTCCATGTGCATGGAGTTGAAATCATAAAATGCCCGCAGGTCCTCATCCATATTGGGGTGATTCTGCCAGGCAGGAGGAATAAGCAGACGAAAGGCACGAAACAGATCCATTCCACCTGCCAGAAACAACTCCAGCATATTATCAAGAGCCGAGCTATCAGAACCTGTACTGTTGACAAAAGGAGCGGCTTCCGCCATATCGGGCAATAACGGAGATCTAAACTTGTAGGACCTGGACCTGGCCCATTGCCTGTTGCCTGTAATGGTATTTATCTCACCATTGTGGGCCAGAAAGCGAAAAGGCTGAGCCAGCGGCCATTTCGGCAGAGTATTTGTGGAAAATCTCTGATGGAACAGACAGATGGAAGACTGCATTCTGATATCTGCAAGGTCCGGATAAAAGAGTGAGAGATCAACAGGACGGCACAGACCTTTGTAGATAATCACCAGATTGGAGAGGCTAACGATATAAAAATCAGGATCATCTGTAATCCGTTTTTCAATCCGCCTTTTCACCATATAGAGCCGGCGCTCCAGATCCTTTGATCCCCAGCCAAACGGACCATTAAAAACGACCTGAACAATGCGAGGCATGGTTTTCTTCCCGAAATCACCCAGGACCCCGGTATCCACAGGAACTTCCCTCCAGCCCAGAACGGTCAGAGTCTCTGCCTCAAGTTCCTCGTTTATTATCGCTTTCTCGGCATCATTTTTGTCTGGATCCTGGCTGAGAAAGATCATTCCAACGCCATATCTGCCACCAAGGGCCCAGCCCTCTTCCCTGGCGATCGCTTTAAAAAAACTGTCGGGTTTTTGCAGCAGTACCCCACAACCGTCACCGGTCTTACCATCAGCGGCGATCCCTCCGCGGTGGGCCATCCTGGCGAGGGATGAAATTGCCGTGCGTACCAGTTTATGGCTGGCCTCGCCTTCCATATGGGCAATCAGCCCAAATCCACAGTTATCTTTTTCCAGCTGGGGGTTATATAAGCCCATTCGGTCCTCTTAACACTTTATCAATATCTTTTTAATACTCGTTATTACATCAGTTACTGCCATGGCTTGGTGAACGATTGCAACATAACCAAGTCACCAATCTTTTTAAGCCGGCATCGGATCTGCCGGAGCGTTGCAGCCAATATTAATCTTCGCATTTCCCCCCACGCAAGCTCTTATTTTTTCATGGGTCGGATAACAGGATATTCTACCGGTTTTTCAGCAAAAAGGACATCTCAGCATTTATTAACATAGATCCTGGCTTTTTTGATGAATTATGAACAATTTTGCTATAAAACATTTATTGACACATATCTACCCTAAAGAACACCTACTTTTATTCTGTTCTATCTCCCGCAACTGCTATAACAACCTAAAATCTCATTTCCTCAACACAAAAGGAGAATACAATGAAACATATTACACAACTCAGCGTTATATTCACCCTCTTAACACTGCTGCTGTCCACTGTCGCCTGGGCCCAGCCATCCCGCCTGGATGAAATTGCAGAAAGGGGTTACATCCTTGTTGGAACCACCGGCGACTACAAACCTTTCAGCTATTTTAATGAAGAAACCAAGATGTTTGAAGGCCACGATATTGATGCGGCCAGACTGCTTGGAGATGCCTTGGGTGTTGAGGTTCGTTTTGTCAAGACCACATGGAAGACTCTCACTCAGGGCATTCTGGATAATTCCTATGATGTTGCAATGTCGGGAATTACCAGAAACCTCACAAGACTAAAGCAGGTTGGCCTGACCAGCCCGTACATCAAGGTTGGCAAATGCCCGCTTATAAGAATGACCGATAAAGATCGTTTTCAGAGCGTAAAGGAGATCGATGTTTCCGGCGTAAAAATCGGAGTAAACCCTGGCGGCACCAATGAAAAATTTGTTCTTGCAAACATTAAAAATGCAGAAATTGTGGTGATAGAAAAGAACTTAAGTATTCCGGAAGCGGTTGAAAAAGGTGAGGTCGACGTGATGATCACCGACAACGTTGAGGCCATGCTCGTTGCCGGCAAAAATCGACAGCTCTATGCAGTTGCCCCGGACAAAACCCTTACCAAAGATGATTTTGGCTACATGCTGCCCCGGGATGATTTTGCCTTTCTGAATTGGATGAATCTCTGGATGCACCAGATGCATGAAAAAGGAGAATTTGCAGCACTTAAAATGAAATGGATTGCCGAGTAAAAGACCTGCTGTACTATTGCTGCCCCTTACGATCAATCTGCAATGGTAAGGGGCAGCATCACGCCGTTTTATTACAATGAATACGCCGAAGGCTCTTTAATAGCCGCTACCTACTATGAGATTATCTTTTGTTCGTTTTGCATAGGTATTCTTCATTTTCCCCTTCCATTCATACTGAATCCATCCCCCTGCAGGATCTGCTGCAACAAGGGCCTCATAGACAGGGGCCGCCTTTTCTTTCAGGCTTTCTCCTTGCAGGGACGGGTGGACCAGAAGCTTTCCTGCTTCCTCCAGAATAAAGACATAGGGATCGTAGGCGTCTGCTGTAAAACTGGTTGAATCTTTTCCACCATCTATCGCTGCAACGATATCATCCACATTTTTACTGATAGCCATTTTATCTACAGCCAAAGCACCTGAAACTACAAAAAGTATCGATAACATTGAGAGGATAACCATTAATCTTTTCATTGAGCTCTCCTTGTTGAGGTAAGCGTAATCATGCCCCGCAACCACAGGTATGCGAGCCGCACAATCACCTTTTACTGAAAAAGATTTATCAAGTATTGTCTAACTGTAATCAATCTTTTGTACTACCCCTAAAAATTGCATTCTCTGTTTTGTGATTTTAAATATTAGCGTATTTTCATGATCTTACACCAGGGACTCACAAGGTTCCAGTTCACAAAAGTGCGCAAAAAGTACAACTCAAAACAAGCGAACCCTGGAGGAGCACCCTTTGGTCAGATCTGCAGTGTTACAAGACATTTGCAATATTTAGGTTACATTTTGCAAGCATTCTGATGTCCTTACCGTATCAGCACCACCTCCTTGTTTTTGTCTGGTTGAAGTTTTGCTCTTACAATATACAACGATCTGCTCGTTTTTCTGCCAAACAGCCAAGACAGCCTGCATATTCACAATTGTACAATAGAATCGTCCTGTCTGGTGCCAGCACGTCTTGATGGGCCTTTTGGTCGGCTTTCTACATATTTGCATTTTCCATGCCTAACACTTTTTCCTGGCATTTATTGCAAGGGACGAAGGTCGATATTTTAGGACTGCACGGCAAGAATGCAATATTTACCCACCTGTGAGCAAAAAAGGGCAACACCTTCTGGTGTTGCCCTTCGTTATTCCTGAAAACAGCCTCAGCTATTTTACGGTAGCAACCTCATAGTCTGCACCTTTCCAGGCGAAAATTCCACCTGGATAACGATAAACATTTTTATAACCCAATTTTTTGGCCCAAAGGGCGCCGTTATGACTTCTGGTACATTTTACAAATCCGCAGTATACGATTATTTTTTTTTCTTTGTCCGGTCCGAGAAGGGCCAGGAAATCCTCCTGACTCTTGCCAGCGGTTTCAGCATCGTTCCAGGTAGTCATATCAGGAATGGGAAAGAGGAACTGCACAGCCCCTGGAATGTGATTTTTCTTATAACTCTCTTCATAGGGCATGGTATCAATCACCAGAATGTCTTCCCCCGATTCTTTGAGTGCGGCCAGTTCTGCCGTTGTTATAAGATCATAGCCACCAGCGGCAACATCGCGAACTAATTTTACAGCGACAGTTTCCGTTGCTATTTCATCTTTGAATTTTGAGCCGAAAGCATAGGCATTAGATGCCACTAATAGCATAGCCAGTGTGAGCGCGACAAGGTTCTTCATCTGTGTAATCTCCTGTTAATTATTTATATGATTCCCGGTAGTTGCAGTACCAGAGTGAATATAAGAGCAAAAATATCATTACAAGGTCCCGTACAATTGCAACACGCAGCCCCTGAAAAGCGCGATGCTCAGGATCCTCTGAACCAAAGCATCCGCAATCGATATCCAGCCCCTGGGAAATTGCATAGCAGAGAACAGCAATAAAAAAGAGCAGCAAGAAGATAGTCAGATATTTACTTGAGGCTCTGTTAAAAATAAGGCCCAGGGCAAGGGCGATTTCGGCAAGAGGAAGGAATACCGCCACCGGTGTCACAGCAAAACCGGGTAGAATGGCGTACGCATTAATGATTGCGGCAAAATCAGCAATATTAAAGAGTTTTGGAAGAGCTGCAGCCAGAAGTACCAGGATAATAACCGCCCGACATATTTTTTCTGCTACAGACAGGATTCTTTGCTTTTTTTTTCGGCGCGCGTCCACTCTCTCTTCCTTTCTCTCTCGGGCTTTCGTTGTGCATTGGTGTTGACTTTGATCAACTGCACAAGATGCCGTAACAATTGGATTTTGTCCAATAGTTAAAGCCTATCACAAAGAGTAGATTTATTGGAAATATTGATATGTTCAGATTAATTCGGAAATGTATTTGGAGAACCTGTCATTTACCTGCTAAACTGAAACACCCGTAAAAGAAAAATAACGAGGAATCAGAAATGAACCCAGAAAAAAGAAAACCCCCGCTTGCCTTTACAATCGCTCTATTCAGCATCCTGCTGGGCGGCATAGGGCTTGGTGTAAGTCTGTTGATCCAGGCGGTACCAAAAGGGATCGATGAATTAGCGATAGGCGGTCTTCTTCTGGGAGCAGGTGAATATCTCAACCATCCAAGGTTGTCTCGACAACCGGCCAGCTCCAGTACTCAGAAGACGACTCTCAACCTCGCCAATTTTCTTATGCGCAGGCGCAACGTCTGCGCCCTGGGGAACCTGCTTGATATTGCAGGAATATTGATGCTCTGTATAGGCTTGGGCACACTTTTATTATAGCATCTCAGCAGTTTTCAAACCGATACCCGTGCAAGAGTGTCCCTTGAATGCCGGACTCACCTGATTGTTTGATGAATATTTCAAGACGGTTGAACTGTGATACAAGCAAAGCTCGCAGGGAAAAGAAAGTCAGTATCACTCCAGTTCAAGACGCTGCAGAATCAGATCGCTACTATTGTCATGATTGACCACAAGCTCTATCCCTCTGGTCTCTTGATACTGCTCGGCCAGTACATTAAAACCAAAGAGAAATGACTCTTCAACAATTCCCGCATTGCTGCCAATACTAATCTCGGCCATCTTAACACTTTTCATCCCATGCTCGCGCACAAGATCCATCAACTGCGTATGTAAGCCCTGCGCAAGGGAGAATTCATGCATTGTGTGACACTGAGGTGTACAGATACATCATGGAAAATATCAATGTGATGAGTTCTTACTCGACTGCAAATGGTATTTAAAATAAGAGTGACAGATCCCCTCATCGGAGATCATACACGGACCAATCGGAGACTGGGGAGAACAGACCATACCAAAGGCCGGACAATCGGGGGGAAGGCCTCTTCCGGTAATGATAGCATTACACTGACACATACAGGATTCCTGGCCTTCTTTAAAACGAACATTAAAACGTTTGGTCGCATCATAAAGTGAGAGTTCATCACGGATAACAAACCCGCTTTTCTCTATGGTGCCGAGGCCACGCCAGTCGGTATCCACGGTAAAAAACACTTCGGAGACCATTTTGCGCGCTTTGCGGTTATCCTCAGAAGAATAAATAAACGCAGAAGTGTCATCAAAGACAGATACATCATTGCGGATCTGACGCACTAGGCTGACCAGCCCTTCCAGGATCTCTACAATCTCAAAGCCTGCTATATAACATGAGAGTTTATGGGTCTTGGCAAGTTCGGTGTAGGCCTCGGTATCGGATATCGTATTGATATGATCTGAGCAGAGCAGACCCCGGATATTGAGTTCCGGATCCAGCATAAGAAGGTCTATGGTCGGGGGTAAAAGGCGAATTGAGGGGATAACACAGAAATTCTCGACACCAAAACGTGCCGCTTCCAGAATTGTTTCCGCAACACTGGGAGCTGTTGCTTCAAAACCGACAGCGGGATAGACAACGATCGATTCAGGTTCCCGTCGGGCGATATCAAGGGCGTCCATGGGCGAGGTGATAATCTCGACCCTTGCCCCTTTTGTCATTGCCGAGCCAAGAGACTCCTTGCTACCTGGTACCTTGAGCAAATCTTCACAGACAGCTGTGATCACATCCGGCTGCATGGCAATTTTAACAAAGGCATCGATATGACCCGCTGGCATAACACAGACACTACAACCAGGACCGGCCACCAGATCCAGGTCTTTAGGCAGCAGTTCCCGAAGACCGTGCTTTAAGATTGCCTTGTTCTGCGTACCACAAACAACCATGAGACGCATGGGTCGATCGACAAGCATATGCAGCTCATCCAACAGCACCTTTTGACGTTCAAGATCCTTACCCAAATTTCGGCTCCCTATGGCATACCTAAAGCCCAGGCGATATATATCACCTGGGCTTTATTATTTCGTAAGCAATTTTAAAACACAATTGCTTAATATTCTTGAAATAGTTCCTTACTGCTCGGCTTCCGCCTCTTTTTTCATTTCCTGGTAACTTGCAGATTCGGTAATTTTTTCGGACTCTATTTTCTCAATTTCTGCACGGGTTAAATGAAATTTCCCGCAGGCAGGACAGGTTCCGTCAAAATCATCACCAACAGCTCGAGCTTTGAGCTCATCTATTGTCATATGATCAAGTTTGCCACAGGCACCGCTCGGATTTTCCGCACGAACCTGAGTTCTACGTGGGTTTGACATTGGAGCTTCCTCCACAAAGTGAGTCATCCGATAAACGGATAACATTATAATAAAAACTATATTACCTTATCAATCAAAAAAAACAACTCAGGCGGACAAGATATGTCATCATTCATCCGCCGCCCTCGTTATTGATCTACAGACAAACAGTCCTTACGGACGCTCTGCAGACGTTTTTCTAGCTGACAATATTGTCGATTTCAACACCTTTTGAGTCCTTGATTGACACTGATACTGGTATGCCGCCATCCAGGCGGTGGGTTGCACAGGACATTCAGGGGTCGTAGGCGCGCACCGCCATCTCTACCTGATTGAGCAGGCCCTCATTATAAATACCATTTTTAATAAGAGTGGTTGCGGCCTGCTTCACACTCATATTCATCGGCGCAATATTGTGGGTTGTACCAACAATGAGATTGGCCTTGGTGATACAGCCGTTCTCATCGGTGTGGTAATCGTGAATCAGGGTTCCCCGTGGAGCTTCAACAACACCTACACCCCGTCCGGCCTTAGGTTCAGCTTTGGCACGAACATTAGGATCAGTGATGCCCTCCCACTCAAGTAACTCAATGGTTCGTTCACAGGCATAGATCATCTCGATCAGTCTTGCGTAGTGATAGAGGAGTGTCTGCTGGGCAGGACGACCAAAAGAAGCCCGGAAGGCCTCAAGTGCAGCCTGAGCCTTTGGTGTGGAAATCTTATCACAGACGTTGATTCTAGCCAGGGTGTTGGAACGGTAGATACCTTTTGGAGCGGAAAGCTCCATATCAAAACCTTCGTTCCAGTTCTTGGCGTATGGCATTTTCGAGTAGCCCCATGGCTCCACATGTTCGCCGAGATATTTCAGGTAATCAACGCCCTCAAAATCATCGTAGCTACCGTCCGCCTTCATCAGCCGCAACTTACCGTCATAGAGCCTGAGTGCGCCGTTTTCACGATCCACGGTCCCCAGAAAACCGGTGTTAATCACCCCAAGGTCGCTGATAACATCCATATACTTGGAAAAGACATTCTCAATGGCGAAATCCAGCGCATAAGTCGAGAAATCCAGAAGCGTACGGGCGCCTTCTAAAAGCTCCAGACGCTCTGCTTCCATCATCGGCTTTGCAAATCCACCAACAACGCCTGCAATGGGATGGATTGCTTTACCGGCAAATTTATCGAGCATCATCTGACCGAGCTGACGCATCTTGACCACCTGAGTGGCAAGCTCCGGTGCGGCCTTAACCACTCCGATCACGTTTCTCACTGAATAGTCAGCATCTGGGCCCAGTACAAAGTCGGGTGCAGCGAGAAAGAAAAAGTGGAGAATCTTATCGTTGATGTGGGCCAGAACCTGGCACATCTCACGCAACTTATGTCCCGTCGGGGTTGGGGTCACGCCATAGGCCGCATCCACTGCTTTATTGGAAGCCAGATGGTGCATCCATGGGCAGATGCCACAAATACGATTGACAATGCGGGGTACTTCTTCGGCAGGCCTTCCCTCTATAAACTTCTCAAATCCGCGAAGAGACTGGATGTGGAGGAAGGCATCCTCGACATTACCATCATCACCAAGATGTATTGCAATCTTGGCATGCCCTTCAATGCGGGAAACCGGTGCTATATTTAAAACCTTTCCCATCTTAATCCTCCTCTACGACCTTCTTTTTCAGAGGTCGAAGTGTTCCGTGGGCTCCTGAAAACCTCAGTATTGAACGACGATCTATAACAGATTTATAGTCAATGCCATTACTTGCAAGAGCATTCATCATATCAAGCAGCTGATTGCCATCTTTTCGTACCGGACCAAAACAGCCTCGACAGGGAACTCTGGCACTAATACAACTTGGCGCCCCCCGCTTGGCACAACCCGCAGCAGTTACAGGTCCCATACAGAGGTATCCCTGTTCCAGCAGACAGCGCATCTTATCGAGCGGTTCGCCCGGCTTAAATTCCGCATTGGTCAAAAAACGCTTGAGTTTATCTACATCACCCTTTCCTTCACGTCTGGTCGGACAGGTGTCACAGACACTTTTGCCGGGAAGTACAGGATCCCGACCTTCCACCAGAGACATGATTACCTCGGCGATCAGTTCAGGATTTGGCGGACATCCGGGAAGCTGCATATCGATCTTCACCTTCTCATCACATGCATAAACACGATCAAGCAGTGCCGGCACCTCGATGTTTGGGATCTCAGCACCCGGGTCTGTAGATTCAGTGCTGAAAATATCAGCAACGGCCTGACCCAGATCCTGTCCATTCATGAGCGCCGGAATTCCACCATGGGTGGCACAGGTGCCAAGGGCAATAAGCACCTGGCATTTTTCCCGCATCTCTTCGAGAACCTCGAGGTGTTCATGGTTACTGACCCCGCCTGTAACGATACCAACAACGGCATTTGGTATGTTCAGGGTAACCCCTTCACCGCACTGGCCAAAATATTTATGGTCCATTAAAACCGGTGCATGAACAATATCCAGGGCCTCTGTGATAATAGGAACGAGAGCTTCTCCGATATTCAGGATGGCTATTTCACACCCGGAACAGGATCCCAGCCACTCTAAAGCTGTAGTTACACCCATATCTCCCTCCTGTTACGCCACTGGGGCATCCTGACTGTTGACAGGACCTAATTTTTTAACCTGGGCGGTCATCTTCGTAACCGCTTCCACGAATTTATCAGGTTCCGCTGAAGACACCCAGGCTAGGCTGAATCTCTCTGCTTCGTATCCAAAATCTTCCAACAACTCCACGACCATATTCGAGCGGGTCATCGCTTTATAATTACCATCCAGGTAATGACATTCACCGAGGTGTCAGCCAAGTACCATGACCCCGTCAGCACCTTGGGAGAGAGCATCCATAATAAATTCAGGGTGCACCATTCCAGAGCACATAACTCGAACAATCCGCACATTATGTGGATACTGCATCCGGGCAGTACCTGCGAGATCAGCGGCGGCGTAGGAGCACCAGTTGCAGCAAAAAGCAACTATTTTAGGCTCAAAACTCATGTGATCTACTCCTTTTTTATCCCGGCTTATTTTCCATGTACCGGGGCTATTAAAGTTTATCTCGAAAATCCTCTCCCAACCGTCAATGGAGAACGTATTGAGCGGCGGGAGAGGCTTCGATTGTATTCAAGATAAATATCAGACTGCCAGGGCAGCCTGTACCTGCGCACTGATCTGCTGCATCGTAAATCCTGCTACAAACACACCCCGCTTCGGACATGTTCCCTGACAAAGACCACAGCCTTTACACTGCGCCTTGTTCACCCGTATGATCTTGCCGTTTCCTTCCGGCCGGTCAACGAGCGAAATTGCATGGTATGGACAGACATCAACGCAGAGTGCGCAACCATCACAGTAGTTTTCATCCACCGTCGCCTTGATTGCATCAAGAGAGACACTGGTTTTCGACAACAGTGTTGCAGCCCGTGAAGACGCGGCCAGCGCCTGGGCAACTGACTCTTCAATGGGTTTTGGATAGTGAGCCAGACCTGCGACAAACATACCATCAGTTGAAAAATCCACCGGACGGAGTTTGGCATGGGCCTCCTGGAAAAAACCATGACCATCAACCGGCACCTTGTAGAGCTTACCAAGATCCGAGGCGTCCACCTTTGGCCGAACCGCCGTTGCCAGAATCACCAGATCACATTCAATCTTCAGCGGTCTGTGCAGTACGTGATCCCAAACTTCAACGGCTACCATATTTCCTGCCTCGCTCACCTTAGGCTTGCCATGAAGTTCGTAGTTAATGAAGACGACACCAAGTTTTCTTGCCTGCTTATAAAGCGACTCCCGCTGTCCATAGGTGCGCATATCCCGGTAGAGGATATAGACATTACGCTCCGGATTTTCTTTTTTGAGAGCAATCGCAGACTGAACAGAGTGGGTGCAGCACACCTTTGAACAGTACATATTGTCGCCCTCACGAGAGCCGACGCACTGAATAAAAACAAAACGCCTGGCACTTTTTACGTGCTGCTCTTTCAGCTCAAAAAGCTTGTCAAACTGCACTGAGGTGACAACACGGGTGATACTGTCGTAGTTGTACTCAGTTGGAGTAAAGGGCTCGCCACCGGTTGCAATGATGCCTGCCCCGTGCTCGACAACCTTAGTCTTGCCATCCTTCGTGGTAACCGTAGAACGGAAATTTCCGACAAAACCCTCAACAGCCGACACCCTGGCTTCTTTGTGCAGGAGGATCTTTTCATTCCTCATAACCTTGTCTACCAGTTTGGCAACCTGTGTTGGAACATGCTCACCCGACCAGGTGTGCTTGAGGTGCAGTGCATTTCCACCAAGGGTATCTGTCTGTTCGACCAGATCGACCTCAAAACCCTGCTCGGCAAGGTTGAGCGCCGAAGTCATACCCGCGACACCGCCACCGATAACCAGACATTTCTGGGTGATCGGAACTGAGATTGGCCTTAAAGAATCACCATAGGTCACCTTGGCAACCGCCATTCTCACAAGGTCTTTTGCCTTGGCTGTAGCACCTTTAGGATCTTGAACATGGACCCAGGAATCGTGGTTTCTGATGTTGGCCATCTCAACCAGATACTCGTTGAGGCCTGCTGCTTTCAAGGTTTCCCTGAAAAGCGGCTCATGGGTACGGGGGGTGCAGGCGGCAATGACGATCCGGTTCAGATTCTGTTCCTGGATGCGTTTGGTGATCATATCCTGCGTATCCTGAGAGCAGGAAAAGAGATTTCGTTCAACATAGACGACATCAGGCAGGGTGGCTGCGTAATCTTCCACACTTTTGACATCGACTACGCCAGCGATATTTGAACCACAATGACAGACGAACACGCCAATGCGTGGTTCTTCACCGGTAATATCTTTTTCCGTCGGAAAGCTCGGCTCAGAGGTCAGCTCATGTCTTGCCGGTGCAAGCAGATCAGAAACAGCGGCGGCCGCGGCAGAACCCTCCACAACCGATTGCGGAATGTCTTTTGGTCCTGCAATTGCCCCACAGGTAAAGATCCCCTCACGGGAGGTCTGAACCGGAGCAAAATCAGAGGTAGCTGCAAAATTTGCAGCGGTAAGTTTAATATCCGCTGTCTTGGCAAGTTCTAAAACATGCTTTGGAGTCTGCAGGCCCACAGAGAGCACAACCAGGTCGTAGAACTCCTCGAGCTGACGTCCATCTTCGTTGACATAGCTCAAACGGCAGTCTCCGCCAACCCCATCTGTCTCTACGCCATTGACACGGCAACGGACAAAACGGACGCCAGAATCATTTTTGGCGCGCTCAAGATACAAATCAAACTCTTTGCCGTGGGTCCGCATATCCATATAGAATATGGTGGTCTGCAGGCCTGGAACATGATCTTTTGCAATAACCGCCTCTTTAATGGCGTACATACAACAGACAGAAGAGCAGTAACCGTTGCCACAGAGATTTTCATCCCTGGAACCGACACACTGAAGAAATGCAACCTTACGTGCAGGCTTGCCGTCCGATGGGCGAATAAGATGCCCTTCGGTGGGACCGGACGCGGAGAGATATCTCTCGAGTTGCAGAGCAGTTATGACATTTGGGTTGGTACCAAAGCCCCAGACTCCTGCTTCAGTTGGATCGTATGCCTCAAAGCCAGGCGCAAGAACAATCGCGCCGACATTGATCTGGTGCATTTTTTCGGTGTCATTAAAATTAATGGCTCCCGCATCACACACCGTCTCACAAAATCCACAGGCACCCGGCTTTTTCAGGCGGATACAAGAATTTGGATCAATCTGATACTTCAGGGGTACAGCCTGGGCATATTTAACATAAATCGCCTTACGCTTGCCCGTTGCGGCATCGTACTCACTGTCTACTTTCTTTGGACATTTCTCCGTGCAAGCACCGCAGGCGATGCACTTATCCACATCTACGTACCGTGGAGACTCTTTAACCGTAACATTAAAATCCCCAGCGATACCATCTACTCCAACGACTTCGCTGAGCGTCATCAATTTTATATTCAAGTGCCGACCGCACTCTACCAATTTTGGCGCGATGATTCACATCGAGCAGTCATTGGTCGGGAAGGTCTTGTCAAGCTGGGCCATGGCACCGCCAATAGCTCCAGACTTTTCAACCAGATACACATAGTATCCGGAATCAGCGAGATCAAGGGCTGCCTGCATCCCTGTGACTCCACCTCCCACGATCATTACAGACCCAACTTTCTTTGTGCCTAGCATGACGGGTATCTCCTGTCGAATGGTTCTAGAAAATCTTTCTGCAAAAGCAAAAAAGATATCTCATTTCTTAACATGCCCAGCCTCTACGAGGATACGAGCACTTCCTCTGCAAAAGCTTACTGCTTATCCGGCATTATCAGGGAGTCAGCAACAAGCTCCCAGAGATACTTGACCTCAATGCCAAGATCATACTCTTTGTTCAGTGATTTCATAATCTGATCGCGGCAGTTATGGCATGGAGCGACAACCAGCTCAGCACCGGACTCGGTAATCTGACGGGCTTTGGTTCTTCCGTAGAAGACCCTCTCATCGGAGTACGGCATCGCCCAGGCCCCACCACCGGCGCCGCAGCAATATGCACCATTTCTGTTTGGGTTCAACTCGCGCACATCATCACAACAGGCTTTGGTCACTGCGCGGCCTTCTTCAAAATAGGCCTTTCCAAAAGCTTTGAGCGATTTACGACCATAGTTACATGGATCATGATAGGCGACGGGATGTGCATGAATAGACTTATCCAGCTGTACTCTACCAGCTTCTATATATTCGAGGAGGAGATCAAAAACCGTGGCAATCTTAAATTCTTTGAGTGCTTCAGGGTACCATCTGTTCAACCCGGACCGGGTTGCAAAGTATGCATGGCCTCACTCGGGGAGGAGGAGAACCTTACAGTTCAGCCTCCGCATGTTGTCGACTATTCGTCCGACAACGGTTTTCATCGCCTCATCATCACCGGAGAACAGGCCCCAGTTCACACCTTCCCAGTTTTCAGAAGAGATAGTCCAGGATTCACCTGCGGCATAGAAGATTTTCCACCACCACTTCATGTCATCAGGCTCACCAAAGGGCTCTTTGGAATTGACTGTGACAAGCACCCTAGCGCCATGGACATCAATGGGAGTTTTAAAGCCCGGGCAACATTCTTCAGCCAGTTCTTCTCCAAGATCTTCACAGAGAAAGACGAAATCTTCTTTTGGAATACCAAGGTTATTGCCGCGCTCAAGGCACATAACAACACCTTTATGGATGGGACCGGGAACCTTATCACGCTCCCGGGCGCCACGGATTTTGCGCATGAGGGAAATGATCTGAATATTTGCAGGACAGGCCTCTTCACATTTTGCACACATGGTACATTTCCAGGGCCAGGAAGATTCAATCAGCTCCTTATCCATTCCAAGTACTGCCATCCGCACAATCTTTCGCGGATCCAGACCGTCCACGCCTGATATGGGACATGCACTTGCACAGGTGCCGCAGGTGAGACATGCATCCGCCCATGATGGATCAATAGCCAGGGCGCTCTTCGTCCCGTTGATCATTAACGGCTCTACATCGCTTTCCTCCAGGGCTCCCAAGGCGTTGGGACTTACGTGATTGGATAGACTAACATGTGGTTCTCGGCCAAACTTTTCGCAGAGTTTCTGGTAGTCATGAAACTTCATAAGATACTTTCTGCCAGGACCCTCTGTGGCAGGAAGAGTGCCGGCATTTATCCAGTTTCTTATGGTGTTTCGATGAACCCCAAATTCATCTGCAAGCTGGCTGACTTTAAATTCATACATCATAAACAGTCACCTCACTTGACTTTAAGAGAAAGAACTTGTGAAACCTTCTCACACGCCTCTGTTACAGCTTTTGACATTGCAGGAGAAAGCCCGGGAGCAATCTCCTCAGGGATGAACTCAATTTGCGCGGCTAGGATTTGAACTTTAATGCCGGTATGTTGTTCTAACTCCTGCAATAAATTTACGGTGGGAAACTGGTGAAGGGAAAAATCATGGATTTTTTTTGCCGGAATCTGATCAGGAAAGATCTCAAAAACCTCACCCGGCTTTTTATCTGTGAAATCGACGGCATCAAGGATGATTATCCGATCCGGCCGCCCCTCTTCAGTTAACAGATAATCAAACAGATACTCACGTACACAGGTGCCAACATCCACAGCTTCGATATTGTCTGGAAGGTCAAAAGTATCGTTGATTTTGTCAATAACAGAAGGCCCATAGGCATCATCTCCCATTATGACATTTCCACAGCCAAAGATTTTAACGACTTCTTGTGTTGTTCTCATTGTGCAAACAGTGCCTCATGTTCAAAGTTTCAAGGAAAGTACCATTAGAGACTGTTTAACGCAATATCATTTTTATCGACAAAAACGGGGGATAGCACATAGTTGTGGAACTATTGATATATTTTATTAAAATCCCACCATCCCGTACCCGGCAATGAGCAAAAACACCACTCTGTCGGATATTGTATTGGTTTCCAATTACTTACCAACAACAACGAAACCGCAGACAACCTGCACAATTGGTATGGAAATGGCTAATTGGTATGACCAAAAACAAAGCAGCCCCTGTCTTGTAACAAGACAGGGGCTGCTTTTCTTGGCCGTTTTGATTTATTTTTTTGTGCTTATACTATTTCACTGCTTGCCCAAAACCCGTAGGATTTTCCTTCTGCCAGCGCCAGGTATCCTCACACATCTCCTGGAGCCCATACTGAGCAGTCCAGCCCAATTCTGCCAGGGCCTTTGCAGGGTTTGCATAACAGGCAGCAATGTCGCCTGCCCTTCTGCCAACGATTTTATAGGCAATTTCTCTACCACTGGCCTTGGCAAATGCCTGCACCATTTCAAGAACACTGTACCCCTTGCCGGTTCCGAGGTTATAGGTAACCACCCCGGGCTGTGTGACGATTTTATCGAGAGCTTTGACATGGCCTTTGGCAAGATCGACCACATGGATATAATCCCGGACCCCGGTTCCATCGTGGGTTGGATAGTCGTTGCCAAATACAGACAACTCCTGCAACTTACCAACCGCGACCTGTGAGATATAGGGCATGAGATTATTGGGAATACCGCTCGGGTCCTCCCCGATCTGCCCGCTTTTATGGGCTCCGACCGGATTAAAATATCTGAGCAGACAGACATTCCAGGCAGGATCTGCGACCGCAACATCAGTCAAAATTTCCTCCACCATAAGCTTGGTCCGGCCATAGGGGTTTGTGCATGAGAGGGGGAAGTCCTCTGTAATTGGCACGCTGGCAGGATCGCCGTATACCGTGGCGGAAGAACTGAAAATTATATTCTTCACCCCATATTTTGCCATGACCTCGGCCAGTACCAGAGTACCTGTTATATTATTATGGTAGTACAGCAGAGGCTTTTCAACGGATTCCCCCACGGCCTTTTTACCGGCAAAGTGAATGACAGCATCAAAACGGACACCACTTGCGGCAAAAACATCTTCAAGCCCTTTCCTGTCGAGCAGGTCGGTCGTATGAAACTCTATTTTCTTTGCGGTCAACCTTTCGACCCGATGCAAAGACTCCGTACTGGAGTTTGATAAGTTATCGACCACACAAACATCATGCCCACACTGTAATAGTTCAAGACAGGTATGGCTGCCGATATATCCGGCTCCACCGGTAACTAAAATATGCATAGCAGTACTCTCTTTTTCATAGTTGGATTTTCAGTTGAGGCATCGTAACATCACAAACATTACACGTGGACCGCCAGACCGTTTTATGCACAGGGAAAAATTGTCCTTTGTTGCAAAAAGAAAAAAGGGTACTTTACCCAGGCTACACCTAAAAAAACAATTCAACACACGACAGGAGTAACAATGCCATACGTAAATATCAGAGTTGCAGGAACATTGTCAAAAGAGCAGAAAGCCAACATCGCAAAAGGGGTCACCGAGGTCATCAGCAAAGAGGCGAACAAGCCACCCGAAAATGTGCTGATTTTCATTGATGAGGTCCCCCACGAAAACGTCGCCAAAACAGGCAAGCTCCTTGAGCCTCCCAAATAAGACCCGGCAGTTGCGGTTATTCTTCCAACAAATGAAGATACTCTTTTTCTGAGAGTATCTTCACTCCCAACTCCTCTGCTTTTTTCAGCTTGGAGGCCCCCACCTTTTCCCCACAGACGAGCAAATCCGTTTTTCCGGTAATCGAACTGCCCACTTTGGCTCCGAGCCTTTTGGCCTGCACAGTCATCTCGTCTCTGGTTCCCTGACGCATGGTGCCACTGAAAACCAGGAGCTTTCCCGTAACCGGGCTTGACTGACCGGGAGCATCTGAAGCGACATCGGTTCTCGTGAGATTAAACCCAAGCCGGTACAAGGCAAAAAACATCTGCCGAACACTCTGCAGCCCGGGGAGAATTTCGTCTGCAATCTTTTCACTAAAACCTTTTATCTCGACGATCTTCTGTCGATCAAGCTCGAATACCTCTTCAAGCGGGTAGACGCTGAGCAGTTTTTCGCAATTGCCCATACCAAGCCGATGGATGCCAAAAGCTGCGAGAAATCGCCAGTCCTCGATAGACTCCTCCCGGCTCCGCTGTAATTGAGCAACCATATTTTCAGCCTGTTTGGGGCCAAAACCAAAGGAAACAAACCGCTCCTCATCCAGGTTATATATCTCCAGCAGACTTGTCACTCCACCTGTATATATTTTTTCAATGGAAGAGGGGCCAAAACCATCGACGTTCCCCAGAACCTTAAAAAAGTGCTCAATGGTATGGGTTATCTGTGCGGCACAATTCATCACATTGACACAGACAAGGTAATCATTCTCCCAGACAAGGGGAGAACAACAACTGGGGCAGACCTCCGGCAATTCAGGGGCAACAGGCTCAAGAACCGCTTCTATTTTTGGAATAACTTCCCCTGAACGGGAAAGCTGTATAAGCGCCCCTCTGCCGATTCCTTTGTCCCGCACCATGCCAAAATGGTGGGCCGTCGCCCGTTTGATCAGGGCACCGCTGAGCCGGGTCGGTTCTATTTCCGCCACGGGATTCACCCGGCCGGATCTGGAAGTCTGGGCCACCACCTGCAAGACACGGACTTCTGCAATTTCCGTATTCTGTTTATAGGCAATCTGCCATCTGTGGTGATGCCTGGTCGCCCCCATGTGCTCTTTTATCCTGGAATCGACTACTTCAAAGACAATACCATCAACATCGTAATCAACCTCTTTCCAGAGACGCTCCACAATACCTTCAAAATCAGCAGCAAGCGCCTTCCAACTGCCTTGCCAGGAGGGTAATTGGCTAAAGGGATAGAAAAGAGCAGCACCTTCAGCAATGGCACGGGCGGCGGGCTCATCGAGTTCTTTTTCCTTAATGAGGCTTGCCTGAAAATTCCTCGAGTTATCAAAGACTCCCGCCAGATGCTCAGAAAAATAGGAACGGCTTACGACAATCTCCCCGGCTCCAAGTCCCCTTTCTCCAGCTCCGGCCACCCTGAGACCCCGCTCAAAGGCGCGGCTTATATCCGTTCCTCTCCGACCATCTCCTCTGGTGTAGAGGGTTGTACCATCATCGTATGCAGCGTAGCCGTCAAGCTTTGGAGTCGCGCGAAACAGAATACTTTCAACGTCTACTCCGCACTCTTTCGCTGCTTTATCAATCCGCGAAGCCCAGCGAGCAATGGATTTAAAATCGTAGGCCTTGTCCGTTGAAAGCATCCGGACAGGCAACTCTACAGTCTTGGCAAGAACCAGGGCCTCAGGCTCAACATCTCCTAAAAAAGGATGATCCGGGTTCCTGTTTTTCAGTTCTGCAAGAAAGGTAAAATCATAGAAGACATCAGAAATGAGGGGCTCCCCCCCTCGGTACAGCAGGTTTGTCGCGACCAGAAATTCAACCAGTTCCTCATCGGAAAGAGAGGTTACCTCACGATCGCCATTTGCCACCTCAAGAAAACCGGTAATGGTCAAGGCCGAAAATTCAAATCCTGCCTGCTGCAGAACTTCACACTGTTTGCTACTTAACTCCATTGTCCATTTCCATCCATATCGTCCATCTTTTATTTGAAATACTCCATAGGATACACTGCATCACACGTTTTGTTTAAGCTCCAGCTCTTTGGCAAGATCCAGAAATACTGCACAATCTTCAAGCAACACTTGAGACACTTTTGTACATCTCCGTACCAACCGCCAGAGTACTCTCGCACAATCAAACTAAACCGGATAGAGTAGTAACTCTGACACTAAAGCAAACTACATAATACTTTTTCAACCTTGATACAATATGGAGCAACCGTGCAACACATAATAGACCTCCGCAGCGATACAGTTACCCGTCCCTCAGAACAGATGCGGGCAATCATGGTCGAAGCCCAGGTGGGCGACGATGTATATGGTGATGACCCAAGCGTCAATTTCCTGCAGGAAAAGATAGCCCGGCTCACGGGCTTTGAGTCAGCACTTTTCACAGCAAGCGGCACCCAGGCCAATCTCATTGGCATCATGAGCCACTGCGAAAGAGGAGATGAATATATCGTTGGACAACAGGCCCATACCTACAGATACGAAGCAGGAGGCGCAGCGGTCCTTGGTTCCATTCAGCCCCAGCCCATCGAATATGAAGCGGACTCCACCATAGACCTTAGCAAGGTGGAGGAAAAAATCAAACCCGACGATGTTCATTTTGCAAGGACTAGGCTTCTCTGCCTGGAAAATACCCAGAACGGCAAAGCACTACCGCTCTCATACCTCAAAGAGGCCTCGGATTTTTGCAAACGACATAGCCTGAAACTCCATCTCGACGGGGCGCGTCTCTTTAACGCTGCAAGCGAGCAAAAGGTGGAAGCAAAGACGATCACCAGCCATTTTGACTCAACCTCTATCTGCCTCTCAAAGGGACTGGGCGCTCCAGTGGGCTCCGTGCTCTGTGGCTCGAAGGCTTTTATCGAAAAAGCAAAACGCTGGCGCAAAATGGTGGGAGGCGGTATGAGACAGGCTGGTATCCTGGCCGCAGCAGGAAGCTATGCTCTCGACCACAACCTGACCCGCCTTCAAGAAGACCACGACCATGCCAGAAGGCTTGCAGAGGGTCTCCGGCAGATCCCGGGCGTTGCGGTAACAAGCGTTGCGACCAACATGGTCTTCTTCCAGGTGCCAACCAGCACCACAGAGGCATTGGCACAACATCTCAAAGATCACGGAATACTCATCAGTCCAGGGAAAACCACAAGACTGGTCACGCATCTTGATGTCAGTGGAGATGATATCGTCTATGTACTTGATACAATAGCAACCTTCTACAATTGATACCGACACCCCATAACGTTCAACCGTTGACCTGTTACAGGAAAGGCCGAACGTTATGGGAGCTGATGCCCAAAAACATCAAAGTATTTTTTAGAACAAAAGACCATCACCTGCTGACCAAATGAAAAAGCAGTCTAACCAATACATTATGGAAGAAATATGCACGTTGCGCATATGGACTTTGCGCCTTTGCCTCTATTGTCCCAGATAATTTCTGTCATATACCCTCTAATATCAATTATTTTTCCGCCTTCCCTGCTTACGCCGTGCGTTTCATATTACATTTCAGAATTATTGAACAACAGCCATAATTCTTGCACTTTATCAGGTCAAAATAGCGGCCAACTGTTGTTTAACGATAGAGAGAAAGAACAAAAAACGGTTGGACGAGTCTTCAGGAGAGAGTTTTTCAACCAAAGCAACAAAGAAAGAGAGAGAAAATGACAATACAAGCGATTAACGGATGCATCGGCTGTGGGACATGCGTAAAAAGCTGCCCAACGGATGTCATACGACTGGACCCGAAGACCAAAAAAGCTGTTATCAAATATCCAGCAGATTGCCAGATCTGCCATCTGTGCAGGATGTATTGCCCTGTCGATGCCATTACCATTTCACCAGAGAAATCGATTCCAGTCATAGTTTCATGGGGTTGATAATGAAAGAGAACACTCAAAAAAAAACCATGTTACCCCTGGCCGTTCTTTTTATAGGGTTGCCCCTGTTCTTCTATGCAACGGGTGATTTTCCAAAACGCACACCGTTGAAAGATTCTCTTTCAGTTTTGACGATCCTGGCTTTTTGCCTGATGCTCGCCCAGTTTTACCTCACTCGAATGAACCGCAGTCTGCTGGGTGGGTACCGACAAAGCACTATCACCACAATCCATAAGGCGCTCGGATATATATTTCTCCCGGTCCTGATTATCCATCCCTTTCTCATTGTCGTACCGAGATACTATGAATCCGGGGTTAGCCCCACTGAGGCCTTTTTCACCATCATCACCACGTTTAGTTCCTTTGGTATTATCCTGGGAATCTGTGCATGGTGCCTCATGGTCATCTTAGGGGTTGCATCTCTTTTCCGCACAAAGTTATCCCTGTCCTATAAAACATGGCGACTCATCCACACTATACTGGCTGTTCTCTTTATAGTTGCAGCCTCCTGGCATGCCATAGACCTTGGTCGCCACACCGACACCTCGCTCAGCACCTTTATTATTATAGTTGCAGCAGGTAGCCTTCTCCTTGTTTTAAAACACTATATTTCAGAATCACTGCTCAAACAGGAACCAAGCAAATGACAAATCCACAGGAACACAATGCCATTTCCCGACGCCATTTCATGGCCCTTGCTGGCGGTGCTGCAGGAATGGCGACCCTGGCCGCGCTGGGGATATCGACAGGCTGGGCTGCTAATAAATCAACAATAGACGCGAGCGCCATAAAATCTCAGGAGACAACATCCGACGTCCTTGTTATCGGGGGTGGAATGGCTGGACTATTTGCAGCCGTTAAAGCTCACGACGCAGGTGCCTCTGTGACACTTGTCTCCAAAGGACGTCTCGGTTCCTCGGGGGAGACACCTTTTGCCAAAGGAATATTTGTTTACGATCCCAAGAAGGAAAAACTGAGTCTTGATGAATTTGTCGACACGGTTTCCCGCTCAGCCCTCGGTACAAACAATCCAGTTTATACCAGACAAATGGCAGAACACTCCCTTGCCCGTGTCAATGATCTGCGGGAATGGGGTTTTTTTGAGTCGCCGCTCTACAATAACTGTTTTAACAAGCCAATGAAGGAGCGAAACATCCCCGTTCTGGAAAGAATTGTTATCACCCATCTTATCAAGGAAAACGGCAGAATCGTCGGCGCGGCAGGCTTTAGCCTCGACGAGGAGAAGGTTCATATCTTCCAGGCCAAAAGCGTCATCCTCTGTACAGGGGCCGGTGGTTTCAAGCCTAATGGCTTCCCCATCTGCGACCTGACCCACGACGGTACGGTGATGGCCTATAACATCGGAGCAAAGGTCACCGGAAAAGAATGGAATGACGGACATCCCGGTCAGACGACAAACCCGGCCGCCTGCTACGACGGCTGGCATGGCATGTTCGACAGAAAGCCCGGCACGACAGGTGTTGAGGTTCACCATGATCTTGGGGTAGATTTGAATTATTCCGCCTATATGAATGGCGGCCCCCTTGCTGGCGGCCCTCCGGGAATGGGTGGTAATAAACGTCTTGCAGGCGGCCCCTATACACCTGCCGAATTTGAACGAAAATTTGAACGAAAAGGTGGTCCGGGAAGCGGCCCTCCACCTGGAAAGGAGATGGGTGACAAAGGCAGACCTGGTCCCCCTTCAAATCACGATGGAGGGCCACCAAAAGAGGGCGGTGCTCCTCCGGGAATGGGTGGTTCACCGGTTGGAGGCTCTTCCGCTGGAATGGCCATACATAAATCAGAAGGGCTGGTTCCTATAAACGATAAGTGCGAGTCCAATATCCCCGGATTGTATGCAGCAGGTGATGCCCTGGGCTCACATATGGCCGGAGGTATATATACACAGGTCGGTTCATCACTTGCCGGATCCGCAGTCCAGGGAGCAATCGCGGCAGAGGCCGCCGCAGAGTATTGTAGAAATGTTGATGTTGTGACTGTTTCCAAGGCAAGGATTACAGAAATACAGGAAGAGATTCTTGCACCACTGAAAAGAACCGCCGGATACAGCCCCGCCTGGGTCACCCAGACCCTGCAGGGAATCATGATCCCCAACTTTGTTCTCTATATCAAAAAAGAATCTCTCTTAAAGGCCGCCCTTGCCTATGTAGAGGAACTGCGTGATCATCATATGCCTATGTTGAGAGCCGCAGATATGCATGAACTCAGGCTGGCCCATGAAACAGGCAACATGATCATCAGCGCAGAGATGAAACTGAAGGCATCACTTATGCGTAAAGAAAGCCGCTGCAGCCATTTTCGACTGGATTACCCGGAGATGGACGAGAAAAACTGGCGTGCATGGATCAATATTTTCAAAGGCCACGACGGAACCATGCAAATGGAAAAGCAGCCTTTTGGCACCTGGCCTGTATAGGTTTTCTCCAGGCACAGTGGACATACATGTCTCCCCGCTAAAAGGAGACATGTCTCCCCCATGATCGTTGCCTTACACGGCCAGAAAAGCCCAGCCCTGAACACAAGCCTTACATCATAAGTTACCGCCGATTTTATGCACTCACGGCGCAGACACAAGCCGCACCATCACGGTCCAAACGCTGAAAGTAGCTTTCGGTGACATCAACGATCCACGCCTGCTTTTTATTACTGTGATCCGCCGTCCAGACCCAGTGTACAGAAGAGCCAAACAACGGCCAGTTCGAACAGGAGCTGACATGCAGAGGCGGCGCAAGGACGAGACAAATTTCCTCAACGGTGGGAAGTCTCCAATTTTTTTGACCCTCCCAGACTATATCATTGAGATGATCTATATATTCCTGTGCCTGGCTAAAGTTAAGGGGAAAACCAGCGCCCCTTCTCTGCCAGAGCAGACCACTGTTCTGCTCCTTTGCAACCAGATGATCCAGCACAGAAAATTTGGGCTGATAATATTTTACAGGACGAAAAAGATGATCAAGTCCAAGCAATTCTCTGATATTTTTAAACATAACCCGTTCAGCTTTCGCACGAACTCTTCCTTTCGGAGGCTTTTTCCATAACTCTGCCCCGGAATCAAGGCTTGCCAGGTTATTTTGCACAACCGGTAGGGCCTCCAGCTCAATCCGCATGGACATGGCACTGCTAAAACGGTTTTCGACAAGCCTTGCTGTCGCTTTTTCCAGAAACTCCTGCCACTGACCCTGCACTTCCCGGCTGGGAATATCAAGAGTTGGCCGTTCGTCATTATAGGAAAAGAGGCGTCCGGTCAACATCCGAAACCCGAGCACACCAACGCTATAAAGATCCGCCCTGGCGTCAGCGCTTTTAGGGTCCCTCCCCTGCTCGGGTGCAGCATAGTACGGGGAACCGACCTGCATCCCTGCAATAAGCATCTTCTCTTCACCCCGTACCCGTGACAAGCCAAAATCAATGATTTTGATCCGATCATCGTTGGTAATCATAAGGTTAAACGGCTTGACATCCCGATGGACAATGCCTGCAAAATGCAACCGTTCAAGACCCCGCAGGATCTGCTGCAGATAATACTTCGTTTTATCCAGTGAAATAACTCTGGACAGATCCTCGACCCGGTACGCCTCACCGATAAAGCTGCCGAGGGAATGGGGAAAATATTCAAGTACCATAAAAGGCGTGCCATCCTGCTCATCACAATCGATGATTTTGGCCACATGATCATGGGAAACACCCCCCATAATCCGTCCCTCATCAACAAACATTTCCCGCAAACGTTCGTAGCCCACCAGGCTTTCAAAAATATCATCTCTTGGCTGTAGTACCTTAAGGGCCACCAGACGTCCGGTAACCGGGGCCTTTGCCTTATAGACGGTACTCATCGCCCCTCTGCCAAGACGCCCTGTTATCTCGTATCGACCTATCTTTTTCATAAATCACCCCAGGCGTTGCGCGTACACCTTGGGAAAGCCGCGCCCTTGAATTTTGTCTTTCGTCTGCTGGATATCGTAGGGAACAAATCGTACCTCAATCTCTCTCGCAACCGAATTCCACAACACATATTTGGCACTTTTATCACCGTCCCTTGGCTGGCCAACACTTCCACAGTTTATGATATATTTTTTCCCTTGATCCAGACTGAACCGCCCTTGTTGTAACTCCTGGCGGACAACCACTCCATCCACCTCTGTTACCAATTGAAGATCATGGGTGTGGCCCACAAAAAAAAGTGAGGCAGCGCTTTTTTGAAACAGCTTTTTAATCTTTTCATCGTCCTGTTTGGCCAGGTAGAGAAAGAGGGAGGTTTCTGGAAATCCATGAACAAAGTAACCGTCTTCAAGCACTATGAAAACGGGAAGACTTTGACAATACTGAATATTTTCCAGACTCAGCAAGGCCTTGGTTTCCTGATTATTTTCAGCAGCCTGAAAATTGAGCCAGCGACGGCCTCTTTTGTCCATCAGGGCGAATTCATGATTACCGAGCACCGAGATATAGCCGTGTTGGCGAATAGATGTGAGAACCTCATCAGGGTCCGGCCCATAACCAATGTTATCGCCAAGACAGACAACACGGTCTATTGTAAAAGAACGCAGATCAGCCTGCACCGCCCGCAGTGCTTCAAGGTTGCCGTGAATGTCAGCGAGGATCGCAACGTTCATCCCGTCCACTACCCTTCAATTTTTGCTTCCAGTTCATCCCAACGCTCATAGAGTTTTTCGACCTCCTCCTGAGCTGTTTCAAGCTCGGCCCAGCAGGCGGAGAGTTTTTCGGAATCAGAGACGACCTCCGGGCTCTCCATTTTTGCCTGCAGTTCTCCTACCCTTTGTTCTCCCACCGCAATATTTTCTTCAATCTGATCGTACTCACGCTGGTCTATGTAAGAAAGACGACCTGACTTTTTCTGAGCCTGTGCAGGAACAGTTTTTTTCATTGCCTTTTTCTCCTGCACCTCCTCTGGCAGATCATCAAGCCACTGCTCGTAATCGGCATAATAGGTCACCCCGCTCCTGCCGCCAAAGCCAAGCAGCCGGTCACAGATGCGATCAAGCAAAAATCGGTCATGGGTCACAAGTACCAGAGCTCCTGGAAACTCGAGCAGACTTGACTCCAACACGTCGAGAGAAGCGATGTCAAGATCATTGGTGGGCTCATCGAGCAGCAGAATATCAGCGGGGGACCGCATAAGACTGGCGATAAGAATCCTCGCCTGCTCTCCTCCTGAGAGCTGGCCGACCTGGGTTTCCAGCTGGTCTGGTCTGAAGAGAAATTTTTTTGCCCAGGAAACCACATGCAGAGACCGGTCCCCGTAAACAACGGAATCCCCGTCGGGCGCAAGAGCGCGCTTCAGGGTGAGGGTTGGATCAATTCCCTTTCTATTCTGATCAAAGGTGACGATTTTGACATTTTCTGCAACTTTGATGGTTCCACTGTCAGCCCCGTTTTCCTCATCCGCTGCAGCGGCCATGATCTTCATCAATGTCGATTTCCCGCAGCCGTTTCGCCCGAGAAGTCCGAGGCGGCTTTTTGGTGCCAGGGTAATATCAATATTTTCAAAAAGCACCTTGTCATCATAGGCCTTTGAAACCCCGATCATTTCCAACAGCTTTTTGGTCTTTCGTCCGGTCGCCTCAAAGCCAATCTGTACACTGGAGATGGATCGGTTTCGTGCCTTAACATCAGCAAGATCGTCTGTCAGTTTATAGGCTTCATCAATCCTGTATTTGGCCTTGGTTGCCCGGGCTTTGGGACCACGCCTCAACCATTCAATTTCCCGCCGGGCTTTATTGGCAAGTCGAAGTTCTTCTTCTTCCTGACCGGCCAAAAATTCGTCCCTTACTTCAAGAAACTTTGAATACGGCCCTTGAACCTGCAAAGTTCCCTCGGGGTATACGGCAGACAGCTCTACAATTCGATTGGTACAGTTTTCTAAAAATCTTCGATCATGGCTGACCAGAAGATAGGCCTGGGGGCTATTAGGCCCGGTGAGAATTTTCTCAAGCCAGAGAATACCTTCAATATCAAGATGGTTGGTCGGTTCGTCCATTACAAGTACATCAGGCTTTGCCAGCAGCGCCCTGCAAATAGACAATCGTTTTCGCCAGCCTCCGGACAAGTTGACAACCTTGTCATCATTGTCGGGAAATTCAGCTCTACTTAAAAGAGTGTGGACCAGAGTGTATTTCTCGGTTTCTTCAAGATCTTCATCTTCAAGTGATACTAACAGATTGTCAAAGACACTCCTGTCATCGTCAAACAGATCCTCCTGAGCGAGATAACTTAAACGGATGAATTTCTGCCGCACAATCTGACCGCTATCGGCCTCTTCAAGCCTGCAGATAATTTTTAACAGGGTCGATTTACCGGAACCATTTGGACCAATCACCCCGATTCTATCGCCGGAATGAACAACAAGATCAATATTTTGAAATAATTCCTGAGCTCCATATGCTTTGGAAACTCCTTTACAGACAATGATATTTGACATAGATAACAGAAGGTTTAAAAATTATGCAGCATGTGTGAAATAGATACAAAGGTTCGTCTCCAAACCCGAATTATCTAGCGGATACAAGATGTTCGACAAAACGTCAGGCCACTGTTTCTGCACGTTTTATATTGAATTAATTACCTCAGCCGAGTATAAGCAATAAGAATTTTAAACTTTGTTTTGGTAAAGAGATGCACCAGAAAACAGCATACTTTCTGTTTTTTAAATAAACAACAATTTTGGAGACTACATGGATGACCAAGTCCATATCATCATTGCTGGAGACAGGGGCAAGGTAATAAAAGTACCCTGTTCACGGAAAAAAATTCGCATCTACGCCGCAGTTTCAATCGTTATCCTGCTCTTTCTCACTGGCACCAGTATCTGTTCCATATCTTATTTTACCCGGCAGCACTACTCTTCAGATGAAGTCAGCAAATTACAACGAGCCCTCAAAATAAGCACCAAACAGCAGAAAGAACTTGATCTTAAAATTGCCAAACTCGAAAAATATGCGGCCGAACAGGCCGCCGCCTTTGAAGCTGAAAAAGAGAACCTTATTTCAACTGCGATTAACAAACTTTCAAAACGCAGCGAACTTATAGAAGATATCGTCACTTCTATAGGTATTAAACTGCCGGAACCGGAAACAACAGACAACCAGAACAGCGGTGGACTTTTTATCGAAGATAAGGGCCAAGAGCAGGACGACCTGCTGCTGAAAGCTGATAAATACCTTGAAACCGTTCGTTTTTTACCCTTAGGCAGACCCGTCAAGGGTACTATTTCTTCTCCCTATGGCAGGAGAAAAGATCCCTTAAACAGGAAAGCCGCTTTTCATACAGGGGTAGACTTCAAAGCAAAACGAGGTGACAAGATTTTAGCGACCGCCGATGGGGTTGTTATCAAAGCCTTTAGAAATGGTGGCTACGGTAATTACGTTATGATTGATCACGGCAACGGCTATACCACTTCATTTTCTCACATGCAAAAATACAAGGTACACCGTGGAGATAAAGTCAAGCGGGGGCAAGTTATAGGTCTTGTAGGTAACACTGGTCGATCTACCGGGCCACACCTTCACTACGAGGTGGCCCTTAAAGGAAAAACCGTTAATCCATACAAATTCATGAAACTTGCAAAAGTTAAATAATCAGACGAGCACATCGTAACGGAGAACAACACATCATGGGGATGTTTGGAAAGCCTGCTAATATGGAACAAGAAATGAAAAAAGTTGAAAGTGAAGCCATCTCTTCAATCATAGACAAGAGTATGATCATAACCGGTGAAATTACTTTCAAAGGTAAGGCTAGAATTGATGGAACCATCAACGGCAATATCGAAGGCGAACATCTCATTCTCAGTGAGACGGGCAAAGTGAATGGCGATATCAACGTCACTTCATTTAACTGCTACGGTATACTTGAGGGAAACGTTACAGCGAACTTGCTCACCGCGAGGAAAAACTGTTCCATACATGGTAAACTTGAAGCGACAAGCCTTACCGTAGAACCCGGCGCCTCAATTCAGGGCGAAATCCGTGCGGCGGCCAAAGATTCAGCCCCTGTCAGCAAACCGCAAGACCCACCTGTGAAAATAAACGCCAAGTAACTGTATCTAAATCAAGCTGCCAACAACAAACAATCATTATGTCTTTATCACAACCGAAGGTGGCAAACTTACTTACCTGCCCCCACTGTGGAAACGATACCGAGTTTTTTGAAATAGCAGACGATGTTATCACCACAACTCACTACATTCAAAACAGTGACGGTAGTTTCACTATAGAGAGCAAGAGTTCTCAGTCACTTGGGGATGTGAAACTGTTTTGCGGCAACTGCGAGGAAGATCTCAGCTCATTTCACCAGCGTTTTTCTGAAATGATTTTCTAAAGAAAAAACCAGCAAAGAGAACAATAACTCCTGGAACGTGTCGGATACGACAAGAGGAGTAGCGGTTATGTTGATGGCTCACAAGTAAATCACCGCATGAGGATTCTTGGACAGTTTCAAGACAGCCTCCACTACCTTAGTTTTCTAAAATATTTTGTAGCAATAAAGCCTCACACCTGAGGAGTCTTATAGGCCATCAGCCTTGCAACAGCCGGTGCCAGGCGGTCAGAAAAAACAAAAAAAGGGAGTATGCAATTATTGCATACTCCCTTTTTCAACTACAACATCAGATCGTATTAATTATACACAACCTGTTGGCTTAGGAAGACCAGCCATTTTACATGCTCCCTTACCAGGTCCTGATGGGAACAGTTCGTAAATTCTCTTGAGTGGGAAACCAGTGGTTTTAGAAAGGATACGAACCATAGGTGCGATACCGTTCTTCTTGTAGTACTCTTGAAGAGCGTCGATAACTTTCTGATGCTCATCAGTCATCTCAGAGATACCTTCTACACCTTTTACATAGTCAACCCAATCAGCGTTGAAATCATCACCTTTGAGAAGAAATCCGTCCTCATCTACCTCGAAGCTACTTCCATTGTGTTCAAGTGTTGGCATTGCAAACCTCCTTAAAATATTATTTAGTACTTCTCGCCATTTTTATAAATTCAGAAGCTAACTAGGGCTTAATACTATAGGCAAAACAATTTGTCAAGTGAATGACTAATCATTTAACCAAACAATTCGTCACAAAACAATCTGTAGATATGTCGCGAAATTTCAACAAGATAGGCCAGATAAAAAGTGATCTCCAAAGAGACAAAAAAACATGGGTGAATTTAAAAGACAGCTCAGTTCTCATTGTTTACTGACACACAACATTAGAAATATATACACAACTCACGTCCTTGTTTGCAACAGCTTTGTTTATTGCATATGCAAATTTCTCCCCCCTCATATCTTCATTGTACTCGATCGTCATTAAAAGCTGCTGGCTCTAAACCGGCCGGAGGTAAGGGAAAAAGTATTTTTCCTTGCAGTGGAGCCAAAGAAAGAGTAAATCGATCACATTATTTATTATTTAACGTAATTGGCCTGTTGCTCCTATGCAGCTTCCATGGTGGTATACAATCTGGCCATATCTATTAATTTAAAGGACTCATCAATCTTCATGCTTCAAATACTACGCAGGAAAGCGCAATCAACTTTTATCCAAATCATAGTTGTCATTATTGCACTGGTTTTCATTTTCTGGGGAGTCGGGTCGAATCTTTCCGGCGACAGGCAGGCAGCGGTGGTCGTCAACGGTGACGAAGTGTCCTTCCAGGATTATCAGCAGGCCTACGACAGAACCTATGAAAGATTCAGCCAGCAGTTCGGCGGTAACATGCCAAAAGACCTGGCGGAATCCTTAGGCATCAAGCAACAGGTCATCAACCAGCTCATACAGACCAGTCTTCTTCGGCAAGGTGCCCAGAAAATGGGAATTTACGTCAGCGCCGAAGAAGTGCGAAAGGTAATTGAAGGCATGGTACAGTTTCAGGATAATGGGGCCTTCAGTATGGACCGCTACAAAGCTGTGCTCACCAATATCCGCACTGCACCGACAAAGTTTGAAAAGTCAATGCGCACAGACAGGCTCGCCGAAGTGGCTGTGCGGGAAATAAGTAACTTCGCCTCGGTGGCAACTGAATCTGAAATCCAGGAAATCTACAGCCAACTCAATGAAAAAGTTGTCGTAAATTTTGTCTCTTTTAAACCTTCTGATTATCTCAACCAGGTGCAAACTGACGACGCAGGTCTTTCAGCCTGGTATGAAACTGTTAAAGACAATTACAAGACCTCCCCTGAAATCCAGTTAAAATACTTCACCTTTACCTACGATAAGATCGCAGATAAAGTTGTAATCGATGACAGCCAAATCGAAAACTATTACCAGGAAAACACGCAGCTCTATACCGTACCTGAGCAAAGAAAAGCGTCTCACATTCTCTTTAAAACCACTGCTGATGATTCTCAGCAGGTTTTTCAGGAAAAAGAGGCAAAAGCTGAAAAGGTTTTGGCTCTTGCTAAAAACGGCTCTAATTTTGCCGACCTGGCCAAAGAGTATTCGGAAGGACCTTCCCGTGAAAACGGTGGCGAACTTGGATATTTTTCTCGGGGGCAAATGGTTCCTGCCTTTGATGATGCGGTATTTTCCATGGAAAAAGGTGCCGTCAGCGAGGTAGTACAAACCCAGTTTGGCTACCACATCATTTATCTTGAAGATATTAAACCCGCATCCACCCGTTCGCTTGAAGAGGTGAAGGCACAGATTGTAACCACTCTAAAGGAAAAAGAGGCTGAAAGCCTTGCTTTTCAAGTAGCAAACAGTGCTTACGAAAATATCATCGCGGCAGGTGGCCTCGACCAGTATCTATCTGCCACGCCCGATGCCGAACTGCAAACAACAGAACTCTTTAAGCGAGAAGCCGCGCCGGATGATCTGAAAAAGGATTCCATCTTTCTTGACAAGGCTTTTTCCTTGAACAAAGGTGACTTCAGCTCACTGATAAAAGGGAACAGTGGTTATGCAATTTTTTATGTGGAAAATGTTAAAGAACCAGAGACTCCTGCTCTTATCGACATAAAAGAACTGCTCACCAACGATTTTAAAACAGCAGAGTCCAAGAAACTGGCTCAACAAGCGGCAGACGATCTCTTAAAACAACTCCACGATGGAGGCAGCCTCGAAGAGATGGCAGCAGCTAAAGGTTATGCGGTTACAAACTCTGGAGAACTTAGTCGCGACGGACAAAACGACAAGACGACCTTTCCGCAGCAGTTGTTGAGTGAAGCCTTCCTTCTCTCAGGCAACAGTCCACTTCCCCAGGAAGTTGGCCAGGATGGAGACAATTACTACGTCTATTCCTTTCTCAGCAGAACCCTGCCTAAGATGCCAGAGGGATCCACAGAGATTGAACAATACAGAACAAGCTTGCTGAATTTTAAACAACAGCAGCTGCTCTCAGCCTGGCTTCAAAACCAACAGGTCAAAGCGAAAATTTCAACCCATCCAAGTCTGTAAAAGAAATAAATACTTCGTCATATCCAAGCATCTGTCAGAGCTCCTCTGACAGATGCTTTTTTTTGTCCTTCTGTCCTGCAGCATTATTTGTCCTGATCTCATTTCAGCTCAAAAAGCAGTTCTTTTTCGACCTTATAACCTTCTGTTTTAAGACTTTGTATCAGACACTTAGCAAGAAAGACTGGCTGCAATTCCAGCCCTGAGTACGCCATGATTTTTGCCGAAGCATACGACCTCGTCGCATCGATATAACCAATACAAGCAAGAGTACTGTTCCCATTACCAGAGACACTCCACATAAGATATGTACATATTTTGGTTCTCATTACGCTAATACGATGTTATAATGCCCGATTGCTTTTTCGCCTTCTCCTAAAACTATGGTAACCGAACTTTCAGTTACTCCAGATTTCCAATAAATCGCAACCATGCAAACAGACGCCACTCTCCTCGATAATTACTACAAGCTTTCCCAATTCGAACAAACCCTTCTCAAGTTCCTCTCAATCACCTATGAACCGGCTCACGCCACTCTCATTGTCAATTGTCTGAGAAAATTAGATCTGAAAAATCCAAGGGGAAATAAGCCAACTGCTGCAAATCTCAGCCACTACTTCAATAAGTTTGAAGAACTCGGACTGCTGACCAAAGATAAACAAGTTGTTGACGATGTTGTGGAAATTCTAAGTAAGATAGCAGTGAAGGAAGGAACATTTGAGATATATGCAAACACCATACAGGAGGAGGCACCGGTTTCTTACTATTATGGCAAGTGGACCACACGTTGCTGGCGCGGCATGCGGGAGATGCGCATCGGCATTTACACACAACAGTTTGATCAGATACACGATGCCTCAGAATTTCTCGACAGTCAGTGTAAGGAACTAATAGCAACTCCGCCTGCAACCGTCAGAGTATTAGCCCAGCCCTTTGACCGGGAATGGTTCAGCTCTCTGCCGACATCGTTTCAGTTTTACCTGCTCAACAACGTTTTACAGTACGGCCAGTCAACCCTCACCGATTACCCGGAGATAATTAACTTTCTGACCTCTGAAGAGGAATTTGCGCATCTTACAGTCGACGAGCAACTGCCATTTAGGAGACTCTTGTTTAACCAGCTGCTCTTTCGTGGCAGGATAAATGACGCCAGGAACCTTGTTCTGCATCACACCGATTCTTTTAGTGGGACCGGAGCCCTGGGTGCTGTTTACTTTCTTCAGGGAAATACCGATGATGCCATCAGAGCCTTTGACGAAGACCTGGCCTTTCTTAAAAAAATCAGTGACGATGACAAGGTGGCATTTTTTGGTCCTGCCGGACTGTTCTATATCCTCGCCTTAATTTCCTCCTGCCCAAAAGAAGAGTACCATACCATTGCAGACTCCATATCCATAGCAATGTCTCTTTTTGAAGGAGCAAGGGAAAATGATTCCTACGCCTTTTTGTCTGCGGTCCTGAATTCTCAAATCAATAATGGGAGCAAGAGCGAAGAGATTATACTTCCCGACACCCCTGACCTCGATGTACTCACCGTAGCCTTTGCGGGCATCTGTCAGTACTGGCTCAACAGTGCAGTTACAAATGTCATAAAAGATGAAATTCAAAGGTTCTATCAACGGGCACTTGAACAGGGATATTCTCTGCTCACCCTGCTCCTCGGAGAGACTCTGAGCACCATCCAGCATGAGAACACTGAATACGAAAACACCCTCAATACCCTGAGGGAAACGACGGGTATCATTCCCATTCTTCCGCTTCTGGAACCGGAAGAACCCTGGAAACGCAGCCTACAGGCCCTTATTTTTGCCACCACCGAAGAATCAAGCAGTCACCAGCAGACCGTGCGTATGGTCTGGATGGTCGCTTTAGAAGACAAAGAAATCAGTGTCTCCCCCAAAGAACAGAAGCTTGCCGCAGACGGTGTCTGGAGCAAGGGGAAACCAATTTCTCTCGCCAGACTGTATAATACGGCTAAGTTTAATTACCTCACGACACAGGACAGGAAGATCTGCGCTGCTATCAAAAAAACCCATAACCCTGTAACCAACACCACAAACTATACATTCAACATGGAAAAGGCCCTTCTTGCAATGATAGGCCACCCCCATCTCTACCTGGCTGATTCCCCTGGGACCCCTATGGAGTTTGTCCCCGGTGAGCCGGAACTTCTCGTCGAAGAAAGAGGAGAGAATCTGCGTATACGCTTTGCTCATCCTATCTCTGAAGAAAATATCAACTTCAGTAAAGAAACACCCACTCGCATTAAAATTATAAACATCAACGACAATCATCGTCGTATTGCTCAAATCACAGGGAAAGACGGCATCACCGTCCCCATGTCGGCCAGCGAAGAGGTGCTTACAGCTATTGGCAATATCTCTTCATTCATGACAGTACACTCGGCTATTGCAGCCGACAGCAAGAGCCGTCAGACCAGCAACGTTACCTTCGTTGAGGCGGATTCTTCGATCTACATGCACCTCATCCCCTACGGCACCGGCTTTCGCCTCGAGATGTTCGTCAAACCGTTTCTTGAGGGTGGTCACTACCTTAAACCCGGCCAGGGTGTTGAAAACATCATGGCAGAAGTCAATGGTAAGAGACTGCAGACCAAAAGAAATCTCGCCCTCGAGGAAGAGAAGGCCCGGGACATTGAAGAACTCTGCCCCATACTCGATCTGGCCATCGACATGGAGCAGGAAAATGATCGTGAATGGCATCTCTATGACCCGGATGATTGTCTCCAGGCCCTTATGGAACTCCAGTCCATTCGTGACAAAGTAATTATTGAATGGCCCGAAGGAGAAAAACTCTCAATATCTCACCGGGTCTCCGTTGAGAACCTTAACCTTAAAATCCGAACAAACCGTCAGAACTGGTTTGCCATGAGTGGAGAGTTGACCCTTGACCAAGGCCAGGTTATCGAGCTGAAAGAACTGTTACTCAAAGTAAAGAGTTCGTCAGGGCGCTTTGTGGAAATCGGCGACGGTCAGTTTATCGCACTTACTCAGGAGTTCAGAAAACGCCTTGAGGATATTAACCTGTTTTCAGATGGCCACATCGACAAGAACAGCGGGGAAATACTCATCCATCCTCTGGCGGCAATCCAGCTCGAGCAGATTGCAGAACAGGCGCATACCACAGCTGACGAAGGCTGGCAGAACCAACTGAGAAAAATCAATGAAGCCCAGGATTTTAAGCCGGAACTCCCCTCAACCCTGCAGGCCGAGCTTCGTGATTACCAGCGGGAAGGATATAACTGGCTCGCCCGTCTGGCCAAATGGGGCGTTGGAGGCTGTCTTGCAGATGACATGGGGCTTGGCAAAACACTGCAGTCCCTTGCTGTCGTCCTTAAACTGGCCGCAAATGGTCCTTCGCTTGTTATTGCCCCGACATCAGTTGCCTCTAACTGGCACTCAGAGGTTCAGCGGTTTACCCCAACGATCAATATCAAATACCTCGGCACCAAAGACCGGAAATCGGACATTGAGGCCTTGGGAAAATTTGATCTGCTTATCACTACCTACACCTTGCTCCAACAGGAGAGCGAACTACTGGCCACCGTCAAATGGCAGACCGTTATTCTTGATGAGGCCCAGGCCATAAAGAATGCGGCAACCAAAAGATCCCATGCGGCAATGTCATTACAGGCAGAATTCAAACTCATTACCACGGGAACCCCCATCGAAAATCACCTTGGCGAACTATGGAATCTATTCCATTTCATCAACCCTGGCCTGCTTGGCACCCTGAGCTCCTTTAATGAGCGCTTTGCAGCACCCATTGAGCGTTTTCAGGATCGGGAGGCCAAAATCCATCTCAAAAAACTTATACAACCTTTTATTCTCAGAAGAATAAAGTCCCAGGTTCTTGATGAACTGCCTTCCAGAACAGAAGTGACCCTTGATGTTGAGATGACTGAGGAAGAATCGCATTTTTATGAGGCTCTTCGTCAAAACGCCATCGATCTGCTGGAACAGTCAAAGGAGAAAAAAGGTCGGCATCTGCAGATACTCACAGAGATCATGCGCCTGCGTCAGGCCTGTTGCAACCCCCGTCTTATCGATCAGAACAGCAGTATTGAAAGCTCTAAGCTTCGGGTTTTCTCATCGGTGGTGGAAGACCTTCTGGACAGTCGACACAAGGCCCTCGTCTTCAGCCAGTTCATTGGCCATCTAAGCATCATCCGGGAGTACCTTGACTCCAAAGGGATCAGCTACCAGTACCTCGATGGGAGCACCACCTCTAAACAACGGAAAATCAGGGTGGACGCCTTCCAGGCAGGCCAGGGAGATCTTTTTCTCATCAGTCTCAAGGCAGGAGGTCTTGGCCTCAATCTCACCGCAGCGGACTATGTTATTCACATGGATCCCTGGTGGAACCCGGCCATTGAGGACCAGGCATCCGACAGAGCCCACAGGATCGGCCAGAAAAGACCAGTTACCATATACAGACTGGTATGTAAGAACACCATTGAGGAGAAGATCGTGAAACTTCATCAGGAAAAAAGAGACCTTGCAGGCAGCCTGCTCGAGGGAACCGATATCAGTGCAAAGATGAACTCGGAAGACCTGCTCGACCTGATCAAAACAAAGTAGGAAAGAATAACCACAGGACTCAAAGAGTAGCGGATTACTCTTTGAGTTTATTGAGAATGAGCCCCCAGAAAACGGTATCTCCTGAATCAAAGAACCAGCCAAGATGGCTATCACAGCCCCTGCAGAGAGCAAAGGTCCAGAGGTAGCCTTTAAACCAGGAAAATTCCGCAGTTGGGGTTCCGAGAACACTGCAGCCCGGAGCTGTCTTGTAGCAACCCAGCTCAAAAACGATCCCGGCCGGGTTGAAAAATGTATGGCAGAAAGAGCCGTTGACTGCCAGCTCATGCAGCCGCGAGGTTATCGGCTTCCCGCAGAACGTGCAGTACAGAGCGTCTTCAAGACGTTTTTGTTCCTGTTCTTTTACAACCCGCAAAGGCCGAACGGGCAATTTCGCCCTGCCTTCCTTCAAGCTGTATGTATTATTTCGCTGCGTCTCCGCTGTAGTAATCCACAATGGCTTCCACCATATCAGAAATTGTGAACTGTTCGGGCTGTACGTGCACCTCAAGATCGTTATCAGTCACACTTTTGGCGGTTATCGGTCCAATGGCTGCAATTTTCACCCCGGCAAGTAATTGCTTCAACTCCTCCTGATTCTTCGCATTAATCATTTGGAGAAAATTGGTGACAGTTGAAGAACTGGTAAAGGTGATCATATCGACTTTGTTGTCGGTAAACTCGGCCCTGAGGCTCTCCTGATCACATTGTACCGGCCGATTCTGGTAAATAGGTGTAACTGTCACCTGGGCACCTGCACCACGCAATGTCTCTGGCAATATCTCGCGCGCCTGAGCCGCCCGGGGAATCAAAATATTACGTCCCTCAACGCCTTGATCAAGCAGGCTTTCTGCAAGCCCCTCTCCGGTAAATGTTGCTGGTATCAGATCGGCATTAAGACCATATTGCAGCAGCAGGTCAGCCGTTGCTTTACCAACAACTGCAATATCAGGGCCCTTAAGATCCCTCGCATCCATACCTTTTTCGTACAACCGTTTGAAAAAAAACCTAACTGCATTGAGAGACGTAAACAGAATCCAATGATACTCTTTTAGTCGCTCAAGCTCTTCATCAAAAGCCTCATACGAGTCAACAGGTTCGATATTTATTGTGGAATATTCCAAACAATTTGCACCGTATTCCTCAAGGCCCTGGACGAGATCACTGGCCTGTTCCCGGGTACGGGTCACCACAATTCGTTTTCCAAACAGCGGCCTCTTCTCGTACCAGTCTATGGTTTCTCTTAACTTTACAACTTCCCCAACTATTATCAGAGAGGGTGGCGTGATACCAGCACCTTTCACCACATCAGTAATAGTTTCAAGGGTCCCAACAACGGAGCGTTGTTCAGGTGTTGAAGCCCAGCGCACAACAGCGACAGGAGTTTCAGGAGCCCGGCCATACCTGATCAGATTTTCAACTATTATAGGAAGATTTTTAATCCCCATGTAGATCACAAGAGTTCCGGCACCGGTTGAAAGTTTCGCCCAATCAATATTGGAGTTTTCCTTGGTAGGGTCTTCGTGTCCGGTCAAAAATGCAACAGATGCGGTATAGTCCCGATGGGTGATGGGAATACCTGCATAGGTTGCAGCTGCAGTGGCAGAAGTTACTCCGGGAACGACCTCAAACGCGACTCCGGCTGCATGCAGTTCTTCAAGCTCTTCGCCTCCACGCCCAAAGATAAAGGGATCCCCACCTTTAAGGCGTACCACCATCTTTCCGGCAAGAGCATGATCAACGAGCATCTGGTTGATCTCTTCCTGGGAGTGGGTATGCTTTACGCCTCCTTTTTTACCAACGTAGATTAATTCAGCCTCTTCCGGAACGTGTTTGAGTAATTTTTTGGAGGCAAGGTAATCGTAGACCACCACCTCTGCACGCTCGAGTAGACTTTTACCACGAACAGTAATAAGACCAGGATCCCCTGGACCCGCACCAACAAGATAGACCTTTCCGGTTTTCTTCATTTTCGTTCTTCTTATAGTTTTAATACGAATAGGCAGTAACCTTACTCAAACAGGGAAGATATTCCTCCCCCCCGGTTACTTAATATTTCCGTTTTAAATGAACAGCTTACACAGGGTAACTGCATTGTTATTTAAAGACAAAAAGGGCCTTCCCATCCACCAGGAAAGCCCTATCACCCAAAAAACCAATATGAAATCAGAATCATTCTGATTTCATATCAATCTTTACAGTTCTTTCATTATGGCTTCAGTTACATCGCCGATAGAAACAGAACCATCAACGGAAATGACTTTTGGTCCATCGGTTGCCTTGAAGTAATTTACAGCAGCCATCGTTCCGGTTTCCTCGTCATAGTAGATACCATGACGTTTACCGATTGCATCCTCATCCTGGTCATCTGCACGGGTTTTGAGCTCTCCGCCACACACACGGCAAACCAGTTTACCATCTTTTTCAACCGGCTTGATTGCATCAAAGGCGATGTGATTAGGATGATTATTATCATTCACACAGAGACGACGTCCCATGATACGCTCTTTGGCAATTTGGCGATCAAGTACGATTTCGATAACATAATCAAGAGCCAGACCTTCTTTTTTGAGGGTCTCAGCAAGGGTGATTGCCTGTTGCTTGGAACGTGGAAAGCCGTCAAGAATCCAGCCATCTTTACAGTCATCTTTCTGCAGACGGGCCACCATCATAGGGATGGTGATATCATCTGGAACGAGATCTCCTCTGTCAATGTACTCCTTGGCTTTTTTACCAAGCTCCGTACCACCACCGATATGCTCTCTGAAAATTGCGCCGGACTCAATGTGAGGGATGTTATATTTCTTCTGAACGATGGCTCCCTGAGTTCCTTTTCCACTTCCATTTGGTCCAAAAAACAGAATGTTTTTACCCATAATTCCAATCTCCTTTTAAACTTATCATTAATGACTGCGGTATCTAAAAACTTTCGTTTTTCATATAACATCAGGGAAAAGCCGCCCCTGCAGTGAATGGGGTATTGCCTTGGGGCTTTAGTTGCCTTTCAATTTTCGACAAGCAAAATACTATAGACCAAATAACTTTCAAGGGCCATAAAAATATCTCCTCTTGTTTTTGACTTTCAATCGTAAAGCGGTTACTTTCAGGAACATTACTGTCCAGTTGGGAAGACACCCCCGCCGGCAATTCACTTATACGCCCCATTGATTGTCACCCCCTGGGCGCGATTTTTATTAACCAAGTACATCGTTAACAACCATGAAAGAAATACGCATTGGTATAATCGGATTCGGCACCGTAGGCGAAGGCCTCGGAAGAACACTCCTGGCCCAGCAAGAACGCCTGTTACAGAAAACAGGAATTTCTTATTTACTGGCAACTGTGGCTGATATATCACGAACTTCATTACCCACAGGGTTCGAGCATGTCACTCTCACCCAGAATGCCGATGATATTTTTGTCGATCCGAGAATAGACATTGTGGTTGAGCTGATAGGTGGAATGGAGCCAGCGAGGTCGTTTCTTTTAAAAGCGATTGAAAATGGCAAGCATGTGGTCACCGCCAACAAAGCCCTTCTTTCTGTACACGGCACCGAAATCTTTGCCGCTGCCAACAAAAACAACGTCGAGGTTGGTTTCGAAGCCAGTGTCGGAGGCGGAATTCCCGTCATAAAGGCCTTAAAAGAAGGACTCGTTGCCAACAGAATCAACTACCTCAAAGGCATCATGAACGGTACCGCCAATTATATTCTCAGCCAGATGACCGACCGGGGCACCCCTTTTGATGAAGTGCTTGCCAAGGCTCAGGAACTTGGTTTTGCCGAGGCAGATCCAACCTACGACGTGGAAGGGATTGATACTGCACATAAACTCGCCATCCTTATGTCCATTGCCTATGGGCTCAATGTCCACCTCGATGACATCAGCGTTGAGGGTATTTCCAGCATCATGCCCATTGATATTCAGTTCGCCAAACAGTTTGGCTATCGTATAAAACTCCTGGCTATCAGTCGCAACCACGGAGATCATGTTGAGGCCCGCGTCCATCCCACCATGGTTCCAAACGACCATATGCTCGCCACAATCAATGGCGCCTACAACGGCATTCAGTTCCAGGGAGATACGGTAGGTGATGTTCTTCTGTACGGTAAGGGCGCCGGTATGATGCCAACGGGAAGTGCCGTTGCAGCAGATGTGGTAGATATCGGAAGGAATATCGTGACCGGGGCAATCAACAGAGTCCCACCCCTTTCATATCTGCCGGAACATTTGAAGGCACCCGTTATCACCCCGATGAATGACCTTGTCTGCCCCTTCTATTTCCGCACAACGGTACAGGACAAACCAGGGGCACTCGCTCAGATAACCGGCATTTTCAGCAAGCATGGCATCTCAATTAAATCAATGATGCAGCAAAGTGATGATGACGACGATGCTCCAGTTTATATCGTTTTCCGCACCCACCTGACAACGGAAGGCTCGGTGAACAAAGCCCTGGTCGAGATCGACGCCCTTGACGTGTGCATTGCCCCGACAGTGAAAATCAGACTCATGAATGCCGAATAGAGGCCGCTATGAAATACCTGATCCTCGTAGGCGATGGGATGGGAGACTATCCACTCGACAAACTTGATGGCAGAACTCCTCTTGAAGCTGCCAACATCCCTATGATTGACTCCCTCTGTCAAAAGGGTGATTTTTTTCTTAATCACACCGTTCCAGCGGGCTATCCTCCGGGAAGCGACGTTGCCAACATGTCTCTTATGGGCTACAATCCTGCCGCCTATTATACAGGAAGAGCACCTCTTGAAGCGGCCGCTATGGGCATCAAACTCGCCACAGATGAAATCGCCTACCGCTGCAACATGGTGACCCTGGATCATGGTCAAAACAATACTGTGTCCATGCGTGATTTTAGCGCAGGACACATCAGCAATGCCGAATCCCACCAGCTCATTGCAGCCCTTGAAGCAGAATGTTCAACGGAGTCCTTTCACTTCAGACCCGGAGTCAGCTATCGGCACCTTCTGATTTACAAAGGGGAGCATCCCGGATTTTTAACGGTCCCACCCCATGACTACATTGAAAAAGATATCACAGAACACTACAACAAATACCTCGCCCTTCAGGAGTGGAAAGAGTTGCTTGAAAAAGCAAAAACGGTACTGGCGACACATCCGGTCAACATCAAACGTATCCAAGATGGCAAAAACCCTGCGAATCTGGTCTGGCTCTGGGGGGAGGGCAAGATGCCCACAGTACCCACCCTTACCGACAGGTTTAACATTTCAGGCAGTATGATCAGTGCCGTTGACCTGTTAAAAGGCCTTGGAGTGCTTGGGGGACTGACGCCACTCGATATCCCCGGGGCTACCGGCTACATCGATACCAATTATGCCGGAAAGGCCAATGCCGCCATCCAGTCTCTGACAAATGAAGATTTTGTCTTTGTTCACCTGGAAGGTCCGGATGAAGCAGGTCACAAAGGTTCCATTGAGGATAAAATCACCGCTATTGAAGACTTTGATGGAAAGATTGTTGCCCCAATTCTGACCCACCTCAGGAATGTCGGTGAAGACTTTCGGGTAGTGGTCACCATGGATCATTTCACTCCAATTGCCCTGCGCACCCACGTCTCGGACCCGGTACCCACCCTTTTATATGACTCCCGGGAAAAAGAGAAGGGCTCAGGCCAGGTGTTTTCGGAAAAAAGCTGCAGACAATACGATAACACGATGAAAAACAGTATCCTCAATGGTCATGAAATGATCGAAAAATTATTTAATCCGCACCATTAATCAATAACAGCGCAATGTCTGAAAATATTTTCACAACAACCGTTCGCGTGCTCTATGGCGACACTGATGCCGGAGGTGTTGTCTACAACGCCAACTATCTTCGTTATTTTGAAATAGGCAGAACCGAGCTTATGCGGGAGTGGATCTGTTCGTACAGCGATATCGAAAAACTCGGTTTTATTCTCCCTGTTACTGAATCATGCTCCAGATACAAGGCTCCCGCCTTTTATGATGATTTACTCACCATAGAAACGATTGTTTCTGAACTGAGCCGTATCAAGTGCAGATTCAGTTATAAGATTTTCCGTCAAGAAGGTCCAGAATCTCAGAAAAAACTTCTGGTCAAAGGCTACACCGTTCATGCAGCAGTCACCCGGGAAGGAAAGCTCACCCGTCTGCCAGATGATATTCTCAAGAAAATAGCGCAATATGCCAGCCATACTGAAAAGATAGAGGACTCTATCTAAAAGCCATTGACATATTTTCTTAGAGGTGTATATTGACCGAACTTGACGCGGGGTGGAGCAGTCTGGTAGCTCGTCGGGCTCATAACCCGAAGGTCATAGGTTCAAATCCTGTCCCCGCTACCAAAACGATTAAAGGACTTACAGCACAATTGCTGTAAGTCCTTTTTTTTTGAACTGTGGGGCTCCTTACACCCGGAACTGGTCAACAGTTGTCTTTAATTCATTGGATAGTCCTGCTAAGCCAGCGGCATTGGATTCAACTTGAGAACTATTGTTGGACATCTCTGTTAAGGCGTTATTTACATATTCAATCTCTGCTGCAATTTCATTGGCCACCACGGAACTTTGACTCACATTCTCTGTCACCTCCTGCATCCCGAGAGACGCTTGAACAACATTTGATGCTATCTCCTTTGTGGTTACAGACTGCTCTTCAACGGCTGCTGCAACAGTTTCAATCATACTGCTCACACTGCTGATCGAAGCGGTAATCTCCCCGATTTCAGCAACCGTATCTCTCGTCGAAGATTGTATACCGTCAATTTTCGCCTTTATCTCAAGAGTTGCGGCCGATGTTTGCCTGGCCAGCTCTTTGATTTCGCTTGCAACAACAGCAAAACCCTTACCGGCATCTCCGGCTCGTGCGGCCTCTATGGTTGCATTAAGTGCAAGCAGGTTGGTTTGTTCTGATATTTCATTAATAGCCTCGACAACCTTACCAATTTCTTGAGCAGAGCTGCTGAGATTACTGACATTATCCGAGGCTTTTTGGGTTCGAGCAACGGCTTGGCCACTAGAGATTCGGGTTTTTTCAGTATTTTCAGCAATCTCGCTAATGGTGGCGGTCATTTCTTCTACTGCCGCTGAAACCATACCAATGTTGGTTGAAGATTGTTCGGCCGCAGCAGCCACGGATGACATGTTTGAACTCATCATCTCAGCGGCATTTGAAACAGAAGCCGTTCTTTCAGAAATCTCCGCAGTTCCCCTTGACATTTCTTTGGAGACTAAAAGAAGTTCAGCCGATGAGTTATTAAGCTGGCCGGAATATCCAGCGACATCAGCCATTATCCTCTGTAGTTTTTCAACAAATACATTAAACCAATGGGCTAAAAGTCCAAGTTCATCCTTACTGGAAATAGCAAGACGCTTCGTCAAGTCTCCATCCCCATCCGCAGCATCTTTTAAACCTGCCACAACAAGGTTAAGTGACTTAACAATGACCCCTGCGACGATAACCATTATGGCCACAGCTATTGCGACAATCACAAGGGAGATCACAAGAGTCAGGCGACCTAATTTTTTAACTGGTGCATACACTTCAGCCTGCGGTGCATTTATTGCCACAGTCCAGCCAATATCGGGGATAGTTTTAAATGATACTATCTTCTTGACTCCCTCAAACTCATAGTCGATAACCCCATCTTTTTGATCGAGCATACGTTTACCAAAATCAAAGGTGCCAAAATTTTCTTGTCCGACCTTTGTTTTATCCGGATGAGCCAGAACCAGTCCCTCAGCATTCATCATGTATGCATAACCGGATTGTCCAACTGTAATGGGGTCTATATATTCTTCATTAAAAGCGGTAAGATCCAGAACAGCAAAAATGACACCGAGGAGTTTGTCATCATTATGAACAGGAGAGGCCATAGTGAAAACAGGAGTGTTTACCATTGCCCCCTTCCCAATTTCTGAGACGACAAAATTCCCCTGTACCGCTTCTTTATAATAACGGTCACCGCTTATGTTCACCTTATCTATCTGCTCATCAAGATCTGAAACAATGATATTTCCATCTAAATCAGCAAGGGCAATATTGGCAAAATATTTATAATCTTTACGGAGATCCTGCAGCTTCAGACTGAGTGTTTTCCTTGAGGCCTTCCCAAGAAAATCAGTTTTAAATGCAGTACGTACATCTTTTTCCTTACTCCAGTTTTTTACATTCAACTCCCTCTCAACAAGCCATGCCTCAAGAAATTTTGAAACCATAGCCACTGACTCTTCGAGCTGACTTGTAACAGATGCTTCCAAAGCTGTTTTCGCTTTTGAATAATATGTAATTGAAGCAATTGCCATACCTACAGCAATAAGCAGAGCTGCAGGAACGAGTATTTTATACTTTATGGAATTTTTCATGAAATCATTTCTAGAATTACCCTACCAGTTAATTGAGGTGGGACCGTCAGATTCTGGTAAAACTGACGGAAACCCAATATTCTGCAGTAATTAGTCAGGTTTTAATTGTTGATCTTTCCCAGTTGCTCAAGCGACATCGCCTCATCGTAGATACCGGAAGAGACCTGGTAAGGAAAACCTGGAACCTGAATAGCAAAAGTGATTTTTCTTGACGCTTCAGTCTCGCCTGGTTTAGGCCACCAGTATTCAACCCAGGCACCATTAGGGTTTTTAGCCGCCTCACAAATGATTTTGGTTATATGGTTGCCTTTTTTATCTTCAACTGCTGCGAATTTTTCGGGAGTCCACTCCAAAAGACTTGGATTAACATGCCCTACGATCTGCTGGGCTTCACAGTTATACACCTGTACGTAGGTATCTTTCCAGGCAAACTCTCCTTTAGGGTCATTAAAGGCAGGCAACCCCTCTTCCCCAAGACTCTGTAATACCTCAACACCTTTTAAAACCTGTTCGTATATTTCTGAGGGTGTTGCTGATTCAGCCTTAACGTTTACGGTACATGCCATTAGAGCTGCAACAAGCGTCATAACCAATTTCTTCATTTTTGTTTCCTTTTAAAATTATTCATTTTTGGTGGACAATTTCCACGTCTTCTACCTTAACCCAGAACCAAAAAACTCATACATATCTGACTCAATATCAACAAAACCATAGTCTTATTTCTCACATAAATCGGCCAGTTTCATGTGCTGTATATGAGCTTATGTCAAAAAAAAATGAGAGTCAAGCTGGTGCCACAAATTCTTCCGATTTATTGCTAGGACGACTTCATTGGTAAGATTTTTATCCTCGACATTTTTTCTACTATCTTCAAGCTGGCACACAGCTTGAAAAAAACGACTCCATCTCTATCTAAAATATCCCTCACATTAAATAAGTGCTGTTTTAATAAGCGCTTGAACGTAAACGTAAGCGAGGAAAGTTGCATGAGAAGCACAGAAGTTCGTTACAGGAATTACACTGTCGTCTTTTTTATAACCGTATCGTTATCAACCCTTTCTCAGACCACCCATGGAGAGGTCACCTCCCTCCAGGATAATTACGGCCCTCGGGAAAAAAGTTCGTATCCCCCCGCACAAATCAGTTATTCAAAACAAACGGACAACTATCTGACGAACCTCCAGGGAAAACTCAGTAGAAAGGTGTTTGAAGATACAAGTGATGAAACCCTGGCTGACCTTAATTTTGAATATGGCCGCCTTTTTTCGCTGGCCCGTACAGATTATCAGGCCTTTGGTTACCTCACCTCTCAGATTGACAGCGACAATCAGATCAGACTGAATTCAAGTCTTGGCCATTATGTGCCTGCAATTGATGGTGAGCTCCTCTTCTCCTACCGACTGTTGGGGAAAAAACTCAACAATACACTGGTGCAGAGCGGAAGTTTCAGCAAGAATACCTATGAAAACAGTTTTGCGGCAAATTACACCCGGTACAGCAATTCATTTCTTCGAGAAACCTCAGTCAGCTATTCCTGTAGCGTTATCCCCGGTGAAACCCTGCACCGTACTCGTATACCTCACGGCGATCAACAGCAGAACACGGCCTATCTTCTTGACGCTTTCAGCGAGACAACGACCCATGAGGTTCTCGCTCAAATGGCCTTTGGCTATGAAGAATTAGGAGCCAGTTATCTGCATGGATTAAAGACCAGTCTGAGCCTGGGGTATGAATATATAAATCAGGATGAAATGTTTGATATGTCCGAACAAGTTGAAGAATCTCTTACATTTCTTGCCAGCATACGGCAAAAAACATCAATCGGTTCCATCACCACCTTCTACAGGTACCTCCATTCGAGCCAGACCTTGTACACTGGCTATTCCATCAGTGGCCTGGAACTCTATGTGAAAGAAACCCGCTACCAGGATAAGAAGAATTCAAGATCTCTTGGCTTTCTGATTAAATTCAACCTATTGAATCCGGACGATCTGTTTGGAAAAATTAAAAAATTATTCAAAAGATCAAATGCCGCAGGCCTTGACCAGGATCGTATCCGGCACAGTATGAGTCTTCGCTCTACAAAGTTTACAACCCAGCCAACAGTCAGAACACACATAGATTCCTGATTACTGGTCCTGATTACCACTTGCCTCAGGGGTGATACTCTTTTGGCCACGGGCTGAATGAATTCTACGTAAGTCCCGTTGAGCCTCGTACAACGAGCTGATCCCCAGCGCCTGTCGATTGAGCCCTTCAACGGTGTACCACTGATTTGTTCTGTCCAGGGTTGACTGCCCTATGGTCACAGGTTTTTCTCCCTTTCTGGTAATTCCTATAAAAAAGGCCTGGGGTACATGCTCATACATCGTGGCTTCTGAATGTGAAGAAGTACCAGCTGTAGCATAGGTACGAAAAAATTCATCGTCCGTGGGACCGGTATAACAGCTCATCGTCTCTGGTGCTCTAATGTTCCAGAATACATTCCGCACTCCTGCATGGGGTAAAACAGACATATCCCCGCCAGGACAGACATAAAAACCCGTCAATTTGTCAAACAGATTTTCAAAAGGAAAAATACCATGAAAATCTATCACAGCATCAGTACCTGTGGCATCGTTTCGTCCTTCATAGTGGCTTGTCGAATTGGTGACAACATTACCTGAGGCCATCATGGTGAGGGTAACCGGATGCACCAGCCGGGCATAAAAGTCAGCCTGAGCCAGCAAAATATCATTACTCCGGCCAATCGTTACCCCAGCATGACCGTCTTTTCCTTCAAACCTGAGATTTTGCAGGGTACAGTTGGCGGAGTGGCTTATTATCGTCCCTTGGGTGAGGTCTTTAAAGGTTACATTTTTCACCCAGCTATCAACGACATGACTGATCCAGACACCATTCCACAGATAATCCTGCTCCTTGGCCGTTCTGATAACCGTGCCCGTTTGGTCCTTATACGGCTTGTGGTGCTGATAATCACCAGGCCAGCTGCTCTCAATGAGAAGATTCTCAATCCCCACCTCACGTATTCCTGAAAACGAGGTAATCCTGGGTTTATACCTGGCAAACAGGTCAAAACGGGCAGGCTTGCACAGGCGAACAGTGTTACTGTCCAGGACCTCGCTAATTTTAACGATCCAGGTGTAATCGCGTGAAGCCTTACCAAAGGTATCTGTCTGATCGGCAGTCAACTGAAAGGGAGAGGTAAGCTGTACTGAAATGTCGGCTTTTATGGGATCTGGGTTCGTCTCATCGATCAGAGGATCTTCAAGAGCGATAACGACATCCTGACCCGCCGCAAGCCCAGAGCTGTCAGCTACCCGAACCAGGGTTTGCCCTCGCAGGATATCGGCTGTAACCGTGGTAATCTGCTGCTCATTTTCAGGTCCGATCACTGCAATCGTGGCACCACTGCGGGCGGCTTGATCTGCTGGCACACTGCCCAGTCTCCGCACATTACCTTTAAAGGCTGGGTATCCAAGATGAAGAACTGTGCCGTTCGCGCCCCCCCCTTCCCCGCGAATGACAACCTTGTCCGAGGTGATTCTGAGGGCATTTGTTTCTGGTTTTGCACGAATCTCATATCGGCCTCTCGGCAGTAGAACAACACCTCCCCCGACATTGCCAGCAGCATCAACTGCCGCCTGAATTGCTCTAGTGTCATCAACCTGATCATCGGGGATTGCCCCATACTCCTTATCGGTTACATCAAATACAGGACCATTGATCTCTGGCAATGGACGTTCCCCCATGGCATAACCCGCCTGGGAAAAATCCGGGAGCTGCATGGCAGAATCGTCATTATTGACATATCTTTGCCACACCTCTGGAATCCAGGCAGACTCACTTTTTGGTGGTCCCTGATCATTCAAGGACACCTGCTCACCTTTTGGCTGAGCCACTCCTTCATCGGGAAAAACAATAGGATGTACAACCAATACAGCCAGAAGACCCAACGACAGTGCCTTGATTGTTTTATAAAAACTGTTCATGTAGCGATTCCACCCCTGCAATGCGTTGTTGGAGATACAGCATCCTGCTGCGGCTGACTGCGGTAACAACTGATATGTGGTACCACAACTCTTCGTTTAATCATTTGACGATTTGGTAACAGCCATATATAGTCGAAATTTCTAAATTCCAGTGACAGTGATCTTGTGACATTCTTGACGTCCTGCCATTACACAACTCTAACGATACTGTTTAGAGCTGAACATTACCAATCCCTCTGACTGAGTGCAAACACTACCTACAGTTTTCCATTATGTTATTTAATTCTTTACAGTTCTCACTATTTTTTCTGGTCGTCGTCACAGCCTACTTTCTTCTTCCCCATCGGTATCGCTGGGGTCTGCTTCTCGTCTCCAGTTACTATTTTTATATGTGCTGGAAAGCTGAATATGTCCTTCTGATCATGTTCTCCACCGTGGTTGATTATTTTGCAGCTTTACGAATGTCTGCCCTCACAGATCAAAAGAGACGGAAAAAATATCTGGCACTCAGTCTGACCTGCAATCTATCGATTTTGTTTTTTTTCAAATATTTCAATTTTCTCAGTCAATCAGTACACCAGACCCTGCAATCGATTAATATCTTTTACGACACGCCATTATTTAAGGTTCTCCTGCCGGTTGGCATCTCTTTTTACACCTTTCAGACCCTCAGCTACACCATCGACGTCTATAAAGGACGGGTTAGTGCAGAAAGGCACCTCGGCATCTATGCCCTGTATGTTTCTTTCTGGCCTCAACTGGTTGCAGGCCCCATTGAACGGACCAAGCATCTCCTGCCTCAACTCAGACAGCGCTACGAATTTGATTATCCCCGTGTCGTTGGAGGTTTGCGCCTCATGCTCTGGGGGCTTTTCAAAAAAGTTGTCATTGCTGATCAATTAGCTGTCTACGTCAATCGCGTCTATAACCATGTTGATGACTATCAGGGGTTGCCTCTCGTGGTCGCCACCTTCTTTTTTGCGATTCAGATCTACTGTGATTTTTCGGGATACACAGACATGGCAAGAGGGGCTGCCAGGGTCATGGGCTTTGATCTCATGGAAAATTTCAGACGCCCCTATTTTGCCAAATCCATTCGCGAATTCTGGCAACGCTGGCATATCTCCCTTTCCACCTGGTTTCGCGATTATGTCTACATACCACTGGGCGGCAATCGGGGAGTAAAATGGCGCTGGTATTACAATCTTATGATTACCTTTCTCTTAAGCGGCCTATGGCACGGAGCGAACTGGACCTTTGTGGTCTGGGGAGGACTCCATGGTTTTTATCTGGTTATAGAGAACATGAGTGGCTCTTTTCAGGCGAGAATCGCCCGCTGTATTTCTGCAGGAGAGCAGACCTTTATGAATCGCCTTACCCGCCTGGCGATGACCATGACGATGATCTGTTTTGCCTGGATTTTTTTCCGCGCTAATTCTCTTGGCGATGCTTTTTCTGTTCTCGGGAATATGTTTGTGATGCACTCAAGTACAACCGCAATTTCAGTGGTTGGCCTGCCTCTTTTGCTCTGCGATCTCTGCCTGGTTCTATTTCTTTTTACGGTTGATATGCTCGAGAGAAAACACTCCATACAGGATGTGATAGCGGACCTTCCCCTTACTCTGCGCTGGCTTTTTTATACTATTCTCCTCTGGATTATTGCTGTGGCGGGTGTGTTTGGGACACGGCAGGAATTTATCTATTTTCAATTCTGAACAAAAGATATTTTTAAAACATGGGCATTCAAAAATTCTTCATAAAAGCAGTCGCCTTCACCCTTTTGAACATATTCCTCCTGGTGGCGGTTTTGCTCTTTTTTTCAGGGAGCAACCGGGATATTCAATTCAATATCAAGGACACTGAATCTAATCTTCTGGCAACCGGGGCAAACAGACATTACGACATCGGGTTGCTGGGAACCTCACGGGGGCGGGTATTTTCAAGAGATGATAATCACCAGAGGGTAGAGAATCTTCTGCAGAAAAGCCTTGTTAATCTTTCAAAAGGGGGAGGCGGCGGCCTGATGCCCGCTAAAATCCATCTCTCTTATTTTTACAGCCGGGGCAACAGCGTTGATCACCTCTTTTATCTGGTCGACCCATGGGTCTTTTATTCTCCCATCAACAATGAAAACAACACCTTTTTCCTCCGGGATGAGCCGTTTGAACTGTCCATTCTCTGGCAGTTGATCACTGACCGCTACCCTCTCAATACAATTTTCTCCTATCTGAAGATGATTGCGGTGACTGACTGGCAGGAAATTTCCCGCTATGCAGGACCAGGTCTTACCAGCGGAACGCTGAAAAACATAGACCACGAAAAAGTACAGCAGGCAAAAATCTACTACCAGAGCAGGTACAAAAAAGAGAGCTTTAAACGCTACTGTCAGTATGTTGATACCATTAATGCACTTGCCAAAAAACATGGCAGTAAAATTACCTACATCATCTTGCCACTTCTTATTCCGGATTTCCCTGGAATAGAAGCCGTTGACCAGAAACTCAGGGAGGTCGCAAAGCAGCAAAGCCATGTAAGCTACATAAACCTCTCAACCGCTATGCAGAACACACAATATTACTATGACCATATGCATTTTAATACACGTGGAATCAGCTACTTTAGCCAAAACGTTCTTGCTCCAATCCTTGAGGGCAAAGATCTCTCATTTTGACAATGTCTCGGGCAATTACAACTGCTCTATTCCCTGTCCAAATTCACCAATTACAGAGACGATTAAAACTCTATCAATCGAATGAGTATTCAGCAAATCCAGCATTCATGAAAAATCTGCTATCTCTTTTTTCAAAACATGTTGCTAGAATGACGATCTGGGAGAACATAATATAGACTGGAATGGCACAATATTCTTCAGAGTGATCAGTCATCTGCTTTTTAAATAAAAAATGAATCAAAATGGAAATACGATACCTTTTAAAAACCATTCTTTTACCGCCTTTTACTCAAATAATAGTTCTACTTATGGCATGGCCATTACATAAACGCAGACCACTATGTGCAAACGCTCTCTTCATACTGGCCGTACTCAGTCTGTGGGGGTTAGGAACACCGATTGCATCAACGTCACTCGCGCTTTCACTTAGACAAGATCAAGCGCTCCAGCCCCATCAGTTGGCAACTTTGCAGGCCGATGCCATCGTAATCCTTTCTGGTACACAAAATGAAGCTACCCCTGAATTTGGTGAACCGGTAAGTGGCGAACAGGCATTAAGCCGCATACGGTACGGCGCTTTCCTTCAGCGTCGGACAGGGCTGCCAGTACTGTTGAGTGGTGGATCAGTGCAAAGCAATGAGCATCGCAGTCTAGCCGAGACTATGGCTTTTGATTTGTTTGAAGGTTTTGGGATTCAAGCAAAATGGCTAGAAGCTAAAAGCAGAACGACTGCAGAAAATGCTGACTTTAGCTATGAAATTTTAGAGGCAGAAAATAAAACATCCATTCTACTGGTTACTTCTTCATTGCATATGATGCGGGCAAAATGGAGTTTTGAACGAGCTGGCTTTTTTGTGCAGCCAGCCCCAACAGACTTTATTGACAAAAAAACACTATCCACCAGCTCCTTTATACCGAACGCTCACAGCCTGCAATTGAGCAGTGAGGCAATCCATGAATGGCTGGGGTATTGGGTTTACCTCTTACTGAATTAAGATTATTCCAAAGCAATATTGACTGTCTGTGCGCATACCAACCCTTCGTTAGGAAGGGTAGACGTTAAGAGTAGAGACCGCAGTAAAAGATCATCCACCAACCAAAATGATCCGTATATCCATTACATTGGTATTAGTAGGCCCCGTTTTATACAGATCATCAAGTGCTGCAAAAAAGTGATATGAATCGTTATTATCCAGATACTCCTTTGACACAAGGCCCAAAGCACGTGCTCTTTCACCCACGCTACTGTCGGTGATCGCGCCCGCCGCATCAGTCGGCCCGTCGCTGCCGTCTGTACCGGCGGAGAGCACCACAGTGTTTGGCATCCCCTGCATCTGCATTGCAGACGCAAGTACGAATTCCTGATTGCGACCGCCTTTTCCATGGCCTTTAATAGTAACCGTAGTCTCTCCACCGGAAAGAAGACAGGCTGGAACTCTCACCGGCTCATTGTGCCGGGCTATTTCCCGTGCCAGCGCCATGTGAAACGATGCAGCATCTGCAGTCTCTCCTTCTATCGTAGAAGAGAGCAGAAGAGTATTATAGCCCAGCTCTTTTGCTTTTTGTTTACAGGCCACAAGTGCTTCGTAATTGCACCCGACAACAACGTAGTGAACTTTGTTAAAAAACGATGCACCTTGTTTTGGTGTTTCTGCAACCAAACCCGCAACACCGCTCTGTATATGTTCTTGTACACGTAAAGGAATCTTATCTTTTATAGCATACTTTTCAAAGATAGCTGCGCATTGTACATATGTTGTGGAATCGGCAACACAGGGGCCCGAAGCAATTGTATCAAGGTCATCTCCCACAACATCTGAGAGCATTAAACAGACAAGGGTCGCTGGAAAAACCGCTTTGGCCAGGCCGCCCCCCTTAATCTTTGACAGGTGTTTGCGCACAGTGTTGATCTCGTGAATGTCTGCGCCGCAGTCTAGGAGGGCTCCGGTTGTCTGTTGCTTATCCTTAAGACTCACGCCATCCACCGGACAGGGGAGCAGCGAAGATCCACCCCCTGAGATCAGGCAGATCACCAGGGTTTTCTCATCACACTGTGCCGCCAGTTCCAACAGGGCATCGGCCCCCGCCACTCCATTTGCATCGGGTAAAGGATGACCGGCCTCCACAAGACGGACTTTTGCAAGAGGGAGGACATGGTCATATTTCACCACCACAAGACCTTCAGTGATGCGCTGGGCCAAAATCTCCTCGACAGCCCCAGCCATTGCAGCACCTGCCTTTCCGGCTCCCAGTATGACTATTCTGGTGTACAGTGCCAGATTGTAGTCACGCCCATCAACGCGTAAAATGTTGTGATCTACGGCACAGAACCGCCTGATCGCTGCTGCCGGATCAACCGCCCGCAGACCCGCCTGAAAGATATCAACAATATCTCTTCTCATTCCTGCGAGTTGTTCATCCATAGACTACGCCCTCTTCCCTTTTAAGGCTCCAGACCCAAAATCTTCTCTGCATTGGGCTGGAAATAATTTTTGCCATTTTCTCACATTTCTTTACTCAATTCTTTGCTATTTCTCAACGCATTGAGAAAATACAGATCACTCCAGATCAAAGACAGGTAAACGACAACTGGTAAAGCCACCTTTAAAATACAAAGGCCCCGGTACCGCCAGCAGTACCCAAATGGTTCATGGATAATGGAGAACGAACTCAGGGTCCATACATCTCACACGCTCAAAAGAGATACCACTTGCCCTCTTTTTTGCATCTCAGCTTCCCGCCTTCCACCTCCTCCCATAGTGGTTCGTCCAAACGGTCTTCATATCCATCCTCAAAGAAGATATTTTTTTAATAGAGCATCGGAATAAAATAGGATATCTTCTGTTCAGTACAGTCGTTAAAAAATTCTTCCGTCATGTTTTTGATGCGAAATCACAACCGTGTTATAAGAGCATCTTCCCATACAATGAGCATTTCTGAAATTTTCAACACCAAGGAGAAACAGCAATGAATAAAAAACTACAGTGGTTACTGGTCTGCATTACAGCGATCTGTCTGCTCGTGCCCGGCACCTCTTTCAGTGCAGAAAAAAAGCTGAAAGTCGCTTTTGCCCTGCTCTGGACCATAGATGATCAGGGCTGGACCACTGGTCACTACCGCGGCATCGAATATCTTCGTGAAAAAATGGGCGACCAGATTGAGGTCGCCTATACAGAAAAAGTTCGCGCCGCGGATGCCGAGAGAGTTTTCCGGGGTTATGCGGAGAAAGGGTTTGATCTGATTTTCGGAACCACTTTCGAACACATGGACGCCCTGATGCGGGTGGCCAAGGACTATCCCAATATTCGCTTTGAGCACTGTTCCGGATATAAGACTTCCCCAAACATGGGCAACTATTTTACCCGGATGTATCAGGGCGAATATCTTGCCGGTTACATGGCGGGACTGATGGGTTTTAAAAATGTGGGCACAGTCGCAACCCAGCCGATTCCTGAACCTATCAGAGGCATCAACGCCTTTACCATTGGCCTCATTAAAGGCCTTGATGAAGCTGGCGTACAATACGATAGCGACAAGCTCAACACAGTGGTATGGCTCAAGTCCTGGCGTGATCCCATCAAAGAGACCACTCTGGCCGAGACCCTGGCTGCACGCAAGCATGACCTGATTCGTCAGATGGCCGATACTCCTGACACCTCCAAGGCTGCCTGCGCGGCTGGTGTTCCCGCCATTGGTTACGGCACGGATGCGGCTTTGGCCGGTGCCGACTGCACCCTGGTTTCTTCTCTTTTCAACTGGGGCCCATATTACGTGGAAACCGTCAAAGCCGTCATGGACGGAACCTGGGAACTTCGCCAATACTGGAAAGGTTTTGAACAACAAGGAATTCAACTCAGCCCCTTTGGCAGCAAGGTTCCCCAGGATGTCCAGACGAAAGTAATAGCAGAGATGGAAAAACTGTCCCAGGGAGAAGACCACATCTTTGCAGGGCCGCTTTACGATCAGGATGGCAAAGTCCTCTATGCACAGGGAAGTTCTGCCTCCGACTCCGATCTCCTGTCCATGCGGGTTTTGATCAAAGGCGTAAAAGGCAATATCCCTCAGTAAGAGGATCACAGAACCTTGGGCAGTACCGGGAGCCCCTCCCGGTACCTGCCTTAATTTATGGATTTTTGGTCACGGATCATCAATATCAGGCCACCTTGAGCGAACCAGCCACTCTCGACAACTCAGGATATACCCTGTACTCAACACCATAGTAGAAAAAGGTAAACATGAATATTCTTGACGGTCTCGAATCCGGAGAGAAGTATCTCTTAACGGTAAACGGCCTTGATTACGCAATTGAACTCCCTTTCGTTCGCATCCCCTCGGGCGAGAAAAAGCTCAAAATTGCATCCCTGAATCTTGTGGGGCAAACCAGACTCAACAACGACCTCGGACTCCTTCTGGCTGAAAAAATCCGCACCACGATCCCCGATCTCTCCCGCGTTGCAATTCTCACCGTTGTTGAAAAGGCACTGCAGATAACCCAGGTTGCAGCCCAGGCCCTTGGTATCGATGCAGTGGCGGTTGCCTATAACCGGGTGAAACCCCACATGGAACCAGACTTCAGACCAATTATCCAGATTGGTTCGGATTCCATTACAAGCGGCAGTAAATTTCTTGCCCTCTACGAGCGCGACCTTGAATTGCTGGCCCACGCCGAATCTGTCATCCTCATTGACGATGTCGTTTCCACCGGAGGCACCTTTCTTGGCCTGGCAGACATTCTTGAAGAAGTAGCCCGACAGAAGCAACGTGAACCGCTTCCGGTGCTGGGCATCTTTTGCGTTGCAGTAGAAGGGAGCACTCCTCCTCTGCTCTCCGCCCCGGTCTACTCCCTTGCCAATCTGCCGGCACCTGTCGCGGAGTAAAGGCCGATGACGCAGAATCCAGCAGCGACACCACTGCTTGCCTGCCGTGGTGTTGAAAAACGTTTCGGCCCTGTCATTGCCAATAAAGATATCAACCTTGAAGTTTTTCCGGGGGAGATCCTGGCCATCCTGGGAGAGAACGGTGCAGGAAAAAGCACCCTGATGTCTATTATTGCCGGTCGCTACAGGCCGGATGCAGGCTCTATCGAGATTAACGGCAAGGCCAGTCTCTTTGTCTCTCCCGCCAAGGCATTAAGCCTTGGAGTAGGCATGGTCTACCAGCGATTCATGCTGATGGACACCCTCACCGTTGCCGAAAACATACTCCTGGCAGCCGATGCATGCGGCAGATCGGTTTCCCTTCGTGCCATTAAAAAAGAGATAAACCTCCTTGCCAACCGTTATGGGCTGGAAATTGATGCAGATCGGCAGGCCGGCAGCCTTTCCATGGGTGAGCGTCAGCGTGCAGAGATCCTTAAACTCCTGGTGCAGTCCGCAAGACTCCTCATCTTTGATGAACCCACCGCAGTACTCGCCCCACCGGACGTTGAACGATTTTTCCAGGTCGTAAGCCGACTCAAAGAGGACGGTTGCGGCATTATATTTATCACCCACAAACTCGAGGAGGTCCTGAAGATTGCCGACCGTATCGCCATCCTCAGAAAAGGCCGTATTATTACCCAGACGACACTTGACAGAGTCAGCAGTAAACGCGACCTCGCCCGCCTGATGGTCGGCCGGGAGGTCGTACTTCGGGTGGATAAACCTACAATTGCAACAAAGGACACCGTACTTGAGGTCTGCGGTTTAACCGGGCCCAAAGGTTCCATGCAACCCGCCTTTACCGATATTTCTTTCAACGTTTGCCGGGGGGAGATACTCTCCATTATTGGCGTTGCCGGGAATGGTCAGGCCTCGCTATGCAAAACAATCAACGCCCAGACAACAGGTCAAAACGGTACGATACAATTCTTAGGGAATTCCTTTGACGCAGCAACCTGGGCCACCCGCAGGCAGTCTGAGATTGCCTACGTGCCAGAAGACAGACATCATGCAGGCAGTGTTGCCGGGATGGATCTTGCAGAAAACTTTCTATTAACCAGGCTTGAACAAAGTGGCAACAGCTTCTGGCTCCAGCACGCCCGGATGGAAAGTGATATTCAGACGGCAGTACAAGAGTACAGCATCGTCACCCACAGCAGCCGGACTCTTGCCGGCCAACTCTCGGGAGGCAATTTGCAAAAGCTGATCCTTGCCCGGGAACTGGCCAAGAATCCTGCCCTTTTCATCGCGGAACAACCAACCCAGGGACTCGACATCTCGGCAACTGAAGAGGTCTGGCAAGCAATTCTTGCGCAGCGCCAATTTTCTGCGGTACTGCTTTTTACAGGCGACCTGAAAGAGGCTCTTTCACTCTCTGACAGGATTGCCGTGATGTTCTCCGGCAGGATAATTGAGATCATTAACGCAGGTGATGCCGACTCTGTCGGGCGAATAGGCCTGCTCATGGCCGGGGCTGGAGGCTGAGATGAGGTTACGCCTGGAAAAACGTTACACTAAACCACAAAATGAACAGCTGTTAATCGCGGTTATCTCTTTTGGCCTCGCCCTGCTCGTGGGATCAATTATTTTCCTGATTTATGGAGCGAATCCCTTTTTGGCCTATGGAGTTATGTTTCAGGGAGCTTTTGGCTCGAGCCTGGGATTCACTGAAGTCATCGTCAAGGCCATCCCGCTCATGCTGACTGGCCTTGCCGTTGCCATTGCTGCCACCATGTTACTCTGGAATATCGGCTGCGAAGGCCAGTTTGTCTTTGGCGCCCTGGGAGCTACCTGGGCCGCCCTCTACCTTACCCCCGACTGGCCGTCCTATAGTGTTCTTCCTGCACTGATCATTTGTGGAGCTGCAGCGGGCATGCTCTGGGCCCTCATTCCTGCAATCCTGAAAGCCCATTTTCAGGTAAGTGAGATTCTTACCACCCTGCTGCTCAACTATGTTGCCATCATCATCATGGACCATCTCTATTTTGGTCCGTGGCGAGACCCGGATGGCATGGGGTTTCCCGGTTCGGCCCTTTTCCCCGATGCTGCAGCCCTGCCACGCTTTTTTGATTCCCGTATTCACCTTGGGCTTTTTCTGGCAATTGCGGCTACCATTGTGCTCCATATCCTTCTTCGCCACTCCAAATGGGGGTTTCGCATACGGGTCATCGGTAAAGGGCCAATGGCTGCGCAGTATGCCGGAATGAAGGTAAACCGGGAAATAATACGAGTCATGCTTATCAGCGGGGCGCTGGCGGGACTTGCCGGAATGAGTGAGGTTGCCGGAATCCACCTCCGCCTCCAGGAAGGTCTCAGTGTCGGCTATGGCTATGATGGAATTATCGTTGCCTGCCTTGCTGGTTTCAGACCTAAAATGGTCCCAATTTTTGCACTTGTCCTCGGCGGGCTGATCATCGGAGGGGAACAGCTGCAAAGTTCCATGCATCTGCCAGCATCAATCGTCCAGGTCCTTGAAGGTGCACTGCTCCTTGGTTTTCTTGCAAGTGAAGCTCTGCTGCGATTTCGTTTGCGCATTATAACCTCTTCTTCTCCATCTCCCTCTACAAACAATGCTTAGAGACCATGAAAGAAACTTGGAAAAACAGAAGTAATTTCTAAATCTTATGATAGACGATATTGTTTTTATCTCACAGATAACCATTAAATCCTCCATTGGTGTCCTGCTGGCTGCAATCGGGGAAATCTTTGCCGAACGTAGTGGTATTCTCAACCTTGGAGTTGAAGGGATGATGCTTGTCGGCGCTTTGACAGGTGCCGCAATCGGTCTTGCCGGGGGGCCGCCACTGCTTGCCCTTGGCGGTGGCATGCTGGCAGGCGCCTTGCTGGCCATGCTCCACGCTTTTTTTAGTATTACTCTTCGAGCCGATCAGACACTCTCGGGCCTTGCTATTGCCATTCTGGGCGGCGGTCTCAGTAATTTCCTTGGCCGGCCTATTATTGGTGAGGTTGGCATCCGTCTTAAAGCTTTTCCCTTGCCCTATCTCAGCGACATTCCTGTTATCGGCGAAATCTTCTTCAACCAGTCGGTACTCGTCTACCTCGCCTATCTTATCATCCCGTTTGCAAGCTACGTGTTGTTCCACACACGAACCGGATTAAAAATCAGGGCCGTTGGCGACGACGCCGTCTCCGCCGATGTCATCGGCATCAATGTCACAGCAATACGCTATTGCTGCACCATTTTTGGGGGGATTCTTGCGGGACTTGGTGGCTGTTACCTGTCACTTGCCTACACCCCTGGCTGGAAAGAGAACATGACGGCAGGACAGGGCTGGATCGCCATCGCCATGGTTATCTTTTCTCTCTGGTCGCCTTATCGCGCAGTACTAGGAGCCTTGCTCTTTGGCGGGTTAACGGCCCTTCAATTCTTTTTCCAGGCAACAGGGATTGAGGTGATCCCCGTCTATATTTTATTGATGCTCCCTTATCTACTCACCATAGGGGTGCTGATTCTCGTCATGCACCTGAAAAAAGGCGGCAAAGATGGCAAAAGCCCCAGGTGCCTCGGAGTACCTTTCCACCGCGAAGGCTGAATTTTTTTGATAAAAAACATGATAACCCTTACCAGCCACACCTCATACGATGATCTCGAACTTTCAGGGGACGCAATTTCGTTTGAGCCACAGCTTCAATACACTGAGTTCTATGACTGTGCCTTTAAAAACTGCCGATTTGCAGAAATTCACCTTTTTGCCTGTATTTTTGAGAACTGCAGCTTTCACAACTGTGATCTTTCTTCAGCAACACTCAAACAGACCTCCTTTCGTGATGTGATGTTTATCGAAACAAAACTCACAGGAATTGAGTGGTCTGCGACAAGCGTTCCCTTAGATGTCAATTTCAGACAGTGCCTATTGAACTACTCTGGCTTTATCGGCGTTGATCTGAGAAACACCGAGATGAGTCAATGTCAGGTCAAGGAAGTTGATTTTACTGAGACAAATTTATCAAAGGCTGACTGCAGGGGCTCAGATTTTACCGGTGCGAGATTCGTTAACACCAACCTGACGCATACAGATTTAAGGAAAGCGGTGGGGTATGCCATTCACCCTGAAGGCAATATTTTACGTAAGACTAAATTTTCACTTCCTGAGGCGATATCACTGCTGAACGCTTTTGATATTGTCCTGGAATAAAACAATCCATTCGTAGCTCCATTGGTTTGAAGTGGATTATGAATGGATTGTCTGTGACAAGTTCTACATCTCTTTACTCAACCCCTCTACTGCGTAGATATGGACCGTAAGCCATATCTTTTTTCTTGATGTGGGTCAGCAACCATTCTTTGAGAAATTCCATCAACTCAAGAGAAACATCTTTTTCACCACGGGTGAATTCCTCCTGAAAGGCGACAACCTGGCCGACCAGCTTATCATGCAGCTCCTGATGGGCCTTTTGCTCGGGGTAACGATGCTCTGCAAAGAGCTTTTCTTCATATTTAAAATGTTTCGCCGTATAATCAATGAGGCGCCCAAGCGTTTTCCCCACAGCTTCTTTGCCAAGACCGGCATGCATCTGCTTATAAAGCTCATTGATCAGGTTGACCAGAACCTTATGCTGTTCATCAATGGAGTTGATCCCCACGGAGAGATTCTGCGACCAGCGAATGAGGGCTTTTACCACTGTAGTCTGGTGAACCCGTTCTATATTTTTATGGGAGGCTCCAAGATCGAACTGGCTCGTTTCCCCGTTTATCTTATCCGCAACCCTTTTCAATTCGTGCGAACTCTCCTGCAGACGCAAACTGCCTTCCTTTGCTTCTTTTGAAACCTGACTCACCGTCGCGATATCTTTGGCAATCTCTTTTGCCACCACCGAAGCCTGGAAAACATTCTCGTTCACTTCATTGATACTGGAGGAGGCCTCCGTCACATTCAAAGACACCTCATTTACCGTCGTCGCCTGCAGTTCGGCAGCCGTTGCGATCGTGCCCACAAGTTCATTGACATTATTAATCACAACACCGATCTGAGAGATCTCTTTCACCGTATCGTCAGTTGAACTCTGAATCGATTCAATTTTCGCCTTTATCTCTCCTGTTGCCTGGGCGGTCTGCTTTGCAAGCTCCTTGATTTCATTTGCAACCACCGCAAAACCTTTACCCGCCTCACCAGCCCTTGCCGCCTCAATGGTCGCATTCAAGGCAAGAAGATTGGTCTGTTCTGAAATTTCCGTGATCACTTCGGTGACCTTGCTGATTTCCCTTGCTGCGTTGCCGAGCTGGTTGACCTTTTCAGATGACATTGCGGCATAAGAGACCGCCTCTTCCGTCATGGAACTCGCCTTGGCTGTATTTTGAGCGATTTTCTGTCCGGCCATAGCCATTTCTTCCATGGCAGTGGCGACCAGGTTAACATTTTGAGAGGCCTGCTCACTGGAGTGTGTGACCATATCCATGTTGGCGCTCATCTCCTCTGTGGCCGCAGCAACTGCATCTGAACGGGAGGCTGATTGTTCTGCCCCACCGGTTAGATCTTCTGCTGCAAGGGCCAGTTCCGTGGACGTTGCCTGCAAGGATCGCCCTTCTGTGACTATATTGCCGATCAGACTCCTCAGCCTGCTACTCATCTGAAAGAGGGCCTCCTGAAGACTTCCCGGTACGCTTGAGCCATAGCTGTCTTCGGTCAGATCTCCCTTGGCGACTCTTCTGGCAAGATCCACCATTGCAGCAGGCTGGCCACCGAGCAGGTTCAGAATGGAACGTGCATTCAAATACAACATACCAAGAACCAGAAACAGGCCAGCGACGGACCCCCAGATAAAAAGATTTCTCGACTGTATGCTAATGGATTCGCTTGTATTCTGGACTTGCTCTACCGTTTTATCTGATCTCGCACGGATATCTCCATTAATGTCTGAGATGACAGACTGCAGGGTTGTATTAAGTTTGGCCGATTCCTTGCCCAGAAGGAAATCGATCCGATCACTGTTAGTTTCAACCAGATCGTCAAACTGGAGGCTGACGGCGTCACTCTCCCGAATTGACTCGGTCAGGTCAAGCGCAAGGACCACACTTCCAATTGTCTCTCCGTCAGACTGTATAGTCTCTTGTAGAACAAGAACATTTGAGTCACTTTCTCCAGCTTGTATAATTTGCTCAATGTCAGGCTTGCCCTGCGGCAGATATGACTGCAGAATTTCATTTTTACGGTTGAGAAACCGGGTAATCGGTTTTCCTTCCGAATCTTTGTAAAAAAGAAAGACTACATCCTTATTGGCATGGGCACTTCTCACATAGGTATTCAACGCAGCATAATTTTTAGTGATAATTGAATTCACCGAAGAAACAGACAAAAGCTGCAAAAGATTTTCGCCACTTTGTCTCCACAGGCCCTGAATATTCATGCGCATCGAGAGAGCAGTCGCTTTCAAGGTTTCCGATGACGATGTGGCAAGCATTGACGAAACTTCTGTCTGCATTTTTTGCAGATCGCCTTCAAACCTCTCAGAGAGTTTACCTAAATCCTCCCCGACCGATCCGGCTATCTCAGAAAACGACTTTTCAATCTGACTATTTAAAAGCCTGCTGCTTTTCTTTTGGGAGACCACCGTAAAGGTGATTGCGGCAATGATCATCACCAGAAGAGTAATGGCGACAGGTATAATCAACTGGGCACGAAAATTGTTGCGAAAAAGAGATTGAAACATTGTTATCCTCAGAGACTGGCCCTACTGGCCCAGGTTCTTTTATTCTGGAAAATTTACAGGCACACCCTGTAGCCGGTACTCCTGCTACAGGGTTTTGATACCTAAACTGTTATTCTGCGTAAGCACCTACTTTCAACGATTGCTGCAAGGACTGGACACCAGAATAGTCCAGCGGATCGGTCCAGCCTATGATTTTTGCTGCCTGTGCCGCTTTATCGCCTTCTTTAAGTTCTTTCAGAGCTGAGACAATTTTTACTGAAAGTGCATCATCTGTTGCTGCAACCTTGGCCAGTGGCCATTCCGGATAAAGCGTAGTGGAGCAGAGAAAGGGAAAATCACCATCGGATTTTGCCTCAATAACCTTGAAATCTTCCATGACAATCGCACCACTTGCCACCATTCTCTCAAGGGTGTCGGTGCGTACTGTACCTGCATCTACCTCTTCATTTTGAACCGCAAAGACTACATTGTCGTGGGTTCCGGAGAAAACCAGGCTGGCAAAATCCTGAAATGGATCTATACCCCTGTCGATAAACTCCTTGTATGCCATTTGCCAGCCACCAAACGAATTTTGCATCACTGCAGCAAATTTTTTCCCTTTCAAATCTTCAAAAGAATTTATGCTGTCATTATAGGCTGAAGCGATAACCACGCCGCCAAAAGACTTCAGGGCTTCGCCCTGACGGGAATTAATCATCGTCGCAACAGGGGTTGCAGCAAATTTAACCTGCATGGTGATAAACATAGATGAATTGACCAGGAAAAAATCAACCTCATTTGCCTCGACTGCGGGCATAACCTTATCAAAATCCAGGGGAACTATTTCCACCGGTTCACCAATTTTCTCAGTGAGATAGTCACCGGTTGCAGCCCATTTTTTCATAACCGCGGCCGAGCCATTTTTGGCCAGAATGCCAATCCTGACATCTGCATAAGCAGAAGAAAGAAACAACAGGGAACAGCTTAACAGAACAATTACAGCTCCAATTTTTCTCTTCATTCTTCACCTCCATGTGAATACATTCATCTAACATTGCATTACCTTTACAATGTCGAAATTGTCTCACGGGCAAGTGAAATATGTCAAGAATTGTTTTGCAAAAATCTCCTTAGGACAAGACAGACTGCAGTGGTCATCCGGCAATGTACCAAGCAGACACGCAACCGCTGGGGGAAGAGGCTGAACATTCAAATAAGCTATTGGTTCAGCAGAAAAATTACGAGGAAAAGGAAGCGAAAATATACCCCGAAAAAAGCTGTATGCCCTCCTGCCATATAGAGTCAGGCATACAGCGAAATGGTAGTGTTCTTTAATAAATTTTGCGCTTTCGAAAGGTTGAACCTATGACGTCAAAACTATTTTCGACGATAAATAAAGCGTCAGAATCAATGGAAAAAACTTTTTCTTCCAGCCGCTTCATCTGAATGTTATTTGTAATTGCCATCAGAATTTCCTTATCATTGCCACTAAACGCGCCACGACCTTTGATAAAGGTCGCACTCATATTTAAATCTTCAATCATCACTTCCGCAATTTCAGAAGTGAAATCGCTGATCACATAGACAATTTTCCTCTGATTCGAGAGTGTCAGCAGAAAATCGAGACTCTTGGTGGTAACATACGTAAGAATTATAGATGCAATAAGAATGTCGGCACTATAATTGACAACAACCAGGGAAAAAAGAACCATATTAAAGAGTAAAAACGTTCTGCCGACACCAAGGTTATATTTCTTGTTGAGCATAATCGCGATGATATCCAGGCCTCCGCCGGCACCAACGGATCTCAGGATAAGTCCGGATCCGGCACCGCAGATACAACCTGCGGCAATTGCGGCATAGAGCTGATCACTGACACCAAAATCCAGTACTATCCATTGCCCGGCAACGGTAATAACCGCAGTACAGTACATGGTATAGAGAACAAAACGTCTGCTCACGAACATCCAGCCTAAAATGAAAAATGGGATGTTGAGTACTAGATAAAGAATACTCGGTGACAAAAAATTCGTTTTGTAAAAAATAAAGAGGCATAAACCATACAATCCTCCCGGGATAAAGGAATGGTGAATAACGATACCGTTCATTCCTATGACAAAAACGACTGCTCCTGCAGTGAGAAGAAAAAGGTTCCACGGTACGGAAAAGCGAAACTGTTGCCATTTATTAAAACCCATAATACGTCAGTCCATGTGAAAATGAAGAAGATGTACTCCTATATTGCTGATAGTCTGCAAAAAACTATTAACGTGAAGCGACCCTAAAAAAGTCGCAAAATACATAGCTTAAATCTTTAGAACTGTCAAATCTATAAAAAAATCCACCCACGTCTTCAGGCTGTCTGAAAGAATTCGATTCTTCATACACGATAAAAGCATGCCAGTTCTTTGAGTACGGCAATATGATATCATAGTCTACGCCTGCCTCTGAAAATAAAATCTCAGGCACTTTATAGAGATTCTATCTTAAAGACTGGCTATTAAAAAAGAGCCTCATCTCAGCAAAACCTCTTACCTGCACCCATGTAAAAATAAAAGCGCCACTTTTTTGTTGCACAAAACTTTTTCTCCACCAGATCAAGAAACAGCAACAGTGCAGGTGTCTTTTTCCAGCATAGCAACTTTTACGTTGCACCTGTTCATTTCGATAAAACACAAGAGGATCTTGTCTTCTCCTGTTGTTCTCTTGGATACGCCAGTTTTGGGCCTTGAGTTGAGACTCCAGGAGTGCATCATTTATGTTGCATATTCCAGCATCTGGATGTTCAATTCCAACCGGAGTACGTGTATGCATTTTCCCCCGCCCCGTGTAAGAATTTGTATTGATGTATATTTTCAAAACTTGGCAAACCTTTCCAGGTAACAGGCATAGAAAATGCTTGAATTATATCTGATGAGGAGAATATGAAAAAACACCCTTACATACACATTATACCGATTATCCTGCTCGTTCTCTTTAGTTTTGCAGAGAACTGCTGGGCGCTCCAGTCCCATGGGGCACCTGAAGGTATATACGTACATCAGATGGCCCACCTTCTTTTTTCGGGTGCTCTTGGCTACCTGTACTGGCACACAAGAACCTCCCCGGTAATCAAGAGCAAAGGATGGAAATTTCTACAAATATTCTGCTTCTTCCTCATCGCCTGGAACCTGATTGCTTTTACCGGACACGAGGCTTTCAGCCATTTAACCCCTACCGATTTTATTGATAAAAACACCTGGAAAGAGCAGCTGGCTCCCCCCATCACCGGGATGAAGATTCTCTATTATCTGACAAAAATGGACCATTTTCTCAATGTCCCCGGCCTGTTCGCCCTTGTCATCAGCCTGAGAACCTTCTACAGGGAAGCTCTGCTGGAGGCGAAAAAATGAACGGTATTCCTCTGCTGCCAGCTGTTACCGTTGAATTTTTCGGGTCTGCCCTTGCCATTTTATTTTCCTTCATCGCATTACGCTATGCCTGGTTCCTTGTTCGTCTTCAGCCAAGCAATTTTATCTGGGGCTTTCTCTTCTATTTCTGTATAGCCATGGCCGCGTTTTCCCTGTCCCGGGGAGTTGGTCACATGGTTCGAATCATACTTGTATATACAGATCAAAACACTCTGTGGAAACAACTCTCCCCCTTATCAGGCGGCTTCAACACCATGTTGATGATCTCCGTTGCTGCGGTCATTATTTATTACCACAAGGGACTTGCCGCATATAAGCTCCTGCGCCAGGAGGCGGTCAAACTCTTTGATGCCAATACACAACTGGCATCAAGTGCCAAACAGCTTCAGGAACTAAACACCCATCTTGAAGAAATGGTTGAGGTCAGAACTCATAACCTTTCAGAGTCTGAAAAAAAGTTTCGCAATTTCTTTGAAAACTCAAAAGATATCATCTTCTTCTGCGATAAAAACGGATATTTTACCAATATCAACAGCAGTGGCATTAAACTTCTCGGCCTCACCCAGCCACCTGAATCCGTTAATTTCCATGACCTTTTTGCCCATAAAAATGATCTGGAAACCTATCTCAACGGGCTACACACCGACGGCTTCATCAGTGACCTGGAGATTGAATGTCGGGGAAACAACGAGGGACCAAAGTTTATACTGCTCACCGCCAACGCAATTTACGATCTCGACGGCCAGTTCGTTGCATATGAAGGTATTGGCAAGGACATGACAAGACTGCGAACCATGACAGAACAGCTGATCAACCAGGAAAAAATGGCCTCCGTCGGTCAAATGGCTGCAGGTGTTGCCCATGAGATCAATACCCCGCTTGGTATAATCCTCGGCTATACACAGCTGATGATGGATGATTTCGAACCGGATTCTGAAACCCATAACAGCCTCCTCGTAATGGAGAGGCAGACCAAGGCCTGCCGGAGAATTGTCGCTGATCTCCTGAAATTTTCACGCCAGGCCCATAGTGCAAAAACTGTCATAGACCTCAACACCATCATCGGTGAGGTTCTTGCCGTCACGGAACATACCCTGAACATTAATCGCATCGACATTATTCGTCATTTTGGAGCAGGTCTCCCGCAAATCGTAGGGGATGCCGAGAAACTCCATCAGGTCTTCATAAATCTTTTTAATAATGCTCAGTTCGCTATGGAAAATGGCGGTAAAATCATTGTCACAACCGGAAAGATCAACAATGAACTGCACATCATCGTTCAGGATACTGGCACGGGTATCCCGGATGAAATCAAGAACAAGATTTTTGATCCGTTTTTCACCACAAAAGATGTCGGCAAAGGAACTGGACTTGGCCTTTCTGTAACCTACGGCATAATCAAGAATCACGGTGGCCGTATAAGTGTGGAAAGCCCGGTCACTGATCCTCTATCAAATGAAACGGTACAGGGCACAGCCTTTCATATCTGGCTGCCTGTCAACAGTACCCCCAACGACGAAAACAGGGAGCAACACTAAAATGTCAGACATACTTGTTTTAGATGATGTATTGGACGCAGTCATCCTCATCAAAAAAATACTCACGAGACAAGGCCATTCAGTAGTGACCTTCACAGAGGAAGAAGAGGCTATTGAACACGCCAGAAAAAATCCTGTGGACCTTGCAATCCTTGATATAAAACTGAAAAAAATGAGCGGAATTCAGGTACTTGAGGAGTTGAAAAAAACAACTCCTGACCTGAAGGTGATCATGCTCACAGGTTATCCCACCATTGAAACAGCCCGCGAAGCCATCGAGCTCGGTGCTGGAGAATATTGCGTTAAACCGATTGACAAAACTGAACTTGAAGAAAAAGTAGCAGGAATTCTAGCAAGATAAAGCTGTACAACAGGAACTATGAACAAGGAGATTTTATGAAGAAATCAGTCTACTCCATATGCGGAATGTGCACTGTTCGCTGCCCGATCCGTGTGGAGTCACAGGACAACAAGATTACCTGGATCGAAGGCAACCCATACCAGTTGGACGGTGCGCTTTGTGCTAAAGGTACTGCCGGGGTCGCGATGATGAATGACACCGAGAGACCACAGCAACCCCTCATCCGCGTCGGTGCACGAGGTGCCGGTCGCTGGAGAAAAGCAAGCTGGGACGAGGCCTTTGACTTTGTGGCAGATAAGCTCAAAACCATTAAAAAAGACTTCGGCCCTGAGTCCGTTGTGCTGTCTTCCAGAGGCGGCCCGTGGCAGGATATGTACAAGGCGTTTATCCACGCCTATGGCTCCCCCAACTACACCAATCACGACTGCACCTGCGGCCGCAACACCCACCATGCAAGTTTGTCTATAAATGGCGTTGGCCGGAAAGGATTTGCATACGACATTAAAAATGCAAAGCATCTGGTTCTTTTTGGCCGGGACATGTTTTCCGCTCTTAGAATTGCAGAGAACAATCAGACTCTTGATATGCTCGAAAACGGTGGTCGTCTGACCTATGTGGATGTCCGTCAGACCATGACCGGCGTCAAGGCCACAAGGTTTTTCCAGGTTCGCCCCGGAACCGATTACGCTCTCGCTCTTGGTGTTATTCACCAGGTCATCAAAAAAGGATACTACGACAAGGATTTTCTTGATCGCTATGTTACCGGCTTTGACAAACTCTGCACCTTTATTGAAGAATACACCCCCGCCTGGGCGGCCAAGGAATGTGACGTCAAGGAAAAAGACATTCTGGCTTTTGTAGAGGAAATTGGCCAGGATCGACCCAATGTCATCTTCCACCCCGGCTGGAATCTGGCACGCTACAGTGATTCCTTCTACGCCAGCCGTGCCATGCACATCCTCAATGTCCTGATGGGCAATATTGAGATGAAAGGCGGCCTGTTTATTCCAAAAGGTGCTGGCGACTGTGGCAAAAAAGGGATTCGCAGTATTGACTGTCCCAAACCCGACATCAAACGCGGTGATGGTGTCGGCTGGGAATATAAGCACTTTGACAAAGGCCCAGGGCTTGCTCACCTGTTTTTCAGCCACATGATCAGTGAGGACCCCTATCCAATCAAGGCCTGGATCGCCATGCGCCATGATCCCTTCAGTGGCCTGCCGGATCCTGAAAGGCAAAAGCTTGCCATGGACAAGTGTGATCTGTTGGTTTCCATCGATACAAACTACAGTGAGTTTGGCTGGTATTCCGATATCATCCTGCCCGAGTCAACCTATCTTGAGCGCGACACACCAATTGTCCAGCAGAAAGGTCTCAAACCACGATTAACGCTCAGAAGAAAGGCCATAGAGCCTGTTAATGACACCAAATCTTCCTGTGAGATTTTCACCGCGCTGGCACAACGCCTCGGCCTTGAAGAGACCTTCCCTTTCAAGACGATGGAAGAGCTCTGGGCCTGGCAGCTGGAACCCACCGGCTACACCATGGCTGATTTTGACAAGAAAGGTTTTATAGAACTTTCTGACTCACCGGTCTTTTTCGATCGTGAGAAACTCGACGGCCAGTTTAAAACCCCAAGCGGCAAGATTGAGATCATCAGTGAAAAGCTGACGAGCAATAATCTTCCTTCACTCAAACCTTTTGTGGCCCCTGATAAAGCACCTGAAAAAGGAATGTTCAGGCTCATTTACGGTAAGGTGGCAATCCACACCCAGGGCCATACCACAAACAACCCACTGCTTTCTGAGCTCATGCCGACCAATACCCTCTGGGTGAATACAAAGCAGGCGAAAAAACTCGGAATTGTAAGCGGTGATCTCGTTGAGGTCTCTTCAAAAGATAGATCATATAACGCAACAGTTGCTGCACATGTCACCGACCATGTTCATCCAGAGGCCGTATTTACCACCCATGGATTTGGCAAGGAAATTCCGAAGCAGACCAGAAGTTACCTGGCCGGACTCAGCGATCAGAAACTTATGATTGGCAAACTTGATGAGTGGGATAAAGCTGGTGGCGGTGTCAACCTCTGTGAAGCTTTTGTCTATGTGAAAAAGAGTATCCGTAACACCAAGAGGAGAGCAGACCTGTGAAAAAATATATGATCCACCTCAATACCCGCAGATGTATTGCCTGCCACGGTTGCGAGGTCCATTGTAAAGCAAATAAAGAGTTACCCGTGGGCCCCTTTCTCTGTGAGATCAGCTGCACACCCCTGAAAATGGTCGGGGGGGTTCCCCGCATGGAGATAACATTTTCCACCTGCAGACACTGTGAGGATCCGCTCTGTGTACCTGTCTGCCCAACCAATGCAATGGTGCAGAGAGAAGATGGCATCGTCTACATTGATCAGGAAAAATGCATAGGCTGCATGGCCTGTAAGAAGGCATGTCCATGGGAGATTCCTGTGCAGAATCCAGATAACGGCAAGGCCGTCAAGTGTGATATGTGCATGGATCGTCTGGATGCAGGTCTCAAACCCGCCTGCATCTCGAAATGCACAACACATGCACTTAAGCTGGTCGAGCTTCAATCGCTGTAACAGAGCCTGCCAAAGTTTTTCAACCTCTTGTTCCGGCAGGTGTTCGGCCTTCCAGGCTGACTGCCGGAACTCTACATGACAATGGATTTAACAGATAAAAACAGTGATTACCTCGAGGTGTTTCAGGCGGTGACCAGGCTCATCAGCAGCCTTCACGATCCGCAGCAGGTCATGGACCTGGTCGTACGGCGCTTACCTGAACTCCTCGAGATTGACGCGGCCACCATCCGCTTGCTTGATCCCGGCACGGATAGCTTTGTCTTCGGCGCAGCATACGGATTGTCCGATGAATATCTGGCCAGATCCACCATAGATTCAACGGAAGTCATGGCGGCCCTCAAGAAGGGGGAACCAATTGCCAAAAAAGACATTGACATCCTCTGCGATCACGACAGCTGTGTGTATATATCCCAGGAAGGGGTAAAGTCGGCCATGTCCCTGCCCATCATTTTCAACAATGAGGTCATCGGACTGTTACGACTCCTCACCCGGGATTCACGTGAATTTGCTCAAAGCGAGATCGCCTTTGCCATGTCTCTTGCCGAACAGGTCGGCATGGCCCTCACCAACAGTCGTCTTTTTCAGGAATTGGAAGTTCAGGTCAAATTTCTCTCGGAACTCCGAGAGATTTCAAGTCTTGTCAACTCAACTCTTAATCTTGATGACATCCTGAAAATTATCGTCGATAAGCTGCCACCTCTCTTAAAGGTAAAAGGATGTACCGTACGACTTCTCCATCCCGCCACCAACCGACTGGAATTGGTTGCCGCATCAGGCCTTTCCGATAAGTACCTCAACCGGGGCAGCATAAGCCGCGAAAATGCATTTTTTAAAGCGGTCAGCGGACAACCTGTTGCCATCTACGATGCGACAAATGACCCCCGCGTTGATTACCACGAGGCGATTCGGGAAGAAGGTATCAAATCCATCCTTGTGGTTCCTATAAAAAATGGCCGGGATATCATCGGTATTCTGAGGCTGCTGAGTAATCAGCCACGCTCCTTTACCCAAAATGAAATCAATTTTACCGTCACTGTCGCCGAAGAGGGTGGCAACGCCATCCAGAAGGCGCGGACCTACCGTCAAATTACTCTTTTATTTGAGCAGATAGAGGAAAACGAGAGATTTCTCCATACCATCCTTGACTCTCTCTGGCTCCAGCTCCTGGTGGTCGCCCCGGACAAACGAGTCATTATGGCCAATAAATTTTTCCTGGAAACCAGAGGCTTTGAAGAAAATGAGGTCCTCGGAGAGTTCTATCATAACGTCGTTCCCTGGCACCGCATCGATGCTTCTCACTGTCCGGTAACCACCGTTTTTGAAGAACAAAAATCGGTGGCCGTCCTCGATCATCTTGAGAACCTGGAAAACCCTGAAGGGGCTAAGTGGTACGAACGGCATCTCACCCCCATTCTCGGTCCCGACGGTGAAGTGGATTTTGTCATTGAGGCTGTTCGCGATATTACCGACCAGCAGCTCCTGGAACAGGAAAAAATGGAACGGGTAAAACTTGAAGGTGTCATTGAAATGGCAGGAACAGCGGCCCATGAATTAAACAGTCCTCTTTTTGCAGCACTCGGCACAGCACAACTGCTGCGCGATGACCTCACATCCAAAGAGATGATTGAGGAAATGGATATGATTATCCGCAATATGAAAAGAATGGCCGAACTTACCCGGGAAATGACAGAGGTCACTGGCTTTGAGTCCAGGGAATATGTAGGAAAGACCAAAATCGTATCTCTGAAATCAAACAGTCAATAATGATTGGCATATATAGATGAGGGAGCACAGCTCAGAGTGGAAAAGATAAAGCAGTTCATGGCCTCTCCCGCAGGAGTTTTCCTATACGCCGTTATCACAGGAATCATAGGTATCATTATTCTACTGGCATTTTTGTCTATGGTACTCGCACCCTCGGTGCTGCCGGCTGCACTTCCAGTTATCATAGCGTTTAATTGTGCAACGGGAGGCTATAGCCTCACCGAAAAAAGCAAGACAAGGCAATCCTTGCAGAAGATTCCTCTTGGTTTGATCGCGATTATCCTGACGGTCGCGGGATGCAGTACTCTTATCATTTTCTGTCCATGGGAACCCTTGTTTGAGGCAAGGAGATACCTTATTTCCGGATCATCTGCCCTGATTTTCACCTTTGTTGGCGCCTGGGTTGCCGCGAAAAGCAAAAGTCTGAACAGGTCAGCATGATCATCAATTCTACACAGGGAGGTATAAGAAAAATACAAAACCAAAAAGCTGTACAACGTTTTACCAATTAATAAAAATAAGGAGAAAAAGGATGAAAGCAGTGCAAAACCGATTTATCACAATTGTAAGTATCACCATGATGCTTTTCGCAGGTTACGGTCTTTCCTTTGCAGAGACCAAAGTAACGACAAGCGGTACCGTAGCTGATGCAGTAACCATTGAAGGTACCATTGAACCTGGTCAGGACTTATATATTACAATAGCACAGCACGATGAGTTCAAGCCTTCAGATGCAACCATGCCCCATGAGAAGAAAAATTTTGCGAAAGAAACTAAAAAACAGGGTTTTGGAATGGACACCTCTATTCCCCCTCTCTACTATATATTGACCACCAACCCTAATGCCTTTGGTAAGCGTGCAGATGACACCCGTTTTGGTGGCCCCGCCGTACTGTTAGGAAAAGGACGTACCAAAGGTCTCTACTCAACCTATAGCTATCTACTCAACGATGATTTCAACGCTATCGATGAAACGGCAAAAGCCGCACTAGGCCCGATAAAGACCGAAGACCAGTGGAAAATGCTCAAGTGGGCCAACGAATCTTCGTACGGTATCAATACCATCGTCAAAGAAGGTAACCGCGTTGGTCAAATCGTCATCTTCTCAAGAACCGTACTGGCTGACGAATCCAGCACCAACTACTGGGATAAAGGCACCAAGATCAACCTGGACAAGGCCACTGGTAAATTTACCGCAACCTTTCAACCTTATCGCCATACTCCACCGGAAACCAAGTTTGATATCTATGTAAATGGTGCAAAAGAAACTGACTTTGCCCTCGCCGGAAAAGGTTTCTGGCTCACCAAGGGTTATCGTTACATGAATCCTCTGTGGATCGTCATCGGCGCAATCCTCGTTGGTACCTACTTCTCCATGATCGGCGCCGCAGGTGGGTTGCTCATGGCTGCCTTCCAGGTACTGGTCGTTAACACTGCAGGACCTGTTGGTGTGAATGCTGCAAACGTACTCAAACCATCCAACATGGCTCTTACCCTTTTCTCTCCACTCGGATCTTTCTACAGATTTGCAGTTGTTGAAAAACGTGTTGCCTGGCCTGTAGGTATTTCCTTTGGTGTTGGTATCTTCATCGGCTCTATCTGGCTTGGAAAGTATGTTTCTGCACTTCTGCCAATGGCCGCATATAAAGAGTGGCTGGCCATACTCGTTGTCCTCATGGGAATTAAGACCCTCATGGAAATGACCCCAAAGGCGATGAACAAGCGTAAAAACATCAAAGCGATGACCCAGAAGTTCAACGCTGCCGTTAAAAAAGCAAAAGAAACCGGTGAGGCAATGGAAATGGGTTCAATCGAGCCTATTAAAACCGGTCTGACAGACTATCGTTTCAAGTTCTGGGGCGAGGAATTCAGAATTAATCCTTTACTGTTTGCATTCCTTGGTGTGTTGATCGGTATCGTATCCCGTGCATTTGGTATCGGCGGTGGTTTCCTCCTCGTACCTGCGATGACCAGTATCGGTGCTCTGCCAATGTACGTTGCTGTACCTATCTCGCTGATTGGAACCTGTTTTTCCAGTATCGGTTCCTTCTTTGGTTATGTCATCATCGGTTACTGGCCTGACTGGGTTCTTGCCGGTGCTATCATTATCGGTGGTTTTGCCGGGGGTATGCTTGGTAGCCGCGCGCAAAAAATGTTCAGTGAAATGCAGTTGAAGGTCGTTTTAGCCTGCACCCTGTTCTTCCTGTTCTTCCGTTTCTTCAAGATTGAAGTCTGGATCTGATAACCGTAAAGAATATACTGCTGCAGGCCGGAAATAGTTTTCCGGTCTGCAGTCTTATACCAATAAGAGAGTATTATTAATGGATGCAGTTTTAGATACTATTTGGGAATATTTGGCCATGGCATTTCAGGTACTGGCCGACACATTCTTTGCCTTTCTCCTCCACCTCCATTTCCTCGGGCCTGCTGTCCTGATTTCCCTTCTGGCCTTTGCCACCATCTGTGTCACTAAAATTCTGGCCAGACTGATTGTCACCAAACGCTATATAGAGCTGGAAAAAAAATTCCACTACTGGGTAGATCTGCGTAATGAGGCAATGCAGGGTGAAGATAGGGAAAAAGCCAAAAGAATGGCCCGTAATATCGACCAGGCGGAACTCAACAGAGCGTACTACGACTATTTCTTTGAAGGCTTCATGCTCGGAATTGCCAGAAAAATCATTCCGATTTTTTTCATGTTTGCCTTTATCAATGAATACTACAGAACGGAAAAACTCACAGCCATGTTTGGGCGTGCTTACGTTATTGAGATACCGACAACAAGCGGTGAGCCACTTCTAGCCGGAGCCGTGTTCTGGTATATTATCTCCTTACTCATAGGCTACCTTCTGTGGTTTACTGTACCGAAATTGCTCAGTTACATTAAACCTGTAAAAAGAAATTCAACCCATTCTCTGCACCAGACAATGAAAGAGACAAGCTGCTAAATAATTTCTTGTCCACAGAGCCGTTACAGGATCAACAATGCAGCTGAATTCACTATTTAAGCATTGGAGTTATCGAATTATCGCGCCGGGTACACTTCTGCGTGAAAAATATGAGGCACTCAAGCTGCTCCTCAGCCATGATATCCGCTGCCATGAAGCAATGGCGGAATTCCAGGTCCTTCTCCACGATGGCCACCGCGAAGACTTCGCTCGAATTCGTAAAAGGTTTCATATCTTTTCAGCCCAGGTCGCGCAAATGATCGAGGCCCTTGAAACCATGGATCCTGGCAGGTACTCATCACTGAAAAGCTATCATAAAAAATTTGACTTCTATACCCGATTTCTCATCGCCCCACCGGCAATCGATTTCGCTCCACCCTATGTCTTACCATTGGAAGACATAGCACCTGAGAATAAAAAAATAGGCAATAAGGCGAAACATCTTGCCCAGTTAAAAAATAGCCTGACCAGTGTTGTACCCCGAGGCTTTGCGGTTTCAGGCAGCAGTTACCACTATTTCATAGAATATAACAACCTCCGCCAGATCATCGAAGAACAGCTCGCCGGTCTTAATATCAATTCCACAAAATCTCTGGATTCGGTCTCCCGAATGCTGGAGAAACTGATAACAGAAGCGGAACTGCCGCCCGACATTGAACAGGCGATGGATACCGCCTTCAACAGCTGGAACATGTCCAGCAATGATGAGATTAAAGTGGCCGTACGTTCAAGTGCCATCAGTGAAGATGGTGAATCATCTTTTGCAGGGCAGTACAGGACTGTACTCAATGTCAACCGGGAGGGGGTTGGTGCCGCATATAAAAAGGTTATAGCCTCCAAGTATGCTCCAGAAGCATTATTCTACAGGATCAGTCAGGGCCTCGGAGATGAAGAAACCGCCATGTCTGTACTGGTCCAGGAAATGGTAGCAGCCAGAGCCAGTGGTGTCCTTTACACCACTGGAGTTACAAGGGAAAGCAAAGACTTTCATCATCTCCATCTCCATGTAACCGGTGGTCTTGGTGAGCAACTGGTCTCCGGCGCCGTCAACCCAGACTATTATATTATTCACAAAAAAGAGCCCCATACCATCATCAGAAAAGAGACCCTGGGCCCGATTATCAGCGATGAACAGGCACTACACATTGCAAGGCAGGGCGTTGCTATCGAGGCTTTTTTCTCCACATCGCAGGATATCGAATGGGCCATTAATGACAATGGTGAGCTTTTTATCCTCCAGGCAAGAGAGCTGCATATTTCAAACAAGCAAACCCCAGCCGATCCCCCTGCAACACTCAGGGAACAGATCCTGCTCAGCGACTGCGAGAAAGCCTCGGGTGGGGTTGCCGGAGGCATGGTTTATAGAGTGGACAGTAAACAGGATCTTGAAAATGTTCCCCAGGGAGCAGTTATCGTAACCGGGGATTCCCCACCGGATTTTGTTAGAATTATCAACAAAGTCTCAGCGGTCCTTTCTGAGCGGGGCAGCCGGGCAAGTCATTTTGCAACCGTGGCCAGGGAATTTCACATCCCTTTTCTGACTGGCATTGAAAATGCCAGAGTACGTTTTCCCGCAGGGACCGTTATTACCGTTGATGGTAATGAGGGCCTTGTGTATGAAGGACTTCTCGAAGACCTTATACAAAAACAGAGCCGTCCAGCAAAAAAGAGTCCCTACTACCGGGTTCTCAGTCAGGCTTTAAAATTTATCACCCCCCTTGAGCTGACCGACCCTGCAGGAGAAAACTTCACCCCTGAAGGCTGTCGCTCCATGCATGACATCATTCGCTTCTGCCACGAAAAGGCTCTCCACTCCATGTTCACCACCGGTAAACCCGGTTCAGGCCGCGGATCCGTGCGTCTTGATGCCAATATTCCCCTTGATGTTTTTCTCTTTGATGTTGGTGGTGGTATAAGGGACCACAAGACAAAGGATCAACCGGTTCCTCTAGAAAAAGTGACCTCCACACCGTTTCAGTCACTGTGGAAAGGACTCTCCCACCCCGGCGTGCAATGGAAACAGAAACCATTTGACTGGGATGCCTACGATAAGATTGAACTTGCAGGAGGAGTGCCACCTAAAAAAGACAGTTTTGCCTTTGCAAGTTACGCCGTGGTCAGCGAGGACTACCTTCATTTTAATCTCCGTTTTGGTTACCATTTCACCATCGTTGATGTACTCTGCGGAGACAACTCTGCCAAAAACCACTGCATGCTTCGATTTGCAGGAGGTGGTGGTGACTACGATCACCTTTCTCTCCGCATTGACTTTCTCTCCGGTGTGCTGGATCGTCTGGGCTTCATCGTAGAAAAAAAAGGAGACCTGCTTGAAGCCAAACTGCAGGGATGTACAAAAGAGAGAATGGTTGGTACACTTGATATGCTGGGCCGGCTTCTTGGAGCCAGTAAACTTATGGACATGGTGCTTGATGGGGATGAAATGGTAAGCAGCTGTATTGAAGAATTCTACAACGGACGCTACTCATTCTCTCAGGAGGGTTAGGCCACCTCTCTATCAATATTTAACGTATACAACCTTGGTGATAAGGGTCTTTTCTGTTCTTGTTAAAATTGGCCATGGAGCAAATTCTCATTACAAATTGAAAGGGTGATCGATTATTATTTTCAATCTTCAGATAAACATGGTGAGTTCATAGCCTGTTTATGACACAGGTCTTATAAGTATTTGTACAGCTGAAACAGCGATCAAATGACGCTGAAGCGGCAAATGACAAGAGCGCTATACCCAGCTCATCGTCTCAATAACAAATTTCACGCAGAAGAACTTATGTCAGGTTATCAAGTTACATGGATTACAAAAAACCTCGCTGTGGGCCATGCCCCCATGTCCTACGACGAACTCGACCAAATCCGCGACCAGGGAATAGATGCTATTGTCAATCTCTGTGAAGAGTACTGTGACCTTCACGAGCTTGAAGAAAACTCTGGCTTTGAGGTATTTTACCTGCCGATAACAGATGATCGCGCGCCCAAAATGGAAGAGATGGAAAAAGGCTTAGAGTGGATGGATGAGGCCATGTATCTTGGGAAAAAGGTACTCGTTCACTGTAAGCACGGGGTCGGCAGAACCGGTACCTTTGTTACAGCCTATCTGCTGAGAAGAGGAATGGGTCTTAAAAAGGCCGAAAAGCTCCTGAAAAAAACCCGGGCAAATCCCACCAACTTCACCCAGTGGTGGCTGCTGAGGAAATTTGGCAAAAAAGAAGGAACACTGAAAATCGGTGAGGCAACTCCTGACAACCGTAACGGAATCGATCTCAGTGAATTTTATAACAGGTACGAACAGCTCCTGAAAAGAGTGGATTTTATCGTTCAGTCAAGACTTCCCCAGACAAAAGAGATCGATACCAATCGCTGCTGCACAAACAGTTTCTCTCTTGCCCCAATTGAGGCCATCTACCTCAATGAAAAGGTGAATATTGGTTTGTCCTCCAAAGAGCGAAAAAAAGTGATCGATAAAACAGTAGCCACATCCGGCTCAAATTCAGAAGGAGAAAGCACCACCATCCCGCATAACGAGACCTGTCCTCTCTATGGAGAAGAGGGCTGTATGCTTCCACAGCACAGGCCCCTCCAGTGCCGCATCCGCGGGGTGGAATTCACGGATGAACAGCTTGCGGAAATAAGTGGTGAGCTTTCCAGGCTCTCCAACGAAATTTTTTATGCTCTTTTTGGCCTCGACAGCAGTACCCCTCCTCCGTCGGTCAACCGTTCCGACGCTGTTTCCGGGAAATTCATCCAGCAATATTTTCAATTTCTTGCAAACCAGAAATACAACAAATGATAGAAAGTAAGAGTGTAGAAAAAACCACCAACCGTAAATTGGTGATGATAGTGGACGACGAGCCGGACATGCTATCTATGTTGGAGCTGGTAATTAAAAAAAAGTGTAACTGTAATGTTGTAAGTGCTGCATCCGGACTCATCGCCCTTTCATTACTGAAAGAACATAGTCCTGACGTTGTCATCTCAGACATTAAAATGCCCGACCTTGATGGCCTGGGGCTCCTCAGCAAGATTCGGGAACACGACCCATCTATTTCAGTCGTTATCATGACCGGCTACGGAACAATCGATATGGCGGTTCAATCCTTGAAAGAGGGTGCCTATGATTTTCTGCAGAAACCATTTGATAAAGACCATATTGTCAGGGTGGTCAATAACTGTCTGGAAAGAACCCTCCTTCTACGAACCAATAAACAGCTCAAGGAAAAAATCAGCACCCTCTCCCCTCCCCAGGGATTTGTCGGCCAGGGAGCGGCCCTGACCAGAGCTCTCGACCTCATCACCCGGGTGGCGGATACCGATGCCACCGTGCTCATCCGTGGAGAAAGTGGCACCGGGAAGGAGGTTGCAGCCCGTGCTTTGCACAGCCTCAGCAATCGCAGATTAAAAAAGATGATCACGGTGAACTGCCCGGCTCTGCCGGAACACGTTCTTGAGAGCGAGCTTTTTGGTTATAGCAAAGGAGCCTTCACCGGGGCAAATCATGAGAAAAAGGGGCTTTTTCTTGAAGCCCACGGCTCAACGATCCTCCTTGATGAAGTTGCAGATATTCCGGTATCCATTCAAACAAAATTGCTGCGAGTCCTGCAGGAGAAAGAAATTCAGCCACTCGGCCAGAACAAAACCATCAAAGTTGATGTCCGTGTTCTGGCTTCCACCAACCAGGATCTCGAAGCGAAGATCCGCGCTGGAGAATTCAGAGAAGATCTGTTTTACCGACTAAATGTCGTCACCGTTACCATGCCAAGCCTCCGTGAGATGCGGGAGGATATCCCTCTTCTCATCCATCATTTTTTCGTGAAGTTCAAGAGCCAGTACGACCGGGAAAATCTCCTCGTGTCACCGGATGTGCTTCAGCATCTGGGGCAGAGGAGATGGAGTGGAAATGTCCGCGAGCTGCAAAACAGTATTAAAAGAATTGTCCTTCTGAGCGCTGGCGGCAAAGTTGAGATGCCAGATCTACAGGACCTGCTGCAAAACTCCCAGGAAGAGCCTGCAGAGGACTCAAACCAGGGGGGATTTACAGATCTCTACACGACCCCTTACAATGAAGCAAAATCAAAGATTGTTCAGAGATTTTCCACAGAGTATTTACGCAACCTTCTTTCTGTTTATAACGGCAACGTCACCAATGCAGCAGCTGCCTGTGGTCTGGAACGGCAGGGATTACAACGGATTATGAGACGATACAAAATTGTCTCCAGTGATTTTAAAAAAAATCCATCTGACCTGATATAAGGGTACCTTTAAAATAAGAAAATTTGTTCAAATTCGAGTTGTTTGAGGAATTTTAGCTCAGGCATATGATTGATATCGGAGTCTACGCTTGGCGCCAGGGATACAATTCTGAGCACACAGATGAAGGTGAACAAATTGGTAATTTTTCAAGGTGGCCATACTTCCAATCCTCTGGTGGCTCTTTTCTTCATGCCCAGCCTCTTGAACCTTTACCAGGATACCAGCCAGCCTGCACAGGCCATAGCTTTGCAGAGATTTGCATTTATCTCCACCAAACCCAGACGCAGCTGATTTCATTACAGGCGGTCGGTGCGTATACCTCTGGCGCACCAAATCTGTTTATGATAGGCTACATGAGCTACAGTGCAATGTAATGTTGTCGTCAAACAATCTCCCGAACGAAAAGGCGGTTGCATTATGACAGATTTACCTGATACTGATACTCCTCTCGCCTCTGAAGATCTTCTGCAATTAAGAGAGCAATTCAAACAAGCCCCGATCGGTATTCTGCGGACCACCGTCGATGGTCGTATTCTCGTTGCCAACCAGGCCTTTGCAGAAATGCTCGGTTATGCTTCTTTCCATGAATTCTCCAGACTCACTCAACAGAATATCACCGATCTTTATGAAGATCCTGACTCACGTAAAGAGCTCGTCGAGATAGTTGAGCGACAACAGGATTCTCCTACGCACTTTGAAAGCTGCTGGAAACGCAAGGATAACAGTGTCTTCCCCTGCAGAATCCATGTCCGCCCCTCTGTGGATAAGAATGGAAAAGTCCTTTACTACAACGGCTTTGTGGAAGATATTACCTATAGAAAATCCATTGAGAAAGAACTGCTTGCAGGTGGGGAGAGATACCGAAGTGTCTTTGAAAATACAGGTGCCGGTACCATTATCATCGAAAAAGACACGACGATTTCTCTTGCCAATACTGGATTTGCCAACCTTATTTGTTACTCCAAAGATGAGATTGAAGGCAAAATGAAGTGGACGGCTGTTATCGCCAAGCAAGATGATCTGAACAGGATGCTCAACTATCACATCAAGAGGCGCGATTCTGTTGATAAGGCGCCAATCGAGTATGAATTTACCTTAAAAGACCGTCACGGAAATCATAAAGATGTCTTTCTTCGTGTTGATATGATCGTCGGCACAGATTGTAGTGTCGCATCTCTTATTGATATCACCTCACTAAAATCCGTAAAACGCAACCTGAGAGAAAGTGAATCACGTTTAAAAGGGATTGTTGAGGCCTTTGACGGCTACATCTATATATGCACTGCCGATTTTCAGCTTGTCTATATGAACAATAAGCTGAAGAAGAAAACAGAACCGAAAATAGGTCACCATCTCGGTCGCGATCGTTGTCACTTACGTATTTTCGGCCTTGATTCACCCTGTTCCTGGTGTCCACAAAAAAAAGTGTTTCAAGGAGCAACAAGTGCCATTGAGTTTCAGCACCCGGGGGATAACCGCTGGTATTACGCTGTAAGTTCTCCTATTTACGAAGAGGAAAACCTTGTATCCCAAACACAGACGGTTTTGATCGACATTCATGAGCGGAAGTTGTCAGAAATAGCGCTCAAGGAACGCGAAATCTACCTGCAAAAAGAAAATCTCCGCCTTCGTGAAAATATTGGGGATCGCTATAAATTCGGGACGATTATTGGGAAAAGCCGGGCCATGCAGCACATCTATGAACTGATCCTGCGTGCAGCAGCAACGGATGCCAGTGTTATTATCTATGGTGAATCTGGCACCGGAAAAGAGCTCGTAGCCCGTGAGATCCACAAGATGAGTGATCGCAGGGAACATACTTTTCTACCGGTCAATTGCGGCGCCATTCCTGGCCAATTGATGGAAAGTGAATTTTTTGGTTACCGTAAAGGCGCTTTTACCGGAGCTGATCTGGACAAGCGTGGCTACTTTGCCGAGTCGGATCATGGCACCCTTTTTCTCGATGAGTTAGGAGAAATTGATGAAGCAATGCAGGTCAAGCTGCTCCGGGTCCTGGAAGGTAGAGGTTACACCCCCTTGGGAGGTCTCGAACCCATAATGCCGGATGTAAGAATTATTTCGGCGACAAACAGTAATCTCAGACCAATGCTGGAGAATGGCAGTATGCGGGAGGACTTTTTTTACCGCATCCACATCATTCCTATCAACCTCCCTCCCCTGAGAGAGCGATTAGACGACATTCCTCTGCTGCTTGAGCATTTTATGGCCAAACACGGCAAAGGTCATCCCACCCGGCATTTGACCGGTCATGATCTGGACAAGCTGATGCAGCACGACTGGCCAGGTAATGTCAGAGAACTGGAAAACACCATTCAGCGTTTTCTCAATCTCAATGTCCTTGAGTTCGCCGGGCCTTGCGTAACCTGCAACGTTTCAGGCAAAAATCCAAAGAGCCATTCTCAAGCCCCTCAAACCCGGCCTCTACGCCAGGCAACCCGACAATTTGAGAAAGAACACCTTCTGCAACAGCTGGAGGCCTGCCGCTGGAACCGTACCCTGACCGCCAAAATTTTAGGGATACAGAGAAAGACCCTCTACCTGAAGATGAAGCAATTGAACCTAACTTCCCCGATCGAGTAATTAATGACTCATTTTGAGTGATATATACTCACAGAAAGATTCATATATAATTACAGTATATTGCTCCACTGTATCCACCGCAGGTGAGTCATGTCTGCCTCAATTCATTACATTCAAATCAGGCACCCACGCCCTTCAACTGGCTGCAATCACCCGAACTGTATCCACAGGCATGTTGTTTGCTTGTAATTATCCTGCATAAAGCCCGCAAAGAACCGGCAACAAGATCTATACATGATACTGTTTCAGCACCGCAAATCTCTATTTTCAGGAGGTTACATGCAGACAAAAATTATTTCGCCAACACCCTCGGCCTTTTCTCATCCCCTGCTCATCAAATACCTGTTGACGACACCGCTCATCTATTCCCCAGAGCAGAAAATAGTATATCGTGACCAGAAGGAAATCACCTATACACAACTTGGGTCCCGAATTTGCCAACTGGCTCACGGTCTTACTAAACTCGGGGTTCAGGCGGGAGATACCGTAGCCGTGATGGATTGGGACTCAAACAGGTATCTTGAATGTTATTTTGCTGTCCCAATGATTGGAGCGATTCTCCATACCGTTAATGTGAGGCTCTCATCCGAACAGCTTCTCTATACCATTAACCATGCTGAAGATGATATTATTCTGGTCAATTCAGAGTTCCTCCCCCTTCTGGAAGCCATAAAGGATAAACTCTCCACAGTCAAAAAAATAATCCTGCTCAGAGATTCCGGTACATCTGCCCAGACAAGTCTGGTCCTCGATCATGAATATGAAGCCATGCTGGGCGAGAATCCAACAGAATATTCCTTTCCTGATTTTGATGAAAACTCAATCGCCACAACCTTTTATACCACCGGTACCACTGGTCCGCCCAAGGGGGTCTATTTCAGTCATCGGCAACTTGTGATGCACACCTACGGCTTTGTCACGTCTCTTTGCGGGTATGATTGTCAGGCCAGAATCAGCTCCGCTGATGTCTACATGCCTATCACGCCAATGTTTCATGTGCATGCCTGGGGTGTACCCTACCTTATGACACTGCTCGGTGCCAAACAGGTATACCCGGGACGGTACGAACCTGAAATGCTGCTCAAACTTATCACGAAAGAGAAGGTGAGTTTCTCCCATTGTGTACCAACCATCATGCACATGGTGCTTTCCTCTCCCGCTGTTGAGAAGAGTGATCTTCAAGGCTGGAAAGTTATTATCGGAGGCTCAGCTCTATCCATTGGCATGTGCAAGGCAGCCCTCGACAGAGGCATTAATATTTATACAGCCTACGGTATGTCTGAGACCTGTCCGCTTTTGACCATCGCCAATCTCAAACCTCACATGCTTGAATGGCCAGAAGAAGACCAGATAAGGATACGCTGCAGAACAGGGCTGCCGGTAAGTAATGTGCAACTGGAGATCGTTGATCAGGACGGTAGTCCCGTAGCTCACGACGGCAAGTCTGTAGGTGAAGTGGTTGTCCGCGCCCCCTGGCTGACCCAGGGATACTTAAAAGATCAGGAAAAAAGTGAAGAGCTCTGGGCCGGTGGATGGCTGCATACTGGAGACATCGGCTTTATCGACGAAGAAGGCTATCTGCAGATTACCGACAGACTCAAAGATGTCATCAAAACAGGGGGAGAGTGGGTTTCATCGCTTGAGCTTGAAAGTATGATCAGCCAGCATCCCGGAGTAAGCGAGGTTGCCGTTGTCGGTGTACCCGATGAGAAGTGGGGCGAGAGACCTCTTGCTATAGTTGTTCTCAAAGAGGCCTTTAAGGGGGAAGTTACCGAACAGGATCTCAAGGATTTTTGTATGAGCTTTGTGGAAAAGGGAGTCATTCCAAAATTCGGCGTCCCTTCGAAAATCATCCTGGACCAGCAGATACCTAAAACCAGTGTCGGTAAAATCAGCAAAAAAGATATCCGGGGACAGTTTAAACAATAACCAGAGGAACTGTCGTTCCCCCTAGTACCCACCTTCTGTTTTTATTCATCCAGGGCCGCTACTGTACGCTGCAGCTAATATTGCATATAGTCGCTGCCCTGAATGGTCAGAAGAACGATCTCCATAGAATCAAGCTATATCAAAAGGTACGGGACTTTACAGGTCCTTGAAGAATTTCGTCCCGCTTTATGTGTGTAGAGCTTTAAAACCCTGGTCCCCCATGCCCGTATTCCGTATGCCGTATGCCGTATGCCGTACTCCTTTTGAGTATATGCGATGCTCCTGACTTCATTTTCCAACCGTTCTTTGAGAAAGACACTTGCCCGTGTTGGATTGTCACCCCTGAAAAGACACAAGGCCTGGAAAATTTACGAATGGAGTATTGCCCGGATTTTATCGGATAAGTCTTTTCTCGAAAAAGGTTTTGCGACAAACTGCACTCCTTCCTCCAGCACTCCGTTATGTCCGATAACATTGGAAGTATAACCTGACATGAAAAGTATTTTGAGATCCGGGATTATTTCCAGTATCTTACTGCTTAATTCCTTGCCATTCATTTCCGGCATGATCACATCGGAAACAAGCAGATCTATGGTTTTACTATTTTTCTCTGCAAGACGTAAAGCTTCACCACCACTGTTGGCCGGCAATACAATGTAACCTGTTTTTTCCAACATCCGACGGGTCATATCAAGCAGGGTTAAGTCATCCTCAACCAACAGTATGGTCTCATTTCTGCCTTCAGAAACCTGGGCCAGGCCACCTTCTTTATTTAAAGAAAGCGGCTCATGACTCTCGGGAAGCACTATCGTAAACGTTGTTCCCACTCCAGGCTGGCTTTCTACCGCAATATCACCGTTGTTCTGCTGAATAATACCGTAAACAGTGGACAGTCCAAGACCCGTTCCGTGACCCATTTCTTTTGTTGTAAAAAACGGTTCAAATATTTTATCCAAGGAATCCGGGTTGATACCTGCGCCATTATCAGTGACGACAAGCTGGATGGCTTCCTCACCCGGGGCACAGACCATCTGCGTCCGGACCATGGTGTCTTTATGAACTATTTTGGCAGTTGAAATGGTCAGGATACCGTTACCGGTTATCGCATCCCGGGCATTGACACATAAATTCGCAAGAATCTGATCCACCTGGCTGGGATCTATTTTGATAGGAAGAATACCCGGGTAGGGCTTCCAGACCAGTTCAATATCTTCACCAATCAACCGCCGTAACATTTTCAGCATACTCTCTACGGCATAGTTGAGATCAATCGTTTGTGGAAGAACTGTCTGCTGCCTGGAAAACATCAAAAGCTGTCGGACAATATCAGCGGACCTGCTGGCAGCATCATATATAATTTTCAAGTCATTATAGAGCCTGTCTGTTGGCTTGCTGTTACGCAAAGCCATTCCCGAATAACCAAGAATGACACCCAGGATATTATTAAAATCATGGGCAACTCCTCCCGTAAGACGCCCCACAGCCTCCATCCTCTGGGCCTGTTGAAGCTGAGATTCGAGCAGGAGCTTCTCTGTTATATCACGCTTAATTGCGATATAATTGATGATCTTACCGAAACGGTCGACAATAGGAGTAACCGTGGCCTCCTCTGTATAGTGGCTCCCATCCTTTCGCCTGTTCACCGTACGACCAGTAAAGGTCTTGCCGCTGGTGATCGTTTGCCAGAAGTTTTCATAAAATTTTTCATCGTGCAGGCCACTTTTGAGAAAACGTGGATTGCGGCCTATCACCTCTTTTTTAGAGTATAAACTTACCCTTTCGAAGGCGGGGTTTACGTAGGTTATAGCACCGAGATAGTCGGTAATCAGAACAACATCGCTGGCCTGTTCGATTGCCGTTTTCAGCCCTAAACGCTCTTTTTTCTCTTTTTCACGCGTGGTAATATCCCGCATAATGCCGAGATTACCGATCCATTCATTCCGGTGATTGTAAAGTTTGGTCCCAAACGACTCACCCTGAAACACTTTGCCAGAACGGTGCCTGTATGTCGTATGATGAAAGGTTTGGTTTTTTTGCGCCTGGGCACTAAAAAGCTTTTCGCCTAACTCGTGAAAAATCTGTTTTTGTGCATAGAGAACTTCTGTACTTTTTCCAACCAGCTCCTCGGGGTCATAGCCGAAAGTCAGCTTCACACCTTTGTTGGCAATCTGTATGATGCGGTTTATATCGGTTACAACAACACCATCGGTTAAGGCATTGAAAATGGTCTCAAAGAGATTCTTTTGGCGGCGATGCTCATTCTCAACTCGTTTCAAAGCACCAAGATCCCGGGTCACAGAGATGATATGAGGAACATTGTTGAGACTGACGACACGGGCAGACATTAATCCGATTGTGGGAGTACCATCTTTTCTGTAGAACTTCGCCTCTAGATTTTCACAGTGTCCTGTCTCTTCCAGGGTTCTGACGAGTTTTTCCCGATCTTTTAGGTCGTACCAGAGCTTAAGTTCTTCAGAAGTCTTGCCAATAACCTCCTCTCGCGTAAACCCTGACCACTCCAGAAAGCCTTTGTTCACCTCAACAAAGGTGCCATCGTCTAAGCGGTTAATATTCACCGAATCTGGACATGCATCAAATGCCTGTGAAAATTTTTCTTCACTCTCCTTAAGCGTCCTTTCTACCTTCCGCCGATCTGTGTCATCATCGACAAGAGAAAGAAGTACTGTTTTCCCCAGAAAAACAATTGTTTCCGCGGACCACAGCACATCTTTGATTTCACCCGATTTTGTTCTGATCTGCAGAGTATAATCTTTAATACAGCCATTTTTCTGGAGTTCAAGCATGAGATTTTTCCACTGTTCTCCATCTTTCCAGGCTCCGATATTTTCAAAAGAGTGGCCGAGCAACTCTTCTCTTAAGTAACCAAAACAGTCAAGGCAACGCTGGTTCACATCAAGAAGTACACCTGATTTCAGATCTGAGACAAGCATGGGCAGTGGATTTGCATTGAATGCCTTTGCAAAGCAGCCTTCCGTCTCAAGCAGGGAGGCTTTTATTTCTGTCTCGGCTCTGTTTATTTGTTTGGCAATATGAACGACGCAGGGACTGTCACTATCTGAAGGGAAAAGAAGAGAAGTCTGAACCTCAACCAAGGTATCTTTGACACTTCTGATTGACTTTTGTGGCTTTGCCAGGCCCAGAGGAGCCTCAACCCCAGAAGGGCAGTCAGCACAGGGACACTGAAGATCTCCATAGAGTTCATAACAATGTAGATTTTCAAGAGACTGTGCTGAGAGCCCAAAAAATACCAGGGCGGCTTTGTTGGCCTTTACAACTCTGTAGTTTTCATCCTGAACTGTAATTATATCATCCAGCAGATCATATATTTCCGGCCAGAATCCTGCATCTTCTCCGGCACTTGCTGCCGAATTTTTCCCATAATCACATTGAAATCTCTTCTTCAAAATATCCCACACGACATAAATCAAACATTGAGGCAAAACCCGAAAAACACCTACAACAAACCAGAAACAACTTTATACATATGTAACAATCATACTTATACAACAGGCTTAGTAAAGGGATATTTGACAAAACACCATCAATCACTGAGACAAATGTCAATCTCCCTGACTGCCGCCAGCCCCATCATGTTGCCAGTTTGAAAGGCCCCAGAGCAAAGAGCCCAGTCCCAGTAAAGTGAAGCAGGATGCCGCCCATGCAACCGCAGTAATCCCGCCAAATCCCCATAATATTCCACCAATAAGGACCCCAATCATTCGGCCTATCCCCGAGAGAGCGTAGAAGCCCGACATCATAGTGGCTCTGGATGCAGGTAACAATTCCGTGCTGAGGGAAAAGCTGGTGACCATGACCATCTCAAAAAAGAGAAAAACACAAAATATCCCGACCATTGCCCAGATAAGAGAAACGCCTATAAGCGGCAGGATAAAGTAAGCCCCGCTCACCAGGCAGAGGCAGATAATAATGGTTTTCTTCAGGCCTATCCGATCGGAAAAGAGTGCTGTCATCCCCTCGCCGATAAGCTCTGCGCTGCCAATAGCAACTGTGCTAAATCCCAGAGTGACCAGAGATACATCAAAACTCTCTTCCAGCCAGAGACCATAGACGACAAATAGCCCATCATTGGCAATGGAGATCCAGAAGCCAAAAAGCAGCATGCCTGCCGTCTCCCGCTGGCGAAATAGTGAGAAAATCCCACTGAGCAGGCCTGACTTTTCCCCAGACGCCCCTTTTTCTTTTGAATCTGGAGGAAGTATCCTGGCTATGAACAACCAGCCCAATGCCCCCAGAAATGCCAGGACATAAAATGATATCCGCAGTCCCATATGCTCGATGATCAGGGCAAAAGCCGGAATACCAATAAGAGTTGAACCAGCCCAGGCAGTCTCGATGATCCCGATCACTCTGCCGCGCCTGGTAAAGGGCACATGATGACCGATAAAGGATTGAATTGCAGGGTCAAAGACGGTTTTGCCAAAGCTCGCAAGAACCAGTCCGACAAAAACGGCAAGATACTCTGGTACCAGGCCACACAGTAACATCCCTATAGAAAGCAGAGCAAGCCCGGTCCGCATGACAACTCTATTACCAATCCGGTCAGCGATCGGGCCGCTGAACAACCCAAACAGAGAAGTAAACTGACTGGTTGCAATAATAGTTGTGATTGCAGTCACTGGAACATCGAGGCTGCGACCAAGGACCGGGGCAAAAGGATAGATAAACCGTCTTCCGGTATTGAGCAGAAGACGAATTAAAAAAATAAATATCAACTGAAAGGTAAAATTCTTCCCCATATTTTTCCGGCCTATATTTCTTTTAGAAATCATTCCACAGAAAACATCACAAGAGCAGATATACCAGCAATCTCTGGTCAGGAACAGAGAACTTTGAATCACAACACCGCTGATTGGCCATCAACCTCGATGGACTATTAGCTATTGTATTGAGTTGCGTATCATTTTATATTCTGCTGTTCAAAGAAAGACGACCGACAGCCAAAGAGATCGACATAACACACGATACGCCGATCTTCCTCATAAATTTAAACGCAGAACTGAGATGACAAAAAAAAATGTGTACGCAGGAGCCGGTAAAACAGCCGCTAAAATCCAGGAAAAACGAGAAAAATCAGCGGCATCAGCCCCCCAACATCAGCCAATGCTGCGGGCGATGGTCTGGTACAAGGAGGAAGACTACGAAACCCTCCTGACCCTTTTTGACGATGCAGAATTTTTGCCACGGACCTTTGCCGATTGGCATGCCCGGGCCGAAGAGAAAAAAACAGAGGTTGAGGCGGCGGGTGACCAGGTCATGAAAGTGTTTATAGATCCGGAAACCTTTCCCCAGTGGTGTGCAGATAAAAATATGCCAAAAGATGCAGCCTCGAGATCTCAGCTCGCTCTCGAAATGGCCCAGGCAAATAGTTTCAGCCTGTAACCACCTGAAAATCGTATAAAGCGCACACTTTAAGCCCAAGAAACAACCCTACGAGCACGGTTTAGTTGAAAAACCGTGCTTTTTTCTTGCCTTTTTTGCGTGTACGTATTAAGCTTATACGCACACTTTG
>NZ_SWCN01000073.1 GCF_005116575.1 Desulforhopalus sp. IMCC35007 | reverse complement strand
AGAGGTGCCAATTGCACAATCTCACTGGGTGATGCACTGATGTCCGGCCTGGCAGTGTTTCAGTTGAAGCACCCATCCCTTCTTGCTTTTGACAAACAGCGACAAAAAGAACCGCAAAACCTGCATTCAATGTTTGGCATAACCAATATACCTTGCGACAGCCAGATGCGGACCATACTGGATCCCTTGTCACTTTCTTCGTTGCGTGCACCTTTTCGTACGGTTTTTCGGCATCTTCAACGGGGAAAAGATTTTGAAAAGATGGCCTATATTGATAACCACTACCTCCTGAGTGGTGATGGTACCGGCTTCTATTCATCGGGCAAAGTCTCATCTCCTTATTGCATGTCAAAAAAGAGTCGCAACGGCCAAACACTCTATTATCAGCAGATGTATGCTGCTTCTTTTGTGCGACCAGATTGCAAGGTGGTTATTCCTGTCTTTCCGGAGATGATAACCAAACAGGACGGTACCAATAAAAATGATTGCGAACGGAACGCCGCTAGGCGCTTCTACACAAGGTTTCGAAACGAGCATCCCCACCTGAAGGTTATTGTGGTTGAAGATGCATTAGCCAGTAATGCACCTCATATTCAAGACCTGCAAAACCTCAACCTGCGCTATATTCTTGGGGCCAAGCCGGGTGATCACGCAGCACTCTTTGCTGAACTGGACCTGGCTGAAAAAGAAGAGCGGGCTACTCAAATGTCGTTTATTGACCCAGAGGACCAGAAAACCGGTCACTTTTTTAAATTCGTCAATCAGGTTCCTTTAAACAAATCCAATCCAAACTTGCTGGTTAATGTGCTCGAATACAGTCAGATCGACAAGAACGAGAAAATAACCACCTTCAGTTGGGTAACCGATATCGAGATAACAAAAGAGAATGTTTACAGCTTGATGCGTGCTGGCAGAGCCCGCTGGAAAATAGAGAATGAAACATTCAACACTCTTAAAAATCAGGATTATAATCTCGGCCATAACTACGGCCTTGGCAAAAAGAATCTGAGCGGGGTCTTCACTATTTTAATGATGCTCGCTTTTCTCATAGATCAGACACAACAGCTCAGTTGCTGGCTCTTTCAGGAGGCATTGGCAAAAGAAGAATCAAAGAAGTCGTTGTGGGAGGCTATCAGAGCTTTCTTCCGCAATTATAAAGTTGATTCTATGGAAACTATTTTACGAGCCATAGCTCATGGAATAAATGGCCCCACATTGAAAGAGGTATGCCGGACGTAGCAGTACCATAGTTTAGCGGTTATTCAGTTATCAGAGATCAAAAATATGCTTGG
>NZ_SWCN01000072.1 GCF_005116575.1 Desulforhopalus sp. IMCC35007 | reverse complement strand
CTGCTTGTAAGCTAACGGTTTCAGTTTCTATTTCACTCCCCTCCCGGGGTTCTTTTCACCTTTCCCTCACGGTACTCGTTCACTATCGGTCATCGGTTAGTATTTAGCCTTGGAAGATGGTCCTCCCATATTCCCACAGGGTTTCACGTGTCCCGTGGTACTCTTTCTAGCTAGGTCAAGATATATTTCGTGTACCGGACTATCACCGTCTATGGTCAGCCTTTCCATACTGTTCCACTATATATCTACGATCCATATCGCTAAGTTGGGCTACTCCGCGTTCGCTCGCCGCTACTTACGGAATCTCAATTGATTTCTATTCCTGCAGGTACTAAGATGTTTCAATTCCCTGCGTTCGCCTCACATGCCTATGAATTGAGCATGAGATGGTAGGTTATAACACCCACCGGGTTTCCCCATTCGGAAATCTCCGGATCAAAGCCTGTTAACAGCTCCCCGAAGCTTATCGCAGCTTGCCACGTCCTTCATCGCCTTCCGATGCCAAGGCATCCGCCGTTAGCCCTTAATAGCTTATCCATAAAACTTGATTAAACTTTAAGAACTTCACTCATCTATCCGCTTACAACAGATAGAAAAGAAAACTCAACTACTGTAACCTTCAAATCCAATGGGGGTCTTTTGTATCTATAGACACGGTGACCAACGGCCTGTGTGCCCATACAAAAAACTTTAAAAGATTTAAAGGATTTTATACTACTCTACTATTCAATTATCAAAGAACATTGCTGCCACTTACTTTAATGCAAAATAAATAACAGTGAAGCATAAGAGCTTCATAAACAATTATTATAGAATCTGAAAAATGGTGGGCCTAGGTGGACTTGAACCACCGACCTCACGCTTATCAGGCGTGCGCTCTAACCAGCTGAGCTATAGGCCCATTTTTGAACCGCTGATTAGGCTTTATGCTTCGTCGTCACGAAAAGTTCATTTCTTCGACGTATTCATATACGTCTCAGTCACTCACTCTTCGCACTCCTCGTCTAAAACCAAATCATCTGGTCAAAAACTAGTCGGCAAAAACCTGTAGCATCTGATTGCAATCCATTTTCAGTTTCAAAGATCAATAAACCTTCAGCAACCCGAAGTTGCGAAGGGCAGGGGAGTAAAACACCCCAAAGGATCATGACGATCCCTCAAAACTAAATAACAACAGCAAACGGGGTTAATCCCCAGTAACAGGTTTTGTGTACTCATGTTCTTACAAGATGTAAGAAACCGGTAACACTCACTGTATCATCCTTAAAAAGGAGGTGATCCAGCCCCAGGTTCCCCTAGGGCTA
>NZ_SWCN01000071.1 GCF_005116575.1 Desulforhopalus sp. IMCC35007 | reverse complement strand
CTCAACTTTCGGGATTGAATAAATAGGTGAAAATTATCAGTAAATGCATGATATTATGATATAAAACATTGAAGAGCCCTAACCTTTGAATTATAATGGAATCACCACAATTCATAATAAAATCAAAAAGAAAGGGCTCAAATGGAAGATATCCGACTCGATTCAGAAATTCAAGAGAACATCCAAATCCAGGGTAAAGTTAGCACCTTCTTCGACACCTTTGCCATAGGTAAATTATTGTATCAATGTGGAGTTCGTAAGCGCCATGGTTTTGGACCTCGATTTCTAATAGAAGCCATTTTCCTATTACCGTTCGTCGGCATGAACCTCTACCGTGGAATAGTAATTAACGAAGAGTGTGCAGTTGGTAAGGATGCAGTTTATGAGATTCTCAAAGGCACAACCTACAACTGGCGACGTTTATTGCTTCATCTTGGGGTTAAACTACATTCATTCTTCAACCGCTTAACTGACGAAGAGCGGGAATCGGTATTGATCATTGATGACAGTACCTATGATCGATCCCGGTCCAAAAAAGTTGAGCTTCTCAGTCGGGTGAAAGATCACACGACAGGGCGGTTTGTAAGAGGTTTCCGCATGCTGACTATCTGCTGGTCTGATGGCGTCAGTTCCTTGCCTCTTGACTTTGCTTTATTGTCATCAGCTAAAAAAAGTAACCGCTTTTGTGAGAGTGAAAAGCAACTCGACAAGCGGTGTTGTGCATATCGCAGGCGTGTTGAGGCGACCATGAAATCCACTGAACTTCTGGAACCGATGCTTCAACGTATCTTATCTGCTGGGATTCAGGCTCGCTATTTATTGATGGATAGCTGGTTTGGCATGCCGGCAACGATAGCCTTACTCAGCAAACACATAAGTGTCATCTGCATGGTGAAAAAAACTTCAAAAGTACATTATGGGTTTGAAGGACACCCTCTTTGTGTAAAGACTATTTACGAGCGACTGCGGAAACGCCGAGGGAAGGCAAAAATCCTGGCTAGTGCTGTGGTAACCATAAAGGACGGACAACTTGTAAAACTGGTGTTTGTACGGGATCGTCGCAAAAAGGATTGGCTTGTTCTGTTATCAACTGACATAGCTCTTTCGGAATCAGATATTGTGCGAATCTATGGAAAACGTTGGGATATCGAAGTGTTCTTCAAAATGGCAAAACAACATCTGAAGCTGGTTAAAGAAATCCAGTGTCGTGACTTTGATGCATTAATCGCTCACACAACAATCGTTTTCATGCGCTACATGTTTGTTGCCTACAATTGTCGACGTGAGACAGACCACCGGACATTTGGTGAGCTTTTCTTCGCGTGTTGTGATG
>NZ_SWCN01000010.1 GCF_005116575.1 Desulforhopalus sp. IMCC35007 | reverse complement strand
AACCACAAAGGTCCAGACTGTCATGGGCAGCTATAGATGGTCCACCGAATCGGTGGCCAGAGACAGGCTGCTCTTGAAGTACTTGGGAGTGAATACTAAATAGTGTGCGCTTTACCCGATTTTCAGGTTACTATATTTCTTCAATTGTCTGTTTATTTCAAAAACAACCGCCGCTCCACGACCACAGCAAATGAACGGGCCTGAACTATCAGAGAAAAATCAAAAAAATTCGTTATTTACAAGGAGATTGGTCGACGATTATTGTAGGTATTGAAGGACGAAGTCATTCCCCGCCTGGATGCAAAAGTTGCTGCTAAACCGACGCTGGTTGAGCAACGGCAATCCTCGTATACACTCCGAATAGCAATGATATTCGATCGTGAAACGTTCAATCTTGTTTTGAGAAGCAGATACACCAAAGATTCAGTGCAATAATGAGACTGGAAGAGATTGCCCTAGGCCAGGGCAGACATCAGGAGGGGATTTCGAGAAATTTACGTTTAATACGCTCGACGTGGCGCAACAAAGCAGCTTTGCGGGCATCCCCAACTTCAATTGGATTTCTACGCAGCAAAACCTCATGGGTGGTCCGGATTTCATCGGTCAAGGCCCAAACCTCCTCAGTCCACTCTCCGTGCCCCATTATCACAAACCATATTCGAAAGGTGAGGCTGTGAAGTTGATTGGAAATATCTTTGAGTACAATGTTTTTTCCGGCATCGTGGAGAATTGACCGAAATGAAAAATCGATCATGGCCAACGCTTTCTGGTTTCGCTGGTTGATCAACGCCCTACAATCCTTTTCAAGCTGCTCCAGGCTATCCAGGTGGCTCGACGTGATCATCTCTGCAGCAAGTCGGCCGACCATAGCCTCTATCTCGAGCCTTACTTGAAAAGTATTCATCATTTTATGAAACTCGATTTCGGTCACCATAGTCCCGGAACGCGGCAGAATCCGGACCAACTGCTCCCACTCCAAGCGACACAGCACTTCTCGCAACGGGGTCCGGCTGACCCCGAACTCACCGGCTAAAACCTTTTCGTTCAGAATTTCGCCGGATTTATACTCAAGAAAGAGAATCCTATTCCGGATTTGATTGTAAATTTCTATGTTCATTATATTCAGACAATTGCCCCGTCGGCCGGTAGGAAGAAGGATTCACACAAGCAGGTATATCAATAGTATTTTATTTAAGACGCTTACCTGTATCAATCCAAAGGTGTTTAATCAAGTATAAAAAATCATCAAAAATCTTAATTCATCTTTACTGACAGCGTGTCTGCAGTAGTTTTGAAGCCGAATAAAACTTTTAGAAAGAAGACTCAGTTATGTCATCTATAAACAAATCACTCTTAGCGCAGCCAATTGTACTTTTGAGCTTTAGCCATAATTTTTTTCTTGTGCCGAAATTCTTGTTTATTTATGCATCACCCCCAGGAATTTCGTCCTTATCCGTTCAATATGCTGAATAAGTAGTTCGCGTCTGAGTTCTCCAAGCTTATTTTTTTGACTATTTAAAACCTCAAACGTCTGATCGATATCATCCATAAGTGACTGGACCTCTTCTTCCCATCCCCCCTTTTCCAAAACAACGCACCACAATCTAACAGTATGGTCGTATAAATATTCAGAAATATCTCTCAATACCGGATTATTAGTACAGTCATTTAAGATTGCTCTCATTTCCCGATCAATTGACATAAGGCGAAACTTGTCCTTGATGAGGAATAATTTTTCACATTCAGAGTGCAATCTACTCAGCAATTGACAGTGTTCGTCATTGATATTTTCTGCAGCCAGGGAACCTATCATTTTTTCAATCCCAAGCCGAACCTGAAATGTATTCATGATTTGCTCGAATTGAATCTCGGTAACAAGAATCCCTGTACGCGGTATGACACGGATCAACTTGTCTGACTCCAGTTGATTCAGCACATTACGCAGGGGCGTGCGACTCACACCAAACTCATTGGCTAGCACTTTTTCATTCAAAATACTTCCTGGAGTATATTCCAAACTTAGAATTCTGCTCTTGATTGTTTTATAAATATCTGTATTCATCTCTGGCTAGCCTTGTTTCCTTTATAGGAATGCACCTCAATTACTCAATGTTGCATCGAGAACTCACTGGAGTTTACGTTTTTGACCACAGGTATACCAGCTAGACCCGCTATTTTCAACCTCATTGTCAAAACCCAACCTGCTTGTTTTATTTGTATTTAAATACTTAGAACAGATTTTGACAGGTAACTTCCTAACAAAGGAATATGGAGAAATTATTTGTTCACCTCTTTAAATTGATGTATAGGTAACAATGATGTTTTTTAAATTCAGTATTTGAATAAAAATTGTCACACTCCAAAGGGATGAAAATGAATCATGGAGACAATTTGATAAAAACAACAAAACAAGATACGTCTCTTACTTTTTCAGAGTTATTAAAAGAATATACGGGCTATAAGGGGACGTGGTTAGAGTTTAAGCCACAACATATAGAAAAAGCTCGCACCACGTTTGCTTATCAAATGACTGACGACGAAACTCCTCTACTTTTCCATGATGGATCACTCCTGCATAATGGAAAATCGGGTCTCTTAATAACTGACAGAGCTATATATTCTAGTCACTCAAGCACGAAACGGATCCCTCTAAAAGAGATACATTCCGTGATGGTTGAAAAACACAATGTTACGGTGCTCTACCTTAGTTCAATGCCTCATCTACTCGTAAATGGAAAATATATCTTGTATGCCTGCGATGCCGTCGATTTTATAGAACAAGTGCTAAAAACACTAAGCAAGAATGTACAGCTTTAAAATAAATCCAATAGTGCAATACTCCTAGTGATGGCAAGTGTAATCTTTGTTTATAAGACAGAGAACAGACACCACTAAAAAACGGCATCTCTGATGCCCTACGTCTCAATGGGGGATAGCTTATTATGTCAAATAAATACAAAACGATCCTGTTTACGTCAAATCTATCCACGACCAGTCGTGTTGCTTTCAAACAAGCAGCCATACTTGCTAGTCGGTTTGGCTCCAAGCTTATTTTGCTCCATGTTATGGAAGGACCTACCAGCACCTATGAAAGCTACATATCTAACCTTTTTGGTCAGCAGCAATGGCAACAAATACTAAAAAGTCATAGGGAAGAAGCCAAACACGCCCTTGTTGGCAAAGTGACTCCTAAACAGATGGTACGAACGGTTCTGCATGAATTCTGCAATGAAAAGAAAACAGAGCCTGAAAATATAGAAATTAACAATTATGAGATTGTCGTCACTGATGGAGAAGTGGTCGAAATAATCTTAAAGCAAGCGGCTGATTTTCAATGCGATCTGATTGTCATGGGTGCAAGCGAGGGCTTATTGTCAGGAATTTCAGTTGGCAAAAACATAAAATCAGTACTGAAAAAATCGAAAATACCGGTTCTGGTTGTACCTGCAACTCTGGGTTGAATAAACCAGTGATGGTCACGATTTCTTACAGCGATCTGGCGAAGCGTCATGAAACCTGTCGCTTCGCGCTGGTCTAAAGGTTTAGGCTGAAAGTGCTCGACGCTCAGCTTCACTAAGACTGGCGACATACTCGACCATACCACGCAATGAATTGCCGAGGAACTCACGCTCGCGTTGCAGTTCATCTGCTGGGAGTTGGCTGATCAAGGCATAGTTTTCATCCCGTGCAATCAACCAGTCATAAAAAGCCAGCACGCGTGATTCAGCTTCGAGATTCCCCGTTGCCACTGCCCCCCTCACCCATAGCCTCAACTGCTGTGAGGCTATCTCCAGGTGGGTCACGGCATCTTCGACCATACCATAATGGGCGAAGATCATCCGCTGTGGGGCAAGTGAGATCATCCGCTCGATCGAGTCGAGCGCGACTTCAAGAATAAAGCGTGGCGGCGTGGTCGGGCGCATGTAGATTCCCTGGTTCACTTCGCCGCGTACTCCGGCAACTTCGCCCGCAAAAAGCAAATCGTCGGCCAGATAGCAACAGTGGTGCTGGGCATGACCGGGTGTTTTATAGCTGCGAATGCCAGTGCCGTCAATCTGTTCGCGATAACAGATTTTTTCCTGCGGGATCGGGATAATCTTTCCATAGGTTTCGGCAGTTTTTCCCAGCACCTTGAGGGAACCTTGCCAAAGCCTGGCCGGATCGATCATATGCCGGATCCCCTCCGGGTGGCAGATCACCTGCGCGGTAGGGTAATGTTTTAGCAGTTCGCCAGTTCCTCCGGCATGATCGATGTGAATATGGGTCAGCAGGATGTAATCGAGGTGATCTATTCCCGCCCTGTTCAATTCCTGAAGCAGATGTGGGATGCTAGAAAGTGGGCCTGGGTCTATTAACAACCAACAACCCGCACTCTGCCAGCACCAGCTGCTGATAAAGTGGCTGAAGCCGGGCAAGCTCGGCTGGTTCAGATCGATACAGAACAGATTAAGCTCCTTCATGGTGGATAGTCCTTTAAAAAAATTTGATCCTACCCAGCGAGTGAGTCGAAAATGGATCTTTTTCAATGGTAAAGATAATTGCTACATCTCAATACTGTATGCTTCTGTAATTATGGCCAGAATACCAAACCCATGGTACAATATTTTCTAGGCATGCTGTTACTTCTTTTATGAGCTGATGAGGATCATTAGTGATGAAGTATGCTCATATTCTTATGCGGAAAGCGCGTTTGAGCCGGATGAATCAAATTTTGCATATGCTGGGAGAACTCTCTTATGGTCACAAAGCAAACAATACCATTTCTTTCTAATGAACAGCTTTCTAACCTGGGCATTAGTACCAAGGAGGTAATTAATGCTATTGAAACATTATTGTCCAACTTGGAAAATGGAACAGCCTGGAGCGCACCTAAGGCTGTAATGTTGCCGGAAGATGGGCGTTACATGATGGCGGCTTTAGCTGCCACTGATAACCCACCTTTGCTTGCAGTAAAAACACTTGTACTCAATCCCCGAAATCCAGAACGAGGTCTACCACAAATAAATGGCCTTGTAACCATGCTGGATAGTATTAGCGGCCTTCCTGTTGCCATCCTTGATGGAAACTGGATTACAGCTGTCCGCACAGCAGGTTTGAGCGCTACCGCTGCCAAATATATGGCCAGAAAGGACTCATCCGTTATAGCCTTCATAGGTTGCGGGGTTCAAGCCAAGAGTCATTTGCATGCTTTTTCAGATCTTTTTCCGCTCAAGGAAATACGGTTGTTAGGTAGGGGGCAAGCAAACATTGAAAGGCTCTGTGAAGAAGCTACTAAGTTGTCGTTATCTTCTGTGGTTTGCAGTTCTGCACAAGACGCTATTATGACCGCAGATATCGTCGTTAGCTCCGTCACGTATTCTACAAATTTTGTCCCTTTCCTCGACGCAGCCTGGCTCAAAAAGGGTGCCTTTGCAGCAATTACAGATTTGGCCGCACCCTGGAAGAAAGACAGTTTCGCTGTACTTGATCAGATAATTATCGATGATTTGAAACAAGAGGCTGCTCTGCCTAATAAACTCTTATCGCCAGAATTTGTAACGGGGGATTTATCTGGTTTGGTTATGGGAAAATTTGTCGGGCGAAGCCAGGACAGTGACAGGAATGCATTTATATTTAGAGGGCACGCTATGGGAGACCTAGCACTCTCTATACTTGCATATCAAAGATCCCTCTAAGATCATTCATAATGTTTTACAAGTGCCCTTTATTTTTATTGTGAGAAAGAATATGGGATCAAATAGAGATGTGATAATTATTGGTGGCGGTGTTATTGGTCTGGCATGTGCACACTATTTAATTGACTCGGGAGTCGGGGTCAGGGTGCTTGACCGCGGAAAAGTCGGAGAAGGATCTTCTCACGGCAACTGTGGTCTGCTTTATTTTAGCGATGTGATGCCTCTATGCTCTCCCGGTGTGGTAACCAAGGAACTGAGTAGGACTCTCAAAGGCGTTTCTCCTCTATATATAAAACCGGAACTGGACATTGCTAAATATCTGTGGTTGTTGAAATTTGCAATGAAATGCAATTCTTCACACAGGAACCAGGCTGCAAAAGATAAGTATGAATTCCTGATGTACTCCATGGAATTGTTCAAATCTCTTTTTGCCTCATCCTCCCTTCCATGTGATTTTGAAAATATCGGGGTTCTAACGGTTTTCAAGGAAGAAAAGAATTTTAAGGCCTCTGCTGGAACCCAGGAGTTTCTAGCCAGCTTTGGACTTCAGGGAGAGAAAATAACCAAAGAACGCCTGGTAGAAATGGAACCTGCCCTTTTAGATGACTTGGCGGGGGCATGGTTGAACAAGGCAGATTGGCATTTGAGACCAGAACTGTTGATGAAGGCCTGGCACAAACTGCTTGAAGATAAAGGTGTCATCTTTCATGAGGACTGTGCAGTTCTGGACTTGAGCATTAAAAACAGTTCTATCGATCAAGTCCATACAAGTCAGGAATCATTTCAGGCAACTGATGTAATCCTCGCTGCTGGTGCATGGACACCAAAGATTACCGAGAAATTGGGATTGAATCTGCCGGTGCTTCCGGGCAAGGGATATAGTATCACGATGGGACGTCCCGAGATATGTCCGACCTATTCCTGTGTGTTGTACGAAAAAAATATGGTTATGACTCCCTGGAAAAGTGCTTACCGTCTGGGTGGCACTATGGAGTTTTCAGGCTACAGTAGTTCATTGGACAGAAAACGTATCGACAAACTCATCAGCGGTGCAAGGACCTATTTGAAACATCCCACCGGGCAACCCTTGATCGAAGAGTGGACCAGTCTCAGACCCATGACCTACGATGATATGCCTGTCATTGATCGAGCTGGTCATCTGAAAAACCTTATAATTGCTACGGGACACGGCATGCTGGGCCTGACTCTCGCCCCTGGAACCGGAAAGATGGTCTGTGATATGGTACTTGGCCATCCAGCGGAAATTGACATCAACCCGTATTCTCTGAAACGTTTCAAATAGAATTATGCCAAAAAAATTTTTTGCCTTTATTGCATAATGGCGAGTTTTTTGATTTTGGTGTTGAGTTAAAAAAAAGAATCGACCTCTTCAACTAGGCCCTTGTCAAAAAATAATATGGCCGCAATTATACTCGGAACTCATAAGGATCCGTAACGGAATGGGTAAAATAGCCAGGTTATTTCGTAATGGCTCCTAAGTACCACAATCAAAAATGAATGCAGACTTTCAGGCATGAGAATAGATGTCCTGTATTTGATTGTTTTGTTTCAATTCATTTGCGTTTGCCAATGAATGCTGTTATGGGCATATAATTTATGCTAATCACATTTTTTATGGCGGTTGTAAAGACCCTAAACAATTCAACGAAATAAGCTTATGGTTGCAAAAATAGCAATACGAAGAGAAGACAAAAACAAGTGGGAAAGGCGTGTCCCTATAACTCCAAAACATGTAAAGGAGTTAATAGCTAAAGAGGGCCTTGAGGTTGTAGTACAGCCTTCAAAAATCCGTGCTTTTTCTGATCAGGAATTCGAACAAGCAGGTGCAATTATTCAGGAAGACATTTCCCAGTGTCCTGTGGTCTTTGCTGTAAAGGAAATACCAGAACAACATTTTCAAGCGAAGAGTAGTTATGTGTTTTTCTCCCACGTCATTAAAGGGCAATCATACAACATGAACATGTTGAAGAAAATGATGGCTCTTAGGTGCAATCTTTTTGATTATGAGAAAATTGAAAATAGCGCAGGCCGGCGGTTAGTGTTTTTTGGCCGCTATGCAGGTCTTGCCGGCATGATTGACACACTCTGGTCATTGGGCAAAAAACTACAATCACAGCAGATTGACTCTCCATTCAATGATATAAAGAAAACCGTCGAGTACACCAACCTCGATGAGGCGCAACAACATTTGAAAGACATTGGGCAACTGATTCGTGACCAGGGGGTTCCCACTTCTCTGGCTCCTCTGGTTGTGGGCTTTGCAGGATATGGGAATGTATCTAAAGGGGCCCAGGAAATTATACATCTATTGCCTGTAACAGAAATTGCTCCGGGTGATCTGGCTGAACTGTCTGAAAACTATTCTCGACACACTATTTACAAAGTGGTGTTTAAAGAAAGTGATATGGTTGAGCCTATTGATCAAAAAAAATCATTTTCGTTAAAAGACTATTACGATTCTCCCGAAAACTATCAGTCCTGCTTTTATCAATACCTTCCCCACCTGTCCATTCTTGTTAACTGTATTTTCTGGAATGATTCTTATCCGCGACTGATCACCAAAGCCCAAATGAAGGTCGCATATGCGGATCAAACCAAACTGATGGTTATAGGTGATATCAGCGTAGATATAAACGGAGCAATCGAATTCACAGAAAAATCCACTAGTCCTGATAATCCTTCGTTTATGTATGATCCTGCTGCTGAAATGCTTTACGATGATTTAGATCATGACGGTATTGTTGTAATGGCTGTTGATAACCTTCCTTGTGAGTTACCCCTGGAGTCGTCACTGGAATTTGGCGATGCCTTATTGCCTTTTGTTGCAGAGATAGCAAAAGCTGACTTTTCATTGGACTTTGAGCAGTTACAGCTTTCACAGGAAACAAAGGGTGCCTTGATCCTTCATAATGGGGAATTAACACCAAATTTTAGATATATCGAAAAATATTTATAAATGAGACCTGGCTCAATACAGATCCACTATACAACTTTCACAATCCGGTAAATTTATGAAAAATATACTTGTTCTCGGTGCTGGCATGGTATCCAAACCGCTCGTTCAGTATCTGTTAAATCAGCAAGATTATAATGTAAAGATGGTCAGCAGAACCTTGAGTAAGGCTGAAAAAAATATTGGTGGCCATAAAAACGGTATTGCAGAAGCTCTTGATGTCGAAGATAAGGCAAAATTAGAGACCCTGGTAACAGAAGCAGACCTGGTGGTGAGTCTGCTCCCTTATATTTTTCACGTAGAAGTAGCCCGTTTATGTATTAAACATAAAAAACATTTGGTAACGACCTCTTACGTCAGTGATGAGATGAGGCGACTTGACCAGGATGCCAAAGATGCTGGCGTTATACTGTTAAACGAGATTGGACTTGACCCCGGTATCGATCATATGTCTGCTATGCGGATAATTGATGATATTCATGAACGGGGCGGGAAGGTTGTCAGCTTTAAGTCTACCACCGGAGCCCTTCCAGCTCACGAGGCTAATACCAACCCCTTTGGTTATAAATTTTCCTGGTCCCCTCGCGGTGTACTGCTTGCCTCAAGAAATCCATCAAAATGGCTGGAGGATGGGAAAATATTATCCTTTCCAGGTGAACAATTATTTGAAAACTATTTTCTTCAGGACGTACCTAATGTTGGTACATTTGAAAATTACCCCAATCGAAACTCTCTGCCGTATCAGGATATCTATGGGATAGGTGAAGCACAGACAGTGTATCGTGGCACATTTCGTATGGTTGGCTGGTGTGAGACCTTAAAAATGATTGTTGACCTAGGCTGGCTCTCAGAGAAGGCAGTAGAGAATTTTAGTGGTCAAACATATCGAGATCTGAGCGCACATTTAATTAATGCAAAATCTAACTCGAATGTTGTCGAGGCTACAGCAAAACACCTTGGCCTGAAGTTGTATTCCACGGCCATTAAACGACTTGAATGGTTAGGCCTGTTTAGCCAACAACCGCTTTCGGATAAATGTAAAAGTCCTCTGGATTTTCTCAATCAATTAACCATGCAGAAAATGACGATAGGCTCACATGAAAAAGATATGATCGTTATGCATCATGAGTTTACTGCCGATTTTCCTGAAAAGGTAGAATCTATCACCTCGACGATGTTGCAATATGGTATCCCAGGAGGCGATACATCAATCGCCAGAACTGTGGCCTATCCTGCAGCTATTGCTGTTAAGATGATACTAAACGGCGAGATCAACCTAACTGGAGTTCATGTTCCGGTAATTCCTGAGATCTACAATCCCGTATTAGACGAACTGGCTGCCATGGAAATTGGCTTCGAAGAGCATTGCACTGAAGTGGCAAAGTAAACGAACGAAGAAACACCGCCCCCCAAAAGGAGTTGAAGGCTATGAACGGGGTCGGTGTTTTGAGGTCTTGGGCAACAGACAGGAGCAGCAGTGCTTTTCAATAAAATTTTTTCTTAACCTTCTCAACGGCAGTCAGTAGCTGTGCAGGTAGCGGATGATCTTTTTGATAAGCAAGGCCGATGACGCGTTCAAGTTTTACATTGCCAATTGTTCGAATGACAATATCTGTTCGATGGCTGGCTGAGTGGCTGGGAACAAAGGAAACTCCCAGTCCCGCGGCAACCAGATCAAGAGCGTATTCCTGGGTATTAACTGTCGCCTTAGAAACAAATGAAACCCCATATTTTCGTAAGGCATAGTTCCAGCTATCCCGTGCATCACAGAATTTACTGCTTATAAAAGCCAATCCATTCAGATCTTGCAATATAATCTCTTCTTGACTGGCAAGTGGGTGTTTGACCGACATGGCGAGTACGTAATCATCCACCCATAGATTGTGAAAAGCTTCATCCTGCAAAACCATAGATCTTGAAATAATACGGGCATCCGCTTCCTCGTTCCAATCTACAACAGTTAAATCCAGCTCCGGCAAAGATAAAATCAGTTCATTTATTATCAGGCCGACCCGCTCGCCTGACAAAAAAGGCATGAGGGCAATACGCAACGGGATGAGCGAAGGACAATCGTGTAGCAGCCCCTTCATAGTGTTAATATCATTGATTACTTTAACCGCTGCAGGATAGAAAGTCTTTCCTGCCTGTGTTGGGCTAGCCCCTTTGGCATGACGGATAAACAACTGTTTATCAAGTTCCGCTTCCATCTGACCAATAGCTGCTGAAATAGACGGTTGCGAAACGAAACATTTTTGTGCAGCTTTACTGAAGCTGAGCTCCTGATAGACTGAGATAAAATATTGCAGATTGCGTAGTTCCATTTTCTTCGTCCTGTCTCTTAGACCTTCCTGCCCTACCCCTCACTAGAAATGACAACATAATCTCCCGTAAAAACAAAACTTTGTCAATCAGAGATATTTTTGCTTGTTAACCGCAAGCGATAGAACACCCACCTATAGTCCCTAGCTATACCCCATAGAAAAAATGGGTATTGTACCTTTTCGACGCCCACACCTAAAGTATTACCAATAGATGAGAGGATCCGAGACTCACTGCGAAGGGAAATTCTCTTGTGGTGGACTGAATTGGAAAAAAAGTAACGGAGACAAAAATGAATTTTTTAACAGAACTCAATATTAAAGATAAAAATTTTGGCGCGTCAACAGGTCTTGAGTGGAACACCACCACCGATCAGGGCGAAATTGAGATAACATCCCCGGTTGACGGCAAAAAAATTGCCTCAGTCTACCTCGCCTCGACAGCAGATTATGATAAATTAGTCACCACAAGCCAGGAAGCATTTAAAAAGTGGCGACTGGTGCCTGGCCCCAAGCGTGGCGAAATAGTACGCCAAATCGGCATTCAATTGCGTAAGTATAAGGATGCTCTTGGCACCCTGGTTTCTTACGAAATGGGAAAATCTCTACAGGAGGGCAAGGGCGAGGTTCAGGAAATGATCGACATTTGCGATTTCGCAGTAGGCCAGTCACGGCAGCTTTATGGCAATACAATGGCTTCCGAGCGAGAGTTGCATCGCATGTACGACCAGTACCACCCTTTAGGCATTGTCGGCACCATCTCAGCCTTCAACTTCCCCGTGGCAGTTTGGTCATGGAACGCCATGATTGCGACTGTTTGCGGCGACACTAATCTCTGGAAACCATCGTCAAAAGCCCCTCTTTGCGCCATTGCTGTGCAGAACATCCTCTCTGAGGTGATAAAAGACAACAAGCTGCCGGAAGGACTCTTTAACTTGATCGTCGGTCGAGGCTCCTCCGTTGGTGAAAAAATGCTCAATGACAAGCGGGTGCCATTGATTTCTATCACCGGCTCCACCAAGGTTGGGCGGCATGGTGCCGAAGTAATTGCCGGAAGATTCGGCAAATCTATCCTTGAACTGGGCGGCAACAACGCAATCATCCTCACCCCTCATGCCAACCTGACAATGGCCCTGCCCGCCATCGTCTTTGGCGCAGTCGGCACCGCCGGTCAACGTTGCACAACAACCCGGAGATTGATCATTCACGAATCGATCTACGACAATGTCAAAGAGGCAATCGTCAAGGCCTATGGCGGACTGAAGATTGGCAACCCTCTTGATGAGAATAACCATGTCGGTCCCCTGATTGACAAAGGTGCGGTAGAAGATTTCCTTAATGCACTTAAAAAAGTCCAGGAAGAAGGTGGCAGAGTTATTTGCGGTGGCTCTGTCCTGGAGGGTGAAGGTTTTGAGTCAAACTGTTATGTAATACCGGCTGTAGCCGAAGTGGAAAACAGCTATGAAATAGTCCAGGAAGAAACATTTGCGCCGATCCTTTACTTGATTAAATACAGCGGCGAGGTCGAAAACGCTCTTCTGCTGCAAAACGATGTTGTCCAGGGACTCTCGTCGGCAATTTTCACAGAAAATCTTGGTGAAGCCGAACTCTTTTTGTCGGCGGCAGGATCAGACTGCGGCCTTGCCAACGTCAACATCGGCACCTCAGGCGCTGAGATTGGCGGTGCTTTTGGCGGTGAGAAAGAAACCGGCGGCGGTCGAGAATCCGGTTCCGACGCATGGAAAGCATATATGCGCCGTCAAACCAACACCATCAACTACGGCAAGACCCTGCCATTAGCCCAAGGAATCAAGTTCGATATTTAGTCCAGATGCAAAATAAACAGGTCCAAGCAAGGACACACTGTTTATGGGATCGGACAGCTGACATTAACAAACTTCCCGTATGTAACCATAATCAACTCTAAAGCCCGGCAAACAAAGCTTGAGCCGGGCTTTTTAAAACCTCAATTCCGCCCCACCTAATTTTTCCGGACAGGAAAAAATACGTCATGCAGACGATTTTCAGCTAAGCTCTTTCACCGAAGGATTTAACAATGTGATCAGAAAAGCATTCTATAATTTCAGACGTCTTTTTCTTGGTTTTATGAAGTACAATATTTGAGACAGGCAATATGGGCAGTCCTTCTTCCAGTCCTAAAATTTTCAACCCAGCGGGAACGTTGCTGCGAATGATCGGTGCGATTGCAAGCCCTGCACTTACGGCATCAATGAGACCCGATATACTGTGGCTGACATAGACAATCCTATAATCTATCCCATATTTTTCCAAGGCTTCTGTTGCCCAAGTCCGAAAGATACACCCCTCTTCAAAGACTGCAACCGGCACGGTACTATATTTTCGCACAATAAATCCAGGTTCAGCCACCCATACAATCGGGTCATGAGCAATTACCTGGCCGCCCTCACTTATCTGGGTACAGATCCCGACATCAAGCTCTCCATTATCGACGGCGTCCTTAATTACATCGCTATTTTCACACCGCATTTCAACCAGGACATCTGGATAGATCGAAGCAAATCGAGCCAGCAGCTTCGGCAGAATGCCAACGGTATAATGTTCCGGAGATCCGACCCGGAGACACCCTTCCAGATCCGGCTTTGATAATGCCCGAACAGCATTATCGTGTTCTTTTAGAATTCTCAGGGCATATTTGATCAAAATATTCCCTTCAACTGTCAGTTTCACTGTCTTGCCAACACGTTCAAACAGTTTCTTACCAATTTCATCCTCAAGCCGCTTAATCTGCATGCTCACAGCCGATTGTGACTTGTTGATCTGAATCCCGGTCTTGGTAAAGCCCTTCGTCTCAGCCAGAGCAATAAAAGTTCGTAAATAATCTATTTGAAGTTCCATAATGATAACATTTTTGAATTGTCTGGATTAAATCTATTCATTGGACAAATAGTTTAAGCAAATATACAGTCATGGTCAAGGCTGAAACAATTTTTTAAAATTAAAGGAGAAAAATGAAAATTTTAATTATTGGTGGAAATGGAACAATTGGTAAAAAAGTCAGTGCACATTTCTCAAAACAACACGAAGTAATCATTTGCGGAAGAACTTCAGGGAAAGTCACGGCAGATATCGCAGACAGCAAATCAATACAATCTATGTTTGAAACAGTTGGCAAAGTTGATGCTGTGGTCTGTATCGCCGGAGAGGCCAAATGGGCGGAATTCGCTTCTATGACTGAAGATGATTTTTATATTGGCCTAAAGAGTAAATTGATGGGACAGGTAAATCTGGTAAGAATTGGCAAGGATTATCTGAACGAAGGAGGATCTTTTACCCTTACAACAGGTATACTCGCAGACCATCCTGTATTCATGACTACGAGTCCTGCCATGGTTAACGGAGGGATTCACAGTTTTGTCAAAGCAGCGTCTCTGGAGCTGAAAAACAACCTACGGATTAATGTGGTGTCATCCGGTCTCGTTGAAGATGCAGTCGATAAATACGAAGCATATTTCCCCGGAGACAACCCGATACCAATGAAAAAGGTAATTAATGGTTATGTAAAAAGTGTTCTGGGTCGAGGTACTGGACAGATTATCAGAATGTATGACAATTGTTGATTATTAATCACAGTTGTTTTTACCAATGGCCTCACCATCTGGATGAGGCTATCTGCCCATAGTAATCAATGTCGGCATGTCATCCAGGAAGGGCCGATGCAATTCGAAGGCGAAGCGAATTGTGCTATTGTTCAGCAGACAAAAAAAGATGAGTGCACAAACTATCGCCTTCATGACTCGCTGCAGGTCGTCTCACCTGAGCCTTTTTAATAATGGGAAAGATGGAATCAACAGCGTTTGATTTCACAAAGGAGTTGCCTGATAACAGCTTGATGTATTAGTGTCGTCCTGTGGTTGAAAAGCGTTAGCGCAGATCGATCAAATATCAGCTTTATAACATTTATCAAAGGCGACTTCCCCTTATGTTAACCGGATACGTATTTATTCTCGCAGCTGCAATAAGCTGGGGGTTTATCGGCATCTTTTCTGCAGTGGCCTTTTCACAGGGGCTCGGTCCAATGGAGGTTGCTTTCTGGCGTGCAATCCTGGCATGGTGCTGTTTCGGCGGTCAGGCCATTTGGTGCGGTCAGACCAAAATAAAAAAACAAGACCTGCCTCTACTTGCATTTTTCGCTGTTTTTGGCATCTCTTTGTTCTACATCTCTTACCAGTATGCAGTCAAATCAGGCGGAGCAGCCTTTGCTGCTGTATTGCTCTACACAGCACCAGCCTGGGTCGTAGCCTTTTCGTTTGTTATCTATCGCGAAAAATTGACCGCAATAAAGATCGGCGCAGTGGTGCTGGTCATGACCGGTGTCTACCTGATCTCCAGATCAGGTAATGCTGGTGGTTCTGCTGTTGGCCCATTGGCACTGGTTTCCGGACTTATTTCTGGTTTTTGTTATTCTCTCTATTATACGGTGGGAAAATACTTTTCAAAAAGATACTCCTCTGCAAATCTCTTCCTCTACGTACTGCCTTTAGGAGCTCTTGGCATTTTTCCTTTTGTCGATTTCGTCGACAAAACGCCCCTGGCCTGGGGGGCGCTGGTAGGCGTAACGGTAGTTTCAACATTCTTTGCCAACTACTGCTACTACAATGGCTTAAAATATCTTGAAGCAGGTAAAGCCTCTATTGTTGCAACCATTGAACCGGTTGTGGCAGCGGTAGCAGCCTATCTTTTTTTTGGGGAATATTTTACCCCACTTGGGTATCTGGGGGCAGGGCTCATTCTTACAGCTGTTATCGCCACCGTCTGCGAAAAATAGATCGGCCGGCCCAGAATGTCGCAGCGTTCATGGTTATCTTAAATATCTGGTTTTTTTCAGGATCGAATAACTTAGAGGAAATACAACAATGTATCGAGCTGCACCAAAAACTAGTTATCTGCCATTGGCAGCTTTTCTTTTTCTTGGCATCGTCTGGGGAAGCAACTTTATTTATATGAAACTTGCAGCCAGTCTCATCACCCCTACCCAGATCGTCTTTTTCAGGGTTCTTTTTGGTTTTTTCCCCGTATTGATCTATGCCTACCTGTCGGGTGCCATGGCCTGGCGACATCTTCGATATACCGGGCACTTTTTCGTTATGTCGCTTTTGGCAACTACGCTCTATTATTATGCATTTGTCAAAGGAACCACCCTGCTTCTGTCCGGCGTAGCAGGTGCCCTCTCTGGATCTATCCCGCTCTTTTCATTTATACTCGCAATTCTCTTTCTGCCAGAGGAGAAAATAACTCTATCAAGAACTGTCGGCCTTATCATTGGCTTGATCGGTGTCCTTATTATTGGTCGACCTTCTGGACACGATTTTATGTCAACTAATATGGAAGGGGTTCTATACCTGGTGGCAGGTTCGCTCAGCGTTGGTGCTTCATTCGTCTATGCAAAGAGATATATAACTCCATTAAAAATTCCAGCTGCGGCCCTCACGGCGTATCAATTGGGAATCGGCTTGTTACTATTGGCGGTTGTAACCAACTATCAGGGTATCGGCAATGTTTGGACAGACGTACACGCCTCAATTGGCCTAGTCGTTGGGCTAGGCCTACTAGGAACAGGAGGCGCATATATCATCTATTATTTCATCATCGAGAGACTTGGAGCCGTCACTGCGTCTTCTGTTACCTATATCCCACCCATAGTTGCTCTTCTGATCGGTGCGATCATTGTTGGAGAGCCAATCGAATTTGTCGACTATGCCGCTACTTCGATTATTTTTATTGGTGTATTTTTATTAAAAAGAGGTTCAGGACCAAGATCACCTAAATCTATAAAGACAAATGGACCAACAGAGCAACTCCGATAAAAACGATCCTGGTCTCGTTGTTTTTAAAGAATTAATTCTGAGATTGTTTGAGGCACCACATATCAAAACACCGAACTTAAAAGGCCCCCGATCAACGCTGTTCAGGGTGACGCACCCGTCGTTTGACGATACAACCGCTTAAACAGAGTCACAATACATCAGTCACCTTTCGTCGAAGATTTATAGAACAATAAAATTAACCTGATTTGCATCGTACACAACGATCAAGGATAGATTGTGAGAGCGCAGTGATCCGCAATCTATCCTTAATTCTAGGTAGTGGTGTTGATACCAAAACAATGTGCGTGCAAAATCATGCCGAAGATTCAAACTGCCAATGTAAAGCAATGGGTAGATTCTTCTGTTGAGGTGTTTTCTGAAGGTGGTGCCATCTACTTTTTCGGTCCTGCACAGAAATGAAGAAAATACGCAACATAACTGATCTCGCACCATAACCAAAGAATCTCTCACAGTGGCAACAGCACGCCAACCCTGAGGCGACTACTTTGAAGGTCATGAAGAAGTTGCCTTTGCCTATCAACACAAAATCTGATTTTGACTTTTTAGAAAAGCAAGATTTTCCTAACAGGAAAAGTGAAATTTAATACCGTTGATGTTTCCAGATTCTCTTTGACATCCACTTCAGAAAAGATGTTTGGATTTGTGCTCGATACCACAACCGCGTTGGTCAATTCTGAATCAAAACATATGAATTAAGAGTGGACAGATTTGGGGACCGCAACGATTCGTGCGAAATTGTTCGTATAGTAAATTTTTCTGTCATAAAATAAAAGTTGAGTCGTCTTTTCTTATAAGGAGTATTTATGCCTACCCCTTCTCTCGAAAAGTACAACAAATGATGCAACTTTATTGACATATGATTTTCGGCCATTTCAAAAAAACCTTCACAACAGTATGATATACTGTTGATAGTACGATTCTGTGAACAAGTTGGCACGAATCGTTGCGGTCCCCCAGCATGAGCAGAAAACATGATTTAAAATAGATTCAATAAACCTAGAGACTTGAAATGAAGGCATATCCCTCATGATGACCAACAATTATCATTTTGAAACAGGTACTTACCGGCCCCCAAGTGAAGGAGGCAGTGCTTCTCTTCTTGTCCGGTTCACCCGTAACTGCCCCTGGAACCATTGCACATTCTGTGCAATGTACAAAGAAGATAAATTTCAGTTACGCCCACTTAAAGAGATCAAATCAGATATCAATGCTATGGCTACCCTAGCCAATGACCTAAAGTTAGAGGCCACTCGCCTGGACCAGAACGGTAAGATTACCCGGAAGGCAATTATGGCCCTAATTGATCGTTCTCCTGACCTCAACTATCACCACGGGGCTGATATGCTCATCCAATGGTTGCTTTCTGGCGGGAAAACAGCCTTTATCCAGGACGGCAACTCTTTGATCATGCCTCCCGGAGACTTAATTCAGGCCTTGGCTCATTTGAAATCCACATTTCCCTCCATCAACAGGATTACCACGTATGCTCGTGCAAGAACTATTGCGCAACGGACACCAGAAGATTTAATTGCTATAAAATCGGCGGGCTTGAACCGCCTCCACCTAGGGTTGGAAACCGGAGATAACGAGCTTCTCAAGATGATCAAAAAAGGAGTAAATGCCCATGGCCATATAATTGCGGGTCAAAAAGCCATGGCAGCTGGATTTCAAGTCTCAGAATACTGGATGCCTGGCCTAGGCGGAAAAGAAATGTCCGAACAGCACGCTCTTAATACTGCTCGAGTTCTCAATAAAATCAATCCTCATTATATCCGATCCCGACCCTTTAGGCCCATTCCCCACACCCCGATATCTGACCAAGTTCGGTCTGGGGCGTTGACCCTGCTCACTCCAAAAGAACAGCTTCTTGAACTCAAAACCATGATATCAGCTCTAGCAGTCACCTCAAAGATCTGTTTTGATCATGCGGGCAACCACTGGCGCACCCCCAAAGGCGACTTGGTCTTTGCCCATAATTACGAAGGCTATCAGTTCCCTGGTGACAAGGACAAGGTATTAGAACGGATCGATCAGGGCCTGGCCTTTGTTAAAAGACCTGACTCTGTTGCAACAAATTCCATAATGAGATGAAATGATAATCGATCATTATTGGAGAGCATGCAAAACCGGGAGAGGCTGTTTTGAGAGATTCGATGATTCTGCGATACCGTGCAAGCACAGGTCATATTTTAGCACAGGAAACAGAACGTCAACCTGATACGGCTATCTTGAAGGTTATGAAAAAGTTGCCTTAAATGCCTATCAACTTAAAACCTGAGCTTAACCTTTAGAAAAGCAAGATTTTCCTGACAGGTAAAAATAATTCCAAAATCCGAGATACTTCCAGAAAACCAACGGAGTCAGTTGCTCTATTTTCGAACGATTCGGGCGTTGATACTACTTTTATGTTTGTTACGTGGAGTACTTTCGAAACGGTTCAGTTACCAGATGATTTTAGTGTGCTGTACTATTTTTTACGTTTCTCAAATGTTAACTCTATCTTACTCTTCTGCTTTTGTCAGAAATTCTGGTAGCAGCAAAACTCAAGTATGCTTAAAATAGAACTAGTTTAAGAATAGTCAAAAAAGCACAACCTAAAAAGAAATCAATACATTTCTAACTAATAGAAAGACTAGGAGTAGAAAATGGCAGGTGGATGGACCAGCGACGGAGCGGTACAGGATCAAATAGATGCTACCGTGGGAGATGCGGTAAATTTAGCAAGAAGCCGTTTGCCCAAGGGCAAAAGCCTGAGCAACTGTGAAGAATGCTACGAACCGATTTCAATGGCCAGAAGGCAAGCCATCCCCGGTGTACGTCTCTGCATACAATGCCAGTCTGAGATAGAGAAACAGCAGACTTTTACATCCGGCATCAACAGACGGGGCAGTAAAGATAGCCAATTAAAGTAACTCCGCTTCTGATCTAAAACTGTATTGAGAAACACTCATTCTGACAATCCCTGCACAGTAGATAAACCTCTTCTGTGAATCTTGACCCTTTCTCAGCGTTGAGCATTGCCCCCTGTATATTAATGAAGAAGAATATGTTTCCTCGTTCAAACCCCTTCTGGGTGGTGGATTAAGAGTTTCTAAAAAGAATAGCTTTTGGTTTGAGGGGCACCCTTGGACGCTGACAAGGGGCAATATTGAAAGCTGATTGACAAATAGCCTGGAAAAACTGATTTACAAATATAAAAAATAATGAGTTGTTTGGTTTTTAATGCAATGGGTTAGATATCTTGAGGATGCTATATTATTCCCACCGGCTCTAAAAAAAAACGAGACAGGAAAAATTTAAGCCTTGTCTCGTTTTTGATCTTCCAATGTTATAATTACTAAATATTATTTTATTCAACTGTTTGCACTTTTTTTCGAGAAAATCTACCTCCATCGTTAATTACCCGACTTTTCGTTGAGGCTCATCGGTTTCTTTTCCGTCTGCTTGATTCTTTTTGGCTGTTTTCTTATCAAAAACTTCAGGTAAGTGGGCTAACATTTCTTTTTTTCAATTGCTACCATAACCGGATGTATTTCAAATTCTGCAATGATCAATAACAAGAGAATTAGTGGTGCTGGATAGGTGGAACAGATCGAGAATTGGTGCCGATTCAATTATTGTAATAAAATACATATCAGGCAAATTTCTTGCCCATACAATAGAAGTTGTGAGGTCTAACCATGCCTGGCACCGTTTTTATGATTGTCCTGTTTGCAGCATTGCTCCATGCTTCTTGGAATTTTCTTATTAAGCGCACCGAAAATAAATTTGTCAGTATGAGTGCTGTAGTGTTCGGCCATACAGTTTTTGCGCTCATAGCCATTCTTTTTTCACCCACCCCCTCCACTTTATCCCTGCCTTATCTCATTGCCGGAGCCTTATTGCACGTTGGTTACCAGTTTTTTCTGTTAACCTCTTATCGTCTCGGCGATCTTAGTCATGTCTACCCCCTTGCCCGGGGTGTGGCGCCGATTCTTGTTGCCACAGTTTCCATCTTATTTCTCAATATACGGCTAACACCTTTTGAGCTTGTGGCAATTCTCATCATTGCCGCTGGCATTACCAGCCTTTCTCTGGTACGACGCAAAGATGGTCTACACAACAGCCGGGCTGTCTTCTATTCCTTGATTACAGGGGGTTTTATTGCAGCCTACAGCCTGATAGACGGTATTGGTGCGCGGACTGCCGGAACTGCTCTCGGTTTTTACGGCTGGCTGTCAGTTGTTAATGCGGTTGTTTTTACTGTCATTATGCGGCTGAGACACCCAGGAGTTATCAGTAGTACAATCATCTACAATAGAAAACTTGCTCTCTTCGGAGGCGGTGCCTCTTTTCTCGCTTATGCAATTGTCATCTGGGCTTTTACTCAGGCACCCATTGCCCTGGTAACAACCATCAGGGAGACGAGCATTATTTTCGCAATGCTTTTCGGCGTTGTTTTTCTAAGAGAACCCATAAATTTGATGAAATTGCTGGCGACTACCCTAACCCTGCTCGGTATGGTTCTGCTGCGCTTGAAGATCTGAGACGTCGTCCATCCCGGTCATTTCCTCCCCCACCATGGCAGACGAAGATATCCTCCGGCAATAATAAACTTTAAGAACTACAGCCTAAGTTGTTATTATTCCATACATTATCTTAATCAGATCTCTGCCCCCACTGAGCCGATTTTTATCAAAATAACGACTTCATATTACTCCATTTCTTCCAATTATAGCAGATATAGCTGAAGAACTTGACAAGATGGTTTAAGTTTACAAACCACCTCAACAATTGAACTCCGAATAGATTGTCGAAACGTTTTTGTCCGTCTACAGGAATCCCCTCGCACTGCAATTCCCCCACTTCCGCAGGTCACCCCCACAGAAAAAAGATAATAGACAGCAAACAATCGCCGTTTTCATCTTATCTCAATTACCTCGCCTACGACCCAGAACTGGAACTATATCTGAACCAGGACGGAAGTCTGGGCTTATTGTGGGAGTGCTCTCCAGTTATCTACGCAGGTCCCAAAACCATTACCGCACTTGAAGGGTTGTTTCGCGCTGGTTTACCAAAAGACAGTGTTATCCAGCTTCTCTTTCATGCCGATTCTCATATTGAACCGATTCTTGATCGGTACCAGAACTGCAGAAGCAGAACAGAGACCATTGTCAGCTCAAATACCGATGCCGTAGTGTCATTTCTTGTAGAGGGAAAAAAGGGGTTGCAGGCCTGCCCCAACATTCCAGTACGTAATTTCAGACTGTTTGTCGCCGTCAAGATACCTGGCGATACACAGGAGTTAAAAGTTTCTAAAGATTTTGCAAGAAAAGAGAGAACAGCACCTCTTCTTGATATCAAGCGGCAGATCCATGAAACCCTGAAGGCAGCACTCCTTTCTCCTTGCCATATGCACCCGGGATCCTTGCTGGAATGGCGTCGCAGGCTGTTGAACAGCTATCCTGAAAATTATCCGGAGCAGAACTTTCACACTTACAATCCGACGATTCCTCTGCGCAAGCAGATCATCAACAGTGATACTGTAGTCCGGGAAGAATCAGACCACATGCGGATACTTACTGAAATATTTTTCGGATAGGTTTTTCCCACACAAACAGGAGGATGGTAATTGAAGAGATTGTTTTCCAACCTAAGATTGCAGTAAATCACATCCTTCTCTATAAAAATGTTTACTGTTTTAGATATCTAATAAAAAATCTTCTAGCTACAGATCCCCCTGAACTGTTTTTACCCGTTTTACCAGGTAATATCTTGAGACATGAGGAGTTTGCAATGGTTGAATATCAGATTTCTATTGAAAAGTTTGGTTCCCTTACCGCCTATAATGATAACGAAGAGGCCATCAAACTGTCCTCCTTATGGCAGAAACAGACTGCAGTTTTGGTCTTTGTTCGTCATTTTGGCTGAGTAATCTGCCGTCAGCAGGTTGCTGAACTCGCTGGGCATTTGGATAATTTTTCACAACACGGAGTGCAACTTGTTGTTGTTGGTAATGGTGGGAGCTATGACCTTATAAAATTCAGGAAGGTGACAGGATATCCAGGGATATTACTCACTGATCCATCCCTAGAATCATATAAAATTTTGAAGTTTAAAAACAGCCTTGCCGATGTTGTCGGGATTAAATCCTTTATTCAAGGTTTTTCAGCTCTTAGGTCCGGCTTCATGCCGGGTTCACTTCAGGGGCATGCACTGCAACTTGGCGGTGCCGTAGTTGTCGTGCCAGAGGGCAAGATCACCTACCTTTTCAAAAGCTCTGCGGCTGGCGACCACCCGCCCGTTGAAGACCTGCTGGCGGCCGCAATTTAAATATTCACCGTACACATCTGGTAAACTGAGCGCAAACAACTCATTAGACCGGCATTTTTGTATGTATTTCTAACAATTCATTTGGTTATTTTTTTTCGGGTAACTGTAGATTTGGTCCCTGGAATGTATTGCTGTCTTTGTCAATTTCGCGCTGGGTTGCAAAGAAATGAGATACCACCCCTGCTTTGTTTTTAATGGGGACGATTTTCCACTCCATTAAAAATTTTTCACCATTCTTTCTGTAGTTAAAAGCCCTACCATGAAAATTTTCTCCGTTATCGAGTTTATTCCTTAAATCGATAAGTACATCTTTGTCGGTACCTTCCCCTTGAAGAATTGAAGGCGACTTTCCGAGAAGCTCGCTAAAACTGTAACCAGTTATTCCACAGAATGCAGGGTTTACATAAATGATTGGGTAGTCAGGTCCAGCTTCAGTGATGATCACGCCATCGAAAGATACCTCAAAAACGCTTTGCAGCATATTACAGACAATTGTCTGAAAATTATCGTCATGCCGAAGTATTTCAATAAGGTTTACAGGATTATTCATAATCAACTTGTTATAAAGGTTATGGGTTCATTCTGCCTGAGCACCAGCAAGTGGAAGAGTAATCAAGCAAAAGACCAGGGTCAAGATCTATAGCCTGGTTATTTTATAAGTGCAACGTCTAGGCCGTACATCCACCGTTAACCAGAATATTCTTTCCTGTCACCCGGCGCGATCTTTCATCCACAAGCACTCCAACAATTTCAGCAATATCAACAAAAAAGCCAATCCTATAAAGAGCCGCCATTTGTGTTGTTCAATCTCCAAATTTAACCCTCTTTCAGCGGTGCACATTGACCTCCGTGTATATGGAGCAAAAACGTATTTCTTCTCTTAAAACCTTTCTGGCTGGTTGAGTAGTAAAAGGTTTTTACGAGTGAAGATATCTACCTTACGGGTCACCCTTGGAAGCTGAAAAGGGGTCATTGTTGCACGCTGTTCAACAAGACGTAGCTCTCAAGAGTCATGGACTCTCACTCTGGAGGCCTTTGGCTGCTGCTCTTTTGCAAAATGACCAAGAGCGCCTTCCGGAGTGACTGCTGCACCTATGGAAATTCCAGTTGAGGTCGGGTACCAATCATCTCCCCCGCGAATTCTACCCGTCAAGAGGGCCAGGGTCTGCAGCGGTGCAACCAGCTCAGGCAACACGGAATCCAGAGACTTCTTGTGCGGAGCCTGCAGATCAAAAGTCCAGGCAAATGGCCAGTCCCACTCATGATAGGTTTGACCAAAAGTTGATGGAATTTCAGTAAATCGCAGGTCAACGACCTTAACTCTATTTTCGCCATCTTCGACAGCATACCACCACCCTTGAGAAAACCACTCCACAACCGCAAAAGTCCCGGTCCCAGATATTCTTTCAATTAACTCTGGTCGTTTGGGGATATAATAAAATCTGATAGCCTTTGAAGGATCGTCAAATATTGAAAAATACGCGAGAAGAAAACCGTTGTCTGTTTCTGCAACATGTCGCTACAGAAAAGTAGTAAATGGCCCTGCCGTGGTCCTCTGTCTGACGATTGTTATATTCTCATCTGCGAGCGCTGCACTAAAGGTACGATCTGCAATAGCTTGAGCCGAAAACGACCAGAACATATAACAGACAGCGAGGGATAAGCCTGTTACATTTGCTCTTCTGCTAAGGGGCTCCTTTGAAAATGCAGCTAGAACACACCCAACGAGAAGAGGAATTGTAAACAGCGGATCAACTATGAACAAATTACCCAGTGCAAAGCCGTTAGGAAGGCAGATGAGTATTAGAGTGATATCTGAATATTCGTTTTCAGCTATTCTATCCCAGGAGTATTTTCCCCGGTGCAGGCGAGTTTATTGAAATCGTCTCTCAGGGTGGCGGCTCTGTCCAACAAAAAATCAAGTTGCTCCTGGTCTGTCTCCTCAAGCAGGTCTGTCAACAGGTCTGTCATCGAAGCCCGGCTCTTTGCCATCATCTGCTCATACTCCGGTCCTCGCAACGCCTCATTGTTATCGATCAGATTGTCGATTGCACGGTCAAAGCTCGCTTCTTTCCTCTGCTCTAACGCCTCAAGTAGTTCCCGTTGCCAGGTCTGACGGCCTTCCAGCCAGATTTCGGTCTGACGGCCACGATCGTAGGACCACTGCTCCAAGATACTGGTCTGGGTCTCATTCAGGGTACCCAACCAACGTTCAATCCTCTCTTTTGTTCGCTCTGTCCGGGCCTGCCGGGTTTGTTCAGCCTTTTCTGCCAGAAGCTTTTCCTTCAATTCTGCTTGGTTTTCGGCCATGTTCTCCGCAAGCTCTCTAACCTGCTCGTCGGAAAGGCTCGACAGTAGACGTTTCGCCGCCGGTTTTGCCCGATCTGCCAGCGGTGGAGAAAAGGATAACAACTGTTCCAGATGATAGGAAACCCTGGCATTTTCCAGGTTGCCGGACCTAATGTCCTCCTTTAGATTTTTCAGCCATTGCGAATAGCGGGGCAACTCTGTCCTACAGTGCCAATCCCGCAGAGCGAGAATATCTCGTTTAAGCTGATTTTCCTGCTCCTCTGTCATCGAGATGTAGTCATCAACCCACCAGACGATACCCCAGTCGGCGTATCGGTAAGCAAATTTTGTAGAGCTGCAACTGGCAAGCGCTAGGACTATCGCAATAATTACGGCAACCTTTTTAATTTCTTTCAACCAGAAGGGTGATTGGCTTTCCATAGGTCAATTGATTTAATAACAGTATATTACCGATTCATCATATTTCGACGAGACATCATCACAGGGTACTCTCAAGTACATCAATACAGGTGCTCACTACAAATAATCTATACCTGTAACCTTTCTATTGCTAAACGAAAGGCTAATGTGTGTTATGAAAAAAGTTAACGTGCTTCCTGAGATGGTGCTACCGCCTATTCTATTAAAATTACTCAGAAATGGAGCAACTATCAAGTAGACCTTAGCAAAGAAAAGGTTAAACTCACCAAGTAATCGGGTCAATTCGGTAGGTGTCAAGATAGTTTTCGCCTCATTTGCTCATTTACAAAGATTAATTTGGCATCCTTGTAATAATCCGCTTCAGCAAAAGCCAACTCTTCCGACGAACATCCAGTTGGGGCCCATTCTCAGAGTTGTCTTTTACTTCCGCTCACCACTGTGCTTAAATTGCATCACATAAAAGAGTAATACTTCCTTTTATGCAGCAATTTTATCCTCACTATTTTCAGGTGCCTGATTTACAGGATTAAGCTCAACAGCTGTTTCATGATCCCAGTTTCTGATCTTGCCAGACCAACGTTCAGGATGCTTTCTCCTTGCGGCTTCATAGACATGTTTTCTTTCCTCCAGAATACCCTTATCTTTACCACGGTGGCGTTGTGCTGGTGTTACAAACTTCAACCCGCTATGGCGGTGTGAATAGTTATACCATCGACAGAAGGTTGACACCCATTGCCGGGCCTCTATAACACTGCCAAAAGGTTTCGTTGGGTATATAGGCACGTACTTGAGTGTTTTGAACAAAGACTCTGAAAACGGATTATCATTACTTACTGAAGGTGTCCTTCCGGTAAGCCTGCCATGACACCGAGCATCTGACTTGCTACAATCGGTATTTTTCTAATAACCATAGGAGGATTACCGATGGGCCAACCTGCACTACCCACCACGACACTGCAAGATGTCGAGTCCCTGTTTACTCAATGGCGCGCAACCAGACAGCATAAATGCCGTATTCCAGAAGAATTATGGACTGCGGCAGTGAGGTTGAGCAAAGAGTATTCTATCCATCGATTATCTCGTACATTGCGGTTAAGCCACAGCGAACTCAAAGCAAGGGCGGCGAGTTTTCATGCCAGCAAGAACGCCGCTATTCCTCCCGCTCGTTCAATGGATTTTATTCCCATAGATATATCTCTGCCCCATCCAGCAGAATGTATAGTTGAGATGGAACATCGCAATGGCAATAAGATGAGGATGCACTTCAAAGGAAAAGCGGATCTTGACCTGCAGTCTTTCGCTGAGTCTTTCTGGGGTGGGAAAGTATGATCCAGATAACACCCCATATGCGCATAATGCTGGCCGTGGAGCCGGCAGACTTCAGGAAAGGTATTGATGGTCTGGCAGGGATCGTTAAACGAACTCTGCAGTCGAATCCGTTTGACGGGACCCTGTTTCTTTTTCGCAATAAAGGAGGAACGGCTATAAAAATAATCAGTTATGACGGGCAAGGGTTCTGGCTTTGCCAAAAGCGTCTTTCCTGCGGGTGCTTTAATTGGTGGCCGGAAAAGCTCGATCGACAATCACAGCTCCTTGTTGCCCATGAGGTCCAGTTACTGCTCTGGAACGGTAATCCGGATGCAGCACCAGCTGTAATGTGGAAAAAAATTACGCCCACTCCATTTTTAACGGGACACACATAACGCAATAGTGTACAACACTCTCTGAATACTATTACAAGGAGAGTGGCATGCGCTATTGCGGTCGAGATTTCACTGAAGAAGAAATTGCCTGGATCCGTCAGATCATAATTGATCAGCCTGAACTGAGTCGAAAAGACCTTTCGATTCTCTTTTGCCAGACTTCTAACTGGTTAAAGCCCGATGGTGGCACAAAAGATATGAGCTGCCGGGTTGCCATGTTAAGGATGGAAAAGGACGGTCATTTTACTCTCCCCCCTCCCAGAAAGAAACACACCGCACCATACAAAAAAATACGGACCCTATGGACTATAGAGCAGCCTGAGATCAACAAAAAAGCAGGTGAGTTCAGTCTCGAACTGGAGCTGGTCGATAAATCCGGCAGCGCATTATGGAACGAGTTTATAGACCGTTACCACTACCTGGGTTACAAAACTCTTCCTGGTGCACAGTTGAGATATTTTGTCAAAGCAGAAGGGCAGATACTCGCCCTTCTCGGGTTTGGGGCGGCAGCCTGGCAGACAGCGCCCCGTGACAATCATATCGGCTGGGACAGGGCCACGAGAAAAAAGAACCTGCACATGGTTGTCAATAATGCCAGATTCCTGATTCTGCCATGGGTTCGCTCAAAGAATCTGGGCTCAAAGATTTTATCACTGGCCAGCAAAAGGATTTCCGACGATTGGCAGGAGCGCTATAACTATCGCCCGGTATTGCTCGAAACCTTTGTCGAAAAGCAACGTTTTCGAGGGACCTGCTATAAGGCGGCGAACTGGCTTGAAGTGGGCGAAACCTGCGGCAAGGGAAAACTGGGCAACAGTGAGGGCGAGGTGCCGACAAAGACTGTCTGGCTCTATCCTCTGCGCAAGGATTTTCGTACCCGGTTATCCGAGACCTCATAATGAAGCTCAAAAAGTTAGAAGTCAGTGGCAGCGAGGCCGAGGCGCTGCTTGAACGGGTAAAGGATAATATGGATCAAGAGGATTACCAGATTATCAAAGGCCTGGTCGATACTCATCTGCTCCTGGGACAGGCTGTGAGTGAAAAAAAGAGTTCCATCAGTCGACTGCTGAAGATGATCTTCGGCGCTAAGACGGAAAAAACCAGAACTATCTGCAAAAATTCAAAAAAAGAGAAGACTGAAAAGGGCACAACGCCTCAAGGGCACGGTAAAAACAGCGCAAATGATTACGTGGGGGCAAAAACCGTAAACGTCGATCATACCGCACTTCAGCATTGTGGTCCCTGCCCATTATGTCAGGACGGAAGACTCTACCGGCAAACTGTTCCAGGAGTGATTGTTCGCATCAATGGGGCAGCACCGCTTCAGGCAATTGTCTATGAACTGGAAAAATTACGCTGCAACATCTGCGGCAAGGTGTTTACCGCAGATTTACCGGTTGAGGCTGGGGCGAAGAAATATGACGAGACCGCCTCGGCTATGCTTGCTGTACTGCGCTATGGCAGCGGTCTGCCTCTTCATCGCATTGCCAGACTTCAAGCCGCGCTGGGAATACCTCTTGCCACCTCCACCGCATGGGATGTCCTTGAGCAATCAGCCGACAAGATACATCCGGTTTTTCCTGAACTCATCAGACATGCAGCCCAGGCAGATATTGTTCACAACGATGACACCAACATGAAGGTCCTGAGCTTGATCAAGGAAAATAAGGATAAAACACGCAAGGCATCTCGAACCGGAGTGTTCACCACCGGCATCCTCTCAATACACAATGGTCGCAAGATAGCACTTTTTTTTACCGGCCGTAATCATGCCGGTGAAAATATGACAAAAGTGCTGGCTGCACGGCAGCACGGCCTGGATCCGCCGATCCAGATGTGTGATGCTCTGGCACAAAACACCTCTGATGAGTTCCAGTCCATACTTGCCACTTGCCTCGTTCATGGACGAAGAAACTTTGTTAATGTTGCCGATAATTTCCCTGATGAGTGCCTGCATGTGCTGGAGATGATCGGGAAAGTCTACCAGCATGAAGCCATCGTTAAGGAACAGAACATGACGGCTATCCAGAGATTGCAGTATCATCAGGCCAACAGTGAACCGTTAATGGGAGAACTGCATGTTTGGATGAAGGTGCAGCTTGATGAAAAAAAAGTCGAACCGAACTCCGGCCTCGGCAAGGCGATCAAGTATATGCTCAATCATTGGCAGCAACTGACACTTTTTCTCCGAGTTGAGAAAGCCCCATTGGACAACAATATTTGTGAAAGAGCACTTAAAATGGCTATTTCGCATCGGAAGAACTCGCTTTTTTATAAAACCGAACACGGGGCTTATATCGGCGATATGTTCATGAGCATCATCCATACCTGCGCCCTCTCAAACGTCAATCCCTTTGAATATCTGACGGCTCTGCAAAAAAACTCCTCGGCTCTCTTCGCCAACCCCTCTCTCTGGCTCCCCTGGAACTATAAAGAAAATTTCACGGGACCCGTTTATTGACCAGGCTTTTTGAAAAAACACCCTCCCTGTTGGATAATACTCTATCAATCAGCGTTGAGATAGACAGGCTTGCCGAAAGGACACGATCTTGCCAGACCAACGTTCAGGATGCTTTCTCCTTGCGGCTTCATAGACATGTTTTCTTTCCTCCAGAATACCCTTATCTTTACCACGGTGGCGTTGTGCTGGTGTTACAAACTTCAACCCGCTATGGCGGTGTGAATAGTTATACCATCGACAGAAGGTTGACACCCATTGCCGGGCCTCTATAACACTGCCAAAAGGTTTCGTTGGGTATATAGGCACGTACTTGAGTGTTTTGAACAAAGACTCTGAAAACGGATTATCATTACTTACTGAAGGGCGGCTAAAAGAGGGTATAACACCGATTTTCTGCATCGTAGCAAGCATAGTTGCACCCTTCATTGGACCACCATTATCAGAATGTAAAACAAGTTCATGATTAATCGGTAAAGCTTCTTTAAGTCGGGTCTTTCTCAACACATCAGCTGCTTGCTCAGAAGACTCATTTTCATACACTTCCCAGCCAACAATCTTACGGCTATAAATGTCCATAAATAGGTACAAATAGAAGAACTGACCTTTTATGGCGCTGGCGAGATAAGTAATATCCCAAGACCACAATTGATTGGGGCCATTTGCTGTATAAGAAGCTGGACGGTTTACTGAACTGGGCTTTGCTGTGCGCCCTCGATGCTGTACTTGGCTGACAGCTCGAAGGATGCGGTAAATGGTGCTTTCGGACGCGATAAATACTCCTTTGTCAGCCAAGGCAGGAACAATTTGTTTGGGTGACAAATCCATAAATTCTTTACTGTTGCATACCGAAAGAACTTCCTGCTTCTCTTGTTCACTGAGTTTGTTGGCTGGCCTCTTGTTTATCATTTGTCGCTGGTCTTCTAAACCATTAACACGCCAATACTGTAGTGTGCGCACAGTGATATTAATAATTTTGCAGGCTTGTTGTTGCCGGGCTCCATGACGCACAGCAGTAGCTATGGACTCAATAGCCATCTGACGAATCTCAGAAGAAATTAATCTTCCTCGTTTTCCCCCCAGATGGCTTCCCACTTTTTTGACAATACCAACAGGGCAGCCGTTTCAGCTAAAGCCTTTTCCTTACGATTTAACTCTCGCTCAAGCTTTTTGATTTTTTGCTTATCTTCACGCCGGTCCTGGGTTTGAGTCTTGTTTATCTGACTACTTTTTTCATACCCGGATAAGGCTTCTATTTTCCATCGGGAAATCTGCTCTCTATAAAGTCCTCTACTACGGCAATACTCACTCAGCTCAACTTCATTGAAAGAAGCAGTTTCAATAACAACGGCGAGTTTGTCACCTGCGGACCAATTTTCAGGTTTACTTTTATCTCCTGGCACAGCCACTCCTTTGTTTCTGTATGAATTTCGCCATTTATACAGAGTAACATCTGAAACTCCTATTTCACTGCTCAATTTTGGAATAGATACTGGATTGGGATGCATCATTTTTTTGATTGCTGATTCTTTGAACTTATCTGAGTAACGTTTTGACACTAGAGGCTCTCACTTCGCCCATTGGTTATATATGAAAATATTTGAAGTGCAAACTATTCTGACACATAGGGAATTTACCTTCCTGATAGGGTAGTAATCAGATCTTCACCCCCACTGAGTCGATTTTCATCAAAATAGCGACTCCATTTTACTCCATTTGTCCCGATTATAGCGGATATAACAGGAGACCTTCACAAAATTGTTTCAATTGACAAACCACCTCAACAATTGAACTCCAAATAGATTGTCAAAATGTTTTTGTCTGTCTACAGAGATCCCCTCGCACTGCAATTTCACCACCTCTCCATAGGTCACCCCCATAGAAAAAAGATAATAGATAGCAAACAATCTTCTCATCTCTGTCAGGGAAATAATTCGACTCGTGGAATTGACCAATGAAAAGAATCAAACCGATTGCAGTACATAGTCCCCTTCTCCTCCTCATGCTTCTTGTAGGCTGTGGTCCTGTACTCAATCCCTACAATGAGGATTTCAGATGTCGGGCAAAAGATGATACAGGAGAATGTATTGACACTCCCACTGCTTACCAAAAAGCTCGGTATCCAGAGACAGCAACAGAAGGAGCCCCAGAACCTACAGAAACCGCCCAGCAAGAATTGCAGGACAATCGATACAGGCTAGTTGCAGACCTCCTTCAAGAACAGACAAAACCGCTGCTGCAGCCACCAAAAATCCTCCGAGTTCTCCTGCTCCCCTATAAAGGAGAAGACGAAGAACTGTTTATGAGTCGTTATGTCTATCTCAAAATCGAGGACTCTCAGTGGGTCCTCACCGATCTCACGGAGCAATAACCTATGCTTGCCGGATTATTGCAGCGGGTTCTTCTTGGCCCAAGAGAATATCTGAAACAGAGCGATCTGGGTAGGATGACCAATCGATCACCGTTTTCATCTTATCTCAATTACCTCGCCTACGACCCAGAGTTGGAAATATACCTGAACCAGGACGGAAGCCTTGGTTTATTATGGGAGTGCTCTCCGGTTATCTACGCAGGTCCCAAAACCATTACCGCACTTGAAGGGTTGTTTCGCGCGGATTTACCAAAGGACAGTGTTATCCAGCTTCTCTTTCATGCCGACTCTCATATTGAACCGATTCTTGATCGGTACCAGAACTGCAGAAGCAGAACAGAAACCATTGTCAGCTCCAATACCGATGCTGTGGTGTCATTTCTTGTAGAGGGAAAAAAGGGGTTGCAGGCCTGCTCCAATATCCCTGTTCGTAATTTCAGGCTATTTGTCGCCGTCAAGATACCTGGCGATACACAGGAGTTAAAAGTTTCTAAAGATTTTGCAAGAAAAGAGAGAACAGCACCCCTTCTTGATATCAAGCGGCAGATTCATGAAACCCTGAAGGCAGCACTCCTCTCCCCTTGCCATATGCACCCGGGATCTTTGTTGGAATGGAGTCGCAGGCTTTTTAACAGCTATCCTGAAAATTATCCGGAACAGAACTTTCACACTTACAATCCGACGATTCCCCTGCGCAAGCAGATCATCAACAGTGATACAGTGATCCGGGAAGAGTCTGACCACATGAGGATAGGCAATAATTATTTTTGCTGCACCACTCCCAAGGTGATCCCCAATAACATCGATCCACTGCAAACCAACTCTCTTTTTGGCGGAATATGGGGAGTGATATCTGATGCAGATCAGATCAAAACCGATTTTCTCTACGGTTTTAATATCGTTTTTGAAGCGGGTCTTGAGATGAAACTCCATGCCAAATGTAACCTGATCCTCAATCAACAGGCCGTTGGTTCTCTCTCCCCTACTCTCAGGCGCAAACAGGAGGAGTATCTTTTAGCAACCGATGACCTTGAACGGGGAGAAAAGTTTATCAAAGTTTTGCCCATATTCTGGGTATGGAGTGAGGATCTCGAACAGGCCAAGGATTCCTGCACCCGGGTACGGCGTTTGTGGGAAAACAACGGCTATGTCATGCAGCAGGACAATATGATTCTGAAAATCCTGTTTCTCTCCTCTCTTCCTTTTGGCCTCTACACGACAGGAAAAAACATTGAAAACCTGGAACGGGATTTTATTGCACCTGTTCCATCTGTTACCCCGCTTCTCCCCGTCCAGGGTGATTTTGCTGGTTCAGGAGGTGAGCCAAAGCTGATTTTTACCGGCAGAAAAGGACAACTGGTCTCCCTTGATTTCTTTGACGCCCACGCCACCAACCAAAACGTCTTCTGTTGTGCCACTTCGGGATCAGGTAAATCATTTCAAGTCAACTTCATCGCCTTTAACTATTACTCCTGTGGAGCATTGGTACGGATCATCGACATAGGTGGCTCGTATAAAAAGATAGCCAATATGCTCGGTGCCAGATATCTCGACTTCGGACCTGACATCAACATCTGCCTTAATCCTTTTACCGCAATCCAGGAACCTGATGAAGAGTTGAAAAGCGTTGCCGCAGTCTTTGCTCAGATGGCCTACTCCAACTCTGACAGGGAGAAATGTGACGATACCGAAATGAACCTGATCCGCAATGCAGTGCGCTGGGCCTGGAGGAAAAAGGGACAAGAGGCCGATGCAGACACCGTCTATGAATTTCTTATGAAGTTCCCCAATGCACCGGATTCAGATCTGGATGAAATGGCTGATAACAGCAACCTCATCGAGGTGGCCAGAAAAATGGCTTTTAATATCCGAGAATTCACCAGCCACGGTTTCCACGGCAAGTTCTTTGTCGGCCCCAGCACCTTTGATATCCGCCGTGATGAGTTTGTCGTACTTGAACTTGAGAACTTAAAAGTCCAGCCGGATCTCTACCGGGTCGTAACCCTCTTAATCATCAATGGCGTTACCCAGGATCTCTATCTTTCCGACCGATCCAGGCCACGACTGATCATCTTTGACGAGGCCTGGCAGTTTCTCGATAAAGGTGCCATGATCGCCCCGGTCATCAACGAAGGCTACCGCAGGGCCCGTAAATACAATGGCAGCTTTATGGTTATCACCCAATCCCTGCTTGATCTCGAAAATTTCGGTGAGGTTGGCAATGTCATCAACTCCAATTCGGCCTTTAAAATTTACCTGGAATCGAATGATTTTGATCAGGCACAAAAAAAAGGGCTGATCGATTACGACGACTTTACCTTAAAACTGTTGAAAAGCATCAAATCCAATCCGCCAAAATACTCGGAACTCTTTTTCGACACACCATTTGGGGTAGGAGTGGCTCGCCTGGTGGTCAACGATTATGCCTATTTCATCTACACCTCCAAGGCTTCTGAAATAGCTCTCATCGAGCAGATGGTACGCAAGGAGAAAACCCATCATGAAGCAATACTCAAAATGGTCGAGCTGAGGAAAAATGGTGAACTATAAATCTCTCATCGCCTGCATCCTGCTGGTAACTTTTGGTCTTTCTACTTGCCAGGCAGCTATAGCGACTACAGCTGTAAAAAATCTTGGCACAGTTGGAGAAACTTACCCTGTAGTGGAAGCTGATATTGTAGCCGAGCTGAAAAAAGAAGCGGTCAGACATGACCTCGCAAGAGATACAGAACAGATTCTTCATGAAATACAAAACTATCAACCATCAAGCCTGCACAAGTTGGCCCATGCGACAGTTGATCGAACATTTCTGGTCAACATGGACTACACCGTCAAGCAGGATATTGTCGATGGTGAAGGCAACATCCTCTACCCACAAGGTTTTACCTTCAATCCGCTTGATTACCTCTCCTTTCCAGGCGGCCTGGTGGTGATTGACGGCACAGATCCCCTACAGATCAAGTGGTTTCAGAGCACCCCCTATGCAGGCAACCATCAGGTAAGGCTCCTCCTCTCGGATGGTTTTGCCTCCCAACTCACCGGGCAACTGAAGCGGTCGGTATTTTATCTTACAAGCGATATCGCAGAGCGACTACAGTTATCCGCCGTCCCTTCCGTCGCAGTTCAGGAAGACAGAAATTTACGGATCCATGAGATCAAAATCGTCCCTGAAGAGTTGGAGGACAACGATGAAAATCACTAATCCTTTCAACCTGTGCCTCCTGTCATTACTCCTCCTTTCTTCTCCTGCAGGGGCAGTAAAATCCGGGCAATCTTTTAACTCAGCGACAGATGTGCACTGGAATGAAATCGAATTCAGAGTTGAAGGAATCTGTATCTGCCCTCGCCCTCCCCCTGTCTTTTATGAAGAAGGCCTGATCATCAGCTATTGGGAGCCTTTTCTCCTTGAAGATACGGTATCTGTCGCCAACTATTCCACCTATCAGGGCAAGAGTATGGGCTCCTCACTCATCGATGAGCTTGGAGGAAAAAATAAAAGCTCGGATTCAATCGACATAGCCAATGAATCAACCTTCGCCCAGGCCCACGCCTACCTGATTCCCCTCATGTATGGTGAGTGCAACCGAAATGATTACGGCATGTGGTGGAGTGAATACGATTCCATGTGGCAAAATGACGAACTCTCCGCCATCATCCATCCTGAAGCCACTCTTTATGCCAACAAAGTAATGCAAATGGCCTGCATGGCTGATGCCGTGTCCGTAAATCTTGGCTACACCCTCGATGCTCTGCCCTGGTGTATTGGCAGCGGCGGCTCTGCCTATCCGATGACCGGGCATGTGGACAACGACAACATTGTCCAGGCCAACAACACGGTTGCTTCACGCCTCATCTACAAACTCAACAGAATTATGATGATCTGTGACCCTGCAGACAATCTCTGCGGCTGTAACTACACGCCGGTCTGGATCAAATCTCATTACAAGATGCATGTTGTCAGACCCGATGATCGCGCCCCGGCATATCCTGTGGGCAAGGCTGCAAAATTCTACGATACCGGGCTCAATCCTCCATTTCTCGGGGCAAAAGGCTCCAACGATGAATTCTTATGGGTCGTGTACAGAAAACAAAAATGCTGCACCTGCTGCCAGTGATCTTGGTGAACTTTATCAGCCTTGTGCTTGCTATTTCGCTTACCCCATCCTGGGCAGGCGAGATCGCTACGATCATGGAGAAAGCAGAACTCGAAGCAAAAAAGATGACACTCCCGGATAACATTTACGACGAGGAAGGGGTAAATGCGGCCAAGGAAACTGCAGAACTATTCAATTCTTCTGCATTTCAAGAAAAAGTTCGAGGTGAAGAGCAACGATTGGAAAAGGAAGTTTTTGCGGGCCATATCGAGCCCTGGAAAAGCAAACATAATATTGACAAGCAACGAAAAGAGCAGACCGGCATCCTTGCAGGTACCGAGAAGGTCTACCTCTTCTTCTCAAGCTCAGTGCCGATTGAAACGATGCAAGCATACGTTGCTGCAATTGCGGGAGCAAACGATCCTAATCTTGTTCTGGTAATGCGGGGTTGGCCAGGTCGAAGGGACGGGGCTTCAAGAAAGGCCGACACAGACTATTTCAGTAAACTTTTGTTAAAAGAACCCGCTTGCGCGCGACCCCCAGCACCATGCGAACATTACCAACTGGGAATAAGCCTGCAACCAGAACTCTTTGCAAAATACGCTATTACCCAGGTACCTGCTGTGGTCTATCTAAACAACAAAGTGGCATACCACATCCAGGGAGATGCCGGACTCGACTACCTCCTGGAGCGGATCAACCGTGAGGCCAAGAGTGATACCTTAAACGACCTGATCCACAGAATTCGAAACAGATGACCGGAAAAACAACAGAGAAAGGAAAAGGCCATTTGGGTCCGTCATACCTCGAAATTATTGTCATCGCCTTGATCATCGCAGCAACAGCAGTCACAGGCTATGACAGGTTTGTGGCTCATAAAATCTATGTATTTGACTTAAAAGGATATCTCAGAACTCAAAACGCCCTGCTGCTGGCAGGAGAAATAACGGATAAACAGTGGCAGACACGCCTTAATGCAATTGAAGATTTCCTCGACGATGAGGCCGTCAATCCTCGTCACGTAATTTTGATGGGAGACATCGTGCTTAGAAATGGAAAAACAGTCAGCCTCAAAGAGCAGCGGTAAGAATAGATTCTTTCTAAAGCTGACCACCAGGGAAAAGAGCATAGCCCTGGCATTTCTGGCAGCTCTTCTGGCTGGTCTTTGGCTACCGACGCGGATCATCGTTTCAACCAGCAAGTCTCTGGAGCACCGGGTGTTTTTCATGACCAAAGGTGACATGAACAATATCAAAGACGGCGATTACCTGGTTTTCAGGCATCATGACACACCCTTTGTCTACCAGGGAATAGTCAAAGATACGCTTTACATCAAGAAGGTTGGCTGCAGCCCGGGTCAGACGCTGAGACGAAGTGACAATAACCAGTTTTTCTGTGAACAGACGCTACTCGGAAAGGCCCTTGCTCGGGACAGCAAAGGAAGAGATCTACCTCAGTTTACATTTAATGGGCTGGTACCCGCCAACAGCTTTTTCGTGGTTGGTACGCATCCGCGCAGTTTTGACTCCAAATACTTTGGTTTTATCCATGCAGACGAGATCATACACAAAGCACTGCCGCTCTGGTAACGGGTTATTTGGCCTTCTGTTTTGTCTGGTACTGTGTCTTATTTTTAAAACCAGCGCAGAGGCCGGTGAAAACACCTTTTACCACGACAGCAAACATGGCTGGTTCTGGTATGAAGACCCACCTCCGGAACAGGAAAAGGAAGTACAGGAGATCGATCAGCAACCGGTGGCAGCTACGCGCCACATTCCGTCGCTTGATACCTACTCCATCGAAGAGTTGTGGAATATGCATCCAGATGATTTTCAGCAGTTATTAAACAGCTTGCAGAAAAAGGCGGTCCAGACTCCAACCGAGCAAAACATCCTGGAATATCTAACCATGCAGGATACCGCCCGGCGCAAAGCCCTCGCCTACACCAATGCAACCATGTACGTCACCCAAAAGTATGGTGAACTGTTTAATGTCAATCATGTCTACCCAACTGCCGGACCAGGAGTTACAGCCAGGGTCACCATGCAACAAAATGAAATTTCCCAGACCATCAGCCGCGCAAACAACGATCATGCCCTGATATTTTTCGTCGCTCCAGGTTGCGGCTTTTGTGAAAAACAAGCGGGTATCCTCAGCTATTTTGTCGATAAATACGGCTGGCCGATCAAGACAGTCGATATCAGCCAGAATCCTGGCAGTGCGGCTCGCTTCAACATCACCATTACCCCAACTCTACTCCTCATTAAAAAGGGGCAGGACAACTATATGACTGTTGCCAGTGGCGTCATCGCCCTGACAGAGCTGGAACGAAAGCTTTACCGGGCCATCCGTCTTTTGCAGGGCAATACTCAGGGAGATAATTTCCTGATGTATGATTTTCAAAAAGGCTCTGCATTTGATCCTCCTTCAATCCTCGAAAAAGGAAGACAACCGTGGAAAAGACGAGAGTAACCATCCTTGCAACAATGCTAACAACCAGCCTTCTGTTACATCCAGTTATTGCAACATCCGCCTGGGTTGACGACTGGCTCGACCAAAGAATCACCACCTCCCCCAACTATCTATCAGGACAACAGCGGGGCTATTATTCCGGCGGCAGTTTCAATGCCAGGTGGCCAAGTACCGTCTCCTATCCGGTAACCGTGGAGACCCCTAGAATCAAAAGCGGTTGCGGTGGTATTGATGTCTTTATGGGTGGTTTTTCCTTCATGAACACCGACTACCTCGTTGATAAACTTCAAGGCATTCTCTCTGGAGCTGCAGCCGTAGCCTTTGATCTTGGCCTGAAAACACTCTGTGAACAATGTGCCAACACAATCAAAAACTTGGAGGCAATCTCCGATAAGCTCAACTCCATGCAGCTTGATGAATGCGCGGCAGCAAAGGAGCTGGTCGGTGTGGTCATGGATGAAAACGGTTTTCACTCAGGCGAAGTCATGAAGGAAAAACTTGGTACCTCAATCAAAGAAAACAAACTGAGCCAGGGCGTCTCCGAAATGTGGGACATTATTACCACCGAGGATCAGGCCAACAATAATGTCCCGCAATCGGGGGACGTCTCAAGGGTCACCAGCGGCTGCAACAGTGAAATCACCTCTACCTTTCTCTCAGGCGGGTCACTCCTTGATAATGTCGGCAGCAAAATCGGTCTTCCTGCAGATTACATCAGTCTCATTCGTGGCCTGGTGGGAGACGTTAACCTTACAGGCCCGGCAACTGCCTACAAAATATCCTACGAGCCACCATGCTCGGAGAATAACCCGGACGACATCAAGGCCTTTACCAATGGAGAGGTGTACGCAAAAAATTCTGGTGGAACCTGCAGCCAGATCACCGATACCAACCGAGACCTGCGTCAATATGTCCAGAACACCTTGACCTCAATAGCGGGTAAAATTGAAAACAAAGGTACATTGAGCACAGCAGAAGAAACCTTTCTGGCCGCAAGTCCCCTTTCCGCTCTGCCCATCCTTAAAACGGCTGTAGCTGCAAATATGCAAGAGGCTGCGGTGGCAGGTCTTGCCGATATCACAGCAAATGCATACGCCCTGCAGATGCTCTCTGATCTTTACGTCCGTGCTGAAACCATCGTCTGGAAGGCACGAGAGATGCTGGAGAAACAGGCAGAAGCAAGTACAGGCCAGCCATCAGAAAATTGTGCGGCTGCACTTTTTGCAGAACATGCCGATCAGAATATCTCTCTCATGCGGGAAAGAATCAGGCGGCTTCAGGATGCTGCCCGGGCCAGTTATGTCGCTTCGGCCAAAGAGATGACCACCATTATGAACTACCTAGAGCACATGCAGAAGATGGAATTACAGATAACCGCCGAAATAACACGTCGCTATGGAAAGGATGTTGCGGCAAGACTACAGATGTAGATCGGACCTGTTTATGAGAAAACTCACACTCATCATCTTAAGCTTTACCTGCTTGTTCCTGCTTTTAGCCGGGCCTGCCTTAGCCTTGGATATGGAATACTATACCTACGGCGGCTTTAACCCGATCACCCAGGCCTTTACCAAGATTGCCCTGATTTTCAGTGATTCCGCTTATCAGGGCCTGCTCTTTGTTATCATGGTGCTGGGACTTATCGCCGGGGTTGCTGCCTGGTTGGCAAAAGCTGCCACCGGGGCACGTGTTATTCCCCTGGTGTGGGCAGTACCGGTATTCTTCGGAGCTGTTCTCTACCTGGCCCTGTTTGTCCCCAAAGGAAATATCACCGTCTACGATCCGGTATTAAACCGCTTCCAGACCATAGGCCAGGTGCCCGATGCTGTGGTATTTACCGCAGGCTTTCTCAATAAGATAGAAAGGGGCATGGTCGATATCATCAATACCGCTGCCGCACCTGATGCCCAGTACCAGACAACAGCAGGCGGCATTGGCTTCAAGGCTCTGGAGTCCGTGAAAGGTTCAGCTCCAAAGAACAACTATGCCAGGACAAGTATGATCCGCTATGTCAAAGATTGCGTGACATTTGAACTCCTCCGTCCCGGTACAACGCTATCCTTGGACGATCTGCGCAACAACACATCGGATTTCCTGGACAACCTCAGTTCCGCGGTCAATCCGGCAGTCTATACCGTCTATTATGATTCTATTCACCCGGAAGGGACCAATGTCACCTGCACCGATGCCTGGAGTAGCTTACAGCCTATTTATGCCAACCCCACTAACTACGATGAAGCAATAAAGAAGGTGTGCAGCAAGGCATACTTTGATCCAGCCAATGCGGTTGAACTCAACACCTGCAAAACACTGCTCACCAGTACCCTGAATTTTACCACCGGCACCGCCACCACTCCGGAAAAAATCATTCAGCAACGCCAGATTGCCGAAATCCTCTACAACTTTTATTTCCAGGACGATTACGAGACGTCCATGCTCATGGAAAGCAACCGTAAAATCACCTCCACCGGCCTCGGCATCGGCCTCACCATGAACGAGTGGATCCCAATCATTCGGGCAGTCATGACCGCCATTGCCATCGGAGTTATTCCCTTTCTGGTCCTCTTTCTCTTCACCCCTGTTGTCGGCAAAGCTTTGTCGGTGATGTTCGGCTTTTTCGTTTTCCTTACCACCTGGGGAATAACCGATACCGTGATCCATGGAGCGGCCATGGATTATGCATCCTACGCCTTTGAGGACATGCGGCAATCGAGTCTCGGTGTCTATGCCATGGCTGCCTTTCCGACCATCTCCATCAAGTTGCTGTCAATGTTTGGAGTGATTCGCTCAGCGGGTATTATGCTAGCAAGTTTTTTCTCCATGATGCTTATTCGCTTCGGCGGCCATGCCCTGGCCATGCTTGCCGGCAACCTCAGCAGAATAGTGCAATCCGCAGGCGCACAAGCCGGGCAATTGCTCACCCCGGAAGGTACGTCTGCAGCCATAAACCAGCAGGTGCGTGCGGCCGGACTCCTTGCCGGTATGCCGGAGCACCGGTTTTCCAACATGTCAGCGGCACAGGCCTGGAGCACCCACCGCTCAGTTGGTGGATATACCGCTGCCATGAACGCGAAAAACTCCCTGCAGGAATCCGGACAGATACCTCCGGGGACATCAGACGGTGAAATGGCCACCATGATGGCTTCGGCAAGGGTAAGTGCGGGGACAGGCTCAGGTCCTGTCGAAGTTTCAACCGGTCCGGATGGCAGTACCACCAGAACAAAATCAGAAACCGTCAACCCTGACGGTTCCACGACAACCACTACCACCGGCGCTGGTGGCGAAGGAGTCGCCGTTGACACCATGGCAGAAGGCCGAGCCGCCTACTCGGTCGACAGTTCAGGAAACCACCAGACAACCCACGCAGCAGTCAATGGCCTAAATCCCGTCAACGTTGGTGCCATGGCCCAACAGCAACAGATTGTCGCTGCTTCAAACAGTCTTGGCAAGAGTCAGAATTGGCAACTGGCTATGGATGCAGCGAAAAGGGCCAGCCTGACCAGCAGTGAAGCCAGTGCTTTCACAACTCGACTCGATAATGCGACTCGAGAGAACTGGAAGCGAGCAATGAGCGATAAGTCCAGTTTTGTTCACTCTATGGATGAAACTACACGCGCACAATTCCAAGCCACAGTAGGATCTGGATTTAAGAGAATACTCAGTGGTAATGGTCAAATTGCCGTTGTTGGCAACAATAACGAGGCTGTAAACTTCAACGTTTCTGAAGAAACTGCCAGAGCTTTTGAAAATACTGCGGCCCAGGTACGTTCAGAATCTCTTCAACAAACCTTGCAGGATTCCAAAAGCCTCGATTATATGACCAAACTGGCAAAACAGGTTGGAGCTACTGAAGCTTACTCATATCTGAGCGATGCAAGGGAAATGCAAAGCTCAACTGAGTCATACGGAGCAGATCTCACCACCGCCCTCATCAGAAATTACGCCACAGAACGCTATGGAAACGAATCACCTGAGAACATTCGGCGAACTATAAGCGACTTCAATCACTTTCTGACACAACAGGGGAGTCAGGGCGTGGGCAATATGAAAGCCATCGTTACCGGCTTTGTCAGTGGTCATGGCTATGGTTGGGGAAGCACTGCCGATACAGTAGGCAATACCATTGCCGGCACAAGAGATCACGTCCAGAATCCGGATTTTAAGCAAAATGTTGGAATAGCTGCGAGTGTTGCCGGATCAAAAACCTATGGTATCAAAGATGGCACTCTCGCAAATCCACAATCAGACATTCCAATGGACAATCCTAATGCAGCTTCTGTCACTGATACAGCCCACGACATTCGCAACAGAAATCGTACTGAAGAATCAGGCCAAGGCGGGATTCATACGACTGCAGGAGACCTGGTGAAAGACATGGCCGGCTTGAACCAAGGTGCACCCCCGAGACCAACTCACGATTTCTACAGGAATCCCTCTTTTTATTACGAAGGCAATCTCGTTGAACCACAGAAACAAGATGGAGGAATCGTTCTGCCTTCCGGCAGGGTCATTCATGGTGATGCAGCTTCTGCCGCACCAACAAACGATGAAGATTTTTGGAAAGGCAGTGTATTCGAGAAAAAATAGATGAGTTCAAATCTCATTGGGAAGGCGGAAAAAGAGCCTTTTTATTCTTGGTCAGAATGATTTGCTGACCAACTGTAATGGTATGAGTTACCGGGTAAATGAGCCAAACCCGGATCATCAGACGCATCAGTGCCGCTCAAGCCATCCCGGTCTACTCCATGAAGCCCTTCTTTTTGATCAGTTTCCTCCTCATCCTTGAAAAACAAGCTTAAAAGGACCAGGAGAACCAATCCTGCGATTATACTGATTGTTCCAACTGCCATGATGCCTCCCATTGATGGACGCAGAAATTCTCAGGCACATACTTAGTATTATGCTTACCACTCTTCCCAAAGATGTCAATCGAACAGCTAATATTGTAATATGAGCTAATTGTAACTTTTTTTGGTATTCTGTTGAGTACATGGTGAGACAATCTGATAAATTAAGACACACTGATCAAGATACAACTTGGCATCATTACAAGTGTCTATTTTGAACCAATTTATACGTCTTGAGAGCTTTTGGCAGTAAATGCTAATGAGTTTTTGAAAAAATAAGAGAGAGATGGGCGTGACTAGCAAAAAAAGAAAAACGATGATCTCTCTGTTTAGCGGTGCTGGCGGCCTGGATCTCGGGCTCGCCAAAGCTGGCTTCAGCAATAAACTTTGTGTGGAAATTGATGAACTTGCACAGCAGACCCTCTCACTCAACCACCAAAAATGGAAATTATTGCAACCAGCTGATATACATGCCGTAAGCCCTTCAGAGCTACTCAATCAGTCAGGTTTAAAACCCAAAGAGCTTATCCTTCTGGCTGGAGGGCCACCTTGCCAACCTTTCTCCAAATCAGGGTATTGGGTGACAGGTGATACTGAACGTCTGATCGATCCTCGCGCCAAAACACTCAAAGCTTATCTTGACATAGTGCACATAGCTTTGCCTGAAGTTATTCTTCTCGAAAATGTCAAAGGAATTGCATATACGAAAAAGGATGAAGGTCTAAAGCTCCTCAAAGACGAGTTAAACCAGATTAACCAGGAAGCAAAGGTTAACTATCAACCACACGTGATCACACTCGATGCTGCAGATTACGGTGTACCACAATCGCGTGAGCGGGTGTTTATTATAGCAAACAGGGAAGGTAAACAGTTTACACTACCAGAACCAACCCATTTCCCGCCGGCTGATAACATAAAAAAGCACAAGTCCCATACAACTGCGTGGGATGCCATTGGGGATCTAGATTTCGATAAATGGCCTGAGGATCTTAACCCTTCTGGAAAATGGGGCGAACTGTTACCAACAATCCCTGAAGGGCAGAATTATCTGTGGCATACCGAAAAACTTGGTGGACTGCCATTGTTTGGCTGGAGAACACGATTTTGGTCTTTTCTTTTAAAGCTTGCAAAGAATCAACCTAGCTGGACAATTCAAGCCCAACCAGGACCAGCGACTGGTCCGTTTCACTGGAAAGGAAGATTGTTATCAGTACAAGAACTTGCTCGACTGCAAACATTTCCTGATGGTTATAAATTCGCCGGCGACCGAAGAGCCGCACACAAGCAAATCGGCAACGCTGTTCCACCAGCTATTGGTGAACTTTTTGGTTTAGAAATCCGACGTCAATTTTTTGGCGAGAAAGTCCGGAAAAAGCTAAGGCTTATCCCAGAAAAAAGAGATGAGTGTCCTGCTCCTGAAATCCCCAAAGCTGTCCCCGAAAAATACATGGAACTAGTCGGCAAGCATCATGCTCACCCTGGCACGGGGAAAGGTCCAGCCGCACAAAAACGAGAACATAAGGAACAAGCTTATGCCTGATAGTAGCAAGCGCGAATCACGATCTCGAATTCTTGATGCTCTGCAAAGAGAATTAATGGGACCAACATCAGAAGATGAGACTATTACAGAGTTCCCTACCACACGCTATGTTATTGGACGCCTTGCTCCCTTAAAGTCTGAAATACCTGAGATGGAAAATGATCCGCTTGCAAGCGGAAGTGATGATGACGAGGCTGGTGAGTACGAGCCTCAACCGCCACTCATTGTAGGTTTCAACCCATCTTCAATGGGACTATCTTTTCTCGTCTCTAAAAACATTGAGTCGATAAACGCTAAAGTGATGTGGGGCGATTATCGTCGCGAAAAAGATGAAGTAGAAGGTGGAGGAATCTACTGGCAACGATATCAACGTATGATTTTGATTGAAAATATTCCTATTAGCAATATAGGAAAAATCACACCAATACCATTATCAATATCCAATGCACCATCGACAGTCACAATTACACCATATGGTTTTAGGGCCCCTGGTGAAGATGGTGATGGAGACGGTCAAGTATTCTTGGAAGGTGTAGTTCATCACATTGATGGGGCTAAAGCTATTAGCCTTTTTCTTGTGAATAGACGACCGAAGGGGGATGATTCTGACAGGACAAAAGATCAGCAATGGTTAATGCAGCCAACACTGGAATTTTTTTCAGAGAATCAATCGCCTATCTTCATCGCAAAAGATTTCGACAAAGATATCTCAAAAGATCCAGAAATCGCCACCGCCAACATCCTCTACCGTGATGCAAAAGAATTTGCAACTGGTCATGGGGTTGCTACAAAATGGGATGGTCTTAATTCAGCTGGAGATAAAGTAAGTAACATTTCCACTGATTTCATTCCTAATTTTGAGGTTCCCAGCTTGATTGCCCAAAGTGGCGATATTGCTGATCTCAATCTGGATATGTTTCAACTCAGTAAGAGTACAACGCCAAATGCGGTTTTCAATGCAATAGAGCCACTCCTTATTTCTTATGAAAAGTGGGTTACAGATCGAAAACAAGAAGCAAAAGGAACACCATTCACCTCTAGCCCAGAGAACCAGGATACAACTAAAGTACTCATTGAGGCATGTGAAGATGCGGCACACCGAATGCGTGAAGGCCTTAAACTCATAAGAGATGAAGGTATAGCTTTTGAGGCATTCTTATTTGCAAACCACGTTATGTGGGATCAACGTATCCATGCAATATGGGCTGACCACAACAGAGACACCGGTGAAATTGTAGGTAACTCCAGCGACCACGATGAGTGGTATAACCGAACGTGGCGACCATTCCAGATGGGTTTCATCCTGCTCAATATTTCCAGTATGGTGAACAAACCCAACCCAGGAGAAAATGTAGCGAAAGACAGAGAACTCGTCGATCTTCTCTGGTTCCCTACTGGTGGTGGTAAAACTGAAGCTTACCTTGGCTTAGCTGCTTTTACTCTGGCCTATCGCCGCTTGCGTGGAGATATCGGCGGACTAGATTCCAGTGCGGGTGTCGCAATAATCATGCGCTACACTTTGCGCCTCTTGACTGTACAACAGTTTCAGCGGGCCACCGCACTCATATGTTCCTGTGAGTTGGTGAGAAAGAGCGATCCAGGAAAATGGGGGAACGAGCCTTTTAAGATCGGATTATGGGTTGGTAAAGCCACTACGCCAAATGATGCAAAAGCTTCCGGCAAGGCTCTAGAGGATTTGAACGATGGGAAAAAGCCAAAGGATGGAAGCCCTGTACAACTGGTTTCCTGCCCTCGTTGTGGTACTTCCTTGGTTACACCTCAAGGCAAACCGGAAAATCAAACCTATCATTTTGATAATGCTAGGCTAAAAACCATTATTCGCTGTCCAAATCCCAAATGTGAATTCTGCGCTCGAAAGTCAAATAACGAAGGATTACCTGTCGTAGTCGTGGATGATGAAATCTACCGCGCATGCCCCTCTTTAGTTATTGCCACAGTAGATAAATTTGCTCGAATGCCGTTCAAAGGCGAGACACAAGGTCTGTTTGGTTTACGAGATCGCTACAGCCCCACATATGGACACCTCACTCCTGGCCATGGAGACAAACCTAACCAACGCGTAGTAAAAGATGACCAACCAGCTAACCGGCTTGTTCCTCCTGAATTAATTATTCAAGATGAACTTCATTTGATTTCAGGTCCGCTGGGCACGATGGTAGGCTTGTATGAAACTGCTATAGACTTCATAACAAGGGTCGAAATTGAAACAGGTGTAACCGTACCCGCTAAAATAATTGCCTCAACAGCAACAATTCGCCGAGCTCGTGAACAGATTCGGCAGCTTTACAATCGAGATTTGGCAATTTTCCCTCCAAGTGGGCTCTCTTCAAAAGATTCTTTTTTTGCGAAAGAACAGGAAATAAAACTTGATGACGATAAGACCGCAGGGCGACTCTATGTCGGGCTAAATGCGCCAGGATCAAGTACCAAAACCTTATTGGTAAGGGTGTATGCTGCATTGCTCGCAGCAGGTGAAGCCGAAATCACCAGAGATTCTCAAGCCGCAGATCCATATGCGACCATTGTAGGGTATTTCAATAGTCTTCGAGCACTGGGTGGCGCACGTCGACTGGTTGAGGATGATATCAAGAAGCGACTCAGATATCTGCATCGTCAACGTGGTCTGCCTCAACGCTATATAAACGATCCAGAGGAACTCACAAGCCGTCTCGACTCGTGGAAAATCCCAGGTCTTTTGAAAAAATTAGATATCAAGTTCCCGAGAGAAAAAGGTAAACAACACCCTGTTGATGTTTTACTTGCCACCAATATGATATCAGTCGGGGTCGATATTGACCGCCTGGGTTTGATGGTAGTTACAGGTCAACCTAAGAGTACTGCCGAGTACATCCAGGCAACCAGCCGGGTTGGTCGTAAACATCCGGGCCTGGTCATAACTATGTACAACTGGCTTGGCCCACGTGATCTTTCACATTACGAACACTTTAGAGCATACCACGCTGCACTCTATCGCTATGTAGAAGCAATCAGTGTGACACCGTTTTCCTCACGTGCACTTGATCGCGGGTTGCGGGGCACCTTTGCTGCAATGCAACGATTAAAAGGTCAAAACATGTCGCGTGAGGTACATGCACAAAATTTTGATCCTGCATCTAATGAAACTAACCTCATGATTGACGATGTAACACTACGAGCTGCGGCAGTCGTTGGCAAAAAAGATGCACAGCTTGTAAAAGATCGGCTCATGTCAAGCCGAGATGATTGGGCACATTACGCTAGTGATCTCTTGAGATATTCGTGGCTGAAAAGTGGTGAAAAACCACCCAATAATTCAAGAGTACTGCTAAAAACATCAGGTACTGATAACGAAGGGCAATGGGCTACGCCCGGTTCATTACGAGAAGTTGAGCCAACGGCTGCTTTTTATTTGAGTGAAGAGGAATAATACAATGACGAGTAAAAGAGCTATTGGTGATGTGCGCCCAAGCCAGGTAATCACAACTTTTGGCCCTGGGGCGATTGTAGATCTCCAAACCTTATCAGTCATTGTAGCGGGCATTGATGGCTGGAGATTGGATGAAGATCAAGCTATCCACGAACCTCGCCTCCAGAGAGCACTTAGAGTCAAACGATTTTTCTCTGCCGAACCTGCAAGTGGCAATTATTTTTCTAAACGGGGCACTGTGCCTACGTTTTTGTTTCCCCGCTATCAGGTGTGTACGCATCCTGAATGCGCTACGCTTTCTGAGCCTAGTGAAGGACTTGTTGAGTACAATGAAAAGATGCAGGAGATGGAATGTAAAGCTCCCAACTGCAAAGGCCGAGGGAGATTTCGTGCTCCCACTGTTCCGGCCCCTTTTGTCGTAGCCTGCCCAAGCGGACACATTGATGACTTCCCCTGGCGTGTTTACGTCCACAAAGAGGAGAATCCGAGGTGTAATCAACGTATGCGCCTAGTGTATTCAGGAAATACAGGATCGGTGTCAGATATCTGGATCTACTGCACTTGTGGTAAAAAAAGAAGTGTGAGTGATGCGTTTGGCGAAAATAGAAGTTTGGTTCTAGGTGAATGCACACGCAAACGCCCATGGCTCGGAATTAAGAATAAAGATTCAAAAACGTGTGCACATGCTGGACAGGTACGGGCAATCCAGCGAGGTGCCACAAATGGCTGGTTTCCTATGGTTCGTAGCGCACTATCAATCAAAGAAGCTGCCAGCCCTATTGGTCAAGCTCTAAAAAAATGCCCTCAACATCAGATTGAAAAAATTGATACCCCCGAAAAATTACAGCTCATGCTGGATATGGAAATGTTCCCTTCACTTGTTGGGTTCAAACCAGAGGATATTTATCAAACCTTACTGAAAGAACGTGGAGAAATCGAAACTGATGAGATTGATTTGCGTCTGCCTGAATGGAATGCATTTAGAGATATTGCAGCAAGTAATCAAGGCGATCAGTCAGATTTCTTTTTAGAGGCTGGTGAAGTCCCTGACTTTTTAGTTGATAAGGTAGACCGTATTGTCTTGGCACGTAAGCTGCTGGAAGTAAGAGCTCTCACCAGTTTTACGCGAATAGATTATGCTTCTGGTATGGATGATGATGGCATAGGAGCGTCCCGTGCACCTATCTACAAAGAACGCCAAGATTGGCTGCCTGCAGTAGAAGTACGTGGTGAAGGTATATTTATAGAGTTGAAGGAAGAGGCTCTGAATAGCTGGGAAACCCAACCTGCCGTACAGAAACGTACTGCTGCCATTAAGCAAAAGTACCAAGAATGGGCAACAGAACGTGGAGTTGATGCTGACGATTTCCCTGGTGCTCGCTATCTATTGCTGCATAGCTTATCACATGTCCTGATGCGTCAACTTGCCTTAGATTGTGGGTATTCAGAATCATCTGTTCGAGAACGAATCTACAGTAACTGCAACACTGACCCCGAAAAGAGAATGGCAGGTATCTTGTTGTATACAGCAAGTGCTGATTCAGAAGGGAGCTTGGGTGGTTTGGTCGATCTTGGAACTAAGGAGCGCTTCCCGAACTTGGCCCACAGTGCTCTACAAAATGCCAAGCGATGTTCGTCCGACCCTCTTTGCGCCGATCATCAACCAGATGTACATGCCACGATAAATGGTGCCGCCTGTCATGCTTGCCTATTAGCTCCTGAAACCTCTTGCGAAGCGTTTAACCGTTTTCTTGATCGTAACTTTCTCGTTCCTACTATGGCATATGACGACATGGCATATTTTAAATAAATAGTGATGATCACGGGAACAACAGAAAGCACAGCAAAAGTGCTCGCACAAAATGTTCGGCAGCTGATGAATGCCGGTGTGATTGATGAGGTCATTTTCGCTGTTCAAAACGGTGAAATATTCCACCTATCTGGTTCTGCCAGTATCGCAAAGCTAGCAGCAGGGCGTACTACAGTCCAAAAGGCATTGACAAATCTCATTAAATGCTGGAGCGAGTATCTACACAAACAAAATAATGATAGTTTTGCCTTGCAGCTCTCTTCAATAAAAGAGGCTATTTTTTTAGTTGAACGTGAGGCAACTCAAACAGAAGTAGTCTGGTCGGGCCCTAAAGTCGATGGTTCCTATCTGCGAGCGACCCGCCAAGTAGTTCAAGATATCATCGCTTCTTCGAAAACAGAACTACTCGTTGTTGGTTATTGGTTGGCGGGTAAGGAAGACTCTGAGGGTATAATAAATGATATCGTTGAGCAGATTGCACAAGCGGTCACTCGAAACGTTAAAGTGACATTAGTACTGGATAAAGGAGAGAAAGGTTACGGTAAAAACAACCGGGAAACTCTCTTATCACTTTGGCCAAAAGATTTGCCTTTGCCTCTACTTCTCACCTGGAAAATCCCTTCAAATGATCAACATTTGAAGTTACATGCCAAAGTACTCGTTTCGGACAGGCGAGACGCGTTGGTAACTTCGGCTAATCTCACCATGTATGCTTTGGATCGTAATATCGAAATGGGAGTTAGAATGCAAGGCGACCCTAGCAAAATAATGGCCCAACATTTTGAAATATTAAAAACAAAAAATATTTTAGTCCCATATTCATACTGACCTGACAGTTACCACCTTTAAAAATCTGGTAACTGTCAGGTCAAGTCGTGACTACTTCAATTCATATTACATTTTAGCTTCTAACTGATCCTTGTATAACTGGGAATTTCGAAATAAAAGCCGCCCTAAAACTTCATCTCTAATATCATCGGGCCAGCGATATCTCCATGCTTTCTTTTTACCGTTCTGGACCTTGTATTCTTCAATAAAGTCATAACTCAATTGAATGTCATCCCATCCATATGATTGAATTACTGCCGTATCAATTTCTTGAATTAGACTTCTTAATGCGCTTATTTTCTTGCTATTCTCTTCTGGAGAGTTGATTCTATTATAGAATTGAGTAAGACCACATGAAATCTCTTGCATATAAGACTGTCGTGCAATTAAGAATTTTTCACCGATATCCTTTAATAATTTATTTTGTTGCCATTTGTCTGGGAATGGAAATGTCTCAAGACAATCTTCGACACTGTATCTTAAATCATCTTTCATGGATGAGCTAAAAAACCTGCTCCAAATTCCGTGAATATTTGATTGCAATATTGCAAATGAGGCAGTGTCCTCTAAAGCTATTATAACTACTGCCTCTGAGTAGATTGGTTTTGGAGAAACCATAGCCATCGCGCCCCATTGGCTCACTCTAGAAATAGCAATAACTTTCTCAAGGTTAGAAATTTTTGATCTTAGTTTGTTTCGGTTCCTCCAAAACCTCCACCAGTCCCAGTTAGCAAGATCTTTACTTTTAGACTGCCTTTCTGATTTCACTTTTTTCTCTACAATATCAATTAGGTCAGGCCATAACCGTGCTTCCTCTAAAGATTTGTCCCCAAAAAATATTATTTTCCGTATAGGTTTATGATTATATGAGTCATTAATTTCTTCACCGCTCATATAATCATATATGCATTCTTTATTCTTAGGGTTATTGGTAATTAGCTCATCAGCTAACTTTCGAGGAGACGCAAGTTCATCATTGTCATCAAACAAAAAGCCTTGTCCTTTTATGTCGCAGCCAACAAAGCCTAGATCAGCATTTTGTGCAAGTTTGTATGGGTCATCAGAGCTACCTTGATGAAACAAAAATGCAGTGATATTCTTCACACGCTTATCATCAAGATATTTCACTACTAGTTCTTTTTTGGATATACAAACTATACTCACTATTACAGCGGCTTGGCCAGGCCATTTAACACGTTTATCTGCATGATAAATAGTTCCACCATTATTGCAAATATAACGGAGCCCCCCTCGCCTGGTATCTCCCTGTGATATTGAATTTGTAGAAACAAACCCAATTGAACCTTTACTATTTATTAAATCAAAAGCCCTTCTAAAGAATCTTGCAGCTAAATCTGCATTACCATTCATTCCAGAGTAACCAGAAGACCAAACAGCAAATGGCTTCCCTAACTCTGTACTAATTCTTTTTCCACCAAGGAATGGCGGATTGCCAACTATAGCGTCAAATCCACTTGCACGTCTACTAAACACTTCAGGGAACTCTATTCCCCAACAGAAAGGTATGACAGGATTGTCACCTGAAGTAAGGTCATATACGATCTTTAGAATTTCCGCCTTTGCTTTATTGTCTTTATCTATCCGCTCCAGCCAATAACGATAACTGACTAAATTGCTTTCACGCTCTGTCTGTTTTGCACCATTAAAAAAAGCTGCGATAGCAACAGTTGCCTTCCTGCGAATTGTTTCTATAGATTTCTCTGCAATTCGATTTTCCTTCTCTTTTCCTATAAAATCATGATCTGGAATGTTATGTATTTCTTCACGATGTTGCTCTACCTCTTTAACATCACTATTCGATTTGCTCGTGAAAAGTGGACCAAATTCTCCATCCATAGACTTCCAGGTAAATTCTTCAATCTGCTTAGGAGTGAGGCCTACTAATGAATTACCATGCTTGAGAGCATGATCAACAAAAGTAAACGGTCGATCGTTGGAAAGCGTTGTAAGCCAAAGTGACAGCTTGGCCATCTCAACTGCCAAACGATTCATATCCACACCGTAAATACAGCGCTCTGCCACATAACGTCGAGCAAACACAATACGCTCCTCTCGAGAATCAGGCATGAGGTTTTCACTTGCATTACCCTTTGATGGCTGTGCAAAAGGCATGGTTAAAACATCATCAGGCTGTTTGGTCGACACACTCTCCCAAGCATCGACTAATCTATTAGCCAAATATCGTGTTGCTTGGACCAAGAATGCACCCGATCCCATTGCAGGGTCACAAACCTTGAGACTTAAAATTTCCTCTGGTGATTTGATGAGTTTGGGCTCGACGAGCAACCCAGGTTTTCCTTTAACATTTACATAAACCTGATGCTCAAGAGTACGACGAACCACTGGCTCTGTAAGTGTGGGAGGAGTGTAGTGTGCTCCACTCGATCGGCGATCTTGCCCTTGGGTAATATATAAGCCACCTGGGCGCACAATTCCTAATTTCTTTATAAATCGAATAACTGGAGTTGCGATTTCCAATAATTCAACATCATCTGTCCCAAGGTCGGGTAGATTATGACGATTTTCTTCACGTTCTAAAACTGTTCTAATCGTATTCGCCGTTTTGCTTGTGAGTTTTGCTATGGCCTTAATGAGTACGACCTGATCTAATCCACTGAACGTTCTAGCGGCGATAGGGTCAGGCTCTTTGATTGTTGGTCCACCTTGCAACAAGAGTAGAGCCTCATGACTAGGCGCTCGGGCAGCACGGCGATCCAGCAACCCCTCGTACATATGACCAATCTGTTCAACTGCTAGGGTACGGTAACTGACAATTTGGCGTACACCTTCTGCCTTTGCGTATTTGAGACTACGCAATACATCACGAACGACGGAATCCCGAACCTTCGGCGGCTCTGGCTCCTCAGTTGCCCAAACACCAGCTTTAGTCCGACCATCGAGCAATGGATAGCGGTTTGGATCAAATAGCTGACCACCATGCGCAGCTATTCGGATATCAGGGTCGATACTGCCATCATGTAAAAGTTGGGTGCTGGCTAATAATCTGGCATAAGCAGAATAAGAATGCTTTAATTTGTCGGGCGATAACCGCTTGGTCTCTTCAAGTTCTGTGAGCAGGTGGAGTACACCATAGGCGCGATCATAAGCTACATTACCATGCGGCAGTAAACCGTTCTCTTCTGCATAAAGAGTAAATATCAGTCGCATTATGAAAGCGACCGTAGATTCAAAAATTTCTGATTCTGTATAGTCTTTTAAATACTCACCATCTAGATCTGCATCAACGCGATCCAGGTCATGCACTAATAGCTGTAGTGCTTCACGTACCTGGTTACCGAGTTGATCTGCAACATCTAACTGCCTCTCTCGACTTTGCTTGATCAGTTCTAAGATTACTTCTTCACGAGGTCCTGCAAAAAAACGGGTTTCTCCCAGCAAGTTTTTAAAGGCTGCGAGGGTAAGAATATCATCATTCCAGGTATGAGCTGTCCACGTTAACCAAGAGGTAGTTTCTGACGGTGATGCCACAACCAAACGCCATGCTTCACCATTGGTGAGCAGGCCTAACTCTACTTTCGTCTCTCGCAATAACCGATCAAGTTTTGTTGTAGGCGATGCTTTCCAACGCCCTTGCGCCTGAAGCCATGTTCTATCAAGTGACTGTTCTCTGGGTACTTCCAGTACTAGCATCACAGGTTGACCGTCATCTATTAAGATACGATTGGGCCGCAATACCTCCTGGTGCTCTGACAAATTCACAACCATATTCGCAGGAATAGCAGCGCCTACCTGCCAATAGTCTTTATCTTTAAGTCCTAAGAAGTCCTCTAAAATAAAGTTTAGCCAAGCTGGTTGACCATCACCTTCCACCATTCCTTTGGGGAGATTCCAGATCTCTCTTTGCTTTCTGAATTCTGCTATTTCTTTTTTATCGAGCGAACGGAAGTTACCCGCATCTGCAAGTACAGGTTCGCTTAATACAACACCGGTAATTTCTACGCTGGACAACCAGCGATGTTGCCGATTCGCAACGCGCTTATTGGTCGCCATCAGTTGTTCTCCTTTGGCAGGATAATTTCCAATGCAACTGGATACATTCTCTTGTCTGTCGCTTTATATAAATTGCTCTGTCGTTTAGGCTCTGTTGCACGTTCCTGCTCTAGTTGTTTTTGTCTTTCTTGAAGAGCAATGAGGTCTTGTTCACGTTGTTCCTGTTCTTCCGTAGGCCACAACATCAACTGTTTATTATCAAAACGCTTTGTCCAATCCTTAATAGCTTTTCGTATCGCGGTTATTCGCTCGGTTGCAAGACTTTGAGCATGTTTTCTGGCTACTTCTCCTCGGCTCTTCAACGTTTCAATAAGCTCCTCAGCATGTCTCTTACCGGAAAGCTCGAGGTCTTCGTTAATTTTTTGCATATGAGGTTCAATTAAACTTCTGACGCTATCAATATCACCGGAAAAAATCTCTTTCTTCAGCATAGGCAAGTCTGCGCAGTCAACCAGTGCTCCATTACTAATGCTTAGCTGACAGCGCACTAGACCTTCATGCAACCTATTATGCTCCGATCCCAGTAAAACAAGACGACCATATGCAATAACAACTGGGCTTTTTATATCTGTTGATTCTGTTATAGACACTCTATTGATCTTGTTCCTTGAAGCATTCACACCCCACATTTGTATACGAAATGTTGATATAGCCCTTCGCATTAATGGGTGATCGAGATGGACAATCCCTACAGAATCAGTCGCTCTTGCGTTCGTGCGGTTAAAGGAGAGTCTTTTGAGCAGATAATCATTACTCAAGTAAACTTTGCACTCAGTCCAGGCGATTGGCACTGACCGTATTACAAAATCACCATCTTCTAGTTGTGCGATAGCATCATCACAGCCTTCTATATTTAAGGCTTGTGTGAGTAACTGCAGCTGGTTCTCGTCTGAAATATCCAATGCGAGGCGTGCCTTGTTTAAAGCTTCGATCATATTGGCTACATTTTCATTTTCACTGGCCTCAAGAGCCATTTCCTCGCGAGCCATTTTTCTACGAGTATTCCTCTCAATCTCTTCCAGATCTACAACTTGGCCTAATGCTTTTCTTCGCACGTTATCGGCAATCAATGCCCCGACACTCCCAAGGTCATGTCTAATTGTTTCTACTTTATCGACGATATGCTTTAGGAACTCAGAATCCTCCTGATTTTTAAACACAAAATGATGGACACGAACTTCGTCTGCATTTTGACCATGTCGATCGATACGTCCATTTCGTTGTTCGAGCCGTATTGGATTCCAAGGAATTTCATAATGAATAAGATTGCGGCAATATTTTTGGAAGTCAGCACCTTCAGATGCGGCATCGGTAGCGAGTAAAATTCTTACATTGGTTTGGCTGCTAGGTGCCTGAAACTCATCATTGATTTTCTGGCGTTCACTATCATTCATTCCACCAATGATGACTCTTGTGGCATCACGGTAGTCGTATTTTTCAAGAATACGTTCTAAGTAGTTGAGTGTGTGTTTGTACTCTGTGAAGATAATTACTCGTTCACCATTCCAATCACCATCTGTTCGAAGGTTTGAATCGATCCAAGCAATCAGAGCGGCAGCTTTACTATCGGCTTTTACTGAGTAATGATTGACCTGCTCATCGACAATTTTAAACATCTCTTGAAGAATGGCTTTTTCTTCATTACTCAGATGAGTGATGAGTTTGGAAGCAGCGCTTGTAGCAGCTTCTAAGTTATCTTCTTTCTCATCGTCGTCACTCCAATCTTCAGCATCTTTCTGTTCAAAACTGTTAAAGAGAGAATCACCAATTTCCAGTTCGTCTTTAAGTCCTGCATTGTTGGTATGGACAATGAGGCTTTCTCGTAACGCCAGAGGAGATGACAGAGTTCTCTTTTTCAACAAAGTAAGGATGAACTGTAATGGTCTTTCCGAGCGTTTGTCAGCTGTTGCTAAGCGACTGGTTGTGTATTCTCTCAACAGATCGAAAAGGCGTTGTTCATCGCTCTTCAGCTCAACATAGAGCTGCGGATCTAAATTTTCATTTCGTGGAAATATAATTCTTTTCGGAAAGCGAAGGGTACCGTCAGGGTTTGTAATTTCTTCCTTTAAACGTCGAATGGTTACTGCGGAAAGCTGAGCTTTATCAAGGTCTGTACCTCGTGAAAAACGTAGGTTATCAAGAATTTCAAGCAAACCCGTGAAACTTGCAGTATGACCGTTGTGAGGTGTTGCAGTTAAAAACAACTTATGTTCAAACTGTTCTGTTGTTGAACGTAGTAAAGACGTTCTTTCCGAATCTCTGACATAGTGTTTCTTGCCAGAAGGAGCAGCGTTGTGGGCTTCATCTAAAATCAGCAAATCCCAGGGGCGGTTGTTTGGGCTTTCCTCAAGTTTTCTACGAGTGAACTCGTCAAATAAACGACGAGGGTGCTCTTTTTTTAGGTAATCGATTGATGTGACAAGTCGTGGAAAGCTTGCCCAAGGGTTAATGGAGGGGCCATATTCCTTCCTCATCTTCAGTACGGCAGCTCGGTCGATAATTTTAAATTCGAGACCAAATTTCTCTGCCATTTCGTCGACCCACTTCAGCTTAAGGTGTGCCGGGCAAACAATAAGGACGCGACTAGCTCGGTGGCTATGAATAAGTTCTTGAGTAACGAGCCCTGCCTCAATAGTTTTACCGAGACCAACATCATCTGCTAGTAGAAGACGTACACGTGGCATCTTGGTTGCCCTGATTACTGGCGCAAGTTGATACTCCTCCATTTGCACACCACCCCGAAATGGAGCTTGCAGCATATCCCCAACCGCAAGGGAACTAGCTCCCCATTGTAACGAACGGATAAAGGACTCGAACAGTTCTGGAGAATCAGTTGCTGTAAGACTGGGGAGGGACGTTGATTCAACCAACCTTGGAGCGATCTCACGTTCCCAGATAACCTGAATATTATCTCCTAGGGCGTCGTCGCTTAGGCACTCTAAAGATACGCGGTGGATGCTATTATTGGACTTAGCAGCAGTTCTGTTCACTGCGGTAACAGCCCATATTTTATGGCGTAACTTTACTATCTGGCCTTGTTCAGGTGCCAACCATGGTTCTGGCATTATTTCATTTCCCAATTTTTGTGTTTGCAGGAGGAGTTTTCACTTCTTTATATTTCGTTATCTTTCTATCAAACGCTGCCAGGTCTAAGTCAGAAACACTGATAGAAATCTGGGATGAACCATGAACGTGGCTTATCAAACGATCATATTGTTGTTTGTAAGGAGCCTGTATAGTGGTTCCACCAAATTCACCTTTGTTGACCACAGCGATATGTTGGTACATATGATAGTGAAGAGCTGTGGCCATGGCGTCGAATGTATTAACATCTTTATTATGTGCTAGAACTACAAAGAGATCAGTTTTTCCTTTTAAGTCCGACGCTAATTTCAAGTCAGTAGAGTCATAACAAATAGCACCTGTGATTCTGTACGGTCCTTCAGTGTCCCCCTCAACTTCAATGATATGTTGGCAGGGGCGATAGCTTTCTACCCCAAGACCTATTTCGTTTGCTGTTAAATTTTTTTTACCTTGGTCACGAATCATCCATTGGCGGCCGGTTTGTCGATAATCAGGCAAGAACCATCGTGCAATGTTGACTAATTTCCCCTCATTATCTAAGAAAACTAAACCTGCTAAAATCATAGATTTTGTTTTATCAGCCAATCTCTTCAAAATGTCTTGATCATCAGGGTGAACGGATATTTCTGGAAAAATGATAAGATCAGAACACGGATATGGCTCTTGGCTCACGTCTTCTTCTGTTTTTAGTTTTGCCTGGAGGGTCTTATAGGTTATATGACACACCCGTGCCAAATGATCCCGATTTTTTGCTTTTGTGTTTTTGTTGGAGAGTGTTGGGTCAGCCTTTGAAAAAGAATCTGATTTAGGTAGTAAAGATTGAACAGTTACAAGTCGAAATGGCCTATCTTTCTTTATATCAGGCCTTTTCACTCTAGTGATCAGTGCAGGAAGATCTGTCGCTTGACAGTATAGATTGTCAATAATTACTAAGCGGTTTTCTAATACATTGATTAGCTCAACAGCACTTTCAACGTTTTTAATCTCTTCATGTGAAATATGTGTTGATTCAAATCCAGGCCACTGAAGGCACTTCATTAGAAGCTCAGATGTCCATTGGGAGATAGTTGCGTAATCACCAACCAACGCTTCCGGCGCGTGCATCATACCCATTCGGCGTTTATACCAGCCAGTTCTGAGACCTCTGTAACCCTTGCTCTTTGAAGACTTCCATCGGTTTCCTGTAAAATCTTCAGCCCCAACGATGACAGCCCTTAAGATGGTCCCTAACCAATATAGCTTTTTAGCATCAAGAGTATCGTTTAGCCAATTGGGAAGAGAAAATCTTTCATCGTATGGGTATGATCTAGATGTTTCTCTACTTGTTAAGATCGTACCCGGACGCCAAACTTCCGCCCAATCCACCCAAGCACCTGAATCTTTTTGAGAAACTTCGATCTGTGAGGGGCAAAAATCAACTGTTAAATTTTTCTGTTCCAAAGCTCTTAGCAAAGACAATGCAAGCTTTATTAATGCTGATTCGTGAACAAAGGGATTATCGGTCGATGACAGAAGGACAGACAATCTCTGAGCAACTTTTTGAGGTGATGACGGGAGAATCGGGGCTGCCCATTTGTATTCATTTATAAGGCTCTTCGGTATCTTCGATTTTTTTAATCTCTTCCAGAAACACTCCCAGAATGGTCCACCTCTTTTGGCCAATTCATCGATGAGTTTTCTTTGCTCAGAGCCTTCTTGATGTTCGGTTGCCTCTATAAGAAAGGATGCAATAATATTTGGCGTATTGGTAATTTGAGCAGCCACTTCATATAACGCAAAACGTTGGTGGTGCCAGTGCGGCTGCTTACCAGCCAAAATTCTATGCAAGCTATCTTGCATGGTATCATTTTCTTGGGCCTCTTCATGTTCAAGCGGGGCTGGCTTTTGAAGAATAGCCAAAAGAAGTAATGCCTGCCTTTTCACGAAAACAGGAAGAGCGTCACCATGTGCTATTGCTTTCTGCGCAAACTGGTATGCAACGGCAAAAACTGCCTCGGGATCTGCAGTTTGCGGGTAGTCAATGTATTGGAAATAGCTATGAAACTCAGAACAGCACCTGAACATGTCTGCTAAGAGATAGTCTGCCATGGCAGAAGAGATTTTGTCTTCTGTTTTATGCTTAACAAAGCTACAACGTCTATATATTGCTGATAGGGCTGGTTCCAAAATTGAAGGTGAAGGATATATTTCAATCGCTTTTCTAAGAACTAGAGCCAATGATGGGTCTTTCATCCATGCCCAAACAAGCTTCTTAGCGATAAGTTCGCTTTCATTATCAATGGGGCTTGGGCTCCCTTTATGGTTGTCTTTATGAGGCAGACTTTCAGTCATTTTGCGCTTGTTGCGTAAAAGGACTTCTAGCCTATTCGCAGCAAAACGTTTTAACGTATCTATCCGAACGTCATGATCAAATTTTACTACGCGGATCAGATCTTTATCATGTTCTGGCGTGACTGTTGATAAATCTTCACTGGGGGTACTAAGTAGTCCCTCAAGGACACCCAGTGAACTATCAATGATATCACGGTCCACAGGACCACTGAGGTCATGCTGTAGTTGGTTGATTCGCTCGGAAATGCTTCCAGAGTTATCCAGATCAGATAGAGCTGTGATGCTTGTTTTTTTGGTGTTTAACTGAAGATGTTCACCTGCATATTTAGCTAGGAGTTTAGTAATCCATTTGTTAACTTTTTCGCTAATTTGGTCGTAATATTCCTCGTCATCAATACTTAACACAAGGCGTAAGTCATCAACATATCTGCAATAATCATGCAAAACTATTCCACCTGAATCAGGTATTGATTTATGGATGTATGTCCCAACTTTTTGATCGAAGTCAATCATATAAGCATTGGCAAAGAAGCCTGAGGAAACAAGTCCTTGAGGTAAACCTTTTCCTAGTGTCAGATTTAAACCTTTTGCCCTTGTAAGAGCTTTGTCATCCCATTGCCAATTAGTTATCTTTTCAAAAGTATTCCAAAACTCTTCACAAATAGTGTATCCACTTCGAATGCAGAGCACCTGAAGACGAGCTGACAATTCTTGTATATCTACATGGTCGTAAAACTTCTTTAGATCAAGGCTGACAACATAGACTCTATCTGCTTCACCTATTGAGTCAGCAATTTCACGACCTATAACTGCCGGTCGTTTAAGAAATTTCTGATAATCTGTGAAAAACTTTCTGTAGGTTTGGCTGTTACCCCACCTAAACCATGCATTGCTTCCTCTCCAGTCACATAATAGTCGATTCCCATAGCTGTATACTTTTTCAGATCTGGCAATTTGAAAATTATTTTCGTTACAGTCGCCCTGTGCTGTTTCAACAACATCTGCAAGACAAAGCATTGCTGCTGTTGCCCAGGTTTGATCTCTTACCATTAAATGAGCCAATGGCCGAAGAGGCGGGTTATCCTCTCGAGACTGTGCTTGTTCTTTGTTCTTTTTGCAAAATTGATCAATAGGGGCATTAGGACAGTCAGCTACATCTAATTGCAAACATTTTGATAGTTGTTCGCATTTCTGCTCTTCAGAGGATTTAGGTATCCATCCTTTATTCGGGTCAACAGTCCACTCTTCACTTTTGGCTGCTGGAATCAATTCAAGAGGATAAAGGAGAGTATTGGGGTCGCGAATTTGCTTCCCCCAACTTATAGCATTTGCTTCAAGACCAAGGGCTGAAATATCGAGGGCTAGAGTGTCTGCATACCAGTTGTGAGTCCTTATGTAAGCATGGGTTTTTTTCCATGCTTGAGCAATAATCACCTCGTTGCATAGATACTCAATTGAAGGTTTTAGTTTTTGAAAAAACGGATGGATCAGTTTCATAAGGCCTCAATATATCTGAGAGACAACATTTATTTGGTGTAACTGTTTACAACAGTTTGCACATTTAAGTAAATGGACGTTCAAAAAACTCCACTCGACAAACGAATGCAATAGTCAACACCACTCCAATCTATCGCAACAACAGCCATTTAGTCCCGAGAGATCTTGATCAACTTTGAGAACCAAGATAAGCCCCCGTTTTTTTTGTTTCTTCTTACACGCTGTTTCTTGATTTCTTCCGGTTAGTAGTCAGGGTTTCTTTGTTTTTATTACCTTCCTGTGGACATACGGCTAAGATATTGTTCTCATTACTATAGCCCTTTATATTTTCGAACATTCACAGCCTTCCACTCCAAAAGAGGCTGCCTTTGAATGCGTTGTTGTAGATCCGAATCAGCAGTCAGAATTGTCGAGTCAATTTCACCCTGCTCAAGCAGCAGATCAAGAAATGCTTTTTCTTTTTCCGAGAAGGGAAGCACAACAGACAGGGCCTGTCGGCACTCCTCAACAAGGCGTGCACCATATTGATCGATTAATTCTTGTTCTGAAAATTCAGTGGCGCGCAAGGTCGGGATTAACTGTCGAGCAAGTTCTGTGTTTTCAAAATTCACATCCTCGACGGAAACCTTTCGCCAGTCTTTACGGTTCATGGCACCGTACACGACAAAAGCAATGCGCAGCCGAGCCTGATCAAGATTTTCCTTATGCAAAATGCGATGACTGTCAAACAGATCCCTTGCCTGTCTGCGTGCAAGCAAGGCCGCCAGTTTTCCCGCCGCCAATTCATGGATATCGATTACCGGTATTTTGTTAGCCTGCCAGGTTCCGACCGGGTACGAATCAGATAACCTAACGGGCCACAATGGGACCCGATACATAAAGTTGAGGTCCACTTCGAGATTGCCGCCAAGGCCTGCAGCACTCTGGTAACGCAGGGACCATTTTCCGCCGGCGTGTTCTTCCGGCATGCGCCTGACAGTGAATCCTTCCCTTGCAAATACTGCCTGAACAGCCTGCTCGATCCTGGGTCTTTCGGCAAGCATGGCTTCACGATCCTCCTCCCCCACATAGTTGAGATCGATATCAACCGAAAGCCGGGGAACCTTGAATATAAAAAGGTTCAGAGCTGTTCCACCCTTGAGAGCCAGCTTGCCTTTTAAAAAAGGATGGCTGCCAAGAGCCTCGAGCAAACCCAGTAGGTGGGCAACCTTTTCAAGCACATCCGGTCTGAATCCTGTTGCTTCCGCTTGAGTTATCAGTTTCTCATGAGATATTTTCATAGAACTTCCCCCCAAGTCCGCTTGAGTAAACCAACAGGGACCACCAGGTTCCAATCTCCGACAACCTTCCCTGATTTTCTGTTGGAACTGTCCAGATAATGTGGCTGCCTGGGGCGATGATCTCGAAGAGGTTTCAGATGACTCTCTTCAACCATCAACGATTCGCGATGCTGTTCCAGATAAAAACCAACCTTAGCAATCGTTGTCGCATTACCGAGTAAAAGGGCATATTCGACCACTTTTTCGAGATCGAAGAATTCGATCGCTTCAAGGGAACGCCAAATTTCTTCCCAGCTTCCTGAAAGAGCAGGCCGATCCAAGACATCCACCAAAGTCCGCTCAAGGGAAGTGACCCTGACTTCCAAACCGGCGCGGTCAACAGTGGTAACACCGAAATCTACCTTTTCTGCGCGACAAAGTGATTGGGGGTACCTGACACCTCGAAAAACATGGGATCGAAACGTAACTGGGGAAACCGGGCGGGATGCTGAATACGTGAGATGCTCACGTATAGAGTAGGCGTAACCGTGCACTTCTAAAGCCGTGTGGTATGACAGTACAGCATCTGCTGTGAGTTTGGCAGCAACAAGAAAAGGATCAACCGGATATGAATCTGTATCGGCTCCTATTGGGATAACCGCATATAATCCTCTTCGAATGAGAATGACATGCCCGGTATTCCTATGATAATTCAGCAAGGATTCTCTGGTCCTGGGACCTGTTTTCCCAAGACTTGCGAGATGATCGTTGAACTCTTCGCCTGTGAACACCGGATGTTTGCGGAAAAACGTTTCGTGTTTCATATGCACTCAATTGATTTAGCCCTGGATAACACACAATCATCCTATGTTTTACTAGCAATATTGTCAATTCAAAATTTGGTTATAATGAAAACAATTTACATAAAACATATTTATAACATGGGTTATGTGTTATTTTTTCACAAAACACTCAGCATTACTTTTTCTATGCTCTGTAAGATGAGAATAAAAAAAGCCGTCCCCGGAAGGAGACGGCTAGCATAAATGACGGTTTAAGCCGATACAGTCGAAAGATCCCCCTCGACGTTCTTCAGCTCAGCCATTTTCTCTGTTAAAAACCACAGAGCCTGGTTCAGTTTGATATTTCGATCAAGTGCTTTAACCGGTCGTGTTGTTGTTCTCCTCAGCCGGCCATTTCCACCTCTGGTAAGACCTTTAAGACCGCCACGCATGACATTTTCCTGGATCACATTAAATGTTGTCCAAAGATCTTTGCCCTTGTCGTCGTAGCGCCTTTCATCAAGCAATTGATTTGGTTGCACGGGGGCCTGTTCGGGCTCATCATACATCAAACTGTGCGCTGCCTGGGCGAATACGCCTCGCTCGTCAGGGGTCATCTCGATTATTTTCATCTCGTCGACCCGCTCGGCAATGGTTCCGGCTGCAGAGGCAATCTCACCTGCCGAATGGATAAAATCATCCGGAGAAAAACCAATATGCTTATGGCTGAAGTTGGCAAACTCGGATGAAACCATGAGGCCATTGCTACAGACCTGTCGCCAGACCGAAGCTATCAGCTTAAAAGCACAACCACAGTCATGGGAATTATAGAGAACCAGATCAACCCGTTCACCAGCAAAGGATAAACCGTTTTTGGCAAAACGGATGAGGTGCCGCTGGTACCCTTCTCTCTTGGCCTTACGAACTGTGCTTTGTTCTGCATGGATTGGAAACCATCCTGCATCGCGCAGTAAATCGACCGCTGTTAAGGTCGGTACAAACGAATACCTGGGTGATACTCCATGAATAGGTTCGAGAGCTCCTGCAGCTGGGGCGAGAGAAATTATATGATCGTTGGATAAAGTTTTGAGCGTGTTCATACCTGCCTCCTTGATTTTTATAGGTATCAATGGGGCAGGCCACTCCCTTCAAGGGACATGTCTGCCCCTTGATATGGGATGTGAGTTAATTTTCGGGTAAAAGTCCCAGATCTGAAAACGCGGTTACCTCATCGCCAACTACCAGGTGATCGAGGATCCGCACATCTACAACTTTAAGAATATTTATCAGAGTGGCAGTCAGTGAAATATCCTGACTGCTCGGCTCACTGCCACCTGAAGGGTGATTGTGGGCCAGAATGATTGCCACAGCGTTGAGTTGCAGGGCCTCTTTTACGATCTCTCTGGGATGGACTGTTGCATGGTTTATTGAACCTGTGAACATCTCTTTGAATGCCAGAACCCGGTGACGTGCGTCCAGAAACAGACAGGCAAAGACTTCGCACTGTTTGCCACGGAGCTTACCGCCGATAACAGCCTTCGCGCATTCTGAAGAGAGGATCAAGGCACCGCGTCGCAACCGGTAGCCCATGAGCTTATTCGCCTCAGTGAGAATCAACTTTTTCGGTGCAGGATGATATTCACCATCCTGATCTTTTATAAAGAGCATTAGCTTCCTCCTTTTAGGCCAGGGGAAACAATGCCCCATGCGGGGAATTGATTCCCCTGGATAGGTGAATGGTTGTTAATGTAATCGGTTAGAACGGGACATCATCTGGCAGGGGTGGCTCAGCGCCATCACTGTTGGGTGGAAGATTTTTAACAATCTTTTCACCATGACCACCAAGCATCTCCATTTCCGCGGCGATAATTTCGGTGGTGTAGCGGGTATTGCCATCCTGATCTTCCCATTTCCGTGTACGGAGTTTTCCATCAATATAGACCTTATCGCCTTTTTTGAGATGTTCGCCACACACAAGGGCAAGTCCACCCCAGGCAACGACACGGTGCCAGTCTGTCTGTTCTTGTTTGTTGCCGTCGGCATCTTTCCACCGTTCGGTTGTGGCAACAGATAAGGTTGTCACAGGAACAGCACTATTCTTGGTGTAATGTAGTTCAGGGTCATTGCCGAGATTGCCAATTACCATTGCCTTGTTCATGTTGATCTCCTTTAATGAGTGGTTGGTACAGATAATTTTGGAGAAATACAGATTCCCACCATGGGAAAATGTTCTCCCCGGTTAAGGATCCTTTTGTTCTACTTAGGCGGCTGTAGCCTTTGCCTTTTTTATCTCCAGAAAGGAGAAAGGCCGATCTTCTTGAAATTCATCAATGGAACTGCCATGATCTCTTAAAAACTGATCAAGCCGATCCGTTACGAGATGTTTTCTATTTCTGGTGGCCTTTCTGAGAATGCAACCGCCTGATTTGATTGATCCCCTCTTTTGCACAATGGCGAAAATCTTCTCCTTGCAAAGATCAATTTTATCTTTGAACTTTTTCTCGCTCGCCTGCAGTTCCTGTAATTCATCAACACTTGCTGCCAGTTGAGGTACTTCTTCAGCCTCGAACCTGGGGCAACTTGTTAAATGGTTACAAAATCCACAGAGGGGTCCTGGATCAGTATCGAGTTCAATCTCTTTACTGGCAAGTATTGTCAGGTAATCAGACCAGAGACGTTCCGCCTTTTTCACTAGTCCTTCAAAGATGGTTTGCTGCGGGGAATAGCCATTGAAAAATTCAACATCGCCATTTGCGAGGTCAAGTGCTATAACCGCACCCCTGATGGTGTAATCAGGAAATTTGCTCGCCAATGCTCCCATCTGGATATAGAGCTGAGACTCCCAGGAACCATAGGGATCGTCCGGGATATTACTCGTGCTCTTGGTCTCCAGTACAGATTTGATCTTATGGACTTTTGAGGTAAAAACGAAATCTATATGTGCTCTGAGTGGAACCTTACCATCGACTATAACTTCAACCTGTCGCTCAAAGTTTGTGAAACCTGCGGCGGCAAAAGCGTTGGCAACGATCTCCTCAGCCATATGGCCCCGCTCAAAACGAAGAAGGGTCGCTAGATCATGTTCGGTTGGATTGATTTTCTCCAGGATCACTTTTCTTGGGCAGTATCCGATATCGGATGCTCCAAGGTAATTTCTGCGATCTCCAAGAGTCTCTTTAGTGTGTTGTTGAGCCAGCTTGCGCAGACTTGTCAGTAGTGTGGTTTTGATATCCATGTGTCATTTCCTCCGTAAGGTAAAGAGAGAGAACACACGAATCCCACGAGGGGAAACAAGTCCTCCCTCATTGGGTGAGTTAAAATAAGTGTGATGGGTTGAGCGTTAGCCCCGATAAACGGGATCAGCACCTCGAAGGCCTGCCACTATATAGCTAAATTACTCCTTAAAACAAATCGATAATCGCAGACTTTAAACAATTTTCTAAGGTACTAATGCACTACAACCTCTTTGAACCAGCTTTTATCCGCTTTATCCCATTTGAAACCGGCTGATTTCAGCAGATCTTTTTTATCAAACGAGTTACCGACAGCTATAACAATTCCATCCCTCTGCTGATAACTGATTCCAGCTATCTTTGGCAGATCGGAATTGTGAGGCGCTTGATCGGCATCGTGTTCCTGGCTTGATTGAGCAGGTTGATCTAATTGTTGCTTAGGCAGTAAAAGATCAGGACGATTTACAGAGAGATAGACATCACGAAGCAATCCCCTGTAGGCATCAGTTCCAATGGAGAGCAGAGACAGACATTTCTGGATAGCATCCGTAATTGCCCCTTTAAAGGAGTCGCCGACATTACCTTTGACGATTTGCATCTGCCCTATCTGAGATCCTTTACAGATCCACTGATCATCATTCACACGAATAAAGAGCCGGACCTCAGCTACCACCTGGCTATCAAAAATTTCTTTGCTTACGACTTCGTAGCGCCAGTTTTCCGGGAGCAGGATACTATTTACAGCATCAAAAACAAACTGCGGCTTGTACCCGTAGCGGACCTGGCCAATGACTTTGCCATCTTTCATCATCTTGATCTCTTGCACAGCCGCGTGGCCAAAACCGCGCAGCACTGCATTGATCTCTTCAACCTGTTTTGTGAGCTTTTTGTTTTCAGGCATTGTTGTTTCCTCCTGTGATGTGGGAGAGAGACAACACGTCCCCAGTCGGGAGTATGTGTTACTCTCCCTGTTTATGGGGTTGTGGTAGAGATGATTGAGAAATGATATTAAAACGCAGAATCAACCTGGAAGGTCTCATAGATAGAGTAACTTTCGGTTTATCGACGTAGCGCGTAAGATTAATATTTGGGAAGAGCCACTCAGGAGACAAGACAAAGAAGTCCGCCATTGCGGTTAAACGTTGCCTGAAAAATGGGTGGCAAATGTACCTGGAATTCAAGAACACGTGAAACGTATTCAGCTAAGCCCTGTGACGGGGTATCTCATAGAATATGAGCTGGAGTAATACAAATATATTATTACTGACATCGAAAAATGCAAGAGAAAATCAAACGCAAAACCAATTGGGTTTACTCCTCCTGTATATTTCCTCGGGATTATTTCTTCATCTATGGGTATCCGCCGCACTTTTATTGATGAGATGCATATTCATCGAGCAATCTACGAATCATTTTCTGATACTGGGTATTATATTTTTTTGCTTCTTTTTTAAAGAAGTCAACACTCGTTTTGCTAAGAGAGATTGTAACTTTGATAGTTTCGTCTTTCAGAGCAAGTTCTTCCGGTGAAGGAAGAAAATCAGCAATTACTTTTACCCTGCCCATTGGCTCATCTGTGTATTTTATTTTCTCTTTCATATATTTTCTTCCCTTTCCGCCAATACCCTGAACCGATGATTCTGATTTTATTTTTTCGATAAGCAAATCTGACTGTTATGACGCCTCCGGCGACTTTTCCAAGACAATAATATCGTTTTTCATTCAGGCTTATGTTCCAGATCTTCCAGAATAATACGATTATGATCCATAAAAGCAAGTTACGCTATGGCAAAGGATACACCGTGTTTTTCCTGATTTATCTTATCTTTAGTTGAACCCCACTCAAAATCAGAGGCTACTGTCATAAATGATAAAATAAAGTTAAAGAATATTTAAGTCAATATAAATATATGGCTATTTATATGGTTTAAAAACATTAGTTCATCCAGTCTTCTTCGTTCCTGACCTGTCGCTTTTTATAAATTCCTTCATTATTTTTCTGTACCTTTATTTAAACGAATTTCTCCCCCCTTTTTCAAGAAACCGTCATCCCCTCTGAAAAAAGGATATAGAACCGACAAGGATGAGTTGTCCTTACAAGTACAACGGGGTGAAAAAAATCATGCAGAACATCATCAACTTGTTTGCCAAGCAATATGGACTTACCAGAAACGAGGTCATGGCGGAGATCGAAAATGTTTTCTCTACCGTACTTTCCAGGTGGTATCGCCTTGAAGTGATGGTCTTTTTTAGAGATGATCTACAGCTGGAGGCTGTAGCGTATAATAAAGTCAATGGTGTTACCATGCAACGCCTGGTTGATCTTGCAGCAATACGGGGGCCAAACACCCTTAAGAAGCATTTGCAGAAAAGTCTCACCAGGTCAGCTGTCCTCAAGCAAACCAGATACTACAAATCCTATAAGAAACAATTGTGCTGGGGAGACATCATATCCCACGATTCTGCACAGAATATCTTCGTCGAGACGGAAATCATACCAGGCCAGATTGTGACAGCGTTTTGCCCGCTAAACCGCATCGGTCTGCATGAGCGAAATTTGCGGCACTATCGCCTGTTCACTAATTAACAAATTGGGTACAATACAATGATATTTCTGGAAATATTATCATCAGTACAATCATGACACCGATCATAAAAACGAAAGGTGCTGCACCGATCATTACATCACTAATTGATCCTGATCGCCTTACACCCTGAACGACATAAAGATTTAAACCTACAGGCGGGGTAATAAGTGCCATTTCGATCAACAAAATCAGTAGTATTCCAAACCAGATGGGATCGTAACCCAGGTTTACCAGGATTGGAGCTACGATTGGAACGGTAATCACCATAAGTGAAAGAGTTTCGATAAAAAAGCCCAACACAACATAGAGCCCAATAACTACCATCAGTGTATATATTGGAGAAGTTCCAAGATTTATAACAAAATCGCTAAGCATCTCAGCCAGGCCTATAGAATCCAGGATAAAGTTCAAGAAATTAGCAGATATGAGAATCAGCATAATCATAGAACTCGTGCGCATTGTCCCCTCAAAAACCTGCTTGAAGAAACTGACACTGACCGTCCTATAGTAAAACGCTAATCCCAATGAAGCCAACACGCCTAGCGCCGCAGATTCTGTTGGAGTGGCAAGTCCCGCATAAATAGAACCGATTACCACAAGAAAAATCAGAAGAACAGGGATTAAATCTTTCAGGCTTTCTAACCGCTCCTTCCAGGATGTATTCTGTTTATCGCCACTAAGTTCAGGTTTTATCAGACATGCCACAGCGATACAGAGCATAAAGAGTATTGCCAACAGAACACCGGGCACAATACCTGCCAGAAACAGACGAGGAATGGATGTGTTAGTTAAAAAACCATATACAATCAGGTTAATGGAAGGTGGAATAAGTATTCCCAACGTTCCGCCCGCAGCTATTGATCCAGCAAAAAGCTTTTCTGAATAATTGTATCGCCTCCCCTGAGGCAACGCCACCGTGGTGATAGTTGCAGCAGTAGCTACCGAAGAGCCGGATGTTGCAGCAAAGAGAGCAGAAGTTCCGATATTCGCCTGCAGCAGGCCTCCGGGCAACCAAGAAAGCCATTTATTCAAGGCATTATATGTTCTTTTAGCAATACCAGCCCGCAGCAGGATTTCACCAAGCATCACAAAGAGAGGAATCGAGAGGAGGAGAAAATCGGTGCTAGCAGACCATGTTATTTCTCCCAAAACTCTATACAACGGAAAGCCAGAAAAAATCTCTCCAATGGAAAGTCCGAGAACTATGAGTGCCGCCGAGACCGGGACACTCAGCACCAATAAAGTAAGCAGGATTGCCAGAGTAATTGCAATAATCATTTGTCCCCTCCGGCTGTAGTGCCCCGCTCTGTTGTTTCCTGGATCTCGTCATCCAAAGTGGAAATGCCTGCCAACCTGTTCGCCTCATTATGCTTGTTGTTGAGCCTATAGTATATTGTTCCTGCAAGAACGATGAAAATAGTAAACCCAAACCACAATAGCCCTAAGAACCAGAGACCTTGGGGGATCCATAAAGGGGTTGCGAGTGGGGTGTTGGCTGCAGAGTGTTTGAGGATAGATGTTTTCAATACGAAAAAAGCATAATAGGACAAGGTTACAATATAAATACCCAGCAGAAGGTGGGCAAAAATATCAAGAAAAGAACGCCCAGCCTGAGGGAGATGGTTATAGAGAATATCAATTCGAATATGAGATTTCCTTATCAGGGCAAAGCTAAAACCCCAGGTACAGCTTATCGCAAGTGCATAGCTGGAGAGCTCGTCAGCGCCGCCAATCGAGTAAGAAAAAGCTTTTCTCATGATTACTTCGAAGGCAATCATGATTGCGGCCAAAAAGAGAAGTAGTCCTGAGCACCAGGCGGCCACCTGAGAAATCTTTTCAGTTTTTTCTATAAAACCGTTCATATTTTACCTGCTAAACTATCTGACTGAGATCTTTAAAACCAACAGACTAATTGCTTTATAAAGCCCTTATAAAAAATGCGGCCAACATATTTCCCGGTCACACTCTAGGACAAAAAGGTACGCGGCTTAATATTTGAGAAACCGCGTACCTATCTAAAATTACAGTTCTTACTTGGCCTGGATTCCTACAACTTTACCGATAGTCTCATTCCAGGTGGCAATTGTGCCAGGAGAAACTTTTTCTGCCAACGCTGGTAATACGTTATCAACCAGAACCTGCTTAACTCTGGCCTTGGCCTCATCAGTCACAGCAACTTCTATCAAATTCTGTGGGTCTCCCTGTGAACAGGTCTTCCCAGTAAGACAGTCAATACCTTCCTGAGTTTCTTTTGCAGTGACAGCCCAACCCGGTTCTTCGAGTTGGTCATGAACGAGTGTTTGTAGCTTGTCCTGCTGTTCTTTGGACAAACTGTTCCAAGTTTTCATTGACATCATGCCGACCACATAATCCCAACCGCCAACAGGCAGAGGATAAATGTATTTGGAGACTTCCCCCCAACCCGCCGAATACCCGGACAGGGAGCCGGTGATACCACAGTCTACAACGCCGCGTTGAAGAGATTGAGGAACTTCACTAAAGGACATGGTTACACCCGTTGCCCCCAAAGCAGACACAAACTCAGAAGTAGTCCAACCTGACGCTCGTACCTTTTTGCCTTTTAAATCATCAAGTCCTCCAATTGGCACACGGCAGAAGAGAACCTGGGCGGGATACGGGATGACACTAAGCAGCTTGACATCAAAATCTTTTTCCAGGTATTTCTCAAGCGCGGGTCGATATGCTTCGACGGTCTTCTTTGCTGTTTCGATATCTGTAGTTACACCAGGAAGATCGAGACCTGCAAGATCAGGAGAATCTGAGACGATATAATCGGCGACGGTGTGAACAACATCGAAGACTCCCATGCTCATTTGTCGTACAACTGCCGGTCCTTTTAAATTTACCTGTCCAAGAGAGGTCATACTGGTTTTTATGCCCAGTTCTTTCGGTACAGTTTCGGTCCAGAATGGTTTCTCAAAATTTTTAAAAAGAGTTAAGCTGTTCCAGCTTCCAACCACGCGTAACTCGTCTGTCTGGGCCATAACTGATGAGCAGGAAAAAAGAAATCCTGCACAAACAAGTGCTGTTAATTTTTTACCTAATTTCATAAAACCTCCTGAGATTAAATTAATATTGAATCTACCCAGTAGAACATCCTGCAAAACAGCGAATTTATTGGGTACATGCATAGTCTTTATTCTTGATATCGCTCACGAACATAAAACCGGGAGCGTGCGTTATGGCAAAGGGTAGTTTTGCACTGCGCAAGACATTTTGAGGTGTAACTCCACAGGCCCAGAAAACTGGAAGTTCATCTTCCTTTATTTCGACGAATTCGCCATAATCTGGATTGTTGATATCAACAATTCCGATCTTTCCAGGATCCCCGACATGGACAGGAGCGCCATGCACATCTGGGAACATTCCGGTAATCTGGCTAGCCTGTTCGACCTGATCGCGTCGGATAGGTCGCATGGAGACCACCATATTTCCCGCAAAAATCCCAACTGATTCAAGCTTGATATTAGTGCGATACATCGCCACATTCTTTTTCTGGTCAACATGCCTGAGGTAAATTCCAGCTTCAATCAATGCCTCTTCAAAAGAAAAACTACAACCTAACAAGAAATAAACGAAGTCAGTTGTATCTATTGCTTTTAGATTTGAGACAGTTTCAGCGCAGGCCCCGTCACGCCAGATCTGATACCGAGGAATAACATCCCGGATATCTGCTCCCGGTGCCAGTTTTTTGGACAGGCTGGTCTCAGGTCCAATGACCTCCAATAACGGACATGGTTTTGGATTTGCTTTGCAGAAAGCTTTGAAATCTGCAGCATATTTTTTGGGAAAAGCTGCAAGGTTCGCCTGTACAAATCCTGGACAGTATCCAGCTGTGGGAAGTTCAAATTTCCCCGCCGCAGATAAAGCTCTAAATTCTTCAGGAGTCATAGAAAACATCTCCTCTAAATAGTTACATGCAAAATATAGTATTTCTTACCAATATAAAGCTAATACAATTCTGGACGGCGATCCTTGAATACGGGCACCGCTGTTCGAATGGCTTCTACTGCCTGCGTCTCAATACAGACTTGATTGACCCCCTCCTGGAATTCGAATTGGCAGAGAGTACTACCGTCAGGTCCATGGGCAACCGAATGCCCTGCAAATGGAGCATCCCCTGTAGCAACATTGTTAGCAGCAAGAACATAACATTGATTTTCAATGGCTCTTGCCTTGAGCAGTGCCCGCCAATGACTGAGCCGGACCAGGGGCCATTCTGCAGCAACTATTATTGCCTGGGCGCCATTGAGAGCGAGTTTTCTGATAAACTCACAGAATCGGATATCATAGCAAATCGCAAAACCAAATTTGACACCTTCGATTTCATGGATACATAGGTTAGACCCAGCGGTTAAATACTTGTGCTCGTTAAGCATGGGGACGAGATGAACCTTGTCGTATATGCCTTGTAGTAGCCCGTTTCGATCTATGATTTGTGCCCTATTAGTTATTCCGTCCTTTGTCTTCGCGGCAACCGAGCCCCCGGCAAACCATACCCCATTTTTTCTGGCGAGCTTACCGAGGAATTCTGCTTCTTCACCACCCTCATCACTCGCTATACGAGCAAGATCGGCAAGCGCATAACCGGTTGACCAAAGCTCAGGTAATATTAGCAGATCTGGTTTCGGGGAACGGGTCAGTGCTTGTTCAACCAACTGAGTGATACGATCGTAGTTTTTTTGTTTGTTACCAGCTGAGACTGCCTGCTGAATCAGTGCTATTTGCATGTTGTCCTTAGCTCCGGTCCGGGAGGACAATAATTTGGTATTGTTTGGTAATAACGCGATGTAAAATAGAGTCTGTCATCGTTATTTTGCAGGCTGATGTAAATATTGCATCACCACCTATAACCGGAATCGTGCCACTCAATAGCGAAGGGTGTTTACCTGCAGGTGAATCCCTACGAATCACATCCAGCAGATCATTGTAGTGAAGAATTTGAGATAGTGTTCCCGATTGATAAGGGATCCATTTTTCATCTTTTAACACCTCAGAACGTATCTGAATTTCATCCCAGTGGTCTGCGATATCATCTACCTTCCAGAAATGATCCCCCAGTACTTTATCACAAACCTGTTTTGCTTTTCCGACAGAAACTGCCTCAAGTTCCCGGTCAGTATGGTCACTTGCGACTGTTATGTAGAGGGCTCCGTTTTCATCTTCAGCAAGGAAAAATTCCACCTCTGGACTTGTCTGGCTTCCTACAACCTGCAATTCCTTGCTACTGGTCAGGCGTGTTGGACAAATCCAATATAGTGCTGGAATGGCGTATGGAGTGGCAACACCAAGTTTTTTGAGTTCTTCGATATGGGTTTGAACCATTTCTTGGTTTCTACCTGTATATCCTGCAGCCACACAACTATCCATCTGCAAATTAATAATTTCCTGATCCTTATTAAGATGCTCAAAATATGCTTGATGGGTAAACATGATATTCTCTCTCCACATTTATTAGGGATACGAAAAAAAGATAACACCCTGCTAAAAAACTTAATCGCTTTATTACATTTATGGAACAATTACATAATGCTGACACTTTGTCTATATTTTTTCCACACTTTGCACATATTTGTAATTTAAGTGCTCTAGGATTTGCCTAAACCAACTATTGTTACACAAATAAAAACGGGTCCATGGCCGTAGCGTCATATCCATCCTAACATTTTTCTGTACAATTATAAACAAAGCCAAATTTCCTCCAAATATTGCCGTCAATCTCTAAAACCGTCATCCCCTCTGAAAAAAGGATATAGAACCGACAAGGATGAGTTGTCCTTACAAGTACAACGGGGTGAAAAAAATCATGCAGAACATCATCAACTTGTTTGCCAAGCAATATGGACTTACCAGAAACGAGGTCATGGCGGAGATCGAAAATGTTTTCTCTACCGTACTTTCCAGGTGGTATCGCCTTGAAGTGATGGTCTTTTTTAGAGATGATCTACAGCTGGAGGCTGTAGCGTATAATAAAGTCAATGGTGTTACCATGCAACGCCTGGTTGATCTTGCAGCAATACGGGGGCCAAACACCCTTAAGAAGCATTTGCAGAAAAGTCTCACCAGGTCAGCTGTCCTCAAGCAAACCAGATACTACAAATCCTATGAGAAACAATTGTGCTGGGGAGACATCATATCCCACGATTCTGCACAGAATATCTTCGTCGAGACGGAAATCATACCAGGCCAGATTGTGACCGCGTTTTGCCCGCTAAACCGAATCGGCCTACACGAGCGTAACACAAGATGTTTCTCCATCGGCATGCGACGGGCCTTTCACGTGCGGCGTATTGATCCTGTTGTACTGGGTGATACTCCCCGGCTGAAAATTGTCGTAGATCGGGTGTCAAAAACCCTGGTTGAGACTTTACTGAGAAACAATCTCGGTCCGGACGCTGAAAGGATCAATTTTCGCTGCGTCAAACGCTATGTCGGCCATAAAAGTTTTGTGCTGACCACCAGACGACTGCCGAAGTCAGCCATCAAAGCGGTCTCTCAGGAACTCAAAGAACGGGTACAGGTCAACTTTGTCAAAAAAATCTAATGATTAAAATAAGAAGAAAACAAAAACCACTCTGGACACATATCGGTACCGGTATTCATCTTGACCATCCGGAAACAATTCTGGAGCTTGGTTTTCCCGATAGTTTCCGCAAGGGCCACTTCTGGTGTTTCGGTACCACCAGGGTTGGCAAAACCCGGATTATGGAGCACATCATTGAGCAGGATATCCGCAAAGGGTACTCTGTTGTGGCTATTGACCCTAAAGGTGATATTGCCCTTTTTTCCAAGATTACTCAACTTGCGGGTAAAACCGGCCGTCTGCAGGATCTGATGTTGATCACCCCTATTTTCCCTGAATACAGCGCTATTCTCGATCCCCTCTCCTCTTACTACATGCCCGAAGAATTAGTGGCCCATATAACAGCCGGAGTTGCAGTGGGACGGGAACCCTACTTCTTCGGGGTGGCCTATGAGGTGAGTCTGGTCGTGGTGCAGGCCCTGATCATGCTGGCGCAGGTTGCTGGTACAATTCCATCATTTAATCTCAACGACATCAAAAACCATATCAGCCACCAGGACCTGGAGAGACTGAAAGAAAAGCTCGAATATGTGAATACACCGGATGCCGAGCAACTTTGCCTGGATATGCAAAAAATCCTTTCAACTCCGGCAGATTACTACTCCAAGGTGGCCAGCTCACTTCGGGTGGCACTCACCGAGTTGACCTCAGGGAGTATTGGCCAGATCATCGGGAAAGCTGACGAAAACCGTTTTATCAAACGCCTCGAACAGGGGAAAGGCATCATCCTGGTGGTTCAGTTGGGTTCACTCCTGACCAAACGAGCGGCCTATACTGCAGGAAAAGTGATTATCTCCATGATCCAGGCCTTTGTCGGCCGGGTCTATTCCAGTGGCAAAAGTGTCACGCCCTCTTTGGTACTGCATATCGACGAGGCACAATCTGTTCTCTACCACGGGATTGAAGATCTGTTTGCCAAAGCCGGCGGAGCTGAGGTTTTTATCCACGGCTACTGTCAGTCCATCAGTCAGTTGCATGCAGAAGTTGGAGAGGACCGGGCCAACACGATCCTGGATAACTGCAACACCAAACTCTTTATGCGGGTACCCGACGCAAACACCGCAAGCTATGTGTCGAGGCATCTCGGCGAGGAACGCAGGTTCTCGCCTATTATCTCTGTTGGCGGCGGTTTGTCTATTCGAGAAACAGAAGAGATCAGGATCAAGCATACTGAGATTCTTAACATGGCACCTCGCGAGCTGTTCCTGAGCACCTATTCCGGTACGTTTAAGGGCAAAACCGCTACTGTCAGTGACGGGAAGTTGAAGGTGCTATTCCCAGATCTTTCTATAAAAAATCAAGTCAACCAGCCAAATGGCACCTGAGAGTTGATGCTCGCCTTTGGTAACTTGGTTGAGAGGATTGATTGGGACCACTTCATATTATGGCTAGCATTAGGGTTGGCTGTAATGGTTGTTATGATCCTGATTTTTAGTAAGAAAAAGAGAGTAAAAGAAATTCATCTGCATGAACTGTCGAAGATCTGGATTAAGGAGGGTTCCAAGACAATCCACATCTCGGAGCTCTCCCCTCTTTGGCGAGAGCAGCAGCCTGTGCCTGGAGACAATGAATCTCTTGAACTGCATAATCCCAGAGCTATTGCATTTATGGAAAACATCCTGCATAAGCCCTTATTTGAAAAATTCCCTCAGCAGAAAGCGGTATGCGAACAGATCCTCAAACTCCTCGACAAAGAAGGAAATTGTCCCTCAGTGGTCAATTTACAAGGGGATGTGGAAGGAAACTGGGATGAAAACACCTACCGGTTACTTGCAAAAACGACTCTTCTTGATCATTCCCTCAATGTAGCCGAACAGGTTGTCCAGATTCTCTCTGACAATAAGGCCTGGCATGTCATCCCGGATACAATTATCGCGGCCTTAGCCCACGACCTTGGCAAACTGCAATCCATACGGGGGTATCTCTATTCCCTGGGAGAGCATCCCCTGGCCGCAGGACGACCCTTGGCTGCAATTGCCGGTTTTAATGCGTTACCTAAAAAAGATGAAATCTTACGGGCAATCAAACTTCACCATAAAATGGCCAAAGGCCTGCTTGGCAAGACCTTGAAAAAGGCGGATCAACTTGCCAGACAGAAAGAATTGGAAACGACAGTTCTCCAAGAAGTACCGAAAACGGTGGTAAATGAAGATATCTCAGCGGATATTCCACATCCAGTGACAAAAAGTATAACGACGTCAGCTCGCCAGGCACAGGCAGATATTTACAACGACTGCGATGAGTCCGACCAGGAAAAATCTACATCCATTGCACCAGAATTAATCGATATCTCTGGCTGGTTCGATGCTTCTCAGTACTTGGAAGAATTGAAACCGTATATCAACAAGATGTTTGGCCGCAGGTTCCTCGCTTTTTCCATGCCCGATGGCCATGTCTACTTTCAGGTGAAGGTACTGGAAGAGGTGGCCCGTAAGATGGCTGAAAAGGCTGGGTCTATGGACATCGCCACGATGGCGCAAAAGGATGAATCCATGCGCAGCGTATTACTCTCCATCGTCCACCAACTCCGAGCCGAGCATGACGTTATTGACAGGGGTCTGATCAAAGATTCTTTTTTCGGCGGATATTTCACGGTGACACGAAAGATCGGCAAATCCATCAAAGGCTATTACACGCCATTTCACGCTGAACCCTTCGGATCCATTGCTGAAATGGAACAAGCAAAACCTGCAATACTGGGCGATATCGTAAAAGTCAGTCCCTATCTCGACAACAATGACTCACAGGACAAATAATGGTCAAAGATTGGGAGAACAAAGGGCAAAGTGACACCAACGCCCAGATTATTACCACAGATAACGGCAGGATTTACAGGCCAAGCAATCTGCTAAACGCCATCTCCGAGATTCAGCAATTCTATGTTATCGAGAGCAAAGGCCAGAATATCCCTGCGGAATTCCTTACCCTGGATCGAACTCTGGACTTTTTCAAGATCGGCATAAAAAGTGGCTTTCATGAAGGTTTTGCCCTGATACTACTGTTCCCGGTCTTCCATTTCTATCTCTTTCCCTTCGTCTTTCATAAACTCGATGCCTTCAGCCATTTGATGTTTAGCTCCATCCCCTATCTTGTCCTGCTCATCAATACCGCGATGTGTACCTATATCAGCCGCTACTATGTCGGCAACATTACCAGAAAGGCAATAAACTCACTGCTTCTGGGCCGGGCCATGTCCCTGCTGCTCAAGTCCTTTCTTATCTATGTGATATATCTGGTGCTCTATCGGCTCAGTACACCACAGAATATCTGGAAACTGGTCGTCCATTTTGGCTCCATGGCCGAGAAAATATATTACGGGTTCTTCGAGATAAAACCGCACCTGTTGCCGGTGGCCAGCAAAAGTTCCATGCTGATGGTCATAGCAGCCATCTGCCCATATGGTTCAGTCTATCTTCTGGACCTCTGGCATCGGTACCGAATCAAGAGAAACGCAAAAATCATTTCCGCATAGCATTGAGGTGAGATAAAATGGCTGAAAAAAATGAGACAAAACCAACCTGGCAGGAGATTCAGGAAAAAAAGATCAGTATGGTCAAAGAGCGCGGATCTCGGGTATTGAAAATCAACTCACCGCTCAGCTCGACCATGTTTAATATCCTGCGCCAGTTCGACCTGGCATATATCAATTTCAAGGCAAGACTTGGCGAGTTCGATGGAATATCACACAAGGAGGGAGAACAGTTAATGGAAGAAGGTCGCGAGATTGTCATGGCCTTTTCCGACTATACCAAAAGGCTGAGCAAGAGGATACGGTTTCAATATTATACGCCCCGGGAAATTGTGGAATTCATGAAAAACGAACAGGAAACGGATTCGAAATAACCTTGAAAAAGATAAGCAAACCTACTATCTGAGCAATGCAACGCTTTCCAACCCCTATAAAACTTAAAAAATAACAAGGAAAAACTATGAACAAAGGCGATCTGGTAGAAAAAGTGGCAACTGAATGTGGACTGAGCAAAGCTGTAAGCGATCAGGTGTTAAACAGTATCCTCAGTTCAATCACAGAAGCCGTTAAGGCGGGCGATAAGGTTACCCTCATCGGTTTTGGTACCTTTTCGGTGAGCGCACGGTCAGCTCGCGAAGGTCGTAATCCCCAGACGGGAGAAACCATCCAGATTCCAGCTAAAAAGAGTGTTAAATTCAAAGCTGGCAGCAAACTAAATGATGCAGTGAAATAAATTGTAAAAACCTGGATTGTGTCGGTCGGCAATCTAGAAACCTTTCCTCTATTGGAAGTGTTGCCCTGCACAAATTAACCTACTCGCCAAACGCAACTAGGGAGGCTATAGTAATTAATGGAAAAAAGACATCCCCATTGCAATCTCCCGGTTGCCAAGGAATTAGTTAAAGCTGGCAAAGTGCGAACCACTCATTCGGCTCGAGCAGGTGCTAATGATTTGGGGGTCGATTTTCAAGGCATGCTGAATGTGGCGTGGCACTCAAGCCATCAGATTTTCACAAAAGTATGACTAAATATGCCGACCATACAATCTGGCTAGACGTTTACCGACCGAACACTTCTGCGTGAGATGTGTACCTGAAACTCACGGTCATTGACGACGTGCTGATTGTGTCTTTTAAGGAGCTGTAAATATGAAATGTCCTGTTTGCGGCGCGGTGGAACTGATCCATGACACCCGTGACATCCCTTACACTTACAAGGGTGAAACTACCTCTATTCCAGCGGTAACCGGTGACTTCTGCCCAGCCTGTGCAGAATCAGTTCTTGATGCGACGGAATCCGATCGCGTCATGCAAGAGATGCGCGCTTTCTCGAAGCAGGTCAACGCAGCAATTGTTGACCCCAAATTTATCGCCGCTGTGCGCAAAAAACTCATGCGTGATCAACGTGAAGCTGCAGAAATCTTTGGTGGAGGTGCCAATGCCTTTTCTCGGTATGAAAACGGTAAAACCAAACCACCTCTTTCCTTAGTGAAGTTGCTCAAAGTGCTTGGCCGTCACCCTGACTTGCTACATGAAGTTTTTTTGAAACAGAATGGCGTAGACAGTCTCTGTTTCAAAAAAACTTCATGTATTTGATCTGGAAATATTAATCTGGATTCTGTCAAATCCACCTCAATGCAGCACACCAACGCCTGGGAGAAACCTCAGATGCCGAGATTTCCAATGTGATCAATGGCCTTTATTTTATGATCGTCGAGCAAGTGTGTGTAGCGCTGAACCATTTGCATGGTACTGTGGCCCAAAATATCTGCCAGAGTACGAAGGTCAACGCCGGCCATCAATAAATAGCTTGCGGCGGTGTGTCGCAGGTCATGCATGTTGAAATTTTCGATTTTGGCCTTTTTCACCGCATTGTCAAATGCTCGGCGGAAAAATAGATTCGGCCGTCGCTGAACAGTTGCCGATATCTTTTCTGGTAAGAACACTCGGTTCTCCCTGCTACAATTTTCCGGCATTATATCAAGCAAAATTTCGATCGCCTTTATCGTTAAAGGCACACGCCGGGGCTCTGTCTTGGTAACCGTCAAATCAATGATTCGTTTATCGATACTGATTTGCCCCCAGCACAGCCCGGCACCTTCTGATGGGCGCATACCCGTATGAAGTAACAGTTGGACATAATGATAGAGTTTCTCGTTACGGCTTTGTCGACATATCTCCAGTAAATTTCGCGCTTCATCTTTGCTCAAGAGACGCAGTCTGCCTGCAGGCATGGCCGGTTTCCTGATGGCTGCAACCGGATTATTAATCTCCAAGGCCCACTCAGTCCTGGCAATTGTATAAAGATGAGACAGTAAAGCTAGATCCTTTTGAAGTGTTGACGGCCCGATGGTTTCTAACCGCTTATCCCTGAAGGCAGCAACCACGGCCGGAGTGATTTGTTTCAAGCTCAACCCTTTAAAGCCCGCACGCAATGCGTTAGCGGATGTTATCTCCCGGGCCCTGGTATTTGGTCGTTTCTGACTGGAAATCTTGAGTTCGTACTTGTCGAGAGCCTGGGAAAATGGCATATCATCTGGCGGAGTTTCACCAACATGCCCACCAGAGCGAAGTATGGCTTCTGTATCTTCCGCCCATCTTTGGGCATCAGAGAGCCTATCAAATGTCTGGTAGAGAGGCGAGCGCCCCTGAACCCTGATCTCTGCCTTATATATAGTCCCTTTTTTTCGTTTGACGGTTCGAATATAGGCCATAACTCACTCTCACTGTTTTTTTAATAAGTTGTTTTAGCCGTCGAAGTTCAATCTTGAGTTCTTCAACCTCATCAGACAACACAGAGAAACGATCATTTATGGTTAACACTTCTTCATTTTGTTCCGACATTCGCATTATATTTTCTTTATCTTTGGACCAATTTCAAGAAGCAGAGAGCGTAACAAATGTTTTTTGAAGTGAATTGATGCTCTTTAAATCTAACCTCAGCCGTATAAACAGTTCCTTTTTTCCTTTTTTCCTATTTTTATGGCCGCCATATTTTTAGACGGAGCTTTGGACGGAATTTTGGACGGAGTAAACTGCAAATCAGTGCTATTTTCTGTCATTTTACGCTAAACACAGCTAAAAATCAACCCAAAGAAAAAAGGCCGGAACCCCAGTAATACTGGGATCCGGCCTTGATTTTATTGGTGCCCCCGGCATGATTCGAACATGCGACACCAGGATTAGGAATCCTGTGCTCTATCCCCTGAGCTACGAGGGCATTCATGATATTTTTTCCAGGGGGGATAATACCTAAGATTTTACAAAGCGCAATCTTTATTTAGCCCTGCAGAAGAATTAGCCAATCCTTGTTAATTGATTTCCCCATCAGCAAAGATTGTCTCTCCATCTTCAATATCTTGACCTGTATAGGCACTTTCCGCAACTCCTCCGTTGACCACACAGTTTCTCCCGATTTTCTGACCAGCAGGAACAACAGCACCTTTACCAACAAGAGTGATGCCAGTATAGAGATGGGTCGGTTTGAGTACATTGGCAACCTTGTAATTTTCACCACATCCAACAATGGCATTTTCTTCAATTACAACACGCTTATCGAGTATAGCAAGATCAACTGTAGCACCCTTTTTTATTACACAATCTTGAAATATAATAGAGTCTTTGACTATAGCCCCCTCTTCAACGATCACCCCAGGGGCCAGCACAGAATTAATAACAGTTCCATCTACCCTGCTTCCTGCGGAAATCAGACAGGTATCAAGCGTACAATTGTCACCAAACCGCGCAGGTGCTCTGTCTGCAATCCGGTTATCTTCATCAACATTGGTTCTTATTTGCCAGTTCTCAGGCGATAGACCACTATCTTTTCTCAACACATCCATATTGGCTTCCCAATATGCCTGAATAGTTCCAACATCACGCCAATAACCGTAGAATGGGTAAGCAAAGACATTGTCTTCAGCAATCGCCCGCGGAAGTATATGCATTCCGAAATCAACTTCTGAGCTATCTCTTTTTAATGTATCAAGCAGATATTTATAATCAAAAACATAGATGCCCATAGACGCAAGATTGGTCCGTGGTACCTTTGGCTTTTCTTCCCATTCAATTATTCTATCGTGCTTATCAACAATCCCTGCACCAAACTGATAGATCTCGCTTCGAGGAACAACCATCATGGCAACCGTTACATCTGCACTCTTAGAACGGTGAAACTCTATCATGGCATCGAAATCCATATGATAGATATGGTCACCTGACAGAATAACGATTTCATCTGCTGGATTAGATTCAAGAAAATCGATATTACGCCGAACAGCATCAGCCGTTCCTTTATACCAGTCAAACTCCTTTTCACCAGTTCGAGGAGGTAAAATTGAAATTCCCCGGCTCCTCCCAGAAAAATCCCAGGCGTCTCCCTTTCCCAGGTGATCCATCAGGGAGAGAGGCTTGTACTGGGTGAGAATACCGACCTTATCCAAGTCTGAGTTCATCACATTGCTGAGACTAAAGTCAATAATCCGGTAAATACCGGCAAATGGAACCGCAGGTTTTGCTCTTTTTTGCACAAGAATATTGAGTCTACTTCCAACCCCACCCGCTAAAATAAGGACAAGTGCCTCTTTTGCTCTTTTCATTATAGTTCACCTCCAAAAGCAAGACTATCGTCCGGACGCTGACTTTGGTGACCTGGGTGGATCGTCACACCTTCATCAATTTGGGTGTTTTCAAGGATGGTATTGTTCCAGCCGATAACCGTTACCTGGCTGTTCGGCTCACATGCCTCTGGTCCAGCCTTCACATTATCTTGAAATAAATTGTTAACATCAGAAACAACCTTGTTGAGATGGCAACCTTCTCCAACCATATTATTATAAAAAAGAATGGAATTTTCGACAATTGCCCCCTTTTTTATGTGAACTCCAGGAAAAAGGATCGAATTTTTTACCGTTCCATCAATTTTACAACCATTATAAACTAGAGAATTCTGCACCACCGCATGTTCGCCCATAAGGGCCGGTTCATTGTCTCTTATGTTACGGTGGTCAAGATTTGTACGGAATTGCCATTTTTCAAGATCGATGGCAGGCTCTGGACCGAGCATATCCATACTCGATTGCCAGTACTCATCGATAGTTCTGGTGTAGCCCCAGTATCCATTGTATTTATATCCGTATACTTTAAGTTTTTGACGCAGCAGTGAGGGAAAGATATCCAAGCCAAAGTGATAGGAATCTCCCTGATGATTTTCCTCTAGAGCCTTATACAAAACCTCAGGTTTAAAACACATAATGGTCATAGAAGCCCAGTTTGACTGAGGAACTGATGGTTTCTCCCAGTAATTGAGGATTCTGCCCCCACGAGAATCATCAGATTCTTCTATTTCTGCAAGGCCAAAACGGTGCGCATCCGATTGTGGGACGCGGGTAAAGGCAATAGTAAGATCCGCATCTTTTTCCCAGTGGTAGTCGATCAAATCCTGATAATCCATGTTATAAACATGATCGCCTGACAAAATGAGAACTTCTTCAGGACAATGATTGCGAATAAAATCTATATTCTGATGAATGGCATCAGCCGGGCCACGGTACCAATCGCCTCCCTCGGACCCTTGAGACGGCGGGAGAATCGATACTCTTCGATAGCGACCAATCATATCCCAGGCAGCACCGGTGCCGATATGATTGATAAGGGAATAACTCCGATATTGACTGAGAAGAGCAACCTGCTCAATTCCAGAATTGAGCAGGTTGCTGAGAGGAAAATCTATAACACGCCCAAGACCACCAAATGGGACCGCCGATTTTGGGCGAAACGATGTCAGGACATTAAGTTCATTGACCCTACTTCCAGCTAAAATCATAGCCAGCGTAGTTGGCTTCAGCATGCAACCACCTCCTAAGAACGAAAAACTTGCGAATAAATAAGAATTTCAATTACCCTGCTCTACTTTCACCTTAATTCTTTCTGTCTGTACACATGGTAAAAGAAATAATCGTGAACCGCAACATTTCCCGGCTGAACTGAGGTAAAATATCTAGATATGGCGCATGATAAATCGCTTCAAGGTATCTGAAGTAAACTCTTTATCTCCGAGATTAAGATTCTTTAGTGGAACTTCAGCACGAGCAGCACCTTTATGTCCGCCAGCCGAACCAAGAGAGCCAAAGATTTTGTCAGCGAGCTTCCCTGCACTTTTCCGGTAACCATCACTGCGAAAAATAACCACAAGTTTTTCACCATGGATGCCCGAGACAAAAACCCAGTCAATCTCTCCAACGTGATTGAGAAAGTCAGCTACAATGACAAGGACATCAGGGCTTCTTACCCGCCCGACATGGCTATAATATCTGCCTTTTGAATATTTGAGTTCGGCAAGAGCTATAGTGAAATATTTCAACTCTGATCGACGCAGATCGGTAAGCTCAAACTTTCGGACCAGATCACGGTTAGCAATGTTAAACAGGTACCGGAAGGAGATGCCGTCACCCAGCACGGATTTTTGTTCAAAGTCCTGTGTATCAACTTTGATGCCGTAAAAAAGAGCCGTAGCCAAAGCAACAGATGGCACCATTCCAGCCGCACGCAGATACTCAACCGCCATCGATGCTGTGGCCCCGTACTCCGGGCGGATATCTATAAACTCAGCATCCCAGTCACCACTTACAGGATGGTGATCAATTATGGCATGAATCTTAATTTTTTCAAAACACGGGAGATGACTCGGCTGAGAATCAACCATCACTTTTTTACTAAAAGCGTCAAGTTTAACATCTTTGAGACGTTCAAGAGGGATACGCAATCGCTTAACCATCTCCTGATTGTTAAGGCGTCGTATCTCATTTGGGTGGGCTATGGTTACACTCTTCACCCTATATCGCAACAGACGCTTAACTGACATTGCCGTTGCCAGGGCATCAGGGTCTGCATTTATGATAACTAAAACTTCGTCTTCTTTTTCAAAAACTTGCCAAAAAGCCTGCAAACGATCCCTTGCAGTACTTTTATAAGGTTGTTTACATCCAGAATTACTGTTTTTTTTTCGTTTTTGAGCCATAAACTGTAACAGTGACCATTAGTAGAATCAGACGGCCATAAACACAGCCCCGTCCATTGCTGTTATTGGAAATCAGAGTATCTCAGATTTCAGCAATTCACAGACAAAACAGACTCTAACACATCCTAAAAGCCAACCATCCCCAGTAAAAAAAAAGCCCTGTTTCAGTAATCCATTCGACCTCGACAGAGCAGTTAAATGTCGCAAAACCCTACAATTACGTACAGTTTTGTAATAAAACGACATCACAGTGAAGTTTTGATTATACCACATGAAAAAAAGAAAATGCAAGCGAATGTAATTTCCACAGCGGAGGACAAAGGTCTTCTTGACGCCATTAACCCATACATGTTACCTATTTTGTGCAGATATAGTCTGGCGAAGCAGGGGAAAATAGTTCTATGTGTATATTTTTTCTGCAACCCTCCAGAGAAATTGAGAAAATTGTATGGTAAGCTCAGTATTTTTGCCGTCTTAACATCACTTCATATATTCCGCAGCTCAATATTTATCAGTTTTCGTGTTTTTTATTACAGGCTTTTGAGTAAGACTTTTTAAAAAGTCTGTGTATGTATTATGATAATTTTAACCCCAAAATTTGAACTTCACTTTAATTTCATTCAAGCACAATAATTAACCATGATAATTGTTTTAGCCATCATGCTTGGAGGAGGCCTTGGAGCTCTCACAAGATATGGTGTAAGTATAGGTATTGAAAAACTGATTTCTCTGAATTTCCCTTTAGAAACATTGACAGCCAACCTGCTGGGCTGTCTTCTTATCGGTTTTTTCTGGTGCTATTTTGATAGGGTACATATTTCCCATGAGTTCAGATTGTTTCTTTTTACCGGGTTTCTTGGTGGCTTTACCACCTTCTCGACTTTCGGCAGAGAGAGCGTGCAGCTCCTGAAAGCAGGAGAGCCTCTACAGGCTTTTTCTTATATCATGGCAAGTAACGTCCTTGGTATCTCAATGGTAATACTTGGTTTTTTTCTCTGTAATCGTTTTTTTCGTTCGTAAGGATATTACGTGAATCTGCTCAATCGATATCTTCTCAAACAATTTTCTAAATATTTTTTCACCGTAAACGCGGGGTTCGTCTCGATCTATCTTCTTGTTGATTTTTTCGAAAAATTCGACGATTTCACCAATGCAGGAAAGCCATTATCCATGGCACTTGAGTATTTTATACTCACCATCCCTTCGATAGTCGATCAGCTCGGGCCGGTATTTATCCTCCTTTCCGGAGTCATCACCCTCGGTATACTCAATCACACCAATGAACTGACTGCATTAAAGGCAGGCGGAATCCCGCTACGCCACATCACCAGACCACTTTTACTCGGCTCGGTGGTCATTACTGTTCTTTTTATTCTTGCAGCTGAATTTATCCTGCCGGTGACGGTTTCCAGAACAAACAGCCTCTGGTTTGAACAGCTTAAGGGTAAGGTAATGCTCGGGATTATGCGCAATGACCGCTACTATTATAAAGGAAAGAACGGGTTTTATTCGTTTAACTGGCCTGATCCCAAACGTTATGTTTTCAAAAACTTCTCTTTTTCTGAATGGGATGAAAATTATAACATTAAAGTTCTCACAACAGCCCGTTGGGCGACCTGGGACGAAAAAAAGAACAACTGGAGCCTCAAACACGGCCAGGTTCAGGATCAGGGCAAAGATAAAGAATACAAGATAAAAAATTTTGAAAAAATAACGATCCCCCTGCCCGAACATCCTCAGGATTTTCTTATTCCCGCAAATAAAAATGCAGAGCTTTCACTTTCCGGACTCTATCAGGAGATTTATCGGGCGGACGTAGATCATGAGATCCAGGCAGCCTGGACCATGTTCCTGGGCAGGATTTCCTACATCCTTTTAGGGCTGCCATTGCTTCTGCTGGGACTGCCCATCCTTCTTTATTCGTACCGCAAATGGGGAAGAGATCTTTCTGTCGCCATCCCTGTGAGCTGTGGACTTGCATTTGTCGCCTGGGGTATTTGGGGCGCCCTACAGTCATTGGCCATTGCCGGGTATATATCTCCTATTCTTGCCGCTTGCAGTATCCACGTAGTGTTTTCTCTTGCGGGGCTGCTGCTCCTTGTAAAAGAAGACCGGTAAAACCAGGCTCCCAACAAAAAAAGGCCCAACCGGAGTTGTTCTCCGACTGGGCCTTTTTTATTCCAAAACGTTTTCTTACTTTTTAACGATTTCCAAAAGCTCTACATCGAAAACCAGCACGGAGTTGGGCTGAATTCGGGGAGCAGCACCCTGTTCTCCATATGCAAGATCGGAAGGAATGGCCAGACGTAATTTACTTCCAGCATTCATCATCTGCAAAGCTTCAGCCCAGCCTTTAATAACCTGTCCAACCTGAAACTCCGCAGGCTCACCATGCTTTGCAGTGCTGTCAAACTCAGTGCCGTCTATCAGGGTTCCGACATATTCTACCTTCACTGTATCTTCGGCGGTAGCTTTGTCACCGGTTCCTTCTTTTATGACTTCATACTGCAAACCACTTTCGGTTACCATTACACCGGATTTTTTCTTATTTTCTTCAAGAAATGCTACACCTGCAGCAAGGTTTGCCGCTTTCATTTCTTCAAGTTGAGCCATTTGCTGTTTCTGCATTTTCTCAGCATATTCTTTTTTAACCGCAAGCATCTCTTCATCGGTCAATAAAGGCTTATCACCGTTATATGCCGCTTCAATACCAGACACAAGGAGATCTTTTTTGATATCTCCACCAGCTGCCTTAAAATAGCTGCCAACCTCAAAGCCCATACTGTAGCTTAATTTTTCCTCAAAGGTTTGCAAACCTTCTCCCTGAGAAACTACTGGAACAGTGAGACAGAGGCCCAGGACAGTGGATACAAAATATTTTTTCATTAAAATCTCCATTTAAAGGTTTAAAGTACTTCTCAGAAAAGCGACATTTTATCGCAAGATCAATTATAAAAAGAGGAGGAATAACAGCGCATGTTAAGTGCGTTGCAGATTGCTCTTATGTTTTTTATGTAAGAAATCAATCTGTATTATGACACTTTTCCCGGCTTCATTAACATTGAGTAGGGTAGCGCAGTTTACAACCTGTCAATTGAGAATCACCAGAGTAATTCCTCTGTTCCCCCGGTTCAGGTTTCTATCCAAAGCAAGCTCTGGAAAACGATTCAACTGTGCTTTAACAGGTGCTGCTCGTTTGTTGAAGTCTTCCCCGCAAATATAGTCCCGGATGTCATTTTTTATTTTCATGTATTCCAGTGTTTTGCGACATTCCTGGCGAATAATTCCACCTTTTCCACTGGAACCATAACCATGAATCAATGTCAGTACATGCACACCGTTTCTTTTCGCATCAGCTATGACTTCATTCATCCGATGAAGAGCAATATCCAGCACCGGTCGTCCAATCTCTAGATTCACCGTTTTCTTGCTAAAACGGCCAGATCCTACGGCCGGCTTCGATTCATTTTGGACGCCACAAAAAGGGCAGAGAGAAACACCGTCAAGAACCTCATTGCCACAGATTTCACAGATAAACTCCATGTTAATACCTTAATACGAAACAGACCATTACCTTTTTATTACAAACGACGTACTGTTATCACAGCACGAATCTGGCGTAAATGCTGCAAGATAACATTAAGATGATCAAGAGTTTCAACTTCAAGAGTAATGGTCATATGCGCCTGATCAGTAGGAGTGGTATGGGCTGAAATATCAACAATATTGGCATTATCACTGGAAATCGTTCCACTGATTTCTGCAAAAATGCCCCGTATATTTTCTGCTACAACATTAATGGTTACCCGGTAGGTTTTATCCGCAATACCAGACCATGATACATCAATCCAGCGTTTTGGATCAGAACTGAGCAGGTTCGGACAGTTTGCTTTATGCACAGATACCCCACGCCCCATTGTTATAAAACCAACGATGGCGTCCCCCGGCAGAGGACTGCAACACTGACTGACTTTAACCAGCATCCCATCAATACCGTCTATACGTACTCCGGCTTTCCCCTTATCCGGTTGCTGACTATGTTGGCTCACCATAAGGCTTGCCAACTCTTCCGGTGGCAGATGTTCTAGCTGCTGGGTATCATTTTCTTTTCTGAGTTCGGGTGGAACAAGCCCTTTGACAAGATTTTGTAAGGTGATTGTACCATTACCGACTTTCACCAGCAGGTCTTCAAGGGAATTACAACGAAGTTGTTTGAGAAGAAGACGAATATGGCCGCTCTTAATGATCTTTTTCAGAGAGGTATTATGCTTGCGTATCTCACGCTCGCAGATTTCGCGGCCAAGTTTTAGAGCTTTTTCTTTTTCTTCACGTCTGAGCCAGGAGCGAATTCGTGTTCTTGCCCGGCTGGTCTTGACCAGATCAAGCCAGCCTCTTCGAGGAAACTGAGTGGCTGAGGTGATAATTTCGACAATATCACCATTTTGCAACTGATACTTCAACGGCACATGACGACCACCGACCTTGGCACCAACGCATTTATCTCCAACTGCTGTATGGATAGAATAAGCAAAATCTATAGGACAACTACCAAGAGGAAATTCCTTCACCTCTCCTTTTGGAGTAAGGGCAAACACCTCAGGGTCATAAAGCTCACCGATTAAATTATCGAGGAACTCTCGTGGATCCTCAACTTCCTGCAGTGAGGTTACAAGTTTCTTCAGCTCACGAAAAAGCTTGGCATCCTTGTTCGACGCCTTTTGCCCTTCCTTATATGCCCAGTGAGCCGCAACACCTTCCTGTGCAATCAGGTCCATTTCATCGGTGCGGATCTGAATCTCGATAAAATGACCACGTGGCCCCACCACCGTTGTGTGCATAGACTGGTAATTATTTGCCTTTGGTACCGATATAAAATCTTTTATTCGGCCCGGCACAGGTGCCCAGTTGGCATGAATCGTGCCCAGGGCTTCATAACACTCGTTCACCGTTTCGACTATGATCCGAAAAGCAACTTTATCATACACCCTTTCCAAGGGAATATTCTGAGCGACCAGTTTTTTATAGATCGAATACAAGTGTTTTGGCCGGCCGATAATGCGCATAGGGACAATATTGCTTTCCCTAAGTTTTTCATGGAGAATTTCGATCACCTCGTCGACATACTGCTGTCGCTCATCCAGAGAACTTTCCATGGCATGGCTCAGCTCATAATGCTCTTCGGGATAAAGAAATTTAAAGGCGTGATCTTCAAGCTCTCTTTTGAGCCAGTCAATTCCAAGACGAGAGGCCAGTGGAGCATAGATATCCATGGTTTCTCTGGCGATATAGAGCTGCTCCTCCCGGTCAACCATATCCAGGAGAAACATATCCAGCAGCCTGTCTATCAAACGCACCAGTAACACTCTGACATCAGAAGCAATTGCCAGGAGCATTTTTCTTAAATTTTCCGCCTGGCTTGCAAGCTGGGAATTATAGGCAACCTCGTTTATCCGGGTGGTACCGTCAACAATTACCGCAACATCTTCTCCAAATTTCTTTGCAATCTCTTCAAAGGTAACCCCGGCCTTAAAAACTCCATGGAGCAGTCCCGCGAGTATTGTCTCAAGATCAAGCTGCATTGAAGCAAGGGTGGAAGCTACCTCAAGCAAGTGAAGAACATACAACTCACCCGAAAAATGCCTGCGCCCTTCATGGGCCTTGGTAATTAACTCCCAGGCTTCATCAATCTTTGATAAATCCTCGTCATGCAGATAATTGCTGACCAGGACTTTCAACCCGTTTGGATTAATGGTTGCTAAATTTGTCATAACATTTTCAGCTTATGAACTTAGGGCACTGCTGATTCTTTTTTTAAGAACTGTAACAAGACTCTCCGGAGTCATCTCTTCGACATCGCCGGTTTTCCTGTTTTTTACTTCAACCTGACCACTTTTTACAAAGCCCTTGCCAACGTTAACTCTAAAAGGTATGCCCAGAAGATCTGCATCTTTAAACTTAAACCCGGGTCTTTCATCCCGATCATCGAGTAATACCTCGATCCCAGCCTTCTGCAAATCTCCATACAACTTTTCAGCCGCATCGGTAATAACCTTGTCATTTACACCCAGATTAAGCACGACAACACTAAAAGGTGCCAGAGGAATAGGAAAAATTATGCCATTTTCATCATGATTCTGCTCGATTGCTGCAGCGACCACACGGGTAACACCAACCCCGTAACAACCCATGACAAAATGCTTTTCTTTCCCATGCTGATCCTGAAAGGTTGCATTCATCGACTCTGAATAACCTGTACCCAGTTTAAATACATGACCGACCTCAATGCCTTCAGTCGTTGCCAACTGCCCGCCACATTCAGGACAGGGGTCTGCAGTTGTTATCTGACGAAGATCTCCTATAGCCTCAATAGTGCAGTCCCGGTCCAGATTGACATTTTTGAGATGAAAATTTTTCTCATTGGCACCAACATAAAAATTTTCCATGCTGGCAACTTCCTGATCAGCCACTACTTTTATTTTGATTCCAACAGGTCCAAGGTAACCGGTTGGAACACCGGTAGCATCAAAGACCTCCTTATCATCTGCCAGCTCTACATCGGCGGCACCAAGGAGATTTTTAAGTTTGACCTCCTCTACATCACGGTCCCCACGAACAAGCACGGCAACGGGTACGCCATCAGCCTTAAACACCATGGTTTTAACAAGTTTGGAAGCCTCTATACCAAGAAACTCACACACCGCCTCAACCTTTCTTTTTCCTGGTGTTTCAATTTTTTCTAGCTCCGCCATCGGCTCAACCCGTTCTTTTGGAGCCACAACAACAGCTGCTTTTTCCATATTGGCAGCGAATTCGCAGTTCTTGCAGATCACGATAGTATCTTCACCGGTCTTTGCCAGCACCATGAATTCATGGGAGAAACTTCCGCCTATTGAGCCGGAATCAGCCTGAACCGCACGAAATTCAAGACCACATCGTGTAAAGATCCGTTTATATGCATCATACATCTTCTGATAAGAAAGACTGGCCGCCTCGTCACTCACATCAAAGGAGTAGGCGTCTTTCATAACAAATTCCCGTCCCCGCATGAGGCCGAAACGTGGACGAATTTCATCCCGGAATTTAGTTTGGATCTGATAGAGATTGATCGGAAGATCCCGATAGGAATGCAGTTCCTTTCTGGCAATATCAGTAATGACTTCTTCGTGGGTTGGTCCAAGGCATGATTCCCGGTTGTGGCGATCATGAAAACGAAGGAGTTCGGGACCATATTTTTTATAGCGCCCGGTTTCTACCCAGAGATCTGCAGGTTGAACCATAGGCATAAGCAACTCCTGGGCGCCGGCCCGGTTCATCTCCTCACGAACGATATTCTCAACCTTACGAATGGCCGCAAGTCCTAAAGGAAGATAGGAGTAGACACCTGCCGTCAGTTTACGGATAAATCCGGCACGTAGCATAAGCCTATGACTGATAACTTCGGCTTCTGCCGGGGTTTCTTTGAGCGTGGGTATAAGGGTTTTTGAATAACGCATAAATTTATATTGTTCTATGAGGGTTCATCTTACGAAAATATCATTGTCGAGAATACTGTTGGGAAAACATGTCGGCCAGCACCTGTGTAAGGATCTGGCGTCACCATATTTTAACAGTTATTCAATGCCTCTTTATCCATCTTCTTTAATTCCGCCATAAAGACAGCCATGAGCTCATTTTCATCAACCTTTTTCCAGATCTTGCCTTTTTTGAAAATGATTCCAACGCCGTTACCACCGGCAACCCCTATATCCGCCTGCTTCGCCTCACCTGGTCCGTTGACGACACATCCCATTACAGCAACTTTTAGAGGTGAAACCATAGTCTGAACAAATCGCTCAACCTCTTCTGCAAGACCAAACAGATCTATCTTCGTTCTGCCACAGGTAGGACAAGAGATGAGTTCGGGGCCGCGTTCACGAATTTTCAGAGATCGCAACAACTCAAAGCCCACTCGGATTTCTTCAACCGGATCACGGGTAAGAGAAATTCTAAGGGTATCACCTATTCCCTGACTGAGAAGAATCCCAAGGGCAACGCTTGATTTGACAGTTCCCGCAATCAGGCCACCGGCTTCTGTTACGCCAAGGTGCAGGGGGTAATCAATGGCTTTTGAGATCTGCTGATAGCTGCTGATAGTCGTTAACACATCGGAAGACTTGATGGAAATTTTAATATCGGTCAGGCCATATTTTTCTACCAGGCGAACATTTCGAAGAGCACTCTCGATCAGGGCAGTGGTATTTTCAGGAGATGGATACCCATGTTTTTTCAGCAGGTCTTTTTCAATGGAACCACTGTTAACACCAACACGAATGGATACTTTGTGCATGCGAGCAGCTTCAACCACCTGCTTGGTCTTTTCCTCTCCCCCAAGGTTGCCCGGATTGATACGAATGCAATCTGCTCCATTTTCCATGGAGGCAATGGCCAGCCGATAATCAAAATGAATATCGGCGATGAGGGGAATCGAAATCTGGTCCTGAATAGCTTTAATGGCTGTCGCTGCCTCCAGATCAAGAACCGCAACCCGAACAATATCGCAGCCAGCGGCTTCAAGACGTTTTATCTGAGCTACCGTCTCAGAAACCTTGGCAGTGTCGGTGTTAGTCATCGACTGCACGGCAATAGGCGCACCTCCACCAACGGGCACCGAACCAACCATAATTTTATGGGTCTGTCGCCTAATAATCATGATGCTATCATGTACGCTACTGAGCAACCGGCTTTTCGATTAAAGCCAGAGCCCGCTGCTTCTTCTGAAGGTTAAGTTCCGCATCCGAACTTCTTACGTACAACGGAACAGCGCTATCTATACTTAAAACATTACCAGCCAGGAGACGTTCTCCACACATCAGACCAAGGGTTGCCGCCGAAGGTTCATGCTGCTCTGAACTGCCAATGAAAAAGTTTTCTGCCAACTCCTGCTCAAACAACTCTCTGTACGCCACCGCACCATCACCCACCATTAGTACCGGCTCTTTTATTGCTGCTGCGAGAGCTGTCGGACTATAGGCTACAATCTCACTTACCCTCGTTGGATAGCCGTTATGGTCTGCTTTATAAAACGCTGCGTAAACCTCTTTTTTTCTCGCATCGACGACAGAGCAGACAAGTCGCTCGGTTATACAAGCCGATGCCAGAACATCCAAGGTCGAAATACCCAGGAGTTGAAGCCCGGCACCAGTAGCCAACCCTTTGGCTGTGGCCATCCCGATTCTTAGCCCGGTAAAGCTTCCCGGGCCAACACTGGTACCAATACCATGAATATCTGCCCAGCAAATCTCAACCTGCTGCATTAGCCAGTCGATGCCGGTCAACAGGCGTCTGGAGTGAGTGACGTTAGAGGAAAGGCTAAGAGAAGCAACAACCTTACCGGTATTCCTCGTACCTCTGGTGATGGCAATTCCGGTTGCAGCTGTTGCGGTATCAATTGCAAGTATAACTGGACTCTCTAGCTCCATTAATGAAACAACCTGGCTATATCATTATAAAACACAAAAACCATCAATGTGCCCAGAAGCCCCATACCAACCTGCTGGGCGACGATCTGCGCCCTTTCCGCAACCGGTTTTCTCCGTAACCCTTCAAGCGTTAGAAAGACAAGGTGTCCACCATCAAGAACCGGAATTGGCAGGAGATTGAGAATACCAAGATTGACACTGAGCAGACCCATAAAATAAATGAGATTAATCCAGCCAGCCCGCATCTGCTCTCCTGCTATCTGGGCGATGAGAATGGGTCCACCGAGTTCGGATGCTGGAACGACCCTTTGAAATATCTTAACGAAACCCATCACCGTCAGCTCAATATACATCCAGGTCTGAAGAACCGCATTTTTTACAGCACTGATTACCCCGACACTTTCATAGGTAAAATCATCGCTTTTGACTATGCCGATCATGTACCGCTGCTCTACGTCTTCTCCAAAGACATTTTTCACGGTATCAATTGCGGGAGTCACATGAACTGTCTGCTCACCGCCATTTCTTTGAACAACAATCTCTATCTCGTTTCCTTCGCTTTCCTTGACACTTTCCAACACATCCATCCAGCCAAGTGTCTTGTTCTTATTGATCTCAAGGATAATATCTCCCTGTTGCAAGCCGCTCTTATCCGCGGGGGAATCAGCAGTAATTTTCCCAATAGTGGTCGAGTCCATTGAGGTCGGAACACCAACAAAGGCAAAGACCATAAAAAAAAGAAAAACGGAAAAGAAAAGATTAAAGACCGGTCCCGCAAGGACAATTGCAAATCGCTGCAGCACACTTTTATGGGCAAAAGAGGCATCTTTGTCCTCACTGCTCATTTCTTTTTCATCGGGGTTCTCCCCAAACATCTTCACAAAACCGCCTAATGGAATTGCAGAGATGACATAATCCGTATCACCAATTTTTTTGCCGCCAATCCGTGGGCCAAACCCAAGAGAAAATTTTAAGACACGCACACCAAACAGTTTGGCAAAGAGAAAATGACCAAGCTCGTGGACAAAAATTAAAAGTCCAAGAACGAGTATAAAAGAGAACATAGTATTCATAAGCCAATATCTTATATTAAGTTAATTGAAGTGAAGATTCGTTTAACAACCAATTATTCTGGCTGCTTCTTTTCTGGCTAAAATATCAGCCTCAAGAATATCTTCAAGGCAGTTTTCATCACCATCAATAACAATATCCATTGTTTTGGCAACTGTCTCCGCAATTTGCAGAAAACTTATCTTTCCAGCCAAAAATGCCTCCACTGCAATTTCGTTGGCACTGTTCATCACAGCTGGCAAGGTTCCACCGCTTGCAATGGCATCAAATGCAAGCCGCAATGCTGGAAAACATTCGTAATCTGGCTCTATAAATTCTAACTGACCGCAGCTTGAAAGATTGAGCGGTGTAAGCCCTAACTCCATACGCTCTGGATAGGACAGTGCGTAGGCAATAGGGATGCGCATATCTGGTATGCCCAGTTGGGCGATGACGGACCCATCTAAGTATTCGACCAGAGAATGGACAATGGACTGGGGGTGTACGACTACATCAATGGCATCAGTGGATACGTTAAAGAGCCACCTCGCCTCAATCACCTCAAGTCCCTTGTTCATCAAAGTGGCAGAATCGATTGATATTTTACGCCCCATACTCCAATTTGGGTGATTCAAAGCCTGTTCAGGTGTAACTGAGAGCAACTCATTATATTTTCTTCCGCGAAAAGGGCCGCCCGAGGCTGTCAGGATAATCTTCTTCAGATCATCCCTTCGTCCGGCTTCAAGGGCCTGAAAGATGGCAGAATGCTCAGAATCCACAGGTAATAATTTAACACCTGAACTCTTGACGCCATCCATTACTATCTTCCCTGCCATGACCAGGGTCTCTTTATTGGCAAGACCAATATCTTTTCCGGCTTTTATCGCAGCTAGAGTTGGCAGAAGACCTGCGGCTCCGACAATTGCGGAAATGGTAATCTCGGTTCCCGTGGCTGCGGCTACCAGTTCATTGCCCTTTACCCCAAAGTAGATACGATCTTTATAGAATGACGGCAGGAGCTCAGCAAGGCCCTGGGCACGGCGTTCATCAATTACAGAGACAAGCTCAGGAGTAAACTCAAGGACCTGCTGAGCAAGAAGTTCTATATTTGTTCCGGCGGCAAGGGCCACAATCTTAAAACGATCGGGATACTGTCTTACAACCTCAAGAACATTTACACCAATCGAACCTGTCGACCCCAGCAAGGAAACACCTTTCATTAAACCACCGAAAAGATAAGAAAATAATAGAGAACTGGAGCGACAAACAACAGAGAATCCACCCGATCAAGAATGCCACCGTGCCCGGCAAGGCAGTTACCTGAATCTTTTGTTCCTGTGCCTCTTTTGATTATAGATTCCGTCAAATCCCCGGCGATACCAACACATGTCAAAAATACTGTCGCTATAATCAGAGAAAAGTAGTTGACAGCTGGTAGAAGCAGAACGGCAAAACCAATGGAACCAAGGAGTGCACAACAAATTCCACCAATCGCCCCTTCTACAGTCTTATTTGGACTTATATTGGGACAGAGCTTTCTTTTTCCAAATTTTTTCCCGGCGAAATAGGCCCCGCTGTCCGATGATGCGGTTATAGCTGTAGCAATAAGTATCCAGCTTGCCCCTTCCGGCAAAACCCGAAGAAGCAGAAGATGCCCTCCCAGCACTCCCACATAAAAAATACCGAACACCAGGCGGCAAAGCAGAGAATAACTGTTATCAAGCCGTCTATAACGGTAGAGAAAATAGCTTACAGCTAAAGAGAATGAAACGAGAGAGGCAGGAAACAAAAGGCCCTGAGCAGGTTGCAGACAAAGGACAATACTTGGAAAGGTGACAATCAGGCCAAGAATACAGCGGTCTAAAGGGCTTAAAAAGGTTGAAAACGCCATGCGCAGATATTCGTCGGCACCGATAAATACTATTGCAACGATAACGAGGTTAAAGAAAGACACCGACCCAACGAGCAATAACAACAGCCATAAACCTGCAATCAACAACCCGGGTACGATACGTTTCATATTCTACTCTTTAATCACCTGCTCACCTGTTTTACCAAACCTTCTTTGCCGCTGTTGAAAGTCAGCAATCGCGTTGAGATACACATCTTTTCGAAAATCAGGCCACATAACGCCGGTAAAATATATCTCAGCGTAGGAAAGTTGCCAAAGCAGAAAGTTAGAAAGCCGAGCTTCCCCTCCCGTTCGTATGAGCAGATCAGGATCAGGCATACCACATGTGTCAAGAGATTGCGAAATATCATCATCGCAAAGGGATTGCACATCTAAATCTCCGCTAACACACCTTTGGCTAATTTTTTTTACGGCACGAACTATTTCGTCCCTTCCTCCGTAACTCAGAGCAAGGTTGAGAGTAAGTTTTCTATTATTTTCAGTAGCCTTTATAACGGACTGGAGAGATTTGCGTACAGCATCAGGAAGTCTGGTCTGATCACCAATTGAGACGAGACGGATACCGTTTTTTTGCATTTTAGGTAACTCCGACTCAAGGTAGTGCTTTAATATAGACATTAAACCACTCACTTCCTGTTCCGGACGACGCCAATTCTCCGAAGAGAATGCATAGAGAGTGAGAAATTCAATTCCAAGTTCCCCACTAACCTCAACGATTTCCTGTACAGAGGTCGCACCAGCTTTATGTCCAAAGAGTCGTGGCTTTCTCTTTTTCTGAGCCCAGCGTCCATTGCCATCCATGATGATGGCAACATGGCGTGGAAGACGATTCAAATCAACTTCTATAGACTCACTCATATTGTATTTAACACAGTAAAAAGAGGTGCATCAATTAACAGCGACAAAAAGATCTAAACTTCCATAACCTCTTTTTCTTTCAACGCGGTAGCTTCGTCAATTTTTTTAATATGGGCATCAGTTTCAGCCTGCGCCTCATCCTGAAATTTAAAAAGATCGTCTTCAGAGATTTCTTTATCTTTTTTAGCCTTTTTAAGAGTCTCAAGGGCATCACGACGAACATTTCGAACAGCCACACGAAATTCCTCTGCAACCTTTTTCACCTGCTTGACCAGTTCCTTGCGTCTTTCTTCGGTGAGCATTGGAATATTTAGGCGTATTGTCTTTCCATCCCCGACAGGGTTGAGACCGATATCTGATTTAAGGATTGCTTTTTCAATGGCTGGAAGCATTTGTGGATCCCAAGGCTGGATAGCAATCATCCTGCTCTCAGGAATAGTTAACGTTCCCACCTGATTCAACGGCATGACGCTGCCATAGGCATCAACGGTTATTCCATCAAGAATTGCAAGAGAAGCTCTTCCCGTGCGAACCTTAGATAATTCCACACGAAAAGCATCAACACTTTTTTCCATTTTCAGAGACATCTCTAAAATCACATCGCTCATCATATCACCCTATTTGAGTAAAATATCAATAATTATAGTCCTCTACTTTGAAGTAATTATCGTTCCTACATTATCGCCAATTGCGGCTTTCTTAATGTTACCGACAACCCCCATATTCAAGACCATAATAGGCAGGTTGTCCTCTTTAGCGAGTGCAATGCCAGCTGCATCCATAACCCGTAATCCTTTTCTCAATACCTCATCGTAGGTGAGAGAATCATATTTTACCGCATCGCTGTGAATCATGGGATCTTTATCATAAACACCATCAACCTTCGTTGCTTTAATGACAACATCCGCATCTATCTCAAGAGCACGAAGTACTCCAGCCGAATCGGTGGTAAAATAGGGATTTCCTGTTCCTGCAGCAAAAATCACAACACGTCCTTTTTCAAGGTGCCTTGTAGCCCGTCGTCGTATATATGGTTCTGAAACGGACTGCATGGGAATTGCTGACATCACCCGGGTAATGACACCGTGTCTCTCCAGCGCATCCTGCATGGCAAGGCTATTCATAACGGTTGCCAGCATTCCCATATTGTCCGCAGTGGTTCTATCCATCCCCTTACTGGCGCCTGCAACACCTCTGAAGATGTTTCCTGCACCAATAACGACACCCAGCTCAACGCCTGCGGCTACAACTTCCTTAATCTCTGAAGCGACAAATTCGAGAACACCGGTATTGATTCCGTAGGAATCCTCTCCCATCAATGCTTCACCACTGAGTTTGAGTAGAATCCGTTTGTATTTCAAGTTCCCTGACATAGTGTCTTTCCTTTTATGTGAAATTATATGGAAACAGAGATAATAGTTAGGGGTGGTTATCACAACCACCCCTGAAAAACAAGAATTTACTCTACACCAACCTGAAAACGCGCAAAGCGTTTTATGGAGATATTCTCGCCCATTTTTCCAACTAGTTCATTAAGTAGATCCTGAACAGTTAAATCGGGGTTCTTTACATATTTCTGTTCGAGAAGTGCTACTTCTGCAAGAAACTTTTCGATTTTACCCGTTACCATCTTCTCAGCAATATTTTGAGGTTTACCGGAATCGATAGCCTGCTGAATAAAAATCGCCTTTTCCCGCTCAACCATTTCTGCGGGGACATCTTCTCTTGAAATAGCTGCAGGGTTTACCGCTGCAATGTGCATAGCGATGTCCTTTGCAAAAGCTCGAAAATCTTCATTTTTTGCAACGAAATCAGTCTCACAACCGAGTTCGACCATAACACCCAGGTTCCCTCCGGCATGGATGTAGGTTTCAATACATCCCTCGCTTGTAGCACGTCCTGCTCTTTTTGCAGCAACGGCGAGACCCTTCTGGCGAAGCAGGTCAACCGCTTTTTCCATATCTCCCTTGGTCTCGTTGAGGGCTTTTTTACAATCCATCATTCCAGCCTGGGTCTTATCACGCAGATCCTTTACCATCTTAGCGGTAATTTCCATGGTAAATCTCCTTTTTACTTACATTGGATATCAATAAGAATTCTGCAGGTTATTTGCCTGCAAACATTCATGTCACTCTACATATGAAAAAGGGGCGGTCGCACGACAGCCCCTCTTCACATAGTACTTCCTAAAACCGGCATAAAACCGATACAATTACATTCTTTTACTCTGCACTACCCGCTTCTTCAACCATATCCTGACCAGCATCGCCCATGGCTGCAGCCACTGCTTCCTCAGAAGCATCATCACCATCACGCATCGCCTGTCCGGCGAGAACTGCCTCAGCAATATGGTGGCTTAAGAGTCGAATGGAACGAATCGCGTCATCGTTGCCTGGGATAACAAAATCAATATTATCGGGGTCACAGTTGGTATCAGTAACTGCTACAACTGGTATACCTAACTTAATGGCCTCATTGACTGCGATACTCTCCTTACGAGGGTCAACCATGAAGATTACCGAAGGAACACTCTTCATATCTTTGATACCGCCAACATTACGCTCTAGTTTGATTCTCTCTTTTTCCATAAGCAGTATTTCTTTTTTTGGAAAACGATTGATAGAACCATCTGCCTGCATGTTTTCAATAGCCTTTAACCGATCAATACTATTACGAATAGTTTGAAAATTGGTAAGCATACCACCAAGCCAGCGGTGATCAACATAGAATTGACCGCATCTGCGGGCTTCCTCATTTATAATACCCTGAGCTTGGCGTTTGGTACCGACAAAAAGGATAGTTCCACCTTTTTTCACTTGCTCAGTAATATAATTACAGGCCTTATCGTACAATTTTTTGGTGACATCAAGATTGATGATGTAGATACCATTACGAGGTCCATAAATATACTGCTTCATTTTTGGATTCCAACGTCTGGTTTGGTGTCCAAAGTGAACACCGGCCTGTAACATGTCTTTAATAGTAGCGTTTGCCATGATTTTCTCCTTCTGGTTATTCCTCCATCTTCTGTAATCAACTGGATCGTTTGAGATCTAGTCAACACCAGAACTACTCGAAGATGTGTGTTATAGTAATCGAGACTCCATCAGTCCCATAGATAAAACGAACAACATCGTCTATTACCACGACTTAAAACAATTTGCAAGAATTCTTCCAACACAATGATTATGAACTGCTATCTAATCTGAAGGGATGATTTTCCTGTGAGAATGTGTTTCAACCATTCAAAACCAAATTTCATAAGTTCGCTGTCTTCTTTTTTGATACGATTTTTAAAATCTTTGGCTAATTTAAATTGTTCAAACAGCTTGTGGATATTACAGAATCGGCGAAACCCGTCAATATTATAGCACACCATAAAGGCAAGCTGCTGCTTTTCCCTACCTGAACCTTCACCTTTCCAAGGGTTATCCCTGAAAAGCATATCAATCTCAGCCCATAGCCCATTCATCATGTTATAGTCATGAAGTTGCTGGGAACGAATCCATTTATTCACATCCATTTCTTTTGGTTCATTATGGCCAAGGCAATAACTGTGATCGGTTAAAAAATAGAGATCCTTTATCGTAGAACGTTCACTTGAACCAATAACACCCCGCTCGAGTGGGTAAGTACGGCAGGCCGAAGGCCGGTTGGAATATACAGTACATCCTTGTTTGGAAAGAAATGGGCATGACGACTCTACATCATCTTTAAGCTTAAGCTTTACCGTGGGAAAAAACGGGTTATCTCCTTTTACAAGAAACGTGTGGCTGCGTATAAAATCTTCAGAATCGAGGGAAAGGTGGTTTTTTATTCTGATGATGTCATAGGGATAGAGAGTCAGATTAACATTCTTGCAGCAAACCGTAAAACAGGCAACTCTTGGGTGACAGTCAAAATTAAAAGTGGCCGTACCTATTGCTTCCCCAGCTATTCGGTCCTGTATGTTGTCATTCGTCACATCAACCTCCAGAAGTTGTGAAAAAAAAAGCTGGTAAGAGCGAAATGCTCTCACCAGCTTTTACTAACTGACTTTTGTTCAGGTTATTCCTCGGTTACAGGAACCTCGATCACTTCCTCATAACCAACAAGCTCGAGTATTGCCATTTCAGCGGCATCACCTTTTCTAACACCAGTTTTAATGATCCGAGTGTAACCACCTTTCCGATCATCAAACTTATCTTTTATTTCTGTAAAGAGTTTTTCAACAACGTCCTTACTACGAATAAAACTGAGTGCCTGACGTCGTGCGTGTAAATCACCACGTTTACCTAAGGTGATCATCTTCTCAGCTATTGGACGAGCTTCCTTAGCTTTTTCCGTAGTAGTTACTATACGCTCATGTTGTAAAAGGGAAGTAACCATATTTCGGAACATTGCAATTCTGTGTGAACTGTTCCGTCCCAATCTTCTACCGGAGTATTTATGTCTCATTTTTTTTCCTCAACTACTACACAAAACTAAAGTAAGTATATCAGTTTTATAAAATTAAAGTTATCTGAGATCAGGCTTCTTCTTTATCAGATCTTTCATTGGGGGGTACCCAATTCTCGAATTTCATACCGAGGCTGAGATCCATCTCAGAAAGAAGTGCTTTTATCTCATTTAGTGACTTACGACCAAAATTTTTCGTCTTAAGCATTTCCTGATCCGATTTCTGTGCCAGATCGCCAATAAAATTAATATCGGCGTTTTTCAAACAGTTGGCTGAACGGACAGATAACTCAAGATCCTCGACAGGCTTATCCAGATATGGGTTGAGAGGCTCTAAATCAGCCTTAGCATCAACTTTTACTTCAGGTTCAGCCCTTTCTTCATCGAAATTAATAAATATAGTTAACTGCTCTTTTAATATTTTACCTGCATATGCCAAAGCATTCTCAGGCTTAAGGCTGCCATCAGTTTCAATCTCAATGGTGAGCTTATCGTAATCGGTCTGCTGACCCACACGAGCCTGTGATGTGACATACTGAATCTTTTTAATGGGAGTAAAGATAGCATCAATTGGAATTTGACCAATTGTAAGATTTTCTTTATCCATTTTTTCGGCAGGTTGATACCCCTTGCCCCATTCAACAGTTAATTCGGCATGAAAGGTGATGGCTCCTGTTATCGTGCAAATGACAGCATCAGGATTCATCACTTCAACGTAACCACCAGGAATTATATCTCCTGCGGTAACAACACCAGGTCCGGTTTTGTTGATGGTTACTTTTTGTGAATCACGGCAGTTCATCTTTAACCGAACCTGCTTCAGGTTCAGAATGATTTCACTCACATCTTCCATGATATCTTTCATGGAGGTGAACTCATGCAAGGCACCTTCAATCTTTACCGTGGTAATCGCAACACCCTGAATAGAAGAGAGAAGGATTCTTCTAAGAGAGTTTCCAATCGTTGTAGCGAAACCCCTTTCAAGCGGTTGACAAACAAACTTACCATAAGTGTCAGTGTGTCTGCTTTGATCTACCTCTAACTTTTCAGGTTTGATCAGCTCGTGCCAATTACGGTGAAATGGTATTTTTTCGTCGGCAACTTGAGTCATAGATTTCCTTTTACGCGCTGTAAAGACCCTTAAAAGTGTTTACAGCAGATATTTTACTCTTTTTTAGGATAAAGCTTTTTGTTCTGTTAAAAATAAGTGTTGCGCTGTACAACGATACAACGCAATCACTAGTACATCGACAAATTTTACTTGGAGTAAAGTTCGACGATAAGCTGTTCCTGCATAGGCATAGTCAACTCTTCTCTGTTTGGCAGAGCTTTGACTACAGCCTTGTAGTTATCCTTGTCTAATTCCAACCAACTGGGAACACCACGTCTAACAACTGCCTCAAGATTTTCGTTAACTGCAGCATTAGCACGACTCTTTTGTTTGAGTGTAATGATATCATTCACTGAAACTTGAAAAGATGGGATATTCACCTTCTTACCATTAATAAGAACATGATTGTGTCGAACCAACTGACGGGCTTGATTTCTCGATGATGCAAAACCAATTCTAAAGATGGTATTATCGAGCCTTCTTTCAAGGAGTACGAGAAGATTTTCGCCGGTTACGCCTTTTTGGCTCTCAGCTTTCTGAAAATAGAGACGGAACTGGCTTTCAAGCATACCGTACATGCTTTTAACCTTCTGTTTTTCCCTTAACTGGATGGCATAGTCAGATTGCTTTTTAAATCTAGATTGTCCGTGCTGACCGGGACCAAAAGCCCTCCGCTCGAAAGAACATTTGTCGGAGTAACAGCGATCACCTTTGAGGTACAATTTTAAATTTTCTCTTCTGCATCGACGGCATGCAGCACCAATATTTCTAGCCAACGTGGGCCTCCATTCTAATTAGAATTCTATAATTTTAAAACAAAAAGCCGTTAAACTCTACGGCGCTTTGGAGGTTTACAACCATTGTGAGGAATAGGTGTTACATCGTAAATTTTACTCACCTCAAGCCCGGTGGTGATGAGCGCTCTAAGAGCTGCCTCTCTACCTGGCCCTGGTCCTTTCACTTTAACCTCAACTTTTCTCATACCACAATCTGTGGCTTTTTTGGCGGCATCGGCCAGCGCGTTTTGGGCAGCAAAGGGGGTGCTTTTGCGAGACCCTTTAAAACCAAGAACACCAGCACTGCACCACGATACTACGTTACCCTGCTTGTCTGAAATCGTAACGATAGTATTATTAAAGGTGGAATAGATAAAGACAACACCTTCAGGTATGTTCTTTTTCACCTTTTTCTTTTTTGAAACAGCCATATTCTACACCTGTATATAGTTCAATTACTTGCGACGGCCCGCACCCTTACGCGGACCTTTTCGAGTACGTGCATTTGTCTTGGTCTTCTGACCACGAACCGGAAGACCCATGCGATGCCTACGACCACGATAGCAGCCAGAATCAGTTAGACGTTTGATATCCATAGAAACTTCTCTACGACGATCACCTTCAACGACGTATTCGTCTTCGAGTACCTTTCTGATTCTGTTTACATCGTCACCATCAAGATCGTCACTATTCATAGTGTACGGGAGGTCAACTTTGTCTAAAATGTTTCTTGCTGAGGTTAGGCCTATACCGTGGATATAGGTTAACGCTCGATCCATATGTTTATTTTTTGGAAGGTCAATTCCTGCTATACGTGCCAAGACATATCTCCTTAAGAGAAGTAGGTTAAATTAGCGGTAAAAGTGCTTTATCCCTGCCTCTGTTTATGTTTTTTAATTTTACAGGAAACGCGAACGACACCGTTACGTTTGAATATTTTACAATCACTACACATTTTTTTTACAGATGCGCGTACTTTCATGATGAACGAACTCTCTATTTTTTCTTTTTGGCATTTTTCGCCCGAAATGTAACCCTACCCCTTGTCAAATCGTAAGGAGAGAGTTCTATAGTCACCCTATCACCAGGTAGTATTTTAATAAAATGCATACGCATCTTTCCTGAGATATGAGCGAGGACCTTATGACCGTTATCTAATTCAACACGAAACATTGCATTAGGTAGCGGCTCAATAATAGTACCTTCAACTTCAATAGCTTCTTCTTTTGCCATGGTATTCCTGGAGGATCATAGTTTCAATTAAAAACGGATCAATATACAGCATTTCTTCCGATAAGAGAAGATTTTTTTTTGGATCTGTTAATTTCCCCAGGAACTTAGTACCAGAGGGCCCTTTTCTGTAACTGCCACAGAATGTTCAAAATGAGCTGATGGTTTTTTATCAGCGGTAATAACTGTCCACCCGTCTCGCAGTACTTTGACTTTGGATGTTCCTAAATTAACCATCGGTTCAATAGCCAAAACCATTCCAGGCATTAACCTGGGGGTTCTTTCCCCCTGATAAAAATTAGGAATTTCAGGCGCCTCATGGAGAGACCGCCCAATACCATGACCTACGAATTGCCGGACAATTGAAAAACCGTTGCCTTCAGCGCACTTCTGAACCGCCTGGGAAATATCAGAAATTCTATTTCCAACAACAGCTTGCTCAATGCCTTTTTCAAGCGATTCTTGTGTAACTTTTACTAATCTACTAATATCTTCCCTAACAGTTCCTACTTCTACAGTTATGGCTGAGTCACCGTAAAATCCATTGTATAGAACTCCAAAATCAACCGAGATGATATCTCCCTTCTTCAATTTTCGTTTCCTAGAAGGTATACCATGTACAACCTCTTCATTAATAGAAACGCAAAGTGATCCTGGAAAACCTCTGTATCCCTTGAATGCTGGTTGTGATTTTTTCGAAAGACAGAATTCTTCTGCAATCTTATCTAAATCCCATGTCGTAATACCGGGTTCGACATTTTTTTTTACCAACTGAAGAGTTTGAGCAACAATCTGATTGGCTTCCTGCATGACCAGGATATCATTTGGAGATTTGATAAGGATAGATTTTTTATCCTTATCAACTCCTTCCGAACCAGTCACCTTTATTTTCTTCCTTTAATCTTACCCTGCTTCATAAAACCTTCGTAATTCCTCATGTGAAGGTGCGACTCAATCTGCGAAATTGTATCGATCCCAACTCCGACTACAATGAGTAGGGCAGTACCACCAAAGAAAAAGGGAATATTAAACTGTTGAATAAGTAAGGTCGGTAACACACAAACAGCACTAAGATATATTGCACCGACTACCGTTAGCCTGGTCAGCACTTTATCTATAAACTCAGCAGTCCTTTTGCCAGGACGGATACCTGGAATAAAACCGCCGTTCTTCTTTAAATTTTCAGCGACATCGTCGGGCTTGAATGTTACTGCTGTGTAAAAGAAGCAGAAAAAAACAATCATACCTATATAACAGATGTAATAATAAACGGTGCCTGGTGACATGGCAGCGGAAACTCTCTGCACCCAATCAATCTGGATAAAACTTCCAATAGTTGCTGGAAACATCATAATTGAAGAAGCAAAAATCGGTGGTATAACCCCGGAGACGTTTATTTTCAGGGGCAGATGTGAGCTTTGACCACCATATACTTTCCTACCAACGACTCTTTTAGCGTACTGAATCGGTATCCGTCGCTGAGAGGTTTCGAAAAACACGATAATGGCTACGACTGCGAACATAAACAATACTAAAAATGGCACAAAGAACATTGGAATCTCGCCTGCCTGAACCAGCTGAATTGAGTTAACAATTGCAGCAGGCCCACGTGCTACGATACCCGCAAAAATGATCAGGGAAATACCATTTCCGATACCTCTCTCCGTCATCTGCTCACCTAGCCACATTATAAAAGCTGTGCCTGAGGTTAGGGTTAGCATGGTCATAAGCTGGAATTGGATCCCAGGTTGAAGGACAATCGCCTCTCCCCCGGGTCCTGTCATTCCTTGTAGACCTGTCGCTATAAATGTTCCCTGAATGACACTCAATACTACGGTCCCGTATCGAGTGTACTGGGTAATTTTTCTATTTCCAGCCTGACCTTCTTTCTTGAGCGCCTCAAGCTGGGGAATTACAACGGTAAGGAGTTGAATGATAATAGACGCACTGATGTAAGGCATAATACCAAGTGCAAAAATGGAGAAATTCTCTAAGGCACCACCCGAAAACATATTGAACATACCAAAGAGTGTTCCAGCATTTTGATTAAAAAATGCTGATAATGCCTCTCCATTAATCCCTGGTGTTGGAATTTGAACTCCAATCCGGTAAACAGCCAGCATGATGAGCGTAAAAAAAACTCTCCTACGTAGCTCCGGAATATTTGCAGCACTCTGCAATCCACTCATTAATCGTACCTATAGCCTTTCAAAAAATATTAAGTGTCAAGGTCTTTACAAAAAGTCGTATTCTTATTCTATAATTTTAAGAGTACCACCAGCAGCTTCAATTTGTGCTTTTGCACTTGCAGATGCTTTGTTTACCTCTACGGTTAATGCAGTTTTAAGCTCCCCGTTTGCGAGAACCTTGACAAGATTGTTCTTTTTAACAAATCCTGCAGCAACGAGTGCGTCTACAGTAACAACAGAGTCCTTTTCAAAAGAATCAAGCTGACTCAAAGAAACAAGAGAATACTCAGCTTTGAATATATTGGTAAAACCTCTTTTGGGTAGACGTCTTTGAAGTGGCATCTGACCGCCTTCAAAGCCTGGCTTAACTCCGGATCCAGATCTTGCTTTAAAACCCTTATGACCTCGACCGGCAGTTTTACCGTGTCCACTACCTGGTCCACGACCAAGTCTTTTAACCTGCTTGGTGGAGCCTTCTTTAGGAGAAAGATTACCTAACGTTAACATGCTATATCTCCTCTACTTTTACAAGATGCGATACTTTTTTGAGCATACCACGAATCTCTGCGGTATCTTTTCTTGTGATTTTCTTGTTCATTTTGGTGAGCCCAAGCCCTGTCAGGGTTGCATTGATTTTTTTAGTACTCCCAATGCCACTCTTAACGAGAGTAAATGTAATTGTCTCGGCCATCTGACTACCTTCTATTATATTATTACTCAACCCCCTGTCTAATTTTCCTAGACCAGGTTAGCTGAAATTATGCTGTAATTTCTTCTACTGTTTTTCCACGTAAATCGGCAATACTTTGAGCTGTACGCAGTTGCTTAAGCCCTTCTAACGTTGCCTTAACCATATTATGAGGATTATGAGAGCCAAGGCACTTGGTTAATACGTTAGACACGCCAGCTGCTTCCAGGACGGCACGTACAGGACCACCTGCAATAAGACCCGTACCGGCAGATGCTGGCTTGAGCAGCACTTTTCCAGCTCCGAAATGTCCAGTAACCTGATGGGGAATCGATACATCGGTTAAAGAGACATCGAACATGCTTTTGCGCGCTTTCTCAACACCTTTACGTATTGCGTCAGGTACTTGATTTGCTTTGCCCAGACCATAGCCAACTTTACCATTGCCATCACCTACGACAATAATTGCGCTAAAGCTGAATCTACGACCACCCTTTACAACCTTTGCTACACGGTTGATGAAAACAATCTTTTCAATCAGTTCCTCAGTAGCAACACTTTTGGAACGCTTAAAATCAGACAAGGGGCACCCCCGTTATTCTATAAATCATTAAAATTCCAGGCCACCTTCCCGAGCACCCTCGGAAAGTGACTTAACTCTACCGTGATATACCGATCCGCCCCTGTCGAAAACTACTTTAGTGATACCTGCAGCTTTCGCTCTCGTTGCTAACATCACACCAACCACCTTGGCAACATCAACTTTTTTGGTCACCTCACCAGGGGTATATTCTTTATCAACAGTGGACATCGATACCAGCGTTTTGCCCTCGGTATCATTGATGATCTGTGCATAAATGTGCTTGTTGCTTTTAAAAATGCGTAAACGAGGACGCTCAATAGTTCCAGTGATCTTCTTTCTGATTCTGCGAACACGTTTTGCACGAGCTATTGTCTTTGGATTTGTTCTAGCCATTACTTTTTACCGTTAATTTTATTACAGCCTATTGGCCATTTTAAATTATTTAGCGCCAGCTTTACCTACTTTTCTTACGATATGTTCATCTTCGTAGCGAATCCCCTTGCCCTTATAAGGCTCAGGTTTTTTAATCTGGCGAATCTTTGAGGCAACAAGTCCAAGTAGCTCTTTATCTATGCATTCCAATGTGATCTTGGTGTTTCCATCAACTTTCGCGGAAACCTCCTTTGGAAGATTGAACTCGACCGCATTAGAGTATCCAACGTTAAGCGTCAGCGTGGATCCACTTACATTAGCCTTGTAACCAACGCCTTCAATTATTAAAACTTTCTTGAAACCATCAACAACACCAATTACCATGTTGTTAATCAGGCTACGTGTCAGACCACGAAAAGCATTTACTTTTGTTGTTTCAACACGATTTTTAACTTCTATGACATTATCGGCAATAGAGACTTCAATTTCATCGATAATGTCACGATCTAACGTACCTTTAGGGCCGGTGACAGATATTTTTTGATCTTTCAGATCAATTTTAACACCAGCTGGCACGTTGATTGGTTGCTTACCAATACGAGACATAATTTCCTCCGTTATCAGCGGGTCTACCAGACCTCACAAATTATCTCTCCACCAACGTTCAGGGATCGTGCAACTGTATCAGTAACAACCCCCTTGGAAGTGGAAACAATTGCAATTCCAAGTCCATTAAGAACTTTAGGAATGCTGTTTGCACCAATATATTTGCGCAAACCTGGTTTACTCACACGTTTAATACCCGTGATAACCGCTTCTTTGTTTGGGCCGTATTTCAGATCAATTTTCAAGGTATCTTGAACATCGCCCTTAACCACAGCGTAATTGGTAATATAACCTTCGTCTTTTAGGACTTTAGCCACACTCACCTTTACATTTGAGCTTGGCATCTCTACAGACTCAAATTTCACCATAACACCATTTCTTATCCTGGTCAGCATGTCTGCCAGTGGATCGCTCATAGACATAGCGAACACTCCTTATTTTTCAAATTTGTAAACAATATCAAACAGAGATGAAGGTTAATATTACCAGCTCGACTTGGTTACACCGGTAATTTCTCCGCTTGACGCCAGTTTACGAAAGCAGATTCTACAAATACCAAATTTTCTGATGAAACTTCTTGGGCGACCACAAAGCGGACACCTATTATATTTACGTACACCAAATTTTGGCTTGCGTTGTGATTTTGCAATAATGGATTTTTTAGCCAAACCGACCTCCAAATTCTCTCTATTTAAATAAACTTTTATAATAAGGCTTACTTCTTAAATGGCATCCCAAGCATCTTCAGAAGAGAAAGTCCCTCTTCATTGGTGTTTGCTGAGGTCACTATCGTAATATTTAAACCTTTGATTTTGTCAATTTTATCGTAATCAATCTCAGGAAAAATAATTTGCTCCTGAACACCCATTGAATAGTTCCCACGTCCATCAAAACCTTTTGGTGAGACGCCACGAAAATCACGTACCCGTGGAAGAGCTATATTTATAAGCTTACTTAAAAAATCAAACATCTTATCTCCGCGAAGAGTAACGCAACAACCGATTGGCATTCCTTCACGAAGTTTAAAAGTAGCAATGGATTTTTTGGCCTTGGTAATAACAGCTTTCTGTCCAGAAATCCTTGTGAGTTCCTCTGCGGCACCCTCAACTATTTTTGGATTGGTAACTGCTTCTCCAAGTCCCATATTAAGAACAATTTTTTTAATCTGAGGAATCTGCATAGCATTTGTATAACCAAATTCCTCTTTGAGTGCTGGTACACACTCGTTGTTGTAAATATCTTTAAGCGCACCCATGATGACTCCTAGCGTATCGTATTTGATAATCTATGATTTAGACTCGATGGATTCGCCACAGCTCTTGCAATACCGTACTTTGGTGCCATCATCGAGGATCTTCTTTCCTATGCGACCGGTCTTGGTGCACTCGGGACAAATGAGCAGAAGATTGGAAACATGAATAGGAGCTTCTTTTTCTACGATCTGCCCCTGCTGGTTCATCTCCTGTGGCTTGGTGTGGCGCTTAATCATATTAATGCGCTCAACAACTACCTTGTCTTTATCTTTAATGACACGTAGTACTTTACCAACCCTGCCCTTATCTTTTCCGGCAATTACTTCAACCTGATCATTTTTTCTCAGGTATGTTTTACCTTGTCTCATTGTTATACCTTTATTCAATCAATGTATCTATTGCCCGTAAACAGTACTTTTCTTTACAGTGCTTCAGGGGCCAATGATATAATTTTCATGAAACCTTGGTTTCTTAATTCTCTTGCTACCGGCCCAAAAATACGGGTTCCAACAGGCTCACCGTTTGCTGCAAGCATAACTGCTGCATTGTCATCAAATTTAACCCATGTCTCGTCCATACGCCGCATTTCTTTGGCTGTACGTACGATAACGGCTTTCATGACATCGCCTTTTTTTACTTTAGCATTGGGAATAGCTTCTTTAACTGTAACAACGATAACGTCGCCAATTGTTGCATAACGTTTCCCTGTTCCACCAAGAACCCGAATACAAAGAACTTTCTTGGCTCCGGAATTATCAGCAACATTCAAAACTGTTTCTGTCTGTATCATAATATCACCTGAAATCTCATCTGAAACGACACTTAATTGTGATCAGTGAAGACCATTAAACTGCCTGTTCCAGGATATTTTTAACCCGCCACCTTTTTCTCTTACTCAGTGGACGACACTCTTCAATTTCAACAGTGTCGCCAATGTTGCAACGGTTCTCAGGATCGTCTGCCAAGTACTTGACACAGGTTTTCATGAATTTGCCATAGAGTTTATGGCGAACCTTGCGCTCTACCCGAACGACAACACTCTTCTCCATTCTGTTGCTTACAACAGAACCGGTTCTTGTCTTTCTAGCTTTTGTTATTTCACTCATAATTTAGTCAAATAGTGATGTTTTTTAGAACCTGGCCATACCAAAAATAAATTTTCAAACCATGTTTAGTTACTAGCTTGTTTTTTTATGGTCTCGATTCTAGCAATGTCTTTTCTAATTTTCTTAAGTCTAGAAGAGTCTTCAAGTGGACGAATCTTGTGCTGAAAATTGAGGTTGCCCAATTCTTCGCGAAGATCCTTTAATTTTTTCTCGAGCTCTTCAGCAGACGCTTTACGGATTTCTTCCGTTTTCATAACGTATTCCTTTTTGTTATTACTTTGGTAGAAAATGGTAACTTATTACCAGCAAGTCTGAGTGCTTTTAATGCAATTTCCTCACTAACACCAGTGATTTCGTATAAAATCGCACCAGGCCTAATAACCGCAACCCATGAATCTGGAGCACCTTTACCTTTACCCATACGGGTTTCAGCAGGTTTTGCGGTAAGTGGCTTATCCGGAAAAACACGAATCCAGACTTTTCCACCACGCTTCATTGTCCTGTTAATGGTGATACGAGCAGCTTCGATTTGCTGATTACTCATATAACCGCAACAGGTTGCTTTTAGTGCATAGTCACCAAAAGCGATAGAAGAGCCACGATGCGCCTCACCCTTCATTCTCGCTTTAAATACTTTTCTATGTTTAACCTTTTTAGGACTTAACATCATTTACTCCAAATATATAATGGAACTTTCTTGCAAAACTGTTATTGCGCAGTTACTGCATCGTTCTCACTCAGTACTTCACCATTAAATATCCATACCTTTACACCAATGATGCCATAAGTAGTATTGGCTTCGGCTAGGGCGTAATCAACGTCTGCACGAAGAGTGTGAAGAGGAACTCTTCCTTCTCTCACCCATTCACATCGAGACATCTCAGCACCACCTAAACGACCGGAGCAGGAAATTTTAATTCCCTGTACACCAAATCGTAAAGCTGAGCTTACAGCTTTTTTCATTGCTCTACGAAAAGCGACTCTTCTGATGAGCTGCTGAGCAATGTTTTCTGCAACAAGCTGAGCATCCGCTTCAGGTCTGCGCACTTCTTGGATATCCAGAGTAATCTTTCTAGATATGAGCTTTTCGAGTTCTAGTTTGAGAATCTCAATTTCAGCGCCTTTTTTACCGATAACAATTCCGGGACGAGCAGTGAAAAGCTTGATACGAACCTGCTCTCCAGTGCGCTCGATTTTAACCTTTGAAAGGCCGGCATGCTGTAGGCGCTTTTTGAGAAACTTTTTCAATTTCTGGTCTTCAATCAAATATGTGGAATATTCTTTATCAGCATACCAGATTGAATCCCAAGTCCGGGTAATATTCAGTCTCAGTCCGTGTGGATTAATCTTCTGCCCCAAAACAGTCCTCCAACAAATCCATTGTTCAATTAAGTAATAATAAGTCCCATTTTCCCCTATAGGAAAACCGACTAATTCTCATCCAAAACTACAGTAATATGGCTTGATCTTTTAATAATCCCTGTAGCTCTGCCCTGTGCTCTTGGACGAATCCGTTTGAGGGAAGGTCCACCATCTATGAAGATAGTTTTTACATAAAGTTTATCGACGTCAGTTGCTTCGTCCTGCGTGGCATTCGCAACTGCTGATTCGATAACTTTTTGAAGAATAGCAGCCCCTTTTTTAGGCATAAATCTAAGAGTAGTGATAGCTTGATCAACTCCCATTCCCCGCACCACGTCGGCTACAAGTCGAGCTTTCTGTGGTGAAATTCTAATATATTTTCCTACGGCTTTTGCTTCCATAGTCTTTACTCCTGATGAGTCGTACCCGAAACCAGTAGCGGTCTCTTATTATCTCTTACCCTTCTTATCAGCTGAATGGCCATAATAGGTTCTGGTTGGTGAAAACTCACCAAGTTTGTGACCCACCATGTTTTCAGTGACAAATACAGGAATAAATTTTTTCCCATTATGTACAGCAAATGTGAGTCCAACCATGTCAGGACTGATATCAGAACGTCTCGACCAGGTTTTTATGACTTTTCTTGAACCACTTTCAACAGCGTTTTCAACTTTGCGTTGAAGATGATCATCAATGAAAGGACCCTTTTTAATTGAGCGTGACATACTTAACCCCTTTTACCTTATGATCTCTTCTTGACAATCATTTTGTCAGAAGCCTTCTTTGTCCTGGTCTTGAATCCCTTGGATGGTTGTCCCCATGGACTACAAGGATGTCGACCACCTGAACTCTTTCCTTCACCACCGCCCATTGGGTGATCAACAGGATTCATTGCAACTCCACGAACATGTGGTCGAATACCCTTCCAGCGGTTACGTCCCGCCTTTCCGAGTTTCTGACTTTCGTGCTCCCGGTTACCGACCTGACCGACACAGGCACGACAGGTGTTGTTGAACTTACGAACCTCACCGGATGGCAGACGTACAAGTACATACCCACCCTCCTTGGCCATAAGCTGTGCACTGGTTCCAGCACTACGGACCATTTGAGCACCTTTGCCAATCTTCATCTCAATGTTATGAATGATTGTACCAAGGGGAATGTTCGCAAGTGGTAGACAGTTACCTGGCTGAATATCAACATTGTCACCTGCAACGACGGTATCACCTACTGAAATTCCATCAGGTGAGAGTATATACCTCTTTTCTCCGTCTTTGTAACTGAGCAATGCAATATTTGCTGAACGGTTAGGATCATATTCAATTGCCACAACTTTTGCATCAATATCAATTTTATTACGTTTGAAATCAATAATTCGATATTTGCGTTTGTGGCCGCCTCCGATATGACGGGATGTGATCCGGCCATAATTATTCCTACCGCCGGTCTTCGTGAGACTACACACGAGGCTTTTCTCCGGGCGGTTATTTGACAGTTCAGGATTCTTGGTAGAAACGTGCTGTCGCTTTCCAGCTGATGTTGGTTTGTATACTTTAATAGCCATGATTTCCCAATCGCTCCATCATTAATGATTAGATAGATTCGTACAATGTAGAAGGTTTATACTTTTAATTTATCGTTTTAAATTAAAGCTCATCGGCAAAGTTGATGGTTCCTTCAGACAAGGTAACATAGGCCTTTTTCCAATCACTGGTAAAGCCGACCGTCTTTCCAACCCTTTTCTTTTTCCCCCGCATCGAAACAGTTTTCACATCTTTGACTTTGACGTCAAACATGAGCTCAACCGCTTTCTTAACTTCAATCTTATTCGCCTTGGGATTCACCTTGAAAACGACTTTTCCACCTACTTCCTGTAACAATGCAGCCTTTTCAGTCAGACAAGGCCCCTGTAATACGCTATAGATATTTTTCATGCCATTAACCTCTTTTCAAGGCTTTCAATTACCGGTTGAACCAGTATGACCTTCTTGTGGAGCAAAATGTCATAAACATTAAGACCTTCAGAAGACAATACTTTATATCCATTCACGTTACGGCTTGATTTCGTAAGATTTTCGCTGGCATCGTTTGTAATGATGAGCCCGTTTTGTACATCTAAAACGCCCATTACGCCAACAAAATCTTTCGTTTTTATAGTTTCTAATGAAAAATCATCCATAACAATGAGGTTGCCCTCTTGAAACCTTGCGCTCAGCGCCATGGCGACAGCCTGCTGTCTCACCTTGCGGTTGACCTTAAAACTGTAATCACGTGGTTTAGGACCAAAAGCAACACCACCTCCACGCCATACTGGAGAAGTTCTAGAACCTGCACGAGCTCGACCGGTTCCCTTCTGTTTCCAGGGTTTGCGACCGCCGCCACTTACTTCTACTCGGGTCTTGGTACAGGCATTTCCACTACGACGGGCTGCTCTTTGCATCCGAACAACCTCATGAAGCACGTATTCCTTAACCTCTCGGTTGAATACTTCATCATTGAGTTCTATCTCGCCAACACTCTCGTTCTTTGTGTTAACAACATTTACAGTAGACATATTTTTCTCCTCGAACCTGTTATGATCGAAAATCTGTTATTTCCTGAAAATCTTCAACAGGCCGTTTTTTGCTCCAGGCAGTGGGCCTTTCAAGAGAACGACATTCTCTTCAGGCCGAATGTCAATGACAACAACATTCTTTCTGAGGACGGTATCGTTACCCATACGACCAGGCATCTTTTTACCCTTTACAACTCTTCCCGGGTAGGCTGAACATCCAATTGAACCAGGTGCCCTGTGGAACATGGAGCCATGACCTGAGCCGCCACCACCAAAGCCGTGACGTTTGATAACACCCTGGAAGCCACGTCCTTTACTTGTTCCCTGAACGTCTACCTTATCTCCAACCTTCATAATTTCATCAACAGGAATGGATTGACCAACGGTGTAAGCAGATGCATCTTCAACCCTGAATTCGCGAAGGAAATAATATCCGTCGGAATCAGATTTTTTGAAATGGCCTGCTTCTGGCTTGTTGATACGTGAAGCCTTTTTGTCAGAAAAACCAACCTGTATTGCACTGTAACCATCTACCTCAGGGGTTTTGACCTGAAGAACCTTGCATGGACCAGCCTCTATAACTGTAACCGGGATGGATTGACCTACCTCGCCATACACGCGAGTCATTCCGATTTTTTTCCCTAATATACCGATTGTTTTTGGCATGTTATTACCCGATGCTTCAATTAACTTTTAGGTAGTGCCTACTTATGGCAACTTAATTTCGACATCAACACCCGCAGACAACTCTAACTTCATCAGCAAGTCGATGGTTTGCTGAGTTGGCTCAAGAATGTCAAGGAGACGTCGATGGGTTCTCATTTCAAATTGTTCACGTGATTTTTTATCTACGTGAGGAGAACGGAGAACACAAAATTTATTTATGGTCGTTGGCAGGGGAATTGGCCCAGCAACCGCAGATCCAGTTCTTCGTGCAGTTTCAACGATCTCAGTTGTTGATTGATCGAGTAACTTGTGGTCGTATGCTTTTAAGCGAATACGAATCTTTTCTGTAGGTATCATTCCACACCTTTAAGCAATAATTTCACTGATAACTCCGGCACCAACTGTACGCCCACCTTCACGGATTGCAAAACGAAGCCCGACATCCATGGCAATAGGGGTGATCAGCTCAACCTCAGCGGCTATGTTATCACCAGGCATTACCATTTCAACACCGTCTGCAAGAGTCACAACTCCAGTCACATCCGTTGTTCTAAAGTAGAACTGTGGACGATAACCATTGAAGAATGGAGTATGACGTCCACCCTCATCTTTTCCTAAAATATAGCACTCCGCCTTGAACTTTGTGTGAGGGGTAATTGATTTAGGTGCAGCAAGGACCTGACCGCGCTCAATCTCTTCACGCTTAACACCACGAAGCAATGCACCAATATTATCTCCAGCCTGGCCCTCATCGAGAAGTTTACGGAACATCTCAACACCGGTACAGGTAGTTTTCATGGTGTTCTTAATTCCTACGATCTCAATCTCGTCACCCACGTGCACAACACCGCGCTCAATACGACCGGTTGCTACAGTTCCACGACCTGAGATAGAGAAAACGTCCTCAACAGGCATAAGAAAAGGCTTATTAACATCGCGCTCAGGCTCTGGGATATAAGAATCGATGGCATCCATGAGATCCCATACACACTTAGCTTTCACTTCATCTTCAGGATTCTCAAGTGCAAGAAGCGCTGATCCTTGAATGAAAGGAATATCGTCTCCTGGGAATTCATACTTATCAAGAAGCTCACGGAGTTCCATCTCAACGAGTTCGATTAGCTCTTCATCATCTACCATGTCACACTTGTTCAGGAAGACAACGATAGCAGGAACACCTACCTGGCGAGCAAGAAGGATATGCTCACGGGTCTGAGGCATAGCACCGTCGGTTGCAGCAACAACAAGTATTGCACCATCCATCTGGGCAGCACCAGTAATCATGTTTTTGATATAATCTGCATGGCCAGGGCAGTCAACGTGAGCATAATGACGTTTCACGGTCTCATACTCAACGTGAGCGGTGGCGATAGTAATTCCGCGCTCTTTTTCTTCAGGCGCCTTGTCAATATCACTGAAATCAGTAAATTTTGCCTGACCCTTGGTGGACAATACACGTGTAATCGCAGCGGTCAGCGTGGTTTTACCATGATCGATATGTCCTACAGTACCGACATTGACATGCGGTTTAGTCCTATTAAATTTTTCCTTTGACATAGTGCTTCCTCAATATGCTTGGACTTAAATCCCTCTGATTTTTTTAATAATTTTCTCTGCCTTTTGAGCAGGTACCACATCGTATTCTAAAAATTGCATGGTAAAATTTGCTCTGCCCTGAGTTGCTGACCGTAATGAGGTTGAATACCCAAACATTTCAGCAAGAGGGACATGGGCCTTAAGGGTCTGTAAACCGCCCTCCGCATTAACCCCAACAATTCTACCTCTCTTTCCGTTTACATCAGCAATAACATCGCCAATGTATTCTTCTGGAGTTGTTACTTCAAGGTCCATAACAGGCTCTAACAGCTTTGGATCAGCTTCTACTGATGCTCTCCTTATAGCCATTGCTCCTGCAATACCGAAAGCCATCTCCGTCGACTCCTCCTCATGACAAGAACCACCAATCAGACTGACTTTAATATCAGTGAGCGGGTACCCTATTAGAGGACCGGAATCCAGGGAATCAATAATTCCTTTCTCAATTGAACTTATAAACTGTTGAGGTATAAGGGTGTCATCAATTTTAGAGACAAACTGGACACCTTCTCCTCTTTCAAGTGGTTCAATTTCAATAATAACATGGCCGTACTGACCTTTTGCGCCTGTGAGCTGATCAAACTTACCTTCTGCTTTTTGCACCGAAGCAATTGTCTCTTTATACGCCACCTGAGGCTTGCCAACATTTGCAGCAACTTTGAACTCATTGAGCAATCGGTCAACAATAATTTCGAGATGCAATTCTCCCATCCCTGAAATTATTTTCTGCCCCGTATCACCGTCGGTTGTTACCGTAAACGAAGGATCTTCAAGAGCAATTTTGGCAAGAGTCTCTTCAAGTTTCTTTTCTTCAGCCTTGCTTTTTGGCTCTATCGCAACTCCTATTACAGGCTCAGGGAACTCCATGCTCTCCAGGATGATAAAGTCACCCTTTTCACAGAGCGTGTCACCTGTGGTCGTGAATTTCAGACCAACAAGAGCTGCAATATCACCTGCAGAGATCTCTTGAACTTCTTCACGCTTATTGGCATGAAGACGCATGATCTTAGATATTTTTTCCTGTTTCTTTTTAACAGGATTATATACCTTATCACCAACCGAAACTGTTCCGGAATAGACCCTTACAAAAGCGAGGTTCTCTACAAAAGAATCGCTCATCAATTTAAAAACCAGCGCAGCCAGTTTTTCTTTAGGATCGGTCTTTCTCGCAACAAGTTCGCCATCCGGTCCCTCACCTTCAATGTGTTTTACATCCAGAGGAGACGGCAAAAAGTTTACGACGCTATCAAGCAAAGGCTGCACACCTTTATTCTTGAAAGCACTCCCGCAAAGCACCGGCACTATCTCAAGCGCCAGCGTGGCTTTCCTAAGAGCTTTATATATATCAGGCGCAGATACTGACGTATCATCTAAAAATTTTTCCATGATGTCCTCATCGAAGTCGGCCAACTTCTCGAGGAGCACCATACGTGCGGCCGTGAATTTCTCTTTATATATGGCGGGGACTTCTCGTTCTGTTACTTCCTGCCCCATAGATTGCTCGTCGAAAACAAGCATTCTTTCTTCAATGAGATCGATAACACCTTCAAAATCGGACTCTGCCCCGGCGGGTATCTGAATAGGCACGGGGTTTGCCCCAAGCCTTTTTCCAATCATTGACACACAACGTTCAAAGTTGGCGCCAATACGATCCATCTTATTGACAAAAGCAACACGAGGAATGCTGTACTTATCAGCTTGCCTCCAGACGGTCTCCGATTGCGGTTCAACTCCGCCGACAGCGCAAAAAACTGCTATCGCCCCATCAAGAACCCTCAGTGATCTCTCGACTTCAATAGTGAAATCGACATGACCAGGAGTATCAATGATGTTAATTTTCTTGTTTTTCCATTCACAGGTCGTGGCAGCCGAGGTAATTGTAATTCCCCGCTCCTGCTCCTGCTCCATCCAGTCCATGACCGCAGTGCCATCATGAACCTCTCCCAACTTGTACGAACGCCCAGTATAGTAAAGAATTCTTTCTGTCGTTGTCGTCTTACCAGCATCAATATGGGCCATTATCCCAATATTGCGTACATCACACAAATCTTTTAGGGCTGCCATAACGTTCTATTCGTTTTGAATCTAAGTTTTGCGAGCCCTAATATTTGCTATCAGCGGCCCTCAGGGCCACTTTATCTACCAGCGATAGTGAGCGAAAGCTTTATTCGCCTCAGCCATACGGTGGGTATCGTCTCTCTTCTTAACTGCTGCACCACGGTTATTGTAGGCATCCATCATCTCAGCAGCCAACTTCTCAGACATAGACTTACCAGAACGAGATCTGGCAAAACTTATAATCCAACGAATAGCCAATGCGTTTCTTCTCGACTGACGCACCTCCATTGGAACCTGATAGGTAGCACCACCGACACGTCTTGATTTTACCTCTACACGTGGACGGACTTTTTCCATCGCTTCCTCAAAGATAGTTAAGGGGTCTTCATCCTTAACTTTTTCTTCAACGATATCCATAGCATCGTAAAATATTCTTTGAGCGAGACTTTTTTTACCGCGCTCCATCAAACCATTAGTAAACTTAGAAACCAGGACGCTATTAAAACGTGCATCTGCTTCAATTGGACGCTTATTTATTGCTCTTCTTCGTGACATTTATCTACCTCTTATCGACAGAGAACCAATCAAGATGGTTTCTTCGCACCATATTTTGAACGACCCTGACGGCGATCAGAGACACCTAACGTATCAAGCGTACCACGAATGATATGATATCGCACACCTGGTAAATCCTTAACCCTACCACCCCTTATCATAACAACAGAGTGTTCCTGGAGATTATGACCGATACCTGGGATATATGAAGTAACTTCAATTCCATTGGTCAGTCGCACTCTCGCTACTTTCCTGAGCGCTGAGTTAGGCTTCTTAGGAGTAGTAGTATAGACTCTTACACAGACACCTCTTTTCTGAGGCGATCCCTTCAGGGCAGGGGTATTTGTCTTCTTGACAGACTTTTTACGCCCCTTTCTTACGAGTTGGTTAATTGTTGGCATTACGTTAACTGCTCCTGTTTACATACCGTTATAGAAGTTCTCCGCCTTATTTTACATGACGTGAACACTTAAATTAAACACGAAAGTGAGGGATATTACATCACCTGAACAAGGCTGTCAAGCAAAAAACACCCCTATCACTTCCTCTTCTATTGTTCAGCAGCCAAACCTGTACCTGCTGAAATCAGTCGACCCATGATAACATTTTCTTTCAATCCAGCAAGTTCATCAATTTTTCCAGCAACAGCGGCATTGGTTAATACCTTTGTTGTTTCCTGGAACGAAGCTGCAGAAATAAAACTTTCTGTTGAAAGTGATGCTTTGGTCACCCCAAGCAACAGGGGTTCTGCAACAGCCGGAGTTTTACCTTCCGCCATCAGCTTGTCTCTCTCTTCTTCAAACTTCCACCATTCAACCTGCTCACCGATCATGAATCTGGAGTCTCCAGAAGCGGTAATCATGACACGTTTGAGCATCTGTCGAACGATAACTTCGATGTGTTTATCATTAATTTTAACACCCTGAAGCCGATATACTTCCTGAATCTCATTAACCAGGAATTTGGCAAGTTCTTTAACCCCAAGAACGGAGAGAATATCGTTCGGCACGACCGTTCCTTCCATAAGAGCCTCACCGGCCTGGACGAAATCACCTTCATGCACAATGATATGTTTAGCTTTAGGAACAAGATATTCCTGCGACTCTCCATATTCCGGTGTTACAATAACCCGACGCTTTCCTTTGAGTTCTTTACCAAAACTTACTTTTCCGTCAATTTTAGAAATTATTGCAGGATCCTTCGGTTTACGAACTTCAAAGAGTTCGGCAACCCTTGGCAGACCACCGGTAATATCTTTGGTTTTAGACGTTTCACGAGGAATCTTACCAACGATAGTTCCGGGCTGAATTTCATCACCTTCCATTACTGAGATAATTGACCCACCTGGAAGACTGTAACGGGCGTAAGCATCATTACTTCCAGGCAACTTCACCGTCTTGCCTTTGTCATTTTTAACAGTGATTCGTGGATTCAACTGAGCACCAGCTGCGGTCTGGACAATTACCAGTGATGAACGCCCTGTTACAGGATCCACCTTCTCCTGCATAGTGGTACCCTCGATGATGTCACCATATTTGATGATACCTCCAACCTCTGCGACAATAGGTATCGTGTAGGCATCCCAGTCTGCGAGAATGGTGTCTCTTTCAACAACAGCACCGTCTTTAACGAGAATCTGCGCGCCATAATTCACCTTAAAACGTTCACGCTCGCGACCAAGTTCGTCTTTGACCGAGATCATGGCACTTCTATTCATGACAATCTGAGTACCTTCAGAATTGGTAACCGAATGTAAATTACTAAAGGCGATAGTACCACCGATATTGGTTTTCAGTTCCGCCTGCTCAACCGATCTACTCGCCGTACCACCAACGTGGAAGGTACGCATGGTAAGCTGAGTACCGGGTTCACCAATGGATTGTGCTGCTATAACTCCAATAGCCTCCCCCCTGTTTACCATATGCCCCCGGCCAAGATCACGGCCATAACAGGCAGCACAGACACCTCGTTTAGACCTGCAACTCAACACCGAACGAATAGGCACCCTGTCAACACCGGAAGCGTAAATAGCTTCTACAATCTCTTCAGTGATTTCCCGTCCCGCCTCTACAAGAATGTTATCATTAAAAGGGTCAACAACATCCTCAAGGGCCACTCGGCCTAAGATACGATCTCCAAGTGGTACTATAATTTCACCACCGTCCATAAGCGGTTCGGCAATTATGCCATCAAGAGTCATACAGTCTGCTTCTACGATAGTCGACTCCTGAGCGACATCAACCAGTCTTCTTGTCAGATAACCGGAGTTTGCAGTTTTAAGAGCTGTATCGGCAAGACCTTTACGGGCACCGTGGGTGGAAATGAAATATTCTAGAACACCAAGGCCCTCACGGAAATTGGCTTTAATTGGTGTCTCGATAATTGCTCCAGATGGCTTAGCCATCAAACCACGCATACCAGCAAGCTGTCTGATCTGATCCCTGGAACCACGGGCACCTGAATCTGCCATGATAAAAATTGAATTGAAACTCGGAGCTTCAACTACGTGACCCTCTTTATCGCGGAAGTAATCAACTTTGATTTCATCCATCATGGCATTAGCGACATCATCTGTCACTTTAGACCAGATATCGACCACCTTGTTATACTTCTCACCGGAAGTAATAAGACCATCCGTATACTGCTGCTCAACATCAAGGACGTCGTTTTCCGCCTTCTCAACAAAGGTTTCTTTGTTAAGTGGAATCTTCATATCATTGATACAGATGGAAATACCTGCCCGGGTTGCATATTCATAGCCGATATCTTTCAATCTATCGGCGAGAATTACCGTATCCTTGGTACCTGCATGGCGGTAACAGTTATCAATGAGCTTAGCAAGAGCCTTTTTGGTCAGAACCTTGTTAACTTCGCTAAAAGGAACTGACTTGGGTACAAGCTCACCGAGGAGAATTCTCCCCATGGTTGTATCTACCAATTCGCCATCACGCCGTACTTTAACTTTTGCCTGAAGATCAATCTCGCCAAAGTCGTAAGCGATTACAGCTTCATCAACAGAACTGAAAACCTTACCTTCACCAGGGACGTTGATACGTTCACGGCTCATATAGTAAAGGCCAAGAACGATATCCTGGGATGGTATAATAACGGGCTCACCGTTAGCAGGCGAAAGAATGTTATTGGTGGACATCATCAGAACACGTGCTTCCACCTGAGCTTCGACGGAAAGCGGCACGTGTACGGCCATCTGGTCACCATCAAAGTCGGCGTTAAATGCCATACAAACCAGTGGGTGAAGCTGAATAGCCTTACCTTCTATAAGCACCGCCTCAAAAGCCTGCATACCAAGTCTATGCAAAGTAGGTGCACGGTTGAGAATAACAGGATACTCGGTAACCACCTCATCGAGCACGTCCCAGACTTCTTTTACCTCTTTTTCGACCATCTTCCGGGCAGACTTGATCGTGGTGACATAGCCTTTTCTTTCAAGCTTGTTATAGATAAACGGCTTGAAAAGTTCGAGTGCCATTTTCTTTGGAATACCGCACTGATGCAATCGTAAATGTGGTCCTACCACAATTACTGAACGTCCAGAGTAATCAACACGCTTACCGAGCAGGTTTTGACGAAAACGTCCCTGCTTACCTTTGAGCATGTCAGACAGTGATTTAAGAGGACGCTTGTTGCCACCTGTGATAACCCGGCCTCTTCTGCCATTATCAAAAAGAACATCGACCGCTTCCTGCAACATACGTTTTTCGTTTCGTATGATAATATCCGGGGCATCGAGTTCAAGTAAGCGTTTTAAACGATTGTTACGGTTTATAACCCGTCTGTACAAATCGTTCAAATCTGAAGTCGCAAAACGGCCACCTTCAAGAGGTACGAGAGGACGAAGATCCGGAGGTAATACAGGGATAACTTCTAGAATCATCCATTCAGGTTTATTACCAGAATCTCTAAACGCTTCAATTACAAACAACCGCTTTCCAAGTTTTTGGCGTTTGGTCGCAGAGTTGGTAGATAGCATTTCTTCTCGAAGCTGTTTGGAAAGCTCCACAAGATTCTGAGAGGCCAATAGTTCACGAATAGCCTCTGCTCCTATACCCACCTTGAATTGTGCTGGATACTCGTCACGGGCAAGCCTGTATTTTTCCTCAGAGAGCAAGGTCCCAACTGGCAGCGCTTCAACTTCGGATTCCACTATGGCATACTGCTCAAAATAGAGGATCTTCTCCAACTGCTTCAAAGTCATATCAAGAACAGCACCAATTTTACTCGGCAGACTTTTCAAAAACCAGATATGTGCTACCGGCGCAGCAAGCCGAATGTGACCAAGTCGCTCTCGTCGAACCTTCGACTGGATAACTTCAACACCACACTTCTCACAAACAACACCGCGGTGTTTCATTCTCTTATACTTTCCGCAATTACATTCGAAGTCCTTTACAGGTCCGAATATTTTCGCGCAAAAAAGACCATCCCTTTCCGGTTTGAAAGTTCTATAATTAATGGTCTCCGGCTTTTTAACCTCGCCATGGGACCAATCCATGATCTTTTCAGGTGAAGCCAGCGAAATTTTTACATTTTTAAACTTAACTGGAGCTTTCGGTTTTTGAAAAAAATTGAATAACTCTTCCACGAAATCACCTCTCCCTTATATTAAAGGATTTCCCCGGTATCTGAAAACATCCAGATCCGAGGAAAATCTTGTCTTAACAAAGCTACTGTATCAATCAATAAATGGCGTCAGCCTGACTTATTCTTCAATAAGTTCCATATTCAAACAAAGCGCCTGCAGCTCTTTGACAAGAACGTTAAATGACTCTGGCAGGCCAGTAGTCAGAAAATTATTTCCTTTTACAATCCTTTCGTACATAGAGGTACGACCTTCAACATCATCTGATTTAGCAGTAAGAAATTCTTTGAGGGTGTAGGCTGCTCCGTATGCTTCCATAGCCCATACCTCCATTTCACCAAGACGTTGACCACCAAATTGAGCCTTTCCTCCAAGTGGTTGCTGGGTTACAAGTGAGTATGGTCCTGTTGATCTCGCATGGATTTTGTTATCGACAAGATGATGCAGCTTAAGCATATACATAACTCCAACCGTCACATTGTTTGCAAAAGGTTCTCCAGTGAGGCCATCGTACAGTCTGGCCTGACCTACTTCATCTACTCCAGCTTCAACGAGAAGCTTGCGAATAGACTCTTCAGGTGCACCGTCAAACACCGGAGTTGCCATATGTACCCCTTCAAAATGTTTCCTGGCCCAGTCGATTATTTCCTGGTCACTCTTGTTTTCGGTTAAAGCGGTGAACTCAACTTCATTGTATATGGCTCGCATTTTTTTCCGAATCTCAGAAACTGCCTCCTGCTTTGCCAAGGTTTCGAGTTGTTCACCCAATCTTCTTGCTGCATAGCCAAGATGCACTTCGAGGACCTGACCAACATTCATCCTTGAAGGAACACCGAGTGGGTTAAGAACGATGTCGACGGTCGTGCCATTATCAAAATACGGCATATCTTCTTCGGGGAGCAGACGGGAGACAACACCTTTGTTTCCATGACGCCCCGCCATCTTATCGCCCACAGAGAGCTTCCTCTTCGTTGCAACATAGACTTTGACCATCTTAACAACACCAGGGGGTAAATCGTCACCTTTCTTAAGACGCTCGATGATCCCATCGTATCGCTCTCTGATAAGACGTGCCTGATTTTCGTATCTCTCGAAAACCTCGTCCATATCGTCGATGTATTTAGCTTTTTCAGAAAAATCAATCTCTCGTAAAAGTTCGAAACCTATGAGTTCTGCATGATGTTGCTCAATCTTCTTGCCAAGTTTGACAACGACATCACCATGTTTGTCAACAATATCAGCCTTAGCGGTCCTGCCGTCTATAACCTTCCCGACTTCACGACAGACACCACGTTTTAAACTCCGAATTTCGTCGACTTTATCCTGGTTAAGCTTTTCGATCTCAAGATCTTCGATGAGAAGAGAACGTTCATCCTTATCTACACCCTTACGTGAAAATACCTTGGCATCAATAACCACACCAGACACCCCAGGCGGAACACGCAGAGACGAATCTTTTACATCCTGAGCTTTTTCACCAAAAATGGCTCTTAGTAACTTTTCTTCAGGTGAGAGAACTGTCTCCCCTTTAGGGGTGACTTTTCCTACAAGAGTGTCACCTGCTTTGATTTCAGCACCAATACGGACAATACCGGAATCATCAAGATTGCGAAGTGTCTCTTCACTGACGTTTGGTATATCGCGGGTGATTTCTTCTTTACCAAGTTTTGTGTCCCGGGCCATTGTTTCAAAAACCTCAATGTGCACGGAGGTAAAGGTGTCCTCTTTTAAAAGGCGCTCATTGATGAGAATCGAATCCTCAAAGTTAAAACCACGCCATGGCATGAATGCTATGACCACATTTTTACCAATAGCAATCTCACCCGCCTCGCAGGAGGGACCATCAGCAAGAACAGTACCCTTGGTAACCCGAGTTCCAGGAAGAACAATAGGCCTCTGATTAAAACAGGTATTCTGATTTGATTTTTTATATTTTTCCAGGCGGTATACCGCCACACCGGTCTGATAGCCATCGGTCCCCGGTTTGTCGTAGCGTACCACAACACGGTTGGAATCAGACTCTTCGACAACTCCATCCCCTGCACTCAACAGACAGGCCCCTGAATCCCGAGCCACATAACGCTCCATTCCGGTTCCGACAAGAGGTGCTCTGGTAATCAGCAGTGGAACAGCCTGACGTTGCATGTTTGATCCCATAAGAGCACGGTTCGCATCATCGTTTTCTAGAAACGGTACGAGCGAAGCTGCCACACTGATCATCTGGTTGGGCGCAATGTCCATGTAGGTGATATTGTCACTGGTCGTTGTTATAACCTCACCATCTTCACGAACGATAACATTATCTGCAATGATATTCTTGCTTTCACCTACCTCAATCAAGGCCGGAGCAATAAATTGTTTTTGTTCCTGAAGCGCACTCAGATAATCGACCTTATCAAGGACTATTTTGTTCTCAACCTTCCTATACGGAGTTTCAATAAAACCGTAGGGGTTAATTCTCGCATAAGTCGCAAGAGAGACGATAAGCCCGATGTTCGGGCCCTCTGGGGTCTCAACCGGACAGATTCTGCCGTAGTGAGTCGGGTGAACATCACGGACCTCAAAGCCTGCACGTTCACGACTCAAACCACCTGGTCCAAGAGCACTCAGACGCCTCTTGTGTGTCACCTCGGAGAGCGGGTTGGTTTGATCCATAAACTGTGAAAGCTGACTCGTACCAAAAAATTCCTTAATTGCAGCTGATATTGGCTTAGGGTTAACGAGATCGTGCGGCATCAGGGTCTCGACGTCTTGCAAGGTCATTCGCTCCTTAATGGCACGCTCCATCCTTACCAAACCCATGCGGTACTGGTTTTCAACAAGTTCACCTACAGTACGAACCCTACGATTACCAAGATGATCAATATCATCCACACCACCCTGGTTATCCTTTAAACGCACCAGATGTTTGACAGAGTATATGATATCATCCTTGGTTAGAGCACGGTTCGATATATCAATATCAAGCCCGAGTTTCGCGTTGATTTTATAACGACCAACCTCAGAAAGATCATAGAGATCCATATTGAAAAACAGATTATTGAAAAATGTTTCAGCTACCTCTGGTGTGGGAGGGCTCGAAGGCCGTAACCTTCTATATATTTCAATGAGAGCTTCTTCTGTGTTTCGAGCCTTATCTAGAGCCAGGGTACGACTGAAGGAATCCGAATATTTAACGCCATCAATATGAAGAATCTGGAATTCGTTGATACCTTCTTCGGCGAGCGACTCAAGTACGGTCTCTGTAACTTCTGTGTTAGAGAGAGCGATCGGATCCTCTTTGCCAGCTTTAACGATAGTACGCGCAAGAATAGACCCTATGAGAGCATCTTTACTTATCTTGATGAACTCTATCCCCACGCTTTCGATTTTTTTACAGAGTACTTTTGATATCTTCTTCCCTTGCTTAGCCAAAACCTCACCATCAGCAGGGCTGACGATATCATATTCAAGTCGTTGCCCGATCATAAGTTCTGAATCAAAGCTCATCTGGAAGGCATCGCCTTCTCGCTTAATTACTGAGATCGGATAAAACTTTTCAAGAAGTTCCTCACTATTATAACCAAGTGCTTTCAGAAGGGTAGTAACCGGAAATTTTCTTCTTCTGTCTATACGGACATGGAGGACATCCTTAATATCAAACTCAAGGTCTATCCAAGAGCCACGAACAGGAATGATACGGGCTGAGTACAGCAGTTTACCGCTGGAATGGCTTTTACCATTATCGTGGGTGTAGAAAAGGCCCGGAGATCGTTGCAACTGAGAGACGATAACACGTTCTGTACCATTAACAACGAATACACCATCACCGGTCATAAGCGGTAAAGAGCCAAGAAAAACTTCCTGCTCCTTAATATCACGGATGGATTGTACGCCTGTATCAGCGTCTACATCGAAAGTTATAAGGCGAACGACAATTTTTAAGGGAATCTCATATGACATTCCTCTTTGCAAACACTCTGCAATGGTGTACTTTGGTTCTCCAAATTTGTAGCGGACAAATTCAAGTGAACAAAGACCATTAAAGTCGTTTATGGGAAAAACATTGTTCAATATCCCCTGCAAACCAAAATCTTCACGCTGATCAGGATCGGTATCCATCTGAAGAAACTTCTCATAGGAGATACGCTGCATGGATATCAAATGCGGTGGCTCAAGTATCCTTTCTGCCTTGGCAAAATTCTTTCTTACTCTTTCCATATTTTCCCTCGAAATTGCCTTAAAATAGAACTATCTATATTAAATAAGGTTGTAAACTTTTAGCTGCCTGCTCAGATGACCGACGGGGGGGTGTTACTGACCGCCTCGAGTGAACATAAATGCACTTGAATGGTGTTAAAGCTGTTGGCTGGACCAGCAGAATCATAAGCATTGTCTGGAAGCATTGTAATAATCCTTTTTTGATTTGTTCAAAAAAATAAGAAGAATACAAGCACCTAAAACACAAAACCACGCTGATATTAGTATAGTAAAAGAGCTAACTTCTATAAAGCACAACACGCCACGAAGCAAAGCCCGTAGCGTGTTGTTATCAAGCTAAGTTGCTCAAAAACTCGAACAACCAATGTGAAATCAATTACTTGATCTCCACAGCAGCACCGACAGCTGCTAATTTAACTTTGATGTCCTCAGCGTCTTCCTTGCTGGTTCCTTCTTTGAGTGGAGCAGGCGCAGACTCAACTAGAGTCTTAGCTTCTTTGAGACCGAGGCCGGTAATTGCACGAACCTCTTTAATAACCTTGATCTTCTCTGCACCAACGTCAGTAAGAATTACATCAAACTCGGTTTTCTCTTCAGCAGGAGCTGCGGCATCACCAACTACGCCAGCAGCTGCTACAGCCACTGGAGCTGCTGCAGAAACGCCAAATTTTTCTTCGAACTCTTTGATAAGCTCTGAGAGTTCGAGTACGGACATATTTGAAATAAAGTCAATTACATCTTCTTTAGTTACAGCCATGATTAATAACCTCTTATTTTCTAATATTTTTCTAAGTAAATCTAATTAATTACTGCCTGCTTCTTTCTGATCTTTAATGGCTTGCAGCGCATATACAAAGGTGCGAGGAACTCCACTGAGAACCTGTACAAGTCCTGTAGGAATACTGGTCCAGGTAGAGAGCAGTTGACCAAGAAGAACTTCCTTTGAAGGAAGCTTGGACAGTGCAATCAACTCATCAACACCAATTTTTTCGCCATCAAGAGCGGCAGATCGGATAATAAATTTATCATGTGACTCAGCAAACTTTGTAACAGCTTTTGCTGGAGCTACGGGATCGGAATATCCCATGACAACCGCAGTGGTCCCGGTGAAATCATCAGCGAGGGCGGCATTACCTGTATCTGTAACTGCTCTTTTCAGGAGAGTATTTTTTGCTACGCGTATTTCCGAACCACAACTTTTCAACTCAATACGGATTTGTTGAAATTCGGAAACTTTTAAACCACAATAGTCAGCGACAACAGTTAACTTCGCCCGATTGAACGAATCGTTCAATTCGGAAATGATTGTCACTTTTTCATCACGATTCAAAGCACTCCTCCTAGGTTAAAGGTGAAACATTTTTCAAAGCAGCAGCTACGAATAAAAAGACAAGCAGAGAAGATACTACACTTAGAATATAAGATTTCTACTCATAATTCGTCTCGGCAGGTCGCGTCTATCACGATTAAACATATGTACCCGCTGTCTTCGACTACAACAAAATCCTGATAAGTTTCTACCAGGATCCATTTTTACATAAAATTTATTTGACTAATGCTCTTAACGCAATTGGATCAAGCTTTACACTTGGCCCCATTGTTGAAGAAATAGCAATGGACCGAAGGTAAATACCCTTACTCGCAGATGGTTTTAAAGCTATAATTTTCTGTAAGAAAGCGACAAGGTTTTCACCAAGCTTCTCTTTGCCAAAAGAGACTTTACCAATACCGGCATGAATAATACCGGCCTTGTCAACTCGAAAGTCAACCTTTCCAGATTTAATTTCCCTGACAATGTTGCCTACATCCATTGTGACAGTACCGAGCTTAGCATTGGGCATAAGGTTACGAGGCCCAAGTACCCTACCAATTTTTCCTACAACGCCCATCATATCAGGAGTTGCGACTGTCTTGTCAAATTCAAGCCAACCGTCTTTAATTTTCTCCACCAGATCATCACCGCCAACATAATCGGCGCCTGCTTCAAGAGCCTCGGCTTCCTTTGGTCCTTTGGCAAAAACCAAGATCCTGGTCACCTTTCCATTACCATGGGGTAACGAGACAGAGGATCGAATCATCTGATCAGCATGACGAGGATCAACACCAAGCTTCATGGCGATATCGAAGGTTTCATCAAATTTGGCATATGCTGTGTTCAGTACAAGCTCTATGCCTTTCTCCATTTCATGAAGAACTGATTTATCAATTTCCTGAACTTTATTTCTATATGTTTTTCCGTGTTTCGGCATTTTAGCCTCCTACTCGTGCAGAACCTGTAATTCTGCCAGCAGTATTGAATTTTCTTAATCGACTACAGTAATTCCCGCACTTCGTGCAGTACCTTCAATAATCCTCATTGCACTTTCAACATCATATGCATTCAGATCAGGCAACTTAATCTCCGCAATTTCACGAATCTTATCTCTCCCGATCTCGGCGACACGATCAAGCTTTGGGTTACCGGAGCCTTTCTGCAGGCCAGCAGCTTTGAGCAGCAACACAGATGCAGGTGGGGTTTTAGTGATGTAGCTGAATGAACGATCCTGGTAAACAGTTATAACCACAGGAACAATGGTATCACCCATTGATTGAGTCTTTGCATTAAATGCTTTGCAAAACTCCATAATATTCACTCCGTGCTGCCCTAACGCAGGTCCAACAGGAGGTGAAGGATTGGCTTTACCTGCAGGGATCTGCAGTTTGATGTAAGCCATTTCTTTTTTTGCCATTGTCTTACTCCGACTATCTTTTATTCATTGCCCCAGGTCAGGCTGCGACCAGCGTGCGACCGAGGCTGTAAAATCAAACCACAAACTTAGGTGTTTGACACCTGCACGAATTCAAGTTCTACAGGTGTCTCACGACCAAAAATTGACACCATGACACGAACTCGACCTTTTTCAGGAAACACCTCATCAACGGTGCCTTGAAAGTTTGCAAAGGGACCATCTATGACACGAACCACTTCGCCTATATCGAAAATAACTTTTGGCCTCGGTCGGTCGGATCCATCTTGAATTCGCCCAATAATCTTAGCAGCGTCTTCATCTGAGAGAGGAATCGGATCACGGTCATCACCAACAAAACCTACCACCCTCGGCATATTATCGTGAATTGTATGCCAGGTCTGATCATTGAGATCCATACTGACCAGCATATATCCTGGGAAAAAGCGTCTCGACGAGGTTTTCCTTGAGCCCTTGATCATTTCGACAACCTGTTCGGTCGGAACAAGAATTTCACCAAAAGACTCTTCGAGCCCTTCTTTGTGAATACGTTCCTCAAGGGTCGTTTTGACCTTATCTTCAAATCCTGAGTGGACCTGGAGTATGTACCATTGTCTTGCCATTTGCTCTACTATATAAAAGTTTTAAAATGCTTGATGCGCCGACAGTATCAGCTCAAAAAAGCAGTGTTTAATCGGTTTATCTCAAAAAAGATGAAACTATCTTTCCAAGCAAAAGGTCAACTGACCCGAGGTAAATTGAAATCACAACAGTCAAAACGACAACGACTCCGGTCAAACCGAGAGTCATTTTTTTATCAGGCCAAACAATTTTCAAAAACTCAGTCTTTACTTCCCCGACAAAATTTTTTATCTGGGTCGGAGAAAAAACTGATTTCTTTTCATCTGCCGCAGCGATATTGTTTTTGGATTTTCCTTTAGCTGCCATTGTTCTGCCATACCTCCCAACCGAAATACACCTTTAGCAAACACAAAACCTGTTAACAGCGCTCTGCCCACAACAAACACCAATGGCAGGCCAGGAGGGACTCGAACCCCCAACATCCGGATTTGGAGTCCGGCGCTCTACCAATTAGAGCTACTGGCCTGCAATTAAAGACTACTTTGTCTCTTTATGCGGTGTATGAGCCCTGCAAAACGGGCAAAATTTATTAAACTCCAGTTTATGCGGAGTTTTTTTCTTATTTTTTGTCGTCGTATAGTTTCGACGCTTACATGTTCCACATGCAAGAGTTATTATATCTCTCATCTATCTTTCCCATATGAGAAATTGCCATGACCGCTGAGACGACCAAGGCAATTACAATTTTCGAGGAATTAAGCGACAATCTCGCTAATAACTCCAGCACCTACAGTGCGTCCACCTTCACGGATTGCAAAACGAAGTCCGACATCCATTGCAATAGGAGTGATAAGCTCTACAGCCGCAGCTATATTATCACCAGGCATTACCATTTCAACACCGTCTGCAAGAGTCACAACTCCAGTCACATCCGTTGTTCTAAAGTAGAACTGTGGACGATAACCATTAAAGAATGGAGTATGACGTCCACCCTCATCTTTTCCTAAAATATAGCACTCCGCCTTGAACTTGGTGTGAGGGGTAATTGATTTAGGTGCAGCAAGTACCTGACCACGCTCAATCTCTTCACGCTTAACACCACGAAGCAATGCACCAATGTTATCTCCAGCCTGACCCTCATCGAGAAGTTTACGGAACATCTCAACACCGGTACAGGTAGTTTTCATGGTGTTCTTAATTCCTACGATCTCAATCTCGTCACCCACATGGACAACACCGCGCTCAATACGACCGGTTGCAACAGTTCCACGACCTGAGATAGAGAAAACATCCTCAACAGGCATAAGAAAAGGCTTATTAACATCGCGCTCAGGCTCAGGGATATAAGAATCGATGGCTTCCATGAGATCCCACACACACTTAGCTTTCACTTCATCTTCAGGATTCTCAAGTGCAAGAAGCGCTGATCCTTGAATAAAAGGAATATCGTCCCCTGGGAATTCATACTTATCAAGAAGCTCACGGAGTTCCATCTCAACGAGTTCGATGAGCTCTTCATCATCTACCATGTCGCACTTGTTCAGGAAGACAACGATAGCAGGAACACCTACCTGGCGAGCAAGAAGGATATGCTCACGGGTCTGAGGCATAGCACCGTCGGTTGCAGCAACAACAAGTATTGCACCATCCATCTGGGCAGCACCAGTAATCATGTTTTTGATATAATCTGCATGACCTGGGCAGTCAACGTGAGCATAGTGACGTTTCACGGTCTCATACTCAACGTGAGCGGTAGCGATAGTAATTCCGCGCTCTTTTTCTTCAGGTGCCTTGTCGATATCACTAAAGTCGGTAAATTTGGCCTGACCCTTTGTGGACAATACACGTGTAATTGCAGCGGTCAGCGTGGTTTTACCATGATCAATATGGCCTACAGTACCGACATTGACATGCGGTTTAGTCCTATTAAATTTTTCCTTTGACATTTCCTTGTCTCCTCAGACCGTTGAAAAGTTTTTTCGAAGATTACTAACGGTGTCCACATGGAGCCCACGACCGGAGTTGAACCGGTGACCTCATCCTTACCAAGGATGCGCTCTACCAACTGAGCTACGTGGGCAACTTGCTGCAACACAAACAAAAATGGAGCGGGAAACGAGACTCGAACTCGCGACCCTCAGCTTGGAAGGCTGATGCTCTACCAATTGAGCTATTCCCGCTCGGATATCATCACCCTTACAAAAGGCAAAGAAAGAGTGGTGGAGGGGGGAGGATTCGAACCTCCGAAGGCTGAGCCGACAGATTTACAGTCTGTTCCCTTTGGCCGCTCGGGAACCCCTCCTAAAGAACCGTCTGAAAAAGACAGCATCCTTTTAAACTCTTACAATCACTTTGTAAAGTCTTTTTTTTATGGAGCTGGCGATAGGACTTGAACCCACAACAACCTCATTACAAGTGAGGAGCTCTACCAATTGAGCTACGCCAGCTTACAAGACGAGAGAATATACTCAGTTGATTTTTTTAATGCAAGAAATATTTTGCATTTTATTTGTATTTTTTAAATAGGCACTCTAAAAACTACTCGTCGCTTCATGAATTACTCAAGTGCTCAGACAACACAATACACCCTCTTTTATCAGGGTGTACAATAAAAAAGGCCTGATCAATTGACCAGGCCTTTTAGGTTCTTAAAGCTACGGCGCTACAAAGAAGATTTACTTATTTTGAGCAAAGATACTTTCTCTATATTTTTCAAATGTATAGGCTGTTGTTCTATAGAGAAGATGTGCAAGTTTCGTATAAGGCAGATATAAAAACAGCATCATTACAGATACGAGGTGTAAAAAGTAAACGATATATCCGAGTACCGGCATACCAGCCCATCTCAGTAACTCAGCGGCAATACCGGTAACACCAACGGCTGTTATTTCCCAGATCAGGAACCAGTCATAAAAGGTGGCCTGGGCTGACATTTCCGTTTCCATTTTCTTGCGATTCGACCAGAGTACAGCAATTCCAAATATCAGGGCAATGGCACTGACGTTTGCAAGAAGCTTAAAGGGATCCGTCAGAGGCAGTGGTCCGTGCAGTGATGGCCAGATAAGTCCAAGAACATCATTTTTTAACAACGACCAGCAGGTAACAATGAAAAGTCCAATAAAAGCAAGCATCAATGGTAGATGGCCCCGAACTCGATTCAGATGGGTTCCACATTCATTGAAACGGGAGTGCTTGATAATCTCCACAAGGGAAGGCCAAATAAAATCGGTTACAAACTGACCAACGGAAGGCCTGTACTGTGGGTTCATATCAGCTTGCTCAGACATGGCCTTCCACATCTTTGAGATCCCCATAATCCCAGAAAATAAACCAAGACCTAGGCTCGGCACCATAAAGGCTACAATAAAAAAGATGTTTTTGGCGTACCATTTGAAATCCCAGTGGCCAAAGAACTGCTGATAACCATGCTCGGCAAAAAATTCCTTATTAGGGATATGCATACCTCCGGAAATAAGCCACATGAAAAAAATCACAACAACAGGAATGCCAATCATCATTGGCAAGCCTTTTGCGCTTGATGCAAGCTTTGCCAGAGGCTGTGGCCAGCCGTAAAAAGTGTACGCATAGGAGCGGATAGCACTCAAGACATCTCCTGGTTTCGCTCCACGTGGACAGTTTGCTGTACAGTCACCACAATGATGGCAAAGAAAGACATCAGGATCTGTTACAAGCTTGTCTTTCATCCCCCACCCTGCCCAGATCATCTCCTTTCGAGGGAAAGGTTTTCCATCCTTGGAAAGAGGGCACATAACAGAACAGGTTGCACACTGATAACATTTTTTCAGTGTATCCCCCCCTGCCTCCTTCAAGGTTCTTATAAAATCTAAATCCGGTTGAACATTCATTTCTTCCTCCTGCTCTATTATCAATTTTTACTGTATCGTATCGCGAGTGTTAAACAAAAGGCCCATCAACTGGCCACAAACAGATATCTGTGGCCAGCATTGATAACAACAGGTTAGAAGCCTTTAAATGGATTTGGACCCATCTCAACGATTTCTTCTACGAAATCATTGATAATATGTGGGATCTTATCGTAATCGGTAATGGCAATCTGATTTGCTGCACATCTTTCAGGCTCAAGCCCTAAAGTTGACAAGGTATCACCGATATTTTCCATTCGTTTATTGGCGATCTCGGATCCTTTAACAAAGTGACATTGATAGTCGTCACCATAAGTACAGCCAAGGAGCATAGCACCGTCCATTCCAGCTGAGAGTGCATCTCTAATCCAGGCCATATTCACGGAACCAAGGCAGCGAACAGGAATAAAGCGGACCATATGGTTAAGTCCAAGACGTTTCATACCGGCCATATCGATTGCAGGATAGGCGTCATTCTCGCAAACAAAAACGATAATTCTCAGTCTGTCTTCATCGTCTTCAGGAACCTCCACCGATTTAATCATGGAACCGATCAGATCGATATTGTAATCTTTAAAGCCGATAATACGTTCAGGACAAGCACCCATACACGTACCACATCGACGACAACGGGTTGGGTTCGGCAGCGGTGTCCCCTTCTCATCATCATCAAGAGCACCAAATGGACACTCTTCAGTACAGCGTTTACACTGGGTACATCTCTGCATGAAGAACTCAGGATATGTTGAATCACCCGAACGTGGATGAACAGAAACGCCGCGATCCGAGGATTCAATACACTGAATAGCTTTTAAGGCAGCTCCAGTTGCATCATCTACCGCCTCTTCCATGGTTTCGGCTTTTCTAACACCACCACAGGCATACACGCCAGTACGTCTTGTTTCATATGGGAAACAGATGAAATGGGAGTCAGCATACCCATCAAACAGGTCAAGGTCATTAAAACCTGGGCCCTGCCGATATGCCAGGTTGATGGACTTTTCATGCAGGGTCATTGGTTCCATACCCGCTGCAAGAACAACCATGTCTACATCTATGGTAATATCTTCGCCAAGCAGAGTATCTTCAACGGCGACCCGCAGACCTCCGCCATTTTCCTCCACCTTGGTAACACTTCCCTTGGTGAGGAATATGCCATCGTTCGTCTGTACATTTTTGTAGAACAACTCCATACTGCCAGGGGTTCTCATATGCTGATAGAGGATAAAGGCCTGACCGTCTGCATTATCCTCACAGACATACTGTGCCTGCTTCAATGCCACCATGGAAGTAACTGAGTTACAGTATGGAAAATCCTTGTCATTATCCTTACCACCTGGACTTTGAACAAATGCAACTTTGGCTGGTACCTTGCCTGCTTTTGAGAGTTTTTCAAATTCAGCATTTGTAACAACGTTTGGCAGAACACCATGACCAAGATGCTCAAACTGGGAAACGTCTGCAGGCTTCCAACCGGTAGCGAGAACTACGGAACCCACCTTGGTTGCATCTGGGTTGATTGATGTATATTTCTTCAACCCTGCATTTGGATCTTCTTTTTCGCCTTTATTAATAAGATCCTGCTCATCAACAGTTACTTTTGCAGGAGCATCCCACTCTGTTTTGCTGTTGGCAGCCTTAAAGGAAACTCCAAAATCTCCAGGCGCGCCGGTAATACGAGCAACTTCGATTCCGGTTTTGATTGTAATTTTAGGATTTGCCTCAACTTCAGCTATCAGAGCCTGGATTGGGTTTTCTTCTAAATCAGTCCATGGCGCCTTGGTTGGAAAAGACTTCCTCCAGCCAAGAGCCTTACCACCGAGCTGGTCTTCCTTCTCCACTAGAATGACATCATACCCAGCAGCAGCAGACTCCTTGGCGGCGGTAAGTCCTGCAAGTCCACCACCCATAACCAGAATGGTTTTATTGATGACTTCAAGCTTAAAAGGAGCAGGAAGTTCTGTTTTCTTGGCACGGCTACAGGCCATACGCATATAATCAGCTGCCGTTTCGGCGAGAAACTCAGCGGCTTCTGCGTGGGGCTCTTCGCCTTCTGCAGGTTTTACCTCTGCCCACACAACCTGCTCTCGCAGATTTGCACGCACTGTAATTTTTCCTTCACCAAAATTGAACTCATTGGTCATGACTCTTGGTGAGCAGGCACCAACAACCACGGTGTTCACACCCTCTTTGATGTCAGCTTCTATGAATGCGCGGCCAGCAACACCGCAGAGACATTCGTGGGTTTTACATTCCATTGACATCTCACCAGTTACAACTCCGGCGAGTGCCTCAAGGTCAAGCGCGTCACCAATGCCACAACCAGCACAAATATATGCGCAATATTTCTTATCCATCGATTCTTACCTCCTGGAAACTTGAATAGCCTTTAAGGCTGCAGCAGTTGATGATTGAGTACAGGTAACAACATCTGCAGCTTTCTTAGCGCAACCTGCTGATATCATAGCCTTGTCAGCATCTGAAATGACAAATCCGTTTGAATCCATCTGCAGAGTTACAGGGGCTCCTTGTAATGACAAGGAAGGCTGCATACCCGTGGCTAATACTGCCATATCGACTCTTTGGGACATCTTTTCGGCGGTTACAGCATTTTCAGCAATAACAGTTACACTACCATCTGCTTCGATTGTGATATCAGCGACCTTACCTTTAATAAAGGTTGCATTTTTATCCGCCATTCTCGCTTCACGGAATTTTTCATATTTTCCAGGAGTACGTAGATCAATATAAAACACGTAGATCTTAGCATCAGGATACTGCTCTCTCACGTAAGACATCTGCTTGAAGGTTGCCATACAACAGATATGGGAACAGTATTCAAGGTGATTCTCATCACGGGAACCTGCACACTGAACAAAAGCGATTGACTCAATCTCTTTATTATCTCCTGGACGAAGAATCTTGCCACCAGTGGGTCCACTCGGAGCGGCCATTCTTTCGATCATCATATTAGTGACGATAGACTGGGACTGACCAAATTTTAGATTTTCCATTTTTGTTGCGTCGTATGGTACCCAACCGGTAGCCCATACAATGGAAGCAACATTGATGGTGCAGGTCTGTACCTGCATGTCAAGATCGACTGCATTATATTTGCAAGCCGATTTAACTGCCTCGGCACCCGCTGCAGTCAAGCCCTTTTTGTTAATGACATAGCGTCTTGGGAAAGCCATCTCGTGGGGCAGATAAGCGGCTTTGCTCTTGTTCATGCCAAAGTTGAAATCATTGTCGATTTCATCCGGACAGGCAACAGCACAGTCACCGCAGGCTGTACAGTTACTGTTTACATAACGTGGAGCAGTCTCAAGGGTTACCTCGTAATTACCCGGACCACCAGTCACAGATTTTACTGTGGTCATGGTGTAGGTTCTGATTTTACGATTATCTCTTATACGCTTGAAATTGATCTCAAGCCCGCAACTTGGGGGACACATTTTCGGAAAATATTCATTGAGTTGAGCTACTCGCCCACCGAAGCTGGCGCTCTTTTCAACAAGAAACACGTCATTTCCGACTTCAGCGGTTTCAAGAGCAGCAGTTAACCCGCTGATTCCGCCGCCTACGACCAAAACTGCACCAGAGGTGCCTTGCTCGTCAGTCATACCTAACCTCCATAATTACCTAAAATATTGTACTATTGCCACCCGAACCCATCGCTTACCCCACAAAGGGGAAGCTTTGCAATGGCAACTGTTAAACGTAAATACAACCCCAATAAACTTGTCCATATGTTTTAGCTTATGTTGACTGGAGATGCAAGCTCTCTGCAAGCAACATAAAACAAAACAATAGATACAAAAAATCTCCAGAAGTCGAAGACTTCTGGAGATTCATTTTACTTCATATCAAGATACTACCAAGTCTCAATTAGAGCCATGGGTCGGTTGGTAGAATATTGATACACTCAACTTTCTCACAGAGCCATTCTTGGGTCTCTGGGTTAAAAGTGGAGTTTACAAAGCACTTCCAGTTTTCATCATCACAAGTTGGGAAGTCAGATCTGTAATAGAATCCTGGGTAACGGGATTCTTTACGGAACTCAATGTGACGAATGTGAGTCTCAACACACCAGATACGATGGTAGTTTTCCCAGCAACGAAGCAGTTCATGCAGGTCGCCAGCAGCCATTTTCTCTGCATCTTCACGAAGAAGCTTGAGGAGATCAAGACAGATGTTGAGGAGTTTACCAGAGGTCATGTAATAGGTCGCAACACCACCACCATACTCATCGGTAGCTTTCATGAGACGCATCATGAGACCTGCAGGCTTGCAGTAGTTAGGGTTGACATCGGCAGCGGTGGAGGCTCCTTTGAACTCTTCATAGAGTTTGACTGGTGCATAAATCTCATCAGCAATCTCTTGAGCAGTCTGCTTGAGCTCTGGTTTGAAATCAGCATTGTCACGGCAGAATTTAACCATCTGCTTAGCAGCAATACGACCCTCAGCATGGGAACCGGAGGAGAACTTATGTCCGGAAGCACCAACACCATCACCAGCGGTGAAGAGACCGTCTACGGTGGTCATACGGTTGTAGCCCCACTTGTACTTATGAGCACGGGACTCATTAGCAACGTCTGGAACCCAAGCTTCCTCTGGACCAGAAGTCCAGATACCACAACAACCGGAATGTGATCCGAGCATGTATGGTTCGGTAGGCATAATCTCAGAACCAATTTTCTCTGGCTCAACGTTAGCACCAGCCCAAAGACCAGCCTGACCTACTGACATATCGAGGAAATCTTCCCAAGCCTCAGACTCGAGGTGTTTCCAGAATTTCTTCAGTGACTTCTCATCCATTCCTTTTGCTTTACGATCATCAAGGAAGGCATTAAGAGCAACATCAGTAGCCATATAGATAGGACCGCGACCTTCACGGAGCTCATTGATCATCAAGTGGTTACGCAGACAGGTAGGAGTAACTGCAGAAGCGCCATAAGGCATGAACTTCTCGAGTTCTTCTTTTACTGCATCGCTGTTTGCATAGAACTCACCAAGACCGTTCTGTACTTTGGCTTTGAAGAGAAGGAACCAAGCACCAACAGGACCGTAACCATCTTTGAAACGAGCTGGGGTGAAACGGTTTTCCATCATGGTAAGAGTAGCACCAACCTGAGCACACATAGTGTAAGTGGAACCTGCGTTCCATACTGGATACCATGCACGACCTTTACCTTCACCAGTAGAACGTGGACGGAAAATATTAACCGCACCACCACAAGCAACCATTGCAGTTTTGCAACGGAAAACGTGTACTTTGTTCTCACGGGTTGAGAAACCAGCTGCACCAGCGATCTGGTTTGGCTTGTTCTTATCAAGAAGAAGCTTAACGATGAAGATTCTCTCCATGATATTATCGGCACCAAGAGCGGTAGCTGCAGGCTCAGCAACGATACACTTGTAAGACTCACCGTTGATCATGATCTGCCATTTACCGGTCCGCACAGGGGTTCCACCTTCACGAAGGGTTGGCGCAGGTTTTGAACCATCAAGGTTCTCACCATCAGCATCTTTCTTCCAAACAGGGAGGCCCCATTCTTCGAAAAGCTTAACTGACTCATCAACGTGACGACCGCAATCATAGATCAAATCCTCACGGACAACGCCCATAAGGTCATTACGAACCATCTTTACATAGCTCTCAATCGGATTGTCACCGATATAGGTATTGATAGCAGACAGACCCTGAGCAACTGCACCGGAACGCTCAAGGGATGCTTTATCAACGAGAACAATTTTCATATCTTCTGGAGCCCACTTTTTAATTTCAAAAGCAGTTCCACAAGCAGCCATTCCACCACCGATGATGAGACAATCAACATCATGTTCCACCACCTCAGGGTTCACTACGGCTTTGAGTTCACCTTTTGGTTTATTTGGTAATGCCATTTTCAAATCTCCTTAAAATAAAGATCTTGTAGTTAAAAAGTTTCTAACTCAACTTATTTAGGGGTAGGAAGGTTGGCCTCGAGGAGCAGACATTCGTCATCGAGATTAGCACCTTTCTGTCCAGCATAAGCATTGGCAGCACCCTCAGCGGTAGTGCGAATTGGGAACTTGAAACGCTTCATATTTCCATTACGGAACTTAACAGTCCACATAATGGAGTCAGAAGATCTCATTGGATGAACCTGGCCGCCCATAGGTACGAAGTCATCGTATCCACGAACAAAGATTGCGCCTTGTGGACAAATTTTAACACAGGAATAACACTCCCAACATGCATCAGGCTCTTGATTGTAAGCCTTCATCTCCTCAACGTTTAATACCATCAAGTCGTTGGGACAGATGTACATGCACGCCGTTTTGTCTCCACCTTTGCAGCCATCACATTTGGCAGGATCTACATAACTTGGCATTCAACTACCTCCTCAGTTTTGTATTAACTGTTGTGACCCTGAACCGACAGGGTCCACTTAAACTATTTACTTCTAAAAACAACTTGTCTGCACACTTTCTAACAACAGCACGAAAAACAAGTAACACCTTTTAAAAACGTATATTATTACTCATATTGAAATCAAATTTCTGAATGAGCACTCATTTTTTTCTCAAGATATTTTTATATTAGGTTGACTGTCAATTGTCAAGAAATTTTATTCCGAGGCCTAGTTGGTCTAGCTATAGTCATTTCGCACAATGACCTCTCTTGGCTTGGCACCATCGGCCGGCCCAACGATCCCTTCTTTCTCCATAGTCTCAATCATTCTGGCGGCCCTGTTGTAGCCTACTCTCAATCGCCTCTGCACCATGGAAATAGAGGCCTGACCGGCCTCAGTGACTATTGCAACAGCCTCGTCATAGCGATCATCGAAATCCTCTTCACCCGCCCCACCATCAGGGTTGTCATCTTTCTCAATCTCTTTCATCACCCCTTCGTCATAGGTGGAATTCCCCTGATTTTTCCAGAAGTCCACGATATCAGAAGTCTCTTTTTCGGAGATATAAGCCCCATGAATTCGCTTTATGGAAGATGTTCCCGGAGCGAGAAACAACATGTCACCGGCGCCAAGTAAATGCTCGGCACCAGAAGCATCCAGAATGGTTCTTGAATCAATTTTAGAAGACACTTTAAAAGAAATCCGCGTTGGAAAGTTTGCCTTGATCAGGCCGGTCAGAACATCGACAGAAGGGCGTTGTGTCGCCAGAATCATATGGATGCCTGCCGCTCTTGCCATCTGAGCCAGGCGGGCAATAGCCGCCTCCACATCCTTTGAGGCCACCATCATCAGATCGGCAAGCTCATCAACTATGACGACAATGTATGGAAGCTTTTCTGTATTTGTCTGATTATAGGAATCAAAGCTCTTAACCTTGGCTTCCTCAAGGAGCCTATAGCGACGCTCCATCTCACGAACCGCCCAGTTCAACGCCCTTGACGCCAGCTTGGGATCCACCACAACGGGGTGAAGCAAATGAGGAATGCCTTCATAGCCGGACAGTTCAATTCTTTTTGGATCAACCATAAGAAAACGAACTTCCTCTGGAGTGGCGTTATACAGGATAGAGGCAATAATCGTATTGATACCGACACTCTTTCCGGCACCTGTAGCGCCAGCTATGAGAAGATGAGGCATTTTAGCAAGATTTGCCATGGAAAGATTACCCACAACATCAAGACCAAGTGCAATGGCAAGTTTGTGGGAGCCAGACCGGTATTGTTTAGCCCCTATCAGCTCCCGAATGTAAACTATCTGACGGTTATCGTTTGGTATTTCAATACCAAGCGCCGCCTTGCCGGGCACTGAACCCACCACACGAACAGACTGTGCCTTGAGCCCAAGCGCCAGGTCATCTGCAAGGCCAGCAATTTTATTAATTTTCACCCCAGGGGCAGGAGAATATTCATAGGTTGTCACAACTGGTCCTGGTGAAATCCCAACAACCTTACCGGAGACACCAAAGTTTTCCAGCTTCTGCTCAAGCTCCTTGGATAACTGGTAGTACACTTCCTTGTCGATTTTTTCATGAACCTGCTCGCCACTATTGAGCAATGACAGCGGCGGAAGCTTCCAGTCACCTCGGGCAACCGGCATTGCGGCGAATTCTTCATCTTTTGCACTGGCCTTATTCGACCTTGCAGACTCTTTTACGACCGGAACCGCACTGCTTTCAGCCACAGGCACTTGGACGACCGGCCCTTGGACCACTGGGGACTCTGAATAAACCTCCGCCTTTCTCACCTGGGGGGACCTGCGTTCCCTGACCATTTTTTTCTCTCTCCGGTTGTTCATAGCCGAGGTCGAGAGTTTCTTGATCAGCTGCACCGCCATTACAAGGACCTGATAGGGTGAAAATTGCGCGGACAGCATAAGAGAAATGAGAAAAACCATCAAGAAAACAAGGACTGTTCCCCCGTGACCAACAACAGCATCTAAAAGTACGAATCCTGTTTTCCCCAAGAATCCGCCAGCGCCGAGATAGGAAGAGTCATGGATAGTAAAGGAAGAGAGCAGGCCACAAAATGAAATAATTGCTCCGGTCAAACCTGCAATGACGTGGGGAAGACGCTGAAAACTTATTTTAGAACCAAAAAAGAGAAAAGAAGAAATGAGGAGGAGCGTGGGAAGCAGATACGCTCCCCAGCCGATAAAGCCAAAGAGGACTTCAGCGATAACGCTGCCAACTTTACCGCTCCAGTTGGCATCAAATTTAAAGATATATGCAAATAAACTTAAATAGAGAAAAAGCGAAAGAGAGATTCCGAGAACAGCAAGAGCTTCCTGTTTTAATCCCGGCTTGGGAGGTTCATTTTTTTGAGCCATATTGGTTTAACCACTTCTTGATTTAACATTTATGAGAATCCTTCGGGCACACATCTACCCGGAATTTACCATAATTGCAAGAAGAGGCCCAAGAGGCATTTACGACTTCTGACCGGTTAAAATCGCATCAAGAATACCGTTGATAAACTTTGGCGATTCTTCTCCTGCGAATTTTTTGGCAATCTCAACAACCTCGTTGATTGCAACTTCCGCCGGTACATTGTCACCGTAAATAATTTCGTACACAGCAATTCTCAGCAGATTTCGATCCGTGGCAGCAATACGTGATAAACGCCAGTTACTGGCAGCCTTGCTGATCTGACTATCTATTTCGTCAAGCCTTGGACATATCCCTTTGAGCAGGCTCAGAGCATATGACTTGGCTTTTTTATTCACCTGAAAAAGGGTGCAGAAAAGATCAAATCGTTCTTCCAGATCATAACCAAATTCCTGCCCTTGAGTTATGGTAAAATCTTCCTGATACAAAAACTGGAGGGCTGTTTCCCTCGATATACGCCGAATACCCATTATCTCTTAAGGTCTCTTCTGAAAATTGATAAAACCAAAAAGGGGCAGCCGAAGAAATCTCTTCCAGCTCGCCCCTCATACCATGGCAATACTTTACCGCTTCGTATTTTTACGACACGGATTAATGCAATGCTTCAATGATATTTGCCATTTCTATTGCCGCGATGGCCACATCGCTTCCCTTGTTACCGGCCTTGGTACCGCTCCGCTCTATAGCCTGTTCAATGGTCTCAGTGGTAAGCACACCAAAAAGTACAGGTACCCCTGTTTCAAGGCTTGCCTGTGCGCTCCCTTTGGAGACCTCGTTGACAACAACATCAAAATGAGGTGTAGCACCACGGATAACAACTCCTAAAACGATTACAGCATTGTACTTTTGAGAACCGGCAAGTTTTTTGGCAATCAGTGGAATCTCAAACGCACCAGGGACACGTACCACATCAATATCAGAATCCGCTGCACCTGAACGTACAAGGCTGTCCAGTGCGCCTTCCAGAAGCTTTTCAACGAGAAAAGAGTTAAACCTTGCAACAACAATAGCAAACTTTTTCCCATCAGCCTTCAGGTTACCTTCAATAAAATTAGCCATTTTTCACACCATTATTTTTTTAGAGCCTTAGGCTGTACATTAATTATTAACTTCTATAAGATGCCCCATCCGGTCCCGTTTGCACATCAGATAGTCTTTGTTTTCCTTACCAGCAGGCATCTCCAGCGGCAAACGCTCAACGACCTCGATACCATAACCTTCAAGACCAACTATTTTTTTGGGGTTATTGGTCAGGATCGCCATTTTGCTCACCCCGAGGTCTCGCAGGATCTGGGCACCAATTCCATAATCGCGAAGGTCGCTCTTGAAGCCTAATCGATGATTTGCCTCAACAGTATCTACACCCTCATCGTCCTGCAGACAATACGCTTTCAGCTTATTGACAAGGCCTATCCCCCGACCTTCCTGCCGCATATACAAGACAATACCACTGCCCTTTTCATCTATCATCTTCATGGCCGCCTTCAACTGCAGACCGCAGTCACAACGGGCAGAACCAAAGACATCTCCTGTAAGACACTCGGAATGGACACGAACAAGTACCGGTTCATTCTCGCTAATATCACCTTTGACAAGTGCTATGTGTTCGAGATTGTCAACGGAGTTGGTATAAACCACAGCCTTGAATTCCCCTGCATGTTCGGTTGGAACCCGGGCGACAACCTCACGTTTGATCAGCATATCCTCTCGTAGTCTGTAAGCCACGAGATCTGCGATGGTAGCTATCTTGATGTCATGAATCTTAGCAAACTCTTCAAGATCAGACATTCTCGCCATCGTTCCATCTTCATTCATGACTTCACAGATGACACCCGCAGGTATCATTCCAGCCAGCCGAGACAAATCAACGGAGCCTTCGGTCTGGCCGGCACGAACGAGCACTCCGCCTTCTCTTGCCCGCAGTGGGAAAATATGGCCAGGACTCACCAGATCTTCAGGCTTTGCATCTTTGGCTACTGCCGCCTGAATGGTACGTGCACGATCCGCTGCAGAAATACCAGTGGAAACACCTGTTTTTGCTTCGATGCTGATGGTAAATCCAGTACCGTAAGGAGAAGTGTTTTTGGGAACCATCATGGGCAACTGGAGCTTATCGACCATCTCGCCTGTCAGGGTAAGACAGATAAGCCCACGACCATGGGTTGCCATGAAGTTGATCGACTCCGCATCAACCATTTCCGCGGCCATGTAGAGATCCCCTTCATTTTCCCGGTCCTCATCATCAACCAGAAGAATCATCTTTCCGGCCTTAATGTCTTCTATTACTTCCTCAATTGAACTCACAGCCATAGTAATTCACACTTGTTTAAAAATTAGTAACATTACACTCTAAGGATTATATAAATCCGTGTTGAGCTAAAAATCCGGGATTAAGGTTATCTTTTGCATTTTCAGCGTATCCATCTTTGGGAGCAAGGAGCTTTTCAACATACTTGCCGATAATATCCACTTCAATATTTACCATACTGCCCACTTTCAAGAGCCCAAGGGTGGTCATCTTCAGGGTATGGGGAATGATCGATACCGAAAACGTTCCCCTGCCACAACTGTTCACGGTAAGACTCACCCCATCTATAGTAATAGAACCTTTTTCAATTATGTACCTACCATGCTCAACAGGCAGAGAGAAGTTGAAAATAGTATAGTTACCAACTTCTTTTTTACTGGTGACAGAGGCCATACAGTCAACATGACCGGAAACAAGATGGCCACCGAGCCTATCTGCAAGACGAAGAGCCCGTTCCAGGTTAACGGAGTCCCCGGGCCCAAGAGTTCCAAGCTTTGTCCTCGATATCGTCTCCGGCGAGACATCAGCGGTAAAATGGTGACCGCGAATATTATAGGCCGTAAGACAGATTCCGCTTACCGCAATGGATTCACCTTCTTCTGGATCAGCTATAGGGAAATCAGCTTCAAGATCAAAGGCGAGGCCACCACCAACATTTCTCTTTCCTCTTATCTTGCCGACCCCTGCTATTATCCCTGTGAACATCGCAATTCCTCAGTTCTAGAGTGAAGCATCAAGGGCTGCTGCTTTTTCTAAAAACTGTCCCGCCATATTTTCATGCTTAAAGTTTTTGTGAATAGAACTAATGGTCCGATATGCATCTGCGGCTTTAGATTTTTCACCCTGGTCAAGATAAATTTCTGCCATCTTTTCAAGGGTATCAACCGTACCTTGTGGATCCCGATTATCCTGATAATGGTCGAGAATATCAAGACAGAGCTTAACCGCTTGAGGGTGATTTCCAAGTTCTTTATTCGCCTCTACCATCTTATGCATCACCGCAAGAATACTCATACGGTCGTTGGCTTTATCACATATTTCAAGAGCTCTCTGATAGTGACTCAGAGCACTTTCAAACTCCTTGCGTGCAAGGCAGACATGGCCAAGCTGGTTACTCGCATTCGCAATGCCAGAATCGTCTTTTCTTTCTTCAAAACCAACCAGTGCATTATGCAGTGCCACAGCGGCCTGGCCGTAATTTTGATTTTCGTAGTATTTTTTCCCTTCGTTATACTCAATCTTGACGGGGTCCATCTCTTTTTTGGCCGTATCATTAGCAACCGGCCCAATAGAATCGAGAGGTTGTATAGTATTGCTACTCATTTGTTTTTCCTTCATGTATTGCTTGCATTGCGATAGCTGCCTGTTCAGAGACGGTAGTCGTCACCAGTTTACCATCAACACAATACAAGAACTCTTCCTTATCGTTTGTCAGTCCCATAATCTGAACCGCTGCTTCAGATGCCTTAATCCTGCCAAGCAATCTCACCACCTGCCCCCGGACCTGAGCCTCGGGGTGCTGCAAAAAGTGAAAAAGGTTGTAAAAAGGTGTCTTACGAATAAGATCAGGTCGATCCCCTGCGATTTCAGCAAGCCCCCAGATAGTCTGATTGCGCGTCGACGGCTCGCCGATATAGTTGAGCAGATACCTGGAAAATGCGCCGAAGATATCAGGCCTGAGTGAAATAACATATCCGATCGTTTCAACCATGCCCCAGGGAGTGGCCGCCGAATCCGAGCAGGCTTCAAAAAGTCGATGAAGCAGTTCAGAAACCGAACCCGGCTCCCGTGTGGAAACCCGCTCGCACACCTTACCGATCACATAGGCAATATGCCATCTTTTTGCTTCGTCAGGAGCATAGAGCAGGCGTTGCATTAGACGAAGGGTTTTTTTATCATCAAGACAAAGCCCAACCAGCTCGTCAATATTTCCTTCCTCGACATACTGCTTCACTAAAGGCTTACTCGCCTTACGGCGAACACGGGCCTTGTCAGGTACAGGCTCGACGGTAACACTCTTCTCTTTTTTCAGATCCGGGAGGATCTCCTGTAACGCGGCCTCCTGCTTGTCCTTAATGCGCTTGGCAATATCCTGCATATCCGTGTGCAATCTGACGAAATACAAAACTCCACGGACAGCACGACCGTCTACATTTTTCTTGGCAACAACCTGATTGTGCTCTTCATCATAGTTCTCGATCCTGCCGGTGAGATAATCATCTTCGGGAAGCAGCTCCCAGGCCAAATCCGGATTATCATTACAGGCGTAGACCAGGGTTTCAACTATTGCAGCGCCAACATTATGCCCCGTGACATCACAGGTATAAACAGCGCCACAAAGACAACGTCCGACGGGGAATTCGTTCATTCTCCTTTCAGGGGCATGGGATGGTTTCCCAACAGTCTGGCCGCAGAAAGGACACCACGGACGAACCACATTATGATCTTTAGACATTATTACTTCCGCTCTCAATTTTCAGGGGACGGTCTCTCTATTGTGCCAGTTTTTCCTGCAGCCTTGACACAAAATTAGGATCAACTGAGTAGCCAAGTTCCTGCGCCTTATCCGCGTGGACCTTCGCCTCGCTGAATCTTTCTGAAAAATAAAGGGCAACCGCTAAATTATTATGTCCCAGTGGCGAATCCGGTTCCAACTCAAGACCTTTCGTCGCCGCAGCAACGGCTCTGTCATCATAACCTTTCATCGTCAGAACAGAGGTCAGATTCATCCAGGCGCTGGCCAGCTTGGGATCATTCTGAATCGCTTTTTCGTAGGATGCTATGGCTTTTTCAAGATCATTGCGCTGCTGCCAAATCAGTCCAAGGTTTGCATAGGCCTGGGCACTCTCATTATTGACGCCAAGTGCCTTTTCATTCATTTCCTGGGCCTTATCCAGATTACCCTGGCCAAAGTATATAGCCCCAAGATTAATCATACTTTCAATACTCTGATCATCTATTTCTATGGCACGATCCAGCATCTGTATCGCTTCATCTATACGTCCGGCTTTCATGTAGACCAGTCCAAGATGATGAAATGCCATCACAGACTTCGGGTGTTCTTTACATTTTTTTTCAAGCTCTTTTATGACTGTTGGCAAATCTTCTTTCAAGTTTTCTGACATTGCATCCTCTAGTTATAAATCACGAAAATAATATATAGTAACTTTTAATAAGCGTATTAATGAATTGGAGTGGCAAGCTCAGCTCTTCACCAAACACAAAGGGAAGAGATGAGAATCAGTGCCTGTATTGAGCGCCTACACTATAGACACCTTGGGCTTTCTTGCAACAATAAAATAGTCGTCCTTATCTCAGCAAAGCCTCAGGACTTTAATCTTTATCAAGCTCCTCAGAACAGGCAAGACTCAACTCCAGAGCTTGTTCCTGCAACACCTGTTTTGCAACAACCACATCTTTGGCGATCTGTTCAGCCAGGTCAGCGGCACCTTTAAACTTCACTTCTCCGCGTAAAAACTTGAGAAGATTCACCCGTATTGGTTTGCCATAAATATCTTCGTTAAAGTCAAAGATATGGGTTTCTGCAACAAGCAGTTCTTCTCCAAAGGTCGGATTATAACCAATATTTAAAATTCCCCCATAGCACCGCCCACCATAGATAACCTGAGCAACATAAACCCCATGATGGGGAACCAGATCTTCCTTATTAAATTTGAGATTTGCTGTTGGAAAGCCAATCAACTTCCCACCCCGCTGTTTACCCACCTGAACGGTCCCGCGGATCTGATAGTTTCGTCCTAAAAGTTCACGGGCTGCAGCCATCTTGCCTTCCTTGACAAGCTCACGGATTCTCGTGGAGCTCACCAGCTGATCATTTGCATAAAATGCATCAACCACAGTAACTGGAAACCCATACTGCTGGCCCTGCTTCTTCAAAAAATCGATATTACCACCGCGTCCTTTACCAAAGGCATAGTCATAACCTACGACGAGCTCTTTGATGCGCAGAGTGCTGATAAGAAAATCCGTTACAAAAACATCAGCAGAGGTTTTTGCAAACTCTTTGGTAAAAGGTATCACGACGAGAACATCAATCCCCGCGGCTTCAATGAGCTCAGCCTTCTGCTCACAATTTGAAATAAGCTTTATCCCGCCAGGCAACAGAACCTGGAGTGGATGAGGGTCAAACGTTATGGCAATACTGGTTCCTTTATTCCGCCTGGCTTTTTCAACCACTGTGGAAAACAACTGCTGGTGGCCGATATGAACCCCATCAAAATTGCCAATTGTAACACAAGGACAAGGAAATACCTGATCCCCCATACCCATATTTCGAAATATTTTCATTTTGCTCATCTACTTTTTTTATAATCTATCACAAGAAAGTCTTGACAAAACCCCGCTCAAGAAGCATATTCATGCGCGTTGCCGAAGTGGCGGAATTGGTAGACGCGCTAGGTTCAGGGTCTAGTGGGGGTCTCCCCGTGGAAGTTCGAGTCTTCTCTTCGGCACCAACTAACAATTCAAGGGCTGCAACCTTACTAGGGGTTGCAGCCCTTTTTTTGTTCCCACCTAAACACTCACTCCACAGCTTTTACAGCAAAGCACCTCCACTACAGTGGCACTTGAGGCCTGCGACAGTGTTTATTAACGAAGCCGTATAGCACGATTTACCAAGAGATGCAATCTTACATTGATCTTTTACTGTAATATCAAGATATTACATAATCACTACATTGAGCCTTCAGTCATCCTGAAACCTCTTCCCCCTCTGAAAAGGGAAGCAGAAAAGTAAAAATGGCTCCGGACGGTTCATTTTGTTCTGCCCAGATTTTTCCTTTGTGATCTTCAATAATCCTTTTGCAAATCGCAAGGCCAAGACCGACCCCAGCTCCAGCATTTGAAGCCTTACTTCCTTGAGCAAATTTTTCAAACACCCGCTCAAGTTGATCGTCTTCGATACCGATACCATGATCTACAATTCGCACCTTCCATGCCGGGCGGATCTCCTGATCGACCTCAATGTGATCCGTGCCAATATCGATATATATTTCCTGCCCAGCTGACGAGAACTTCAGGGCATTGGCGATCAGATTTCTCAGTACCTGATAGATTCGTATCTGGTTATAGCTTGACAACAGAGGAAACTGAGGTTTTTGATAGCTTAGAGTAATGTTCCTCTCATCCGTCATTGCCAGGAATTCAGAAACAATTTTGCCCACATCTTCTCCAAGATCATGCTCTCTGAAGTCAGAACATACAGGAAGAGACTCCAGGGTGCTGAGATCCAGCAAATCATTGAGAAGCTCCAGGAGAAGGTCGCCACTTGTGACGATCATTTTAAAATATGATTCAAGCTTACTCCAGTCCCCAAGTGCGGCCCGTTTTTCCCCAAGCCGGGCAAAACACAAAATAGAGTGCATAGGTGTGCGCAACTCATGGGACATAGAAGCGAGAAATTCAGATTTCGCCTCATTTGCAAGCTGGGCGGCATGCAGGGTTTTCTGCAGGGTGGACACATCAGAACAGATACCTGCCGTCGCATATATCATATGTTCACTGTTTCTCAGAGGGAACTTATGAATCAGCAGATTTCTTTCCTGGCCACCCAGCTGGAAGGTCCCTTCAATCTCGACGGACTCCCCGGTTGTCATAATTTCTGTATCACGAAAACTGAAAAAGTTTGCGACATTTTCTTCAAAGACATCAATGTCGCTTTGGTTTTTCAGTTGATCACGTGTCTTGCCACAGATTTTTTCAAAGGTCGAGTTCACTGCGATATATTTACCTTGCAAGTCCTTACAGTAGAGGGGCAATTCTATATTTTGCAGTATAGCCTTCATATACACTTCACTGTCAGTAAGCGGTTCGTGCCCAAAGCTACGGCTGTTTTTCGTTCCCACCGTATCCGTTCTATCCCGAACGGTAATAAAGAGAACCTGCTGATCAAACCACAGTACCCGACGAAGATTGATACAGACGTAATAGTCACTGCTTTTCAGACGAATCCAGCAGGAGAAAGAACATGTCTTTCCTTTTTTCGCCTTTTCGAGCTGATCGGCAATAGAATCCTTGCCACTCTCCGGCTCCCTGAGGATTTCTCTAAGCCTCTTACCAACCACCTCGTCCGCCAGTTCAGTCATGAAATTGAGCATTGTCTGGTTGACATCAAGCACCCTTTCAGCAAGATCTGCTATGACGATTCCATCGAAAGAATAATCAAACAGCTGACGCATTCTTGATTCCGCACTTTCTGCATCCAGTTCTCGCTGCCGATGTTTTTCCATCATGACCTCAAGATCCATCATGGACTGCGAAAGCCTGTATGTCTGCATCTTATAAAGATTGGTGGTCAGCAGATTATCCCAGTACTGTTCATTCCAATATTTCAACTGGCCTGTATTAAAAATTATAAAGAAGACCATGGCTGCAACCACCGGGAGCAGCTCGGGGGAGCCTGCAAGACCTGCGGTAACGATACCAGGTAAAAAAGCACAGCAAAGATAGGAGACGGCAAGACTGCGAAAGATAAAAAAGCTTGAGATGGCACCAGCCCCAATACCAACGGAGAGGATCAAAATAAGCACAACAGGGAGGTCAAAGAAAAAATAATAAATAAATAGAGCGGTGACGGTTCCCCAGATAGCAGCCATTGCAAGCGAACTGCGAAAGAGAATCTTGAGATATCTCTCCGTCTGCCCCTCAGGTCTATGCATAATCCGGTGTACCGCAAAGCCCCTCAAGGCAACTGCAATGGCCATGAGTGCACATAGTACACTAGAGGTTATCGGGGCAACGGAAAAACAATCCGAACCGACAAAAACGAGAATCAAACAAAGCGGCAGAATCCCCGTCCCCAGCATCGCTCGCTTTGCCAGCTCAAGGCACGCCTGCTGGAGCATTTCATCCCTGTCTTTCTGGCTGAGACTGATACCTCTTTGCTTTTCAGCCCTGATTAAATCTGGAAAATAAATCATATATATTTTTAGCTCCAGGAAGGGGGCAATCTCATCTTGGTGAATTTTAGAAACAGATCAACCAGCACATAACAATGATAGAGTTGACCACTCGCACAACTTCGTGCCTGTGGACAAATATACACCAGAACCAGAATCCGCAATAAATATTCACCTATCATTCTCATGCATTTATCTGTTTTTTTCAAGAACATGATCAGGTATGTCCCATCTAAAAAGATATTTTTAACAATAAAAACACCAAACAGAGCGTCACTACGACAGTTACCTGTGTTAGGACAAGATCTGATATTAATCACAAACACTTATACATAAGTCTATTTTATGTTATCTAAATCCCTTTGGCCATCCAAACAACCGTATAACAAAAGCTTTTGATCTCAATGATATCAGGACATTTTGTCCCATATTATTCTTGCCCCCCAGACAATCTTACTCTTGACTGTCCACACAAATATTCATATTATGGCAGCGTTTGATTAATTGACGATGAGTAATATCCAGACCATAAATGGTGTAAACTGAGCTATCTGTAAAAGGAGCATGGAATGCTTGAATTGAAAAAAGGCAAAGATATTCTTGAAAGTGTCGGTGGTATCAACAATATCACTGAAGCACGAGCAATCTTTGACAGCAAGATCGACGTTTCCAATAGAAAAAAGTTAGAAACTATTACAAATGAAGAAGCGCTCATTAAAATTGCCAATACCATCTCCATGTGTCAGCCGGACAGCGTCTTTATAAATAGCGGGTCACCCGAAGACGTTCAATGGATACGAGAATACTCTCTGCGACAAGGTGAGGAAAAAAAGCTTGCCAAAGAAGGGCATACCATTCATTTTGATCTTCCTGAAGATCAGGCCCGCCTGGTCAAGCAGACCTTTTACATAGTTAACGAAGGTGAGCAGATGAGTTCTCTCGCCAAAACTATTCCAAGAGCAGAGGCCACGGACTACGTAAAAACTTTCATGCCTGGCATAATGGCTGGTAAAACCCTGATGGTTGGTTTTTACAGCCGCGGTCCTGTTGGCGCTGAAGCCTGTTACCCTGCCATTGAGATTTCGTCTTCTGGCTATGTAATGCACTCAGCCGAACTCCTTTACAGAAACTGTTTCGCCGATTTTAATGCAGAAGCAAGCAGAGTTGGACTGTTTTTCACCAACCTACATTCCGAAGGTAAGAACACTCCTGAGAATGTGCCAAATGCCCGTATTTTTATGGATCGCAGCTGGTTCACCACATACTCAACATTCTGCACTTATGCGGGCAACACTCTATTACTGAAAAAAGGCAATCACAGGTTCAGTGTCGACTATGCAACGTACTATAAAATTGAGGAGCAGCTCTCTGAACATATGTTTATCACCGGTATGACTGGGCCTGGTGGACGAAAAACTTTTTTTGCAGGTGCTGCCCCATCTGGTTGCGGGAAAACAACCACCGCCATGGTTGGTACAGATTTCATTGGCGACGACCTGGCTCAGTTCTGGATAGATAAAGATGGAATATTACGGGCTATCAACCCGGAGAAAGGTATCTTTGGTATTGTCGAGGATGTCAACAGGGAAGGCGACCCCTACCTGATGGACTGTCTGCGTGGAGATGGCACAGAGGTTATCTGGTCTAACGTTCTTGTTAAAGACGGTGTACCTCACTGGGTCGGCAATGGCGAAGTAGCACCTGAAGATGGTATCAATTTCCAGGGAGAATGGTTCAAAGGAAAAACCGACGCTGCCGGCAAACCGATACCGATGTCACATAAAAACTCCAGATGCACCCTGCTCGCCTCTGCAATTGCCAACCATGCAACAGAGCTCTCTGAGAATCCTGAAGGTACACCGATTAAGGTTATAACGTATTCCGGCAGGGATTCCGACACCATGCCTCCTGTCTGGGTTGCCAAAAATTCCGATGCAGGGGTTGCAATTGGTGCGTCCATTGTATCGAAGGCAACGGCTACCGAGGTGGGTGCCACGGGCGTCAACAGACAGCCTTGGGCGAATGCCCCCTTTATTCCCGGCGCCCTAGCAGACTATATGAAGGCCCAATTTCTGTTTTTCAATTCAGCCAAATTCAGTGACTCCACCCGGCCTATCATGGCAGGCCTGAACTACTTTCTCAATAAAGAAAACAGAGGTGGTGAAGGTACTGCCCTACTCGGTGAAAAAAAGGATGTTAAAGTGTGGCTCGGCTGGCTGGAACTTTTTGCCAATGGTGACGTGCAGGCCATTACCACTCCCATAGGTCTGTTGCCCAAATACGATGATCTTCTTGCTCTTTTTAAAGGCATAAACAAGGAATATCCTCATTCTCTTTATGAAATGCAATTCTCTTTATATATTGACAAGATCGTTGCCAGGATCGATCTTCAAGAAGAAGCATACAATAAAGAACCAAATATTCCGAAAACCCTTTTTGAGATTTATGAGTCCCAAAAGGCTGAACTCCTTCAACTCAAAGAACAATTCGGCCCCATTGTAAGTATAAGCCAACTCAGCTAAGCCTCTGCTACTGGAGCCCGCTCAACCGGGCTCCAGATTTCATATGTTGTCCGTCTCCCCGGAACCATCCGATACTGAAGACCTCCAGGAAGTGAGACTGGTCAGTTTTTCAAGTATCGAAGGACTCAACACCAGCTCTCTGGTGCTCTCTGCTGCAGGGATATCCCACCGTATCCAGTTTATTCATAGCCATCATATAGAAATGTATGTGGACATATCGGTCCTGCAGGAAGCGCAGGAAGAGCTGCGACGCTATAGTGATGAGAACCGCAACTGGCCACCTGCCCCACCCACTGACAACTACGCCCCCGCCTTTCGGGCCATGGCTCCTCTTTGTATCGCGGGCCTGGTCTACATGTATGCGTTAAGCGGTGACTGGCATGTAAGAGGTATCTATTTTATTGCTGGTGCCGGTGATTCAGACCTGATTTTATCATCGGGCCAATATTACAGACTTATCACCGCCCTTACCCTCCATGCCGACATCGTTCACCTCATGAGCAACTGCTTACTAGGCGGCTTTCTTCTTCATTTTCTTCTGCTGACAACGGGTAACGGAATAGGTGTTTTTTCTGTTCTTGTAAGTTCTGCACTCGCAAACCTGATCAACGTTCTCGTCCACGGTTCAGACCATCATTTTGTAGGATTTTCCACAGCAGTCTTTGTGGTGATCGGAATGCTCTGCACAATGAATTATTCTGGAAAAAGCAGAAGCCAAAGCATTCATTTTCTCATGCCTGTGATGGCCGGACTCGCGCTCCTGGCCTTACTGGGGTCCAGTGGAGAACGCACCGATCTCGGTGCACATCTGTTTGGTCTCCTTTGCGGTCTACTCACAGGTAATATAATCCGACTGCCCATTTTTTTTGTATGGAGAGACTCCTTTACCATACAATTTTGTCTCATATCAGCCACACTTGCGCTCCTCTGGCTGAGCTGGCACAGGGCACTCTTTACCATACTTTAAGCCGAAGGCCACTCACTCTCATAATAAATTAACGATTGCGATTGCAATCGTATCAATCAATTATTAATCTTATCGGTTAACTGGCAGAACGAAATTATAGCGAACTCACTCCTATAATGGTTAGGAGGACAGAGTTCTCTATTGTATAACCTTTTCATAATTGACGAGCAGGAGACCATCTATGTCCAATCAGGATCAACAGCCTCCCTGGGGGAAGAAAAACAAACCTCAGACCCCGGAAGAAGTTGTCGCGCAACTGATTAATAAGCTACAGGATTTTTTCTCGGATAACAAAAAGCCACCACCTCCGCCCGGTGATGCCCCACACCAGCCATCCGGTCCATCTTCTCCCTTTGCAAGCATAGGAAAGCTGTTGGCCATCGCCCTTGTGATAATAATTTTACAAGGTGTGTATTCCTCATTTTTCAAAATCTCTCCCGGTGAAGTTGGCGTTGTCCTCAGACTTGGTGAATATTCAAGAACAACTCCTCCAGGCCTTCACTTTAAAATTCCCTATATCGACAAACTCTTCAAAGTTGACGTAGAAAGTATCAGGAAAGAAGAATTTGGCTTTCGAAGCAGATTTCCAGGACAACAGGCAACATTCGACCGCAAGGGCTATGACATGGAAAGCCTGATGCTTACCGCTGACAAAAATGTCATTAACGTGGCATGGATTGTTCAGTACCGGGTGGCAGATCCTTACGCCTACCTGTTCAAGGTCGCAAATGTCCGCCAGGCTATCAGGGATATGTCCGAGAGTGTAACCCGTCGTATCGTTGGCAATATGGATTTTGATTATGTTCTCAGTAACCGTGACCTTCTTGCAGCCTCGGTAAAGAATGAACTTCAGGATAACCTCGACAAACTTTTTCCAACAGGTATGACAGGAGTCTCAATCGGTACAGTACAGTTTCAGGACATTAACCCACCAGACCCTGTTAAACCTGCGTTTAACGAAGTCAACGAAGCGGATCAGGATATGAAACGTCTGGTCAACGAGGCCCAGGAGACCTACAACCGGGTTATCCCCAAGGCCTCCGGTGATGCAAAGAAAATTATTGAACAAGCTTATGGTTACAGGGCACAGCGGATCAATGATGCCCAAGGTGAATCACAGCGTTTTATGGACATTCTGAAAGAATATAAAAATGCCCCGGATGTTACGCGACAGAGGATGTACCTTGAAACCATGAAAGAGATCTTACCAAATGTACAATCTGTTTATGTGATTGACAAGGATCAGCAATCCCCCATCCCGCTGTTGAACATCACTTCAGCTGCCGGTTTGGCAAATCAACCTAAATAGACAGAAATTACATAAAGGAAATAGATATGAAACAGATCGCTCAATTCTTTCTTGTTGGTCTCGTCCTTCTGGCAATTGTAATTGTCTATGACGGATTCTTCATTCTCGAAGAGGGACAGCAGGTTGTTATCACTCAGTTCGGTGCACCTGTTGGTGACCCGGTAACGGAAGCTGGCATACATTTTAAGATGCCCTTTGTTCAGCACACTGAGATTTTTGAAAAGAAAATACTCATCTGGGACGGAGAACCTAATCAGATACCTACAAATGACAAAACCTATGTGTATCTTGATGTTACCGCCCGCTGGCGGATTTCTAATGCACTACAGTTTTTGCAGGCAGTGAAAAATGAAACCCGGGCCCAATCACTCCTCAGTGATATCATTGATGGTACGGTTCGTGACATGGTCAACAAAAATGACCTCACAGAAATTATTCGCAGTTCCGACTGGTCGCTTGAAACCATGTCAAAATCCACTCCTGCTGCAAGTATCGGCAAAAAACCGGTAAACGGTCGGGATAAAATTTCCAACCAGATACTTGACCTCGCTTCAAAGATCACTCCTCAGTACGGCATCGAGCTCATTGATGTCATGATGAAACGTGTCAACTACATTGAGTCAGTTCAAGCAAAGGTGTATGACCGAATGATCTCTGAGCGAAAAAGAATCGCTGCAGAAAAAAGATCTATGGGTGAAGGCGAGAAGGCCGAAATCCTTGGTACTGTAGACCGTGAGCTCCAGGAGATCCTTTCCACCGCTAACAAGGAAGCAGTAACCATTAAAGGTAAAGCAGATGCAGAGGCCACCAAGATCTATGGTGATGCATACTCTCAGGACCCTGATTTTTATGCTTTTCTGAAAACTCTGGAAAGCTACCCAGAAATAGTTGGTAAAAACAGCTCTCTGGTTCTTTCTTCAGATTCAGATCTTTACCGCTACCTCAAATCTGTCAACGGCAATTAAATCTATCCCCCAGAGTAGACGTGAAACATTTCACGTCTACTCTGGAGAACTGTATACCTTATCCCTCTGCATTTACTGGTTTGTCAAGACCTTCGCTTGTTCCGGGAAAAGAAACATTCTGCTCTTTAGTATAGGGAATTCTTCCCTTGGCCTCAAGAAGTTCACTGAAGGTTTCTAACTGCTCTTCGGTTTCAATTTCATCTATTTTCAACTGCTCAAATCGACAGTTACAGCTATTTAGCGTTCCTTCACACCACGGACAGATCTCAACAATACAGCCTAAAAGATGCTCTTCACCCTCTAAAACCCCGCAAACAGGGCAGCCTGACTTCGCCCCTTTTTTCCCAGATGGAAAAGGTTTTAATTTTTCGATGGCAGGACAATCTTTCAAAAAGGCCGCCTGAGAGCCATAACCAAAAAAAGAGAGCACCTCCTCAGGCACCTCTTTCCGGTATTCACCGAGCAACAGTACCTCTTCTGGGGAAATGACATAGAGATAGGAATAAGAAGTACAAACAATAACGAATAACCCCACCCCACTTTGCTCCATGAGACGGTTCAGAGAGTGTACCGGCTCCTCCCTTGCTTCTGGAAGAGCCACATAATACTCACGAAGAAGGCGCAGTATTCTTTCATCATCCCTATAATTATGGATAACGGCTCTAGCCGCTTTCAGATCATTTTCCGGCACACCATACTGCACGTACATATCCAGCTCTTCCAACAATGCTTCACTCCTATTTTTCACTACCCTGTTCTCCTTTGCTTCTTCCACTATTTACGAGGTCAATGTGTACATCCTTTAGAGGGAGAGGACACAAAACATTCAGCACTCTGGCCCAAAATTCATTTTTTATTTGGCAAGGCTGTGGCCGATTTCAAAATTAGCAACTAAAGGAACATCAAGGGTTAGTGCACCCTCCATGGCTTTTTTAATCACAACCTTTGTCTGTTCCATTTCCTCTTCCGGCAATTCAAATACCAGTTCATCATGTATCTGCAGCAGCATCTTCGCCTGAAGACCATTGGCCTTTAATGCTTCATCACAATGGATCATCGCGAGTTTGATAATATCCGCAGCCGTCCCCTGAATGGGGGTGTTTATCGCCATTCTTTCTGCAAATTCACGCTGACTGCGATTCTTTGCGTGAATATCGGCGACTGTTCGACGCCTCCCCAGCAGAGTAGTAACAAACCCGTCTTCCCGAGCGGTCATGACAATATCTTCCATAAAACGTTGAACGCCGCTATAGAGGCCAAAATATTTATCAATAAACCGCTGAGCATCTTTACGACTGATTCCAAGCTGGTTTGACAAGCCAAAACTGCTCATACCATAGACAATACCGAAGTTTATAGATTTAGCGACCCGGCGCATTTCGGATGTTACCAACAGCGAGGAGACACTAAATATTTCGGCAGCAGTCCTTGCGTGTATGTCAGCTCCTGAACGGAACGCCTCAATCAAAGCTTCATCCTGAGAATAATGGGCCAGCACCCGCAGATCAATCTGTGAATAGTCAGCAGACAAGAATATCAAGCCATCTCCAGGAACGAAAGCACCACGAATGCGCCCACCTTCTTCTGTACGAATAGGGATGTTCTGCAGGTTAGGATCGCTTGAAGAAAGTCGCCCGGTGGCAGTCACCGCCTGATTAAACGAGGTGTGAATTCTACCGGTAACCGGATCTTTCAACAAACTCAGCTTATCAACATAGGTGGATAACAGTTTTGCCATGGTCCTGTACTGTAAAACCAACCTGGGGAGTTCGTGCTGTGCAGCCAACGTCTCCAGCACTTTAACATCGGTGGAATAACCGGTTTTGGTCTTACGTCCGTGGGGCAGTCCCTGTTCCTCAAAGAGTATGACTCCCAGCTGGCGAGGTGAGTTGATATTGAACTCATGTCCGCTAAGCTGAAATATTTCTTTTTCGAGCAAGCTTAATTTTTCATTAAACTCAAGAGAGAGTGCTGCAAGAACCGAAAGATCAATACAGATACCGGTAATTTCCATCTGAGCCAAAAGCCTCAGAACCTTCATCTCTACGTCCCAGAAAAGAGACGACAGCCCGAGATGGTCAAGCTTTTTCTCAAATTCCTGCCATAAAACAAGGGTGCCGTAGACATCTTCACAGCTATAGTTCACCGCGTTATCTATGGGTACGTAGGCAAAACAATCTTCCCGTTTATCACCATTGACTACCTCTGTAAACGACGTCATGCGAAGCCCCCGCTCCTGACACAGGTCATCAAGTTTGAGTGACCGTCCACCGCTTTCCGTCAGATATGCCGCAATAAGTGTATCCGCGAGAGGCCCCCGTAGCTCAAGGCCACTATGCTGGGACAACACTGTGAAATCATACTTTAGGTTATGGCCTACCTTGAGCAGCTTTTCTGATTGCAGATACGGTGCAAGGAACTCTATTACAGACTTTTCATCGAGTTGGCCATCCAATAAGCATCCCTGTTCATCAAGATGACCAACCGGTATGTAATAGGCCCGTTCAAGAGAGGTGCACAGTGAGAGGCCAACAAGTTTGGCCCTGCGAGCGTTAAGAGAGGTCGTTTCTGTATCGACCACCAGCAGGTGCGCATGGTCGAGTTCCGTCCTGAGTTTCTTTAAATCATCAACAGTCGTGATTGCCTTAAAGGTATCGGTTTCAATTTTCTCCGAGGTGTCAATACCTTTTAAAAGTGATAAAAATTCAAGCTCCGTGTAGAGACTTGCAAGGGAACTATCATCTGCCTTTTGGAGGGTAAACTGGTCGATTTTTTCCGGGATCTTGACATCTTTTTTCAGGTCAATCAACTGCCGAGAGAGATAGGCCTGTTGACGATTATCAATGATTTTCTCCTTCATCTTTGATTTTTTTAAGGTATCAACCCGCTCGTAAAGGCCATCAAGCGAGCCATAGTCGGCGATAAGCTTTTCAGCAGTCTTTGGCCCCACTCCCGGAACCCCTGGAACATTATCTGCCGAATCACCAACCAAAGCAAAGAAATCAAGCAGCTGATCAGGCCTCACCCCATATTTTTTCTCTACCTCTGCCCTATCCATAACCTTGTTCTTCATCGGGTCATACATGGCGACACTGTCATCGACGAGTTGCAGCAGATCTTTGTCACCTGAAACAATTACAACCCTGTAACCCTGCTTCGTATATCTTGCTGCTATTGAGGCAAGGATGTCGTCGGCCTCTACCTCTGCCTCTTCCAGCATGAGAATGTTTGACGCCCTGACGAACTCTTTTATATAGGGTAACTGCTCCCGGAGATCTTCAGGCATTGGTGGTCTATTTGCCTTGTACTCCCTATAAAGATCGTGCCGGAAGACTGGCCCTTTGCTATCAAAGGCAATCGCCAGATATTTGGGGCCATGTTCATTTATAAGCTTTTGCACCATCTTCACAAACCCGAGAACGGCATTTGTCGCCACACCCTTACTGTTCGTCAGGGGAGCAATTGCATGATACGCCCTGTAGATATATGAACTGCCATCAATAAGATATATTTCCTCTTTCACTCACAACCCCGTCATTTTTTTTGTTGGTGCAGCCCCTTCTGGCTACCGGTCTGATCCGTTCGATAAACTGTCAAATATAGCTGTTTTTTCCACGTTTGTATTCTACTATCGAACCTTCTACCTGTTTTACAACAGAACAAAAATGGCCCTGGGCTTTACACCCAGGGCCATTTTAGGTCTTTACTAAAAATTGTTGTATTTATCCAGCTGAACGAACCCAGGATGCCTGTGGTCCATTATCCCCATAACTCTCACCGTACACAACGCTGTCACCTTCTGACAGTTCATCTATATTGATATTTTTGAGAGCATTTTCATGAAAGTAGATATCTCTTTCATCAACTGAGGTTATAAAACCGTATGATTCATGGGGAGAAACTTTTCTGATAACCCCTACGTTATCAACCTGCTCGCTCACTCCCGGTTGCTTTTTACTTTTTCGCTTCTTCCTTTGAATTTCTTTCAGTTTCAGGTTCAGAACATCAAACGATTCAGTCAAACCCGCACGGACAATCTCAGAACTTCTGGTTACAACCACCGTGTCATTTGGTACCGTTGCAACAAGTTTGATCTCGTACCCACCTTCTTTGTAATGGGTAGTTGCCTCAATGCTTACACGTAAATGGAGAACGAAATTTGGGTAATGGCGAATAAGCTTTTGTTGCTCATCCTCGATCTTTGTCTGCCAACCTTTACGCAATTCAACATTTCTGGCTTCGATCTTTAGTTCCATATAAATTCCTCCATCTCTAAATCAGACAGTGTTTGCCACTGCTCTATCTTGCACCACATGTGCACCCTGACAGGTTTAGACCGGTAATGCTACGGGCAGACAACAGCCCATATAACCAAGCCCGACCTGAGTATATCTTTATTATATTCTCCTCCACTGTTTAATCAAGGAAAGCTGTCTGTTTTTCCTCAAACAAAAATCACAAGAGTAGTTCATTTCCAATTCTTTTCAGTGTTTTATAGCATTGATTGTAAATTGGTATTAAAATGGCCGAGCAATATCTTGTAACAGAAAAATCAGCGAGAGATTTTCATGGACAAACAGAAAAACGGTGTTGTTCTCCTGAATATGGGAGGGCCTGAAAAAATTGATGATGTTAAACCGTTTCTTTACAATCTGTTTTCAGACCGGGACATTATCAAGTTGGGACCCGCTTTCCTGCAAAAGGTTATTGCCCGTTACATAGCAAACAAAAGGACACCGAAATCCAAAAATATTTATAGTAAAATCGGAGGCGGATCCCCTCTGAAGAAAATAACTTTTCAACAGGCATTCTGCCTTGAAAAAGCTCTCAATGAGACGGGAACAGATCAATATTTTGTGACTGTTGCCATGCGCTACTGGCCGCCGTTTGCCGATGAAGCGATAAAAGAACTCATGGGAAAAGGAGTCGAGCAGATCACAGCACTCAGCCTTTATCCGCATTACTCCAGAGCCACATCCGGGTCCTCGATTTCAGAGTTGAAAAAAAGTATTGCCCGTTTCGCTCCAACACTGCCGACCCACTACATTAAGGAATGGCCAGTCCAACCTTCCTATATCAAGGCACTGGCCGATAACATCCTCGCGGGTCTGAAAGAATTTAACGACCAGGCTGTCCAGGTGGTCTACAGCGCCCATAGTCTACCGACATCTTTTATAAAAGACGGTGACCCATACGTGGACCATCTTCTACAAACAATAGAAGCTACAGAAAAGATTACAGGGCATAAAGGTCAAATTTGCTATCAGTCACGTAGCGGCCCCGTGGAATGGCTATCACCATCCACTCCGGAAATGATAAAGAAGCTGGCCAGCCAGGGATGCAAAAATATTCTTATGGTGCCAATCAGCTTTGTCTCTGATCATGTCGAAACACTCTATGAGATTGATATACTCTATTGCCAGCAGGCGAAAAATCTTGGCATCACTCTGAGATCTTCTGCCTCAATGAACACCAATACTGTCTTTATTGAGGGCCTGAAACAACTGGTGCTACAAGCCGTAACCTCAGAAAACCCATCATTGGCTTCCTGGCGTGGCGGGCAATAAGATCGATAGAACGTAGAGAATAGAATCTCTATCAGGCTACCCGCGTTCCCCCTTCAGACATACTCGCATGGAAACGGCGCATCCGAACATTCATCAGAATTGCAAGACCTAACATTGTTGTAATCAGGGAAGAACCTCCGTAGGAAACCAGCGGAAGAGGGATTCCTACAACCGGCAAAAAACCCATTATCATAAAAAGATTTATTACAGCCTGCCAGAAAATAAGCATCACAACTCCAAAGGACAGCAGCACCCCAAAACGATCTTTAGCATTCATGGCCACATACAGTCCCCAGATGAGTAAAAAGAAATAGACACCTAAAAATACGAGAGATCCTGTAAATCCCCATTCTTCTCCCCAGACAGAAAATGCAAAATCCGTATGTCGCTCAGGTAGAAAATGCAGGTGTCCCTGAGTCCCCTCAAGGTATCCCTTGCCAAATTTTCCTCCACTACCAACAGCGATTTTGGACTGGAGAATCTGGTAACCATGTCCCATCGGGTCATTCTCTGGATTGAGAAAAGTCTGAATTCGCTGCTTCTGATACGGCTTGAGGAGTCGCTCCCAGGCGAAAACCCCAAGCGCAATTCCAGAACTTCCCAGAATAGTGTACGCGGACATCTTTAATTTAACGAAAACTGTCATCGATACAAAAATTATCCCCAGCATCAACGCCGTACCAAGATCCGGTTGCTTTAGAATCAGAACAAAAGGCAGGGCGGTGAGAGCTATCGGCATTGCCAGATCTTTCAGTGAATAGCCATCATTGATTTCTTTTCTTGAATAATAGCTGGCGAGGGTGATAACCAGCATCAACTTGGCTGGTTCTGATGGTTGCAGTTTTAAAAAGCCCATATTAATCCAGCGCTGCGCTCCTCCTGCAGAATCACCGACAAAATAAGAAAGAATCAGCAGCACTATAATAAATATATAAAAAGGATAGTTCCAGAAATGTAATTCCTGATAATCAAAACTGATGACAAAAACAAAGAGTGCAAAACAGATGAGGAAAAAATACGCCTGTTTAATATAAGGTGCAGCACCGTAGCCTTTGGGAGGAGAGGAGGCACTATACAGGTTAAAAAATGCCATGGTGCAGACGAGACAGATAAGAATCATCAGGACCATATCAAAATTTTCAAACAAGCGCCTATCTACACGAAACATATGCCCACACCTACGGTAAAATTTGACAAACTCATCTCAGCATACTCTCAATATTGCGGCTCTCACTGAACAATCTGATTTAATCGTCCACTGAAATACTGTTTAAGTACTGCTTTGGCGATCGGTCCTGCGCCAGAGCCACCATGGAGGCCATGTTCCACAAGTACAGTGACAGCGATTTCCGGATTATCCGCCGGTGCAAAGCAGGTAAACCAGGCATGGTCTCTATATTTATAGGGAATATCTTCTTCTTTTAAGTGCTTGTATTGGGCCAGTTTTACAACCTGAGCCGTTCCAGTTTTACCAGCAATGCGCAGGCCATCAATCGCCACGGACCTTGCAGTACCTCTCTTGCCCTGAACAACCTCTTCCATACCCTTTCTAATGGCTTCAAGATAATGGTCAACACCTGTAAGTTCTGATGTAATTTCAGGCTTAAAGCTCTCTACAATATTCCCCTCAGGGTCTACTACCTGTTCGACAAGTTGCGGTCGATACACCTTGCCACCATTGGCGATGGTTGCGGTCATCAGACAAATCTGTAAAGGGCTGGTAATATTAAATCCCTGACCGATACCTACGGAAAGCGTCTCCCCTTCCTGCCACTTTGCTTTACGGTTTTTAAGTTTCCATTTCTTGGTCGGAGTGAGCCCCGCTTTTTCGTATTCCATCTCAATACCGGTAGGTTTGCCAAGGCCAAGTTTCTGGGCATACTCAGCGAGTGAATCGACCCCAACCCTTTGTGCAACCTGATAAAAATATACATCGCAGGATTGGCTGATCGCTTTTTCAAGGTCGACCGGCCCATGCCCGCTATGCTTCCAGCATCGATAGGTCCGATTTCCAAAAGAGTATCGCCCCGGACAGTAGAACACCGTATCTTCGTCGATGACACCTTTGGCAAGACCTGCCAGAGCTGTCACCATTTTATACGTAGATCCAGGAGGATAGGTCGCCTGGGCGACTTTATTTATGAGAGGATGTTTGGGGTTATCCAGCAACTCCTTCCACTTAGTACTGGAGATCCCTCCGATAAAATCCTGAATATGAATTGTCGGTGCAGAAACCGCAGCCAGAACCCGACCGGTATTCACCTCCATTGCAACCACCGCACCTGATTTTTCACCAGCATCCATATAACTTTCTGCAATCTGCTGTAAATCAACATCCAGGGTTAAGCGAATTTCTCTGCCAGGGAGAGGCTCTTCGGCTTTCAGCATCTGCTGCTCAAATCCTTTGGAGTCGACCTCTGTGTAACTGTGGCCCTTTTCCCCCCGTAAATCCGATTCCCTCAGCCTTTCCAGGCCTCTCTTACCGACGATATCACCGCCGCTATACACCCCACTGTCTGCCTCGGCAAGTTCCTGTTTAGATATAGATCCCAGATAGCCAATGACGTTTGCGGCCAGATCATTATAACGGTAAACCCGAACCGGTTGTACCTCTGTTCTTATTCCTGAAAATTCATGATTGTGGTTTTCCAGATAGGCAAGAGTTTTCCAGTCAATATCCTCTTTCAGCAGAATCGGGAGATATCTGGGTGTACCCGAGGCCTCTCTCACCTTCTCCCAGAGCTCAGACACTTCCATATTCAGAATGGGTGCCAGTCGCTCCAGAACATCACTGAGATCATGGGAATCTTCCTGAAGGAGTGCCACATTGAACGAAGGACGATTGGTGACAATTTCCCTCCCGAATCGGTCAAGGATATGCCCCCTTGGCGGAGCGAGCTGACGGATTCTCACCCGGTTGCCATAGGCACGTTTTTCGTACTCAACACCATTGGTAATCTGCAGGAACCAGAGACGCAGAATGATGACGACAAAGAAAAACAATACGACTACTGTCACCGCAACCAACCTCTTTTTCAGCAGGTCAAGGGCTCCATCGTCTCGTTCTTCAATCTCCTGAACTTCTTTAAAGGCTAATTTCAATCTCATTTCTTCACGCTATTGCGTTCTAGGACGGCGACGCCGCATGGGTTTGCTGCGAAGCTGACGTTTCTGAATATTTTCATAGAGTGAGCTACAGAGTAAAAACATTGGAATTGCAGAAACCATCACCAACGCCGTTCTTTGCAAGGTAACTCCCCAGGACCACTCAGGCAAGAGATCTGGGGACGTGAGAGAACAGATAAAATAGAGAAACATCTGCATCAAAAAATAACTGAGACCAACCAGAGGTATCTGGTAGGTGGTTTCTTTCACAGGGCTTTTATTTGTTAAGATTTTCAAACCTGTAAAAGTAAGCAGGCACATCAGAGGATAAATCCCAAGCTGAATGCCTGCGACAACATCAAGGATCCAGCCAATAGTGAAAACGAGAAAAATACCAGGAATCCAGGCAAAACGGTAGGCGATAATGGCTACGAAGATAAAAATAAAATCAGGGCGTCCAAGCCATAGGGGCAGATACTGTAACAGAGTCGTCTGTAAGACGATGAGTGCAATTCCCAGCAACCAGAATACGAGGACCATCATGAGTGAAGCTACCTCTTTGTAGAGAGATCCATTGAATCGAGAATTTGACGTCTGTCGGTAGGATCAATGAGCACAAATTCAAGTTTTTGAAAATCTACGTACGGGGTGACTTCAATTTCCTGAAACATACCACGTCTCTTTTTATACACTCTCGAAACCTGTCCAAGTGGAATACCGGCAGGGAAAACACCACCGATACCTGCAGTCACAATATTGTCGCCCACCTGTACGTCGGCGTTTTTCAACACATAGTGGAGAACAAAGCCTTTTTCTCCTGCACCTTTTAAGATACCACGGATTCTATTTTTCTGAATCATCACATCAATGGCACTACTGGGAGCATTAGCCAGCAGAATTTTAGAATAGTGCTCCCCAGTGTGAATGACCTGCCCAACAACCCCTGCTGGAGCCAGAGCGATCATTCCATCCAGTACATCATCTTTTCTGCCACGGTCGACAACAATGGTCTGGTACCAAAAGGCAGGTTCCTTGCCGACGACGCGCGCTGCCAGAGGTTGAAAATGTAGTTTTTCCTTGAAAGCGAGAAGCTGCTCAAAGTGAAGATAATTGCTATACCCCTCCCGGTACTCACCAAGTTCCGTGAGGTATTTATCCACCAGAAGACGTAACCGCTTATTTTCTGCCCGTACATTCCAAAGGGCAATATAATCGTTCTTTAAGGCTGCTATTCCTCCAACCGACCGGGTCACCGCACTCTGCAGTGGCCCTATGAAATCGAGAGTGAGTTGATGTGGCGTGCCAAATCGTCCCCCAAGAAGAGAGGCCAGAAGCAGTAGGCCAACCAGCGCCAGAATTATGATCAGAAACAGCACCCTGATAGAGGAAAAAAAAGGCCGTTCCTGCTTGGTTTTAGATGGTTTTCTCACGGATCACTACAGCAAGAGGCAAAATAAAAGTGATGGACAGATATCCATCACTCAGTATAGGCAAACAGTATGGATTATTCGATAGTAACTTCTCTGAGGATATCGATATTATCAAGTGCCTTTCCGGAACCCAGAACAACGGATGAAAGAGGGTCTTCTGCGACAATTATTGGCATTCCCGTGGCTTCTTTCAGACATTTATCGAGGTTTTTCAATAAAGCACCACCACCAGTTAAAACAATTCCATTGTCAACGATGTCTGCTGCGAGTTCCGGCGGTGTCACCTCGAGAGCAACTCTTACAGCCTCAACAATAACATCCACCTGTTCCGCGATGGCAGACTGGATTTCTTCCGCTGTAATCTGGAGGGTCTTTGGCACTCCGGAGACAAGGTCCCGCCCTTTTATATCCATAACCTCATATGGTTCCTCCGGCATGACATTACCAATAGTAGTCTTAATCAGTTCGGCGGTTCGCTCTCCTATTGCGAGGTTATGTTTTCTTTTGATGTATTGGAGAATAGCTTCGTCCATTTTGTCACCTGCGACACGAACGGATTTAGCGTAAACAATACCGGACAGTGAAATGACAGCTACTTCGGTCGTACCACCACCAATGTCGATAATCATATTGGCAGTCGGCTCTGTAATGGGTAGCCCTGCACCGATGGCAGCAGCCATTGGCTCTTCTATGAGATAGACTTCACGTGCACCGGCAGACTCAGCAGACTCTTTCACCGCCCGTTTCTCAACCTGGGTAATACCGGAAGGAACGGAAATGATGATACGCGGGTGCACCAGAGTTCTTCTGTTATGCACCTTATTGATAAAATACCTCAGCATGGCTTCGGTCACTTCAAAATCGGCTATAACACCATCTTTTATAGGTCGGATAGCTGTGATGTTTCCGGGTGTTTTGCCGAGCATCATTTTAGCTTCCTGGCCCACAGCCAGGACTTTATTCATTCGGCCATCCTGACGGACGGCAACCACGGATGGTTCTCTTAGGACAATTCCTTTTCCTTTGACATACAGGACAGTGTTTGCTGTACCTAAGTCTATCGCGAGATCATTTGACAACCAACCAAACAAAAAATTAAATGGAGAGTACATGCATTTTTCCTAGTAATCCAGGCGCTTTACTACGCCCTATATGTAATTTCCCACCTCAATTTCAATCAGAAATGAAGGTGGGAATACTGATGTTTATACAGAAAACAAAGCGCTTCTATCGAGCTTGCAAAACATACCAAACCTCTTTTTCATTAGCAAGTCATATGCTCTGTCCACTCATTTATTTATCATTTTCTGTTGACACGCAAAATAAACCCTGTTAATGATATCCCTGCTTTTTAATGAGACCGTTATTGGGGCTATAGCTCAGCTGGGAGAGCGCTTGACTGGCAGTCAAGAGGTCGACGGTTCGATCCCGTCTAGCTCCACCAAAAATATTGGCACTTACAGTTACTTCTGTAAGTGCCTTTTTTCGTTTTCGGTCCAACTGTCTTCACATGTTCCAAAACATGGAAACAACTCCTGAAACTTTTTCATCCTTTGACCAACTCTTCCTCCGAAGAGCTCATTATTTTCTTTACCTGTCCCGATAATAAAAAACAAAAAATGCAGTGAAAAATTGGAAATATTTTATTTCTTCCACTAAGCTACTTTGAGGACATCCTTTTTTATTAACCGACTCTTACACTTTTTTATTGAAATTGGTCTGAGTTTTTTACGTCATGTGGCTTATTTGTTTTGCTAAACTGTTTCCATATCAATCCTTATATTCTGCAGAAAATTACGTTAATTTTTATGCTGCTCATCTGTCTCTTTGGCATAGGACGCAGCGACAATCTCTTTACTCTTCCCCAGGAGATTGTATCTACAGCGGAATTACAGTACGGCGAATCCGCAAAACTCCGACTGCTTGCCTGGCAAACACTGATCCGTGAAAGTTCGGGGGTAACTGAGGAAGAAAAACTTAAAAAGGTAAACTCCTTTTTCAATCAACTTCAATTCATTGATGATATCGTGCATTGGAAAAAATCAGATTACTGGGCGACACCAATCGAATTTTTGTCAACAGGAGGTGGGGATTGTGAAGATTTCTCCCTGGCTAAATATTTCACATTAAAAGCTCTCGGAGTAGCCGAAAAAAAAATTCACATGACCTACGTCAGAGCCTTAAACCCCAATCAAGCCCATATGGTAGTAACCTACTATGCCTCTCCACGAGCCATTCCGCTCATCCTTGACAATCTTATTGCAGCAATAAAGCCTGCCACCCAGAGAAAAGACTTAATCCCTGTTTACAGTTTTAATGGCTCCGGCCTCTGGCTTGCAAAATCTCGAGGCCAAGGTCAGAAGGTCGGCGACAACGTGCGCCTTGAACGATGGCAAAGCCTCCTTAAAAGAATGCCCGAAAAATTGAAATAGAAAAAGGAAAACATTATGACACTCCACAGGCAACTATTCCTCTTTACCGTATTCCTGGTAATGATTCTTTTTTTAGGTGTTTGGGTTGAAAAGCTCCAGAGTACCCGCTCATTTCTGATAAACCAGTTAGAGTCCCATGCTCAGGACACTGCGACATCTCTTGCCCTGTCACTCTCTCCAGTCATGGCTGAAAACGATTTGCCCACCATAGACACCATGATAAACGCCGTTTTTGATCGTGGTTATTACAGAATCATCAGTCTAAGAGATCCCGATGACAAAGTGATTACGGAACGGACCCTCAAGATTGAGATCGCCGGTGTACCTGATTGGTTTATTGATTTCATTTCTATAAAAGCGCCAAGGGCCGGAGCTTTGGTCATGTCTGGCTGGACCCAGGCAGGAACACTTTTTATTGAAAGTCACCCCGGTTTGGCCTATCAGACCATTTGGAAAACCATGATTCGAATAAGTACATACTTCGTCCTCGCCGGATCAGTGATTCTTCTGCTTGGCAGTTGGGGCTTAAAAGTGTTGCTCAAACCTCTTAAACAGGTCGAGGAACAGGCGGAAGCCATCTGTCGCAGAGAATACCAAATCCAGAAGGTCCTGCCGAAAACCCGGGAACTCCGCCTCGTTGTCGAATCTATGAACCGCATGACTGTAAAGGTCAGGGAGATGTTTACCAGACAGGCGAAGATCGCAGAACGTCTGCGTCAGAAAGCATATTATGACCAGGTGACAGGTCTTGGCAACCGGCGCTATCTGACAGCTCAGGTGGGTGCACGTCTGGAAGCGGCCAAAGAAGAAGTCAACGGAGCCCTGCTGATGGTTCAGGTTGCTAACCTGCAAAACATTAATGAAGCCGAAGGCTTTGAGTCAGGCGACGCTCTTTTGAAAAATGTTGGTGATATTATTCAAAAAGAAACACAAATTTTAAAAGACGTTGCCCTGGCAAGACTTACCGGAGGTGATTTTGCTATCTTCATTTCTCAGATCAGTTCATCAGACACCATTGACCTTGCCGAAATCCTTATGTCTAAAATCAACCGCTTAGCTACTGAAAACAGCAGTAGTACAAATAATCTGGCATATATTGGAGGGGTGTTTTACGAGCACTCACCGACCCTTCCACAACTCCTTGCCGAGGCTGACAGTGCTTTGCAGGCAGCCCGGCAGAAAGGGCCGAATAAATCGTTCATCAATCCATTTTCAGCAGACAAAGACACCGCCGTAAAGGGACGAACATGGTGGAAACAGACGCTCGCCGATGTTCTTCAGCGAAAAGACATCGCCCTTTTTAGCCAACCGGTGATGAACAGTAGAAAACAGGACGAAATCGTCCATCAGGAACTGCTTTCTCGTATTATATTAGAATCCGGCCATTTCGTCAGTGCCGCTATTTTCATACCGCTTGCCGAACGACTAAGAATGATCTCAAAACTTGATCAGGTTGTACTTAGTCGAATCTTCTCTGCGCACGAGATACTATCAAAAATGGACACAATTGCCGTTAACGTCTCGCCATCATCTCTTACCGACCGCTTTTTTGTTCAGTGGGTAATTTCCGAACTTGCAAAACTGCCAGGAAGCTACCCCCACATTATCTTCGAATTCCCAGAATTTGGCGCCGTACAACATCTTGATATTGTCAAAGACTTCTCCAAAAAAGTTGGTGAGCTTGGCCACTCGATCGGCCTGGATCATTTTGGTCAGAGTTTTACAAATTTTGGCTACTTAAAATCACTGCGCCCTGAATACGTAAAAATAGACCGAGGTTTTACTAAAGAGCTTGAGAACGACCAGGGCGACAGCGGTTTTTTTATAGAGGCATTAGCAGGCGTTGCTCACAGTCTTGACATACTGGTCATCGCAGAAGGCGTTGAACGTAATGAGCAGGTGCAGATGTTGCTCGAGACAAACATTGATGCCCTACAAGGCTATCTTTTTGCGCAACCTCAGCAACTCAGTACCTAGGCCATCTCTGAAACAGCTGGATCTGCGGCTCTATTTTCTATTTGCGGAGTCCTACCAAAGCCAAGGGGTATTGTGACTTCACCTTCCCCTGTATTCTCCGTGAAAAATTGTACTTTGGTACAATTACCTTTTGCAGGAATTATTCCTACAATAAGAAGACTCGGTTAATGAAACAAAAAATTATCCCTTACCTAACGGCCCACAACAGAGCAGCACAATGCTCTTGGCTATATAAAGCATATTAATGAGGTACAACATGGCTCAAGTTGGAAAAGTTCAGGCAATCAACGGTATCGTAACTGCACGTTCGGAAAATGGGCAGATCAGAGAACTGCAAGTTGGAGACTTCATCTATGAAAACGAGATAATAACGACTTCAGCCAACGCCAGCATATCTATTATAGGCGAAGATGGAAGTATCATATCTTTAGCAGGCAATGATCAGCTGCTTGTTGACGAATCCGTTTTCGGGGATATTGACCCAAGAGACGCCGTTATCCAAGAGGTTGCTGAACTTCAAGAAGCCATTGTAGAGGCTCTGGCACAAAATCAAAATATTGATGACATCACAGACGATCCTGCTGCAGGAGGCCTCATTGACAGCTATGATTTCCAAACAACTTACCATGCAGGAGATGATTCAAAAGGTCAGGTTGGTGCATATCTCCTAGATAGCAACAACGAGACAACGACCCACGAATACAACCAATATATTGCTGATAGCCCAGACGAAGAAATTCCGGCAGTAGCCACTCCAGTCTCAACCTCTCCTGTCTCAGCCCCCCAAGCACCTGCTATCCCCGGTACACCCGCAACTCCAACACCAACACCAACCCAACCCCCTGTTATAATAATAACAGACGAAGATGAAGACATAACGTCGGCTGATAACAGTGTTGCTGAAGGAAGTGGAGCCACCACAAGCGGCAGTATTGTCATTTCAGCTGAAGCAGGCGTTGCTGCTGTCACGATTGCTGGTCAGGATATAAGCAACGCAACGGCTAGCCCAGTTGTTATAATCGGAGACGAAGGTACTCTTACCATCACCGGCTATAATCCTGCGACAGGTGAGATCACCTACGAATACACGGAAGATGGTGAGGCAGAAGATCATAGTGCAGGCGATGACAGTGTTATTGACCAGTTCACCATTATGGTTACTGATAGCACCGGTGCAAGCAGTTCTGATGTTCTCGATATTCAGATCATTGATACCGCACCAGTGGCAAACCCTGACTTTGTCACCATTTCTGAAGATCTTGCAACTCCATTTAACGGCAACGTAATTACAGGTACTGGCGCAGATACCCTGGGCGCGGATGTAACGACGGTTACTGGAATAACAGGCGGAAACATTGGAGAGGAATTTAGCACCGATTATGGAACATTAATAATTAACGAAGATGGGTCTTACATCTATGAACTGACTCCGGGCAACCCAATTGTTCAAAGCCTCAACGATGGTGAAACTCTCACCGAGGAATTCACCTATACCATCACCGATGCTGATGGTGATACCTCTGAGGCAACCCTTACCATCACCATCGACGGCCTGACCGACGGTGCGCCGACCATCTCTATTGATGATGCGGATGCGGATGTTACTCCTGCCGACAACAGTGTGGTTGAAGGTTCCGGTGACACCGTTAACGGGGCGATCACTGTTGGGGCAGAGGCCGGTATTTCTACAGTCACCATCGGTGGCACAGACATTACCGATGCAA
>NZ_SWCN01000070.1 GCF_005116575.1 Desulforhopalus sp. IMCC35007 | reverse complement strand
ACTACGAATTGGCAGGTATTTTCTGTATATTGTTCATCACTTGGGTGAATATAGCTTTATATGGATACCCCTCTGCAAAGGATACCCAGACCTTTCTTACCGTTACTCTGACTCTTGCTCCAATTTTAAACAATTTTAGCCTGATAGTGTCACATTGAGCTTTGGCCATTTCTGTGTCTACAAGACCAAGTCGGCGAAAAGCCTGTATGAGCACATAGGCCAAAGATGAAAAATAGAGTCTCACCTGATTACTCTGCAGTTTATGGGTGCTGGTCCTATCTGCAAAAAGCATCAACTGCTGTTCTTTGATCCGATTTTCCATGTCACCTCGAGCACAATACACCTTTTCATACAGCTCTTGAGCCTCATGTTTTTCAGCTTTTAAAGAGGTAACAACAAAACGTGGATTTGATCCTTTTGCAAGATGCTCTGCTTTACCTACTACCCTGCGGTGCCACCGCCATGTATCAAGAGTCATATAGCAAAAGTCTTTAAAAACCCTGGAAGCTTGACCACTGCACTGGTACAATGCTTTGGCGAGTGCGAGTTCTTCTTCAATCTCTTTGCCAAGGCGCGAATTCTTGGCTAATCCAAAAAGAAAATCAACATCATTGTCCTCACACCAGGTCATAATGTTTTCACGGCAAAAACCACTATCTCCACGAACAAGTATTTTCACATCTGGCCAAGCTTGTCGGATGCGATGAACAATCCGCTCCATTTCCTCAACTGTACCGGCTGCAGCATCGACGTCGGCGGTTTGAAGTCGTGCACACAACAGATACTCACCGCAAAAAATGTATAAAGGCAAGTAACAATAGGCTTTGTAATAGCCATGGAAAAATTTTCCTTCCTGGTCACCATGTAGCGGATCATCGGTTGCGTCAACATCAAGAATTATCTCTTCTGGAATCTCTGTATGGGATTCGAGGAAAACATCTACAAAAAGATCATCTACAGATCCAGAACTGATGGCTATTTTTTTATAAGTACTCTTAGACGTAGCATTGACAGGTGTTAGTTCAAGACGATTCAGAGTGCTCTTACCTGCAAGAGGTTTACCTTGATCTTTTTCAGACTTACGATCCATACCCGTTGGATCGGTTTTGCCAACAGCCACAGCAAGCATCTTGTCACTCGCTAAATGATCGTGGTCGTTGAGATCCTCATACCCCAAAGCCAGACCGAAGACACGTTGCGAAACTAAGGTTAAAACGCTGTGCTCAATACGGCTTTGATCACGATGATCGGTGAAGCATTGCGAAAAACGGTGGAGAATGTTTGTCCGCTGTTCCACTTCTCGTAACAACAACGCCCCTCCGTCAGAAGTGATAGTCCCGCCATTAAAATCTGCAACGATTTCTCGTCTACCTA